>DATMMX010000038.1:0-280078 GCA_035569495.1 Candidatus Angelobacter sp. | reverse complement strand
ACGTCGACGTCGTCTACGACGGCGCTCAGGTGCTCTTCGGCGTCGACTTCGACGTCAGCGAGGGCGAGCTGGTCGCGCTGCTGGGCACCAACGGCGCCGGCAAGTCGACGCTGCTGCGCGCCATCGGTGGCATCCAGCAGGCGAGCAACGGCGCCATCTTCCTCGACGGCGACGACATCACCCATCTGCCGCCACACCTCATCGCCGCGCGTGGCGTGGTGATGATGCCCGGCGGCCAGGCGGTGTTCCCCACGCTGACCGTCGAGCAGAACCTGCTGACCGCGGGCTGGATGTACCGCAGCGATCCCGCGTACCTGCGGCAGAAGCTCGACGAGGTGCTGGCGCGCTTCCCGCAGCTGAAGACACGCTGGACCACGCAGGCCGGCAACCTCTCCGGGGGCGAGCAGCAGATGGTGGCGCTGGGCCAGGCGTTGCTGATGAAGCCGCGCCTGCTCATGGTCGACGAGCTGTCGCTCGGCCTGGCGCCGCAGGTGGTGCAGCAGCTGCTCGACGCCCTGCGCGAGATCCGCCGCGAGGGGACGACGGTGATCATCGTCGAGCAGTCCATCAACGTCGCCCTGCAGATCGCCGAACGCGCGGTGTACATGGAGAAGGGCGAGATCCGCTTCGACGGCACCGTTGAGGAGCTGCGGCGCAGGCCGGACGTGGTGCACTCCGTGTTCCTTTCCGGCGCCACCACCTCGGACCTGGGCACGTCGACGCAGCGCCGGCTCAACGAGCTCGGCGACGAGCGCGAGACAGTGCTCACCTGCGAAGGGCTCGAGCTCAGCTACGGTGGTGTGCGAGTGCTGAACGGTGTGTCGCTGCGCGCCGATCGCGCGGAGGTCATCGGCCTGGTTGGTCCCAACGGCGCCGGGAAGACAACGCTCTTCGACGCCATCAGCGGAGCCGCCGAGCTGTCCGCGGGATCCATCGAATTCACGGGACGTGCCGTCACCCGGCTCGGCGTGCACCAGCGCGCGCAGCTGGGGCTGGCCCGCTCGTATCAGAACGTCAAGCTCTTCCCCGCGCTGACCGTGCGCGAGTCGATCGCCGTCGCCCTGGAGCGCCACCTGCAAAGCCGGAGCATGGTGCACGCGGCCCTGTGGACTCCCGTCAGCAATCGGTCGGAGCGCCGAGTCCGGCGGCGCGTCGACAACCTGATCCAGAGCCTGGGGCTGGGCGCATACGCGGACAAGTTCATCAACGAGCTGTCCACGGGAACCCGGCGCATCGTCGACATCGCCTGCGTGCTGGCGACGCAGCCGAAGCTGCTCCTGCTCGACGAGCCGTCGTCGGGACTGGCCCAGGCGGAGACCGAGTTGCTGGCGCCGGTCATCGGGCGAATCGTCAAGGAGACCAACTGCGGCGTGCTCATCATCGAGCACGACCTCGGCCTGGTGGCGGCGGTGTCGCACCGCATGATCGCGCTGCGACTGGGGACGGTGATGGCCGAGGGCACGCCCGCGCAGGTGCTGGGCAATACCGAAGTCGTCGACGCGCTGCTCGGCGGTGCGTCGGAGGCGGTGGTCTCCAGGTCGCTGAAGCTCGACCGGCAACCCGAACACGAGATACAGGAAGCAAGGAGAAGCAATGGCTGAGGCCCAGATCGTATCGATGAGCAGCGGCCCGCGGACCGCCGAGCAGTTCCAGGAGTCCTTCGAGCGCATCGTCACCAACATCGAGAAGGTCATCAAGGGCAAGGGGCGCTCCATCCGCCTGATCCTCTCGGCCATTCTCGCCGAGGGCCACGTGCTCCTCGAGGACCTGCCCGGCACCGGCAAGACCATGCTGGCCCGAGCCATCGCGCAGACCATCCAGGCCGACACGGCGCGCGTCCAGTGCACGCCCGACCTGCTCCCCTCGGACATCACCGGCTCGTCGGTCGTCGACCTGACCACGCGCGAGTTCAAGTTCCGTGCCGGCCCGGTCTTCACCAACATCCTGCTCGCCGACGAGATCAACCGGGCCACGCCGAAGACGCAGTCCGCGCTGCTGGAGGCGATGCAGGAGCGCCGCGTCTCGGTGGACGGTGTGACCCACCGCTTGCCGCAGCCCTTCCTGCTGCTGGCCACGCAGAACCCGATCGAGCTGGCCGGCACCTTCCCGCTGCCGGAGGCGCAGCTCGACCGCTTCCTCTTCAAGATGTCGATGGGCTACCCGGACCTGGCCGCGGAGGTGGAGGTGATGAACGCCAACTCCAACCGGCTAGCCATCGACAGCCTGCAGCCGGTGTGCGGCGTCGAGGACGTGCTGGCGTTGCAGGAGTGGGCCAAGGGTGTGCAGGTGTCCGACGCGCTCAAGATCTACATCGCGGAGATCTGCCAGGCCACCCGGACCGAGCCGTCGCTGCAGCTTCCCGCCAGCCCGCGCGCGTCGCTGGCCATGCTCTACTCGGCGCGCGTCGTGGCCGCGTCGCGCGGCCGCGAGGACGTGCTGCCCGACGACGTGACCACCGTGCTGCAGCCGGTGATGGCTCACCGCCTGGCGCTGACACCGGACGCGGAGCTGCGCGACGACACCGTGCAGAAGGTGATCGAGCGGATCACCAGCCGTGTCAAGCCGCCGATGGTGTGACGAGTTGGCCGCCCACCGCCAGATGAGCATTCGCAGGCTCGCCTCCTCGGCCGCGGCTTCGTCCGCGCTCGACGCCGGCGGCGGGATGTCGCCGTGGCAGCTCGTCGAACGCCACCTCGGCATCACCGTCACCGGGCTGATCGTCGCCGCGCTGGCGGTGCTCGGCTGGGTGGTCGCGCACGGCTACGGTGGTCGCGGCCTGTACCTGCTCGCCTACGCGGGCGTGATCATGCTCGGCGTCGCGGCCGTGCTGGCGCGGCGCAAGCGGCCGGTCACTGCGCAGCGCTCCTCGATCGCGCATCGCGCGCGCGTCGGGCAGACGCTCAGCGTCGAGCTCACCCTCTCGGCGCAGGCGCGGGTCACCGCGTTCCGCATCGAGGAGCAGCTGCACGCGCAGCTCGGCCGCAGCGTGGTGCTGCCGATTCCCGCGCTGTCACCGGGTCACGACCTGAAGCACCGCTACAGCGTGGCGCCCAAGCTGCGCGGCGTCTACGCGGTCGGTCCGCTCACCGCGGAGTTCACCGATCCCATCGGCCTGGCCAAGCGGCGCCAGGAGCTGCTGCCCGCTACTGAGATCATCGTGCACCCCAACGTGGAGCACGTCCTCGACCGCCCGCTGACGCGCGCCTTCGAGGAGCCGCCGCTGCGGCCACCGCGGTCGCGCCCCTGGCCGGACGGCTTCGAGTTCTACGGCATGCGCGACTACGTGCGCGGCGACGACGTGCGCCGCGTGGTGTGGAGCGCCTTCGCGCGCACCGAGAAGCTGCTGGTGCGCGAGTTCGAGCAGGGCATCAGTGACCGCATCGCCATCGTGGTCGACACCGATGCGGAGTGGAACAGCCCGGGCACCCCGTCGGACACCTTCGAGACCGCCGTGCGCGTGGCGGCCTCGGTCGGCGTCCGGCACATCCGCGACGGCTTCACCGTCCAGCTGGAGTCGAACTACGCGTCGCTGGGCGCCTTCCGCGGTCCGCGGGCGCGGCTGCTGTTCCTCGACGAGCTGGCCCGCATCCACCTCGCCGGGGACCCGCTCAGCGACGCCATGGAACGCCTGGCCAAGGCACGGCGGCGCGACGCCCACGTGGTGCTGATCACCAGCCACTTCGACGCGGCGTCGGTGGCGCGCGCCAACCTGCTGGTCAGCGCGGGGTCGTCGTTCACCGTGTGCGCCGTGGTCTGGGAGGAGTCCGACCCGATCAGCATCCGGCGCGCCTACGAGATCGGCGCGCAGGTGGTGCAGGTCAAGCCGGGCGTCTCGCTGAGCGGGGTGTTCCGCGCCAGCCTGCAGAGCAACGTGCGAGCGCTGCCGTGAGCATCGACGTCGAATCCGTGGCGTCCGCGGCGGGCGGCGTGGACGCGGTTGCGCAGGCGGAGCCGCAGCCCGGCGTCGAGAACGCGGACGCGGAGCAGGCGCAAACGCAGGGCGAGACGCGGCCGCCGATCAACCCGACGCTGACCACGGCGGGCGCGATGCTGGCGACCGCCGCCGCCGCCTGGGTCGCCGGTGGCATCTTCCGCGACTTCAGTGCCCACCTCGTCGGGCTGCTCGGCGTGCTCATCGGCGGCGGCATGGTGCTGCTCACCATGCGCCGGCCGGGCGGTGCGTACCTGCAGTTCCTGGTGATTCCCGTGGCGGCGCTGGCCGGGGCTGCGCTGGTCGCGCTCGACTCGCACACCGGCGGCGGGCTCACCTACCAGATCGCGCAGGCCGTCAACGGCGGTGGACTGCTGCAGCCGCCCATCCCCTTCGACCCGGGCTGGCGGTTCATCCTCGTCTTCGTCTTCGCGCTGCTCACCGCGGGCAGCGCCGCGCTGGGCATTAGCCTGCGGCGCCCGCGCCTCGGAGTCAGTCTGTCGGTGCCGGTGACCATGGGCGCGGTGCTCACGCAGCCGGCCTCGTCGGAGGTGGCCACCGTGGTGGTGGCGCTGCTCCTGCTGATGCTGGGCATGACCCTCGCCTACGGCGCCGAGCTGGGCACCAGCGGGCTCTCCAGCGCCGCGTTCGAGAGCCGGCGCATGATGCGCGGCGCCGCGTTCGCCGCGGCCCTCGGCGTCGCGGTGGCCGGCCTGAGCCAGCTCGGCTTTCTCTTTCCGCAGCCGAACACCAACCACACCATCCCACCGCAGCGCCCGCAGATCCCTCCGCTGCCCGCCGACCAGGTGCTGTTCACCTACACGGCGACGCGCGCGCTGCCGCTTCGGGTGGGGGTCATCGACGTGTACGACACCAAGCAGCAGGCCTGGCTGCTGCCGCCGTACGACGCCGGCACGCTGAAGCGGTTCCAGGCGCCGGGCGCCGTTCCCGGCGGGAAGAAGACGCCGGGCGCCAATCCCATCGTCTTCCACATCGTCGTCGACGGGCTGGCCGGTCACGCGCTGCCCGAGCTCGCCTTCCTCGACCAGGTGCAGGACACGCACAACACCCTCACCGTCGACCCGCGCACCGGCGCGCTGGCCATCGCCGACGAGCCCATCTATCGCGGGCTGAGCTACACGCTGGTCGGCGAGGCGCTGCCCACCGGCGCGCAGGTGGCCCAGGCGCCCCGGCCGGGCCCGGCCTACAACCAGTACCTGACCGCACCGCCGCCGCCCATCCAGGTTTCGGAACTGCTTGGCAAATACTCGCAGGCGGCCACCCAGAAGGGCGTCGCCGAGAACAGCTACGACAGGCTCACCTACCTGCGCCAGGCGCTCTACACCAACGTGGTGGCCGCGGGCGCCGGCGCACCCGGTGACATCACGCCGCAGCGGGTGGGGCAGATGCTCGACGGCGGTGAGGCCAACCCGTACGAGATCGTCGAGGCCGAGGCGCTGCTGGCACGCTGGTCCGGCGTCCCGGCACGCATCGGCTTCGGGTACTTCGGCGGCGAGCAGCAGAGCGACGGCAGCTTCGCGGTGCACCCGGCCAACGGCGCCACCTGGCTCGAGACCTACTTCGGCGGCTACGGCTGGTACCCGATCACCGGTGTGCCGCCCAAGGCCAAGCCGTCCACCCATCAGCAGCAGAAGAACCAGGTCAATGCGGCCGCCATCGACCGGCTGCAGCTCGTCGTCTACATCCCCACCCGCAGGCTGACGGCGCTGCAGCTCTTCCAGTACGTGCAGTGGTACCTGGTGCGCATCCTGCCCATCGTCCTCGCCGTGGTGCTGCTGTTCGCGATGTATCCCTGGTTCTTCAAGCTCGCCCGCACGCGACAGCGCCGGCGATGGGGAAGACGGCTCGGGCTGCCCGGCCGCATCGCCGCGGCATACGCCGAGTTCCGCGACCGGGCGCGCGACCTGACCATCGGCGACCCGGCGGCGTCACCGACCAGGTTCCTCGCCCACGTCAACGACGACGCCGAACACGAGGAGCTGGCCTGGCTGGTCAGCCGAGCGCTGTGGGGAGACCTGCGCCGCGACCTGCGGCCCGAGGACGCCGACGCCGCCGAGCGGCTGGCGGCATCGGTGACGCGACGGCTCGACCGGGCCCAGCCGATGCTCAACCGCGTGCTGGCGCGGATCGCCCGCACCTCGCTGCGCGAGCCGTACTCCGCGCAGATGCCGAACCCGTGGTTCGAGGTGAACCTGCGCCTCGATGTGCGCGGACGGATGCGCGCGTGGCGACTGCGGCGACGCCGTGCGGCGATGCTGCGGCCGCGGCGCCGGGCGGTGGCGGCGGTCACGGTCGGGCTGCTGATCACCGTTGTCACCACCTGCGTCACCGCCGGGGCGAGCTCGACGTCCGCGCGCACGGTGCCGGCGAACCTGGTGCCGCACGCCATCGGCGCGTTCACCTTCAGGGTGGAGACGGAGGCGTCGAAGGCGTTCGCCCAGGCCGGCTCGGACGCCGAGGTGTCGAGCGGCGTCGTCACCACCATCCACCACGGGCAGGCCACCGACGGCGCGCTGGAGATCTCGCTGTTCAAGCCCCAGTACGCCATCGACGACATCAACGACGAGTCGATGGACACCACCTGCCAGCAGGACGAGCTGCAGTGCGTGGGCCACCAGATCTTCCGCGGCATCCAGTGCACCTTCGGCAGCGGCTACTTCCACCGCGTCTACTTCCTGGGCGAGCGCGCCTACACCATGGTGCTCTCCGACCAGACCATCTTCCTGTGGTTCCCGCCGCACACCCAGACCATGGCGCTGATGGTCCTGCTCGGCCAGTTCCCGGTCGCCGACGCCACCGACCTCTTCCACGCGGTGCTCGAGTACCAGCACCACCGGACGCCGCAGGCGGTGCCGGTGCCGGTCATCCAACCCGGACCGCAGCTGCAGCTCAACGCGGGAACCACCGCGACCAAGCTGCCCAACAACCCGGACTGCCAATGATGAGAAGAAGACTCGTGAGCAACCGAATCGGTCCCTGCCTGCTGGCGGCCTTGGTGCTGGCGGCGTGCGGCCCGATCAGCCCTGTGGACACCGACGTCAAGCAGGCGGGCGCCAACGTCTTCTACGGCGTGCCGACACCCTCGCCACTGCCGTCGCTACCGCCGATCATCCACTACCTCAACCCGGTGCAGGCCTTCCCGGCGCCGGTCGAGCAACCGCCGGTCCTGCCGGTGCAGATCGTGCTGTCCACGCCGACCCCGGATCCCTGCCCGACGCTGTCGCCGCTGTCGTATCCGGCCAAGGAGGCGACGGCGGCGGCGCTGCACCCGCCCGCTCCCGCGACGTACGCGTTCCGGCGCACCGGCTCGATCACCACCAACCCGGGCACGGCGACGCAGAAGGTGGTGCCGCTGCCGCAGTCCGGCACGCGGCAGGTGACCAACGTCAGCGCGCTCGGCTCGGTGCAGGACTTCAGCTTCGACGTCGTCGACACCTTCCACGACGTGGTCACCACCACCTCGTACCACCTGTACCCGCAGGGGCAGGTGAGCTCGCTGGGTGTCGGCGGCGGCGTCGCGCCGGGCGTCTACATCACCGCCATGGTGACCCATGACCCCGCCGACCCGAGCAACGACCACATGTTCAACCCGCTCGCTCCCGGCGTGGAGATCTTCCCGTTCCCCGCCGCTCCCGCGGCAACCTGGCGGTCGGCGGCCACCGATCCCCTGACCGGGACGACCGAGGTGGTGGGGCCGACCGCCACCGCCCCGCAGGGGACCGCCACGATCACCGACCACGTCCGCGTCGACGCCTGTGGGGTCCCGATCGACGCGTGGGAGGCCACCATGGGCGGCGAGGAGGAGTACGCGCAGGGCGGGCCGAACAGCAGGGTGGACTTCACCCTGACCATCGACATGGCGACGCAGTACGGCGGCCTCATCGTTGGGGACAACCTCGTCGAGAACTACACCGACCAGAAGACCCAGCTGAAGACCACCTACACCGCCGGCGCAACCATCGACGTGCTGCCGGCGGCGCCGCCGTCGTGAACCTGCTCGCCTTGCTGCGAACCGCCGTGGGCGGGGTGGCCGCGGGCACCTTGCTCTGCGGCTGCAGCCTCGGCCAGGCGCAGAGCGCCATCCTGGTCGACACCGACTCCACGACCGGGACGGCGCAGAGCCTGGCCCCGTTCCGGGTCTCCGGGCCGTGGCAGGTCAGATACACCTTCGACTGCACCAAGCAGAACTCCGAGGAGGTGCTCAACGTCAACCAGTTCACCCTCGACGTCTTCAACGGCGACGACAACTCGACCGCCTTCGAGCACCCGCAGACCACCTTCGTCGCGGTCAAGCGGCAGGGGACGCTGAACTTCTCGACGCCGGGAAACTACTACCTGCACGTCGACACCCAGTGCGACTGGACGCTGCAGGCCGTCGACCTCAGCAGCGGACCGGTGGCCTCGGCGTCCGCCGCGCCACGGGTCCCGCAACCACACGGCACAGTCGCGCTCGACGTCACCTTCGCTTCCGTGTTCGGCCCGTACAACTGCAATCTGACGGGCACTGTAGCGGCGCTCTGCGCGGTCGGGGACGGCACGGTTGGCACGTCGCCGTTCGGGGCGCTGAGAATGCACCGCACCTTCGCCGTCGCCGCGGGGGTGGGGGACTGCTTCACGAGCACGACCACCGGCACGCTGACCGCGGCCAACGGCGACGTTCTCGACGTGCAGTCGACCAAGGGGCAGGCGTGCAAGCGGTCGAACGCCGCCTCGTACAGCTTCACCGTGACCGGTGGCACCGGCATCTTCAAGAACGCCACGGGCTCGGGGACCATCGCCGACCAGCACGGGACGTCGGACCGCTGGAACGGGTCGATCACGTTCGCGCCATGATCCGTCCCATCGCTGCTCTGGCGTGCCTGCTCATGGCAACCGGTTGCGGGGCGCAGGCCATCGGCGCGGCGTCCGGCGAGCTGCTGCTGACCCAACTGCCCAGTCCCCTGCCGCAGACCGTCGCGACCACGCAGGACCTGACCGAGCCGGACCAGGTGGCCGCCGCGACACCGGCCGACGCGGCCGCCGTGTCACAGATGCTCGCCGGTTCCTCCTTCAAGGACGCGCGCGTCCGCGTGTGGACCCAGGATGCCGACGACTACGTGACCGTGATCCTGGTCGCCTTCGACCGCGCGAGCGATGCCGGCAGGCTGGTGCAGGTCGAGGTCAATGACATGAGCGGGGGGAGCAATACCTTCGTGACGCCGCACACCGCGCTGCCGGGCTCCTACGTCTTCGTCATCCACGGCGCGACGCGGCAGGCTGGTCACGCGGTGGTCTGCGAAGGCGTGTGGGCGCCGGTGCATCGCTTCGCCATCGAGACGCTCACCTGCAGCGCGACCGGCGCGTGGGCGACGCAGGCCGAACAGCTGGCGCAACAGGAGAGTGACCTGGTGAAGCAGGTGCCGTCATCCTGACCTGGGTCGCGGAGGCGATCAGCCCGGACCTGCCCGAGGACCTCACCGGCACGCAACCGCCCGCCCTGCTGCGCCGTGAGTTCAGGGTGCAGGAGGGCCTTGTCGCGGCGCGCCTTCGCATCACCGCCCACGGCCTGTACGCCGCGTCGATCAACGGGCGCCGTGTCGGCGACGATCTGCTCACCCCGGGATGGAGCGCGTACCGGTCGCGCCTGCGCTTCCAGGAGTACGACATCACGGCACACCTGAGCACCGGTGCGAACGCCGTCGGCATCACCCTCGCCGACGGCTGGTACCGTGGCTTCATCTTCGGCGAACGGCGGAACTGGTACGGCACGCGCCGGGCGGCGCTCGCCCAGCTCGAGCTGGCCTATGCCGATGGCCGCAGCCAGATCGTCGCCACGGACACGGCATGGCGAGCCGGCGAGGGCCCGCTGCGCAGCGCCGACCTCTACATGGGCGCGGTGTATGACGCGCGGCTCGAAGCGCAGGTCGACGGCTGGGACCGGCCCGGCTTCGATGACAGCACCTGGGCGGGTTGCGTCGTCGTGGAGCGGGATCGCGCGACGCTGGTGCCGCAGACGTCGCCAGCCGTGCGTTGCATTGAGACCGTGGCGCCGGTCGAGCTGCTGCACTCGCGGTCCGGCGCCGTCATCGCGGACTTCGGCCAGAACCTGGTCGGCCGGCTGCGGCTGCGCGGCATCAGCGCCCCCGCAGGCACCGAGATCGTGGTGCGTCACGCCGAGGCGCTGCAGGACGGCGAGCTGTGCACCGCGCCGTTGCGCGCGGCGCGGCAGACGGACCGCTACATCAGCGCCGGGCGCGGCGGCGAGTCCTGGGTCCCGGAGTTCACCATGCACGGGTTCCGCTACGCGGAGATCAGCGGCTGGCCCGGCGGCCCGTCGGCGGCCAACCTGGAAGCCCAGGTCTGTCACAGCGACATGCGCCGCACCGGCTGGTTCTCCTGCTCGAACCACCTGGTCAATCGGTTGCACGAGAACGCCGTGTGGTCGATGCGCGGCAACTTCGTCGACGTGCCCACCGATTGCCCGCAGCGTGACGAGCGCCTGGGCTGGACCGGCGACATCCAGGTGTTCGCGCCCAGCGCCACGTTCCTCTACGACTGCTCGGGCTTCCTCGACTCCTGGCTGGCCGACCTGGCGGCGGACCAGTACGCGGATGGGGGAGTGCCGTTCGTCGTCCCGATGCCGTCCGCCGAGCCCCACGGCAGCGGCACCGCGGCGGCCTGGGGCGACGCCGCGGTCATCGTCCCCTGGGTGTGCTACCAGCGGTTCGGCGACGCGGGGCTGCTGTCTCGCGGGTACCGCAGCATGACCGCCTACGTCGACGCATGTGTCGAGGCGCACGGCCCCTCCCTCAATCCCGAGCTCTTCCAGTTCGGCGACTGGCTCGACCCGGCGGCGCCGGCCGACAAGCCCAGCGCCGGCGCCACCGAGCCCGTGCTCATCGCCGGCGCCCACCTGGTGCACTCGCTCGACATCGTCGCCGCCAGCGCCGCGGTCCTGCAGCGCGACCAGGACGCCGCGCGGTACGAGGCGCTGGCCGCGAGATACCGCCAACGCTGGCGAGAACTGTTCCGCCACCCGGACGGTCGCCTGTCGAGCGACACCCTCACCGCGTACGCGCTCGCCGTGTGCTTCCACCTGCTCACCGGCGGTGACGAGATGGTCGATGCCGGGCGGCGCATGGCGCAGATCGCGCAGGCCAACGGACATCACATCGCCACCGGCTTCGTGGGCACCCCGCTGGTGTGTGACGCGCTCACCGAGACCGGGCAGCTCGACACCGCCTACCGCCTGCTCCTGCAGACCGAGTGCCCGTCGTGGCTGTACCCGGTGACGCAGGGGGCGACGACCATCTGGGAGCGATGGGACAGCCTGCGACCCGACGGCCGTGTCAACACCGACGAGATGACCTCCTTCAACCACTACGCGCTCGGCGCTGTGGTCGACTGGCTGCACCGCACCGTCGCCGGGATCGCGCCCTTGGAGCCCGGCTATCGCAGCGTCCGGATCCGGCCGCTGCCCGGCGGCGGCCTGACCGCGTCGTCGGCGCGCCACCTGGGCCCGTACGGCGAGGTGGCGGTCGAGTGGAGCGTCGACGGCGAGCACTTCGAGTGCACCCTCGCCGTGCCCGCGGGGACCACCGCGTGGGCCGAGCTGCCCATCGACGGCTGGACGGCGCGCCGGCTGGGCGACGGGCGTCACCGCTTCGCTGGCAGGCTCCGCGTGGTGCAACCGAGCTGCGGTGTACCGCCGACGCTCGGCAGCGCGCAGAAACGCGCGTAGGCCTCGTCCCAGCGAGCATCGCCGTCCGGTTCGTAGCGGACCACCGGTGTCGTGCGCGCCAGCAGTGCGCGGCCCTCGGCGACGCTGTCGAGCGCGCCCGTGGCGACGAGCTGGACCAGCACGTTGCCGGTGGCCGTCGCCTCGACGGGGCCGGCCAGCACCGGCAACCCCGTCGCCGACGCGGTGAGCCGGCAGAGCAGCGCGTTGCGGCTGCCCCCGCCGACCACGTGGACCACCTGCGGCGCCGCGCCGGTGGCGGCGCGGAGGGCGTCGACGCACCAGCGGTAGCGCAGGGCCAGGCTCTCCAGCAACGCGCGCAGCAGTGCTGCGGTGTCCTGTGGCACCGGCTCACCGGCAGCCCGGCAGATGCTGCCAGCCGTGGCAGCAACGTCGGGCTCACGCAGGAAGCGGGGATCGTCGGGATCGAGGACGCTGCGCAGCGGCGGCGCCTGCTCGGCAAGCGCGATCAGCTCGGCGTACGACGGCGTGGCTCCACCGGCGGCGGCGCCGAGCGAGTGTCGTAGGCGCTGCACCAGCCAGAGGCCGGCGACGTTGCGCAGCAGCTGCACCGTTCCGTCGACCCCGCGCTCGTTGCTGAGGTTGTAGCGCAGCGCCACGTCGTTGCGGCACGGCGCGTCGCGCTCCATGCCGACCAGCGACCAGGTGCCTGAGCTGATGAACACCGCGTCGTCGCGCTGCAGCGGGATGGCGGCCACCGCCGACGCCGTGTCGTGGCTGGCCACCGCCACCAGTGACGGCCGGGATCCCGAGGCTGCGGCCAAGCGCCCGTCGAGGCGGCCGATCACCGTCCCCGCCTCGACCAGCGGGCCTAGCAGCTCGGGATCGAGGCCGCAGGCGCGGATCACGTCGCCGGCCCATGTGCCGTCGAGGCCGAGCATCTGCGTGGTGCCCGCGTTGGTCCGCTCGCACACCGGGTCGGCGCCGAGCCAGTGCTGCAGGAGATCGGGAAGCAGCAGCAGATGCCGCGCCCCGGCCAGCTCGGGACTTCCGGCGCGGCGCAGGGCGAGGAGCTGGCAGAGGGTGTTGATCTCCATCATCTGGATGCCGGTGCGCGCGAACAGCGTCGCCGCGGGGATGCAGTCGAAGAGCGCGTCGAGAATGCCCGCGGTGAGCGGATCGCGATAGCTGCGCGGCAGCCCGGTGAGCGAACCGTCCTTGCGCAGCAGGGCGAAGTCGACGCCCCAGCAGTCGACGCCGATGCTCTGCGCATCGGGCACCGCGCGCAGACCGTCGAGAACCGCGCCGAAGATGCCCGTTATGTCCCATGCCAGACGGTCGGGAAGCGACACCGGCCGGTTGGCGAAGCGGTGCCGCTCGTCGAGGACGATGCCGTCAGCGCTCAGCTCACCGCGGACGACGCGGCCGCTCTCGGCGCCCAGGTCAACGGCCGCGACCACGGCGCGGGCCATGCGGGTCAGCTCCAGCCGGCGGGGACGCCCTCGCGGCGACTCTCACTGCGCGCCTGCGCCTCCCCGCTCTCCCGATAGGCGCGCAGCGGGTTGGCGGGCAGGCCGCGCGCCTCGCGCCACCGCGCCAGCAGCGGCCGCACGTCGGTGTCGAAGGCGTCCTTGAGGCAGGCGGTGGCGTCGATGACGTCGCCGGATTGCTGGGCCGCGCGCAGGGCGGCACGGTCGACGAGATGCGCCTTGACCCACTGCTCCTGCAGGGTCATCACGGTGTGGATCATGGCCGGCACCTTGGCCTCGATGTTGTGCGACTGGTCGACCATGTACGACACGGCGCGGGCGCACTGCCCGGCGGCGTCGCTCTGCGCACCGGCCGCGGCCAGCTCGTTGAAGATGAGGAAGAGCTGGTAGGGGTTGACGGAGCCGGCGATGAGGTCGTCGTCGCCGTACTTGCGATCGTTGAGGTCGAAGGCGCCGAGGCGGCCCTCGTCGAGCAGCACGGCGACGATCTGCTCGATGTTGACGCCGTGGGCGTGGTGGCCGAGGTCGACGACCACGCGAGCGCGTTCCCCGGCATGCTCGGCGAGCAGCAGGGCCATGCCCCAGTCCTGGATGTCGGTGTGGTAGAAGGCCGGCTCGTAGAGCTTGTACTCGATGAGCAGGCGGGCCGGCGCGGGCAGGCTGCCGTGGATCTCGCGCACGGCGTCCTGGAGACGGCGCTTGCGCGATCGGAAGTCGTCCTGGCCCGGGTAATTGGTGCCGTCGCCGAGCCAGACCTTGAGCGCATGCGCACCGCTGGCCACGATGATCTCGCAGCACTCGGCCATGTGGGCCATGGCCTTGCGGCGCACCGCATTGTCGGGATGGGCGAGGCTGCCAAGGCGATAGTCCTCGTCCTGAAAGGTGTTGCTGTTGACGGCGCCGATGCGCACGCCCTGGCTCGCCGCGTGGGCCGCCAGCGCGGCGGGGTCGTCGACGCGGTCCCAGGGGATGTGCAGCGAGACCAGTGGCGTCGCCGCGGTCCAGCGATGCACGGTGGCGGCGTCGTCGATCTTCTCGAAGGCATCGCGGGGCGCACCGGGCTGGGGGAAGACGCGGAAGCGGGTGCCGCTGTTGCTGAACCCCCAGGAGGGAAGCTCGAGCTGGAAGGCGTCCAGCACGGCGCGCAGCCGGGCCTCGTCGAAGTCGATGCTCATCGGGACGGCGTCCTCGTGGGTTCGTCGTTGTGCAAGCGGTTGCACGGGGATGCTAGCATGCGGCGGCGATGAGCGCCACCTCGGTCACCACCCTGGACGCGGTCGAAGCGCTGCTGGACCGCTCGCACCGGCTCGGCGCCGACCTGCGCGTGACCAACTTCGCCGGCGGCAACACCAGCTGCAAGGTGCGCGCCACCGACCCGGTCAGCGGCGAGGAGCGGGTGCAGCTCTTCGTCAAGGGCTCGGGCGGCGACCTGGGCACACTGCGGCGCGCCGGCCTGGCGGTGCTCGACGTCGAGCGCGTCCGCGCGCTGGAACGCGGCTACCGGGGCGTCGAGCACGAGGACGACCAGGCCGGCCTGCTCAGCGCCTGCGAGGCCGGGCCCGGCGCGGCCCCCTCCATCGACACACCGCTGCACGCGCTCGTGCCCTTCACCCACGTCGACCACGTCCACCCCGACGCGGTGATCGCGCTGGCCACCTGCGAAGGTGGCGAGGAGATCGTCGCCGCACTGTACGGCGGCACGGTCGGCTGGCTGGACTGGCAGCGGCCCGGCTTCGACCTCGCCCTGCGCCTGCGCGACCTGGTGGCAGCGCGTCCCCAGCTGCGCGGTGTGGTCCTCGGCGGCCACGGGTTGATCACCTGGGGCGACACCTCCGAGGAGTGTTACCGCATCACCCTGGACGCCGTCGAGCGCGCCGCCCGCCACATCGACGCGGCGGCTGCGTTGCGCGAAGGTCCCGCCTTCGGTGGCCGCCGTGTCGAGGACCTGGCGCCGGAGCGGCGCCGCGCCCAGGCCGCGCGGCTGCTCCCCGTGCTCCGCGGCCTGTGCAGCGGCAGGCGTCCGGTGGTCGCCCACTTCCGCGACGACCCGGTGGTGCTGGAGTTCGCCGGTTCTGTGGATGCGGCGCGCCTGGCCCGGCAGGGGACGAGCTGCCCCGACCACTTCCTGCGCACCAAGCGCACACCCCTGCTGCTCGACCTCGCGCCCGGCGACGACCCGGTGGCCTGCAGGGATCGCCTGGCCGCCGCAGTTGCCGCCTATTGCGACCAATACTCCGCGTACTACGACGCCAATGCCCAGCCCGACTCGCCGCTCATGCGCGACCCCCAGCCGGTGGTGGTGCTCTGGCCGGGAGTGGGCATGGTCTCCATGGGCGCCACCGCGGCAGCCGCCCGCATCGCCGGTGAGTTCTACGTCAACGCCATCAACGTCATGCGCGGCGCCGAAGCGCTGAGCCGCTACGCCGGCATGAGCGAGGCCGAGGCCTTCCGCGTCGAGTATTGGGCGCTCGAGGAGGCCAAGCTGCGCCGCCTGCCCGCGGAGAAGCCGCTGAGCCGGCGCGTCGCCCTGGTCACCGGCGCCGCGGGCGGCATCGGCGCCGCCATCGCCTGCCGCTTCGCCGCCGAGGGCGCCTGCGTGGTCCTCGCCGACCTCGACCCCGCCGACGCCACGGCGCTCGCCGCCGAGATCGGCGAGCAGGCGACGTCGCTGCCGCTCGACGTCACCGACGAGGCCTCGGTGGAGCGCGCCTTCGACGAGGCCTGCCTGCGCTACGGCGGTGTCGACCTGGTGGTCAACAACGCCGGCATCTCCGTGTCGCAGCCGCTGGTGGAGCACAGCCTGGCCGACTACGAGCGCCTCCACGCGGTCATCGACCGTGGGTCATTCCTGGTCTCGCGCGCCTTCGCCCGGCGCGCCATCGCCCAGGGGTTGGGCGGCGACATCGTCTACGTGGTGTCCAAGAACGCGGTGGCGGTGCAGCCGGACAACGTCGGCTACTCCAGCGCCAAGGCCGCGCAGCTCCACCAGATGCGCCTGCTCGCGGCGGAGCTGGCCCAGCACGGGATCCGGGTCAACGCCATCAACCCCGACGCCGTGGTGCGCGGGTCGAAGATCTTCTCCGGCGGCTGGGGTGAGGAGCGCGCCGCCCGCTACGGCGTCGATCCGGACAAGCTTGGCGAATACTACGCGCGCCGCTCGCTGCTGGGACGGGAGATCCTCCCAGAGGACATCGCCGCCGCGGCGATGGTCCTGGTGGGCGGCGACCTGGCCAGGACCACGGGGGCGGTGATCCCGGTCGACGGGGGTGTGCCGGCCGCGTTCCTGCGATGATCGCGGCCATGCCCGGAGAGCAACGCCAGGCCAGGGCCGGTTCCACCCCACGTCTGCGCGACGTCGCCGCGCTGGCCAAGGTGTCAGTGGCCACGGCCTCGCGCGCGCTCAGCGGCGACCCGCGCATCAGCGCGCCGACCCGGCGGCGGGTGGAGCGCGTCGCCGCCCGCCTCGAGTACCGGGTCAACCCCTTGGCGCGCGGGCTGTCGCTGCGGCGCAGCCTGACCGTCGGCCTGGTGGTCGGCGACCTCACCAATCCCTTCTTCGCCGAGCTCGCCCGCGGCGTCGACGCGCGGCTCCAGGAGGCGGGATACGCGTCCTTCATCGCCGACCTCGGCGGTGAGGCGTCGCGGCAGCGGGAGCTGGCCCAGCGCCTCGTCGACCGCCACGTCGACGGCCTGCTGGTCACCGTGCCGCACGACCCCGAGGTGATGGGGCGCCGCGACGTGCCCGTCGTGGCCATCGACCGCTATGACGGCGTCGCCTCGGTGAGCGGCGACAACCTCAGCGGCGGGCGGCTCGCCGCCGAGCACCTGCTCGACGCCGGCTACCGGCGCATCGGCCTCCTCTACGCGGACCCCGACGTCTCGCCGGTGCGCGACCGGCGCAGCGGATTCGCCGGGGCACTCGCCGCCGCGGGCCGGCCGCTGCAGCGCCGGCTCGACACGCGCTGCAGGTCGCTGCGCTACGACGACGCCTTCACCTGCGGCCTGGAGCTGCTGCGACGCGGCGCCGACGCCGTGTTCGCCATCGACGACGTCATGGCCGCGGCGGTGATCGCCGCCGCGCTGGAGCTGGGGCTGTCCGTCCCCGAGGACGTCGGCGTGGTCGGCTACGACGACACGCCGATGGCGGCGTGGCGCACCCTCAGCCTCACCTCGGTGGACCAGCGCACCGAGGAGATGGGGCGCGCCGCGGCGGACATGCTGTTGCACCGCATCGAGCATCCCGAGGCGGAGGTCACATCGCTGACGCTGGCACCGCGGCTGGTGGTGCGGGGATCCTCGACCGGCCGGTCCGCATAGCCGGCATGGCGGCCACCACCGCGCTGATCGAGGACTTCGTCACGCGGTTGCGCGCGGTGGACGGCTCGGTGGACGTCGTCGCCGGAGTTCCTGCCGCACGTGACCGCATCTCCGCACTCTGCGCCGAGGCCGGCGGCACGGCCGTGGCCACTGCCGCGGCGTCCTCGTTCGCACCCGGGGCCGAGGTCGCCGGCGACGACCTGGCGCGCATCGTCGCCGCCGCCACCGGTGTCTCGCACGCGCTCCTCGGCGTCGCCGAGACCGGCTCGGTCCTGCTCGCCCCGGCGTCGCGCCGGGAGCGGCTGGTCTCACTGCTGCCGCCGCTCCACATCGTCGTTCTCGACGCGGCAACGCTGCTCGCCTCGCTGGACGGCGCCGCGGCCGCGATGCGCTCGCTCATGGCGGCGGGCGCCGCCTACGTCTCCCTGGTGACCGGGCCGAGCCGCACCGCCGACATCGAACGGGTGATCACCGTCGGCGCCCACGGTCCGCGGCGGGTTCACGTCGTGGTGGTGGGGGAGGGGTCGCGTGGCTGACGGCTTCGCGGCCCGCTACCGGGCGGCGGCCGACAACCCGCAGCTGGGCGGCAACCTGCTCGCCTTCCAGCGCGGCTGGCAGTCCGGCCGGGACGCGCGCTTCGCACCGGGAGCGGCGCCCGAGGGCTTCGAGACGCTGCGGCGCCGGCTGGTTGCGGCCAAAGACGACGCAATCGCGCGGCAGCCGGAACTGCTGGCGCAGTTCACAGAACGGGCGCGGAAGGCGGGGATGTCGGTGCACGCCGCCGCCACCGAGGACGACGCGGTGGAGATCGTCGCCGCCATCTGCCGCGAGCACGGTGCGCAGACGGTGATCAAGACCAAGTCGATGGCCAGCGAGGAGATCCACCTCAACCACCGTCTCGAAGAGCGGGGCATCGCCGCGGTGGAGACGGATGTCGGCGAGTGGATCGTGCAGCTCCGCGGCGAGACACCCTCGCACATGGTGATGCCGGCCATCCACCTCAACCGGCGGCAGGTGGCGGCCACGCTGCGCACCGCCACCGGCGGCCCGGTGCCGGACGACGACGTCGCCGGACAGGTCGGCGTGGTGCGCGGGGCGCTGCGGCCACGTTTCCTCGACGCTCGCGTCGGCATCACCGGGGCCAACGCGCTGGTCGCCGAGAGCGGCGCCGTCCTGCTCGTTACCAACGAGGGCAACGAGGGCTTGCTCACCGCCTTGGTCGACGTGCAGATCGTGCTCGCCGGCGTGGAGAAGCTGCTGCCCACCCTGGACGACGCCGTGTCCCAGGTGCGCCTGCTGGCCCGCTCGGCCACCGGCCAGGTGATCACCACCTACACCACGCTGATCGCCGCACCTGGCGACGGCCAGCAGATCCACGTCGTCCTCCTCGACAACGGACGCGGCGCCATGCGCGACGACCCCGAGTTCCGCGACGCGCTGCGCTGCATCCGCTGTGCCGCGTGCGCCAGTGTGTGCCCGCCGTACCAGGTGGTCGGCGGGCAGGTGTTCGGGCACATCTACTCCGGTGCCATCGGGCTGGTCAACACGCCCTTTCACCACGGCCTCGACGCGGCCGCCGGGCCGCAGTCGCTGTGCGTGAGCTGCAACGCCTGCCAGACGGTGTGCCCGGTCGACATCCCGCTGCCGCGGCAGATCCTCGCCGTGCGCCGCCGCGTCGTCGAGCAGCGCGGCCTGGGCGCCCTGCGTCGCGCCGCGTTCGCGGTGTGGCGGCGACCGCGGCTCTTCGGCGCGCTGGCCACCGCCGGCGCGATCGCCACGGCGCCGCTGCGCCACGACGGCCGGCTGCGCGTGCCGCGTCCGCGGCGGCACGCCTGGCGGGCCATTCCCGCGATGGCGCCACGTCCCGCGCACCGCCTGCTGCCGGCGACCACGGCGGGCGCGGGCGAGGGTCCCCTGGCTTCCAGCGGCGCGCGCGGACTGCGGGTGGCCCTCTTCATCCAGTGCATCACCGATCGCTTCCGCCCGGAGCTGGCGCAGTCGGCGGTGCGGCTATTGGCGGCGTGCGGTGCCGACGTGGTCGTGCCGCGCTCGCAGCACTGCTGCGGACTGCCGCTGTTCGACTCCGGCGACTGGGCCGGCGCGCGCGCCATGGCGCAGCAGACCATCGCGGCCCTGGAGAGCAGCGGTGCGGACTGGGTGGTCAGTCCCGCCAACTCCTGCGTGGCCATGCTGCTGCACGACTACCCCGGCCTCTTCGCGGACGACCCGGCCTGGTGCGCTCGCGCTCAGCGTCTGGCGGAGCGAACGCTTGACATGGCGACGTTCCTCGACACCGTGGCCCGACTGCCCGACGGCGCCCTCGCCGCATCCGGGGACACGCAGGCGTACACGTATCACCCGTTCTGCCAGACGCGCACCGTGCTCGGGGCTGACGGCGCGGCGCGGCGGCTGCTGGAGGGCGTCTGCGCGATCCAGCTCCGCGAGCTGCCGGAGTCGTCGGTGTGCTGCGGCTTCGGAGGGTCGACGTCCTTCACCGCGCCGGAGCTGGGCAGGGGCATGGTGCTGCGCAAGCTGGAGAACATCGACGCCACCGGCGCGACGGTGGTGGTCAGCGACAACCCCGGGTGCCTGCTCCACCTCCGCGGCGCGGCGTTCGCCGCCGGGCGACCGTCGCTGCGCTTCGAGCACCTGGTCGAGGTGCTCGCCAGGCGCGTGGACGCCGCGAGTGCTGAGCGGTCGACTACGCGCTGACCACCCGGCCGTGGATCTGCTTGGTGAGGTCCTCGACCTGGCGGGTCAGCCGGGTGTTCTCGTCAAGCAGCTCCTTGAGCAGGGTGATCCCGCTCTCGGCCAGCTCCTGGCGCTTCAGCGCGGCCCGGGCCACCGCCTCACGGTGCTTGGCGTCGGCCTCGGCGTGCGCCTTGTCGCGATCCGCCTGGCGCGTCTGGGCGAGCAGGATGAGCGGTGCGGCGTAGGCGGCCTGCAGGCTGAACATCAGGTTGAGCAGGATGAAGGGGTAGAGGTCGAAGTGGACGATCGACAGCGCGTTGATGAGGATCCACGCGCCGACCACGACCGTCTGGCCGACAAGGAACTTGGGCGTGCCGAAGAAGCGCGCGAACGCCTCCGCCTTCTCGCCGAACCCGCCTGAGCCGAAGGGCCTGGCCAGGTGGGTGCACTCGTCAAGAAAGCGCCGGTAGTGGTTCTCGGACACCGGCTGCGTCGACTGTTCCATCGATCTCTCCTGTGAGCGTCATCCCCGCGCGAAGGTGGAGGGTACTTCGATCCCGGACGGAGGTGCGCGGCCTGCCGTGGCGCAACAAACACCGCAAGGCCCCGGTCCTTGGTGTGGGGGCGAAGGAAGGGGTTCGGAGGGGATTCGGCCATGGCCGATGACATCGAGGCGCGCTGGGCGCTGGTGCTGCCCCATCGCGAGCACATGCTCAACGTGGCGCGGCGACGCTGCCCCAGCCAGGAGGACGCCGAGGACTGCGTCCACGAGGCGATGCTGCGCGTCGCCGAGTTCGACAGGCTCGAACCTGAGCGTGTCGGCGCGCTGCTGACCAGTGTGACCGTGCGCCTCGCCGTGGACATGCATCGCGCCCGGGAGCGGGCGCGCCGCCACCTGCCCCGGCTGGTGTCCGTCCCCGCGCAACATCAGCCGCCGGACGAAGCGGTCCTCGACAGCGACCAGGCGCGATGGCTGGCCGCGCAGTTGGAGCGCCTTCCCGAACGGGAGCGCGACGTCCTCCGCGAGCGCGCCGCCGGGTACAGCATGGGCGAAGCAGCGGCGCGGCTCAGCCTCTCCTACAAGGCGGTGGAGAGCGCCTTCACCCGCGGGCGCTTGCGCATGCGCGCCTGGGCAGGCGCCGGCGTGCTGCTCGTCGCCGAGTATCTGCGCCGCCTTCGCCAGCGGCCGGCGACGGTGTATGCGTCGATGGCCATGCTGTCGGCGGGCTGCCTGGTGCTCTCCTCGATGCCGCCCTCCACGGACGCACCGCGCCACCACGGCCGCGTCCCGACGGCGATCGTGCCGGCCCCCGCGTGGCTCGACAGCGCGGCGGCAGTCGCACCCCCGCTGCTCGCCCGCGCCGCCCAGCAGGCAGCCGGCGCGGCACCGGCCGCCGCATCGGTGCGCCGCACCGCGGCAGAGGCGCCGGCCGCCGCGCGGCGATCGGCCAACCCCACGATCTCCCAGATGTACCTCGGCATCGGCGGTCAGGCGTACGAGATCACCGTGGTCGGGTACACGCCTCCCGGTCCGGGCGGCCGGGCTCTCGGATGCGTCGAGCAGTTCGAGCTCGTCCACCGCGACGGCACGGTGGGCTGCCCACCACAGTAGATCGGCGCGAGGGAAGGCCGCCCGGGCGACGTAGAGGTGCCGGGGACCCACGTGGATGGTCTCCGGTCAACCGCTGCATCACGGGAAGGAAAGGACATGCTGACCAGAACTCGCATCAGGATCATCGGCGCCGGACTCTCGGTCGCCCTGCTCATGGCCGGACACAGCGTCACCGCCCACGCCGACGCCACCGGCGACGCCCTGTCCCTCGCCGGCGCCGTCGCCGGCAACTCGCTGGACTTCGCCAGCGCCCTTGCCGCGAACACCACCGACCCCAACACCACCTGCGAGCCGATCGCCGCCGGCGAGCGGATCAACGACAACGTCGACCTCGGCGTCAACGGCGGGCAGACCGCCACCAGCGCCAACGACACCGCCGCGGGCGTCATCACCTGCTTCTCGTTCACGCATTTCAACTACACGCTGTGGACGAAGCTGGTCATCCAGGACCAGAACCTGACCACGGGCGCGTGGTCCGACATCCCCGGCTGCTATGACGCCCCCGGCGGGATGCAGGCGACAGCGGGCTCGGTGACGGTTGTCCTGGCGGTGCCCCTGTGCTCGTACCCGGTCAACCTCGGCACGACCGGGATGCACATCCACCGCGCCCGGATCTACTTCAACACCAACACAGGCCTGAACGGCAAGCCGCAGCCCAGCGCCAACGTCTGGACGCTCTACTACTGATCCGACGCCATGACGGCGGAGCGCGCCTGCTCGACGTCGAGCAGGCGCCCGTTCAGGCCGCCGTATTGGCGCAGGTCACCGGACATCGCGATGCGCAGTGCCGCATCAACTCCACCGGCGCGGGTCGGACTCCGGCCCGCGCCGTCGGCGACGGACGGCGCCGCGAGGGTGCCGAACGCCTTGACGTGGTGCGCCGGCGGCGGCAGCAGGTCGGCGACCACCGCTGCTCGATGCGCGAGAGGATGGTGCGTGTCGCACTCACCGAGAGCTGCTGGCCGACCACCTGGAAGATCAGGGTCCCGAAGGCGTCGAGTGGCGGCAGCTCCTGCATCCAGGCGCGCGGCCGGAAGTCCGGACGCGCGTCGATGAGGCGCGCCATCACCGAGTCGGCCTTGCGAAGAAACGCAACCGCGGTGG
This sequence comes from Candidatus Angelobacter sp., assembly GCA_035569495.1. Classification (GTDB taxonomy): domain Bacteria; phylum Chloroflexota; class Dormibacteria; order Aeolococcales; family Aeolococcaceae; genus DASRDZ01. The sequence continues at coordinate 257,234 of DATMMX010000038.1, read as the reverse complement.
GATCAGCAAGCGCTGCGGCAACGCTCACGGGCAGGCGCCGTCAGACCCTTCGCGCAGGGCATCGAGCGAAGGGAAAGCCAGGCACACCTCGGTCCACAGCGCGGTCATGATCAGCTTGGCGACCGGCCGCGGTCGATGGCGTCCAGGACACCCACAGTCCCTGTGCCGCCTGGGGCACCCCGGTCGCCGGCTCGTCTACGCTGGGCGGCCTCAGGTCAACGGAGGATCAGGGATGCTCTTCGGCCGGCGCGACGAGTGCGCGGCCCTCGACCGGCTCCTGGAATCGGCGCGCGGCGGCCACGGCGGCGCGATGGTCGTGCACGGGGAGCCGGGCATCGGCAAGTCCGCGTTGCTGGACCATGCGATCGCCGGGGCCACGGACTTTCACCTGTTGCGCACGGTGGGCAACGAGGCGGAGGCCGAGGTCCCCTTTGCCGCGCTGCATCAGCTGTGCGCGCCGTGGCTCGCCCGCCGCGAACGGCTTCCGGCGCCGCAGCGCGATGCGCTCGGTGTCGCCTTGGCGCTGACCACCGGCGCTGCTCCGGATCGCCTGGTGGTGGGCCTTGCGGTGCTCAACCTGCTGTCGCACCTGGCTGCCGAGCGGCCCGTCCTCTGCGTCGTCGACGATGCGCAGTGGCTCGACCGGGAATCGGCGCAGGCGGTCGCCTTCGCCGCCCGCCGGCCGGCCACCGAACGCGTGGCCTTCGTCTTCGGAACTCGAACCATCCCGAGAGAGCTGCACGGACTGGCCGGGCTGCGACTCGAGGGCCTGGACCTCGCCCGCACCCACCTCGTCTTCGGCGAATGGCTGCGGCGCGAGCACCGGCCCGCGGCGGCACGCGGAGAGCTGCGCGCGGCGCGCGAGCTGTTCACCGAGTTCGGCGCGGACGGTTTCGCGGAGCGCGCCCGCGTCGAGCTGCGCGCCACCGCGGAGCATGCGCGCAAGCGGACTCCCGACACCGGCAACGACCTCACGCCGCAGGAGACGCAGATCGCGCAGCTGGTGGGGCACGGCGCGAGCAACGCCGAGATCGCGGCCCAACTGTTCATCAGCCCGAGCACCGTCGAGTACCACCTGCACAGGGTGTTCCGCAAGCTGGAGGTGAGGTCGCGGACACAGCTCGCCCGGCGCATGCTCGAGTGAGGCGCCAACCGCAACGTCCACGCCGCTCGCGCTCGCTCAAGTCGTATCGGCGACGGACGCGGATCACCGCGATTCTTGCCCTTCTGGCCGTTGTCGGTGGCGTGGTGTCCGACATCACGAGCAATGCGTTCTGGGCGCAACACTCGTTCCTGGCCAGCTTGGTTTCGGGCGTGATCGTGGTCCTGCTGTCGGTCGCGGTGATCGACGAGGTCCTCGCCCGACGGCGCAGACAGCGATGGAGCGTCCTCGCCCAATACGTGATGTTCGAGCTGGTTCGCAACGCGCGCATGATGTGGTTGGGCGTCGTGGAGGCGCTCGGGATGTCCTCGACCGCCGCGAATCAGCAGGAATCCATCGACGCCGGCGCTGCACTGGTTCGCGACACCCGCGGGCTGACGGCGGCGCTTCGCGCCACTCTCGACGACGCCGCCGGCCGCGCCCGGTTGCACGCGGAGATCGGTTTTCTCGCCGACCATGCCGACGAAGTCCTGGGCCGGTGGGCCGGTGTCATGCTCAACGCCGAGGAGTACACCGAGGTGCTCGACCGGCACGTCGAGCTGGCCGGCGAAGTCGCCTGGATCGCCGCGCTGCTGGACCTGTCCGACCCGCCTGACGACCCTCGCCGGCAGCGGCGAGCCCGCAGCAGCCCGGCGATCCAGATCCAGAGCGAGGGCAGCGGCGAATGGCTCGCCGACCGGCTCGTCGTGGTGACCCAGCTTGCCGAGGCGCTCGACCGTGGGACCCTCGACCTGGCCCTCAAGGTCGTGCCCGTCGAGTGGTGGGAAGCGCGACTCCGCACCTGATGGCATCGGATAATCAGCCGATGGACCGCCGCCGCTGCAGCTGGGTTGGCACCGATCCGCTCATGGTGGCCTACCACGACACCGAGTGGGGCGTGCCGGTCCATGACGACGGGAGGCTGTTCGAGTTCATGGTGCTCGACGCCATGCAGGCCGGACTGAGCTGGAGCATCGTCCTCAAGAAGCGCGACAACTTCCGCCGGGCGCTGAGCGGCTTCGACATCAGGAAGATCGCCGGATACGGGGATCGAGACCTGGACCGCCTGCTCGGCACCGACGGGATCATCCGCAACCGCCTGAAGCTGGCTGCCACCATCACCAACGCCCGTGCGGCGCTGGCGGTCCAGCAGGAGCGCGGGTCACTGGACGCCCATCTGTGGCAGTTCGTCGACGGCCGTCCTCTGGTCAACCTCTGGTCACGGATCGGTCAGATCCCTGCCCAGAGTCCCGAGGCGGAAGCGATGAGCAGCGATCTCAAGAAGCGCGGTTTCAAGTTCGTCGGTCCGACCATCTGCTATGCGTTCATGCAGGCGGCCGGCCTGGTCAACGACCACCTGACGGGCTGCTTTCGCCACGCGGAGTTGGCAAAGGGAGTGAAGCCCGCCGGCTAGGCCCCGGTCAGCCCCAGCTCCTGCATCTCGCGCTGTCTTGCCCGCCCGTGCTCGCGCTCGTCCTCTCTCGCCTTGCTCGGGCTCCAGCGTCCGGTGAGGAAGAAGAGCAGCGGCAGGAAGACGATCTGCCCGCCGAAGGCGACCCAGAACCAGTGCTGCCACTGGCTGCCGGTGTCGCGCTGCGCCTTCTGCACCTCGGGGCCGAAGGACGCGACGTAGGCGACCTTGTCGCGCACGCCGGGTTGGGCCAGCGCCTGCTGGACACTCGCGCCGTACTGGGCGACGTAGGCGAGCTTGGGACCGACCACCGGGTCGGTCAGCGCCGCCTGTGCCGCGGGTCCGTTGGTCACCACGTAGAGCAGCTTCGGACCGGAGACCGGATCCCCGCTCGCGGCGGCAACCGTCTGCAGCTGCTGGAGAGCCGGCAGACCACCGCCGAGGGCGGCCACCGCGGCGGCGAGCACGTCCGGTGGGATGGCGTTCGGCGGGTACTGGGCCAGCTGGGCGAACACCGCGGGGTGCGCCGCGATGATGGGCACCGCCGCCGCGACCTTGGGATCCTGCAGGTCCTGCTGCAGGGTGACCGCGGCGGCCACCCTGGGATCGCTGAGATCCGCCTGCACCGTCGCGCCGTGGGCCACCACGGTGGCCACGTTGGGATCGGCCAGATACGCCTGCACGGTGGAACCGTGGTCGACCAGCGGCGTCACCGAGGGCACCACGAAGATGATGGCCACGAAGATCAGCGACACGGTCACCCGGATGATCCATCCCCAGACGGCCAGGCCGGTCGCCGTCAGCGCGGGGCTGATCTGCTCGACGGTCTCGGTGAACGCGGCCATCCAGGGCAGGAAGGCGAGGCCGCCGAAGAACCCGAAGAAGGCCATGAGCAGGACCAGCTGGTTGTAACTGGTGCCGGAGCGGCCGGTGGCGATGATCAGGCCCAGCGTGGTGGCCGCGTAGCCGATGCCTCCGGCCAGGGCCAGTGGCTTGCGCACCATCAGCCGGTCGGACACGAAGCCGACGACGATGAGCGTGGCCACCTCCACGCCCCAGTACCAGTTGAGGATCCCGTTGGCCTGATCCTGGGAGAAGCCGGGCTGGAAGGTGGTGGTGATGTAAATGACAAAGAAGGCCACAACGGTGTAGTAGAGGATCAGCTGCAGCGCGATGCCGATCGCACACGCGATGACGCGAGGCGAGGCCGCCCGGCGCCACTGGTTCTCGACCGCGCGCTTGACGTCGACGTTCTTGGCCTTGGCTTCGATCAGCTGCCTGTCCTCGATCTGCACCATGAGCTGGTCGCGCAGCTGCGGCGAGAGCTCGCGCAGAAAGGCGAAGGCCGCCGCCCAGATGACCAGGCCGACGATGCCGGCGATCTTGTACTGCGCCTGCCAGTCCGAGAAGTGCGTGAGGGTGTGGCTGGACACCTCGGTGACGATGAGGCTGCCGGCGACGGGGCCGATGGTCCAGAAGCCCATCGCGGTGGCGCGGCCGACCTGCGGTGAGAAGTCGCGCATCAGCGCGGGCGTGGCCACCAGGGCCATGCCCTCGACGATGGCGATGAACGCGTAGATGACCCCGTACTGGAACCCGTTGCGAGCCGCCGGTACCGCCAGCAGAGCGAGCAGGGCAGTGACCAGCAGACCGCCGAGAAGGATGTTGGCCCGGCCCCACCGGTCGGTGAGCCCGGCGAACAGGGAGCCGAATGCCCCCAGCGCGTTGCCGGCGATCAGGATGATCACGTAGTACGTGAAGGAGATCCCGTACCCCTGCAGGATCGACGGGCCCACGGCCCCGTTGATGTACAGCTGGTAGTAGAGGGCGATCGTGGCCAGAACCACGATGCCGAGGTAGGCGTACCGCCTCCCCGTCGCGGGATAGCCGTGCAGCTGTCGCTGCCAGAGGCTTGAGAACATGCCCGGCCGACCGGCGTTGACCGTCGCGTCCATCTGTATACCCCCGAGTGCTGCCGCCTCAGCCTACGAGGGTGTCGGCGTGAGGTCAAGTACCGGCGAGGGCGGTCGGGATCTCAGGGGCGCCACGCGTGGGGCACGGCGACTCGTTGAACGAGCACGATCCCGTCCGACGCGCCACTGCGGCTGTAGTGGTTGGCGACGATGTACCGGGTGCGGCCGTGGTCACCGCCGAGCATGCATGCGAAGCAGCCCCGATCGGCCTCGATCGTGTCGAGCACCTCGCCTCCCTCGGCGACGCGCGAACAGCGCTGTCCGGGGACGCTGGCGTACCAGATCGCGCCATCGGCGTCCGCGCAGATGCCGTCGGGTGCGGAGCCCGGCCGACCACCACACCACCCGGGGTGGTGGCGAGCAGCCGGCCGTCCGGGAGCCAGTCGATCGAGAACGGCAGGCCCTCCACCCGCGCCACGACCTCACGGTTTCCGCCGGCGTCGAAGACCAGCACCTCGCCGGCCAGCCAGTCGCACATCCAGAACCACCCATCGTGCCACCGTGGGGAGTCGCCCATCTGAGTTCCGGTTGCGAACACTTCAGCTATACACGAGGAGACGCTGACCGCGCCCGGTTCTCATCGAAGCCGCGGCTACTCGCGTCGGAGCGAGAGCGCCAGGCTCGGGACGACGAAGGACGCCAGGAACAGTGGCAGGATCCTCTTCCCGGTGCATCGGAAAGGGACGATCTCACTCTCGGTGGCGTCGAACGTCACGGTTCGGCTGGAGTTTCGGCCACTGCGGACTTGGAGGGTGTGACGTCCAGGATCGACTGGCGTCTGGAACGTGGTGTTCATTTCGACCGACCCGACACGCTCCCCGTCGAGGATGACGTCGTACGCGCCGCGACGGACCTCCACCCCGATTGCTCGGTGCGTCAACTGCAGCGTTGCCGCCATTGTTGATCTCCTCTGACGCCGGATCAGTGCCGGGCTTCCCTCTTGGCGACCCCCGCGATGAACTTGAGGATGAGCAGGTGCTTCTCGGTGTCGCGCTGGGCGAGCTGGACGAGAAGGTCCCACAGCGTCGTCTCGCGCACCGGCTTCAACTCCTTGCGCAACCGGGCGAGCTCGACCGCATCGTCCTCCTCAAGGTCGACGAGTCGCTGCGTCAACGCCCCCAGATCGGCTGCCTCTTCGGTTCGTGAGATGGAGGGCACGTCGTCCGGTCCCGGGGTCAGGCTGGCCTGGGAGGCGAGCGTGTTGGCGAGCTGGGTGAAGATGCGGTGGTGGCGCTGCTCGTCCTCGAGGAGGAGTGCGGCCAGGTAGCGGACGTACCCGTCCGGGCTCGACTGCGCCATCTCGGCGTACACGCCAAGGACGTCGGTCTCCTTCTGGGTGTGCGCGGTGAAGTGGTTGAACAGGTCTTCCTCCCAGGCGCTGAGCGGTGCGCGAAGGGCGGGGCTGGTTGGTGCGGTCATCTGTCTGGAGTCTCCTGTCACGTTCGCTGATGCCACGCTCATGGTGGCCGGGTTCCGGTGACACGCGACAGAGGCGAAAGGTGGCCGGTCCATGACCAAGGTCACAGGCGCCATGCCGGCCGGCGCGTGACCGTTCGGCACTGGCGGCGCCGGCAGCAGGCCGCAACCATGAGAAGGGCGCATGGTGCGCCGGCATTCGAGGGCATCCCCATGGAACTCACAGTCGAGAGCACCGGTGGCGACAGCCACCGCATCACCGTTCGTGGACACTCCTTCCTCGTCGACCAGCCGTTGAGCGACGGCGGCGGCGACGCCGGGCCGACGCCGGTCGAGCTCTTCGTCGCCTCGCTCGCGGCCTGCGTGGGTCACTACGCACGGCGCGCCCTCGGCGCGCAGTCGTCAGGGGCGAGGGTGCATTGCACCTGGACGATGAGCGACGCGCCGCCGTGGCGGGTCACCGGCGTTGACATCCGCGTCGAGGTTCCCGAGGAGACGGCACCCGCACGCGTCGCCGCTGTGCAGCGTGCGGTTGGCCACTGCACGGTTCACAACACGCTGGTCGACCTGCCGGTGATCCGCATCGAGGTGCCCCTCGCGCACGGCTTCGACCGCGCTGTGGCCTGAAGCGCACGTCCGACGCCGGTGATCATGAAGAAGGGGCACGGGATGTTTCACCCGTGCCCCCTGACGAGGGGAACGCTCGATCAGTGGTGCAGCGCGCCACGCATCGTCGATGCGGGCTGAAGCACGGTCGGGCGGCGGCTGCTCGCCGCCAGGGCGCCGACCCCGACGCCCAGCGCCAGCAAGGCGGGCGCCATCATGAGCCAGAACATGGTCACCATCGAGCCGGGCGACCAGGGAATCGAGGCGGTCTGGGCGTAGTTGCCGGCGTTGGCCTCGATGAGACCGGTGGCGGTCTGCATCCGCTGCACGATCTGAGGCAGCTGCGCGACGCCCGTGGCCACAGCGGGAAAGTTCTGCGCCATCGTGGCGCTGAGCTGTGCCGGTGTCACGTGCAAGGCGGTGGCAAGCCCGGGCAACGTGGCGGTGGTGAACTCGGTCGACATCGCCTGCGCGGTGTCCGTGTAGGCACGGGCCTGCTGCACGTTCTGAGCGGCGAAGACGGGCTGGAATGCCGTGGTCATCTCGTCAGCCGCCGAGGCCTTCGAGGACATCGACACCGACAGCAACCCCACCACTGTGAGCAGCGCTACAACGCTTGCCGCGGCCAGAGCACTGCGGACGCGAGCCGGACGGTAGAGGCCGAGCAATCCGGTGAGCACCAGCAGCACACCGGGGATGACGAAGAGAACGGTCATCGTGGTCGGTGGCAGGAATCCGGTGGGGATCTGATCAGCCTGCTGGAAGTTGGCCTGCTGCGCCTGCATGGTGTCCTGCAGGTTGGTGAAGAACGGCAGCATCGAGGGCAGCGCCGCCATCCCCTTCCCCGTGGCGGGGAAGTTGGCCGCCAGGTAGCTGGAGAGTTGCTGCGGCGTCATCTGCATTTGAGCCGCCAGCGCCGGGATCATCGCGTTGTTGAGCTGATCCCCCATGGCGGCCATGGTCTGCTGGTCAGCGCGTCCCTGCGCGAGTGCCGCGTCGGTCATCTGCGGACGGAAGGCCGTCATCATCGACCCGGATGCGTCTGACTTGCTGGGCAGGCTGGTAGCCACCGGCAGGACGATCAGGAACGCTCCGATGAGCACCACGGTGGCCAGCGCCGCACGCGTCAGCCAACCGTGTGTGGAAGTGGCTTCTCGTCTCATTGGGACTCCTCCGTGGCATCACCGCCCGTGGTCATGCGCGAGATCATCACGCCCACCTCGTCATGACCTCACGCTAGCGGTCGGTCGCGTCGACGAGACAGAGGCCAAAGCCCAGTTCTGTGAGGGGGACGAGCGGCCCTGGTGCCACCGATCGGGCCGAAAACCTCATCGCTCGATCGTAGGCCCCACACCCGTCGTGTGGTCAGCCATAGAAGTTGTCGGGGGTAACGGCCAGTGCGGCGGCCTGCCGCCGGCCCGGCGCAGCGCCCGATCTCCTGTTCGGTCGCCTCGTCGAGGATCCTCAGAACGTTCTCTCCAGACATCTCACATGTTCTCAGCAGGGTGGCACTGCAACAAGGCCAGCATCAGGCCGCATGTTCAGGCGAGCCAGAGGCGAAAGGCCCTGGCGTTGCGACCGCACGCTAGTTGACGATTCGAGCGGCGATCCAATGGACTGCGCTTTGTGCAAGGAGACAGACCATGCCATGGGAACAAGCCTGGGCGATGTGGCTGCTGTTCGCAGCTCTTCTCATCTTCCTGTTCAGCGGACCTGCGAGAGCGGGTAGGAAGTAGACCTCACCCGCTTGTACGGGCGCGGATCACCAGGCGACATCGACTCAGTGGGCGTAGCGCAGCACGTCTCCCGCGTTGTCTGGGCCAGCACCGGCCGGCGCGCCGTGCGTGCCACCTCCGCTACCGCGTGCAGCGCGGTGACCAGCGTCTGCGCCGGGTCGTCGGTGGTCTCCAGGTGCACGGCCGTCGGCCATGCGTCGAAACCGGCGGCGATGCGCTCTGCAACCTCAACCGTTGCGTCTGATCTGCCGCCAGGGCGCGACGCGATGCGCTTCTCGACGACGTCTGGTGGCGCCTCACAGCACAGCTCGACGAGGTCCGCAGCGCTGCGGCTGGCGATCACCGCTGCAGCGTGCCGCCAGCGCGACTCACGCCACGTCGCGTCGAGCACGACCGCGTGCCCCCGCCGCATCAGGTGTTCGGCGCGATGGAGGAGCGCGAGGTACGTGGCGTCGGTGCTGTCGCGTGTGTACGCACCTTCGCCGTACGGGGCCGGCGCCGGTGCATCGTGGGCCATGCCGAGCAGCTCCTTGCGCACTTCGTCGCTGCGCAGCACCTGGCAGTCGAGCGCGTCCCCCAGTGATGTCGACAGCGTCGACTTGCCGGTTCCGGGCGCGCCGCCGACCAGCAGCAGCTCGACACGTCCCCGCTCTGCGTGGCAGAAGGCGATGCGCAGCAGCGCCTCGGCCTCGGCAGCGGCCTCTGCGTCGCCCTGGAGGTGGCGCAGCCGGGCCACCTTGGCGCGCACGATGGCGCGGTAGGCGATGTAGTGGTGGAGCAACGACGCGGGAGCCGTGTCTCCGCTGTATTCCCGGTACAGGCGCACGAATCGTGCGGCAAGCTCGGCATGGCCGAGCCGTTCCAGGTCCATGGCCAGGAATGCCACGTCGTCAATGACGTCGACGTGGCGCAGGCGGTCGTCGAACTCGACGCAGTCGAGGATGCGCGGTCCGTCGTCGAGACAGAAGATGTCATCGGCCGTGAGGTCGCCGTGGCCATCGACCACGTGCCGCGACGCGATGCGCGCAGCGAAGAGCGCGGCACGGCCCGCGAGGAATCGCGCGGTCAGGGTGACGACGCGCCGCGCCAGTCCCTGGTCGGAGTAGCTGTCGAGCAGCGGGAACAGCTCTGCCGCGCAGACGTCCCAGCGCGCGCGCACAGCCTCGGCGGTGGCATGCGCGTCGATCTCCGGAGACCGCGCCGCTCGCTCGTGGAAGGCCGCCACGGTACGGGCCACCGCGCGCAGCTCGGCGTCCACGTCCGCGCCCGCGGCCACCAGCGTCGACAGCCGCCGCGCCGCGGGCATGCGCCGCATCACCACCAGGTGGTCGCACATCGCGCCGTCCGGGCCGACCACGTCGGCGACGCCGAGATAGACGTCGGGAGCGAGGCGCCGGTTGAGCGCCACCTCGCGATGGCAGGCGCGCTGTCGTGCCTCTCGCGTCGTGAAGTCGAGGAATCCCGGTGCCACCGGCTTCTTCAGCTTGTAGACGCGATCGCCGATGAAGGTCAGCACCGAGACGTGCGTCTCGGCGACCTCCGCGCGTTGCGGCGCCGTACTGCCAACGGGAGCGGTCGTCATGTCCTGATGCTCGATCGGGGCCGAGTCGCAGCGCCAGGGGCGCACGTCCCGGTGACCCGAGGCGATCGGCCCTGGCGGCATACGACCACCACCCCCAGCATGAGACGACGTGAGCAGCGCAGAGAAGTCGACCGTGCACGCCGGCACCCGCTTCCTGCTGTCGCGCGACGCTCTGCTCCTCGCCGCGACCACGACCGGCCTCACCGTGGGTGGTGCCGCCCACATCGTCGGTGTGCCCGGCGTCGCGGGGTGGACGTGGCGGGCGACGACGCTGGTGGGCATGGTGCCTGCCCTCGTCCACCTGGCCGTGGGTGTGCGGCATCGTCGCCCCGGTGTGGACGTCGTCGCGGTCCTGGCCATGGCCGGCGCGCTCGCCCTCGGCGAAGCGCTGGCCGGTGCTGTGCTGGCGATGATGCTCGCCACCGGCAACGGCCTCGACGCCTTTGCGGCCGCCAGGGCGCAGCGAGAGTTGCACGCGCTTCTCTCTCGAGCGCCGCGCACTGCCCACCGCCGCGGCGGCGGGGTGTTGCACGACTGCGCAATCGAGGAGGTACAGCCCGACGACGTCCTGCTGGTGCGGCCAGGCGAGGTGGTCCCCGTCGACGGGGTGGTCGTGTCCGACGCCGCTGTGGTGGACGAATCCGCGCTGACGGGCGAGGCCGTTCCGGTGTCACGGGTTCGCGGCGAGCGGGTCAGCAGTGGCTCGGTCAACGCCGGGGCGCCCTTCGACCTGCGTGCCACCGCGACCGCCGAGCAGAGCACGTACGCGGGGATCGTGCGGCTGGTGGCGCAGGCACAGGCGGTGCGGGCGCCGATGACCCGGCTGGCCGACCGCTGGGCGCTCGGCTTCGTCCCGCTCACCCTGTCGGTTGCGGGCATCGCCTGGCTGGTGTCCGGCGACGCCGTGCGAGCGCTCGCGGTGCTGGTGGTGGCGACGCCCTGCCCGCTGCTGCTCGGCGTCCCGGTGGCGCTGATCTCGGGGATGTCGCGGGCGGCGCGCCGCGGCATGGTGATCAAGGGCGGTGCCACGCTGGAGGCGCTCGCTCGCGCCCGCGTCGTCCTGCTCGACAAGACCGGCACGCTGACCGCCGGCCGGTCGCGGCTCGTCGAGGTGCAGGCCCCCTCCGGCCTCGGGCGGGACGAGGTGCTGCGGCTGGCCGCCTCGCTCGACCAGGTCTCGGCGCACGTCCTCGCCGCCGCCGTGGTCCGGGCCGCACGCGACCGCAACCTGGCCTTGGCGAATCCGTCAGAGGTGGCAGAAACGCCGGGCCAGGGCGTGCGTGGCATGGTCGACGGTCGAGCTGTCGCCGTCGGCCGCGCGGCCTGGGTCGTTGCCGACATGCCGGCGTGGCTGCACCGAGTCCGGCGCCGCACCGCGCTGGAGGGGCTGACCGGCGTCGCGGTCGCCGTCGACGGCACCGTGGTGGGGCTGCTCGTCCTCGCCGACCAGGTCCGCGGCGACGCTCCCCGCGCTGTGCGCATGTTCCACGGTCTCGGCGTGCACCGCGTCGTCATGGTGACCGGCGACCATCCCGAGGTGGCGACAGTGATCGGCGAGGCCGTCGGCGTGGACGCCGTGCTCGCGGAGCGGTCCCCGAGCGACAAGGTGGACGCGGTGCTCGCGGAGCGACGGGGCTCGGCGCCCGGCGGGACGGTCGTCATGGTCGGCGACGGCATCAACGATGCGCCCGCCCTCGCCGCCGCGGACGTGGGCGTGGCGCTGGCGGCGCGCGGTGCCACGGCCTCGTCGGAAGCCGCCGACGTGGTCATCCTTCCGGACCGGCTGGACCGGGTGGTCGAATGCCTCGCCATCGCCCGTCGCACCCGCCGGATCGCGCTGCAGAGCGTCCTCGGTGGCATGGGGCTGTCGCTGCTGGCGATGGGCATCGCGGCCGCGGGGCTGCTCGCCCCAGCTCCCGGCGCGGTCCTGCAGGAGGTGATCGACGCGCTGGCGATCGCGGCCGCACTGCGCGCCCTCGGTGGCCGGTCACCGTTGCCGACGCCCAGCCCGCAGGCGGTCGAGCTGGCCGGCCGGGTGCGTCTCGAACACGCTGACCTGGCCGCCGGGATCGACCGCCTGCGCGACGTTGCCGACGCGCTCGATGGAACAGACGGGGCGCGTGCTCGCGCGGGGTTGGACGAGGTGCGCCGCTTCCTGCAGCAGCGGCTGCTGCCGCACGAGATCGACGAGGAGCGTCACCTGTATCCACTGGTCGGCGCGATGCTCGGCGGCAGCGAGCCGACCGTGACCATGGTCCGCGCTCACTCCGAGATCGCCCGGCTGGCGCGCCTCCTCGACCGGGCCATCGACGACCTCGACGTCGACGGGCCGTCGGCCGAGGACCTGCCGGAGCTGCGCCGATTGCTGTACGGACTCCACGTCGTCCTCCGCCTGCACATGGCGCAGGAGGACGAGGCCTACCTGTCGCTGCTCGACACCGAGGCGCTCACGCCCGTGGCACCAGCTGGAGGGGCGCCTCACCCCGCGTGATGCGGGCCCGCCGGCCGGGGACCACCAGCACCGAGCCCACCGCATGGTGGAGGACGCGTTCGGCCACGCTGTGCCGCTCCAGCCGAGAACCGTCGCCCGGCCGCCGGTGCCCGACGACGAGCAGCGCGGTGCCGTCCTGCGAGGCTCCGTCGAGAGCCTGCCACGGCTCCTCGCTGCTGACCTGCACCTGGCATGGTGCGGGGCCGCCGAGCGACGCGGCCAGGTGCGGCAGCGCGCGCACCAGGGTGACCGGCACGCCGACGAGTTCAGCGACGTCCGCAGCGAGGTCGGCGGCACGGCGGGCCTCGTCACTGCCGTCGGCGCCGACGACGACGCGGGAAGGCGGCCAGTTGGTGCCATGGACGACAAGAACTGGGGCGTCGGAGTGCTGGACGACGTCGTCCGAGACGCTGCCGAGCACAGCCCGCCGCACGGCGCCGAGGCCGCGCCTGCCGACCACGACAACGCCGGCGTGCATCGCATCGGCGACCGCCAGGATGGCAAGCGCCGGAGCGCCGCGCCGCAGGTGCGTCCCGGCCACGGTCGCTCCGTAGCTCTCGACCACGGCCCGCTCTTCTTCGAGGATCGATTCCCCGGCGTCCTCTCCAAGACTGGGATCGACCACGAGCGGAGGGATCCCGTAGGTGAACGGCATCTGCCAGACGTGGACGATGTGCAGCGGCGACCCGCTGCGGCGAGCAAGCGACGCCGCGACGCGCATCGCAGCATGCGCATCCTCGGACGCGTCGGTGGCGACGAGGATCGGGACGGGGAGGCGGTTCATCGGGTGTTCTCCTTGCGGACGGACGATCCGCAAGTCAACGGTGATCCCGGCGGCTCTGCAGAACCAGGGTCGAACGACCCCGGCGCCAAGGGCTTTCGCGCCACGTTCAGCGGTCCGATCGCCACTGGTGTGGCCGCGAGCGCGCCGGTTGACTCAGAGCCGTGGTGCGAATCCGCAGCACCTCGCGAGGGAGACGACGTGACCGTCCAGCTGCCTGCCGTCACCGTGGCGTACGTGGATGCGCTCCCCGACCCGTGCTTCGTCTCCGACGTCCGCGGACACGTCGTGGCGTGGAACGCGGCGGCCGAGCGGCTGCTGGGCTGGACGTCGCGCCAGGCGATCGGCCACTGGTGCGGCGCGCTTCTCGCCGGCGTCGATGCCGGCGGTGCGCCGGTTTGTGCCGTCCACTGTGATCGCCCGGCTCGGGCATCGCGCATGGACCCGGAACCGCATGGCGACATGACGGTGCGACTCGCCTCCGGCGCGCGCTGCAGCGTCGCCGTCAGCGCGCTGCCGGTGGTTTTCGACGGCGAGCCCGGACTGCTCCACGTGCTGCGTCCTGCGGGTGGCGACCGCGACTCGCTCACCGGAGCGCTGACCCGGCCTGTGATGCGGCTCCGCGCCGCTGACGAGCAGGCGCACGCGCGACGGTTCGGCGAACCGCTCGCCGTCGCCCTGGTCGACGTCGATCACCTGAAGTGGATCAACGACGAGAAGAGCCACGCCGCGGGAGACGCGGCGCTGATCGCCATCGCCCGATCGCTGCAGGGCCGCCGCGACGACCTCGTTGCCCGGTGGGGCGGTGACGAGTTCCTCGCGCTCCTGCCGGGGACGACGCGCGTCCATGCTGCGGCCCGGCTGCGGCGCAGTGTTGCGACCCTCGCCCAACCGGGAATGCCAGGGACGTTCTCCGCCGGGGTGACAGAGCTCGCCGGTGACGAGCGCCTCGACGATGCGCTGGCGCGGTGCGACGCCGCGCTGCACGCCGCCAAGCGGGCGGGCCGCGCCGCGGTGCATACGCGCCAGGCGTGGCCCGCAGCCGCCAGGTCAGGCCGTCAGTCGGCCAGGCCGAACGGTGGATAGCTGCCGGTCACCAGCGCGAAGGCATACGACCAGAATCACGAACCGCGACGCGATCGTCGCCAGCACGGCGGCGATCCACATCACAACCACCACCCGGATACTTGTGGCGGAAGACGAGCATCAGCGCCGTGGACAGGCGGTAGCCATGTTATGACCTCCTGCACGTCGTCGCTGCCGCTCACGCCGCCAGGCGCCGACCCATGAAGCCACGATGGACGCGATGCATGAAGCCCACGTGGTCGCCGAACATCAGCGGGCAGGCACCGTCGACGACGTCCAGGCCGTTGTCCGCGCACACCTGGAGCGCCTCCGCGGACACGGAGTTGGGACCCAGGCCGCGGTGCAGCCAGACGCGAGGGATGCCGCGCGCCACCGCCTCGCGCACCACCTCGGCCGCGTCCTTCGCCGGCACCATGACGAACACGCCGTCGACGGGATCGGGCACGTCGGCAAGTCGCGCGTAGGCGCGGTCGCCCTCGATGGCGGTGACGTCGGGGTTGTGGTTGACCGGATACAGCGTGCGCCCGCCGTCGCGCAGGTGACGATAGATGGCGTTGGCGAACTGTCGCGAGTCGCGCGAGACGCCGACGAAGGCGACGTGTCGCTGCGCCAGGAAACGGTCGATGACATCTCTGCTGGGCATGGGAATCGCCTCCAGCAGCGGCGGGTGATGCGCACGTGGTCCAGGTCGTGCGCCGCATCCCCGCCGCCGCGTGGTGTGGGTCTCAGAAGGTGATCAGCGGCTTGATGATCCCGTCCGCCTTGGTGGTCATCATCTCGAACGCCACGGACACCTGATCAAAGGGGAACCGGTGCGTGGTCATCGGCGTGGGATCGACCTTGCCGGTCTGCATCAGGCGCAGCAGGCGACCGAGCCGCTCGCTGCCGCCCGGGCACAGCCCGGTTCGGATCGTCTTGTCCGACATGCCCATGCCGAACGGCTGCAGAGGGATCTGCAGCGGGTTGGGGTTCTCGCCGTGGTAGCCGATGTTGGAGATCCGGCCGCCCGGCTTGGTGCAGCGGATCGCCGCCTCGAACGTCTGCGGGAAGCCGAACGCCTCGATGGCCGCGTCGACGCCCTTCCCGTCGGTGAGCGCGAGGATCTGCTCGACCGGGTCACCCTTGGTGTAGTCGACGATGGCGTCGGCGCCGAAGCGACGCGCCAGCGCCTGGCGGTTGGGCATCGACTCGACGGCGATGATCAGTCCGGCGCCGAGCAGCTTGCTGCCGATCGTGGCCGCAAGTCCGACCGGCCCCTGGGCGAAGATCGCGACCGTCTCACCGAGCTGCAGCTCGGCATGCTCCGCACCGACGAACCCGGTCGAGAGCATGTCGCAGACGTACACCGCCTTCTCATCGGGGAGGTCAGCCGGGATGCGGGTGAGGTTGGCTTCGGCGGCAGGGACGATGAAGTATTCGGCCATGTTGCCGTCGATCTGCGTCGTGTACTTGTAGCCGCCGAGCATCCCCTGGCACTGCGAGGTGAAGCCGCGCTGGCAGAAGTCGCAGCGGAAGCAGGGAGTGATCGCGCCGACGGCGACGCGCTCGCCGATGGAGAAGCCGTGCACCGCCGAGCCCAGGCTGTGGATCACGCCGACCGACTCGTGCCCCAGCGTGCGCCCCGGCGGAACCGGGATGGCGCCGCGGACGGTGTGCACGTCGGAGGTGCAGATCAAGGCGGCTGTGGTGCGCACCACCGCCTCCTCGGGTCCGGGTTCGGGGATGGGCTTCTCGACGACCGCGGTCTTGCCCACGCCCTCGATGACGAAAGCGCGCATCGTTCCCGTCTGCGCGCTCGTGCGTGCGGACGGCTGTGTCATGACAGCCATGGCATGTCTCCTCGTTCAGTGTGTCCTGTCAGAGCACGATCCACCGATGTCGAGTGACGCCGCCAGTGCCGTTCGGCCCTGACGTCGAGGGCCTCGGTCGCTGCGGCGGGCGGTGACCACCGCCTCTTGGGGTGCCTGGTGCACCGCGCCCAGGCTGGGGCCTCAGACCGCGGCAGGCAGCACGGGCCATCACCCACAATCGGCGCCGACCACCATGACGCTTCGCACCACGACGCCCGCCATCCGCACCGAGGGTCTCTCGAAACGCTTCGGCGGCGTCGACGCCCTGCAGGGTCTCGACCTCGAGGTCACGCCCGGTGAGGTGGTCGGCTACCTCGGCCCCAACGGTGCCGGCAAGACCACCACCATCCGGCTGCTGCTCGGCCTGATCAACCCCACCGCCGGCGCAGCAACCATCTTCGGTCTCGACTGCTGGCGTGACACCGTCGACGCGCACCGACGCCTCGCCTACGTTCCCGGCGAAGCCAACCTGTGGCCGTCGCTCACCGGCGCCGAGACGCTGCATCTGCTCGGTGCGCTGCACGGACATGTCGACATGCAGTACCGCGACCTGCTCGTTCAGCGCTTCGACTTCGACACGTCCAAAAAGGTCCGTGCGTACTCGAAGGGCAACCGCCAGAAGCTGATGCTGATCGCCGCCCTGATGGTACGGCCCGACCTGCTCGTCCTCGACGAGCCGACCAGCGGCCTCGATCCGCTGATGGAGCAGGCCTTCCGCCACTGCGTGCACGAGGCCAAGGAACGCGGCCAGACCGTGTTCCTCTCGTCGCACATCCTCAGCGAGGTGGAAGCGCTGTGCGATCGCGTCGCCATCCTGCGCCGCGGGCGGCTGGTGGAGATGGGCACGCTGGAGGAGCTGCGCCATCTGTCGGCGCTGTCGGTCGAGGCGCTGTTCGACAGCACACCTCCCGACCTCACCGCCGTGCCCGGAGTCAGCGCGGTCGAGGTCGACGGCCACCTGCTGCGATGCCAGGTGCGCGGCCCGGTCGAGCCGCTGCTGCGGGTGCTGGCGACGGCAGGAGTGCGCAAGCTGGTCAGCCGCGAGCCCTCGCTGGAGGAGCTGTTCCTGGCGCACTACGGCGATGGCGAGGGTCGCGGTGTCGCTGGCTGAGGCGGCGGCGGCGCTCCGCGGTCCGACCACGCTGGTTGGCCGCGTGGTGGCGCGGCGTGCGCTGCGCTCGGGCGCGGTGTGGGGGGTGGCCTTCGGGATCTACGTCGCCGCCTCGGCGAAGGGATATGCCGCCGCGTATCCCGACGCTGCATCGCGCGCCCAGCTCGCCCGGTCGCTCGGCGACAACGCCGGTCTGGCCGCCCTGCTCGGGTCGGCGCACCGCATCGACACCGTGGCCGGATTCACCGCCTGGCGCTGCCTGGGCGTGCTCAGCCTGGTCGGCGCGGTGTGGGGCGTGCTCTCCGGGACGCGCCTGCTCCGCGGTGAGGAGGAGAGCGGTCGCTGGGAGGTGCTGCTGACCGGCCTGACCACGCGGGGTCGCGCTGCGGTCCAGGCAGTGGCAGGGCTGGCAGCGGGATGGCTCGCGCTGTTCTCCATCACCGCGTTGCTGAGCGTGGCCACCCTGCACAGCGTCGATCCCCCGGTCGGCGCCTGGGACGCCTTGCTGCTCGCCGTAGCCCTCACCGCCAGCGCGGCCATGTTCCTCGCCATCGGCGCTCTGGCCGGACAGCTCGCCGGCACCCGCCGCCGGGCCGCAGCCATCGCCGGAGCGGTTCTGGGCGTGGCCTTCCTGCTGCGCATGGCCGCCGACTCGAGCAGCCGACTCCAGGGGCTTCGCTGGGCCAGCCCCCTGGGCTGGGTGGAGGAGGTGCAGCCGCTGGTGTCGCCGCGGCCGGCGGCGCTGCTTCCGGTGCTCGGGCTCGCCGTTCTGGCCACGGCGCTCACCGTCCGCCTGGCGCGCCGGCGCGACGTGGGCGCCAGCGTCCTCCCCGCCCAGGACAGCGCCGCAGCCCAC
The DNA here is from genome assembly GCA_035569495.1 of Candidatus Angelobacter sp. Taxonomy (GTDB): domain Bacteria; phylum Chloroflexota; class Dormibacteria; order Aeolococcales; family Aeolococcaceae; genus DASRDZ01. Next base: position 239,194 of record DATMMX010000038.1, on the reverse strand, counting down.
ACCCGGCTGCTCGGTACGCCCGCGGGCCTGGCGCTGCGGCTGATCCGCCCCGTGGCCCTGGGCTGGCTGATCGCCTTCGCCGTGGGCGGGTTGGTCTTCGGCCTGGTGGCACAGTCGGCGGCCCAGGCGGTGGCCGGGTCGAGCAGCGCCGCCGACATCCTCCGTCGCCTCGGCGCGCCGACCCTCGACGCCCAGGCGTACCTCGGCGTGACCTTCCTCGTCCTCACCACCGTGCTCGCCGTGGTCGCCGCCGGCCAGGTGGGGGCAACGCGCGACGAGGAGGCGGAGGGACGGCTCGACAACCTGCTGGTCCGGCCGGTGAGCCGCTCGGCCTGGCTGGTGACGCGCGTGATCACCGCAGCGGCGCTGGTCGTGCTCTGCGGCGCAGTCGCGGGAGTTCTGGCCTGGATTGGCGCAATCACCCAGGACACTGGCGCCGTGTCCTTCGCGCGCGTGGTCGAGGGCGGTTTCAACGCCGTGCCGGCCGGGCTGTTCGTGCTCGGGCTCGGCACGTTCGTTCACGCCGTGGCGCCACGGCTCACCGGGATCGTCACCTACGCCCTCATCGCCTGGTCGTTCCTGGTGGAGATGATCGGCTCGTCGATCGACCTGGCTCGACCGCTGCTGGAGACCTCGGTGCTCCATCACGTCGCCCCGGTGCCGGCCGTCGATCCCGACTGGGCGAGCGCGGCTGGACTCGTGCTGCTCGGCGCCGGGCTGGCAGGTGCAGCCACGTGGATCTTCCGCCGTCGCGACCTCGCCTCTGCGTGAGCCTCAGCTTCATGCGGATCGGGCTGGTCCACTGAGGTGGAGCGTCCGTCACCCTTCTGCTCCGACTGCCCCATCGGATGGCGACTCTGCCAAGAGGACCGACAGTACCGCACAGCAGGGACCTTGGTCTCTGGCAGGCCCGTCGACCGCGCGCAACAGTGACATCGTGATGAACACGCAACGACGCGATCGGCTGATCCTCATTCTCGACCGCGGCACGCGGGCACTCGTCGGCCAGTGCTCCGGCCCCGACGACCATGGGGGCTGCCCCGTGGCTGTCGAGGGACACCAGGTGCCCTGTGCCGGGCGGCGCATCGTGCCGGCGTACGGGACCGGGATCGAAGGCTGGCGGCTCACCATTCTCGACCACGAGGGAACGGCGTGCCCGCTGGCAGCGTTCGTCCACGATGACTGATCACATCGTCATCCTCGGCGCGGGCACCGGCGGCACGCTGGCGGCCAACCGTCTCCGTCGCGCCTTGCCTGCCTCGGCAGCCGGCATCACCGTCGTCGACCAGGACGACCAGCACGTCTACCAGCCCGGGCTTCTCTTCGTGCCCTTCGGTCTTGCCGCCGAGGACATCGTCCGGCCGCGACGCCTTCAGCTCCACGCGGGCATCGAGTACGTCCAGGCGGCCATCGACCACGTCGACATCAGCGCCACCACCGTGCACCTCGACGGCGGTGCCACGCTCACCTACGACGTGCTCATCGTCGCCACGGGGGCGACGCTGCTTCCCGACGAGACAGAGGGAATGACCGGGCCGGGATGGGGTGAGACGGTCCACACCTTCTACTCTCTCGACGGCGCCCGCAAACTGGCCACGACGCTGGCCGGCTTCACAAGTGGGCGGCTGGTCGTCGACGTCGTCGACATGCCGATCAAGTGCCCGGTCGCACCACTCGAGTTCTGCTTTCTCGCCGACTCGTATTTCACCGAGCGGGGTATCCGCGATCGCGTGGAGCTCGTCTACGCGACGCCTCTCGACGGCGCCTTCACCAAGCCGGTCGCATCCCGAGCGCTGGGCGGCATGCTCGCCGACCGCCACATCGAGCTGGTCACCGAGTTCAACGTCGGGACTGTCGACGGCGCGTCGCGCAAGCTGGTGGGCTACGACGGCCGTGAGCTCGACTTCGACCTGGCGGTGATGGTCCCGCTCCACGGCGGCGCCGAGTACGTCGGTCGCTCCCCCGGTCTCGGCGACGAGCTGAACTTCGTTCCCACCGACGAGCACACGCTGCAGTCGCACGCGCGCCCCAACATCTTCGTCATCGGCGACGCGGCCAGCATCCCGACGTCGAAGGCCGGATCGGTCACCCACTTCGAGGGTGACGTTCTCTGTGACAACGTGGCCCACTTCCTCGCCGGCGAGGAGCTGGTGGCATCCTTCGACGGGCACACCAACTGCTTCATCGAGACCGGCTTCGGCAAGGCGTTGCTCATCGACTTCAACTACGACACCGAGCCGCTGCCCGGCCACTACCCAACCAGGGTGGGACTGCCGCTGCTCAAGGAGTCGCGGCTCAACCACCTGGGCAAGCTGATGTTCCAGTGGTTCTACTGGCACTCGCTGCTCCCGGGGCGCGACCTCCCCGGCGTGTCGTCGCGAATGCCCACGGCGGGAAAGGAGACGGTGACATGGCCACGCTGACGCTGCCCGCAACCCTCGTCGAGCTCAACGACGAGGGCTTCTTCCTCCATCCCGAGCAGTGGACCGAGGAGATGGTGCCCGAGCTGGCCCGCCAGGCGGGCATCGAGCACCTCACCGACACGCACTGGCAGGTGATCCGGTTCATGCGCAAGGAGTACCCGGAGAAGGGCGCGGGACCGAGTGTGCGAGTCCTCGGCAAGACGTCCGGGGTGTCGATCAAGGAGCTCTACGAGGTCTTCCCCACAGGACCGGCCAAGACAGCGGCGCGGATCGCCGGGATCCCCAAGCCGCGAGGGTGCATCTGATGGCCACGCTGACAGTTCCTGACACCGCGGCGGCCGCGCCGCCGCGCATCGAGAAGGTGTCGATCATCATCTCGAAGGGCTCGCTCGACGGCGTCTACCCCGGCCTGATCATGGCCAACGGCGCACGCGCCGAGGGCATCCAGGCCGACCTGCTCTTCACCTTCTTCGGTCTCGATGCGATCCACCGCTCTCGTCACGAGCACATCAAGATCGCCACCGTCGGCAATCCCGGCCTCCACCTCGCCACCTGGCTCGGCGGCGTACCCGGCATGTCGTCGGTGATGACCCACTATCTGGCGTCGAAGATGGAGAAGCTCGACATCCCGTCGATTCCCGAGTTCGTCGAGATGATCGCCGACACCGGCGCGAAGCTCTATGCCTGCAAGGCATCGGTCGACCTTTTCGGCCTCGACCGCAGCGACTTCATCGACCAGGTCGAGGACGTCATCACGGTCGGCGAGTTCTACGACAAGGCGGCTGGCTGGCAGATCATCTTCACCTAGCCCAAGGGCACAGCCATGACACTTACCCTCGACGCGCCGGCGACCGGACTGGTTCCGACTCACCATCCAGTCACGACGCTCGTCGATCACTTCTGGCGCCAGGTCGACGTCCAGGCCCACCGGCCGGCGATGTACGCGTATCGCGGGGGACCGTGGGCCATGACGACGTGGGGCGAATTCGGCGAACGCGTGTGGCGCATCGCCGCCTACCTCGTCTCGGAGGGCGTGCCCGACGGCACCCACGTGGCCATCTGGTCTGAGAACCGGCCCGAATGGCACATCGCCGACATGGGAACGCTGAGCGCGCACCTGTGCCCGACGCCCATCTACCACTCTCTGAGCGCTGCTGAGGGCGCGTACGTCCTCGGTCACTCCGGGAGTGCCGTTGTCTTCGTGGACTCCGAGCGCATCGTGGAGCGCGTCCTTGGCGTGCGCACCACCCTGCCCGCGTTGCAGCGGATCGTCGTCGTCGACACCGACGTACCGGTGTCCGAGGACGGCTTCGTGATCAGCTTCGCGGAGGCGTTGTCGCGGGGCGCGGCAGCGCTGAACGCCGGCGGCCTCCCCGAGGTGGACCGGCGCATCGCCGCCGTCGCGCCGGACGACGTTGCCACGCTCGTCTACACCAGCGGGACGACGGGACCACCCAAGGCGGTGATGATCACCCACCGCAACGTCGACGCGGCGATGCGCCACTTCACCAGCCGCATCCCGGTGTCATCGAACGACCGGGTGATCAGCTACCTGCCCCTGGCCCATGTGGCGGAGCGCCTGTCCAGCGAGTACCGCCAATACATCTTCGGCAACGCCGTCCACTTCGCGGCCAGCTTCGGCATGCTGGCCGCCCATCTTCGCGATGTCCGACCAACCGTCTTCGTCGGTGTGCCGCGGGTCTGGGAGAAGGTCGCCGACCGAATCCGGCACGAGGTCGGCGAACTGCCCGCGCCGCGACGCCTGCTCGCCCGCTGGGCCATTGCCGAGGGACGGCGTGCTGTCGATCGCCGGCAGACCGGACGGAGGCTCGGCAGGATTCGCGCGCGGCGCCTTGCGCTGGCCGATCGCCTGGTGCTGCACCACATTCGCGTCCAGGTCGGTCTCGACCAGGCGACCGTGCTGATCACGGCCGCGGCACCGATCTCCCCCGACGTGCTGCGCTCCCTGCATGCGGTCGGGCTCGAGGTGTCCGAGCTGTACGGCATGTCCGAGGACGTCGGTGTCACCAGCGTCAATCCCATCGGAGCCGTGCGTATCGGCACGGTCGGACCACCACTCCCGGGCGTCGACGTGAAGATCGCGCCGGACGGGGAGATCCTGGTGCGCTGCGGAGCCGTCTTCGCCGGGTACTACAAGGACTCGGCGGCGACCTCCGACGTGCTGGTCGACGGCTGGCTCCGCACCGGCGACGTCGGCGAATTCGATGATGCGGGCTACCTGCGAATCACCGACCGCAAGAAGGACCTCATCATCACGGCGGGTGGCAAGAACGTCTCGCCGACCAACATCGAGGTCGCACTGAAGGAACATCCTCTGATCGGCAACGCAGTCGCCATCGGTGACCAGCGGCCCTACATCAGTGCGCTGCTGACGCTCGATTCCGACCAGGCCTTCGAGTTCGCCCGCGAGCACCGCCTCGACGGGTCGCTCGCCGAGCTGGCCGAACACCCGCTGGTCCGGGCGGAGGTCCAGAGCCACGTCGACGCCGTCAACGCGCAGCTCGCCCACGTCGAGCAGGTGAAGCGCTGGCAACTGCTGCCCGTCGACTTCACGGTTGGCGAGGAGCTGACGCCCACCTTCAAGGTGCGCCGCAAGGTGGTCGCGCAGCGCTACGCCACGGTGATCGATGCCAACTACGGCAAGGGCTGACAGGTCCGGAGTCCCCGGGTGGTCCCCGGGACTTTGGTCCCGGCTCGGGACCTTCCTCCCGCTGACGATCGGTGGCGCCTGCCTCTAGGGCGAATCTTCCTGCCCAGCAAAGATGGACACGTGGTCGAACGGCCACAACACCATCTTCAACAGCCGGGAGAACGACAATGACCACCGGAATCCGCTGGCGGATCCTCGTCCTGCAGGTGGGGCTGATCGGCATCTTCAGCTTCGCGGCAGGGTTCCTCTTCTGGGCCAACAGCTTCTCGCACGACCAGGTGATCACCGAGCTGACCGCCCAGAAGATCACCGTGCCCACCGTCGGGTCGCCGGGCTTCGACGCCAAGACGCTGGGCGCCGTTCAGTACGCCGACCTCTCGCAGTACGCGGGACAGGCGGTGAGCACCGGCCCGCAGGCGCAGGCGTACGCCAACGACTACATCAACGTGCACCTGTCCAAGGTCGCCAACGGCCAGACCTACTCGCAGGTGAGCGGCGCCCTGATCGCCGAGCAGGCCAAGGCCACCCCGGATGCCAAGGTCGTCGCCACGCTGAGCGGGCAGCGCACCACCCTCTTCATGGGTGAGACGCTCCGCGGCCTGTTGCTCAACGCCTACGGGTGGTGGCAGGTCGGACAGTACGCCTTCTACGCCGCCATCGGGCTCGTCGTCGCCGCCGCCGCCGCCCTGGGCGCCCTGCTTTTCGAGCTGGGCTCCTGGAGGATGGGCGTGCGCGCCACCAAGCCTTTGAGGGCCACCACTCCAGTCACCATGCCTCGGCCCACGGCATCCTGATCCCTCCCGGCGTCAGGTGACGCGGGAGCCCGCGAGGTCCTCCGCCAAGAGGCACGGAGACCGCGGCCCGTCTGCCACCCGGCAGGCGGGCCGTCTCATGCCCGGAGCCGGCCGGGCCGCCGGGCGCCGCCTACCATGAGGTCTCGGACATGATCAGCATCGAGACGGCGCGCTACCCGGGGGAGTGGGAGATGGACGCCGTCCTCGCCGACGGCGGCACGGTGCACCTGCGACCGATTCGCGCCGCCGACGGAGCCGCGCTGATCGACTTCCACTCCCACCTCTCCGCGGAGACGGTCTACTTCCGGTTCTTCACCCCGCGGCCGCACCTCACCGACCAGAACGTGCAGCGATTCACCCACGTCGACTACCGCGACCGGATGGCCTTCGTCGGCGTCCTGCAGGACAGCATCGTGGCCGTCGCCCGGTACGAGCGGCTGGTCGACGCCGCCAGCGCCGAGGTGGCGTTCGTCGTCGCCGACGCGCACCAGGGACGCGGTCTCGGCACCCTGCTCCTCGAACTCCTCGCCACCTACGCGCGCAGCCAGAGGATCACGCGCTTCGTCGCCGAGACGCTGACCCACAACCGGCGCATGCTCGACGTGTTCCATGCCGCCGGCTTCCGCGACGTGCGCCAGAGCGAGCATGGTGTGGTCCACGTCACGATGGAGATCACGCAGACGGCGGAGTCGCTGGCCGCCGTCGAGGAGCACGGCTGGACCGCCGCGGTGCGTTCCATCCGGCGGCTGCTGCGACCGCGCTCGGTGGCGGTGGTCGGCGCCGGGAGAGACGGCGGCATCGGCCGCGCCATCCTCGACAACGTGGTCGCCGGCGGGTTCCAGGGTCCGGTCTATCCCGTCAACCCGCGGGCGCCCGTGGTTGCGGGCATGGTGGCGTTCCCGTCGGTGGCGCAGATCGACGGTGAGGTCGACCTCGCCGTCCTCGCCGTGCCCGCGCGCGACGTGCTGCAGGTGGTCGACGAGTGCGCCGCCAAGGGCGTGCACGACCTGGTCATCGTCACCTCGGGATTCGGCGAGATGGGCGCGGACGGCGCCGCGATCGAAGCCGCGGTCGTCGAGCACGCGCATCGCGGCGGCATGCGCGTCGTCGGTCCCAACTGCATCGGCATCATCAACACCGCATCCGCGGTGCGGCTCAACGCCACCTTCATGGACAGCCCGCCGGAAGCGGGACACGTGGCCTTCGCCTCGCAGTCGGGCGCGCTGGGCATCGCGATGCTGGAGTGGTCGCGCGGTGCGGGCATCGGTGTGTCCAGCTTCGTGAGCATGGGCAACAAGGTCGACGTCAGCAGCAACGACCTGATCCGCTATTGGGACCAGGATCCCGACACCGACGTCATCCTCCTCTACCTCGAGTCCTTCGGCAACCCGCGCGACTTCGCCCGCATCGCCCCCCGGGTGGCGCGGCACAAGCCGATCGTGGCCGTCAAGTCGGGACGCAGCGCCGCCGGCGGGCGCGCGGCGGCGTCGCACACCGCCTCGCTGGCGACGCCCGACACCGCCGTCGACGCGCTGTTCCGGCAGGCGGGCGTGATCCGCGTCGACGACCTGCGCCAGCTCTTCGAGGTGGGCACACTGCTGGCCACGCAGCCGCTACCGCGCGGGCAGCGCGTCGCCGTGGTGGGCAACGCCGGCGGCGCGGGTATCCTCGCGGCCGACGCACTGGACGCCGCAGCGCTGGCGATACCGGAGTTCACCGCAAAGCTGGCAGAAACGCTGCGCGGCGCGGCACCGCTGGTCGCTGCGGCGGGCAATCCGGTCGACCTCGGCGCCGGTGCGAGCGCCGACTCCTACCGCACGGCACTGACCGCGATCGCCGCCAGCGGCGAGGTGGACGCGGTGATCGCCATCCATGCGCCGGTCCGCACCGTCGATCCCAAGGCCGTCGCGGAGGCCATCGCCGCCGCGTCGGCGAACGCGGACATCCCTGTCCTGGCCACGTTCCTGGCCATGCATGACATCCCGGCCGCGCAAGCGCAGGGCCGCACCGTGCCGGCGTTCGCCTTCGTCGAGCCGGCCGCCGCCGCGCTTGCCGCGGTGACGCGGTATGCGCGCTGGCGCGACCGACCGATCGGTACCGAGCCGTCGCTCGCCGGCATCGACGCCGATCGCGCGCGAGCCCTCGTCGCCGCAGCCCTCGATGGACATCCCGATGGCTGCTGGATGGAGGCCGACGCCGCCGAGGCGCTGCTGAGCGCCTACGGGATCGGTACCGCGCCGTCGCGCCGAGTCGAGTCGGCAGCAGCGGCGACGCACGCGGCGCAGGACGTCGGCATGCCGGTGGCGCTCAAGGTCGGCGCAGGCAGCGTGGTGCACAAGACCGACGTCGGTGGCGTGCAGCTGGGTCTGCGCACCGGCGCTGAGGTGCGTCGCGCGTACGCCACCATGGCGGAACGCCTCGGCGACGCGATGCACGGCGCCATCGTGCAGCACATGGTGTCCGGTGGGGTCGAGCTGATCATGGGCGTGGTGCAGGACCCGCTGTTCGGCCCGCTGATCATGTTCGGCAGTGGCGGCACCAGCGTCGAGGTCTTCGGCGACCGCAGCTTCCGCATCCTCCCGCTCACCGACATCGACGCCCACGAGCTGGTGCGCTCGATCCGCGGTGCACCGCTGCTGTTCGGCCATCGCGGCATGCCGGCGGCGGACGTCGGCGCCGTCGAGACCACCTTGCTGCGCGTTGCAATGCTCGCCGCCGACATCCCTCAGGTCGCCGAGATGGACCTCAACCCGGTGATCGCCTCGCCCTCTGGCGCCGTGGTCGTCGACGCCAAGGTGCGGCTGATGCCCTGGCAGGAGCGTCCCTGGCTGGCCGTGCGGCGCCTGCGTCCGGCAGGCCGTTCGTCCTGAGCGAGACGGACAGAAGGCCCGCAGATCGCGACCCTCGCCCCTGGCTGCCACCATCTCGCCGCGCCACGATGGTGGTGTGAAACGGGGGCCGCCCCGGCGCCACGTGCGAGCACCACATGAGAGCAACGAGCGCATCGCGTCGGGCGGCTCCCCAACGAGGACACCGACATGACGGCGCATCGCAGCATCGTGGTCGCCACCGACGGATCGGAGAAGGCGGCGGTCGCCACCACCGCGGCAGCCAAGCTGGCCGCCGCGTGGGGCGCGCAGCTCCACGTGGTCCATGCCTGGTCGCCCATCCCGCGCATGGTCGCGACGTACGGCACCGGCGCGGGTGCCACCGCAGTGATGAGCCCTCCGATCCTGGAAGAGCTGCGCATCGCCGCCATCGAGGTCCTCGGCGCAGCCGGCACCGAGGGGCGTCGCGCGGGCTGCGCGGTCGAGGAGCACCTCCTCGACAGCGCCGACGTGCCGGACGCGGTCCTCGCGCTCGCCGAGGAGGTCGACGCCGAGCTCATCGTCGCCGGCCGGCGCGGCCTCGGCGCGCTGGGCCGTCTCTTCCTCGGCAGTGTGTCCGAGCCGCTGCTGCACCGCAGCACCCGCCCGCTCCTGCTCGTCCACGGGGACGCCGCCTGCTGGCCGCCACAGACCGTGGTCGCTGCCGTCGACGGCTCTGGAGACGCCGACCGGGCCGCCGTGCTCGGCGCCGCGGTGGCTGCCGCCACGGGTGCCGGGGTCGAACTGCTGCACGCCGTGGCACGCGATGCCGAGGGACTCGTCGACGTCGACGGAGACACCTACCGCCGGACCATCGCCGAGGAAACCGCGCGCCTGTGGCGGCAGGCCGAGCGCCTGACGGCCCGCACCGGCGCCGGTTCGGTGCGAGCCCGGCTCGAGCTGGCGGCACCGGTGACGGCGATCAAGAGCGCGGTGGACAGCGTGCCTGGTCCTGTGCTGGTCGCCATGGGCACTCACGGCCGCGGCCGCGCCCACCGCCTGGTGCTGGGCAGCGTGGCCCTGAGCGTGGTCCATGAGGGCGTCGCCTCGGTGCTGGTGGTGCCGCCCCGGCGGCGGGTGACTGGCTGAGGCTCGTCACGGCGGCAGGCATGCGATACCTTTGCCGCGTATGAGCGAGGCAGCCCGGCCCGCCTCGACAGACGGCGCAGTCCAGCGTCTTCTCGACGCGGTCATGGCCATCTCGTCGGACCTGAGCCTCCCCAACGTCCTGCGCCGCATCGTCGCCGCCGCGTGCGAGCTGGTCGACGCCCGCTATGGCGCTCTCGGTGTCATCGGGCCGGGCGAGGGCGGTCTGGAGCGCGGGCTGGTCGAGTTCATCACCGTCGGCGCCGACGAGGAGACCATCAAGAAGATCGGGCCGTATCCGCAGGGCCGCGGCATCCTCGGGCTGCTCGTCACCGATCCCAAGCCGCTGCGCCTGCGCAACCTGCAGGACGACGCGAAGTCCTGGGGCTTCCCGCCCAACCACCCGCCGATGCACTCGTTTCTCGGCGTGCCCATCCGCATCCGCGGCACGGTCTTCGGCAACCTCTACCTCACCGAGAAGCGGCACGCCGACGAATTCAGCAAGGAGGACGAGGATCTCGCCGTTGCCCTGGCCAGCGCCGCCGCGGTCGCCATCGAGAACGCGCGACTGCTGGCCCGCGTCCACGAGCTGGCCATCGTCGAGGAGCGTGAGCGCATCGCGCGAGACCTCCACGACATCGTGCTGCAACGGCTCTTCGCGACCGGCCTGGCGCTGCAGATCCTCGAATCCCGTGCCCGCGACGATGCCCATATTGCGACCGGGCTGCACCAAGCGGTCAGCGACCTGGACGACACAGTTCGGGACATCCGTGGCGCAATCTTCGCACTCAACGCCTACGAGCTGGGGGAGCGCAGCGTGCGCGTGCTCATCCTGGCGCTCGCCGCCGAAGCCCGTGGCAGCCTCGGGTTCGAACCACGCGTGCACTTCGAGGGACCGGTGGATGCGGCGCTGCCGCCGGCGCTCATCGCGCATCTCCACGCCACGCTGCGCGAGATCCTCTCCAACGTCGCCCGCCACGCCGGCGCCAGCTCCGTCGACATCCACCTGACGGCGAACGCCGACCTGGCGCTGCGTGTCGTCGACAACGGCCGGGGCATCGGCGGCGACCCCACATCGGGGAATGGCCTGCGCAACATCGCAGCCCGCGCGAGCGAGCTGGGCGGGAGCGCAAGCGTTGCGCCTGCCGAGGGCGGCGGGACCCGCGTCGAGTGGCGCGTGCCCTTCCAGCCGGCTGACCCGACAGCGCAACTCATGCGGAGCTGACGGGACCGGCACTCCCGGCAGCGGCGCGCTGCACGGCGTCGCCGAGGGCGCGAAGGAAGGTCCGAACGCTGTGCTCGACGACTCGGTGCAGCACCACCGTGTCGATGGCCTCCCCGATGCCACCGAGTGGCGGTCGGTACTGCCCGCTGAAGGTCAGCCGGACGTCGCCGGCGCCCAACGGCGCCACGGCCAGCTCCGCCTCCATGGCCGGGAAGAGCGCCGGGATCGCCGTCGCCATCCAGTGAAACGGGAGCACCCAGTCCTCGCTGCGCCGGTACGGTCGCTCCAGGTCGACGCGCACCCGCTTGCTGGGCAGGGGGATCGCTCCGTCCTTCGGCGCCAGGCGCAGCCGCAGATCGTGCCCGCGCTGGAGGCCCTCCTCCGCGAGGAGCTCCAGCCAGCCGTGGTCCGCGTCGAGCAGCTCGGCGACGGCCGCGTCGAACCCCACTCCGATGTCGAGGAAGTCTTGGACGTATGCCACGTCCTCAAGCCTTCTCCGGCGTCCGCGGTGCGACTAGAGACCTTGGGCACCTCGATGCTCGGACCGAAGGTCCCTGGTCGGTTGAGTCGCCGGGCCTTACACTCCGGCCATGGACACCTCTTCGTCGGGAACGCGCGTTCTCCTCTGCGACGACCACGAGCTGGTGCGTGGCGGCCTGCGCGCCCTGCTCCAGACCGACGATTCGATGGAGGTCGTCGGCGAGGCGGCCACGGCGGACGAGGCGGTGGAACAGGCGGAGAGGGCGCGCCCGGATGTGGTGGTCATGGACGTGCGCATGCCGGGCCGGTCGGGGATCGAGGCCTGCCGCGACATCCGCTCGGCCCACCCGGAAACCCGGGTGCTGATGCTGACCTCCTTCGCCGACGACCAGGCGCTGTTCACCTCGATCATGGCCGGCGCGGCCGGCTACGTCCTCAAGCAGATCCACGGCCCCGAGCTGCTCGACGCCATCCGCAAGGTGGCCCGCGGCGAATCTCTCCTCGACAGCGCGATCACCGAGCGGGTGCTGGCGCGCATCCGGGGTGAGGAGCCCATCGAGATCGCCGGTCCTGAGCATCTGACCCCGCAGGAACGGCGGATCCTCGAACTGGTCGCCGAGGGACTGACGAATCGACAGATCGGGGAGCGTGTCAACCTCGCCGAGAAGACGGTCAAGAACTACGTGTCGAGCGTTCTCGCCAAACTTGGCCTGTCGCGCCGCACCGAGGCCGCGGTGTACGTCGTCCGGCAGCGCACGGAACACGCTGGCGACGGCTCGACCGCGGGCTGAGGGCTGAGGGCAGACCGCTCACCAGCCGCCAGCGCTCTACACGCGGCTGCCTTACGTCCCGGGCTCAGGATTCGGGGATGCGGCGCCCTGAGATCTCGTCGACACGGATGCGGATCCAGCGGCCACTCCCAGGCACAGCCCACGAGTGCAGCGGGCCGCGGCGCAGCCGGTCGAGCTCCGTGGGGTCGGTGATCTCCTCGGCCCTACCGCGGACGATGACGCTCCAGCCTGCGTGATAGAGGGGACGCTGCTCGTCGATCTCGAACACCGCTGGCGCACCACCGCTGAGCGCGCTCAGCTTGGTGCCCTCCGCCGAGCAGAAGATGATCGAATCGGGCGTCTCGGCAAGGTAGTTCACGGGGACGATGTGCGGCAGGGCGTCGTGGACGAAGCCGACGCGCCCGAGGAATGCGCCGCGCTGCAGGAGACTGCTCGCCTCCTCGCGCGACATAGCTTCGACGCGTGTTTGCGGATGGTCCTGCACGTCACTTGCTCCTGATGTGAGCCGCCTGCCTCGATCGTACGGGACCGGCCGCACCCGGCCCACGGCCTTTCGGCCCTGAGTCGCGGTGTCGCTGGGTGGACCAACGGCTCTATCTGAGCCCTCTGCCCGCGCGGAGCATGGACGCCAGGCACGTCCATCCATGCCATGAGGAGTCGCACGATGGCTCAAGTCCTGCAACCCACAGAACGAGGCTTCACGGTGACGCAGTTCGGCCGCATCTACACTGCGCCGGGCAGACCGGGAAGCATCGTCGACGTCAAGCCCCGGTACGACAACTTCATCGGCGGCGCATGGATTCCGCCGGCCTCGGGCCAGTACTCGGTCAACCGCAGTCCCGTCGATGGCCAGCCCTTCTGCGAGGTGGCCCGCTCGACTCCCGAGGATGTGGAGCGAGCCCTCGACGCGGCCCATGCCGCCAAGGACGCGTGGGGTGAGGCGTCGCTCGCCGAGCGTGCCGCCGTCCTCAACAAGATCGCCGACGCCATCGACGCCAACCTGGAGATGCTGGCGGTGGCGGAGAGCTGGGAGAACGGCAAGCCGGTGCGCGAGACGCTGGCCGCCGACATCCCCCTCGCCGCCGACCATTTCCGCTACTTCGCCGGCGCGACCCGGTCCCTCGAAGGATCGGTGACCGAGATCGACAAGGAGACGGTCGCGTACCACTTCCACGAGCCGCTCGGCGTGGTGGCACAGATCATCCCCTTCAACTTCCCGCTGCTGATGGCCGCGTGGAAGCTGGCGCCCGCGCTGGCCGCGGGCAACTGCGTGGTGCTCAAGCCGGCCTCGCCGACACCGTGGTCGATCCTCAAGTTCGCCGAGGTGATCGAGGGCATCGTGCCGCCGGGCGTGATCAACATCGTCAACGGTCCCGGCGCGGAGATCGGCAAGGCGCTGGCGTCGAACAAGCGCATCGCCAAGGTGGCGTTCACGGGCGAGACCGTGACCGGCCGGCTGATCATGCAGTACGCGGCCCAGAACCTCATCCCCGTCTCCCTGGAGCTGGGCGGCAAGTCGCCGAACATCTTCTTCGCCGACGTCATGGCCGAGGACGACGACTTCCTCGACAAGGCCATCGAGGGACTGGTGCTCTACGCGTTCAACAAGGGCGAGGTCTGCACCTGCCCGTCGCGGGCGCTGATCCAGGAGTCGATCTACGAGCGGTTCATGGAGCGCTGCCTGGCGCGAATCCGTGCCATCAAGCAGGGCAACCCGCTCGACACCGAGACGATGGTCGGCGCACAGGTGTCGCCGCAGCAGCTGGAGAAGATCACCGCCTACGTCGAGATCGGGCGGCAGGAGGGTGCCGAGTGCCTGATCGGCGGCGGGCGCGCCGCGGTGAACGGCGAGCTGTCCGGCGGCTACTACTTCGAGCCGACCGTCCTGAGGGGACACAACAGCATGCGCGTCTTCCAGGAGGAGATCTTCGGACCCGTGCTGGCGGTGACCACCTTCAAGGACGAGGCCGAGGCCCTGGCCATTGCCAATGACACCCTGTACGGGCTGGGTGCCGGGGTGTGGACGCGCGACGGCAACCGTGCCTTCCGCATGGGCCGCGCCATCAAGGCGGGCCGCGTCTGGACCAACTGCTACCACCTCTACCCGGCCGGGGCGGCGTTCGGCGGCTACAAGATCTCCGGGGTGGGCCGCGAGAACCATCGCATGATGCTGGAGCACTACTCGCAGACCAAGAACCTGCTGGTCAGCTACAGCACCAAGCCGCTCGGCTTCTTCTAGGCCGCGCAGTGGACGAGCCAGGCGAGGCGCGCGTGGCCGCGACCGAGGCAGCCCTGGAGGCGATCCGCCGCCTCCAGGGCCAGCGCGGGCCGATCATGTTCTTCCAGTCCGGCGGCTGCTGCGACGGCAGCCTCCCGATGTGGCAATGGGAGACGTGGAAGCACACGCGGCTGATCCTCGACGTGGCTCTCGCGTGCCTGGGCAGGCGGCGATCATCCTTGGTGCCACTCATGTGGCGTCCCTCGTACGCGACCCCGGACATCACTGGATCACCGAGATGTGACCCCTCATTCGAGGGAGACGGCAAAACCGCGATCACCCTTTGACAACGTGGTCTGCAGCGGTACCCGCGCCCGTGGTGGCGCACTGAGGTTGGTCCATGCAGACACGACCGCTCCGTTGCAACCTGAGCAGTGCGTCGACGGCATCGGCATCGAAGAGGACCCCGCGACCGTGACGAATCTCGTCGATGGCGGCGTCAAGCCCGAGTCCCACCCGGTATGGACGCGGTGACGACATCGCGTCGAAGACATCGGCGACCGCGATGACCCGAGCACCCACGGTGATGTCTGTGCCCCGCACGCCGTCGGGATAGCCGGAGCCGTCCCACCGTTCGTGATGCTGGAGGATCATGTGGGAGACGGGCCAGGGAAAGTCGATGTCCGCCACGATGTCGTGGCCGTCGCGACTGTGGCTCTTGATCAGCTCGAACTCGGCCGGGCGCAGCGGGCCAAGGCGCGTGAGGATCTCGGC
This sequence comes from Candidatus Angelobacter sp., assembly GCA_035569495.1. GTDB lineage: Bacteria > Chloroflexota > Dormibacteria > Aeolococcales > Aeolococcaceae > DASRDZ01. The sequence continues at coordinate 223,865 of DATMMX010000038.1, read as the reverse complement.
GGGCGTGCGGATCTTGCCGATGTCGTGGATGGTCGCCGCAAGGCGAATGCCCTCGACGAGAAACGGGTCGATCTCCATCTCCGTGGCGATGGCGGCAGCGAGCTCGCTCACCCGATGCTGGTGGCCCGCGGTGTAGGGATCGCGCGCCTCGACGATGGCTGCGATGGCGCCCACCGCCGCGTGCCTGAGCTGGTCATGCGCTCGCTCCGCCCGCTTTCGCTCCGTGATGTCGACGACGACGATGCCGATGCCGATCACCTCCGTGCCCAACCGCACCGGGTAGTAGCTGTAGATCCAACTGTGCGTGCCACCGCCGTCCTCCGCGGACGGCCCGCTCATCTCGCGGTCGAGAACGGATTCTCCCTTGTCCAGGACGCTCCGATACAGAGGTTCGAGGCTGGGCCACCACTGTGGCACGATCTCTGCCACCGTCTTGCCGATCTGGTCCCTGGCTGCGCCCCCGTTGATGGCGGCGAGCCGCTCGTTCAGCCGGACGATGCGGAAGTCGCGGTCGATGAAGCCCAGTCCGAGCGGCGCCGTCGCGTGCAGCGTCTCCAACAGAGTGACGGTCTCCAGCATCTGCCGATTGGTCTCGCGCAGCTGCGCGGCCAGCACGGGTGCAGTCACGTCCTCGACCGCCAGGCCGACACGGCGGGTCGTGTGATTGCTCACGTCGTGGCGGCCGCGCCGGGAGTGGCACGTTCTCGACGAGTCTGTCCTACGCTGGTCGATGATCATTTGATGGGGCACCCTACGTTCCTGTCCGTTCACCTTAAGACGGGGCGACTCGGTCTTGCGCCACGTACCACGTCTCGCTTCGCAGCTGTCGCGCGTTCGCCATATGTGGTATGGGAATCCCGGGCCAGACAAGGACTTTGGGGGAGCGTCCGAAAGACCTCGTACAGCGAAGTGTTGGGCTATTCGGCAGGGGCGGTAGTTGCGGCCCGTCTTCCCGGCCGCCATCTGGATCTACCTCGACGAGCAAGTCCGCGAGCAGGCGGATACCAGCGGGTGCATCGCCCTCCTCAGCCACGACGACCGGCTCCACGACCGCGCACTCGCTCGATACGACGAACTCACGCGCGACGGCACGCCTGTCGGGCGTGCGCAGCTGGTCGCGCGCCCGCTTGCACCTGATGGAGCAACGACACGCCGCAGGTGATGCAGTCATCCGGGTTTGCGGACGACGATGGGCTGCGTGCGCTCGCTCTGCTGCCGGCCGCCGACGAGCATGGCGGCGGTTGCGCCCTCTCCGACGGCGGCAGCGACGCGCTTGGTCGAGCCGTGCCGGATGTCGCCAGCAGCGAACACGCCGGGGAGGCTCGTCTCCAGCCACGCCGGCGGTCGCTCGCTGAGCGGCCAGGCGTGCGGCTGCTGGTCGACCAGGTCCTGTCCGGTGAGCAGGAAGCCGTTGGCATCGAGCGCCAGCACGTCGCCGAGCCATTCCGTGTGAGGGCGTGCGCCGATGAAGATGAAGATGGCGTCGGCAGGTTCGGTGACCGTTGCACCCGTAGCGTTGTCGCGGATGACCAGCTCCTCGAGCCGATGCACGCCACGCGCGCCGATCACCTCGGCGTTGCAGCGGACGTGGATGCCCGGCGATCCCTCGATCTCGCGCCGGAGGTAGTCGGACATGCTCGTTGCCAGCGATGACCCGCGAACCACCACTGTCACCTGGGCTCCCGCCGCGGCAAGGTGCGAGGCTGCTTGACCCGCAGAATTCCCCCCACCGAGGACGAAGACCCGCAGGCCACCCATCGTCCGCGCGTCCGACGCGGAGGCCCCGTAGAAGACGCCGGCACCGACGAGACCATCGACTGCAGCGATACCGAGCCGCCGGTAGGAAACACCGGCGGCGATCACAATGCTCGTCGCCGTGATCCTGTCCCCGTTGGAGAGCACCAGGATCCGATCGCCACCGTCGACGGCCACGCTGATGGCCGAGCGAGCGACCACAAACTCCGTGCCCAGCTGCGCCGCCTGGCGCTCCGCGCGCTCGGCGAACTCCGCACCCGTCGTGCCCCACTGAAAGCCAAGGTAGTTGCGGATCTTCGACGTGGTCCCCGCCTGGCCGCCCCACGCCGTCTGCTCGATCACGATCGTGCTCAACCCTTCAGAGCTGGCGTACGTCGCCGCCGCCAGTCCCGCCGGTCCGCCACCGACAATGGCCACGTCGTAGCGTGCCCGTGTCGGACGGGTCGGTGCCCCGAGGGCCTCGGCCAGCTCGGCGTCCTCTGGCGCGGTCAGCACGGTTCCGTTCCACAAAAGAACGCCGGGCAACCTGTCCACGTCGCTGAGCGCGCCCGATAGCAGGGCGATCCCCTCCGGGGAATCCGCCGCATGGAGGCCAGCGGCGACACCGTTGCGCACCAGCCAGGAAGCCAGCCACGCGCCCCGCGAACTGCCGGCGTCGTCGACGATAACCGCCTTCTCGTAGCGAGGCAGATGCTCGCGCGCCCAACCGCGGAGCGCCTCCCCAACGACGGGAAGCAACTCCTCCTCCGGACTCGCCCACGGCTGGCCGAAGTACATGTCGATGTGGTTCATGGTGAGCGCCTGGTTGAGATCGCCAGCCGCGTTGCCATCACCGACGTCGATGATCACGATTCGCTTTGCGGTGCGGTGCAACTCACGCGCTCGCACATGGAACTCGATTCCTGACATCTCGTCCATGCGGAGTCGCGACAGGACCATCGCGACGTGTTCGCCCTCATCTCGACAACGTGCCAGGAGCTGCAGGCCGCCGGTCGCGGTCTCGGCAGGAATCACCGAATAGTCCGCGCCCAATCGGCGACGGAGAACATCGTCGAGAGCGGCTCGCACCTCGTCATCCGGAACGACGGCGAGGATGACAGGCCTCTGCAGCGGGATGGGCTGCCCGACCGGCGGGGTTCCTGTCATGGGTTGTTCGCAGCGATCTCGCGATAGTCGGTGAACACGACCGGCCCGCCGACGAGCTCGGGACGGTACACCGCCTCGAACGCGCGGACGGCGGTCGACTCGCCGTGTGCGGCATGCGCAGCCTCGTTCTCGAAGATGAAGAGATGAACGAAGCGCGTGGGGTCGCTTTCCTGTTGCCAGGAGGCATAGAGCCGCGTGCCCGGCTCGTTCTCCCTGACGTACTGGACGAATTCCTCGATGGCCGCCTTGACCGCAGGGACTGCGCTCGGCTGCACCTGGTAGTGGGCGGTTTGATAGATGGCCATCGGCTCTCCTCCTTGCATGTCTCCCGCCCATTCAGCCGAGCGCTGGGCCGCCACCGTGCTGGATCTAGGTGATCTCGGCGATGGCCAACGTTCAAGCGATCGGTAGAATAACAACGTGTCGTGCGGCACGTCAACGCGATGCTTGACGGAGCAGGGCGTCGCAGAGCTGCGTGGCGATTGCCGTCCGTCCATATTCGTGGTTGCCCACCCCTGGTCGGGTGGCAGCAGGGTGTGTCGAATCGTCATCTCGGTGTCGTCCGCGCCATGGGATGCGAGAGTGACGGTGACGATTGTCTCGAGACTTGGGTCGACCCACGTCGAGCAGCACCATGTTAACCGGAGTAACGACGGTCGCACGACGTCGAGATAGGTGCCGGCAACGACGAACTTCACTCCGCGAACGCCTCCGGGTTGACCCACTTGTCGAAGACGACATCCGCCAGGGCGGCAGCACTCGCCGTACGACCGCCGTCGTAGGTCGCGCCTCGCTCATCTGGATGGTCGCTTGCGTCGGAGTTTCGCTTCGAGCTCGTCGGTACGAGTGGTCCAGCACGCCGTCTGCTGGCCGAGCCATCGCTCCGCCCGAAGCAGCCTGCCGGGCACGATCGAGATCCAGTGTTCACGGCCACGGATCTCCCGTCGAACCAACCCGGCGGACTCGAGCACTCCGACGTGGCGTGACACGCCCGCGAAGGACATCGGCAGCGGTGCTGCCAGGTCAGTGATATTCGCGTCACGGTGGCGAAGGGCGACGAGGAGGTCACGTCGCGTCGGGTTAGCGAGTGCAGCGTATGTCCGGTCCAGGACCTGGGCGTCAGCCATCGCACCGAGGGTAGCACTGCCTCCGCGATGTTTTCGAGACTCGTTGAGCATCCGCGATGACGCCGCTGCCAGCACCGCGGTGATACCGAACGTGAGCTTGGCCGTCGATCCGCGCTCGAACCGGTCCCGCTCGGTTGCGTTGCCCTCACCCACCCCCGTCCTCCGGACGCAGGCGGGTTCCGCCACCGGTGGGACACAACTCGAAGGTCATGAGAGTTGTCCTGAAGGTTGCAACCCAACGAAGGGCAAGCCGGTGCGGGGTCGAGTTCGAGCACTTCGGCATCGAGCACACCGAACGGCTCACAGGACATCCGAACGCGTGGCCGACGCCCGAACGGTTGATCCGGTCGATTTGATAGTAGCGATGTCACCGGACGATGAGACGGACCAGCCAGACAGCATGCCGGTGCTGCGCCAGGCGCCGCCGGATTTGAGCTCAAATCCGGGCGGGGGAGGGGCCTGTGGACCCGTGGGTGCATGTGGGCGGACCCCGCAGTGATCGACGGCCCGACCGTCGCGCTGGACAGCCCGGGTAAACGTCCCGGCGGCCCCCCTCCCGGGACCGGCTGGGGCGCCAGGGCGGCTAAGGTGCTCACATCGGAGTGACGACGGCTTTTGGGGGCTGGTGGCGGCTGGCGCGAACAAGGTGAGTCGCGGATCCGCAAGAGCCTGACCTTCCTCACGAGCGGGGCGCCGCCCGGCGCATATGACGGAGTCACGCACAGGCAGGCGGAGGGCTACCGCCCGCCATCCACTAAACGAGGCATCACGTTCGCGTGACGGCAGAGACATCACGCCACGATGGAGGCGTCTGTAAGAGCGGGTCGGGAATGCGGCCGCCGAGTCGTAGCAGGACGGCTCCGGCCAGAACCGCTGAAAGCGCGCCACCCCACCAGACTGCGTCCGGCGCGGTCTGCAGAAGAAAGCCACCAATCGCCGGGCCAAGGGCCAAGGAGACGGAGAAGGTCAGATTGTAGAGAGACAGGTAGCGGCCGAGCAGATGGGCTGGAGCCATATCCGCGACCAGTGGCCCGAGAACGAGAATGTGTACGCATTCGCCCATCGCGAAGACGATCGCAACGCCGGCGAGGAGAATGGTCGCAGCGAGCTCGGAGTGCATGAGCGTCGCTGGGAGCACCGCGAGCAGACTGAACGAAAAGAGTGCGCTTGCCGCCGCGAAAGCGTGTGTGCGTTGCATCCGTGCCACTACGCGCACCGCCGGGACCTGCGCGACGACGACGAAGATCGTGTTGACGAGGACGATGATTCCGATCGCGGCGGGGCCGAGCGGCGCGTGAGTCCTTGCAAATGGTGGCAGGATATTGGAGAAGAACGTGTGGCCGACAACGACGAGCACGATATTCGCTGCGATCACAGTGAGGAAGAGCCGATCCCGAACGACGGCGCGAAAGCCGGTTCCGCTGGCGTCTGTCGCTGTGACGGTCTCGGCTCGCGGGCTCGGTACGGCAGCGAGCACGATGAGTGCGAATCCGAGGTAGGTGACGGCGTCGAAGAAATACAGCGTTTGGAACGAGTTGAGCCGCTGTGCGGATGCGATCAAGAGACCGGCTACGGTCGCGCCGAAGCCGAGACCGAAGTTGCCCGCGACGCGGCTAAGCGCGAACGAGGCGGCTCGCTGCTCGCGCCTGACCAACCTGACGGTCAACGCCCGGTTGGCCGTCCCCGCCGTGCCGATTCCGGCTCCGCTGACAATCGCACAGGCAAAGGCCTGCCAGGGACTGTGTACGTAGGCGAAGCCGGCGTAGCCCAGGGCGCTGGCCAGGCTTCCTGCGACCACGATCGCTTTGGCGGAGTACCGATCGAGCAGCGCTCCCGTCGGCGGGGTGACGATTGTGGCCGTCCCCATGGTCGCCGCGAGAACCAGTCCGGCTGTCGACGTTGAAAAGCCACGTATCTGGTGCAGATAGATGATCTCAAAGGGAAGAATGAGCCCGTAACCGAAGTAGTTGAGGGCGTTTCCCGCTTGAAGGATGAGCACGGGGCGAGAGAGCCCGGTGCGCCAACCTGCGATGAAGTGTGAGAAGCGACGATTCATCCGGCTAAAGGCCTCGGCGCGGCGCGAAAGTCGTACCGGACAGCCGAATGATCGACCAGTGTCCAGAACTTGACGAGACCGCCCTTGGTAGCGAACTCCTCGTACACATGGTGTCGTGGGGCTGCGGTTCCTACTCGATGACAAGTCTCTGGCACGGTCGTACTCCTTGGGATTCAGGCTTTTCGGGTGCGCAAGCAAGCCGTCGTCTGGTCGCTGGCCGACCCGTACGGCATCTCTCCTGGTACCGACACCGGATCGAAGGAAAAATGGTCGGTCCGGAGGTGACAAGTTTCCCGGCTCGGCGGTGTCCGATAATGTGTAGTGGGATCGGGGGGAGCCCGACAACGAGGTGATGAGATGGAGATGAGAGCATGGAGCAGTGATCGTGGAACTCATCAGTCGCGCCCGGTCCGGGGACCAGCAGGCGTTCGCGCAGTTGACCGATGCGTACCGACGAGAGCTGAAGCTGCACTGCTATCGGATCTTGGGTTCGACGCAGGACGCCGAGGACGCCCTCCAGGAGACCTTTATCCGCGCATGGCAAGCGCTCGCCAACTTCGAAGAGCGGTCCTCCATCAGAACCTGGCTCTACCGCATCGCTACGAACCGTTGCCTGAACATGCTGCGCGCCGCTAGCCGACGACCCGAGGTGGCTCCTTCGCTCAACCCCACCCTCCCCGAGCCGACTCGAGTGGGCGAAGTTGTCTGGCTCGAGCCCTACCCCGACGTTCTCCTTGAGGGGCTGCCCGACGACAGCCCCGGACCCGACGCTCGGTACGAGACGAGGGAGTCGGTGTCACTGGCATTCATCACCGTCCTTCAGCTGCTTCCACCTCGGCAGCGTGTGGCGCTGGTGCTTCGCGACGTCCTCGGCTACAGAGCCAGCGAAGCGGCCGAGATGATTGAAGCAACGGAGGCATCAGTGGAAAGCGCCCTCAAACGCGCTCGGGTGGCTTTGCATGATCGCCTCGTCGCCACTAAGGATCGCGAGCCTCCTCCTGCGCCCAACTCCGTAGCCGAACAGGAGATCGTCGCCCGCGTCACCGCTGCATTCGAAGCCGGAAACGTGGACGAGCTCCTCGCCCTCCTCACCGAAGACGTCTCGGTCACCATGCCGCCGATACCTGGGGAGTGCGAGGGTCGCGAAGAAGCGGGACGCTATTTCCGCATGACGTTGTTCCGTCCCGGACCCTCGATGCGGATTGTGCCGACCCGAGCGAATGGCCAGCCTGCGCTCGCTTCCTACGTTCGTGATCCCCAAACGGGTCTGTACCACGCGAGTGGTATCGCTGTGGTGACACTGTCTGGGCATCTCATCTCGGCGATGACGACATTCGGCAAGGACGTCCTGCCGTCTTTTGGGCTTCCGCGTGTCTTGTCTTCGTGACGACGAGTTGATCCGACTCGGGTTTCCTTGGGACCAACCTATCTTCTGTTCGTCACCATCAATCCCCGTCAGACCATGGATCCTTCCACGGCGCTATTCCTCAATAGCCCCGCCAACACCGCGCAAATGGTCGCGGAAACTGAGTGAACGGCTCTTTTCGCGCGCCGCGAGGTATGCATCAAACTGCACCTGGCTTCGCAACGACACGCCGTTGCGCATGAGGTCGGCTTGGCGACGCTCCGCATCGCGGAGCGTTTCCGCACGTGTGAAGATCTCGTCAGCCATGTCTTTGCGCATAAAGAGCACACCATCTGCATCGCCTGCCACGATGTCTTCGCGGGTGACCTGGAAATCGCCGAAGTTGGCGTGCTCCAATGCGTCGTCTGGTCGGTCATCAAGTCTTTGTGGACCAGTGGAGATCGCGCCCATGCTGAACACCGGCAATCCAATGACACCGAGGTCTCCGCGATCGGCGGCTCCACGACCAATCCACGTGGACTCGGCTACGCCCACGAGAAGTTCTCGGCTGGGTGTCAATACGGGCGGAAGGCAGAGGCCGGATCAACGAGCGGCTACTCCACGCCTATCGCCACCAAGTTGCATACGCACACCCGCCTGAAGGTCTTTCCGAAGGTCTCTCCAAGCGCGTTGAGGAGTTGTACCAACGGATGACCGGCCAACCGGACGCTGGGCAGAGGACCATCGCGGCCACGGTCGTGGCGATGTCCGAGGACGAAGCGGTCGAGGTAGCGAAGGAGATCACGGCCCTCGACTACCAGCTCAGGGAGGAGTTGTGGGAGCGCCGCGTCAGCTCACCCGATATGCAGGCTCGGCTTGATCCCTGCTCACGGCTGAAGAGGCTCCCTAGACGGCAGCCGGACCGACGTCGGCACATGTTGGCGGGCTCTCGCCGCTGCCTGCGTGAGACGCCCGCGAACGCGCTGCGCTCTGCTCATACCTCGAATCGGGACACGGGTTCGATTACGCAGTTCGGCCCGTACCGGCCGGCGCGGGAGGTCCACCCGCGGCGGCCCTCAGGAAGCTAGTCGCACGCCGCGCGAAGCGTTGATCATCGACACACCGCGACACTCACCAAACAGGAAGACCTACAAGTTCATCCGGCAGCGCTGCGTCGGACCCGCACCTCTTTCCCCCGCTGAGCATCACGGAAAATGACCCTGTGAGACTCAGCGAGACCCCGGCAGATTTGAGCTCAACTCGGTGCGGGGGAGGGGGCCGTGGACTTGCTGGGCGCATTCTCAAACACCATTGTCCAAAATGCGGTCGCCGACCTTCACGGGTACTTGAGACGGTCAGCTAGCGGTTAGGTGGGCACTCCCCTGCATCTGCGGAAAAGTGACAGAGCCAGGATGGATCATCCTGGCTCTGGTGAGCTGAGGGTTCAGCCCGGCGCCAACCCCTTCGTCGCGTCGGCGAGTTTGATCGGCCCCGTGACATCGGTCAACACGTCGGTCGCCGGGTTGTACTGGATCAGGTCATCGATCATCGGCTGCTGGATCGGTTTGGCACCCAACCCCAATGTCGTCAGTTCCGGTCCGAACAGGACAAGGTAGGTGTGACCGATGACCGGTGCGGCGTGCTCGCTGCGTTCAGCCGTCGTTTCGCAGCCACTCCAGGCGATGCCGTCCTGCCCGACAACGCCGCCGTTACGATAGCCGACCACGGTCGATCCTGGCAGCGCGCCCCGAACCGTCCGGACGATCCGGAAGGTGTACGACGTCACGATGTTGGGGGTCACCGGCCAGGTGCCATCAGGCGCGGCTGTCGGGTGCTGGAGGGCATCAATGTACGCCTGCGTCGGTCGTAGGCCGTCAGTGGTGTTCCAGCGGGCGCCCACCGCAATGACCTTGACCACCGCCGCCGCGCGGTCGGTTTGCTCTGGGTCACTGGTAGTCAAACCGGTGTGGAGAAGGAAGTACTGCAGCGGTTCTGAGCTGAGCATGCCGTCACACGCTACAGAGATTCGGATTGGCTTGCTCATGTCCCAGTGGTCGTAGCGGGGGGGACCGCTCGGCCCGCTGGGCCTACCCCCGGGTACGGGCGTGGCCGTGGCGGGGGCGGCAGAGCCGCCCCCGTTGCTGGCGACGCCGACGGCTACACCGTTGGAGCAGGCACACAGCAGCAGCCCCAACAGCGCGGCCAAGCGTCCGGTCTTCACGGTGCGGCGATCCCGATCTGACAGTTCAACCACGGCGTGTACTGCTTGGCGAAGAAGTACTGGAGGCAACCGTCGGCACCGGTCAGCTCCGAGACGGGGTTGGGCAGGGACGCACCTTGCGACATGTCCCATGCTTTGGTGAGGTAGCCTTCGATGTTGACATTGGGCGTGCCCGGACCCGGGTTGCAGGGATCCTCAGACGCCCCGCAGATGGTCTGGCAGTTGGGACAGCCACCGCCGCCGCTGCTTCCGGAACCGTTTCCACCGGTGTACGGACCATAGATGGCGTTCAGGCCAGTTTGGTCGTTGCCGCCAATGGCCTCCGCGCCTCCCTGCCAGTACATGGCGTTGCCCTGGGTGCTGGAGTGGCCGAGTGAGAAGACGTGTCCCTCCTCGTGGTAGGAGATCGCCTTGGCGTCACAAGCGCTTCCCGAGGGTCCGTCCGACCATCTCAACTGACTGTCGTTGTTCCACATGATGGTGGACGAGGTGATCTGGAAGTTGTTCGGGTCGTTGGACACGTAGGTGAGTGCGCACGTCACGAATCGACTGTCGTAGCCCTCGTCCTTCGACCCGACATGTACCTGGGAGTACTGGCAGTTGCTGCCACCGCACTGGTACATCCAGGGCGAGTTGTACGGCTGACCGGCCCAGGCGTGCATGGCACTGAGGAGATCCTGGTAGAAATTGACGCCGCTGACGCCGGGGTACTGCCCGGTGAAGTCGGCGTCGACGTTGCCCGGTCCGCCGTTCGGCATCCACCAGTACACGCAAGACGAGCCACAAAACGGCGAGGCGCCGCTGGCCGGCCAAGTGTTATCCAGCTGCGTGTAACCGCAGGCGGAGGGCGATCCGTTGGTGTTGTCAGCGCTCGTCGCCTGCTTGCAGTCGTCGTGGGCCGAGGCCGTGACGACGCCGCCCATGCTGATCTGCCCCAGCGCCAGCAGTAGGGCTGCGAACAACCCCACCACGCCGCGCGTGAACAGCCGCCTGCGTCCCCGCTTCGATGCCGAAGCTGACGACGCGCCCGAGTTGAGGTGACCTGTGGTCGTTGTTATACGACCCGCCATGACTGAGCCCTCCATTCCTTGGAACCGATGGTACGTCGCTGGCCGGGCGAACGCACCTGTCAAGTTGCGAGCTTGCCGCTGAAAAGCGATACAAGCGGCCGATCTATTGTTTATATAGGCATTGATACTTTCGTTCAAGCATGAGCGTGTTGGCATAGACGCGCGCGCAGTCGATGGAGCTCCGTGCCCTCGTCACGATGGGGGCCGGGCAACGATGTACCCGACACCCCGGACGATTGGGCACTCTATGTGCGGCGATACAACGCTAGGTGTACCTGCCAACTGAGGCATGAACCGACGCGCTCCTTCCTAAGCAAGTGGCGTGTCGGTTGGTTCCCGCCCTCAACGCCGCGAGACGCGCATGATCCGAGATCAGGACTGTCCCTGTCAAGCGCGTGTACAGAAAACGCTCCTTTCGTGTACAGCCATGATTCGCCTTGTCCCATAAGGAGAAACCCGCGTCTACGCCGGAGTGTCCAGCAATTGCTGACCGCGCGGTCAAAGGGACTGGATTAGCTACCCGTCTTTGGATACCATGACTGTCATAAGCGAGAGGACAGGGCATGGAAGGGAGAAGCGACAGGCGGCATCGCCGTCCAGGGGAGCGCCGACCAGCGGCGCGACGGCCCCTTGTACACAAATCGAGCGTTTCCTGTACGCAGCAACAGGGGGAGGCACGAAGGCGAACAGTCGGCACTCGGCGCGGAGCCCGTCGTAGCCGGGCCGGAGCGCCGCTGGCGGGCTACATCCGGGTCAGCACGACCGAGCAGGGAGAGGACGGCGCCGGGCTCGAGGCGCAGCTCGCCGAGCTGGCCCAGGCATGCGCCGGGCGGGGCCTGCTGCTCGGACGCGTCTACCGAGACGTGGCTAGTGGCGGCAGCTTGGATGGCCGGCGGGACCTCCGCCGGGCACTCGCCGCCATCAGACGGGGCGATGCCTCTGGCATCGTCGTGCCGCGCCTCGATCGCCTCAGCCGGTCGGTCCATGATTTCTCCGGCCTGCTCCGGCGCTCCCGGCGCGAGGGCTGGCAGCTCGTCTTAGCCGACCTGGGGCTCGACCTCACCACACCCACCGGGGAGCTGATCGCCACCATCCTGGCCGCCTTGGCCGAGTTCGAGCGCCGGCTGATCGGCCTCAACACAAAGCGGGCGCTCGCGGTAAAGCGAGCCCAAGGCGTTCGGCTCGGACGGCCGCCTGCCGTCCCCAACGAGGTGCGGCGGCGCATCCACGCTGAGCGAGCTGTTGACACCTCCTGGCGTGCGATTGCGGATGGCTTGAACCGTGACGGCGTGCCGACTTCTCACGGTGGCGTTCGCTGGCACGCCTCGACGGTGCGCTCTGTCGCCGTGCCACGCGCAAGTCGGCATGAACTTCCCGCTTGACAAGTGATTCCAATTGGATAAACTTAGAGCTTAGAGAATCCAATTGGAATCAGGGGGGAGGGTTGGAGCATGGGACAGCAGAGCAGTTTTCGGGTCACCGGCGTACCAAGGGAGCAGATCGACCTGCGCGCGCTGGCGCTGGTGCTGCTGCGCGCCGTACGCGAGCAGGAGGAGCGGGAGCGCAAGCGGGCTGAGACCGAACGACGGGAGGCGTCGTCGTGAGCGCGCCGTGGATCTCCCTTGCCGTCCGCTTCCCGCATGAGGTGAAGCCGGACGCCCTGCGCGCCTTCTTCGCTGGGCTGGCGGCCCTGCCGCCCTACGCACCCCGCTTGGTCGGCACCCGCCCGGCCGTTGCCTTCGAGACGGTCAGTACGTGCTCGCAGCTCACGCATCGCCTGGCGGTGCCGGAGCGCTGGCAGGGTGTCGTGACGGATGCGCTGCGCGCCGCCCTGCCGTCCGTCCGGCTCAGCGTGGCTGCGGACGAGCCACCCGTCGGCGGTGCCGTCAGCACCGTCGAACTCGGCATGTCCCATGCGGATGGCAGCCTGCGCGTCGACTACCCCGAGGCCGTCGCGGCGGCTCTGCTGGCCGCCTTGCAGCCGTTGCGCCACGGCGAGCGCCTGATCGTCCAGTGGCTGCTGGCTCCGGCGCCCGCGCCGAGTGATCCTCTCGGCGGCGCCCTGCGCGCGCTGGGCCTGGCGTCCGAGTCGCGCCGCTTGGAGGCCGACGAGCGCCGCAAGCAGGCAGGCGCGCAGTTCCTCGCCGTGGTGCGGCTGGGCGCCGTGGCCGCAACCGAGGACCGCGCCCGTGCTCTGCTGCGCCGTCCCTTGAGTGTGCTGCGCGGCACGGCGCGCGCCGGGACGCGGCTGCAGCCGCGCGCCTTGCTGCCCGGTGCGGCCTGGCGACGGCTGCGCCAGCGCACCGTGCCCCTGATCTGGCCCGCCGTCATTTCGCCCGACGAGCTGGTGGCCGTCAGCGGCTTGCCGGTCGGCACGCCCACCGTCCCGGGTCTGCGCTTGGGCACCTCGCGCCAACTGCCGCCCCCGGCCGTCCTCCCGCGCGACGGGCGCGTCCTGCTGCACTCGACCTATCCCGGTGCCGCCCGGCCGGTGGCGCAACCGTGGCGCGGCGCGACCGGCCACGTCTTCGTCGCCGGTCCAACCGGCAGCGGCAAGAGCACCGAACTCGCGGGCATCGCCCGGCAGGACATGGCGGCCGGGCACGGCCTGGTGCTGTTCGACCCCAAGGGCGACCTGGCGCTCGAGGTCTTGGGCGCCCTACCGCCTGACCGCGTCGGCGACGTGATCTACCTCGACCCCACCGACGCGCGGCCGGTGGGCTTCAACCTGCTGGCCGACACCCCGGAGCGGCTGGAGATTACCTGCGATCAGGTGACCGCCTGGTTCGCCCGGCGCTTCCGCAGCAGTTGGGGACCGCGCTCCGACGACGTGCTGCGGCACAGCTTGCGCACGCTGGCCAGCGCCGAACTCTCCATCGTGGAAGCCCCGGCGCTGCTGACCGATGACGCCTTCCGGCGCCGCGTGCTCGCCCAAGTCAGGGACGCGCAACTGCGCGGGTACTGGTCGTGGTTCGACGCGCTGTCGCTGGCCGAGCGGTCGCACGTCGCCGCGCCGGTGCTCAACAAGCTGCGCGCGTTGGTCGGGCGCAGCCACCTCCGCCTGGTCATCGGGCAGGCCACCCCGACGTGGACGATGGAAGCGGTGCTGGCCGAGCGGAAGATCCTCGTCTGCAACTTGGCGAAGGGCACCATCGGGGCGGACGCGGCGGCTCTGCTCGGCAGCCTGCTGCTGGCGCGCTTGTGGGCGGCCACGCTGGCCCGGGCCGGGGTGGCACCGCCGCACCGCCGCCTCGTCACCGTGATCGCCGACGAATTTCAGGACTTCATCGGCAGCGAGACAGACTTTGGTGACTTCCTGGCCCAAGCGCGCGGCCTCGGCGTCGGATTGGTGCTGGCCGTGCAACTGCTGGCGCAACTCCCGCCGCCGCTGCGGGCCGACGTGCTCGCCAACGCCCGAACCAAGCTGGTCTACCGGCTCGGCGCCGACGACGCCGCGGTGATGGCGCGCGAGTACGCGCCCTACCTGATGGCCGCTGATCTCCAAGGGCTCGATGCCTACGAGCTGGCGGCTTCGATCTACACCGGCACGACGGTCGCGCCGGCGGTGACGGGCTCGGCGATGCGGCCTGCGCCAGTCCTGACCGACCCGGGCCAGGTCCGCGCCCGGTCCCGGCAGCGCTACGGCCGTGACCGCGCCGACGTCGAGGCCCAGCTGCGCGCCCACCGGGACGTACAACCCGAGGGGACGGTCGGGCGGCGCCGGAGGACGCCATGACGGCCCGCAACACGTCCGGTCGCCTGTCCGGTCGCGTGGACCCGCCCCGGCGTCAGGATGGCGGTTTCGCCAACGACTCCTCGGTTGAATCGCGCAGCGAATCACTCCAGACGGCGCGCGGCTCCTACGTCACCGCCCGCCGTCTGCCGGACCTGGCCGCCGCCCTGGATGACCGGGACTGGCAGATCATCCGCACGCTGCAGCGGGTTCGGGTAGCGACGGGCGATCAGCTCGCCCGGTTGCACTGCGCAGACTTCGCCGCCGCCGCCGGGGATCGGCAGTGCCGCCGGGTTCTCGCATCGCTGGCCGAGCGCGGCATCGTGGCGCGGCTGGGCCGCTCCATCGGCGGGGTGCGGGCGGGCAGCCGGGGCTGGGTCTACGCCCTCGACCGGGCCGGGCAGCGGCTCGTTACGGGAGCGGCCCGCCTCCGCCGACCGTGGACGCCGGGCGTGCCGTTCCTGGCCCACAGCCTGGCGGTGACCGAGTTGTACGTCCGCCTAGTGGAGGCGCACCGCGTGGGAGCCGTCGAGTTGGTGTCGTTCGTGACGGAGCCCGGCTGCTGGCGCACCTTCACGGCCGCTCACGGTCGCGCGGTGCTTAAGCCCGACGCCTTCGTCGTCACGGCGCACGACGAGTTCGAGGACCGCTGGTTTGTCGAGGTGGATCAGGGCACCGAAGCAGCCTCTACCCTCGACCGCAAACTCGACGTTTACACCGCTTACTGGCGCAGCGGCTCGGAGCAGCAGGCCACCGGGACGTTCCCGCGCGTGCTCTGGCTGGCGCCGACGCCCGTGCGGCACGGTGCCATCGTCGACGCCTGCGGACGCCAGCCGGTCGATGCCTGGCCGCTGTTCACGGTGGCGCTGCTGAGTGAGGCGGTGGAGCGCATCGCGCAGGGAGCGGCGACGTGAACGGGGCGCCGCGCAACGTCATCCTCGTCGGCGACGCGCTCGACCAGCTGCGCCGTCTGCCCGACGCCTGCATCGACGCCGTGCTGACCTCGCCGCCGTACTTCGCGACCCGCGACTACGGCGTGCCGGGACAGATCGGCATGGAGGCGACCGTTACCGAGTGGGTGGCGCGCCTGCAGGCGGTCTTCGCGGAGGTGGCGCGGGTGCTCAAGCCCACCGGGAGCCTGTGGCTCAACCTGGCCGACAGCTACAGCCGCCACCCCCGCTATGGCACACCAGCAAAGGGACTGTTGGCAGCGCCTGAGAGGTTGCTACTGGCACTGCTCGCCGATGGCTGGCTACTGCGCAACCGGGTGATCTGGAGCAAGCCCAACCCCACGCCGACGTCGGTCAAGGATCGGCTGACGGCGGCGCATGAGCATGTCTACTTCCTCGTGCGCCAGCGCTCCTACTACTTCCGGCTGGACCCGATCCGCGAACCGCATCGGTCGGCGCCCGCCCGGACGCTGTCGCGCGACGGCGCGCGTCCGCCCGGCTGGTCGGGACCGCTGGGAGCATCACGCTCCAACCTGGCGCGGGCGCGTCTGACGGTCGGGCATCCGCTGGGCAAGAATCCGGGTGACGTGTGGCGTATCCCCACCCGGCCGGGGTACGGCGGTGCTCACTTCGCCACCTTTCCGCCCGCCCTGGCCGAGCGTCCCATCCTGGCCACCGTGCCGGAGACGGCGTGCGCGACCTGCGGCGCCCCGACCGGGTGCAGCTGCGTCGCCGGTACCGTCCCCGGCCTGCTGCTCGACCCCTTCGCCGGGACGGGTACGGCCCTGTGGGTGGCGCAGCAGCTCGGCCGCGACTGGTTGGGGGTTGAGATCAGCGAGCGGTACGCGGCGCTGGCGGCCTGGCGCCTCGGCGCTAATCAGCCGCCGTCCACCGCTCGGGAGCGTGCCGCCTGACGGGCTCGTCCGTGCCCTGCGGCTGTCAGAGCGACCACTGCAACGGGTCGCCGGCCGCAACATCACGGAGGAGGTCACTGCCATGCAGGACCAAGGAGGCTACAAGACGATCGGGGTACGTCTGGACATGGAGGTCCACGCGCAACTCACGGCGCTGGCACGGATCGAAGGCGGCACGCTGACCGCCGAGATCGAGGCGGCTATCGCCGAATACTTGGAGCGGAAGCGCACAGACCCCGCCACGGCGGCGAAGGCCGAAGCCCTGCTCGCGGAGTTCGACCGCAACACGCAGGCTCAGCGTGACGCCATTGCCGGACTGTTCGGCGGCATGACCGAGGGTACGACAGTGCCGTTGCCGTCGAGCCGTCGCACACCGAAGTCGGAGTAGCTTCCACCGTTACGGGGGCGGGAAGGCACAGCGCCTTCCCGCCCTTCACCGTGTCCAGCGTCCCGAGAGCATCGCGCTGGCGACGGCGCCGAGCACCAACACGATCAGCAACGGCACGATCAGCGGCACGAGCGTTTGCGCCAGCACCCACACTGCGAGACAACACAGCAGGGTCAGCACGAGCGCGTTGTGTACGCGGTTGAACACCAGCGTCAACCTGGAAACCCGTACCGGCGGGCTTCTTCCAACATGGCGTTCAATCCCGCGTGGCCTATCCGCGTAATCCGTAGCAAGGCGCGCGCTGCCACGACGTCATGGCGCACCGAGCCCCAGGCAATCGGATCGGGGTCGTACCACCACAGCAGGGCGGCCACCCACCCCGCGCCGCCTGCCAGCAGGGTCAGGAGCCAAAAGACGAGGAAAACAATCGCCCACTGATCCACGTCGCTACCTCCCCGACATGCTCTGATGGACGGTCGTGGCGATGCCGAATGCCGCCGCCTCTGCCATGCGCTCAAGACGCCGCTGCACCCGCAGGCGGTGGGCGGCAACAAACGCCGGGTCTACCGCGCCGTCCTCCGTGGGAAGCACTGAGCCCAGCGCCAGCGCAGCGGCATCGGGCACCGGCTCGGTGCTGGTGGGGATGGTGCTCGGCACACCGTAGTCCCGCACGGTGATGACCACCTCCTCGCCGGCGGGTCGCACCTCGCGCGCTGCCACAGCCTCAACTGTCACCGTCTTTCCTTCCACCGCCCGCACATTCCTCCGCAACCCGCGACCGGCGGCTCGGCTAAGGGCGATCCACCGGCACAGCAGAACGCGAGCTCGGCGCTTCATCGGAGCGCCAGCCGGATCAGTTCGGTGCGAATCGCCTCGCAAGTCACTTCGCACACCGCTTCGATGCGAGCCGCCCCCCTTGGGCAGGCGCGCATGAGTGCGGCCTCGCTGTGCGACAAGGCGCTGACCACCGTCATACCCAGGTGGCCAGCAGCCGCATGGGTCTGCATCTTGTGTGCGGTGACGAGCCCGTCGTAGTGGACATTGCTCAGCTCTTGCCGGACGGGCCGTGGCAAGTTCCCACCGTAGCGCGTGAGGTTGTTCATGGCCAGGTCCTCCGTAGCCGCAGCGCGGGTTCCTCTAGTTGCGAGGAATGGTCCGGCTCCCGCGGCCACGGTGCAAGGTCGGAAAGGGACCCCTTCGAGATGGTGTAGGGCGAGCGGCCTTCACCATCCTCACATCGATCCAGCCGATGAGATCTGCGAACATGGCGGGAGGCATGTCGGCCGCAGCCGCAACGTCCTCAATGAACTCCATTGTCAAGCGGGGACGCCCCCTAAAGCGGCGCTTGAGCCCGCTCAGGTCAATGTCAGCCGCTTCTGCGGCCTGCTCTTGTGTGATGCGCAGCTTGCGGAGAACGACACGCAAGCGCTGACCCCGCGAGCGAGCACGGACGGCAGCGTCGATCCAGTGCGGTACAGCGGCGACCGCAGGCGTATCCGTCATCGCTAGGCGCTGTCGCAGACGCCAAACGGCCAGCATGCGCTGCGTCGGCTCGCAGGTGTAACCGTGCTGCACCCCGTCGAGTGCCAACGGCCACAAGCGTTTACAGTTCGGGCAATACCACTGGGTCTGAACCCCTAGTGGCGTTATCGTCGGGTGGTCGGTTAGGGGGGCCGGGGTCGGCATGTGCTGGGTGCTCCTGTGAACGGTTGGGATAACAGCGGGCCAACAGGAGGCACCGGGAACGATATTGACAGGTAGTGTGGGACGTGCGACGATACGCGAGTCGGGGTTTTATAGACTCGGTTCCGTGCCGTTCTCGGGGCCAGTCAACGACAGAGCCGCTTCGGGGGGTGAACACCCCTGAAGCGGCTTACCGCGTCTAGAGCGGCGGCGGTTGAGCTGCTATATGAGGTCCTCCCTCTCGATAGCCTACAAGCTCCACTCTATCGCAAAGCGGACCTTTGGATGAGGGCTTGCCGCGCCCCATGCAGAAGTGCATGGACATCACAACGTCGGTCGCAGGCGACAATTCAACAGCACTCGATATCCAAGCGCAATAGGCTGTTTTCGTCTAGCCTGACGCGGGCGTCGCCTGCGTTTCGCAAGCTAAGCTCCGATTCGATCCATTCAACATCTCCGCCATCGCTTAGCCCTTCTGGCCCTCGCCCATGACCACTGCCTCCTCTAGAACCGTCCTTATCCTTTCTCCGGCGCTGACGTCCTCGCACGACGTCACGGTGCTATCGTCGTCTGACAGTATTCGAGGCTAGCACAGTCGCCCACGGAGCGCCGGACAGTCTTCGGACCATGAGCGACGCACCGCTTGGACAGCTGCTTGGTCACTGCTTGGTCAGATCAGACCTCGGGAGGATTATGACCGTGGAGGAGCCTGATGAAGTCGCCAGACGGGCGCGCCTCGCGGCACAAAGAGAGCGGCTCACCTCGCAGCTGAGCCACTTGGTGGCCTATGGCGTCCAGAAAGACATCGTGGCGCGTCATTGTGACGTTCTCTGCGGGCTTGTGTCCAGCGTCAGTCCCCGTCCGCGCAGTCAAGCTGCTGCCGCCGCTCAACTGATCGAAGATGCCATCACACGCTTAGAGCAAACCGATGGAGGTGACACCGGGAAACAGCTCAGATTTCTCCTGCGACTTGACACGAACCCTGCACTAACCCCGATGGGAGCGCGAAAACGAGTGATCGATGCCACGCACACAGCGATGAGCGACCGCAAGTTCCGACGCACTTGGCAGCCGCAGCTACTCGCTGTGCTTACTGACACCATCCTGACCCTTGCGTCCAGCCTATCTGAAGTTGCGCCGCCACCTGAGCAAGGACAAGGCACCCAAGACGGCGATTACATCAGCGAGTATGTGCAGATCGTGTACCGCTTCGGCCGCAAGAGCCACGTTCCAACAGATGTCCGCACCCTGCGAGTGATTCGGGCGCTGACGGACGGGGTGGAAACCTTTCATGCGTCGAGTTGGCACGCAACGGATCACTCGGCCGGCGCCACACGACTTGAAGTATTGTGGGGCGGGGTTCTTAATTCAGAGCCAGTGGAGGACGGCCCAGGCTATTACGTACAGACTATTTCCATTCCGAAAATGCGACACGACACGCTACATGTGGTCAGCACTCGAAGGCACATCGTTAGTGACGCCGAACCGGCCGCCTACTATTACCTTGAGCCTTTGCGTGATGTCAAAGCCTTTCGCCTAACCGTCCAGTTCAACGTCGAGGACCTGCCTGAATTAGTGTGGCGTTTCGAGGGACTACGCACTAGACAGGTGCCTGGGCGATGGACACCTAGTACGGCACTCCCGGTATCCCCCGACGGCGAAAGCGAGTGGTTGTTTGGTGCTTTGGAAGCTCACCGCTCATACGGAATCGGCTGGACATGGAAATCAGGGGTGCTAGAATGAAATTCAGAAGGGAGAGGCGGTGAACCGGCATGGGTGAATGGGGTTAGTCCGCACAACATGAACGGGATCACAACGGCTCCTGATTCGCCGTAGTCTTGGCGCCCCTGTGGACCACCAACCTGTGGTCGGCTGATTCGGTATTGACCAATTGGATTCGTTTTGAGATAATGGCGGCGAAAGGAGAATCGCCGCCATGCCACCCGCCGATCTGGTCGCCTTGGGGGAATTCGTCAAGCAGCGCCGCGAAGAGCGCGGCATCAGTCGGCGCCAGCTAGCGGAGCGTTCGGGCGTTCCCTACGCCACTCTGCAACACCTCGAGGTTGCCAACCGCGAGCCGCGCGCCGACACGCTGGAAAAGATCGCACCACTGTTGGGCCTGCGGCTGGCGGACTTGTACACGCTGGCTGGTATTGCGTTGCCTTCTGGACTTCCCAGCCTCGCTCCGCTTCTGCGTACACGGTACGGCCTGCCGCAGGACGCGATCGCCGAAGCGGAACAACACATCGAGGAACTGCGCCAGCGCTATGGTGTCAAGCCACGCAAAGGAGGGCGCCGTGGCAATACCGCTCGCTGAGCTGCGGCGACTGGCGCCGAAACGTCCGCTCTCGACGCTAGAAGCGATGTGGGTAGCTGAGCGCCAGGCAACGCGCCTACTTGATCTTTCCAATGTCACCGCCCCGCCTGTCCCCGAGACGATCATCGCCAACTTGCAACGCGTGCGATTGGAGAAGTTCGATGGGGAACGCGTGGGAGGCTTCTATGAATCCATCGGTGGGCGCTGGGTGATCGCAGTCAACGCAAAGGACGCGCCCGTCAGACGGAGATACACGACGCTGCACGAGGGAAAGCACGTTATCGACGGTAAGTCAGAAGCCCTTATGTATCCTCCTCACTTTGGGTTGACTACCCGCGACCGATCCGAGCGCATGGCTAACTACTTTGCGGCCTGCGTCCTCATGCCCAAGACTTGGCTCAAGCGCGATTGGGCGGCGGGATTGCAAGACCCGGAACGCCTCGCCGACCGCTTCGACGTGTCCCAAGTCGCCATGATCCGGCGCCTGGAGCAGCTGGGCCTCATCGACCGCGCGGCCCAGTGCGGCAACTATCCCGAGGCGAGGGAGGCGGCGTAGCGTGTCCCGAGCGATTTTCTACCTGCGTGTGTCGAGCCTGCGGCAGGCTGAGACCGACTTCGATCCCGAGGGACTGTCTCTACCGACCCAGCGAGGGGCCTGCCGGCGTAAGGCGAAGGAACTCGACGCTGTCATCGTAGACGAGTACATCGACCGGGGAGAATCGGCGAAGTCCGCCCATCGACCCGCGCTGCAAGCACTCATCCACCGTATCACCACGCAGCATGACGTTGAGTACGTCATCGTCTACAACGTCTCTCGGTGGGCTCGCAATCTTGACGATGACGTCGTCATGACCATGCTCATCCGAAAGGCCGGAGCGCAACTCGTCAGCGCGACAGAGAACATCGACAACACGCCGATGGGCCGCTTGGTGCATGCGATCATGGCTGGCGTTTCCGAATACAACATCTCTGTTCAGGCCCGGGATATCCTGGGAGGACTGCTGCGCAAGGCCGAGACCGGCGGCACTCCCCACATGGCGCCGACCGGCTACCTGCACAATCGGACGTTCGTCGAGGGACGCGAGGTTCGCACCGTTGCCCTCGATGCGGAACGGGCGCCGCTGGTGCACTGGGCCTTTGAAATCTATGCCACCGGCGAGTATTCGGTGCGGCAACTGACCGACATGCTCGAAGCTCGCGGGCTGACGACGCGGCCGACGCCGAAGACGCCCTCCAAGGCGCTCTGCCGGTCCAAGGTAGCTCACATGCTGCACAACCGCTACTACATTGGAACGGTCGTCTACAAGGGGGTGGAGTACCCCAACGCGCGCCACGACGCCATCGTGTCCCCTGATCTCTTTGAGCGCGTGCAGCAAGTCCTCCAAGCCCACGATCAGGCGGGAGAACGGGCACGGACCCACAACCATTACCTCAAGGGCAGTCTGCGGTGCGGCCGCTGTGGTTCCGCCATGCTGGTGACAAACGCACGCGGCAAGACCGGCCGCCGCTACCTGTATTACTTCTGCGCCCTGCGGCATCGGAGCAGAGGGTGTCAGCAGCGGTACGTCCTGGCCGAAGTCATGGAGCAGGAGGTGTTGGCCCAGTACGAACGGCAAGAACAGCGGCTGCGCATGAGCGCTGAGGACCGCGAAGCGCTGGAGAAGATGCTGCGCGCCGAACTGGAAGGCGAGCGCCGACAGCAGGAGCTGACCATCCGGCGACACCATGCCCGCCTTGGACGCTTGGAACTGGAGCGGGCCAAGCTACTTCAAGCCCACTACGCGGACGCGATTCCCCTCGGCTTGCTCAAGCAGGAGCAGGACCGCATCACCCGCCACGTCAACGAGATTCAGCGGCAGCTTGAGGCCAGCAAGACGGGCTACGCCTCGACCGAGCGGGCCATCTTCCAAGCTCTTGATCTAATGGCCCGCTGCCATCAGACCTACTGCGAAGCCTCGCGCCCCCTCCGGCGAGCGCTGAACCAAGTACTGTGGGAACACTTCCGGGTGGAGGAAGGCGGCGTCGAGGACGGGCAGCTCGTCCATGCAACGGCCGCCGTCGTGGCCTACGTCACCGACCGCCAGCGGGTCATCCGCCAGCGTCGCCGGGCGGCCCGGGGCGCGGTGCGGATGGCCATTCTGTCTTCGTGCCGGGGTTTGAATAAGGACCGTTTGGTGGAGCCGCGGGGATTCGAACCCCGGACCTCTGCCGTACGGGTACAGCGCTTCGGCGACGACCTCGTGTGCGGCGTATGGGCCGTAGTACCACGAGCAGTCGAAGACCCCGACGCCGAGCTCCGCGGCACGCCGCACCACGCGAATTGCCTCGTCGCGGTCGGCGGGCGGGCCCGAGACCCCGGGCCCGGTCAGGCGCATGGTGCCGAACCCCATCCGGGGGACGACCAGGTCGCCGAGTCGGACGGTGCCCGAGGCGGCCGCCGGTGCTGTCATGGGTCGATCAGGCCGGCGCGTGCAACCTCTGCCGCCGGACTCAACGCCGCCGGATCAGGTTGAGGCCGGCCAGCGGACCGCCGACCTGCTGCATCCTGCCGCCCGCGGAACACGAGCTCATCGATCCTCGCGGCGCGCGCGGCCCCGCAGAGTCGCCGACGTCCCCCGCTTCGACGTCGGCTTGACGCCCCCCGGCTCGCTGCTGGAGTGCGGTTCACGCCGCGTCGCCAGGCTCTCGATGAGCCGGCGCAGCCCGTCGGTGAACATCTCCTCGTCGCGCTGCGGGTCGCGGATGGCCAGCTCCATCATGCGGTCGAGCTCGTCGCGCGTCTTCTCGGTGGAGTGGCGCACCGCGCGCTCGCTGGGCGGCGTGCGGAAGCGGCCCGGCCGGTTGCGCATATCCGAGGCGAGCAGCTCGTTGGCGGTGCGGTTGGCCGCGGCGAAGAGCACGGCGCCCACCATGAACGTGGCGTAGGAGTGGAAGGCGGCCGCGGCCTCCTCGGGGCTCATGCCCATGGCCTCGAAGACGCTGGCCAGCAGCCCCAGCGCGTTGGTGGTGAACTGGTTGCCCTCGGGATTTGCCGCCAGGTGTGGCGACAGCCGATGGTGCCGCATCCAGGCGCGCCGCGTGCCCAACCCGACGGCGACGAGCACGTCGACGGGATCGCTGCTGAAGGGGTGGGGCACGATGGCCAATGTCTCCAGGCTGGCCTCGTTCCACACCATCTCCACCGCCCTCTGCCAGATGGCCGCCTGCGAGGTGAAGTGGTGGTAGATGGTCGTCGGCGCGACGCCCATCGCGGCGGCGAGACTGCGGATGCTGGGCTCTCCTGGTCCGGCGTCGAACTGGCGCAGCGCCTCCGCGGCGATCTCCTGCTGAGTCAGGTGCGTGGTGCGGTCCGCAGCGAGCTTGGGCATGAATTCACCGCACTCTACATCTCTTGCTTGACACCCGAACACTGTTCGGATAAAGATCGGCCGAACGCCGTTCCGGTGGATCGCAGCCCCCACCGCGGACGGAGACCTGTAGGACCCCGGACTCCCGGGGAACAGAGAGGGGCCGATCGATGGCGTCTATCCGTCTGCGCCTGCACGCCTGCGCGGCGGTGGTGGTGGTGAGCGGCGCTCTCGCCGTCCTCCCCGCGGGCACCGCGCACGCCCTCGACTTCCCCAACACCGGCGGCGAGTGCCTCGAGGACGAATACGACGTGCCCTCCAACCTCATCGTCGTGGACGTCGTGGTCATCGGTTCGGCGGGTGGGCACGGACAGAACAACTCCTCCCACGGCGGTGGCGCCGGCGGCCGAGCCGGCCAGGTCAGCGCGCGAATCCCGGTCACGCCGGGAGAGAAGCTTGTCGTGGCGAGCGACTGCCTTGCGGGTGGCCCGACGCCCGACTTCTTGGGCGGTACCGGCGGCGCCGGCTCGGGGATCTTCAGCACCACCTCTGCCGTCATCACCGACAGGTCGGCGTGGCATCCCCTGGTCGTGGCCGCGGGCGGTGGCGGCGGTGGTGGCGGCGGCAGCAGCGGACCCGGCGGGACGGGCGGTGACGTCCAGTCCTTCGGCAACAACGGCAGCAGCAATGAGGCCGCCGCCGGTGCGGGTGGCGCCGGCGCCACCGCAACCTCCGGAGGCGCCGGCGGCAACGGCGGCTGCGGCAACACGGGGCCGGGACAGGCCGGCCAGATCTGGAGCGACACCGTCACCGTCGACCCCGGCCGCGGCGGCTTTTGCGGTGGCAACGACTCCGGTGAGGGCGGCGGTGGCGGCGGCGGCTATTACGGCGGCGGTGGTGGGGGCGGTGGCAACAGCGACGGTGGCGGTGGCGGCGGCGGCGGCAGCGACTACGCCGACCCGTCGGCGACCAACGTCGTCGAAACGGTGGCAAGCGGCGACTCGGGCATCACCATCAACCCGGTTCTCTACGCCTCGACGACGACGCTGAGCACGGGGCCGAATTCCTGGCCGACCGGCGTCGCGGTCAACTACATCGCGACCATCCACGCCTCGCAGAGTGCCACCGGCACCGTCACCTACCAGGCTCAGCCGGTGTCGGGTGGGCCGACCATCAGCATGGGCTCCGCCCCGGTCATCAACGGTGGGGCGTCGCTCGCCGTCGCGCTCCCTCCCGGAGTCTGGTCGGTCGGCGCCAGCTACGGCGGCGACGCCATGGACCTGCCCAGCACCGCAGCCCCGATCACCGAGACCATCGGGTCCGCGCCGCAGATCTGGTCCAATCCCGCCCACGCCGACGTCGCTCTGGGCGCGACGGCGACGTTCACCGCGACGAGCATCAAGGGCGACCCCGCGCCGGCGGCGGAGTGGCAGGTGTCGTTCGACTCCGGCACCACGTGGTTGGACGACGGCCCGGGCACCACCGCGACCGACGCCACGGGGACCCACGCGACACTCAGCGTCCTCGCCAACAACCTCATCGCCCAGAACGGCAGCCTGTATCGCGTCGTCTTCAGCAACCCCCTCGGCTCGGTGACCAGCGCAGCCGCCAGTCTCAGTGTGAACGGGGGTGCATCCGTTCTCACCTCCCCGACGACGGTCCGGGCGTTCGACGGCAACCAGGTCGGCCTGCTCAGCGAGGCGGAGGGCAATCCGCGCCCCGACGCGACGTGGCAGACGTCGAGCAACGGCGGCGGCACCTGGACCGACGTCGGCGCCGGCGACCCGACCTTCACGGTCACCGATTCCGTCGACACCCCCCTCGTCGCCAAGAGCGTGCTGCAGTTCCGGTCGACGTCAGCGCTCAACGGGCGCCAGTTCCGGGTGCGCTGGACGAACACGGTGAACACCACGACGTTCACCGTCTACAGCCAGATCGCCGGCTTCACCTGGATGCCGCTGCCGTCGTGCATCGTGCCCGACCCGACACCGAGCAACCACGCCAACTGCCACGGCGTGCACTTCGACGGACAGTTCCTCGTGGGACTTCCCGGTGCGTACGGCGACTTCTCCGACGCCACCTTCGTCAACGCGACCCTGGTCGATGCGACGTTCGGCGGCGCCAACCTGAGTGGCGCCGATCTCAGCGGTGCCGACACCACGGCCGCCGGCTTCCAGGGCGCCAGCCTCACCGGCGCCACCCTGGTCGGCACCAATGCCGGCGGGGCCGTCTTCCAGAACGCGGACCTCACCGGTGCCGACCTGGCGGGCGCCACGTTCACCGGTGCGACGGTCACCGGAGCCAACTTCACCCACACCCAGGCGCTTCCGGGCGACGTGACCCTCTACGAAGCGGGACCGGTCTTCGCCTCGCCGGTGTGGGGTGCGCCCGCCGGGGTCACCGGACTGACCACGACGTGCGGCTACGCGGTGTCCGACGTGCCCTGGAACAACGGACCCAACCCGGTGCCGTGCACCGTCGAGGCAAGCCCCTTCAACGACGGCACGGGGACGATCACCGTGACCCTGGTGCCGCCGGCGGGACCGCAGGTGACCACCGACCCGATCGACGCCACCACCATGTTCCAGCCCGCAGCACCATACAGCGCCGCGTTCAGCGCAGCGGGTTCAGGAGCGCCGCCGCCCTCGGTGCAATGGCAGGTGTCCACCGATCACGGCGCCAGCTTCAGCAACATCGCCAATGCGACCAACCCGACCCTGAGCGTGGACAGCCCGCCGGTCAGCGCCGACGGCACGCAGTACCGCGCCGTCTTCACCAACGCGCAGGGCACGGCGACCTCGCGTGCGGCGACGCTGCACGTGCAGCGGATGCCCATCGAGGTCGTCGTCCAGGGTCGGCAGACGTACGGGCAGTCCCCGACCTTCACGCCCAGCATCGTCGGATTGCCACCGGGAGTCACCCTGTCGGGCAAGCTGGCGTGCTCGGCGATCTTCACTCCCGACTTCCAGGCCACGACGCCGATCACCACCGCTCTCACCGCGGGCTCGTACACCGTCGACACCCGGACCTGCGGCGGCCTGACCCCGTCCGACACCACCGACTACACGGTCAACTACGTCATCACCGGGGCCGGCGACTTCACCGTCCAGCCGGTGACCATCTTCGTGAGCGTGTCCGGCACCAAGACCATTCCTGGGCCGGTCACCTTCACCGAGGTGGACAACGCTGCCGCCGGCATCCTGCCGGCGCCGTTCAACGTCGGCTGCGCCACGCTGAGCGACGGCACTCCCATCGCCTCCGTCAACCTGGATGGCAGCTACACGATGCTCGGCTCGAGCTGCTCCGGCCCACCGCCGATCGACCCGATCGACTACGTGATCGCCTACCAGGGCGCGGTCAAGGGGTTCACCGTGCAACACGCGATCGTCCAGGTCGTCGTCGGCGGGCACCAGACGTATGGCAGCACCAGTCCGACCTTCACCGAGACGGACAACACCGGCACGCTGGGAGTCGCGCCGCTGTCCGGGACCGTGGCGTGCACGGGCGCCGCCGATCCAACCCTGGCCGTGGGCAGCTACCCGCTGCCCGGCTCGGACTGCGGCGGCCTCAGCTCGCCGATCCTGCCCGTCCAGTACCAGGACGGCCAGTTCCAGGTGCTCCCAGCGCCCCTGAACATCACCGCCGACGACCAGTCCATGGTCTACGGCGGATCGCTGCCCACCTTCACCTACCAGGCGACCGGCCTGGTGAACGGTGACAAGCCGGCGGCACTGGGGATCACGTGCAGCGCGCCCACCGCAGGAACCACGCCCGCCGTGGGCACGTATCCCATCGTCTGCAGCAACACCACCGACTCCAACTACACCCTGGCCGGCTTCAGCCCCCCAGGGACGCTGACGGTCAAGGCGGCCAGCGCGACCGTCGTCGCCGACGACACGTCGACGACGTACGGCGGCACCATGCCGACCCTGACCTACCACGTCACCGGACTGGTCAACAACGACGCGCAGTCGGTGGTCAGCGGAGTGACCTGCACCTCCGACGCTCCCGCATCGCCCGCCGCCGGCAGCTACACCATCACCTGCAGCGGCGGCACGGCGGCGAACTACACGCTCAGCCACCTGCCTGCCACGTTGGCGGTCGATCGCGCTCCGCTGACGGTCACCGCGGACGCCACGTCGATGGCCTATGGCGGCACCGTCCCGGCGCTCACCGCCACCATCACCGGGTTCGTCAACGGCGGCGGCAGCGGCGTGGTGAGCGGCACGCCGTCATGCACGACGACAGCCACGTCGACGTCCGCGACGGGCCACTATCCGATCACCTGCGGCGTGGGCTCGCTGTCCGCGAGCAACTACAGCTTCAGCTTCGTCGCCGGCACGCTGACCGTGGGCGCGGCGCAGCTGACGGTGACCGCCGACAACCAGTCGATGACCTACGGCGGGACGCGGCCGGCACTGACGGCGACCGTCACCGGGTTCGTCAACGGTGACGGCAGCGGTGTGGTCAGCGGCCAGGCGAGCTGCTCGTCGACGGGCACGTCGTCCTCGCCGGCGACGACGTATCCGATCACCTGCGCACTCGGCACCCTGTCGGCCAGCAACTACACGTTCACCTTCGCACCCGGCACCCTGACCATCGACCCGGCGCAGTTGACGGTCACCGCCGACAACCAGTCGATGACCTACGGCGGCACGCGGCCGGCGCTGACAGCGACCATCACCGGGTTCGTCAACGGCGACGGCAGCGGCGTGATCACTGGCCAGGCGAGCTGCTCCTCGACGGGCACCTCGTCGTCGCCGGCGACGACGTACGCGATCACCTGTGCGCTCGGCACGCTGTCGGCGAGCAACTACGCGTTCACCTTCGCACCCGGCACGCTGACCATCGACCCGGCCCCCCTGTCGGCCACCGCCAAGGACAAGTCGGGGACCTACGGCGGACCCGCGCCGGTCTTCGACGCCACCGTGCTGGGCCTGGTCGCACCGGACACCTTCGCCTCGTTGGGTGGCACGTGCGACGACGCCGGCGCGACCACGACGGCGGTGGGCACCCATACCGGCGCGATCACATGCAGCGGCGTCACCTCGACCAACTACGCCGTCACCTATCACGCCGGGACGCTCACCGTCACCCCGGCGCAGTTGACGGTCACCGCCGACAACAAGTCGATGACGTACGGCGGCCCGCGGCCGGCACTGACGGCGACCATCACCGGGTTCGTCAACGGTGACGGCAGCGGTGTGGTCAGCGGCCAGGCAAGCTGCTCGTCGACGGGCACGTCGTCCTCGCCGGCGACGACGTACGCGATCACCTGCGCACTCGGCACCCTGTCGGCCAGCAACTACACGTTCACCTTCGCACCCGGCACCCTGACCATCGACCCGGCGCAGTTGACGGTCACCGCCGACAACCAGTCGATGACCTACGGCGGGACGCGGCCGGCCCTGACGGCGACCATCACCGGATTCGTCAACGGCGACGGCGGCGGCGTGGTCAGTGGCCAGGCGAGCTGCTCGTCGGCGGGCACCTCCACGTCGGCGGCGACGACGTACGCGATCACCTGCGCACTCGGCACGCTGTCGGCGAGCAACTACACGTTCACCTTCGCACCCGGCACCCTGACCGTTGGCCCGGCCCCGCTGTCGGTCACCGCCAAGGACAAGTCGACGACCTACGGCGGACCCGCGCCCGTGTTCGACGCGACGGTGCTGGGCCTGGTCGCGCCGGACACCTTCGCCTCGTTGGGCGGCGCATGCGACGACGCCAGCGCCACCACGGCGGCGGTGGGCACCCACGCCGGCGCGATCACCTGCAGCGGCATCACCTCGACCAACTACGCCGTCACCTATCACGCCGGGACGCTGACCGTCACCCCGGCGCCGCTGACGGTGACCGCCGACAACAAGTCGATGACCTACGGCGGCCCGCTGCCCACCACGTTCACGTACACCGTGAACGGGCTGGTCAATGGCGACGCTCCCTCGGTGGTGACCGGGGTGTCCTGCAGCGCACCAGGCGTCACCGCGACGTCGGCGGTGGGGCCCTACTCCATCGTGTGCGGCGGCGGCACGGCGGCCAATTACACCGTCACCGGCCACACCACCGGAACGCTGCAGGTGACGCCGGCAACGGCGACCGTGGTCGCCGACGACAAGTCGATGGTCTACGGCACCACCGTGCCGCCGTTCACCTACCACGTCGACGGCCTGGTGAACGGTGACCCGGCCACGCTGATCACCGGCGTGGTCTGCACGTCGGGCGCGGGGACGAACCCCATCGCGCTGAGGTATGCCATCACCTGCAGCGGCGGCAGCAGCTCATCGGCGAACTACACGGTGGCCTCCACGTCGGGCACCCTGACGGTCAACCGCGCCCCGCTCACCGTCATCGCCAACGACAAGTCGATGACCTACGGCGGCACGGTGCCCACCTTCGACGCCACCGTGATCGGCATGGTCCCGCCCGACACCTTCAGCGGCTTCGGCGGCACCTGCTTCGACCCCTCCGCGAGCGAGTTCTCGGCGGCGGGAACGTACCCCGGCACGATCGCCTGCCGGGCGAACCGGCTCATCCTCATCAACTACTCGGTGACCTTCAAGACCGGGACGCTGACGGTGAATCCCGCCCACCTCACCGTCACCGCCGACAACAAGTCGATGACCTATGGCGACCCCGTGCCGCCGTTGACGTACGCGATCAGCGGCTTCGTCGGCACCCAGTCCGTCAGCGTGGTCAGCGGCGCGCCGAGCTGCACGACGACCGGCACGGCCAGCTCGCCGGCGGGGCAGTACCCCATCCACTGCGCCACCAACACGCTGTCGGCGCCCAACTATGACTTCCTGTCCAGCGATGGCACGCTGACCATCGGCAAGCACGGCGCCACCGTCGGCTACACCGGCGGCATGTTCTTTCCCACGTCGTCGGCGTCGAGCACCACGGGCAGCGTGCCGCTGCAGGCGCTGGTCGTCCCGGGCAGCGGCGGCAGCGTCGACGTGACCAAGGCCTCAGTGACCTTCGACCTCTTCAAGAGCAGCACCATGACCATGAACCTGGCCGCGCCGGACGTCGTCGGCTGCACGGCGCCGGCCAGTTCCTCGGGTCTCGCCGGCTGCACCGTCACCGGGTTGAGTGCCGACAACTGGACCGTGGTTCCGGTCATCAGCGGCAGCTACTTCAGTGGCCCCGCCGGTGACCCGGTGATCATCACCGTCTACCAAGCGACCACCGACAGCTTCGCGACGGGCGGCGGGTGGGTGAGCGATCCCAGCCAGACCGTGTCCACGGCCAACCGCCACGGCAACTTCGGCTTCAACGTGCACGTCTCGTCGACGTCGGTCAAGGGCCAATCGGTGTTCGCCTTCCGCGGCGCCGACGGCTACGACTACGTGGTCAAGAGCAACAGCTGGAGCAGCGGCGGAGCGGCCGTCGGCCTGACCACCGCGTCGTTCAGCGGCAAGTGCTCGGTGATCGTCATCGACCCGGCGACGAGCCTCCCGGTGGTCGGCCTGGGCGGCGGCAACTACACCTACCGCGTGGACACCACCGTCAACGCCACCAAGCCGGACACCTACGCGATCAGCGTCTACACGCCACAGGGTGTGCTCTGGCACCAGGCGGGAACCACCGCCGCCCAGTTGGCCCTGGGCGGCGGCAACATCGTGGTGCACGGCAGCAAGAAGTAGGCACCTCACCGCCCTACGTCGTCCGCCGAGTTGAGCGTGGCGCAACCCGGCTTCTCGGACGTCGAACGGATGGGCCGGTAGGGGATTTCGCCCCTGTCCCCGGCCTCATCGCATGCGCGCCACGAGTGTGTCGCGGGGGTTGGGGAGCGGTGACAGCGCGGTGAACCGCGCTCGCACGCGCGCGGAAGCGCGTGATAAGGAGGGCGTGGCCGAGGCAGGATCTCCGACCAAGCACGCCAACGAGTGGCAGGCGCGCCCCCGGCTGGGACGGGCCGTGCGTGCCCTCGCCTTCGTGGCGCCGATCGCGATTGCGCTCGCGGTTTCCATCACGCTGGCCGGCCATCTGCCGCGGTCCGGCGCCTTCATCCAGCCCGTCCTCTGGTGGGCCTGCGTGACGCTCGCGCCCATGGCGGTCGTCGCGGTCATGGAGCGTGCAGCACGACGCCTGCTGCCGCTGGCGGCTTTGCTCAACCTCTCCATGGTCTTCCCGGACCAGGCGCCTCGACGCTTCAAGGTGGCGCGCAAGGTGGGCACCCCGTCAGACCTGCGCCGTCGCCTCGAGGAGGCGCGCCTTCGCGGCCTCAGCGACAGCACCACGGACTCGCTCCAGACCGTGCTCGAGCTGGCCACTGCGTTGAGCGTGCACGACAAGCGCACCCGCGGCCACTCAGAGCGCGTTCGTGTGTTCACCGACATGCTGGCCGCGGAGATGAAGCTCTCCGTCGAAGACCGCTCGAAGCTGCGCTGGGCCTCGCTGCTGCACGACATCGGCAAGCTGCGCGTGTCGCACGACATCCTCAACAAGCCGGGCAGGCCCAGCGACGAGGAGTGGGAGGAGCTGCGCCGGCATCCCGAGGAGGGCGCGCGGCTGGTCGGCCCGATCGTCGACTGGCTCGGCGAGTGGGGCCCGGCCATCGCGCAGCACCACGAGCGCTGGGACGGCAGGGGATATCCGCTCGGCCTCGCCGGCGAGAAGATCTCGCTGGGAGGGCGCATCGTGGCCGTCGCCGACTCCTTCGAGACCATGACCGCCGCACGGGCGTACAAGAAGCCGATGCGTCCAGAGGCCGCGCGCAAGGAGCTCGTCAGCTGCGCCGGTGCGCAATTCGATCCCGCGGTGGTGCGCGCGTTCCTGCAGATCTCGCTGCGCAAGGTCACGCGCGCTGTGGGCCTGAGCGCCTGGGTGGCGCAGTTCCCGGCGCTGACGCGCATCGGTCCATTCCTGGAGCAGGCGGGTTCGACGGTGGCCTCGGCGGCCGTCGCCGGTGCGGTGGCGGCGGGCCTCGCCGCGGGTGGGCTTCACGTCGTCGCAGCCCAGCCGGCGAGCGGCGCTGCTCCCGT
The DNA here is from genome assembly GCA_035569495.1 of Candidatus Angelobacter sp. Taxonomy (GTDB): domain Bacteria; phylum Chloroflexota; class Dormibacteria; order Aeolococcales; family Aeolococcaceae; genus DASRDZ01. Next base: position 190,826 of record DATMMX010000038.1, on the reverse strand, counting down.
CGCTTCGGCGAGCACGAGCGCTGGCGGCGGTTCCGGTGTCCGCCACGACGATGGCGCGGTGCAGGGCACGTCCGCGACCCCGGGCTCCGCGCAGTCCCCCGCTCCCAGGAGCACCGCCGCGCCCGAAGCCACCAGCCCGGGCGGCGCACCTGCCGCACCGTCCGACCCCACCGCAGCACCGACTCCGCCGCCGGCCTTCGCGCCCTCGCCGGCCCCGACTCCGGCGACAGCTGCGTCGCCGCCGCCACCCGTGCCGACAGCGACACCGGTACAACAACCCACGCCGACACCCGCTCCCACGCCGCAGCCCTTCAACTGCAACGCCTGCACCAATACCGCGCCCGGCTGCACCTCGTACTGCAACAACAACAACGCCACGTCATGCACGACGTACTGCTACGGCAACAACAACACCGTCTGCCAGACGTACTGCTTCGGGAGCAACAACAAGGTCTGCACCTCGTACTGCCAGGGGGCGAACCCGAAGTGCACCTCGTACTGCCAGAGCAGCCTGTCGCCCGGCGTCGGGCCGCAGGTGGCCCGTCCCTCCTACGCGGTCCGCATCAGCACGACCTGGCCGCCCGCCACACCACAGAGGGGCATCCCCGGCGGGTAGGCTCTCACCGCCCGTGACCCAGGCGCTCGACGAGCTGCTGCGCATCCTCGACTTGGAGCAGATCGAGGAGAACATCTTCCGTGGGGCCAGCTCCACCGAGGAACGCCAGCGCGTCTTCGGCGGGCAGGTCGCCGGGCAGGCGCTGATCGCGGCGGGGCGCACCGTCGAGCACGGGCTGGTGCACTCGCTGCACGCCTACTTCCTGCGGCCCGGCGAGACCAACGTGCCCATCCTCTTCGAGGTCGACCGCATCCGCGACGGGCGCTCCTTCACCACGCGCCGCGTCGTCGCCATCCAGCACGGCAGGTGCGATCTTCAACCTGGCGGCGTCGTTCCACGCCGACGAGCCCGGCATCGAGCAACAGCTCGACATGCCCGCAGGCATGCCCCGCCGGAGTCGCTGCCCACCGTGCGCGAGATGATCGCGCCACATCGCCACCGGCTCGGCGCCATCGGCGACTGGTGGTCGCGCGAGCGTCCGATCGACGTGCGCTACGCCGACCCACTGGAACGTCGGCCGTTGGCATCGACGGCGTGCGCGATCAGGACCGGGGCTCCGGCCTTCGCACTGGCGCGAGTCGTCACCGCCGCCTTGACCGGCGCGCCGGTGCGTCGCCGAAGGAGGGGCCTGTGGAGCCGCGGGGATTCGAACCCCGGACCTCTGCCGTGCGAAGGCAGCGCTCTCCCAACTGAGCTACGACCCCAAGCCGGGCCCGAGTATACCCGCCGCCCCTCAGTCGGCCCCCAGGGACACCTCGGCGCGCCCCAACGCGACCGCCGCAGCGCGAGGCGCGCCCCGCAGCACGAGCGCCCCGATCGCCGTCGCCGCCAGCAGGCATCCCACGGCCACCACCAGTGCGAGGTGGTATCCGGACGCCAGGGCCACCCGCGCCGGCACCCCGTCCGCCAGCAGGGAGCGGACGTGCCCGGTCGACACCCCCGCCAGCACCGCCACGCCCAGCGCCGCGCCGATCTGCAGCGACACGTTGGCCAGCCCCGAGGCGACGCCGGTGTCCTCGGGCCGCGCCCCCGCCATGGCCAGGGCCACGGACGGCATGAACACCAGCCCCGCGCCGATGCCGATGAGCAGTGTCACCGGCAGGATGTCGACGACATACGACGCGCCAACCGGCATGCGCGCGAACAGTGCCAGCCCCGCCGCCACCAGCAGCAGGCCCGGGATGAGCGTCGCCTTAGCGCTGAACCGCGCCACCAGCCGTCCGGTCACGAACATGGAGAACGTGCCGATGGCCAGGCTCTGCGGCAGGAAGGCCAGCCCGGTGTGCAGGGAGTCGTAGCCGAGAACGTTCTGCAGATACAGCGCGCCGAGGTACAGGGAGCCGAACAGCCCGACGGGGAACAGCGCGCGCACGAGGTTGGCGCCGGTGACCTGGCGCGAGCGGAAGACGCGCAGCGGCATCAGCGGCGTGCGCACCCGCGTCTCCACCGCGACGAACGACGCCCCCAGAACGACCGCGCCCACCCCGAGCAGCAGGGTGCGCATCGTGGTCCAGCCGTTCTCCGACGCCTGCAGGATCGTGTAGATGGCCAGCGACGGCGCCGCCGTCACCAGCACCGCGCCGAGCACGTCGACGCCGTGGCGCAGCCCGCTGCCGACGTGCACGGGGATCAGCGCAAAGCCCAGCACCAGCGCGGCCACGCCGATCGGCAGGTTGACGAAGAAGATCCAGTGCCAGCTCAGCGCCGCGGTGAGCACGCCGCCGAGCAGCAGCCCGATGGCGCCGCCCGCCGAGGCGACGCACGCGTACACGCTCATCGCCCGCGCGGTCTGGCGCGGCGTGGGGAACAGCGTCACCAGGATGGCCAGCACCATCGCCGACACCGCCGCCGCCGCCATGCCCTGGGCAAAGCGCGCCAGCACCAGGAGCTCGCCCGTGGGCGCCAGCCCGCACAGCAGCGAGGCCGCGCTGAATGCGGCCAATCCTGACAAAAACACGCGGCGCCGTCCCACCAGGTCACCGAGTCGCCCCATCAGCAGCAGCAGGCCGCCGAAGGCGATGAAGTAGCCGTTGACCACCCAGGCCAGCGAGGCGGGGGAGAAGTGCAGGCTGGTCTGGATCGAGGGCAGGGCGACGTTGACGATGGTCGCGTCGAGCACGATCATCAGCTGCCCGATGCACAGCGAGACCAGAGCCAGCCAGCGCCGCCGCTCCGCGGGCGTGCGGCGCGGGGCAACCGAATCAGGAGGCAACCCCGGACCCACCGCGGTGGTGGGGCGAGGAGCGGGCGCGAGTGCCGCCACGGTCAGGAGCAACCCATGACTGCGGACTCGCGCCCGATCCCCGCCTCGACCGCCGGCCGGCCGAGCTCCTCGTGGGTGCGCCAGGCGTGCGCCCGCCGGTCGAAGTGAAGGTGGTCACCGGGCCGCTCGCCGGACGCCGGTCCGGTGAAGGCCGCACGCGCCTGGCGAAGCAGCCGGAGCTGCAGCTCGTGCTCCATCGTCGATTCCATCTGCGTGTCCCTCGAAAGTGGGCTGTGGTATTGTTCGACGTGGATCGTACCACTATTGTTCGATGAACGTCAAACTATGAACCAGCCTATCCCGGGGGAGGCTGAGGCAGGCGCCGCCGTTGAGCCGTGCGCCGAGCCCGTCACCGCCGGTCCCTATCCCGTCGCCGACATCACCGCGGTGCTCCAGGCCCTCGGCGACCCGGTGCGCATGGCGATCGTCCGCGGTCTCGCCAAGAACGGCGACCCGCTGAGCTGCGGCAGCTTCGAGCTCGCCGTCACCAAGTCGACCCTCAGCCACCACTTCCGTGTGCTCAAGGAGTCGGGCATCATCGACGCCCACTACGAGGGCACGCGCAAGATGCTGACGCTGCGCCGCGAGGCCCTCGACGAGGTCTACCCCGGGCTGCTTGACAGCATCCTGCGCGCCACCGAAGCCGCGACAGCGACCGCTCGCTGAGCCGAGCCCGGCCCAGCCTCAGGAAGCCGGGACCACCGGCAGCCCCTCGCGCCGCCAGCCGTCGATGCCGCCGATCATCTCCTTGACCCGGTAGCCGAGCGCCGCCAGCCGCGCCGCGCCCCGGGTCGCGCCGTCGCAGTGCGGTCCCCAGCAGTACACGATGGCCACCCGGTCGCGCTCCAGCGGCAGCGACGCGCCCTCGGAGATCTCCCGCCATGGCAGGGAGATCGCCCCCGGCACGTGGGCCTCGCGATAGGCGTCGGACGAGCGCACGTCGACGACGACGAAGTCGTCCACGCCCGCGGCCATGTCGCGGTTGACGTCGGCGGGGTCGGTCTCCAGCGCCAGCTTCTCGCGGAAGTGCCGCGCCGCGACCTCCGGCGGTGCCGCCTCGATGCCCAGGACGGACGAGGTGATCGCCTGCATCTACCGCCACCTCCCGGTGTTCGTCGGCGGGGTCTGCCAGTCGCGGCCGTCCCGGGTGTCGGCGCCGAAGATCGGCACCAGGATCGCCAGCGCGATCAGGAAGATGGGGAGACCGATTTCCATATGCCCACTCTGATTCCTGCCAGCGGGGCCGGCCAGTGGCAGGAATGACAATGTCCGTGAGTTTCCTGCCATACTCCGCGGCGCCATGCTCCGCGACGTCGCCGTCCTCGCCTTCCACCACGCCCCGGTCTTCGAGATCGGCGTGGTCTGCGAGGTGTTCGGCCTCGACCGCAGCGCGGACGGCCTGCCCCGCTTCGACTTCGCTCTCTGCGCCGGCGAGCCGCCGCCGCTGCGCACCTCCTCCGGATTCGTGGTCGACACGCCGCACGGCCTGGAGCGCCTGGCCACCGCCGACCTCATCGTCGTCCCCGGCTGGCGCGTCGACAGCCCCACGCCGCCACCCGAGGCGGCCCTGCAGGCCCTGCGCGACGCCCACCAGCGCGGCGCGCGGATTGTCAGCGTCTGCAGCGGTGCCTTTGTCCTCGCCGCCGCCGGGTTGCTCGACGGCCGCCGCGCCACCACGCACTGGCGCTACGCGGCGACACTGGCGCAGCGCCATCCGCGCATCGAGCTGACTCCCGACGTCCTCTACGTCGACGAGGGCAGCGTGCTCACCAGCGCCGGCACCGCCGCGGGCATCGACCTCTGCCTGCACATCGTGCGCACCGAGTTCGGCGCCGACGTCGCCAACCGCATCGCCCGCCGCATGGTCATCCCGCCGCACCGCGAGGGGGGCCAGGCTCAGTACGTCGAGACGCCGGTGCCCGACGGCGCGCGCGACGACGCTCTCGGCGACACGCTGTCCTGGGCGCTCGCCCATCTCGACGGCGACATCAGCGTCCAAGTTCTGGCCAGACGTGCCCATATGTCGCCGCGCACCTTCGTGCGGCGGTTCGCCGCGTCCTTCGGCGGCACGCCGCACCAGTGGCTGCTGGCGCAGCGCATCACCCAGGCCCGCCGCCTGCTGGAGACCACCGACGTGAGCATCGACGAGGTCGCCCGGCGCGCCGGATTCGGCAGTGCGGCGGCGCTGCGGCTGCACTTCGCGCGGCGCCTGGCCACATCGCCGCTCGCCTACCGGCGCACCTTCCGCAGCGCGAGCTCCGTCAGCGCGTGACCGCGGCCATGCCGACGATGGGCTGGTTGAGGTGCTGGCCACCGGTCGAGCCGAGGCCCTGCGCGGCGTCACCGAAGGGGAAGATGCCGCCGTCGGCGGCGACCAACCAGTAGCCGCCGCCGTCGCGCGTCGCCGCCATGCCGACCATCGGCTGGTTGAGGTGCTGGCCACCGGTCGAGCCGAGGCCCCGGGCGGCGTCACCGAACGGGAAGATGCCGCCGTCCGCCGCGACCAGCCAGTAGCCGCCGCCGTCGGGCGTTGACGCCATGCCCACGATGGGCTGGTTGAGATGCTGGCCACCCGTCGAGCCCAAGCCCTGCGCCGCGTCACCGAACGGGAAGATTCCACCGTCCGCCGCGACCAGCCAGTAGCCGCCGCCGTCGCGTGTCGCCGCCATGCCGACGATCGGCTGGTTGAGGTGGGTGCTCCCGGTGGAGCCCAGCCCCTGCGCCGCGTCGCCGAAGGGGAAGATGCCGCCGTCCGCGGCTACCAGCCAGTAGCCGCGGCCGTCCGGCGTTGACGCCATGCCGACGATGGGCTGGTTGAGGTGGACGTTGCCGGTGGAGCCGAGTCCCGGCGTGGCGTCACCGAACGGGAAGATGCCGCCGTCCGCCGCGACCAGCCAGTAGCCGCCGCCGTCGGGCATCCCCGCCATGCCGACGATCGGCCTGTTGAGGTGGATGTTGCCCGTGGAGCCGAGTCCCTGTGCAGCGTTGCCGAACGGGAAGATGCCGCCGTCGGCCGCGACCAGCCAGTAGCCGGCCGGCGGCAGCACGCCGGTGCCGGTGAGGGTGACGGTGATCGGGCCGCCCTGGCCGTCGCTGTTCAGCGACCAGGTCGCCGCCTGTGATCCTGTCGCAGTTGGCGAGAACTGCACGTCCACGCCGACGCTCTCGCCCGGGGTCAGCGAGGTCGCCTCGGGCAGCTGGGTGAGCGGGTGGAAGTCGCCGCCCGGCGGCTTGGAGCGCGACAGCGAGATGCTGGTGCCGCCCGTGTTGGACACCGTGAAGTGCAGCGTCGCCGAGCTGCCCAGCGGCACGCTGCCGGCGTTGACGTGGTCGAGCGTCACGCTGAGCACGCCGGGCGCGCTGGCGGTGCCGGTGAAGGTGATCACCGCCGCGCCCGCGCTGGAGTTGACGGTCTGCGTCGCCGTGTCGGTGGTGCCCTGCGGCGTCCCCTGTGACGGCGCGTAGGTGACGTTCACCGGCACGGTGTCACCCGGCTGCATCGTCGTCCCGTTGCCGGGGATCCCCGACACGGAGAAGGCGCCGTTGCCGCTCAGCGCGCTGGTGCCGATGGTCAGTGGCTGTCCGCCGGTGTTGCTGAGCTGGAACGAGGACGGCGTCGAGCTGCCCGTGGCGTGGTTGCCGAACGGCACGGTGGCCGGCGACGCGGTGAGCTGCGCGGGCGCGGGCACGCCGGTGCCGCCGACGCCGATGCTCACCGTGGTGCTGTCGCTCATGGTCAGCGTCACGGTGCTGCGCACGTCGCCGGTGGCGGTCGGCGTGAAGGTGACCGGCACCTGCACGGTGGACGCCGGCGCCATGCTGGTGCCGCCGGCGGGGCTGAGTGTTCCGACGGCGAAGTGCGCGTCACTGGACTGCACGCCGGTGATGGTCACCGCACTGCTCGCGCGCACCGGCAGCGTCTGGGTGATCGTCCGCCCCTGGCCGATGGTCTGGTTGCCGAACCAGAACGGCGTCTCGGCCATGTCCGGCACCTTGGACAGCCAGTAGCCGTAGACGTGCGCGCCGCCGCCGGTGTTGATGGTGTCGTCGCGGGTGCCGACGTAGACGTGGTTGTTGTCGACGGCCACCGCGGTGAACTTCCCGCCGCGCTTGAACAGCGGACCGGTCCAGAGCAGGGGGAGCTGGCCGCTGGAATCAGGCACCGGACCGAACGCCATCAGCCGCGACTGGTTGGCGAAGTGGCCGAAGTTCTGCTGCGCCCACACCACCGCCGTGAGCGGCGACGAGCCGTTGGAGGTGACCGTCGGCGAGCCCGAGGTCTGGATCCAGTCGGCGTCCGCCGCCGGGTCGGTGCCCTTGACGACGAACTGCACGTTGCCCGAGGCGTCGACGGTGCGTTGCAGCGCGACCAGCCCGCTGGTGCGGGGCGATCCCGACGACGCCACGTCGCCCATGTCGACGATGTAGACCCAGCCGCCGTCACCCGGCCACGCCGCGGGACGACCCCAGGTGCCACTGCTGCCGCCGTTGACCGCGTAGCTGACCGAGCCCATGACGTGGTCGGTGTTGGCGTCGAAACCGCCGAGGTTGCTGAGGTCGACGCTGCGCAGGGTCGGCACCTTGCCACCGAGCACCGCGACGTTGGGATGTTGCGTGGTGCCGAACGAGGCCGGCAGGAGGGCGATGCCGCTCGAGCCCAGGTCGAGGTCGGTGTGGTTGAGCGTCTGGTTGTTCGACGGGCTGAAGAAGTCGGTGGCGGCTAGCTTGCCGTTGCTCTGCACGATGAGGCGCATGGCGGCCTCGCCGAGGTTGTTGGGCGGCGAGCTCCCGGCGATCACGGTGGCCGGCGGGTTGGCCTCGGGAAGGGTGCCGTTGCCGGTGACCAGGACGATGTTTCCCGAAGCGTCGGAGGCCAGTGCCGAGCCCGCCATCCAGATGCCACCACCGTACCCGTCCGCGGCCTTCTGGTCGACCCAGCGCGCGGTGATCGTCGCGGCGTTCGAGGCGGCGCCATAGGCGCCCACGCCGATCACCCAGCCGTAGTACGTTGGCGTGTCGCAGTGGCCGCCGAAGCCCATGTAGACCACGCCGTTCATGAGCAGCAGGCCGGGCCGCTGCAGCTGCTTGGTGGGGTCGAAGGTGATCGACGGGTCGTTGTCCGCGGTGCCGCCGATGGTCACCGGGAAGCCGGTGCGCTCGCTGCCGTCGACCAGCGACAGCGCGTGCAGCCTGTACATGCCGGTGGCACCACTCGAGTCGGCGGGGTCGGGCATCTTCGAGGTGAGATAGACGGTGTGCGTCGAGGTGTCGACAACCGGCGTCGAGATGACGCCGACGTTGGGCGTGATGTCGGTGCAGTTGACCGTCGAGCTGTTCTTGGCGATCACCCACGGCGCGGCCAGGGTGTCGTGCCAGTACGCCGCCGCCGACGAGCTGTCGGGGGAGACGCCGTACACCTCGTTGTTGGCGGTGGCCGCGACCAGCACGCGCCGCCCGCCGCCGTCGTCGGAGATCACCGGCTGGGCGAAGACCTGCCCGTTCACCGGAAGGTCGAAGCGCTGCCCGAAGGCGGGGTCGGTGACCTCGGTGGGCAGCAGGTCGGCCTGGGTGCTGTTCCAGCCGCTGTCGGCGGGCGAGCCCTGGTAGCCGGTGATGTCGGCGCGCACGTTGAACGGCAACGCGGGGACGGCGGCAGCCGCAGCGGCGAGCAGCACGGCGACTGCCGTCCTCATGCCCCTGCTCGACACCGCTACCTGCCCCCTATCTGGTCTCTGCCGCGGCCGAGGCTACCACAGGTTTGCGTTGCCTGCTGGTCTACGTCCGCCGCCGCCGGCGTACCGAGACACCCACCAGCGCGGCGACCAGCAGTGCACCCAGGGCTGCCGCGCCGGCTGCACGGCCCGACGGCGGCGAGGCCGAGCTGTTGGGCAGCCCTCCGCCGGTTGTCGCCGTAGTGGGCTGGTTGCCGCCGCGCAAGATCGGGGATCCCGTGACGGACGAGGGCGACAGGGTGGAGTCGAAGGCGGGGGCCTGGTCGATGAGGTTGGGGGCGATGATCGAGCCGCCGGTGTTGAACAGGCCGAAGACGGGGTCGGGGTTGCTGGGCTGGTTGGGGAACGCCTGCGTGGCGGTGAAGGCCTGCACCTGGTAGATGGTGTCGCCGGGTTTGGGCGAGCCGACGTCGGCGACGGGGACGACCCAGGTGACGGTGTCGCCCTTGATGCTGCCCGTCACGGGATGGCCGGTGGGGTACGCGTAGCTGTAGGCGGTGGGCGTCACCGGGTTGAGCGGGTTGGTCAGCACCGAGCCGTCGTAGAAGATCAGGCCGCCGGTGGTGCTGTTCTCCATGCCGACGAAGTAGGCGCCGGGCTGTGCCTTGTCGGGCTCGCCCGGCGGGTTGAAGTCCCAGCGCACCAGCCAGCCGTCGGCGGTGGCGCCGCCCAGCGCGGTGTCGGGACCGAGGTCCTGCTGCAGGTTGGGGTCGTTGACGGTGAGGGTAACCTGCAGGTGGGTGGGGTCGAGCATGGTCAGCGACGAGCCGGTGATGTCGAGGTGCGGCGGTCCCGGGGTGGCCATGCCGCCGAGGTGCAAGGAGGCGTCGCCGGTGGGATCGGTCACCGAGCCGCCGGTCCGCGTGTCGGGGACCTGCGGGACCGTCTTCGAGGCCAGCAGCCCGGGGCCGGTGGTCTGGTGGGCGAACACCACGGGACCCGAGTTCTGGAAGCTCGGGTCGAGCAGGGTGTTGTCGTCAACGTAGACCAGAACCAGTCCGCCGTTGGCGTCCATGGCGATCTTCATGAAGTCGCCGAGGCTGCGGTCGGGGCTCACCGCCGGCGGCAGCACGAGTCCCTCGGTGGACACGCCGCCCAGCTTGGCGGGGTGGTCGGACACCTTGACGACGTTCCAGGCGCCGCTGCCCAGGGTGTCGAGGTTCTCGGCGACGTACACGTTCCACATGCCGTTCTTCAGGCCGTCGGGACCGAAGGTGCCGTCGGCGGCCTTGAGCTGGGGCGCCCCGTACCAGGCGATGGCGACACGGCCCGCGTCGCCGGCGGTGAGCCACGGCTGCGTGGCGTTGGGTAGCGACGGCGGATTGATCTGCAGCGGGGCGGACCAGGTGGTGCCGCCGTCGGTCGAGTGGCTGAGCAGCAGCTGTCCGGCGCCGGTGTAGTTGTACGCGGGCGCGGCCGGGTTGCTCAGGTCGACGCTGCCCGGGTACTGCGCCCACAGCGCGTAGAGGTTGCCCGCGCGGTCGATCGCCAGCGTGGTGAAGTTGTTGGCCAGGATGTGCGTCTGCGTGGTACCGGAGTCGGTGTTGACGACCACGTGGTCGCTCCAATGCGAGCTGAGCCCGAAGGGCGGCTGCGCGGCCGTGGGGTCGAGGCAGTAGTTGGCGGCGCTGATCGCGTCGGTGGCGCCGCCGCCGTCGCAGCGGGAGAGCACCACGCCGCCGAGGTCGGCGCTGGAGTGCAGCGCGTAGACGCTGTGCTGGTGCGGGCTGGCCGCGTTGTCGTCGACGGCGAGGTTGCCCGGCAGTCCCTCGTTGAGGGTGACGCGCACCGACGGCCCTGCGCACGCCCCGCCGCTGCCGGTGTTCGGCGTGCAGGTGCTGCCGAACTGCAGTCCGTTCTCGGTGGCGTTGACGACGAGCACGTTGCCGGTCGCCGGTGACGGCGACTGGGTGGTGTCGTCGTAGTCGAAGTACATCACGCCGCCGGTGGTCACCGACTTGGTGCCACCGTTGCTGTCGATGGCGAACCACTGCCGGTCGACGCCGGTGTCCGGCACCGACGCCGGGTTGCATAGCCAGGTCGCGCCCTTGTTGTGCGACACGCTCATGTTGAAGTTGGTCAGCGGTTGCAGGTCGGCGTAGTAGATCGAGCCGTCCACCGGGTCGACGGCCGCCTCGGTGTCACCGCCGGCGATCGGCGGGCAGGTGCTCGGCTCGCCCTGGATGTTGCCCTCGACGACGCGCCAGTCGTGGCCGCCGTCGTCGGAGCGCCACAGCGTCGAGGTGCCGGGCGTGCCGTTGGGCACCGAGGAGTAGAGCGCGCCGGAGTGCGGGTCGACGCTGACGTCGGGCTCGAAGCCCTGGCGGAAGGGGTCGACGATGGTCGGCGTGCTGAAGGTCAGGGCCGGTGAGGCGCCGCTGGAAGGCGTCACCGGGGCGGCCGCCATCCCGGCGGCGGCGAGGCCGGCCGCGGCGAACGCCACCACGGTGCGGCGGCTGATCCTCCCTGGCATTGCCGCGGAGCATACAACCGCCGTCCCCGCTCAGACCGCCGTCCAGCCTCCGTCGACGGCGATGGTCTGCCCGGTGATGAAGCTGCCGGCGTCGGAGGCGAGCAGGAGTAGGACGCCGTCGAGCTCGCCCTCGCGGCCGGTCCGGCCCATCGGGGCGCTGCGTTCCATGAAGTCGAGGGCGCGCTCGGCGGCGAACATCTCGTCGTTGAGCTCGGTGTGGAACCAGCCGGGGGCGATGGCGTTGACCCGCACGCCGCGGCGCGCCCACTGCGCGGCCAGCTCGCGGGTGAGGTTGACCACGGCGCCCTTGCTGGCCGCGTAGCTCCCCTGCTTGACCCGTCCGTTGCCCACCAGGCCGAGCACCGAGGCGACGTTGACGATGCTGCCCGACCCCTGCTCCAGCATCACCCGCGCCGCCTCGCGACAGCCGGTGAAGACGCCGACCAGGTTGGTCTCCAGCACGGCGCGAAAGTCGTCGAGCGGCTCCGACTCGCCGGGCGCGGACTTCGACGTTCCGGCGTTGTTGACCATGACGTCGAGGCGGCCGAAGCGCTCCGCCGCCCGGCGCACCAGGTCGACCACGTCGGCCTCCTCGCGCACGTCGCAGCGCACGGCCATGGCGCGATCCGCGCCCAGCTCGGCAGCGACCTGCTCGATGCGGTCGAGCCGGCGCGCCGCCAGCACCACCGACGCGCCGTTGCCGTGGAGCACGCGGGCGAAGCGCTGGCCGAGCCCCGACGAGGCCCCGGTGACCACGGCCACCCGGCCCTCGAGGTCGAAGATCCCGTTCATGCCTGCCTGCTCCTCCGGCTGATCAGGACCCCCCGGTGGAGGGGTCCGGCGCGCGCTCAGCGGGCATTGTGAAGACCCGAGCCCGCTCGGCGTCGACGCGGTCGAACCCCGCGCCCGAGGAGCGCTGCCAGGTCACGGTGATGCTGGCGCCCCCGCCCGGGGTGTCGCCGACGTCCCAGCGCCCGCCGGTGGCGCGCACCACCGCGTCGCCGATGGCCAGGCCCAGCCCCGAGCCGCCGGCGCTGTCGGTGGCGCGGTGGAAGCGGCCGAAGATCAGCGCCCGCTCCGCCACCGGGATGCCCGGCCCGTGGTCGCGCACCCGCAGGCTCACCCCGTTGTGGTCACTGCCGACCAGAACCTCGACGTCGCCGCCGGGCGGTGAGTATTTGCAGGCGTTGTCCAGAAGCACGCCGCAGAGGCGGTCGACCCAGTCGACGGGGGCGTCGATGACGGCGGCGCGGTCGCCGCGGCGCTCGCTGCGGATGTGCACGCCGCGCCGCGAGGCCACGGTGCGGAAGCGCTCGGCGGCGGTGGCGGCCAGCTCGGCGAGGTCGACCGGCTCGGCGCGGGGCGGCTCCGGCTCGGCGTCGAAGCGGGCCAGCCAGAGCAGGTCGTCGACGATGCGGCGCAGCCGTCCCGACTCGCCGGCGACGCGTTCCAGCGCCTCGCGGTATCCCGCCGCGTCGCGCTGCGCTCCCAGGGCCAGGGTGGTCTCCGCCTCGATCACCGCCAGCGGGGTGCGCAGCTCGTGCGAGGCGTCGGCGGTGAAGGCGACGTGCCTGCGCCGGGCCCGCTCCACCGGGCCGGCGACGCGGTAGGCGATGGCCAGCGCGCCGACGAACACGGCCGCGAGCAGAAGCGGCCCGAAGATCGCTTCGGCGACCAGCATGGTGGTCAGCGCCCGCGACACCGGGGCCATGCTCACCGCCGCCACCACCCGCCCGTCGTCCACCGCGACACCGCTGACCCGCAGGTCGACGCCGCCGACCGTCGCCTGCTGCGCCGAGCCCACGCCGCGCAGCGAGGCGGGCAGGCTGGGAGCGCTCGCGGTGGCGTTGACCACCTTGCCGCTGCCGTCGATCGCCCAGGCCAGCACCGGCGCCTCCAGGTTTCGGTCCTCCTGGTCACGAACTGCGCCGCTGAACAGCGTGTCGTGGGTGGTCGTCAGGCTGGAGAGGCGTTCGTCGAGGCGCTGGTCGGCGCTGGCCATGAGGTCGTGCATGACGAAGAGGTCGACGCCCGCGCAGAGCACCACCAGCAGCACGAACACGACGGCCGTGGTCAGGCCCGCCGTGCGCATCGCCGGACGCGACAGCGCGTCGCGACGCAGCCGCCGCATCACCCTTCCACCAGGCGGTACCCGGTGCCGCGCACGGTGAGGATCGACACGCCCGCGCCGGCCAGCTTGGCGCGCAGCCGGGCGACGTGCACCTCGATGGTGTTCGACCCCAGCGGCACGGTGTCGTCCTCCCAGGCGTGCGCCGCGATCGCCTTGCGGTCGACCACCGCGGGCGAGCGGCGCACCAGCACCTCGAGGATGGCGAACTCGGTGGCGGTGAGGCGCAGGTCGTGGCCGCCGGAGGCCGCCTCGCGGGTCGAGGGGTCGACGGTCAGCGCGGCGCGGCGCAGCACCGAGCTCTCCACCCCGGGCGGACGGCGCAGCAGCGCGCGCAGCCGAGCGAGCAGCTCGCTGAAGTCGAAGGGCTTGACCAGGTAGTCGTCGGCGCCGCCGTCGAGGCCCTCGACGCGGTCGGCGGCGGTGTCGCGCGCGGTCAGCATCAGCACTGGGCTGGCCATGCCCAGGCGGCGCATCGCCTTGATCACCTCCAGCCCGTCCATGCCCGGCATGCGCCAGTCGACGACCACGGCCGCGTACTCGTTGAGCCGCAGCATGTGCAGCGCGTCGTCGCCGCGACCGACGGTGTCGAGCACGTAGCCCGCCTCGCGCAGCCCGCGGGCGAGCACGCTGGACAGTGCCGCGTCGTCCTCGGCGAGCAGCAGCCTCATCGGCGCACAGCCTGGCAGAGGCGGATGAACGCAGCGTGAAGGGCTCGGTGCCCGACCGCGCGGCGCGGCGGCCGCGCTAGAGACCGGCGGGGAAGCTGAAGGGCTGGGGCGCCACGTTCTGGCCGAGGTCGAGCTGCACCAGGGTGTGGGCGCCGAGGACGATGTTGCGCGGGTCGCCGGTGTAGCGCTGCCCGTCGACGTAGGCGATCACCGCGCCCTGCACCGGGCCGACCTGGGTGGCGCTGAGCGGCTGCTGCCAGATGTCGAACCAGTTGCCCAGCGTGTACTGGCGCTGGTCGGGCGACTCGATGTGGATGATGCCGTCGGCGGTGTGGCTGTGCAGCCAGTAGAAGCAGGAGCCGCCGACCACGAACGGCGTGCCGTCGCTCTGCGTCTGGATCTGCCGCGGCGGCGCGATACCGATGCCCGCGGGGATGCTGCGCTGCGCGCCGTTAACGTAGATGGCCAGGTGGGCGTGGACGTGGTAGACGACCTGCTCGTTGGTCTGGCACTGGATGCCGTCGACGGTGGCGCCGGTGGCCGAGGTGTCGACCGAGGCCAGCGGCTGGGGCGTCTGCGGGTTGGTGGTGCTGCTGGTGGTCGTCCCGGTGCTGCTGACGATCACCGTGGTGACGATGCCGACCACCACCGCCGCGACGGCGAGCAGCACCAGGATCAGCCCGGTGCGCCGCTGGCGTCCTCCGCCGGGCCTGGTGGTGGTGGGGCGCCCGCGCGCGCCGGAGACTCGCTTGCTCACCCGCCGGACTCTACCGGCGCGGCCGGAAGGGGGCGTCCGCGCGGCCGCCGCCCAAGCGCCCAGCGCGGATATATCTGTCTCAGATAGAATCTCCGGGCAGATGCGCGCCGCCACCGCCGAAGCCGCCCCCGCCGCCGGGAGCGACGTCCAGGCCCAGGCCGCCCAGCTCGGCCGCCTCGCCGGCCGCCTGCGCCGCGCCCTCAACCGCCGCGTCCGCGCCCAGGTCGGCGGCACCCCGCTGCCCGAGGCCCAGCTCGACGTCCTCCGCGACGTGATGCACGCGCCGGCGCCGCCGCGCGTCCAGGACGTCGCCGCCCGCCTGCGCCTGGCGCCCAACACGGTGAGCACCCTGGTCGCCTCCCTGGCCCGCGCCGGCCTGCTCGCCCGCCAGTCCGACGCCGACGACGGGCGCGCCGTCCGCCTGATGGTCACCCCGCAGGCGCGCCGCCGCATCCGCGCCTGGCAGGCCCACCGCGCCCAGATCGTCGCCGCCCACCTCGACGGGCTGGGCGAGACCCAGCGCCGCGCCCTGGAACGCGCCCTGCCCGCGCTGGAACTGCTCACCGCCTCGCTGGAAGCCGATGACTGACGTCACTCCGATCGCTTGCGACGACCTGCACGTCTCCTTCGGCGAGGTGCACGCCGTCGACGGCGTGTCGTTCCGCGTCGAGGCCGGTGAGGTCTATGGACTGCTCGGTCCGAACGGCGCCGGCAAGACCACCACCATCCGGGTCATCACCACGCTGGTGCCACCGGAGTCGGGAGGCGTGCGCGTCTTCGGCCTCGACGTGCGCCGCGACGCGATGCGCGTCCGCCACGCCATCGGCTACCTGCCCCAGCAGCTCTCCGCCGACGGCGGGCTCACCGGCTACGAGAACGTCTGGCTGTTCGCGCGGCTCTTCGACCTGCCCCGGCGCGAACGCGAGTCGCGCATCCGTGACTCGCTCCACGCCATGGGCCTCGACGACGTGCGCGACCGCATGGTGTCGACGTACTCCGGCGGCATGGTCCGCCGCCTGGAACTGGCCCAGGCACTGGTGAATCGCCCCGCGCTGCTGATCCTCGACGAGCCCACCATCGGCCTCGACCCGCTCGCCCGCGCCGGGGTGTGGGACCACGTGCGCGAGCTGCGCGAGCAGACCGGCATGACCGTATTGCTGACCACGCACTACATGGAGGAGGCCGACGAGCTCTGCGACCGCGTCGCGCTGATGCACCGCGGCCGCCTGCGCGCCACCGGCTCGCCGTCGCAGCTCAAGGCGGAATTGGGTGACGGGGCAACCCTCGACGACGTCTTCCGCCGCTACGCCGGCGACGAGCTGGTCACCGACACACAGGGGTTCAAGGATGTGCGCCGCACCCGTCGCACCGCCGGCCGGCTCGGTTAGCGCCGCCGCCGCCGCGCGCGCCGCGTCCGCAGTCGCCGACCTGCCGCCGTGGTGGCGCCTGCTGGGCAGCCGCCTGGTCACCTTCTCGCTGCTCGAGCTGCGCAAGATCCGCCACGACCGCACCGAGATCTACACGCGGGCGATCCAGCCCATGCTGTGGCTGCTCATCTTCGGCGAGACCTTCACGCGCATCAAGGCCATCCCCACCGGCAGGACGCCGTATCTCGAATTCCTGGCGCCGGGGATCATGGCCCAGTCGGCGCTGTTCGTGGCCATCTTCTACGGCATCATGATCATCTGGGAGCGCGACTTCGGCATCCTCACCAAGCTGATGGCGACGCCGACGCCGCGCATCGCGCTGATCACCGGCAAGGCGTTCGCGGCGGGATTGCGCTCGGTGGCCCAGGTCGTCGCCATCCTCGCGCTCTGCGCGGTGCTGCGCATCGAGATCTCCTGGAACCCGCTGCGCCTGCTCGGCGTGGTGCTGGTGGTGGTGCTGGGCTCGGCGTTCTTCGCCACGCTGTCGATGACCATCGCCGGGCTGGTGCTGTCGCGCGACCGCCTCATGGGCATCGGCCAGGCGATCACCATGCCGCTGTTCTTCGGCTCCAACGCGCTGTATCCCACCGCGCTGATGCCGGGTTGGCTGCAGGGGCTGGCCCGGGTCAACCCGCTGAGCTACGAGGTCGACGCGCTGCGCGGGCTGCTGGTCGGCACCGACAGCTCCCTGGCCCTCGACGTCGGCGTGCTGGTGGTGGCCGCGGTCGCCGGGATCGTCGCGGCCTCGGCGCTGCTGCACCGCCTCACCCGCTGAGCGAGCGCGACGCAGGTGAGTGCACAGCGCTAGCATTTGCTGCATTCACCTCTGTCGGGAGATCCCCCATGCTCGATGCGGCGCTGCTCCTCCTCCGCGATGTGTCCGGAGGCCTGCTGGCGGGCCACGGCGCCCAGAAGGCGTTCGGTTCGTTCGAGGGCCCGGGTCCGGAAGGCACCAGGGGTTTCATGCAGGTGCTGGGGTTCCGGCCGCCGCACATCTGGGGGCGCGTGGCCGGGCTCAGCGAGCTGGTCGGCGGCAGCCTGACCGCCCTCGGCGCGCTCAGCCCGATCGGGCCCATCGTGGCGATCGCCCCCATGGTCATGGCGACCACGACCGCCCACTGGGGCAAGCCGATCTGGGCCACCCAGGGTGGCGCCGAGCTGCCCGTGGTCAACATCGCCGCCTTCACCACCCTGGCGGTGACCGGCCCGGGCGCGCTCTCGGTCGACCGCGCGCTGGGCATCCGGGTGCCGCGCTGGATGGTCGGCCTGACCGTGGCCGGAGTCGCCGCGGGCACGGCGTACGCCCTGGCCACACGCCAGACCTCGCCGGCGCCGCCCCAGGCACTCGACGACGAGCGGGAGCGCGAGGCCGTCGCCGCCGCGGCCGCGGCGTCCCAGGAGCGCGAGGTCGAGCTGCACGCGGCGCGCGACGAGGCGGCGCGGCGCAGGCCCGCGGTCGAGGGCCGCTAGGCTCCGCGCCGGGCGCGCCCCGCCCGGCGCAGGGCGGCGGCGCCCTGCTCGCCCGCTAGCATGCAGTCCCGTCGTCGCATGGTTCGGTGTGGTCAGGAGGGCGCGAGAGCAGCATGGGCTCGGCCGGCTGGGGCTTCGGCGCCGCCTTCCTCGGCTCGGCCGTGGAGTCCGTCGAGGCGCTGACCATCGTGCTCGCCGTCGGCGTCACCCGCGGCTGGCGCGCGCCGCTGCAGGGCACCGTCGCCGCGCTGATCGTGCTCGCCGCGGTGGTGCTCAGCCTTGGCCAGCTGCTCACCACGCGAGTGCCCCAGCCGGTGCTCCGGGCGGTCATCGGCGGCCTGGTGCTGCTCTTCGGCCTGCGCTGGCTGCACAAGGCGATCCTCCGCTCCGCCGGGCTGGTCGCCCTCTCCGACGAGAATGCGCGCTTCGCCAAGACCGTGCAGGGCGCGGGGATGGCGGCACGGCTGGCGGGCGTGGACTGGCCTGGTTTCGCGGTCGCCTTCAAGGGCGTCTTCCTCGAAGGGCTGGAGGTCGCCTTCATCGTCTTCGCGGTGGCGGCGAGCACCGGGCAGCTCGGCGTCGCCGGATTGGGCGGCCTGGCCGCGGCCGTCACCGTGGCGACGCTCGGCGTCGTCCTCCGCCGCCCCCTGACCCGCGTGCCCGAGAACACCATCAAGCACGCGGTCGGCGTCCTTCTGGCCAGCCTTGGCACATTCTGGGCGGGCGAGGGCTTCGGGGTGCACTGGCCGCTCGACGTGGTGTCGTTGCTGGTCCTGGTGCTGCTCTTCCTCGGCGCCGACCGCCTCAGCATCGCCCTGCTCCGCGCCCCCGCGCGCAGCCGCGCCGTCTCCAAGGCCGCGTGATGCTGCGACGCCTGCGCTCCGCCGCAACCGAGGTGCTCGGGCTGTTCGTCACCGACTGGCTCTCGGCACTGCTGGCGCTGGCCATCCTCGCCGGCGGCTGGGCGCTCACGCGCGCCGTGTCCGGCGCGGCGCCGGGTTTCGCCATGGCCGCGGCGCTGGCCCTGCTGGTGGTGGGGGAGGCGGTGCTGCGCGGACGGCGGCTGTCCGCGGCACGGGTGAGCGACCCCGACTGAGGCGCGCGGAACGCCGTTCGAGGGGTGGCGCGCGCCGTTCGGGCGTGGCAGAGTGGGCCAATGAGCACCGAGACCGGCGCCGACCAGGGGCTTCCGCAGTCCGACCAGGAGTGGCGCGAGCGGCTCACCCCCGAGCAGTTCCACGTGCTCCGCGAGGCGGGCACGGAGCGCGCCTTCACCGGCCGCTACTGGAACGTCCACGACGACGGCAGCTATCACTGCGCCGGCTGCGGCGCGCTGCTCTTCGACAGTGACACCAAGTTCGACTCGGGCAGCGGCTGGCCCAGCTTCACCGCACCGGCGGTGGCCGGCGCCGTCGAGCTGCGCGAGGACGACAGCCTGTTCATGCGCCGTGTCGAGGTCGTCTGCGCGCGCTGCGGCGGCCACCTCGGCCACGTCTTCGACGACGGTCCGGGCGGCCTGCCGCGCTACTGCATGAACTCGGCCTCCCTCGACCTGCAGACGCGCGGCTGACAGCGCCCGGCCGGGGCTGAGCGCACCAGCAGACCCTGGTCTTCACATGTCTTGACCCGGATCGCGTTGCGCTCCCACCCGGGTGCGATTACAGTGCGCGCACGGCGGCAGAACAGGGGAGTCAGAACCAATGCCAACACGCGCGCGACGCGTTCGTCTGTCGATGGCCGCGGCGCTTGCCGTCGCCGGCGTCGGCACCTTCACCGCATCGAACGTGACCGCAGCGGGCGGTTCCATCGCCGGCATCGGCGACGTGCACCACGGCGCCGGCGGCGAGGCCGACGTCAACTCCTGCGCAAGGCCCACCCAGCCGGGCTTCGCCTACTGCCACGCGCACAGCCGCGTCGACGCCGCCGCCCGCAACGCCAGGCCGGCGCGGCCGGGCGGGCAGGTGTCGCCCAACGCCATCGGCAACAACGGCGGCTACGACCCCGCCTTCCTGCGCAGCGCCTACAACCTCGACAGCAGCAAGGGCGCCGGGCTGACCGTGGCCATCGTCGACGCCTACGACGACCCCAACGCCGAATCCAACCTGGCCAGCTACCGCTCCTTCTTCGGGCTGACCGCGTGCACCGCCGCCAACGGCTGCTTCCGCAAGGTCGACCAGCGCGGCGGCACCGCCTACCCGATCGCCGATCGGGGCTGGGCCGAGGAGATCTCCCTCGACGTCGACATGGTCAGCGCCATCTGCCCCAACTGCCACATCCTTCTGGTCGAATCTGACGACAACTCGCTGGCCAACCTGGGCGCCGCGGTCAACCGCGCCGTGGCCCTGGGTGCGATGGCGGTGAGCAACAGCTACGGCGGCGGCGAGTACAGCGGCGAGACCAGCGACAGCGCCGCGTACTACAACCATCCCGGCGTGGCGGTCACCGCCAGCTCCGGCGACAGCGGCTACGGCGTCGAGTTCCCCGCCGCGTCGAACACGGTGACCTCGGTCGGCGGCACCACGCTGAACCAGTCCACCAACACCGGCACACGCAACGCCACCGAGACCGCCTGGAGCGGCGCGGGCAGCGGCTGCAGCGCCTACGTGGCGAAGCCGTCGTGGCAGGCCGACAGCGGCTGCAGCCGGCGCACCGTCGCCGACGTCAGCGCGGTCGCCGACCCCAACACCGGCGTCTGGGTGTACGACACCTACGGCGGTGATCCGGGCTGGATGGTCTTCGGCGGCACCAGCGTGGCCTCGCCGATCGTCGCCAGCATCGAGGCGCTGGCCGGCCAGCCGGGCGCGACCGACACGCCGGCTGCCTACCCGTACTCGCACACCGCGTCGCTGTTCGACATCGTCTCGGGCAGCAACGGCTCCTGCGGCGGCACCTATCTGTGCACCGCGGTCGCCGGCTACGACGGCCCCACCGGCCTGGGCACGCCGAACACCTCGGCGGCCTTCGTCGGGACGCCGCCGCCGCCGCCGCTGGGCACGGTGTCGCTCTCCGCGGGCCAGTCGTTGACCGCCGGGCAGCCGAGCTCGGCGATGAGCGCGAGCATCTCGCCCGCGCCCGCCTCGCCGGTGTCGGTGACGCTCAGCTCGAGCAGCAGCAAGGGCAGCTTCGCCACCTCGGCGAGCGGTCCCTGGAGCAGCACCCTGGCCGTCAGCGTCGGCACCGGCGGCAGCAGCGGGGCCTTCTACTACGAGGACACCGCCGCGGGCAGCCCGACCGTCACCGCCGCCGCCACCGGCTACACCTCCGGGCATCAGACCGACCAGGTGAGCGCCGGGCCGCTGGCCAGGATCACCCTGTCGCCGACCAGCGCCAGCGTGCCTCGTGGCGGCCACGTGACCTTCACCGTCAGCGGCAGCGACGCCTACGGCAACCGCACCGCCGTGAGCGGCACGCCGGCCTGGTCGGTGAGCCCCGCGCTGGGCACCTTCAGCAACGTCTCGGGGCTGTCGGCGACGTTCAACGCGGGCAGCACCACCGGGACGGCGACCGTCACCGCCCGGCTCGGCAGCCTCGGCGCCACCGCCTCGGTGACCATCCGGCGACGCTGACCCACGTTGACGCCCCGGCGGGCCGGCCCTACCATTCGCCCGAACAGGTGATCTCGCAAGAGATGGCCTTAACTGGCGCAATCGGCGCAACGAGGGAACCACATGCCTGACAACGCGGCCGGGAACTTCTTCGACGACCTGACCAACGGGGACAAGGCGATCCTCGGTGGGTCACTGATCGTTCTCGTGTCGATGTTCCTGCCCTGGTACGGCTGGGACCTCGGCCCGTTCGGCAGCGAATCCGTCTCCGGCTTCCACAGCTGGGGCCTGCTGACCTTCATCGCCTTTCTGGCGACGGTCGCGCTGTGGCTGCTGCGCGGCCCGCTGAGCGATCAGTTCAAGATGCCGGAGCTGGGCGTCACCGACGCCATGCTGTTCACGATATTCGGTGGCGTTGAGGTGCTTGGCGCGCTGGTGTTCTGGCTGGCGTACAAGAGCGACTTCCCGGGAGCCGGTGTCAAGTTCGGCGTCTTCATCGCCATCGTGGGCGGCGCCGTCACCGCCGCCGGCGGCTACTTCAAGCAGTCCGAGCCGGCCAAGGTGACCGCTCCGGGATCCGTGCCGCCGCCCCCGCCGCCCTCCTACGGCGCGCCGACCCCGCCACCGGCGCCCTCTTACGGCGCTCCGCCCCCTCCCACCACCCCCGCGCCGCCGCCGCCCGCGATGCCGCCGGCCGACCCCCCCGCCGGAGGCACCCCGCCCACCGTCTAGGCGCCCACGCGCTACGCTGATCCGGTGAGCACGCAGCCGGGCGCCACGACGCAGACCGCCACCCTGGGCGGGGGCTGCTTCTGGTGCCTGGACGCCGCCTACCGGCAGATCGAGGGCGTCACCCGCGTGGTCAGTGGCTACGCGGGTGGCGCCCGCGCCAACCCCACCTACCAGCAGGTCTGCACCGGCGCGACCGGGCACGCCGAGGTGGCCCAGGTCGACTTCGACCCGAGCGTCATCTCCTACGACGACATCCTGGACGTCTTCTGGTCGATCCACGACCCCACCACGCTCGACCGCCAGGGCGCCGACGTGGGCAGCCAGTACCGCTCGGCGATCTTCGTCCACGACGACGCCCAGCGCGCCGCCGCCGAGCGCTCCCGCGCCGCCGTGCAGGAGCACTGGAGCGACCCGGTGGTCACCGAGATCACCCCGCTCGATCGCTTCTGGCCGGCCGAGGAGTACCACCAGGACTACTTCGCCCGCAACCCCGACCAGGGCTACTGCCAGGTGGTGATCAACCCCAAGCTGCGCAAGCTCCGCGAGAAGCACGCGTCGCGGCTCCGGGCGGGCGCCTAGCCCCGCTCGGCCGGCGACGCCTCAGGCGGAGGCGGCGGGCGTCCCCTCGACGGTTCGCCCCGGCGCGTCGGCGAGCGGGTCGATGACCACGCGGGGACGGTTGCGGCTGATGTCGGCCCGGCACAGCGCCGCCGCGGCGGGCAGGATGACCTCCGCCTCGGGGTGGTGGCAGCCGCCGACGAAGCCGCGCGGGCTCTGCTCGGCGCCGAGGTGCAGGCAGGTGCGCCCCTGCGCGCCGCTTCCGCCCGCGGTCATGCCGAAGGTGATCACCTCACCGTCGTAGCCGGGGCACGCGGCCATCTGGTCGGAGTCGAGGCCGAGGACGGCGAAGGGGCAGCGGACGATCATCGGGCACCGATCGTACATCCGCTGCTCGCCGCGTGGACCAGGATGGGACGGGTTGCGCGGCGCGCGACATGCGGTTACCCTGGCACGGTTCGTTCGCGCCGCACCCGGCGCGAACCAAACCAGGAGCAACTCTTTGAATCGGCTGCGCACGACGACCGGCCCGATGACAGCGAGCGGAGATCCGTCTCTCGCCGTCGCGGGTGGAGTCTGTGCGGCCGCTCTGTTTCCCTAGCTCCGTCGCCATCTGACGTCCGGATCACGGGATCCACCGGCCGCTCGCAGCGAGAGGCCGATGCAGGAACCGTGAACAGAGACGCTGGAGGCAATTGGAGTGACTGGGAATTCGAGGACAGCAGCCGTCGAGCTGCGTGGCGTGAGCAAGAGCTTTCGCACGTCCAGCGGCGTGCTGCCCTGGAAGCGCCGCTCGCGTGACCGGGTGGCGCTTCACGCCACCGATCTGATCGTCGAGCACGGCAGCGTCACCGGCATCATCGGTATGAACGGCAGCGGCAAGTCGACGCTGGTGCGCATCCTGGCCACGCTGATGCTGCCCGACACCGGCAGCGCGCACGTCTTCGGGCACGACGTTGTCGAGGACGCCGCCGCGGTGCGCCGCCACGTCAACCGCGTGTCCGTCGAGGCGTCGTTCTTCAAGTCGCTGAGCCCGTGGGAGAACCTGCTCTACTCGGCGCGTCTCTACGGTTCCGACGACGACATCCGCGCCCGCAGCCGCAGGGTGCTGTCGCAGCTCGGCCTCCCGGCATCGACGCTGGACAAGCCGATGAAGCAGCTCTCGCGCGGGCAGCAGCAGAAGGTGGCCATCGCCCGCAGCCTGCTGACCGCGCCGTCACTGCTGCTCATGGACGAGCCCACCACCGGCCTCGACCCGCACAGCAAGCGCGAGGTGCAGAACGTGATCCGCACCATGCGCGCGGAGCGCGACGTCACCGTCCTGCTCTGCACCCACGACCTCGCCGAGGCGGAGGCGCTCTGCGACCGCGTGGTCATCCTCGACGGTGGGCGCGTGCTCGCCGACGCGACACCCGAGAGGCTGCGCAGCGCGCACAGCGCGGCGACGCTGGAGGACGCGTTCCTCACCCTGGTCGGCCGCAGCCTCGACGACGACAGCGAAGCACCGGAGGAGGAGTGACATGGCCGACACGGCCGCCAACGTGCAACCCACCGCGCTGCGCCGCGAGGCGGGAGCGCTGCTCGGCTTCATGGAGCGGCAGCGCAACATCTACAAGCGATTCTGGGCCTGGGAGCTGGTCTTCTTCGCCTACTCGCTGATCTCCATCTGCAGCATCGGCTACCTCGCCTCGGGGCTGCCGTCGATCGGTGCCGGCGCGCACGTCGACACGCGCAGCACCCAGCTCTACCTGCTGGCCGGCGCGCTGCTGTGGAGCTACCTCTCGCTGATCTTCATGGAGGTCGCCTACGCCATCGGCATCGAGCGCTGGGAGGGCACCATCGAGTACACCTTCATGGCGCCGGTGCGCCGCACCACGCACCTGCTCGGCGTGTGGTGCGCGACCGTCATCTATGGCTTGATCCGCACCGTGCTGGTCATCGCCGTGATCGTCCCGCTGTTCCACATCGACCTGCACGGCGTCAACGGCTGGTCGGTGCTGGTCATCCTGCTGGTGGCGACGCTGCCGCTGGCGGGCATCGGCATCGTCGTGGCCATCATGCCGCTGCTTGCGCCCGAGAAGGGTGAGCAGATGTCGATGACCATCCAGGGCATCTTCCTGCTGGTCTCGGGCGTGTACTACCCGGTGTCGGTGCTGCCCCAGCCGTTGCACGCGCTGGGACTCGCCTCACCGCTGACGTACATGCTCGACGGCATTCGCGACGCGCTGCTGCGCGGCCGCTCGGTCGGCGACATGCTGCCCATGCTGGGCATGCTGGCGCTGTCCGGCGTGGCGCTGATCCCGTTCTCGCTGTGGCTGTTCGCCCGCGCCGAGCGGCGGGCCAAGCGGCTCGGCCTGCTCAAGCGCAGCGGCTGACGGTCACTCCAGGTCAGCCCCAACTGATCACCGACCTGACCCCACCGCTCCGTCCCTGGGTGGCGGAGCGGTTGTGGTCGCGGATGTGCGCGCGCATCAGCCGCTCGGCGGCGGCGCCGTTGCCGCGCACGATGGCCCGGCCGATCGCGGCCAGTTGGGCCACGGCCTCGCCGCGCTTGTCCACGGGCAGCGAGAAGCGGGCCATGCGCTCACTGACCACCTCGTCGAGAGCTCGGCAGAACAGCGACAGCACCGGCTGTCCGGCGGCCCCGGCGACGGCTTCGAGGAAGACCCGGCAGGCCTCCCTGAACTGGGCCGCGGACGCGGTGGCGCCGGCCTCGACCTGGGCCACGGCGCGCTGCAGCGCCTCGGCGGTGCGCTGGTCGCGGTTCTCGGCGGCGAGGCGGGCCATCACCGGCTCCATCTCCGCGCGGGCCTCCATCACGTCGACCAGGCGCACGCCGCCCGCCTGGAAGAACAGCGACGAGGTGCGGGCGTAGCTGCGACTGCCCGCCTCGGCGACCACCGGGCCGCCGCCCGGCCCGGGCCGGATGCTGAGCACGCCCTGGACCTCGAGGATGCGCAGCGCCTCACGCAGCGTGGTGCGGCCGACCTCGTACTCGTCGAGCATCACCGCCTCGGGGGCCAGCATGGTGCCCGGGCGCAATCGGCGACTGACCACGTCGTGGAGGATCCGGCGCGCCAGCCCCTCGGACTTCTTCTCACTGCGCTTGGACGGCGTGGCCAGATGTGCGAGTCTGCTCATTCGAACCTCTCATGCGGGGTGCTCGCCGCACCAGATGCACCCACCGCCGCGAGGCGGCCCTTCCTACAAGTCCCTCGGCCGGCCCGCACACCCGACCCTCTGCCCCAGAAGTATAGGGGGAACGACACCAGACAGCCGATTGCGCGCATTGGGCGTGCATGCGGAGGCCGGACAGTCATACTTGGTCAGTCCGTGGCAATACCGTTTTCCGCCGTGCAGACCACCACACCGATCCGGCCGCTCGCGCCTGCCGACCGGTGTCCCCACCGCCGCCCCTTCCCTGAGGGCTTCGACGCCTGCCCGGCGCACCAGGCGGTGGCCTTCGTGCCCACCGACACCATGCACCGTCCCCTGCGCACCGAGCTGAGCTGCCGCCACCTGGCCACCGGCCAGCAGCCCGGCGCCGCGGGCGGCAGCTTCTACGCCCGCTGCTCGCTGGGCAGCGCCGATGAGCGGGTGCGCTGGCTGGCCATGGTCACCCCGGCCCGGCTGGAGGTGATGCGCGCGCTCCAGGAGGAGTTCGACGCCGGCGTGGCGGCACAGCGCGCCGACCTCTTCAACGCCCGGGCCGAGCTGCTCAACCGCCCCGAGTCCGCGGCGCGGCGGCGCGAGCTGGAGGCGGCGCTGCAGGCGTTCCTCGCCGCCGCCGCGGGGTTCGTCGCCGGGCGCGAGCAGCGCTTCGAGGACGTCGGGCTGCCCGCCCCGGCGCTGCTCCGCCTGGTCGAGGACCTCTGCCGGTCGTGGGCGCAGACCCGTCCGGCCCGCTCCGGCGACGTCGCGGCCGAGCTGGAGCGTTTCCCCGTCGCCTCGCAGCCGTTCCTGCAGGCCGTCGCCCAGGCGCCCTGGCACGACCACGAGCTCGCTGGCCGGCCGGTCGCAGCCAGCGGGAGTGCGCCGCGCCACGCCGCCCGCACCTGGGCCGAGGACGAGCCGCTGCTCGACGGCGTGGGGCTGCGGATGACCCGCGGCGCCGGCGGGGTGGTCAACGTCTACGGCGAGGTTGACGCGCGCAACGCCGACCTGTTCGCCGAGACCCTGCGCGCGGCCCTGAGCGGCCCGGCCGACCGCCACGTCGACGCGGGCGGCCTGCTCTTCTGCGCGGTCAGCGGCCTGCGCGCCCTGGTGCGCACCGCGCAGCGGCTCGACCCGGGAGCGCGGCTGGTGGTGCACGGCATGCCCGAGCAGATGCGCCGGGCGATGCAGCTGGTCGGCTGGGCCGAGGTGCCCAACCTGGTCTTCGCCACCTGCGCGGCGAACGCGGCGTGGCCGGTCCGCCCGTACGACAGCGGCACGCTCAGCACCGGCAGCGACACGTACGTCGACCCGGCCGTGGCGGCCGCCACCGCGCCGCTGCCCCCGCCGCCGCGGGATGCCGCGGTGCTCGCCTACGACGCCGTCAGCCTGCCGTCGGTGCGCGCCCTGGTGGCGCGCTGCGCGGCGCGCTGGGGCTTCGCCAGCGCCCGGGTCGGCGACGCGACCCTGGCCGTCAACGAGGTCGCCGAGAACTCGCTGCGCCACGGCGGCGGCGGCACCCTGCGCGTCTGGCAGAGCGACGGCGCCCTGGTCTGCGACCTGCGCAGCTCCGGGCGGGTCGCCGACCCGCTGGCCGGCCGCGTCGCGCCCGGTGACGGCGTGGACGGCCCGCGCGGGCTGTGGCTGGCCAACGCCCTCTGCGACCTGGTCCAGATCCGCACCGGCGAGGCGGGCACGGCGGTGCGCCTCCACCTGCGCCGCCGTCCTTGAGCGCTGCGCCGGCAGGGGAGGGGCCGCTGGCGCGGCTGCGGGCGCTGGGCCTGGAGTTGCCCGCCCCGCCTGACGCCGTCGCCGCCTACGCGCCGGTCACCGTGGTGCCGATCGGGGAGGGGCGGGTGCTGATGGCGGTGTCCGGCCAGGTGGTGCACGGCCGTGGCGTGGCCACGCTGCGCGGCAGCGTCCCGAGCACCGTGAGCGTCGAGGCCGCGGTGGACAACGCGCGGTCCTGCGCCCTCAACGTGCTCGCCCAGATCGAGCGCGCGGTGGGGCTCGACAACCTGGAGCAGGTGCTCCAGCTCACCGTCTTCGTGTGCAGCGACGATGGCTTCGAGGCCCAGCCGCGCGTCGCCGACGGCGCCTCGGACCTGCTCGTCGCCGTGCTCGGCGAGCGCGGGCGCCACGCGCGGATTGCGACCGGGGTCAACGCGCTGCCGCTGGGCGTGCCCGTCGAGGTCGCCGCGCTGGCGGTGGCTAGGCGGCCGACTCCGGCATGAGCAGGGCGCGCGCCTCCTCGGGGAAGCGCGACAGGGCGGCCTCGTTGATGGTGGGGATCTCGGCGTTGGGCTGGTCCACCCAGCGATAGATGATCTCCCGGAACAGGTCCATGGTGGCGTCGATGGGCAGGTTGAGCCGGTCCATGTCCCCGCTGTGGTCCTCGAAGTAGGCCTCGACGCGGGTCAGGAAGCTGTTGCCCTTGCGCAGCAGCTCGGCGGTGGCGGCGGCGTGCTCCTCGCTGCCGGCGGCGGCGGCGAGCTGGCGCCCCTTGATCGTCCACAGCTCGGTGACCGGGCCGGTCATCAGCGGCGCCATGTCGCGCTGCATCGAGCGGGCCACGGCGAGACGGTCCTCGCGCACCTCACGCACCCAGGCCGCCCGGCTCTGCGCGTCGCCGACGCGGCAGCGGCCGAAGTGGCGCCAGGGCTCGCCGGCGATGCGCCCCATGTCGAGGTTGCCGCAGGTCCAGACCATCTCGAGCGCCCGGTACTGGGTGTCGAGCGGGACGAACTGGGTCTGCTGGTAGGCGGGACAGCCGTCGAAGTTCTGGGGGAACGGCTTGGTGTACGGACACTCGTCCCGCGGGCGCTCGGTCATGGCGTGCAGCATTGTCGCTTCCGACGGCTGCCTGTGGGCGCAATTGGCGGGCGACGGATCAGTGGCGGCGGCGAACCCGTCGCGCCAGGCCGAGCAGGGTGGCCACGGCGGCGATCATCAGGGCGTCGTGGGCGGGGCCGCCGGCGCCGGTGTTGGGCAGGGTGGAGGCGGCGCTCTGCGGCGTGCCGCCGCCGGATGACGCGGGCACGACCGGCTGCGCCGCAGCGGCGGCGACCACCGGCAGGGTGAACGACGCGGGGTCGGCGCCGCCACTGCTGATGGTGATCACGTCAGGTGTGCGGCTGTTCGCGTAGTACGTGTCGGTTGCGGCCAATTCGAAGCGCACCGCGTGGCCGGCGGGGAAGAGGTGGGCGAAGCCGAGCAGGGTCATGTCGACCGCGCCGCCGCTGGCATCAGGAATGCGCACCGGCGCAACCAGACGGTGGATCAGGGTGGCGTTGCCCGCAGCGTCGACGTCGAACACCTTGCCGAAGAGGACCAGCGGCTGCCCGGTGGTGCCACTGAGATGGAGGTGCGCGGTGGGCACGCCGACCGCCTCGGTGTCCTGGGCGAACGGCGGCGCGGTGAAGGCGGCGAACTGCCCGGGCACGTCCTGCGGCTGCAGGCTGGTGAAGGGGCTGGGCGCGCCGCCGGGCAGGGTGCTGCCGGGCGCCTGGAAGTTGGGCGTCTCGCTGTAGGCGGCGGGCAGGCCGCCGGGCGGGTTGACGATCTGCGCGCTGCCGGCCTGCGGGGTCTGTGTGGCCGGCACCAGGGCGTTGTCGCCGGAGAGCAGGAAGGTCTGCCCGGTGCCCGCCGGGTAGGCGGCGGCGCTGCCGAAGGCGGGCGCGGCCGAGCCGTTGCTGTCATAGCTGACCCAATCTCGGAACCACTGGAAGCCCGGGCCGGTGTCCACGCCGGTGTTGCCGCGCAGGTAGTGGTCCATCCAGGCGAGGAGCTGCTGGGGCAGGAACTTGCTGCCGGGATTGCTCTCGTCGCCGCCGAACACGTCGCCCTCGCCGGGCTGGTCGGGATAGCCGTGGCCGCCCGCCTGCCAGATCAGCTTCACCGGCACGTTGCGCGCCTTCAGGGTCTGGTAGGTGCGCACCGACTCGTCGAGGTTGAACAGCGTGTCGGATTCGCCCTGGCCGAGCAGGGTGGGGATGTGCAGCCGGTCGATGTACGACGCCGGCGAGGAGGCGTCGATCAGCGCCTTGGTGGCGGCGTCGGCCTGGCCGCTGGCCACGGTGGCCGCGTACGCGGAGCAGAGTCGCGAGTCGAAGCCGGGGCACTGGATCAGCGCGGGGTTGCCCGCGGTGCCGCCGTTGCCCATCAGCGGCTGGGTGGCGCCGCTGGCGAAGAACAGCGAGCTCCAGCCCTGCTTGAAGACGCCGATGGGGCCGTTCTGCCAGTCCATCGACGTGCCCAGGTTGTTGGGCGACAGCGAGTACTCCAGCGAGTTCCAGGTGCGAAAGGGCGTGATCACGTCGAGACGCGGGTCGAACTCCGCGGTGAGCAGCTGGATGCCGCCGCCGTAGGAGCCACCGGTCATGCCCACGCGCGGGTCGCCGGGTCCGTCCCTCTGCACGTAGGGAAGCGTGGCCAGGTAGCTGATCATCGCCTCGGCGTCCTTGACGTCGTAGTCCGGCGAGTCCAGCTCGATGACGCCGCCGGAGTGGCCGAAGCCCTGGCTGCTGTAGGCGAGCACCACGTAGCCGTGCTGGGCGAAGAACTGCGACACGGCGACGCCGCTGCTGTCGTCCTTGGCGCCGCCGAAGCCGTTGGTGTAGATGATGGCGGGCTGCGGCGTCGACGCGGTCGCGTTGTCGGGGACGTAGACGTCGGCGTCGATGCTGACGTGGTGGTCATTGTTGGGACCGTCGACCACGTCGAGGCTGAGCGACGTCTTGACGAAGCTGTGGCCCGCGGTCTGCGCGCCGGCGGGCGCGGGCGCGGTTGTGGTGGAGAGCAGCAGGGCGAGCGCGGCCGCGACGAAGAGGCCGGCGAACCGCCGGGAGTGGTGCATCACCCCCTACAACGGTCCGCGGCCGCCGAAACCGGCGGCCGCAGACCTTGCGATGTGGGGCTACATGCCCGCCGAGGACTGGGTCGGGGTGACCGCGAACCACTTGCCGGCGATGCCCTGTCCGTTGGCGGTGCCGGCCGCGCTGTCGCCGGAGAAGTCGTAGAGCGGCCAGCCGTTGTAGGTGGCCTGCATGCTCCCGTCAGGGCGCTTGATGGTGCTCAGCGTGCCCGACAGCGAGCCCTGCGCCTGCAGCTTCGCGCCCGCGGGGACGATGAGCGGCGGCCAGGTGCCGGTGCAGCCGCTGGCGCAGGCGATCTGGCCATGCGCCTCGGGAGTGAAGTGGTACAGGGTGTGGCCGTCCGCGCTGGTGACCACGCTGCCCACGCCGCCCGCGCTGCCGGACTTCACCACCACCGCGGCGGGCGGAGGGGGCGGTGCGGGTGTGGGCGCCGGTGTCGGTGCGGCGGTCGGTGCGGGGGTGGGCGCCGTGGTCGGGGTGTCGGTGGGCGTCGCGGCCGCGGTCGCCATGCTGCTCGGCGTCGACGCGCTGCCCGTGGTGGTGGTGCTGGTCGATCCGCAGGCGACCAGTGCGGCGGCGGGCAGCAGGAGGAGAGCTAGTTTCACGGCCGAAAGACCTCAGCGTCCGAGTTCATGTCACATGCGGCCGCAACGTGCGCTGCCGTGCCGCATGTCATCCGCGATGGACTACTGAGGGCGGTTACGGTCCCTCGACCACGTCGACGATGCCGGCGAGGGTGGTGGTCTGGCGGAGGATGCGCCCGGTGGTCGGGTCGATCACCTGCAGCGCCGCCGGGGAGTTGGCGTTCGCCGCCGCGGTGTCGAGACGCGCGACGACCAGGGTGCCGTCGCTGAGCAGATGCGGCCGCGAGCCGCACGGCGTGGCGGCGCTGGGGAGGCCCCCCGCCGCGCCGGGGGTGCTCAGCGCCTGGGCGGCGCCGCCGGCGAGGTCGACGCGGGCCAGGCCGCCGAGCCCGGCGCATTCGCCGACCAGGATGGCGGTGCGCCCGTCGCCGCTGAGCACCGGGTCGGTGACCCCGGCTGCGGCAAGCCCGGTGGTGAGCCGGCGCACCGGGGCCCCTCCGGCGGTCAGCTCGATCAGGTGCTGCGGGGCGCCGTTGTCGAGGGTGAGCAGGTCGTTGCCGACCAGGGCGAAGCCGAGGCCGGAGCCGGGGATGCAGGCGGCGCCGGGCCGGGCCGGGGCGCAGGGAGTCAGCGTCGCGCCCTGCACGGTGACCCAGTCGACGCCGCTGCGGTCGGGGTCACCGCCGCCGTAGCTGTAGTAGAGGCGCGAGCCGTCGGCGCTGAAGCGCGCCTCGGTGCTCAGGTCGAGGCTGACGGGCGCCGCGCCGGGGAGCGTGCGGGTCGCCACCGTGCTGAGCACCACGCCGCGCCGCGGGTCGGCCACGGTGACCAGGATGCGGGTGGCGTCCTGGCCGACGGCGACCAGGTCGCCGTTGCTGGGGTCGATGGCGAGCGCGTGGTAGGCGGCGTTGCCCTGGCTGCTCAGCGGGATCGAGGCCCCGGGGGCGCCACTCGCGGCGTCGAAGGAGCGCAGCGTGGTGCCCCCGCGGCGGTCGGTGAGGGGCAGCACCCACAGGGTCCGGCCGTCGGCGGAGAGGCGCAGCAGCGACGCCGGGTCGCTGTCGCTCGGCGGGGCGCCGGCCGCGGCGTGCCAGACCGGCCTCAGCGTCTGCGGGTCGAGCGCGGCGACCGTCCCGGCGGCGTCGAGGGTGTAGATCAGGTGGCGTGTGGCGGGAGCCGGGGTCCGCACCGGGCCGTGGTTGCCGTTGGAGAGCTGGTGCTGCACCAGGGTGAGCACGACCACCAGCACGGCGGCGACCACCGCCAGGGCGGCGGCGAGAAGCGCGCGAAGCCGCGGGGCGTGGCGCTGCCGTCGCTCGGCCGCCTCCACGGCGCGGCGGAGCAGGCCGGGATCGGGCTGGTACACGCCGTCGAGGGCGGCGTGGATGCGGGTGCGCAGGGCGTCGTCGCGGTCGATCACCACCGTCCCTCACCGCCGAGGCGGTCGCGCAGCTTCTCCACGGCGCGGTAGAGCCTGGCCTTGGTCGCCGAGGGCGAGGCGCCGACCACCGCGGCGACCTCGTCGATGGGCAGGTCGAGCCAGTAGTGGAGCACCACCACCAGCCGGTCGCTGTGGCGCAGCGCGGCCAGGGCGCTGAGCACGTCCTGGCTCTGCTCGACGTCGCCGGTGCGCCCCGGCGCGGCCAGGCGCGCGGTGTCGAGCGAGCCGACCGAGCGGCGCCAGCGTGAGCGCAGTGTGGTGCGGCACTCGTTGGCCACGATGCCCAGGAACCAGGGCCCCAGCTCGGCCCCCTCGCGGAGCCGGTCCAGCTTGCGCCAGGCCTTGATGGCGGCCTCCTGCACGGCGTCCTGGGCGGCCGCGGGGTCGCGGAGCATCCCGGTGGCGAGCCGGTGGGCCTGGCCGATCACCGGGGCCAGGGCTGCTTCGAAGGCCTGGGCGTCGCCGACTCTCACGTCGAGGAAGAGCGCCGCCGTCGCATCAGCCACGTGCCTAGTACGCGCTGAGATGGCAATGCGGTTGCAGGGGCCCGCCACGGCTGAGGCATGCCCGGCAGCATCGCACCTCGACGCCGCGCCGTGCCCTTGCTCAGGTGCGCAGGGCCTGGACGGCGAGCGCCGCGAGCAGCAGTGCCTCCACAGCGACCAGTCGATGCGACATCGCGCCCAGCGCCTCGATGCGGGTCACCGGGTGCTCACCGCGGTGTGCTGACCGAGCGGTCAGCAGCGGCACGAGGGCGCCGCGGGTCGCGCCGAAGCAGAGCATCACGGCGAACGCGCCCCACCACGGCGGCGTCGCCTGGGCGGCAGCGAGCAGGCCGTACCACCCGGCCGAGGGGAGCAGGGTGGCCACCCCGCTGCCGAGGGCGAGGCCGAAGAGGGCTGCGTAGCCGTTGTGGCCGAAGCGGGCCCACGACCGCGGCACCATCCAGTGGCTCCCGGGCAGGCGCAGCCGCTCGCCGCCGAGCAGCACCGCGGCGCCGAGGAGGCAGACGGCGCACACCGCGCCCGCGGGCAGCGGGCCGAGCAGCCGTGCCGTCGCCACGAGCGCCGAGGCGGTCAGCGCGCTGCCCGCCAGCATCGCAGCGACGTGCGCGAGCACCGTGAGTCGCACCGCCGCCCTGCTCCGTGTCCCCTGCACGAGGGGCCCCGCGACCAGGTAGGTCGCGTTCAGGGCTCAGGGTCTGTGCCAGCTGCGCATGCCGATCACCAGCGCCAGGGCGATCGCCACCGCGGCCACCGGCTCAGCCGCCGCAGTAGCAGTACCACGAGCTGCCGCCGCCGTTGCAGGCGCAGTCGCAGCAGGTGGCGCCGTTGCACGTCCAGCAGCCGGTGTTCGCGTTGCAGAACGCCGTCGTCAGTGAGCAGAAGGTGAGGCCCGAGTGCGAGCAGTTGGAGCCGTTGCAGAGCCCGCTGCCGCAGTAGCCGCCGCCGAACGGGCCATCGCACGGGCAGTGGTCCGATGCCCCCACCGGCGAACGCCCCACCGCCACCGACGCCACCGTGGCGAACACGGTGGCCAGGCCGCCCTGCAGGAATCGCCGCCGCCCGACGTGCATCGAGGTCCACGCCATGGCGCGGCGGCTCACCGCGACGTTCCTCCGGCCACCGCCAGCGGCGTGAAGTCGGGTTGCGCGACCGGCGGCGCGCCGTCGAGGAGCGCTTCGACCGCCAGCGCCAGCCCCTCCTGCCCGTTGACCAGGCCGCGCGCCTGGACCACGCCGTTGCCGTCGACGCCGACCATGAACGGCGTGATGCCCACCCCCATGGCGCTGGCCCGCCTGTAGTTCTTGTCCTGAATGACATGAACAGGGCCGTCCATGCCCGCCGCCCACGCGCTCACCTGGCTGCGCTGTCCATTGCACAGCACCACCACGTCGAGCCGGCCCTCGCGAGTCGCGGCGAGGCGCTGCAGCGGCGCGCGCAGGCGGCGGCACTCGGGGCAGTCGGTCGAGGCCAGCACCACCAGCGCCGGCCGCCCGGACGGCACCG
Organism: Candidatus Angelobacter sp.; assembly: GCA_035569495.1. Lineage (GTDB taxonomy): Bacteria > Chloroflexota > Dormibacteria > Aeolococcales > Aeolococcaceae > DASRDZ01. The sequence goes on along the minus strand of DATMMX010000038.1, from coordinate 156,393 downwards.
TCACGCTCCGCCCCTGCAGGTCGGTGGCGCGAAAGGAGGCGAGCACCGAGCCGATCGAGGGCCCCTGATTCTCGCGGCCCTCGCCGCTGGTCAGGTACATCCGGCCGAAGTGGTTGTAGAGCGCCAGCACCGCGACGGCCAGCACCACCACCAGCACCCAGAGTCCGACGTAGCTGCCGATCAGGAACGCGTTCACCTTGCCTGCCCCTTGTGGTCGATATGCGCGTCTGCGGCGAGCCGGCGGCGCACCCCGGTGCGGAACGCCGCCACCTCCCCGATCAATGCGAAGGCGAGCACCGCGCCGAGCGCCAGCAGCACGCCGAGCCACCACGCCGGGGCGCCCGCCGTAGCGCCCGCGCCCGCGCCGCGCAGTGACAGCGACAGCGACGCGCCCAGGGCGACCAGCGACACCGCCACCAGCAGCGCCGCGCGCGCCACGGCGACGCGGCGCGAGCCCGCCCGGTCGAGTGCGCCGAAGCAGCGGCACGGCTCGGCGACACCGCGCGCCGCCGCCAGCAGCAGCGTGGCCACGAACGCCGCGCTCAGCAGTGCGGCCACCGCGCTCGCCGGCAACGGGGCGAGCGAAGTGAGCAGCCATGCGCCGCAGGCGGCTTCCACACCTGGCACCGCAACCTGCGCACCCTGCAGAAGCGACGCCGGCGCACCCAGCCCGCGCAGCAGCGGCGCGATGCCGGCGCGGTCGACCAGCTTGGCGGCACCGGCGACCAGCAGCAGCGTTCCCGCCATCGCCCCGGCGGCGCTCGCGAGCGCTGCTGCCGCGGACATCACGTGCCCGGCGACAGCGAGACGAGCACCGCCACCAGCTCCTCGCGCGACACGGTTCGCGGCCCGCGCACTGCGAACGTGCCCGCGGCCGAACGTGCGGTGATGGAGTGCACCTCGCCGGTGCGCCAGGCAACGCCCGCGAAGTCGCGCGCATCGTCGAGGCGCGGCACGGTGATGCCGTCGAAGTACGCCGCGTCGACGCCGGGCACGCCGATGTCGATGGGCTGGGCGAAGCCGTCGTTGGTGCCGATCAACTCGGGGGCGCCGGCGCGTCCCACCACGACGACCAGCGGCGTGGTGAAGTCCTCACGCTCCCAGCCGCGGGTGTAGACGAGGACGGTCTGCTCGGCGATCCAGCCGAAGCCGGCCTCCTTGCCGCCCGGCAGCGCGTAGCGGAAGGTGAAGCCCGGAGGCAGATGCGAGGGACGGCGCTCGATCATCATCGCGCTCACCGTCCCGTGTTCCCGCCGGCCAGGCCTGCTGTGTCAGACATCGAACCCCCCAACCGTCGTTGGCTCTCGCGACAAAAGGCGGCGTGAGGTTAACTCCTGACAGTGGTGAAGTCAAGGAATACCAGTGACTCCACCGTGCTTAACCTGATAATCGATTCGAGTATTTGGGACAAGTGACATTATCCAAGCAGGACAGGCGCGGAAGCGGCCCATCTCACCCGGCTACGGCGGTCGGCGATGCGAGCGCCCACGAGGTCACGGTGTCGCTGGGGGGTGTCGATGCGTGTACGCGCATGTGGCCCCGCCGAGTTGCAACCGGCGCGCGACCTAGGCGACCGCGCGCAGCGCCGCGTCGAGCGACGGCCGCAGCGCCGGCGGCGACACCGACTCCACCGCGACCGCGTCGCAGCCCACCCACGACGCCGCCTCGGCCAGCGCAGCGGCCATCGCCGCAACGTCCGCACGGTGCACGGTGACGTGCCGGGCCACCAGCGTGCGCCCCTCGCGCGCCGGGTCGACGTGGCCACGCAGCCGTCCGCCGGAGAGCAGCGGCATCGAGTAGTAGCCGTGGGTGCGCCGCGCCGCGGGGACGTACAGCTCCAGCGGCGGCTTGAAGCCGAAGATCCGCTCGGTGCGCGGTCGGAACCAGATCAGCGAGTCGAACGGCGGCAGCAGGGTGGTGCGGTGCCGCCCGCGCGATGGAACGTCGAGCTGCGCGGGATGCGCGTAGGCCACGTCCTTCCAGCCCTCGACGCGCACCGCCACCAGCCCCGCCGCGGCGATGCCCATGGGCACCGTGTGCGGCCCCAGCCGGGTCAGCCGGTGGTAGTCGCCGATGTCGGCGGCGGTGGCCACGCCCATGGCGGAGCATGCGGCGGCGCACAGCGCGGCGGCGCACTCCTCGTCGCTCGGGTCCTGCGCGAAAAGATGGGCAGGAATTGCCCGCGAGGCGAGGTCGTAGACGCGCCGCCAGCCGCGCCGGGTCACGCAGGCCACCTCGCCCTCGGCGAGGAGCTGCTCCACCGCGATCTTCAGCGGCGACCAGTCCCACCACGGGCCGCCCTTGCGCGTCTGGCCCAGCTCCGCCGAGGTGAGCGGCCCCAGGTCACGGACGCGGGCCAGCGCCTCGCGGCGCACCGCCTCGGCCACCGGCTCGCCGTGGATCTGCACCCCGGCGCGGTAGCGGCGCCGCTTGGCGGCAAACCATGGCCAGGATTCCACGGGCACCACACTCGCGGCGTGCGCCCGATACTCGAAGGCGCCGCCGCCCCAGTAGGCCTGCTCCACTGCGGCGCGACCCACCGCGCCGAGCCGGGCGAAGGCGACCAGCTCGTGCGAGCGGGCCAGCACCGAGATGGTGTCGAGCTGGACCGCGCCGAGCCGCTCCAGCATGGCCCGCACCCGCCGGTCGGCGCGCCCGGCCGGCCCCGCGCCGAGCAGTCCCTGGGCGCGCAGGAAGAGGCGGCGCGCCTCGTCCGCGGAGAGAACCAGGGGGGCTGCGCTCACGGCGGCTGATTGTGCCAGCCCGGGCACAACCCCTCCGACAACCTCAACACGAAGCTGCAAAACGGCGGGCCTGCGGTGGCCGCCCGGCTGACAATCGCGGACGATGCAAGTCTCCGACGCCCCCGTCGCCGCAGCCGCAGCCGCTCCGCCCCTGCTGAGCCCGCCGCTGCCGCCGCCGCCGCGCACCGAGGCCGACCTGCGCGTGCCGCTGCATGTGGCTCTCGACATCGCCCTGAAGTCGTTCTACTTCCAGGGCGCGCTGCGCGGACGCGACCTGGCCGACCACCTCTGCCTGCCCTTCCGCCTGGTCGAGCCCATCCTGCGCTCGCTGAACGACGCCGGCTACTGCATGTCGGGCGGCCTTGCCAAGGGCGAGATGATCGCCGACGAGAGCGTGCTCAGCTCGGTGCAGTGGTCGCTGACCCAGACCGGCCGCGACCGAGCCCGGGAGCTGCTCAGCCTCAACCAGTACGCCGGCCCCATGCCGGTCAGCTTCGACGTCTACTGCGCGGTCGCCCGCCAGCAGGCCACCACCGACCACCGCGTCCACGAGGCCGAGGTGCGCCGCGCCCTGCAGCACCTGGTGCTCGACGAGAGCGTCCTCGACGCCCTCGGTCCGGCGCTCAACGGCCGCCAGGCGGTGTTCCTCTACGGCACCCCGGGCAACGGCAAGACCTCGATCGCCGAGGCGGTGACCCGCCTGCTCGGGCCGGCCATCGCGGTGCCCCGGGCGATCTGGGCGCACGGCGAGATCATCCGCTTCTTCGACCCCATCCACCACAACCCGGTGACCCTGCCCGACCTGCCCGCCCACGATCGCCGCTGGGTGGTCGTCGAGCGGCCCCAGGTGCACGTCGGCGGCGAGCTCGGCGCGCACACCCTGGAGCTGGGCTTCGACTCGCGCATGGGCTTCTACGAGGCGTCGGCGCAGCTCAAGGCCAACGGCGGCGTGTTCTTCATCGACGACTTCGGCCGGCAGACGCGCATCCCCGCCGTCGAGCTGCTCAACCGCCTGATCGTGCCGCTGAGCAAGGGCGTCGACTTCCTCAACCTGCCGCGCGTCGGCACCACCCTGGAAGTTCCTTTCACCACCTCGCTTCTGCTGGCCACCAACCTGCGCCCCGAAGCGCTGATGGACGAGGCCTTCCTGCGCCGCATCCGCTTCAAGGTGCACGTCCCCGAGCCCACCGTCGAGCAGTACCGCGACATCTGGCGCAGGACCTGCGACCGCCAGGGCATCGACTGCGACGAGCCGGTGCTCGACTGGCTGATCGAGGAGCACTACCGCAAGGCGCGCCGCCCGCTGCGCGGCGTCCACCCGCGCGACCTGATGGCGTACATCGTCAGCGCGGCGTGGTACCGCGAACGCGAACCGTCGTTCGACCGCCGCTCGCTGGACGCCGCGGTGCGCGCGTACTTCGTCCAGGGCGAGGGTCGCTGAGTCTTCCACGCCGGCAAAGCGGCGGGATTGACCCCTGTACAGCCGCGGCATTGCGTGCAATCCTGCGTGGTGCCATGACCATGCTGTCGCTGTCGCGCGACATCTACTGTCCGGCGGGCGAGGTGTTCGCGTATCACACCGACCTGGAGCGGGCGCCGCAGCACTGGGTGAACGTGATCTCGTGCAAACGGCTCGCCGGCAGCGGGCCGCCCGCCGCCGGTGACCGTTACGCGTGGCGCTACCGCATGTACGGCGTCGACTTCGCCGGCACCGCCGTGGTCTGCGAGGTGGAGCTCGGGCGGCGTTTCGTGTGGGAGACGCAGGGCGGACTGCGCGCCCGCGTGGTCAGCGAGTACCTGCCCCTGAGCGCGCATCGCACCCGGGTCGGCGTCCACGTCGACTACGACGTGCCCGGGGGGCTGATCGGCCGCGCCGTCGACCGGCTGCTGGTGGAGAGCCGCAACGCCGCCGAGGCGGAGCGGGCCATGGACCGGCTGGTCGAGCGGATGGAGGCCGAGGTGGCCGCGCGGCTCGACATGCAGCTGGCTTAGCTGCGCGCCGCTAGGACGCGCGGCTGTTCGCGGCGACGGCGAGGACGCTGGCGATGATGCCGGCGCTGGGCGAGCCTTTGACGATGTAACCGTGCGCGCCGGCGGCGAGCATGGCGGTGCGCGACGACTGGTCGTCGAACGCCGAGTGGGCGAGCACCCGGGTGCTCGGCGAGACCAGGCGGATCTGCCGCGCCGCCTCGACCCCACCGCCCCCCGGCATGCGCACGTCGAGCACCGCCACGGCGGGCCGGAGCAGCCGGGCCAGGGCCACCGCGCCCGCGGCATCCCTGGCCACGCCCACCACGCTGAGGCCCGGGTGCTCGTCGAGCATGTCCGACAGTGCGCGCCGCATCATCGGCTCGTCGTCCGCCACCAGCACGGTGATCGGGTACAGGGCGTTCGTCCCCCGCTGTGCAGCGCGCGGCGTTGTGTCGCACGCCTCGAACAGTGTCCAGCGTAGCGCAGGTTTTCCCCGATGTGGCTTGGAATTTCCCATGTTGATGCAATCACATCAGCGGCGTGCAGCGGCGGCGAATTGCAACGCTTCCCGCCTAAACGGAGTAAACCGCTGACACCTGCGCCTTCGGCCCGCCGGGCGGGTGTCGCTATACTCGCGCGGACATGAGCCCAACGCCCCTCTCGCTGGCGCTCTTCTGGGTTGCCGTGGTGGCCTACCTGGTGGCCCTGCTCAGCTTCATCGTCTACCTGCCGCTGCGCCGCAGGCAGGTGGCCAACTTCGGGCTGCTCGCCGTCGTGGTGGGCTGGCCGTTCCACCTCGCCTCGATCGTCACCCGGGCGCTGGAGGCGGGGCACTGGCCGCTGGGCAACATGTACGAGTACTCGACGGCGATCGCCTTCATCATCGTGAGCACCTTCCTGGTGCTGGCCCTGCGGGCCAAGGTGCGGCTGGTGGGCATCCCGGCGATGGTTGTGGCCATCGCCCTGCTCGGCGTCGCCTACATGCTCTACGTGCCGCCGGGCAACCTGGTCCCGGCGCTGCACTCCTACTGGCTGACCATCCACGTCACCGCCATGGCCACCGCCTCGGGGATCCTCACCTTCTCGTTCCTCTTCGCCATGTTCTACCTGGTGCGCCGCTGGGCGGACCGGCGGCTGTCAGGCTTCGCTGCCGCGCGCTCCTCGGCGCCGCTGAGCCCGGGCGGCACCCCGGTGTCGGTCGGCGGCGGCGCCACCGGAGGATCGCGGTCGCTGGGCTTCGCCCGCACCGTCACCCGCGTCCTCCCCGAGGCGCGGCGGCTCGACGAGTGGAGCTACCGCTTCGTGATGCTGGGCTTCCCCATCTGGTCCTTCGGGGTGATCTGCGGCGCCATCTGGGGCGAGCACGCCTGGGGCCGCTACTGGGGCTGGGACCCCAAGGAGACCTTCGCGTTCATCACCTGGGTGGTCTTCGCCATCTACCTGCACGCCCGGGTGACCTACGGCTGGCGCGAGGTCCGCGCCGCGGCGATCACCGCGGTGGGCTTCGTGGCGATCATGTTCACCCTCTACGCGGTGAACCTCTGGATCGCCGGGCTGCACTCGTACGCGAAGGCCTGAGATGCGCCGGCGGCTGGTCGCCGCGACCCTCTGCGCCCTGGCCCTGAGCGCCTGCTCGCTGGAGCAGGACGTGGCCCAGAAGGTGGGCTCGGGCGGTGGGGGAGTGGGGCAGGCGGCTCCGGCGCTCAGCGGCACCACGCTCGACGGCGCGCACTTCGACGGCTCGGCGCTGCACGGCCACGTCGCCGTGGTCGACTTCTGGGCGGCGTGGTGCGGGCCCTGCCGCGCCCAGCAGCCGCAGCTCGACAGTCTCTACGCGACCTACGCGCCGCGCGGGGTGGTCTTCGTCGGCGTCGACATGCGCGACGACCCGGCCGAGGGGCGCGCCTACGCCGGCCGCTTCGGCGTCGCCTACCCCAGCCTCGACGACCCCGCCTCGTCGCTGGCCTCCGCCTGGGACGTCCCCGCGCCGCCCAGCACCCTGGTGGTCGACGCCTCCGGGACGGTGCGCAAGCGCGTCCTGGGCGGGGTCGACGCCACCTCGGTGGGGGCGCTGCTCGACCAGCTGCTGAGCGCGGACGCGGCGTCGCGGGGTATAGTCCGCCAGCCGTAAGCGGCACATCCGTGCAACTCATCCGGGGAGACCTCGTGGGCTCGGTCATCAAGAAGCGGCGCAAGAAGATGCGCAAGCACAAGCACAAGAAAATGCTCAAGAAGACGCGGTGGCAGCGGCGCGGCTAGGCCGCGTTGAGCCACTGATCTGAGGCGCGGGCGCCGGACCCGATGCGGGTCCGGCGCCCCCTCAGCCCATACCATTCCTCGCCATGATCGAGGAGGTTCTGGACGGCGAGCGCGTGCGCCTGCAGCCCGTGCGCCCATCCGACGCGGCGGAGCTCACGGTGGTGTTCTCCGACCCCACCGTGTCGCGCTGGTGGGGCGACCCCGCGGAGCGCGTGGACGAGGCGCTCCATCCCGACCAGGGCGAATCGAGCTTCCTCATCGTCGCCGGCGTGGATGTCGCCGGCTTCATCCAGTGCTACGAGGAGCCCGCGCCGATGTACCGGCACGCCACCATCGACATCGCGGTGCGCGCGGAGTGGCAGGGACAGGGCGTCGGTCCCGAGGCGATTCGTGTGCTGGCGCGGCATCTGTTCACCGCGCGTGGCCACCACCGGCTGACCATCGACCCCGCGGTCGCCAACGTGCGCGCGGTCGCCGCGTACAAGCGGGTCGGCTTCGTGCCGGTCGGGGTCATGCGGCGCTATGAGCGCGGCGGTGACGGCGCCTGGCACGACGGGCTGCTCATGGACCTGCTCACCGAGGAGCTCAGGAGCTGAGCTTGGCGTAGGCGTCGCGTAGCTTGGCGGCGGTCTGCTCCATGTGCTCGGGGATCACCTTGACGTCGGCGAGCACCGGCATGAAGTTGGTGTCGCCCGACCAGCGCGGGACGACGTGGAGGTGGAAGTGGTCGGCGATGCCCGCGCCCGCGGCGGTGCCGCTGTTGACGCCGAGGTTGAGGCCGTCGGGGTTGAGCGCCAGGCGCAGGGCGCGCACGGCCCGCTGGGCGCCCTCCATCACCGCGGCGGCCTCGGCGGCGCTCAGCTCGGTGAGGTCGGCGACGTGGGTGCGCGGCACCACCATGACGTGGCCGCTGCTGTAGGGGAAGAGGTTGAGCACGGTGAAGGTCAGCTCGGCCTGCTCGACGACGCGGTTGCCGTCGTCGTCGCCCTCGGCGATGGCGCAGAGCACGCAGCCGTCGTGGGTGCGCTCGCCGCCGACGTAGGCCATTCGCCAGGGAGCCCAGAGCTGCCGCATGGCGGGGCATGGTAGCGCCACGACCCCGGCGCTACCATGCCCCGATGTCCGGCCTGACCGACGTCCCCGTCGAGACGCTCAGCCCCGACCGCTACCGGACCGTGCTCACCGAGGAGCAGTGGGGCGCCTTCGCGGAGGGCGCCGAGCGGGCGCGCCGGCTGTTCGCGGGCCGCACGCTGTGGATGGTCAACTCCACCGAGCGCGGCGGCGGCGTCGCCGAGATGCTCAACACGCTGCTCCCCTACGTGCGCGGCGCGGGCGTCGATGCGCGCTGGGTGGTGATCGCCGGCGACGCCGAGTTCTTCCGGGTGACCAAGCGCATCCACAACCACCTGCACGGCGCCGCGGGCGACGCCGCGGCGCTGACCGGCGAGGATCGCCGCATCTACGAGGCGACAACGCTGGCGCGTGGCGGGGAGCTGGCCGAGCGGATCGGGCCGCGCGACGTCGTCGTCCTCCACGACCCGCAGACGGCGGGGATGCTGCCCACCGTGCAGCGCACGGGAGTGCCGGTGGTGTGGCGCTGCCACGTCGGCGTCGACATGCCCAACCAGCTCGCCCGCGACGCCTGGCGGTTCCTGCTGCCGTACATCACCGGCGCCGACGCGGTCGTCTTCTCCCGCAAGGCGTTCGCCTGGGACGGGCTCGACCCGGACCGCGTCGCGGTGATCCCGCCGTCGATCGACCCGTTCTCGCCGAAGAACTACGAGATGCCGTCCGAGTCGGTCGCGGCCATCCTCGGCGCGGCGGGGCTGTGCGAGCCCGTCGCGGCCACCGTTCCCGCCGAGTTCGTCCGCCTCCGCGGCGACACCGCCCCGATCGTCCACCGCGCCGTGATGACCGAGCAGACCCGGGTCGGCCCGGAGACGCAGCTCGTCCTCCAGGTGTCGCGCTGGGACCGGCTCAAGGACCCGGTGGGGGTGATCCGCGGCTTCCACCACGGCGTGGCCGCGCGCTGCGACGCCCACCTCATGCTCGCCGGGCCGTCGGTGGGCGAGGTGGCCGACGACCCCGAGGGCGCCGAGGTGCTCGCCGAGACCGAGCAGGCCTGGCGCGCGCTGCCGGTCGACGTGCGCGCCCGCGTCCACCTCGCCAGCCTGCCCATGGACGACGACGAGGAGAACGCCGCCATGGTCAACGCCCTGCAGCGCCGGGCGGCGGTGGTGGTGCAGAAGAGCCTGGCCGAGGGCTTCGGGCTCACCGTCGCCGAGGCGATGTGGAAGGGGCGGGCGGTGGTGGCCAGCCGGATCGCCGGCATCCAGGACCAGATCGAGGACGGCGTCACCGGGCTGCTGCTCGACGACCCCACCGACGTGGAGACCTTCGGCGCCCTGGTCTGCGGCCTGCTGCTCGACCCGGTGGCGGCGCGGCGGATGGGCGAGGCGGCGCAGCGCCGGGTCCGGGAGCGCTTCCTGGGCACCCGGCACCTGCTTCAATACCTCGACCTGCTCTGCTCGCTGGCGAGCTGAGGCGCAAGGCGGGCCGCCCCGGCGCCGTTCCCCCTTGCATGGGCGGCCGGGCCCGGGTCATACTGGCGCTTCCGCATTGTTGACTTTCCTGATCGTCTAAGTCAGGAAGGTCGAACGCCCCAGCCAGGCCCCGCGGCGCCCCGTACGGAGAATCCCCGCGATGATCGAGCCCCAGGTCGCCCCGAAGCGCGTTCCCATCCCCGACGTGGTCGAGGAGGAGCTCGCCGAGTTCGAGCGGCGCACCCGCGCCTTCCTGGAGCTCGAGGAGCCCGAGGACACCTACAAGCCCTACCGCCTCTCCTACGGCGTCTACGGGCAGCGCCAGGCGGGCTACCAGATGATCCGGGTGAAGATCCCCCACGGCCGGCTCACCGCCGACCAGATGGACGGGCTCGCCGAGTTCAGCGAGGTCTTCTGCGACGAGGGCGAGTACCCGGGCGGCGGCGGCGCGGGCATGGGCCACGTCACCACCCGGCAGGACTACCAGTTCCACTTCATCCCCACCGCGCGCGTCCCCGAGGCGCTGCGCCACCTCGCCTCGTACGGGTTGACCACGCGCGAGGCCTGCTACAACACGGTGCGCAACATCACCGGCTGCCCCATCGCGGGGGCCTGCGGCACCGAGGCGTTCGACATCACGCCCTACGCGCAGGCGGCCACCGACCTGTTCCTGCGCAACCCCTTCTGCCAGAACCTGCCGCGCAAGTTCAAGGTTTCCTTCTCCGGGTGCGCCAGCGACTGCGCCCTCGGCGCCATGCACGACATCGGTGCGGTGGCCCAGGTGCGCGACGGTGAGCGCGGCTTCAAGCTGTGGGTCGGCGGCGGCCTGGGCAACTCGCCGCGTCCGGCCACGCTGCTCTACGACTTCGTGCCGGTGAGCCGCTTCTACGCGGTGATGGAAGCGGTGGTGCGCATCTTCGACGCCGAGGGTCCGCGCAAGAACCGCAACCGCGCCCGCATCAAGTTCATGTTCGACAAGATGTACACGGCCGAGACCTTCCGCGCCCGCGTCGAGGAGGTGGTCGCCGAGCTGCCCGAGGACGCCTGGTCGCACCGCATCGGCCAGGAGCTCGCGGAGCGCGTCGCCCGCGAGGAGGCAGGTCGCGCCGAGGTCGCCCCGCTGGGCAACGTGATCTCGCTCGACGAGGTGCGCCGCGGCACCGAGTACTCGCGCTGGCGGGTGACCAACGTGGGCGCCCATCGCGTCGAGGGCTGGGGCATCGTCACCATCCGGCTGACCCTGGGCGACATGACCGCCGAGCAGTTCCGCGTCGTCGCCGACACGGCCCGCCGTTTCAGCCGCAGCGAAGTTCGTACCAGTGCCGGCCAGAACCTGGTGCTGCGCGACGTGCGCCTGGTCGACCTGCCCGCGCTGTACGACGCGCTGGAGCCGCACGGCCTGGCCCGCGCCGAGGCGCAGGGCGTGCGCGACATCGTCACCTGCCCCGGCGGCGACACCTGCAACCTGGGCATCACCTCGTCGCGCGGCCTGGGTCGCGCCGTCGGCCGCTGGCTCGACGACAACCGCTTCGGCGACCTGCCCGCCTTCGCCGGCACCACCATCCGCGCCAGCGGCTGCCCCAACTCCTGCGGGCAGCACCACCTGGCCACGGTCGGCTTCTACGGCAACAACAAGAACGTCACCGACGAGCCGGTGCCGCACTACATGATGCTGCTCGCCGGCAGGATCGACGAGAAGGGCGCCAAGCTGGCCCAGCCGATCATGCGCATCCCGGCGCGCCGCGTGCCCGCCGCCCTCGACCTGCTCTGGGCGCGCTACCGCACCGACAACGTCGCCGGGCAGACCTTCGCCGAGTGGGTCGAGGACGTCGACAAGGCCGAGGTCAAGGAGCTGCTGCTGCCGCTCCAGCTCTCCGAGGCGCCCAGCGCCGAGGAGGTCTACGACTGGGACCAGGAGACCATCTTCACCGGCAAGACCGGTGAAGGGGAGTGCGCCGCCGTCTGACCTCGCCGGAGCCGCCGCGCTGCGGCTGACTCAGGACCGCCTCCGCCTCCTCCGCCTGGCCAGCATCAGGGCGGCCGCCAGCAGCACCGCGCCCGCGGGACCGGCGATTCCGCGGCCGCTCTCCGCTTGCGTGTTCGGCAGTGAGGCGGTGGCCGGTGGCGCCGTCAACGGGGTGGTGGTGGTCGGCGGCGGTGCCACCGACGACGGACTGTTGCTGCCGACCGCGGTGCTGCCGAAGTCCAGCGTCCACACGCCGCGACCGTAGGCCGACACCAGCAGGTTGCGGCCGCTCGGGTCGATCCACACGTCGCGCATCGCCACCGCGGGGAGCCCGGTGCCCAGCCGGCTCCAGGTGCCGCTGCCGAGCGGTGCGGTGAAGATGCCGACGTCGGTTGCGGCGATCAGCCGGCCGTCGCGGATCACCATGTTCCAGACGCTGCCACGGGGCAGGTTGCCGGTGACGTCGCTGAAGTTCTGGCCGGCGTCGTGGCTGACGTAGATGCGGCCGGGCACCTGGTTGCTCGGGTAGCCGACGAACTGCCGCTCCATCACCGCCGCGTAGACGGTGCTGGTGTCGTTGGGGTCGATCACCAGCGAGTTGATGTAGCCGGCGCCGAGCCCCTTGCTGGGGGCGATGTACCAGCAGTCGCTCGCGTCCTTCTTGGCAGTGCAACCCGGCTTGACGTTGGTCTCGATCGCCGGGTGAACCTGGTCGAATGTGAGCCGCGACGCCGAGCACACCGCGCAGAGCGCGCCGTACGCTGCCGCGCCGCGTACCGCCAGCGCGGTCGCCGCCCAGTCCACCGTCTTGCCGTTGAGCGGATTGACCACACCGCTGCTGCCGGCGTCGAAGATCGCCGTGGTGCCCCAGTCGCTCTGCACCACGGTGCCCGTGGCGACGGAGTCGAACACCACCTGTGTGTCCGGCCCCTTGAGCGACTCGTACACGTCGCGGCCGGCGGCGATCAGGTGGTTGGGGTCGGTGGGGTCGATGGCGATCGGCGAGGTGAAGCTGGGGTTGGTGACGTTCGGCGGGATCTCGGTGAGGTTCTGGCCGTGGTCCTTGGTGACGAAGAGCGCGGCGCCGGGGATGCCGATGTAGAACACGTCGGGGTTGGCGGTGGGGAACACCCAGTAGCCGTCCCCGAGGCCGACCTCCACGCCCTTGCGGTCGGCGCCCGAGAGGCTGGCGCCGTTGTCCTGCAGCGCGGCGAGGATCTCGCCGTCGGGGAGCATGACCGCGTGCCACGCCTCCACCGTGGGCAGGGTGTTGAGCGCGGTCCACGAGTTGTTGTCAAAACCGGTACCAACTGTGATGGCGTGCGAGTCCTGGCGGAAGGCGCCGCCGTCGTTGCTGCTGTAGAGACGCACGCCGTTCGGCGTCTTCACGGCCGCCATGGCGTGCTGGTCGGGATGCGTCGTGTAGCCGCCGTACAGCGGCGCCTGCGGCGGGCAGGCGGCGCCGTTGGTCACGTTGGTGGTGTAGAGGTAGAAGCCGCAGGCGTCGGCGTAGCGCTCGATGACGAAGGCGCCGGCCGGGCCGGGCGTCGACCCACTGTTGCCGACCGTTTGGTACGCCTCCTCGAGGCCGAAGTAGACCTGGTCGGGGGTCACCGGGTCGGTGACCAGCACCGCCTCGTAGTAGGCCTGAACGCCGGGCGCGTAGGAGAGGGCTGCGGCCGGGGTCAGCGTGCTGTTGGGGGCGGCGAGCAGGCTGGTCGGGGTCGCCTTGTTGGCCCAGGTGCCGCCGTCGTCACCGGAGCGGAAGAGGCCGTTGAGCACCGTGCCCGTCTGGTTGGGAACCTGCCGCGGCACCTGGGAGGGGGCCGTGCCGGGGACGACGTCGCCGAACTCCAGGCCGGCGGGCGCGTGTCCGTAGGCGAGGCCGGCGTCGGAGACCAGTGCCCAGAGCACGCCGTCATCCTGTGCGGTCTGCCCGTAGGCCAGCGAGATGCGGCCGACCGGGTCGACGCTGGACTGCGAGGTGGTCAGCGCGCTGACGGCCATGGCCGTGAACGAGGCCGCCGTGCCCCCGGTGGTGGAGCGGTAGAGGCCGTTGCCGGGGGAGGCGATCGACCCGTCGGCCAGCGGCGCCTTGCCGAGCGGGAAGCCGACCGCCACGGTGACCTCGCCGTCATGCCCGGGGCGGACGGCGATGTCGCTGATCCAGTTGGCGTACGGGCCGGTGGCCGGGCCGGTGTGGCTGTCGTTGGTGGGCAGCGCGACCTGGGTCAGTGTGTCGCCGTGGTCGGTGGAGCGGTAGAGGCCGTGGTTGGTGCCGATCAGCAGGTAGGTCGGGGTCACCGCGATCCTGGTGACCGCCCAGCCCTCGACGTTGGGCGAGGGGCGGCTGAACGTCCTGCCGCCGTCGTGCGACACGTAGAAGCCGGTGCCGTAGGTGTCGCCGGAGAGGGTGAGGTAGGTGATGCCGGTGCCGACGTAGATGTCGTCCGGCCGCGACGGGTCGAGGGCGATCGCGCCGACGCCCGCGCTGGTCAGCTTGCCGTCGCTCAGGTTGGTCCAGTTGTCGCCGCCGTCGGTGCTCTTCCAGAGCCCGCCCATGTTGCCGAGGTAGACGGTGTTGCCGGAGGGGTCGTTGCTGTCGGCGGCGAGCGCCGCGCCCATGCCGGCGATCCGGCCGAACTGCTCGGTGGAGGCGCTGTAGCCGGTGGGGCTGTCGACACCCTTGGGGCCGACGTCGCGCCACGACCGGTTCGCCTCGGCCAGGGGGAGCGCCGCGGCCTGCTGGAACTGGCTGTACTTGTCCGCGACGCGGTTGGGGTCGTAGCCGCCGCCGGGGGCGAGCGGCGCGGCCTCGGCCAGCTCGGCGCCGCCGGGGACGGCGTTGAGGCTGAGGCCGGCGGGGTAGGTGTGCACACCCACCGGGGCACGTCCCGCGGGCTGGGCGGCCGCGGCCACCGCGGCGGTCCCCGCGACCAGGAGCGCCACCACCGCCATGGCGCGCGCTCCCGGGCCGCGCCTGCGGCCGCCGTCGGGCGCGACGACGCCCTGCATGTGCGTGTGCTCCGCCTTCATCTGCTCACCTTCCTCGCTGCATCTGCCGCGACCTCGATGGTCGTCGCGGCGGGCCATGATGATGCTTAGGACGGTCGGCGAGGTCGAAATGTGTCGAAGCGCCGGCGCCGGCGCTGCCAGACGGTGGCCGCGAGGACGGCGCTGAGCGCACCGAGCGCGGGTGCCGAGGCGCTCGTCGGTGAGCTGGCGGTGTCGGGGAGGGCGGCCGTGAGCGCGGCGTTGCGGGCCGAGCCGGCGGGCGGTCCGCCGGACTGCTCCGCGGTCTGCGGCAGGGGTGGGACGGGGAGCGGCGGGCAGTTGGCGACGGGGCCGGTGAGGTCGGGGACGCCGCAGAGGTTGCCGCTGATGCCGTTGGGCTGCTGGGTCTCGATCTGCGCCGCGGCTCCGGGCCCGTGACCCGGGTCGGCGGCGCCGGGGCCGGCCTGGCCGTTGCGCAGCAGGAAGGGCAGGTACATGTCGACGGCCGTGCTGGAGACGCGCAGGTCGTTGTGGTACGTGTGCGGCATGGGGCGGTTGTCGGCGCCCTTCAGCGCGGGCGAGGTGTAGAGGTCGGGGGTGCTGTAGAAGGGGTCGGCGGAGTCGGTGCCGTTGTAGACGGTCATCCAGTGCGTGGGGCCGTAGGTTTCGCGCGAGCCGTTGGGGCCGTTGAGCTGGTCGAGCCAGGCGGTGCCGGGGCCGATCTCGTTGCAGCCGTAGTAGCTGGTCTGCAGGCCGCTGCACACGCTGGTACCGTGGTTGGCGCCCGCGATGCCGACGAAGGCGACCACATCCTTGGCGAGCGATGGGTACAGGTACATCAGCTTGCGAGCGATGGTGTCGCCGAGCGAGTGGGTGACGATGTCGACCTGCTCCGAGCCCGTGTACCACTGCACGGCTTCGACGAAGCGGCAGAGGTCGGGCACCTCGTCGTCGTCGCCGGCGCCCTTGCCGCCGTTGGCCAGGGTGTTGGGGTTCTGCTGGATGTAGTCCTGGTCGAGCACCGAGGCGGGGATGGCGGCGGGGGCGCCGGCGTAGTAGTTGGCCAGGCCGTTGTAGGAGAGCGCGTACATCTCCTGCATGGTGTAGCCCGCGTCGTTCTGGAACTGCAGCATCACGTCGAGCCAGTTCTGCGCATCGACCTGGTTGCCGTGAACGAAGATCACCGGGGTGTGGTGCAGCGCGGCGCCCCGCTGCACGCCGCCGAAACCGCCCATGGGCAGGCCCCACACGTCGTCATCGAAGCGCGGGAAGTCCTTGGCGAAGTAGTCGGGAGCGGCGAAGGTGTTCTGGTTGTGGCCCGTCTGCGGTGCGCTGGGATCGGCGGTGGACGGGCCGCACGACGGCGCGCCGGGGAGATGCGGCGGCTGCTGCATGGCGGCAACCGGAACGGCGAGCAGGAGCTGCGCCGCCGCGAAGGCCACCGCGATGCAGCGCGCGGCGCGCATCAGTGGGCGAGCCATCCCGCATCGAGGCTGAGCACGCTGCCGGTCATCGACCAGGCGCCATCGCCGCAGAGGAACTCGACGGACTCGGCGACCTGCTCGGGCTCGATGAGCCGGCGCACGGCGTTGCGGGTGAGCATCACCTTCTCCAGCACCTCGTCCTCGGCCATGCCGTGGATGCGCGCCTGGTCGGCGATCTGCCCCTCGACCAGCGGCGAGCGCACGTAGGACGGGCACACCGCGTGCACGGTGACGTCGGGGCAGCGCGCCGCCGCCTCCAGGGCCACCGTCTTGGTCAGGCCGACGATGCCGTGCTTGGCCGACACGTACGCCGCCTTGTACGGCGAGGCCACCAGGCCGTGCACGCTGGCGATGTTGATGATGCGTCCCCAGCCGCGCTCGTACATCGACGGCAGGAGCTGGCGGATGAGCACGAAGGGCGCGGTGAGCATCACCTCCAGGAGCAGCGCCCACCTCGCCTCGTCGAACTCCTCGACCGGGCTGACGTGCTGCAGCCCCGCGTTGTTGACGAGGATGTCCACATCGCCGACCTCGTCGGCGAGGCGGTGGACGTCGTCGCGGACGCTGAGGTCGGCGGCCACCGCGACGCCATCGACGACCGACGCGGCGGCGGCGTCGAGGCGCTCGCCGGGCAGGTCGCTGAGCACCACGTGAGCGCCGCGGGCGCCGAGGTGTCGCGCCACCGCCAGGCCGATGCCCGAGGCCGCGCCGGTGACCAGGGCGCGCCGCCCCTCCACCGGGGACGGACCGCCGCGAACCACCTGCCCGTTCTTGCCGCTCATGTCAGGAACTCCAGGATCGCCGCCGCCGCGCCGGGGTGGGCGATGATGCCGTAGTGGTTGGCGTCGACCTCGACGCTGCGCGCGCCGGGGATCAGCGTGCCCAGCCGGTCCCGGTCCGCCGCGGGGACGATGTACCCCGCACCGGGGACGATCGGGCGCGCGGCGCGCACCAGCAGCACCGGGCAGGCGATGCGCGACCACAGCTCGGGCAGCGTTGCAACCGCCATCGCGCCGTAGGCGCCGTCCTCGGCAGCCGCGTCGCGCGAGGTGCGCGAGATCACACCTCCGCCGGGCGCGTCCTGCAGCTCGTACTCGTAGTGCCCCTGCCACAGGTCGCCCCACTGCTCGATCGCGGCGCTGGAACGCACGGTGGCGACATACGTTGCGGCGTCGGGGAAGACCACGCCGAGCCGCTGCGACGCGGCCATGATCGGCGGCAGCGACTCCGGCTCGGGCGCGCCCAGGGCGTCGACGGTGATCAGGCGGCGCACCCGGTCGGGGAAGTCCGCGGCAAGCTGCATGCCGACGAACCCGCCCATGGAGTAGCCGACCACGTCGAAGCGCTCCACGCCCAGCGCATCCGCGACCGCAGCGATGTCGCGCGCGTGCGCCGGCCAGCCGTACGTGCCCTGCGGGGTCACCTCGCTGTGCCCGCGCCCGCGCAGGTCGAGCACCAGCACCTGCAGGCCCGCGCGCGCGAGCACCGGCGCCAGCGCGTCGAAGCTGCGCAGGTTGGCGGTGATGCCGGGCACGCCGATCACCAGCGGTCCGTCCTGCGGTCCGCGGCGCTCGGCGTGCAAACGCCCGCTGGGCAAAGCGAGATCGAGGACCTGCACGCCGGAATCGGTGTCGATCACGGCTCCACCTCCAGCAGGCGACGCACCTTGAGGGCGAGCAGCAGCGTGGTGGCGCGCTCGCCGTCGGCCAGGGTCGGCCCGCAGGCCGCGCGCAGCTCGCGCAGCCGGTACTTGACGGTGTTGAGGTGCACGCCGAGCTGCGCGGCGGCCTCCTTGGTGCGGCCCTGGCGCGCGATGTACGCCTCCAGCGTCGGCACCACCCAGGGACGATCGACCAATTCGCCGAGCGGGTCGAGCGCGGTGGCGACGAAGCGGCGCGCCTGGTCGGGACGGGCCAGCAGGGCGATGAAGGGGGCGAGCTCCTGGAAGTCGTACACCTGGGCCGTGCCCGCCAGCAGCACCGAGCCGGCGCGCAGCGACTCCATCGCCTCGCTGTAGCTGCCGCGCGTCTCGCGGGCGCCGCGCGCGGTGCCGCCCGCGGCGACGGCGAGGATGCCTTCTGTGTCCAGCAATCCGGCGAGCAGTCGCATGAGCTGCACG
This sequence comes from Candidatus Angelobacter sp., assembly GCA_035569495.1. Lineage (GTDB taxonomy): Bacteria > Chloroflexota > Dormibacteria > Aeolococcales > Aeolococcaceae > DASRDZ01. Next base: position 138,313 of record DATMMX010000038.1, on the reverse strand, counting down.
CGGGTCACTCCTTGCGGGACGGGCACCGCCGCGATGACGCCACGATGGCGGACCGTCCAGAGCAACGCGCTCGCCTGCTTCTCCAGCGCCTCGCCGATGCGTTCGAGCTGCGCCAGCGGCAGGTCGTCGGCGACGCGCGCGACAACCACGACATGGGGAACGTCGAGCTCCTCGGGACCCTCGGCGTCGGTGACCGGACCGGCCAGCACCACGGTGAGCAGCGCCGAGCGGCGGTGCTCGCGCTCGAGGGCGACGTGGGCCATCTCGTCGAGGTACACGGCGGCGACCTCGGTGTTCATGCGGTCGGCGAAGTCGAGCGCCCACTCGGCGATCTGCGGCATCGCCGCCTGCAGCGCGTGGCTCTGCCACTCGGGTGCGCTGACCAGCTCGCGCCACATCACCCGCACCCCGACGCGGTAGGCGCGCAGCATCGAGTGCAGGTCGATCCCCTGGGCGGCGCGGCGGCGGGCGCCTTCGAGCATCGGGGTGAGCCGCTCCCTGCTGACCGCCTCGCCGGTCGACATCACGTCGAGCCAGGCGCGCACCATCGCCGCCGACACGGTGAGCACGTCGTCGCAGAGGACGGGGTCCTCCAGCACCGCGTAGGCGGGGATCTCGGCGCGGTAGGCGGTGAACATGGCGCCGGCGATGCGGTCGCACTCGGAGGCGCGGCGGTCGGCGATCTCGCGGAGCATGCGCACCGCGCGCGGCGAGGCGATGGCGCGCAGCCGGTCGCCGGTTCCGTCGCCAGGCACGGTGTCGATCATCGCACTCATCGCGCCGCCGCCTCGTGCGACTGCACCGCGGCGCTGAGCCCGCGGCCGAGCAGGCGGCCGACGCCGAGGTGCTCGGCGACGCGCTCCTGGTCGAGGTCGGCCACCGGCCCCGCGTAGACGATGCGGCCGCGCTGCATGATGTTGGCAGTGTCCACCAGGCGCAGCCCGAAGGTCACGTTCTGCTCGACCATGAGCATGGTGACGCCGCTGCGGTTGACCTCGCGCAGCGTCTCGAACAGCTCCTCGACGGTCTTGGGCGCCAGGCCGGCGCTCGGCTCGTCGACGAGCACGATGCGCGGGTCGGACACCAGCGCGCGGGCCACCGCCAGCGAGGCCTGCTGGCCGCCGCTCATGCTGCCGGCGAGCTGGGCGCGGCGCTCGGCGAGGATGGGGAAGCGGTCGAGGGTGCGCTGCAGGGCCTCGCCGTAGCGGCGCTTGTCGCGGCGGCGCAGGCGGTAGCCGCCCAGGCGCAGGTTCTGCTCCACGGTGAGCCCGGGGAAGACCTGGCGCCCCTGGGGGACATGGGCCATGCCCAGAGCGACCCGGTCCTCGGGCGCGACGGTGGTGATGTTGCGGCCATCCATGACCACATCTCCGCGGCGCGCGGGCACGATGCCGGCGACCACCTTCATGGTCACGCTCTTGCCGGCGCCGTTGAGTCCGAAGATGCCGGCGATCTCGCCCTCGCGCACCTGCAGGCTGACGCCGTGCAGCACCGTCTGCGAGCCGAACCCGGCGCGCACGTCGCGCAGCTCGAGCAGCACGGTGTCGGCGCTCATGCGGGCACCGCCTCGCCGAAGTAGGCGCCGATCACCTCGGGGCGTCGGGCGATGGTCTCGGTGGGGCCGCTGGCCAGCACCGCGCCGGAGTTGAGCACGTAGATCTCGTCGCACACGTCCAGGACCAGGGGGATGTTGTGCTCGATGAGCAGCACGGTGCGCGCCTGCTCGTCGCGCAGCTCGCGCAGGCGCACGGCGAGGTTCTCCGCCGCGCCGGGCGACATGCCCGCGCTGGGCTCGTCGAGCATCAGCAATTCGGGGTCGGTGACCAGCAGGCAGCCGAGCTCGACGATGCGCTGCTGTCCGTGCGACAGGCTGCGCACCGGGGTGTCGGTGAAGCGCTCGAAGCCGAGCGCGGCGATGGCCTGGTGGGCGCGCTCAGTCAGCTCGCGCTCGACGCGCGCGGTGCGCGGCAGGTAGGCGAGCGCGGAGCCGATGTCATAGCGGCCGAGGACGTGCTGGGCGAGCAGCATGTTGTCGAGCACCGTCATCGACTTGGCCAGGCCGATGAGCTGGAAGCTGCGGCTCATGCCCAGGGCGGCGCGGCGGTGCGGGGCCAGGTCGCTGACGTCCTGGCCCATGAAGGTGATCTCACCGCGCTGCGGGCGGATGTGGCCGCTGAGGGCGTTGAACAGCGTCGTCTTGCCCGCGCCGTTGGGGCCGATCAGGCCGACGATGCGGCCGCGCGGCACGTCGAGCGACACGTCGTCCACTGCCTGCAACCCGCCGAACCGCACGCTGACGTTGCGGGCGCTCAGCACCGTACCCCCCGCCACCTCGGGACGCGGCGGCAGCGTCGACGGCCGTGGCAGCGCGGGCAGCTTGGGCAGCCGGCCGCGTTCCTCGATGTCCTCGTCGTCGTCGTCGCCTGCGCCGCCGCGCATGCGCCGCATCTCGCGACGCTCACGCGCCTCGCGCAGCGCACCGGCCAGCCCGTCGGGGTGGCGCGCCACCGTGTACATCAACAGCGCGGCGCCGATGGGCACCTGGTAGCCGTTGAACCACGCCGGCATCACCGCGGGGAAGACCTGGAAGAAGAAGGCCGCGGCGACCACGCCGGAGCGGCTGCCCAGTCCGCCGACCACCACCATGATGATGAGCTGCAGCGACAGCTCGTAGGAGAACGGGTCGCTGTTGGCCTGGCCGATGGTGTGGCCGTAGAGCGCGCCGGCGACGCCGGCGAGCGCGCCGGAGATGACGAACGCGGTCAGCTTGTAGGTGACCACGTTGACCGCGAACGACTGGGCCACGCCCTCGTCCTCGCGAATGGCGCGGAAGGCGCGACCCACCTTGCTGCGCATCACATTGGTGTCGAGCAGCCAGACCACCAGCAGCACGACGAGCAGCACGGCCAGCCAGTCGGCGTTGTCGATGAGCTGGAGGTTGCCGGCGACGCGGCGCGGCAGGACCACGCCCGCGTTGCCGCCGCTGATCCAGGGGATGCGCAGGATGGAGAGCTGCAATGCGACGCCGAAGGCGATGGTGGTGATGGCCAGGTACAGCCCGCGCAGCCGCAGTGCGGGAATGCCCAGCAGCAGGGCCACGATTCCGCCGAAGAGCGCGGCGGCGGGGACGCCCACCGCCATCGACAGTCCGTAGCGACCGACGATGAGGCCGCTGGTGAAGGCGCCGACGCCCATGAAGGCGGCGTGGCCCAGCGACATCTGTCCCGCGTAGCCGACCAGCACGTTGAGCGCCAGCGCGGCGACGGCGAAGCAGGCGGCGACGTCGAGGGTCTGCAGCTTGCCCGAGGTGAACAGGTGGGGCATGGCCCGCTCGGTGATCGGCGGCAGCGCCGCGAGCAGCACCGCCCACAGCGCGATGTTGGCCCGGCGCGGTGTCATCACGCTGTTCCACAGCGCCTGCAGCGCGGCGCGCGGGCTCTGCGGCTGCGGCGTGTTCGCGTCGCTGCCGCTGCCGCTCGTCGCCAGCGCGGTCATGCCGCGGCCCTCCGGCCCAGGATGCCCTGCGGTCGCACCAGCAGCACGATCAGGATCACCGCGAAGATGGCGATGCTCTCCCCGCCGGGAATGGTGGCGCTGAGGTTGCGCGAGATCACCAAGAACTTGGTGAGCGCCTCCAGCACGCCGATGGCGATGCCGCCGACGAAGGCCCCGGGCAGGCTGGACATGCCTCCGAGCAGCGCACCGGCGAGCGACGCGACGAACAGCGGCGCACCGATCACGCCCGGGGTGAACACGCCCAGCGACGGCGCGATGAACAGCGCCGCCAGCGCGCTCAGCGCGCCCGACACGCCCCAGGTGAAGGCGCTGACGTGGGAGAGGCGCACGCCGACCAGCCGCACCGCGGTGGGGTCCTCGGCGGCGGCGAGCACGCCGAGCCCGAAGTCGGTGCGGCGCAGGAAGAGCGCCAGACCGGCGCCGATCACCGCCACCGCGCCGAGCGAGATGAGCTGCGTGGGGCTGACGTAGACGCTGGCGATGTGCAGGCCGAGGCCGTCGATGGGCGGCGGCAGGACCCGGGGCGACGGCCCGAACTGGAGCAGCTCCAGTGACAGCAGCAGGGTCAGCAAACCGATGGTGGCGACGGCGACGCTGAGCCGCGGCGCGCTGCCCATCGGGCGGACGATGACGCGCTCGAAGACCATGGCGATGGCCGCGCCGAGCAGCAGCGCGCAGACCGCGCCGACGATCCACGGCAGGTGGTGCTCGGTGACCAGCCAGTAGGCGAGGAACAGGCTGACCGTGCCGATCTCCGCCTGGGCGAAGTTGAGCACCCGCGAGCCCTTGTAGACCAGCACCAGTCCGAGGGCGAGCAGCCCGTACATACCGCCCTGGACGACGCCGATGATCAGTGCGGTGATCATGCGAAGCCGGTCCCCGAAGGGGAGGAACTGCGCGCAGCGCGCCTCACAGCTTGTCGACGCAGCGCCGCACCGGCTGCCACTCCGCGGCGCTGCCGAACGCGGCGGTCTTCCAGATCTCCATCAGGTAGCCGCCGTGATGGGGGTCGCCGCGGCTGAAGTCGACGTCGCAGTTGGGCGACACCGTCTTGTGATAGCCGCTCAGCATCACGCCCGCGATCTTGTTGCGCGTGCAGTCGCGGCCGCACTGCTGCAGGATGTCCGCCAGTCCCTTGAACTCGGTCCAGGCGAGGAAGAGCAGGTCGCCGCCGGGACCGGCCAGGTTGGCACCGGAGTCGTACTGCGCGTATTCGCGCTCGAACTCGTGGATGTCGCCGGCGTAGGCGGCGTAGGGGCCGCTGTAGTCGCCGTTGGTGTAAGCGGGCCAGGCGGCGACGCCCTCGATCGGCGGGTTGATGGCATCGTCCTGGGTGAGGCCCTGCAGGGTGATGTTGAAGGGGAACACCATCCAGACCACGTTCTTGTAGTTCTGGCCGCGCGCCTGCTTGATCATCTCGGTGGCGGCCAGGGCGTTCTCCCAGGCCCAGGCCACCTGCACGCCCTGCGCCTGGAGCTGGGCGATCTCCGAGGAGTAACTGCCCTGGTTGGCCTGAACCGGGATCTCGGGGCCGAGCATGTCGCCGTGGCCGTGCGACTTGAGGTAGTTGTCGAAGGCGATGCGCCCGGGATCCCAGTTGCTGCTCTGCCGGTAGAGGATGCCGACCTTCTGCCCGGGGTGGTTCTTGATCACCATCTGGGCGAACATCTCGCCGAGCGCCTCGACGCTGGGCAGCGCGCTGAAGCTGTAGCGCTGGCCGCCCGTGCCCTCCACGGCGGCGTCGTGGTGGATGTACAGCTCGTGGTGCTGCTCGGCCCAGGCGCGCACGGCGGGGATCTGGTCGAAGCCGATGCCGCCGACCAGCAGCGCGGGGTTCTCGTCGTAGCAGGTCTGCGCCGCCTGCACCGCCTGGCCGGACTGGTAGCCGTCGTCCTGGAAGTCGATGGTCACCTTGCGGCCGTTGATGCCGCCGTGGTCGTTGACGTACTGCCAGAAGACCTGGAAGTCGCTGGGGTTGGTGTTGAAGGCCTTGCCGAAGGTCAGCGCGGCGTGGGCGCAGAGGTGGATCTCGGTGTCGGTGATGCCGATGTGGTCCTCGGCGGGGGAGAAGAGCTGAGCCACCGGAGGGGCTCCGTTGGCGGGCACGAAGACCTGCACGCCGTTGACGGTCTCGTAGCTGCCCGGGGTGCTGGCGGCGGCCTGCGCGGCGGCGCTGCCAGGCGCGGCGGTGGCGCCCGGGGCGGCGCCGGGCGCGGCCGTGGCGCTGCCGGTGCCCGGTGTGGCAGTGGCCTGCGGCGCGGCGGCCGTGGCGGGGGAGCGGCTCTCGTAGTGGGTCGCGGTCGGCCCCACCGCGGCGGCGTAGGCGCTGTAGGTGGTGCACCAGGCGAGCGCGACGGCACTGACCGCGAAGGCGCGCGGGTGGCTGCGCAGCTGGCTGAGCACGCCGAGCTTGAACGCGCCCGCCGCCGTGGCGGCGGTGAGTGGCCGGGCGAGCAGCAGGGCACCGAGCAGCAGGCCGCCGAGCAGGACCAGCGGCCAGTGGGCGGCGAGGGCGTCGGTGGTGGTCACCGCGACGGTGGTGGCGCCGGGCGGCCCGGCCGGGGCAACCGCCGCGGCGGCGGGGGCGGGGGAGGCGGGGGCCGCCGGAGTGGGCGCTGCGGGCGGGTTGGTGGCGGCCGGGGGGGCCACGTAGGTGGTGACGCCGCCGCCGCTGTGGATCACGGTGGCCGGCGGCGTGGTGGGTTGGGTGGTCTGCGTCGCCGTCTGGCCCGGCACGGTGTAGTCGACCGTCGCGGTGGTCAGGCTGACGTTGAAGCCGATCGACCAGGTATCGGTCGGTCCGTAGACCGGCCGGATCTCGGCGCCGGTGTTGTGGGCCTTCCACTTGGGCATCAGCGTGGCCAGGTCGAAAGTCCAGGAGCCGTCAGGCTGGAGCCTGCCGACCGAGGTGGCCGCGGGACAGTCGGAGGCCGGCGGGTTCTTGGGGTCGAAGCTGGCCGGTTGCTCGGTGGCGAGCACGCAGGCTTCGAGGATGACCGTGGCGTTGGCGGGGTTCTGGTTGTCCTGTGCGCTCGGCTGCAGATCGGTGACCGGGCGCAGCGTCAGCGTGCCGCCCGTGGGCACGGCGCCGCCGGGCAGGCCATCGAGCTCCAGGTGGACGTAGCTGTCGGCCGTCTCGCTGCCCGCAGTGACGCCCACGTGGATGGCGGTCGTGTCGTTGTTGTACGGGTCGGCAGGTGCGCTCACGGTGTAGTTCTGCCGGTCGACGGCGACGGCCGAGCTGTCCGCCCGGGCCACCACCGAGCTGCCCGCCACCAGCGCGACCAGGCCGGCGAGCCCGGCGGCGAAGAGGCTGCCGGCGACGCGTCGCGACGGCACGTTCCTGTACTGGCGAGACAAGCCCTTCTCCTTGATCCGCGGCCCGCCGCGCTCCACGATTCCAACCTTGGACCCGGCACTTGGCCGAGCGGTCACCAGTCTATGAAGCAGGACGGCCGCCGACCAGCGTCCATTGCACACAGGGGACGCGGGGGCGACTTGTCCTCTGCGGACAAGTCGCCCCTCCGGAAGGTGGGTCTAGCCGAGCCAGGTGCGGACCTGGGACATCGCCGTCGACTCCCAGCCGAGCATGAGGTGGTTGTCGCCGCTCACCTCGGTGACGTTGTGCGGCCCGGGGATGCCGGTCGTCGAGTCGCAGGAGGCGAGGAAGACCAGGCCGTCGCTGGTGCCGCGGTTCTCGTTGTAGAAGCCGGGCATGTTGGCGCTGCCGCCGCAGAGCAGGTCGGTGGTGACGCTGCTGGGGATGCCGGCGCTCTGCACGGTGCTGACCAGCGAGCCCTGGTTCATCGCGGTCTGGATGCCGTAGCCGTACGAGGTGTAGCCCTGGCCGCCGTAGTACGTCGTGTACCAATCCTGGGTGGACTGGTCGACGCCGTAGGTGCCGTCCCAGCGCGCCAGCATCTGGCGCTGTCCGACGAAGGCGTTGTAGCCGCCGTCGTTGTAGATCGACAGCTCGGGATGGTTGTAGAAGACGCCGTAGCACTCGTACTGGATGTGCGCCGACGGTCCGTCCAGTGAGCCTCCGCACTCCGGGTAGACGAGGATGTTGCCCGGCGCGCCGTGGGCGAAGACGTAGTCGAGGCCGCCCTGCGGACCGCCGAGCATGATCAGCTTGCGCACGTCGTTCTGGTACGCGCGTCCCCACGACGGCTTGACGCTGGAGACGTACATGCGGGCGGGGAACGCGCCCTTGCTCCAGGCGACCACGTCGACCTGCGACTGTCCGGTGTCGGAGCGGATCACCTGCAGCGCGTCGGAGATGGTCTGCGCCTGCTGGTAGTTGTCGCCCTGCATGTTGCCGAAGTCGACGGCGAACACCTTGTAGCCGGCGCCGCTCAGCGACTGCATCAGTCCCGTGCTCGGGCACGAGGTGGCGCCGCAGCTGCCCGAGCCGTTGAGCCCGGGATCGGCGTATTCGCGGTCGACGTTGTCGGCGGCGCCCATCACCAGGAGCACGGGAACGGCCTTGCTGCCGGTGTTCCAGCCGGGCGCGTAGTAGAGCAGGAACTGCGAGCCCAGCGGCTCACCGGTGCCGAAGAAGGTCTTGCGCTGCCCGGTCTGGTCGTTGCGCCCGTCGCTGAGGTAGTACTGCGAAGGCCAGTTGGGATCGCTGTCGTTCCAGCGCTCCACCTTGTTCCATCCGTACGACACCGACGTGAAGGTCGCCTGCAGGCTGACCGTGCCCACCGCCTGCGCGGTCGATGCGCCGTGGCTGAGCGCCATCACCGGCACCGTTGTGGCCAGGCACGTGAGAACTGCCATGCGTCGTCTCGACAAGCTCATTCCTCCTCCAACGATTCAGCCGCGCGCGGCGGCAGCGTCAGTGTGGCAACGCGGACCGCGGCGCACCACGGCCGTTGTGGACAGCTTGGAGACGCCCTGCTGGCGGCTGCGGACAAGCCTGGCGGCGGCAATGCGGACGGCTCCGCGGCGGTCTGACGGTGTGATGAGACTGAACCGCGCCGCCCTCGCCGTCGCCCTCTGTGCCACCGGACTCGCCGCCGCGGGTGCCACCTCCCCGGCCCGTGCCGCCGGGCCGGACGAGCCCCAGGCGGACGTGGACTACGTCTACAACCAGATCAACTTCATGTCCGCGAACTACCTGCAGCGCTACAGCGGGCAGGACGGCGAGCCCGGCGACATGAGCGCCACCGGCGGCAACCTGCCGCCCCAGGTCAACGGCTGGCAGGAGTTCTACCAGCACTGGCGCGAGCAGATGACCTCCGCCGAGGTGATGGGCAGGTTCGCGCCGGCCATCCACTACGACGACCACCTCTTCTTCGCGCCGTCGGCGTCGTTCTTCGGGCCCCCGCCGCCCTACCACAGCGACGTCGCCAGCGTGACCATCCCCGGCAGCACCTGCCCCGGTGAGCCGGTGGTGATCGCCGGGCATCCCGACTCGACACCCGGCCTCAACGTCGGCAACGGCTCGACGTACGACGACACCAGCGGCGTGGTCATGGGCATGGGCGAGCTGCAGGCGCTGACCCGCTGGTGGACCGCGCACAACGCCTGGCCGACGCGCACCGTGCGGGTGTTCCTCTTCGACGCGGAGGAGGAGGGGCTGTACGGCTCGCAGTACTACGCCGACAACCTGGTGCCGACCGGCCCGCAGGGGCGTCCGGTACTTGCTGCCAACATGGACCAGAACGGCATCGAGTACCCCGCCCACCCCTTCGGCACCACCAAGTCGACCTGGGGCCCGGGCTTCTGGTACACCAACGTCAACGCCACGCCGCTCAAGGACTTCAGCATCTACGGCGACGCCGGCAAGAAGAACATCATGGCCAACTACCCGGCGGTGGTGCACTTCCGCGCCGCGCTCGACCAGTCGGTGCGCCAGGCGTTCGCCGACCTCGGCGCCAGGTACAACTACTCGGTGCCGCTGGAGAACGCGCTGGAGGGCGGGGCCACCACGCCGGCGTACCTGCCCGGCGACGTCGACACCTATTCTCCGGTGCAGGACGACACCCTCGGCCGCACCGACCAGGTGCCCTTCATCGCCCTGGGCATTCCCGGCTACGGCATCGTCGGCGCCTTCGACAGCAACGCCCAGGACAACCCCATCGGCTACCCGCAGACGCCGCTCTCGCAGCTCGGCGCCGTCGGCCTGCCCCAGGTGGCCGGGTACGACACGCCGCGCGACAACATCCAGCACCTCAACCTGATCACCTCGGGCACCACCGGCGGCGGTGCCGACAGCCCGACCGGCTCGGTGGAGCTGCGCCGCGCCCTGGAGCTGCCGATGACCTGGACCAACTACCTGCTGGCCCGTCCCGAGTACGCCGGCGCCGATCCCGCGCCGTCAGGACCGCTGGCGCTGTTCGAGGCGCTGCCCACGGCGCCGTCCTCGGGCACCGAGGTCAGCTTCAACGGGGCGCAGAGCGCCATCGGCAACGGCAGCGGGACGCTCACCTACGCATGGGACTTCGGCGACGGCGCCCGCGGCACCGGCGCGATTGTGCACCACGCCTACGCGCAGGACGGCTGGTACGACGCCCGCCTGGTGGTGACCGACTCGTCAGGACGCACCTCGGGCTACCGGCAGGCGATCAAGGTGGGCAAGCCCGCGGGCGCGGCGCCGGCCACCGACCACTGCGGGCGGCTGTCGGCGGGGGAGATGGCCGCGGTGACCGGCTCGGGACCGGTGGGCTCCGCCGCGTCCACGCCCGCGACCAGCCCCGCGATCGCCACGCCGAACACCTCCGCTGGGGGCGGCAGCCGCGCCGTGCCGGTCGGCTTCGGGGTGCTCGTCACCAGCGGCGCGGCGATCGGCCTGGTCCGGCGGCGCCGCCGCGACCGGGCAACGGGGGTTGCCCCTCGTTAGGGCGGCTACCATGCGCGCGATGCGTCAGCCGCTCGTCGTCGCCGTGGCCCAGCCGGGCGTGGTGTCCGGCGAGGTCGCGGCCAACGCGGTCGAGCACGCGGAGCTGGTGCGAGCCGCCGCGGCGCGGGTGGTGGTGTTCCCTGAGATGTCGCTGACCGGCTACGAGCTGGACGGGCAGGCCGTCACCGTCGACGACCCGCGGCTGCAACCGATCCTCGTCGCTTGCGCACAGACGCAATCGTGGGCGCTGGTCGGTGCACCCGTGCCCGGCGTGAGCGGCCACACACACATCGGCATGCTGGCGATCGACGGGGGAGGGGTGCGCGTCGCCTACCGCAAGATGTGGCTGAGCACCGAGGAGGCGCGGCACTTCACCCCTGGCAACACTCCCGCGGTTCTCGACGTCGACGGCTGGCGCCTCGGCCTCGCCATCTGCAGGGACACCGGCATCGAGGAGCACGCCGCCGTCACCGCCGCGTTGGGCATCGACGTGTACGTCGCCGGCGTCCTCGAACACGAGGAGGACGTCGCCGTTCCCGAGCAGCGGGCCCGCCGCATCGCGGCCGAGCACCACGTGTGGGTGGCGATCGCCAGCTTTGCGGGATCGACCGGCGGCGGCTACGCCCGCGCCCCGGGCGGTTCCGGCATCTGGAGCCCCGACGGGCAGGCGGTGGCACGGGCCGGTGCCGAGACCGGCGCGATCGCTCGGGCCACGCTGGCCTGAGCCCGGGAAGCGGCTAGCGGGTTCCCGCCCGGTTGCCCGACGGCTGCGGTGCGCCGCCCGGTCGTCGCGTCGCGCCGCCCGGTGCGTTGCCCGCGGGCCGGCCACCGCGCGACGGTCCGCCGCCGCGCGAGGGTCCACCGCGACGGCGTCCGCGGAACGGCGCGCCGCCACCGTATGCGGGCCGTGCACCGCCGCCACGCCCGGCATTCGCCCCAGCGGGACGGCCGCGCTGTGGTGCAGGCAAGACGGGGGTCTCGAGGAACACCAGCGCCATGTCGTTGAGCAGCGCGTCGCGGTCGACCCAGCGCAGCGCGGGCGCGCCGAGTCGCTGCAGCTTGCGCCACTTCTCCATGTCGTCGTCGCCGAGGAAGGTGAGCGCGGTGCCCTCGGCGCCGTTGCGCGCGGTGCGGCCGATGCGGTGGGTGAGCCACTGCGGCGTCTCCGGCAGCTCGATGTTGACCACCAGGCCGACGTGGGCCACGTCGAGCCCGCGGGCGGCGACGTTGGTCGCCACCAGCACGTCGGCGCGGCGGCTGCGGAAGTCGGCGATGGCGCGGTCGCGGGCGTTCTGCGAGAGATTGCCCTGCAGCGCAAGGGTCTTGTGGCCGAGGCGCTGCAGGTCGCGGGCCAGGCGGGCGGCGCCGTGCTTGGTGCGGTGGAAGACGATCGCCGAGTCGCCGTGGCGGTGCAGCAGCGCGGAGAGCATGGACACGCGCTCGTCGCGGCCGACGCGCACCAGCCCGTGCTGCAGCAGCGGCACCTGCTCCTGCTCGACGACGATGCGCACCGGGTCGATGAGGTGCTTGGTGATCATCGTCTGCACCCACTGCGGCATGGTCGCCGAGGCCAGCACCGTCTGCCGCGACGCGGCGTCGCCGGGGGTGCGCACGGGGGTCTGGGCGATGATGCGCTCGACGTCGCGGGCGAAGCCCTGGTCGAGCATTTCGTCAGCTTCGTCCAGAACCAGGAACTCGACGTTGCCCAGCCGGGCGGCGCCGCGTTCGGCGAGGTCGAGGATGCGGCCCGGGCAGCCGATGATCACGTCGGTGGAGTTGCGCAGTGCGGAGAGCTGCGGGCCGTAGCCGGTGCCGCCCACCAGCAGCGCGATGCGCAGCAGGGGGTCGACGGTGCGCAGCACGCCGGCGATCTGCGCCGCCAGCTCGCGCGTCGGGGTCACGATCAGTGCGCGTGGCCCGGACCGGCTGTGTCCGCCCAGGCGTTCGACCAGGGGGACGAGGTAGGCGAGCGTCTTGCCCGACCCTGTCGGTGCCTCGATGACGACGTCGCGGCGCTGCAGCAGCGGCGGGATGGCGTCGCGCTGCACGGGCAGGGCGTCGTTGATCGAGGTGCGATGCAGCGCCTCGACGGTGCGCGGACGCACACCGAGTTCGGTGAATGTGGTGGCCATGGGATCCTTCTACGGCCAGAACGGCCGCCTCCCCCTCGGAGTGCAACGTATGCCGGGTTCTTGAGGACCCGCGAGCTTGCGGGGAGAGGGACCACCAAGAGGCACGCCCTGAGTGAGGGCTGCGTGCACGGTACCAGGTCTGCTGCTCTTCGTGATGTCGGCCCTGTGACGGAGCACGATTTCGCGCTGCGCGTCAGGGGCGGGTGTGGGGGAGCACCTGGGTGGCGATGAAGGTGAAGAACAGCGCGCTGGCGAGCAGCGTGCAGAGGTGAAAAACCTCGTGGTAGCTGAACACGCGCGACCACAGGCGCGGGCGCTTCCACGCGTACGCGGCGGCGCCCATGGAGTAGAAGACGCCACCGCCGACGACCAGCAGCAGCCCGCCCGCGCCAACCGCCGCGACGATGCCGGGCGCGGTCGCGATGCCCAGCCAGCCCATGCCGATGTAGATCGCCGCGACGGCGCCGTCGGGCAGGTGCACCGAGCGGGTCACCAGCGTGACTCCGGCGATGGCCACGGCCCATATGGAGATGAGCACCACCGGACGCAGCGCGCCGCCGAGCAGGTTGTAGGCCACCGGCGTGTAGGTGCCGGCGATGAGGATGTAGATGTTGGCGTGGTCGATGCGGCGCAACACGCTCTTGACGGCCGGCCCCCAATGTCCGATGTGGTACAGAGCGCTGGCGCCGAAGAGCAGCACCGACGAGCCGACGAAGACGCCGACGGTGATCTGCTTGGGAACGTCGGGTCGCGCGGCGAGGATGAGCAGGGTGCCGACGACCACCGCGGTGATCGCGCCCGCCGCGTGCAGGTAGCCGCGCAGCAGCGGCTTGCCGATCAACTCGTGCCAGGCCTGCGTGCGATCCGGTTGACCGACGGTGGTGGGGGGCATGGCTGATGGCGACGGTAGCACAGCGTTCTTGCGCGTACGTGACGCGCGCGTACCATCGTGACTCCCGCGTACCATGATGCCGCGTCATGAGCACCGCGCAGAGTGGGATCTTCGCCCTGGGGACCGCGTCCCACGCCTACCTCGAGTTCGACCTCGCCGCCGGCGTCGAGGGGCGCGACCTGGTCGCCGCGATGGCCGACCTCCGCGAGCCGCGGAGCACCCTGGGCGGCGTCAACCTGGTCTCCGGGTTTCGTCCGGAGCTGTGGCGCGGCGTCGATCCGGACGGCCTCCCCGCCGAGCTGAGCGGCTTCGACCAGGACCTGGTCGGACCGGACGGATACACCATGCCGGCCACCCAGCACGACGCGGTGCTGTGGCTGTCGGGCAGCGCCTACGACGTCATCTTCGACACCGCTCGCCAGGCGATCAGCGCGCTCGCGGCGCTGGCCAGCGTCGCCGCAGAGACGTCGAGCTGGCCGTACCGCCACGACCGTGACCTCACCGGCTTCATCGACGGCTCGGAGAACCCCAGCCTGCTCGACGCCCCCGGCTACGCGCTGATCCCCGACGACAAGCCGGGATCGGGCGGCAGCATCCTGCTCCTGCAGAAGTGGCCGCACGACGCGGCGAAGTGGGAGTCGCTCCCGGTCGCGGCGCAGGAGCGGGCGATCGGGCGCAGCAAGCCGGACAGCGTCGAGATGGACCCCAAGCCGCCCGAGTCGCACATCGGGCGCACAGATCAGGACATCTTCGGCCATATCTTCCGGCGCAACACGCCCTACGGCACGGTGACCGACCACGGCACGATGTTCGTCGGCTTCAGCGCCGAGCAGCGCCCCCTGCACACCATGCTGCAGAGCATGGCCGGCATCCCCGACGGCGTCCGCGACGCGCTGACCCTCTACACCCATCCGGCCAGCGGCGCCTACTACTTCGTCCCCTCGCTCGACGCGGTGCGGCGCTTCTCCACCCCGGAGGAGTAGGGCGCGCCCGCGCGGGGTTGACTCTGGTGAGCGCAGCCACCGATCCTGTGCCGATGCGCCTGGCGACCTGGAACGTGAACTCGCTGGTCGCCCGGCTGCCGCGGCTGCTCGCCTGGCTGGAGGCGGTGCGTCCCGACGTCCTCTGCGTGCAGGAGACCAAGGTGGCCGAGGCGTCGTTTCCCGCCCTCGAACTGGCGGCGCTGGGCTACGAGGTGGCCGCGCATGGCACCGGCCGCTGGAATGGCGTGGCCATCCTGTCGCGGGTGGGATTGCAGGACGTGCGCCGTGGCTTCGCCGGCGAGCCCGCGTTCGAGGAGGTGGAGGCGCGCTCCATCAACGCGGTGTGTGGCGGGGTGCGCGTGTGGTCGCTGTACGTGCCCAACGGGCGAACCCTGGACAGTCCGCACTACACGTACAAGCTGGAATGGCTGGCCCGGCTGCACGACGCCTTGCAGTTGGAGGATCCCGCGTCGCAACCGGTTGCGGTCTGCGGTGACTTCAACATCGCGCCGAGCGATGACGACGTCTGGGATCCCGCAGTATTCATCGGTTCGACGCACGTCAGTGCCGCAGAGCGCGAGGCGCTGGCTGCTCTGCTGCGCCTTGGTTTTGTCGACACGCCGCCGCGCGCGCTGAAGGGCCGCCCCTTCACCTACTGGGATTACCGGGGCGGCAACTTTCATCGCGGTGACGGCATGCGCATCGACCTGGTGCTGCTCAGCAACAAGCTGGCCCCACGCGCCGGCGACGCCTACATCGACCGCGACGCGCGCAAGGGCACGCTGCCCTCGGACCACGCGCCGGTCGTCGTCGACCTCGACCTCGACGCCTGACCGGCCCGCGGCGCCGCCGCTCCCGGCGACTTCACAGGGTGATCCCGGCGTGCTCACCGGAAACCCTCATGCGCCGATTGCAGACTGGGGTTCCAACAACACCACCCACGACCCACAAAAGGCAAAGGACCCACGACCATGGCGCTCAAGAATTCGCTTCTGAGCAGGCGCAAGCTCGTCACCTCGATCGCCGCCGGTGCTATGGCCATCGGGCTCGGCTTCGGCAGCTATGCGATCGCCCATTCGGCTTCGAGCGGCAACGTGTCCGCCGCCGGCACCACCGGCACAGCCGCATCGGCAAGCGCCGCAACGCCGGTGAGCGGGACCGTCGTCCCGTTCCAGCAGGGTCAACCCGGCAGCTCCAAGGTGGTCGGCCAGGTCCCCGCGGGCTTCACGCCTGGGTCGGGCACCATCGTCACCGGCACCGCGGCGGACAGGGCCAAGGCCGCGGCGCTGGCCGCCTTTCCCGGCGGCACCGTCAACCGCGTCGTGCTGCTGAGCAACGGTGAGTACAACGTGCACGTGATCGGCGTCAACTGGCCGCACCACATCTTTGTCAACCAGAGCTTCACGGTCGTCGGCGCCGAATAGTACGCCAGGCGGGCGCGCCGTTCGCGTTCACCCCGCGCGGGAAGGCGCGCCGGCCGGCAGCGTCAGCGCCCGCGGGCATCACCCGCTTCGACGCCGGCCTCATGGCCCGCTTCGGGTTGCCGGCGTCTCTGCCAGGCTCCGGCAGTACAGGTTGAACGTCCGCTCGTCGAAGGCGACGAGCACCACCTCGGCGATCGTGCCTGCTGGCGCCGCGCTGACCGTCCGGACGGCGATGCGCGCCGCCTCCTCCTGCGGAAACCCGAAGATTCCCGTCGAGATCGCGGGGAAGGCCACGCTCTTCAATCCCAGCTCGGCGGCGCATTGCAACGCGTTCTGGTAGCACGCCGCCAGCAGCCCCGCCTCGCCGTTCTCGCCGCCTTGCCACACCGGTCCGACGGTGTGGATGACGTGCCGTGCGGGCAGGCGGTATCCGCTTGTCACCTTGGCTTCGCCGGTTCTGCAGCCGCCAAGCAGCCGGCACTCCTGCACCAGTTCCGGACCCGCGGCGCGGTGAATCGCCCCGTCGACACCTCCGCCGCCGAGCAGGCTGGAGTTGGCGGCGTTGACGATGGCGTCGACGTCCAGGGTGGTGATGTCGCCCCGCCACGGCCGGATCCTCATGCGGGCGAGTCTATTGCGTGTGCGCGGCGCGTCAGTCGCGCCCTACTGTGGCAGGCTGTCCCTGCGCCGCTCCAAGTGGGCGCGCTCGGCGCCGTTGCCGACCAGCGCGAGGGCGCGATCGTAGGCCAGCCGCGCCTCGCCGTCACGGCCCATCCGGCGCAGCAGCTCCGCGCGCGTGGCGTGAAGCAGGTGATACCCCTCCAGCGCCTCGGCCACGTCGTCGGCGAGCGACAGCCCCGCTTCCACCGAAACCGCCTCGGCGAGCGCAATGGCGTGATTCAAGGCGATGACCGGTGACGGCGACAGCTCGCGCAGCGTCGCATACAAAGCCGAGATCTGCAACCAGTCGGTCGATCCCGCGTCGATCGCCTGCGCGTGCACCGCGGCGATGGCTGCCATCACCTGGTACGGGCCGCGACGGCGATGCGCCAGCGCGCGTTCCAGCACGTCAAGGCCTTCGCCGATCTCCGCCATGTCCCACCGCGAGCGATCCTGGTCCGCGAGTAGCACCAGCTCGCCAGCGACGTCGAGCCGCGCGTTGCGGCGACTGTCGGTGAGCAGCAACAACGCGAGCAGCCCGAGCGCCTCGGGTTCCTCGGGACGCAGACCGGCGACCAGCCGCGCCAGCCGGATCGCCTCCGCGCACAGGCGAACGCGCACGAGGTCGTCGCCGGCGCTGGCCGCGTATCCCTCGTTGAAGATCAGGTACACAACGGCCAGAACTGCGGCGAGCCGTTCGCCGAGCTCACCGCGCGCCGGGACGCGGAAGGGCAATCGCGCGGCGCGGATCTTCGCCTTGGCGCGCACCAGTCGCTGCGCCATGGTCACCGGCTGCACCAGGAAGGCGCGCGCGATCTCCTCGGTGGTCAGGCCGCCGAGGAGGCGCAGCGTCAGGGCGACGCGGGCCTCCGGCGCCAGCGCGGGATGGCAGCAGGTGAAGATCAGCGCGAGCCGATCGTCGGCAACGCCGGTGCGCTGCGCGACGTCGGGCTCGCTGTCGTCGTCGGCCTGCAGGTGCAGGAGCGCCTCGCGGGTGTGGTTGCGGGTGCGCTCGCGGCGCAGGTGATCAAGCGCGCGGTTGCGCGCGGTGGTCATCAGCCACGCGCCGGGACGGGCGGGGATGCCCTCGCGCGGCCAGCGCTCGACGGCCGCGGCCAGCGCCTCCTGCACCATGTCCTCGGCGAGGTCGATGTCGCCGAGGATGCGCACCAGCACCGCGATGATCCGCCCCGTCTCGCCGCGAAACGCGTCGGCGACGGCGAGCTCGACGGCCGGCGGCTCAGCGCTCGACAAACGGGCGGACCTCGACCGACCCGCCGTCCACCAGCGGGACGACGCGAGCCACCTCCAGCGCCTCGTCGAGGTCGTTGCAGTCGATGACGTAGAAGCCGCCGAGGTGCTCCTTCGACTCCGCGTGGGGACCGTCGGTGACCAGCAGCTCGCCGCCCTGACGGCGCAGCGTCGTCGCCGTGGCCGGGCCGGCCAGCTCGGCGCCGTCGACGAGGCGACCGCGCCGCCCCACCTCCTCGGCGAAGACGCGGTGGCGTTCGAGCATCTCGGGCTCGGGCGCCGCGTCCGCCGGCGCATTGATCAGCAGCATGTAGCGCATTCGGGATCGAACCTCCTTTGTCAGCAACTCAGCCTGTCACAGGGCGCGTCCGGACCGCGCTACGGCTCTTGGCGCGGACCGGACGCCCTTTGCCGCAACCCGACGAAGCTACATCACCATGATCGGGCGCACTTCGACGGCGCCCGCGGCCGCCGCGGGGATCTTCGCCGCCAGGGCGACGGCCTGCGCCTGGTCGGCGACGTCGAGGACGTAGTAGCCGATGAGCTGCTCGGGTCCGCCGGCGTGCGGACCGCTCTCCGCCGCGGTGGCGCCGCCGCGGACCCGCACCGTGGTGCCCGCGGTCGACGGCTGGAAGGGATCGCCAACCTGGAAGTGACCGCCCGCGGCCGCCTCCTCGTAGAACGCCCCGTAGGCCTGGTTCTGGGCGTCGAACGCGGGGGTGCCCGGCGCGGGCATCTTGGATTCGTCCTGCCAGAGGAGGAATGCGTACTTCATCGGTTGCGTCTCCAGGGAACCTGACTGACTGCGGCGCTGCCGTCGACCGGCCTCGCCCTTCACCCTGACGACGCAGCCCCGGGGCCCGGATCGACAGGTGTCGCGCCGGCGGGGGCGGCGGCTCAGAGGTGGTCGAGCAGGCGATGGAGTGGGGCGGGGACCTGATCGAGGTCGAGGGCGTGCACCAGCAGTGGCGCGCACGCGATCTTGCGTCCGCCGTGGGTGCCGAGGAAGCGCCGGAGCTGCTCCTCGCGGCTCCGCCCGGCCCACTGCGGTTGCCGCTGGAAGGTGCGCAGGGCGACCAGCTCTCCCTGCGCCGCGACCACCTGCTCCACGGCGTCGCCGCCGAGGGCACGGATCAGCTCGTCCTCGAGGTCGGCGACGCAGACGTGGAAGCCGAGGGCGTCGAGCCGGCTGCGCGTCAGGTCAGTGCCGTAGCCGGCACGTTCGAGGCCGCGCTGGAAGTCGCGCTCCTCCCCGGCGTCGCAGAGCCCGGCGACGCGCAGCCCGATGCCCTGCGTGCCGAAGACCTCGAGGAAGCGGCGGACGTTCTTCGAGCCGCCCATGGCCAGGATGGCGATACCTTCGGCGTCGAGGTCACGGCCGCGGCGCTCCGCCAGCGCACGCGCGGCGAGCTTGTCGCTCATGCCCTCGACGAGCACCACCGTCTGCGCGCGCGCAGCGACGGTTGCCGGCGAGTGCAGCACGGCCAGGTCGGTGACGTCGCGCGTCTCCATCGGGGGTGAGCCTACCGGGTGCGGGTCAACGGCGGAGTCGTGGTGGTGTCGCCTGGCTGTGTCCCTGCAGCCCTTTACCGGTGGCTTGGCAGCCCGAGCACGTGCTGCGCGATGAAGTTCAGCGCGAGCTCCTGGGAGATCGGCGCCGAGCGTGCCGCGCGCGCGTCGAGATAGAGGTCGATCATGCCTTCGCGCTCGTCCCACGCCTGCGCGCCGAGCGTCTGCATCGCGTGGTCGGCGGCGTCGAAGAGGAGATCGGCGGTGAGCACCTTGGCCATGTTCGCCTCCGCGGCAACCTGTCCGGCATCAGCGCCTGCGTCAAAGCGCGCCGCGGCACGATGGACGAGCAGCTGCGTCGCGGCGATCCGCGCGTGCAGGGCGGCGATCGGATGCTGGATCGCCTGCTCGGCGCCGATCGGCTGCGTGCCGAACACGCTGCGCTGCTTCGCCCGATCGAGTGCGCGGCTGACGCAGTAGCGTGCGTTGCCGAGGCACAGCGCGGCGGTCATCAGCACGCCTGCGACTCGAGATCGTCTCCGACGCGGGCAATGTCGTGGGGCGGGGCGAGACGACCGCCCGGATCCTCGCCGTCGCAAGCCGGTGAGCGCGGCGCAGTTCCTGGGCCACCGGCCATCGCTGGCCCTGTACTGCGCAGCGCAACCCGTCGATCATCCGCCCCGATGAAGCCGCGCTGCGATGCCACACATCGATCACGCAACCGGTGTCGCCGCGAGGTCCGCGGCGTGCTTCTCCCAGGCCAGGGCGAGGCGTTCGACGGCGAGGTCGAGCGTCGTCAACGGATGCGCGTAGGAGAGACGGACGAAGTGACCGTGCCCGCCACAGACGCAGAGCACACGGCCCGGCGCGACGGCGACCCCCAGCGACGCGGCGCGATCCGCGAACGCATCGGCGTCGCGCACCGGCAGTTCCACCCACAGCGACAGCCCGGCCTCGGGGATGTGTGGGATGCGCCACGAAGGCAGCCGGTGCGCCAGCACGTCGACCAGGTGGTCACGACGGACTCGCAGCGCACCCCGCACGCCCGCCAGCCACTCGGGCGTCATCCCGTCCAGCAGCGCGGTGGCCATGGCCTGGGAGGGCGACGACGACGCCAGGTCGCTCGCGGCCCTGAGCCGGACGAGCTCGGAGCGCAGTGGCTCCTCCGCGCGCACCCAGCCGATGCGCAGCCCCGCCCAGAACAGCTTGGACAGCGAGCCCACCACGACGACCTCCGGGTCGTCGACGGCCAGGTGCGGCGGCGGGTGCTCCTCGCCGAGGTGGAGGTCGGCGAGGGCGAGGTCCTCGACCACCGTGGCGCCCGCCGCTCTGGCCGCGGCGAGCAGGCCACGGCGCCGGGCGAGGGACATCACCCGTCCCGCCGGGTTGGAGCCGGAGGGGCTGAGGTAGAGGACCGGGCGGCCGTGCGCCCGGGCGGCCCGCTCCACCGCCTGCGGTTCCAGGCCGCCGGGCCCGTCCGCCTCGCCGATCACGGCGACGCCCGCCTCGCCGAACGCGCTGGAGAGGCCGGGGTAGGTCGGGCAGCCGGTGACCACCGCGGCATGCCGGCGGCCGAGTGCCGCGGCGAGCAGCGTCAGCGCCTGCTGGGCACCGTTGGTGATGACGACCTGCGACGGCTCGGTGGGCAGTCCCTGGCGGTGGCTGAGGTGGCGGGCCACCGCCTCGCGCAGCCCGGGCAGACCGGCGGGCTCGAGCTGGTGGCGCACGTCGAGCTCGGCGAGCTCCAGGCGGACCGGCGGGAGGTGGCCCGTCCCCTCGGGGACGCCGAGCGAGAGGTCGATGTCGTCGGCTCCGGCGAGCCGGCGCAGCAGGAGCGCTGCCGCGCGATTCTCCGCGGGCGGCCGGTTCCAGCCGGGGCGGCCGACCACGAACGTGCCCGCACCCTGGCGGCGTCGCAGCACGCCCGCGTCGACGAGGCGGTCGTAGCAGCTCACCACGGTGCCGCGGCTGACGCCCAGCGCCCCGGCCAGCACCCGCTCGGCGGGGAGCCGCGTCCCCGGCCGCAGCCGGCCGGACTCGACGCTGTCGAGGATGGCGGCGGCGAGCCGCGCGTAGCGGGGGCCGGGCCGGTCCTGCCAGCCGTCGAGCAGGGCGTGCGCCCACCACGTCAACGTCTGGTCCATTGCGCAATATTGGCATGGCCATTCACCGGAGAGGAGCCGACATGGAGCCCGCGCTGACCCTGGCCCGCCGCCTGTGGCAGGCCATCGAGCCGATCCACGCCATGGTCTACTTCCACCCTGCGCCCACGGAGGCCGGCGCCGCCATCGGCCTCAAGGGTTTCTGGATGGGCTACTTCGCGGGGCGCTTCAGTCCCCTGGGCTCCATCGGCCCGCGGCCCGCCATGGCCATGGCCTACGGGTTCGCCCCCTGGATGGTCGAGCGCGCACTTCCCGACGCCTGGCGGCTGGCGTCGCCGGAGGCGGTCCTCTCGGCCCGGCTGTCGGCGACCGTCACCGCCCTCGGCGACACGCTTCCGCCCGGGTCGGCAGCCGCCGTCGACGAGCTCGGCGAACTACTGCGCACTGCGGCGACCGCCTGTCGCTGCGACGGCCGTCCGCTGGCCGCGGGCTGGCTGGCCGTCGAGCCCGGCGACCACCCGTTGGCCCGTCTCTGGGTGGCGACCGCCGTGCTCCGCGAGCACCGCGCGGACGGGCACGTGATCGCCGCGGTCGGCGCGGGACTGCGCGGCCTCGACGCCGGCATCACCCACGTGGCGACGGGCGCCATGCCGCGCGCGACGCTTCAGAAGAGCAGGGGGTGGACGGACGCCGAGTGGGAGGAGGGCGTCCGCCGCCTGCAGGCGCAGGGGCTGCTCGATCGCGACGGGCGGCTCACCAGGTCGGGCGGCGCCCTGCGCAAGCAGATCGAGGACGTGACCGACCGGCTGGCCGCGGCGCCGATCGAGCGGCTGGGCCAGACCGGCGTCGAGCGGGCCATCGAGCTGGCCGTCCCGCTCAGCCGGCACCTCGTCGACACGGGCATCTTTCCGGTGCCCAATCCGATTGGTGCGCCGCGTCCTTGACCACGGGGTCGTGTCCGGACGGCGTGGTGATCCGCCCGGTCCAGCCCGGCGACCGCGAGGGCATCCTGGCGATGTTCGAGCGGTGCTCGCCGCAGACGCGCTTCGGGCGATTCCACTCCCCGGTCCGGCTGTTCCCGGCCGCGCACCTGGAGGCGGTGGTCCAGCCGTCGCCCGACGTGGCGGCCTTCGTCGCCGTCACCGCCACCGGCACCGTGGTCGCGCTGGCCAGCATCCATCGCGTTGGCGATGTCGCGGGGGAGATCGGCCTGCTCGTCGAGGACCGCTGGCAGCGCCGCCGCCTGGGCAGCGGGTTGCTGGCGTGCCTGGTCACCGCGGCCGGCCATCTCGAGTTGCGTGAGATGCACGCCAGCATCCACGCCGAGGTGCGCTGGGTGCTTGCACTGTTGCGCGCCCGCCTGCCAGGCATGCATGCGCGCCACATTCGCGAGATCTACCACGTGCGCGCCGCCGTCCCAATGGTGGGCGACGACACGTCTACCATTGCGCGTGTCGCCGCGAGCGGCTGCACGGCGTCCGCGGCACCTTGAACGTGGCCTTCCATCCGGGTGACTCTCCAGTGCGAGTGGGGTTCATCGGCCTCGGGCTGATGGGCGAGCCCATGGCTCTCAACCTGGCGCGAGCGGGCACGCCGCTCGTCGTCTGGAACCGCACCGCCGCGCGGACCGACGCGGTCGCCGCCGCGGGGGCCGCGGTCGCGGGGGATGTCGCGGAGGTGTTCGCGCAGGCCGAGGTCGTCACCCTGATGCTCGCGGACGATGCGGCGATGGACGCTGTGCTGGCCCGCGGACGGTCCGACTTCGCACGGCTGGTGCGCGGTCGCACGGTGGTCCACATGGGAACGACCTCACCCGCTTACTCGCATGGCCTGGAGGCCGACATCCGCAGCGCCGGCGGACGCTACGTGGAGGCGCCGGTGTCTGGTTCGCGCGTGCCCGCACAGGCGGGGCAGCTCGTCGCCATGCTGGCCGGCGAACCACCGGCGGTGGACGCCGTTCGCGCTCTGCTCGCGCCCATGTGCCGTGCCACCGTGGACTGCGGAGCGGTGCCCAACGGGTTGCTGACAAAGCTGGCCGTCAACATCTTCCTCATCACCATGGTCACCGGACTGGCCGAAGCCATGCACTTCGGCGAGCGCCACGGACTTGACCTGCGAACGCTCGCGTCCGTGCTCGACGCGGGTCCCATGGCCAGCGAGGTCTCGCGGGTGAAGACCGCCAGGCTCCTCGCCGGCGACTACTCTGCCCAGGCCGCACTTGCGGACGTCTTCAAGAACAACCGCCTGATCGCGGAGGCCGCGCGCGAAGCGCGCATCGCGTCGCCCCTGCTCGACGTCTGCCACGCGCTCTACGGCGAAGCCCTGGAGCTGGGACTGGCCGGCGAGGACATGGTTGCGGTGCTGCAGGCGATCCGTCAGCGCGACGCGGCAGAACGCGCGCGGCGGTGAGCAGCTCAACCCCGTCCATGGAGGTGGCGGTGTCCCACGTGTGGGTCGGGGTGGCGGGACCGTTTAGCCCGTCGCGCCCCGCAGATCATCTCGCCACGTCGGCGTCAACCAGATGACGCCCGAGGGGTCAGGCGATGCATCGACTTGCTTGCGCCTAAGCTGGGTCGTCCGTCACGGCTGGGGTCGCTGCTCCCAGCGAGCGGCGAGCCGCCGGAAGGCCCCGGCAAACGCCACCGCTCCTGCGATTACTCGGTTCGACTTAGGTTCCGAGCGACCCGCCGGATCGAGCGTGGTGGACCCAGCTTCTCGTATGTCGAACCACACCGCGTCCTTCGCGGTGCGCCAGATCCGCCTCTGATGCTGCCTTCCGCGCCTTGGGGGTCGTCGGCTACTGCCCTGTCTGCATGAGTGAGACCCCAGCCGTGATCGCGGCCTCGCGCAGGCGATCGTCCTGCGTTGCCAGGGGCACCCCGCGTCGCTCGGCTAGCTCTAGATAGGAGGCGTCGTACGAGGTCAGACGATGGCCGCGTGCCGCGCTGATCACGGCACCGAATATGGCAGCGGGCAACGCCGGTTCGACGTCGATGGGAAGTTGTGCGAGCAGGTCGACGAAGCGTGAGGTCTGGGCCTCAGTCAGGCGACCTCGCCGTTCACCCATAACCAAGGCGTTCGCCACCTCGAGTGGCCAAACGGCCGGCACAACAGCGGTATCGGTTTCGAGATGCGCCAGAACGCTGTCGGAGAATTGGTTGGCTTCGTCTTCGAAGCACCACGCAAGTGTCAATGAGGCGTCGATGACGACCGGCACGTTAGCGCCTTCCCGCGTCGATCAACTCTCTGACAGTGAGGTCGCCAAGCGTTACTCCGGCCCGCGCGGACTTGATGGCGGCAATGACGTCCGCGGTCCGATGTCGTTGTGGACGCGCTGGGACGAGCCGTGCGACCGGGTGACCGTGCCGGGTGATGGTGATGGTTTCGCCCCCCTCGACATCCTCGAGGAGCTGAGCCAAGTGTGTCTTGGCTTCGTACGATCCGACTTCTCGCATCGCTTCAGACTAGTCTAAGACCAGGCTAACGTCAAGAGCACGTCCCATTTGCTCGATTGTCGCACGCATGTTCGTGGCGGACGCCAGCTTCCGAACCAATCCGTGGCGATCCTGCCCCACCGAGCGGTCCGACTGCCCTGAATCTCACGAAGGGTCTGAGAAAAACGCTGACGCCCCTCGCGAGTTCCTGGTCTGCGCGTGATTCGCTCCGAGCTTCCAGGGCCGTCCGGTGCAACCAACGTGCTCGTGGAGGCGACTCGCTGCCAATGCGGTGGCGCTAGTAACGTGAACCGGGGGCGTTTCCTTATAGGCACCGTCTCCAGGAGAGGCGCCCCCGGGCGGTCTCCGCTCCGATGGAACGACGTTTCGCGGATCCAGCTCCCCGTGATAACCGTGGAGTTCGTCCTAACAGAGGATTGCGCTCCGGGCTTTCGTCAGCCAGCACCATCTCGTCGGCTAGCCGCGCATAGGGGATGAGGACGGACATCGAGGATCTGCAATCGACCGGCCGATCGCGTCGTTGAGGACCAGGTCGTCTTGTCCCGGGGCCGCACCCATTGCCTGCGCGCCCGGAGTCCGCCAACAGCACCCTCGGCTGAGGCGAACGGACGCTCGTGGTGGACCCAGCTTCCCGTATGTCGAACCGCTCCGCCCTTGTTGTGTCGCCTCGACTGGCTACCCGATGACCCGCCCAGGACACCTGGCGGGGCGGGAGGACCGCGTCCCTTCGGCAGATGCTCGTCGTGCGATCAGCGTCCAAGCACCACATCAATACCGCCGAGGACGAGGTCGAGCTTCCTTGCCGGCAGCCGGCCGGTGCGCTCGGTCAGGTCGGTCCGGTCGAGCGTGACGATCTGGGACACGTTGGCGACCGACCGCTTCGGCAATCCTGTGGCACGCTCATCGAGGGACACATTTCCTGGCGCGTTCGACCACCGCAGATTGCTCGTCAGTGGGACGCACACGACTGTACCGATGCGACTCCGGTTGAGCGCGTCGCCCTGGACGACGACCACAGGGCGCCGAAACCCAGGCTCGGAACCATGCGGCTCCGGCACCTCAGCCCACCACACGTCGCCCTGGCCAACGCTCACCAACTGTTGCGCCGCAGCACGCGACGCGACGCCGCGGAGACGAAGGTATCGGCCGGCTCGTCCAGATCAGCGAGCGCGTGATCCATGGCCTCGGTGACACGATCGGGGGCGTGGCGTGCGACGTACTCGGCAACCGCTCGGCTGTAGAGGCGGCTTCGCGACTCTCGGGTCCGCCTGATGAGCTCTTCCGCCTGCTCGAAGACATCGTCAGGGATCGACACGGCTGTCTTCATACCCAGAGTATAACCGAGGCCCTGGGTTGGAGAGGGCGATCACCTGTGCGTTGGAGCCCCGATCCTGGCGCGCCGTCTTGTGGCCGGACCGAAGCACACAAATGTTCGTGGTGGACCCAGCTTTCCGTATGTCGAACCGGCCTGGAGCTAGGATCACCTCGCGGCCGCTAGGCTGCCATGAGGCAGTGTCAGGTGTCCGCACATCATGTTCGCAGGAGCCGCCTTGATGGCAACGATGCCGGAGTCCGTCAAACGGTACCTGGATGTCGCCGGCGAGGGCGACACCGCCACGCTCCTCGGCTGCTTCACCAGTGACGCTGTGGTGCATGACGAAGGTCAAACGTTCCACGGCCACGACGAGATCAGGCGCTGGAGGGAGACCGTTACCTCACGGTTCACCTACACCGTCACCGTGCTCGGCTCCGAGAAACTCAGCCCGGACGAATGGGTTGTTCCCGTACGGCTCGATGGAAACTTTCCGGGCGGCACAGCTCGTTTGGGGTTCCGATTGACCCTTCGTGACGGCCTGATCTCACAGCTGACGATTGCGCCATGAAGGGCGCACCGAGCTCACTGGCGACTGCAGAACTGCTTCTCAGTAGTGGTGGACCCAGCTTCCCGTATGTCGAACCGCCCCGGGGGGACGATCGTCGTGGCTCCCCTGGGTCTCGACGCGGCTGCGCGCCGTGAACAGGCAAACGACGTACCCCACCAAGGGTCTTGACAGCGCACCCCCGCCGCGGCGGCTGCGCCGCCGCGGCGGGTCCCTTCCATCCTCCAGAAGGCATCCGCCGAACTCAGAACGTCAGCTACCTCTTTGCCCGGGATCGGAGGCCAGGCAGCCTGCGACGGACCGGCCGCGGCAGAACGCCGGCCCGCTGCAGCCATGACTCGACTGCATGGACGACCCCGAGCGCCAGAGCGGTCCTGAACCAATACGCGGGAGGGAGGGACGCGGCAGCGCCTCGGATACGCGCCGCTACCGGCTGCCGTGGCGGGGGCTCACTCATCCTCTCCTGCATGAGCTGTTCTAACCGCTTGCGCGTCTTGCGATTGAATTGCTTTCGGAGGACAACCTCTGCCTCTCGGAACATGTGGGCGAGGCTGTCGACCGCGGTTTGGTCTGCTCCGCTAAGCCGCGCCTCCAGCAGGGTCAGTGGGTCCTGCGCAAACAGCATCCGAACACTGGCAAGGTGAAGATACGGTCCAGCTACGACGGGCAACTCAAGCGGCTTGACAACGCCGCGAAACCAACCAGGGTCGCGCAGGGCCGATTCCCAGATTTGGGTGCTAGCAATGAGTTGAGGCGGCCGTGCCTGCTGGATCGCCACCAGCATTCCGATGTTGTAGAGCACTTCCGTGTACAAGAGGCGTGCCCGAGTCTTCGAGCCGCGTCTACCGGTGAGCGCGGAGCCTACCCGCTCGGCTATGCCTTCGCCTTCAGCTAGGGTCCGGAGCACCTGATCGGCCAGCGGGAGGCTGCCGAGCCAGACGGGGACGCCCACGCTGAAACCCAGGACGTTAGGACCGCTCACGCGCGTGCTCCCCAGCCTGGATCGTGAGCGTCTGGTGGCCCAACGTCCGTTTCATCACAACGTCTAGAGTGGTTGGGGGAGCCCCCCTCGGATGTGAAATGCGCCCTTGCTTTGACCGGCGGGGCCTGCATGTTCCACGTCTTCGGGGAGGCTCCTTTTTTCCTCGCTACTTGCCCGTGTGGCGGGCCGGCTTCACGAGGCTGTAGGTCGAGCCCTTGGGACCCGGCGGAAGCGGGTTACCCTGGGTCGACACGACCTGATCGCCGTCAGACCGGCTGTAGATGCCGGACGTGGGCGCCAGGTCGCCGGGCCGGAGCGGCGGCGTCGACTTGTCTGCCATTTGGCTGCACCTCCTTTTAGGGCGCGGATGGAGTCGCGAGTGCGCCCACGCTGACTCTATCGCAGGTTGTGCCTTTCGTACGCAATATGTGGGGCGGCGAGCCCTCTTCCACCCCTATATATGGGTAGAACCATGGGAAAACCATGGGGAAACTCCCGCCTATCTGTGGACACAAAATTGAGGAACGTTTGTTGTCGACGGTCCACGGGATGTGAGCTGTTGGCTACTCGGTCCACTCGATCGAGATGCGGTCGCCGTCGAACGCCACTCGCGCCTCGTCGGGGAGCCGACGCTGGTTGAGGATGAGGCGGAGCTGACCGACGGTCCGGTGGCTCTCGTCCGCGATGCGGTAGGACCTGGTGGTTTGCACCTCGACGCCCATCACGCCGACCGGGCTGAGGGGTCGCTGTCCTCGCGGCCGTCCGCGTCGGCGTGGTGTCTCCTGGGCCGGCATGTCTGGCTCAGCCACCATGTCTCCTGGGCTGATCGTTTCTGTGCTCGTCACCTTCCGCGTCCTCCGTCTCGCTCGTGGTCCCGGCGTGTCTCGTCTTCGCGCCGCTGGCGCTCCGCCTCTTCGCGCGCCTGGGCGGCCTGCACCTCGCGGAGCGCCACGGCCTCTTGCTCTCTCTGCTTCGCCGCGGCGTCCTGCTGGTGGGCTTGGCTGCGCTGCTCGGAGCGGAGCTGCGTGGAGTGGCCCAGCTCCCGCGCTCCAGCCTCCTTCATGGCCTGTTGCTGCGTCCTCTGCATCGGCGTCGCCTCCCGTGTACCTGGTCGCCGCCCCTCCATCCATCCCACCGCCGACACCTTGGCCTGGCTCTCCGATACGCGGGCAGCGAGCTCCCGGAGCGCGGCCTCGCGGTTGTGCACCTCTTGGTCGAGGGAGGAGAAGTCGGTGTAGACGTGGGTCGCCTCGCGGGCTCGGGAGACGGCGACGTAGGTGGCCTCCCGGCCGGTCTGCCATCCCCCGGTGACCACGTAGGCGCGATCCACCGTGCGGCTCTGCGCGGTGTAGACGTGCTTCGCGTATCCGAGGCGGAGGGCGGTGAGCTGGTCGCCTCCGAGCGTGACCGTCCGATCGGCGAGGCGGATCTCTGCCGTCAGTGCCTCTGCGTCGAGCGCGGTGATGGTGCCAGTGGCGCCGTTCTCGATCCTTGGGCGCCAGCCGCCGAGCCGCACCTGGCGGGTGAAGGCCACCCGATCGTCCGTGTAGAACCGCTCGATGCGAACAGGCCCGGCGTTGTCCTGGGCGGTGACCTCGATCCACTGAGGGCCGAGTTCTCCCGCATCGAGGCGACGGCGCTGCGCGGCGGCGTTGAGGAGATCGACGTCGACATTGCTGGTCGTGGCCACCAGCAGGTAGTCATCGAGGTCGCGGCCCCGGACTGCGCCGGCGCGGCGATCGGCTTCCCACTGGGCCACGGCGGCCTCGCGGGACTCTGCGCGCGTCTTGCTCATGACGATCTGGCCCCGGCGCTCTAGGGCAGTCAGCGCGTCGCGGGCTCGGCCTTCGCGGAGATCTGTCCAGGCATCCTTCGCCCACTGCTCGCGGGCACGGAAGTTCTCGGTGAGGACCGCCGCGGGCAGCTCGGCCGTGAGCCGGGACCACAGGCCGCCCGCCTCGATGGGGGCGAGCTGGGCAGCGTCACCCGCAGCGGTCACCGTGACGGGGCCGATGGCGCGCAGGAGGGAGAGCCAGCGCGAGTCCTCGAGGAGCCCGGCATCGTCCAGGATCACCGCGTCGCGCTCGGTCAGGATGAGACGGCGGTTGGCCACCCAACGGGTGAAGCCGTCCACGGTCACGGAGAGGTCCGCCCCGATCTCCCGGCCGACCCGCTGGGCCGTCTCGCCCGCGGCGGCGACGGCGATCACCCGGTGGCCGGTCTGCTTGCGGATCTCGGCGACGGTGCGGAGGACTTCACCCTTTCCGGCCCCCGCCGGAGCGGTGAGGAGGCCGAAGCCTGAGTGGGCGAGCTGGTCGACGGCGCCCTCCTGTTCCGCCGAGAGCGGCACGCGGGCCGATGCGATGGCGGCGGCGACCGTCTCGGGTGGTGGAGTCCTCCTCGCGGCGGCCTTCTGCTGGGCGGTTGCGAGAACCGTGCGCTCGGTTTCGACGGTGGCCTGCGTGCTCCAGTGCCCGCCGCCGACCCGAACGAACTCGGGGGCGGCCTGGACGCGACGGACCAGCCAGTCGTAGTCCGTCCCGGCGAGGAGTCCCTGGGCGGCCTCGGCGATGGCGGCCCGAAAGGTGCGGTCATCGACGGCGGCGTGGTCGCGGGTGAGGAAGTACCGGCTGGCCGGGTCGGACAGCTCGGTGACGAAGGCCGCGAGCATGGCCCAGCGGTCGGGGGCCTGACGGCCGGGAGCAGGGGTGGGGAGCTGTGCGCTGCCCGCCTCCTCAGCCCTCCGCGCCCACTGCTCGAAGGCCGGCGCGTGATCAACCGACTTGGGCTCCCGGGAGAGGACGGTCAGCGCCTTGCGCTCCTGGATCGTGGGCGGGCGGCCGTGCTCCTGGGTGAACCGGGCGACGGCGGCGGCGACCTCCTGGGAGCGGGAGGAGAAGGCTTCGCGGAGTCGGGGGGAGACCCCTTCCACCTCGAAGTAGCGGCCCTCGCGCTGGATGCCGTAGCCGAGCTGCTGCAGGCGGGCCGCCAGCTCGGCGCGGTAGACGCCTCCCGCCTCCGCGGCGACCCGGTAGAGCTCGCGGCTGTCGATGGCCACCCACTTCGCCTCAGGGCCGGCGCGGCGGGCCATGTTCGCGATGACGACGTGGTCGTGGAGCTGCGGGTCCGGGACCGCGCCCCGCTCATGCTGCTCGGCCGTGATCCGGGAGGTGTGATGTCGGAAGCGGGCGGCGATGATCCCGGCGACCTGCTCGTGGACCACCTCGTCCTCGCTGATGCGACGCCGAGCAACGGGGACAGTCTGCTCGATATGACGGAGAGCGACCAGCACTGCCTGGTCGTGGGCGGCCTCCACGGCTGACCGCTCGGTCAAATCGGTGAGCGCCCACAGGACGGACACCGACTTGGGCGCGCTGAAAGTGGCGTCGACGCCAGCGACATGCTCCCCGGTCGAGCCGCGGGCCACCAGCAGGTCGCCGGTACGGGGATCCCGGCCCTCCCACACCCGGAGGAGATCGTCCCGGCGGACGGTGCCGGAGAGACCCAGCTCGGGGGCCGCCTCGCCGTGCCAGGTGCCCGCGTTCTCCCGCTCGCGCCCGGTGCGGCCGAGGTAGTAGTCTCCCCTCCGGTCCCGGCCACCCGCTCCCGTCAGGTAGTCGGCGTAGCCTGGACCGTCGATCCCAGCGATCTTGTGGAGTGTCATCATCCACAAGAGAAGTACCCGGCCGAGGCGGCGATCCCGTACTCGGGACCGTCTTCACTTCGCAAGGAAAGGAACGCAGACTATACGCACGCGTTGCATGCTGCAGTTGTCGACGGCGGTAGCCACCGCCGAAGATGCCCGGCGTCCCGGAGGTGGCTCAACTAAACGCTGCGGTTCTCTCGCCTCGTTGTGAGTGCCCCTCCGGGGACGTCCGGGCCGGCGGTGTCGCCTCATAGAAGCGTGGTCACACCCAACGCGTGCTTGCGCACCACCGACCATATCGTCCGACAGGAAGCGGAGGAAAGTCCAGCGTGTACCTCGGAGTCGACAGTCACAAGGACAGCCTGGCGGCCTGCATCGTCGACGTCGCCGGTCGCGAAGTGAAGGCGCACACGTTCGCCAACACGCCGCTCGGTCACCGGCAGTTGCTGCGCTGGGGGCGCGCCGGCGGTGTGCAGCGGTTCGGCATCGAGTGCACGGGCACGTACGGTGCTGCGCTGGCCAAGGCTCTGCTCGCCGAGGGTCTCGACGTGCGCGAGGTGCCGCCGAAGCTCAGCGTGCGCGAGCGTCGACGCGGCCGCCGACTCGGCAAGTCCGACCCGCTGGACGCGCTCGCCATTGCGCGCGTGACGGCGCGCGAGGAGAAGCTGCCGCCGGTTGCCAAGCCGGCCATGTGCGAGGAGCTCGGCGTGCTCTGCGACTACCGCGACGAGCTGGTGACCAGGCGCAGCGCCATCGCCAACCGGCTGCACTGCGACCTGAGCGTCATGTGCCCCGGTTACACCAGCACCTGCCGGTCGCTCGTTTCTGGTGCGGCGCTGACGCGCGTGACGTACTTACTCCGCGGTCAGCACTCCACCCGTGCCGACGTCGCCCGCCGGCGCGTCGCCGAGCTGCGCCGCCTGGACCTGGAGATCAAGGCGCGCACTCGAGAGATCGCCACCCTGGTGCGCATGACAGGCACCCACGTCGTCGAGATCAAGGGCGTCGGCCCGTTGCTCGGCGCCCGGATCCTCGCCGAGGTGGGCGACATCCGCCGCTACCCGACCTCCTCCCACTTCGCCTCGGCGAACGGGACCGCGCCCATCCCGGCGTCCTCGGGGAAGGTCGTCCGCTACCGACTCAACCGCGGCGGCAACCGGCGGCTGAACCGGGCGCTCCACTACGTCGCGCTCGTCCAGGCGCACTCCGACGACCGGGCGAAGGCGTACCTGGCGCGCAAGATCAGCACCGGGAAGAGCGGGAAGGAGGCCATCCGCTGCCTCAAACGGCACCTCTCCGACGCCGTCTACCGAGCTCTGCAGGCCGATTTCGCCGCACCGCAGGCCCTGGCTGCTTGACTATAGAAGCTCACGGCGTGCGTACCCCGCTTACACTGCACGTCTGCGCGCGGCTTGGACGCCTCGATCCATGCCGAGAGAGGAGTTAGGCGTGGAACTCAGTCGAATCGAGATTTCGAACTATCGTAGCTTCGATACCGTCTCCATCGACGTCGACGGCTCCTCTGTATTCCTTATCTCTGAGAACGGCGGCGGCAAGACAACCGTTCTGAACGCCATAGCGCAGGCTATTCGCGGTGAACCGCAGGTGGCGCTCGCTGACTTCCGTGACCCACACAAACCTTTAGAGCTTGTCGCGACGCTGCGCGGTTTCTCGGCGGCAGACCAAGCCACGTTTCCCGACGTAATGTCGTTCGGCGGTGTTCCCTCGCTCCGCATTGGTTACCGAGCCGAGTGGGATGCAGGCGAACGCAGTGTAACTGCGACCCACGGTTACCCCGATAAGGGTTGGCCTCGTGCCAGCCGCGAACAACGCGAGGCGCTGCCACTGCTGGCGTTGCCCGCCATTCGTGATGCTGGTCGTCTCCTCGGCGTCGTCGGAACGAGAAGCCTGCTAGCCCGTGCAATTGCGGGCTTGTCGTTGGAGGCTGAGCTACAGCAAGCGCGCGATGCGATCGCACTGGCCGCTGAGAATCTCGCCGCCGCGACACCTCTACAAACATTACTCGCAGCGCTGACAGCGTTGCTTGAGGAGCTCGTCCCCGGGGTCGCCGCAGACGCTCTAGCCTTGGGTGCGGACGAGCGTCAGCCTCAGAGCCTCTTGCGAGAGTTCGACCTACTTTTCTCCCACAATGATCTTCAGACACTCGCACCTAGCCAGAGCAGCGGGCTGGCCCAACTGCTTATTCATGCCATCGCGCTCTACCTATTAGAGAGAAACCCTGGCTCGATATTCCTCCTCGATGAGCCGGAGGTTTCGCTGCACCCGCAAGCCCAGCGTGCCTTGATTCAGGCCGTACAAGCTCGTGCGACGCAGGCAGTCATCGCCACGCACTCTGGAAGCATCCTAAATCGAGTCGATCCGCGCCGGTTGGTACGCCTCAGGCGCTCTGGCACGACCGTGTCTATAGCACGCCCTTCCTTGATCACGGATAGCGAGGCAATCCGGCTCGCTCGTTTCGCCACCTCTGAGGTGACGGAAGCCTATTTCGCCCGGAAGGCTATCTTGGTCGAAGGTACGAGCGATCGCATAGCTCTGTTGGCGCTGGCGCAGCGCCTTGGACGCCGGATCGACGCTGCGGGTGTGAGTATCGTCTGCCTAGATGGCGGTGGGACCCTGGCGACATTCCTGGGCATTCTTGGTCCGACTGGTCTGGAGCTTGACGTCCTTGGCCTGTGCGACGAAGACCAGGAGGGCAAATGGCTCAAGACCCTCGCGGCGGCAGGTTTCCCCGTGGCAGATCGCACATCCATGGAGACGTATGGCTTCTACGTCTGCACACCCGACTTGGAAGGTGAACTCGTTACAGCCCTGGGAGCTGCCGCCACAGAGGCCCTAATTGACACACATGGTGAGAAGCCCGGTTATGAGCGGTTCGCTCAGCAGCCCTCCAACAGGGGCAAGACCGCCAGCGAGCTACTCGCTGCCTTTGCGCGGACGAACAAGGTGTTCTGGGCGCCGATCTTCGTCGACGCCTTAGACCTAAATCAGCGGCGACCACGCCCACTCTTCGAGCTCATCCGTTATGTCTGAGCGCAGCGACGACGATCTGGATGAGGAACAAACACGGGCAGCAGAAGCGCCAGAGGCGGCGATCATCGTCCTCGCCGGTCCCGGGAGTGGGAAGACACGCACATTAGCACGACGAGCACGCCACCTTCTTACGATTCATCCTGACGACCATGCGCTGCTTCTGACGTTTACGAACAAGGCCGCCGCGGAGATGAAGGGGCGTGCGCTGGCAGTGTCGTCCGTGAGTTCGAGCCGAATCTTGGCGTGCACGTTTCACGCCTTCGGTTATCGCCTGCTTCAACGTCACGGCGATCTGGTTGGAATCAAGTCGGGTTTTGATGTCCTGGACGAGGAAGAGCAAGGAGAATTTGCCCGCCAAGTCGCCGATGATCACGGCATCCCGAACTTCGCCAGGTCTTGGGAGGAGAGCCGCGTCCAAGTATATGAGCCAGGTTGGGATGTTGCGTCCTTCGGTCGCCATTACGAAGCGCGGAAACGAGCCGCGGGCGTCGTCGATTTCACCGACCTCATCCATTACTCCGACCAAGTTCTGGCTGCCCACCCCGCTGCAGCCGCGGCATACGGCGGTAAGTACCGACACATCCTCGTGGATGAATTCCAGGATACTAATGCGCTTCAATACGCTCTTCTCAGCCGCCTGGCCAGTCCGGGCGATACGGTCAGTGCCTTTGCGGATGATGATCAAGCCATCTTCCGATTCGCTGGCGCCGATGTAGAGAACGTCCGATCCTTCATCTCCGACTATTCGGCGATGGAGTACCCGCTGATTGTCAACCATCGCTGTCGAGAAGCCATCGTGGAGGTGGCCAACCGCCTTATCCTGTCCGACCCCTCTCCGAGCGGCAGGACTATGCAGGCGAAGCACCCTGGCGGATCCGTCACATACTGCGAGTATCCAACGGGTGTTGACGAGGCCGAGGCGGTGCTGGAGGACATTCGGGCACGCGCTAGAGCCGGCGCGCCACTTGGAGGCATCGGCATACTTGCGCGTAAGGGGTATCGGGCAAACGAAGTAGTTGATGCTCTAAGAGGCGCCGGCCTACCTTTCACAGACTGGCGTGGTGACATCTTCGATCCTGAGGAACGACGTGCACTCGCGGCGTGCTTATCGGTTGTCCGGGGAGAACTGACTGACAGGCAGGCCCATCGACTAAGCCGCCTTCTGGATAGCCCCGTGGTGCCCGAGCGAAGGTCGCACCAATTCTTGGAAGGTCACGGTGCCAACCCGCTTGCGGTTGGCCTGCTCGACGTTCGGACCGCTGCTTTCCAGGGCGCACCGGTCATCCGAATCGTCGAACTCATTGTAGAGGCGGTCGCTCGGGTAGACAAGCAGCTCAGCGGTAGAATGTCGGCTCTCGCGGAGGCGGTCGCGGGCTTTGCTGTGTATGACCCTGACTTCACGCTTGAGCAGTTGCTCGCGGAGTTCGCCTTGGGCGCTGGAGGCCGAAGCCCTAATGAGGGCGGGGGAATCAAGGTGGCGACGATTCACCGGACGAAAGGCCTTGAGTGGAACTGCGTCTACCTTATTGGAATGGAGGAGGGCCAATTGCCCGACTATCGAGCGCATTCGGCGTTGGAGTTGTCTGACGAGCGCCGTCTCTGTTTTGTAGGCGTCTGTCGAGCCTTGTTCGATCTGCGAATTTCCTCCACCTCCTCGGGCGGTGGGTACCTTCGACGGCCCTCACTCTTCCTGCGTGAAATGGGGTTGGTCTCCTGAGGTTTCTTCAAATGGCCACATGTCGGAGCGCGTTCGTCACGGTGACAATTACGGCTGGGTGTGAGCCTACGAGTGCTAACGCCCTGCCAGCGGGTAGGCGTCGGATCGAAGCCACGGGCACGCGTGGTCGCTCGATGTCCGTCCTGTAGGTGCCCCAACTCCAAGACCCGGAGAACCAGCCGCTGCTCATGACGCTGCGGGAGACTTGCTCGACCCATTCGTTACCGACCAGGGTCTCGATCCGCTTCAGTAGATCCGCGTCGCCCACGCCGGGGAGGATCAGCTTGGCGCCGGCGAGGGTCATCAGGCTGTCGGCCACCTCGCGACTCCACCGCTCGGCCGCCTGGGAGAGGTCCTGCAGGATCGCGAGCACCGGCATGTTGCGGCCGCCGCCCTCGGCCATGATCTGCGGAAGGGATGGCAGGGGACAGATGGTTGCCACCTCGTCCAGAGCCAGGAGCAGAGGGAGGCCGAGAGTGCCGGTGCGGTTGCTCGCGCAGAGCGCCGTCTCGCGGACCTCCTCGACCAGGCCGACAACCAGCGGCGCGAGGGGAGTGCTGCCGTCGCCCGGGGCGACGATGAACAGTGCGTTCGGCTGCCGGATGAAGTCGGCGGCGTCGAACGGACAGGCGTCGGCGCGGTCGGCGCTGGTGAGAACGGTGCTGTCGTCGAAGGGCGCCAGGCACCCTGCGACGGCCGACCAGATCGAGCCACGTTCGCGGTCGGGCGTGGAGGCGATGCCCTGCACCACGGCCAGGGCGTGAGCCGCGTTGGCCTCGGTCAGGACGTGCCGGGCGGCGTCGAGGCGGGCTGACTGCACCCACTCGACCACCGTGGACATGGGCAGGTGTGCGAGCGCGGCGGCGTGGAGCAGCGCGCCGAGGAGCTGCGTCCCGCGCGCCCGCCAATGGTCGCGGGACTCCGTGCCCTCAATGCTGCCTGCGAGCAAGGCACGAGAGCGAGATAGGGCGATGTCGAACTGACTGGAGCCCCGGAGCGGCGACCAGTCCAGGCGGCGCACCGTTGACGGGGTGCTGGCGGCGACCACGCCCACCGGATCGAAGCACCACACCTCCCCGCGCCGTGACCGGCCGCCCTGGCAAGCGTCGAGAACGTCGCGACGCGTCGAGGTGATGACGACCGGCCCATCCCAGGTCAGCACGTTGGGGATGATGACGCCGCTCGTCTTGCCACTCCGCGGCGGCCCGATGACTAGCGTCGCGACCTGGCGTGGCGCGGACACCCAGCTGCGCCCCTTGTAGCCGAGCAGGATGCGGAACGGTGGGATGCCCCACGCTGCTGCGTCGAGGCGCCGCCGCAACCATGGCAGGAGCGGTCGCAGCCCAATCGGTCCGCGCATGTGCCGCTCGACAGCGCCGGCGAGTCCGGCCATTGCCATGCCGATGCCGCTGCACGCCATCGTCAGACTGTCGGCGGCGTCGTCCAGGAGTCCCAAACCGGCGGCCAGGTCCCGCACCCACTGCACGACGATCACGGCGCAGAGCAGGAGCAAGACGGGGGAGCTGGCGCGTCGCGGTGACGGCTGCAGGAAGTACGCGGCGACCCCGACGAGGATCAGGGAGCGCGGGTCCAGCGAACCGAGGATCACGGCCGTCATCCAGAGATAGCGACGACGCCGTGCCAGGAGCCGCTCGCGCCGTTCCTCGGGAAGCGAGTACCAAAGGTTGATCGCGAGGCCCGCGATGCGCTGGGCCAGCTCGTCGGCGCGGAGCCGTTGCAGTGCGTCCTTCATGCGCCCGCTCCGTCTGCCTGTGAGGTGATCCACTCGTCCAGCGGCGGCACCGGTTCCGGGTCGGCGAGCGGTGACTCCGCGGGGACGTGACGGCCGCGGTGCTCCAGCAGCTCGGACCAGTCGCGGAGCAGCGGCGCGATGCCGACCAACCACCAGTCCGCCGCCGCGCGACCGGTTGCCTCGTCGCTGTACGCCTCGTCGTACCAGCGCAGCACGGCGTGGAGGCGGCGCACCACCCAGCCGTGCGTGTACCAGCACGACGGGACGCGGATGTCGCAAGCCTCCAGCCAGCGGACGAAGGCGGCGACCTCCTCGTAGGCGTCGCGCAGCTGGGCTCCGCTGACGCCATCGAAGGTGCGAGAGGGTGGATGGGCGCCGTTGCCGGCGCCCTCGTCCACTGTGCTCACTCTGCGACGACCACCGTGCCGGTGAGACGGTCGTGGAACGCCTGCCGTCGTGGGTCGGTGAACGCGACCAGCAGACCGACCAACGCGGCGCCGATGCTCAGCAGCAACGCCCCGAACCGGAACAGCGCCGTCCGCGTGTCGATCGGCGACAGGTCGTCAGCCATGCGGACGCGCAGACCGAAGATGCGCATCGCCGGCGTGCATCCCCACCGCGCCCAGCAGCCGGGGAAGTACGCGAGAGTCAGTCCGGCGATGAGCCCCGGCGAGAACAGGTAATAGTCGGTCTGCACGCCTGTCGTCGTGTCGACGGTGGAGTGGTACCCCATCGCGTTCGCGAGCAGGCCCGCGGACACGAAGCAGACGAGCGCGAGGATGCCGAGGTCGATGGTGGCGGCCACGGCGCGGATGAGTGGTGGCGCGTAGTCAGCCGCTCGACCGGCCTTCAAGGAGTCCAGGAGTTCATCGCGCTGGACCGGCTTCGGCGTGTCCGCCGTCGTCTCGGTTGTGTTGCGCGGATCGTCAGTGAGCGTGGCCATAGTCGACCTCCGTGGATGTGCGCGTGGGACGCGGGTTCCAATCGACGCCGAGCTGGTCTGCCAGCCGCGGACGGGCACGGCGCAGATGCGTTTCCACCGTGCGGACGCTGCACCCGAGTACCGCGGCGATCCCTTCCTGCGTCATGTCGTGGACGAAGGCCATCTCCACGCAGGCGCGCATCCGCGCCGGGAGCTGGGTGACGGCGTGCTCGAAGTCGAGGTGCATTTCGTCGCGGTCGAGTTCGGTTGGCAGTGATGCGTGCAGGCGGCCGAGGCGGTCCGACTCGCGGGTGAGCTGTCGCTGGCGTTTGGCGGCGTGGTGCACCATTGCTTCGCGCAGCCAGAACCAGGGCGGCCCTTGCAGGTAGTCGGGATCCCTGCGGAGCTGTTCGAGGAGGTCGAGAAAGACGTCCTGAACAAGGTCCTCTGCGGCCGACGAGTCCCCGGTCAGCTTGCGACCGAATCTCGTCAGACGCCCGATCTCGGCCTCGTAGAGCCGAGCGACGCGCGTGTCCGGGTCCTCGAACTTGGCTCGATCCGTACGCGCGGGACGGACGTCGAGCTGCGTGACTCTGCATTCCACCTCCGCAGATGAAGTACCCGCGGCGCGGTGCAATCCCGTACTTGGCGGTGGCGACAGAACGTCTGCGGGTCGGTGCTCAGGCTGTGGTCGGCAGGGTGATGTCAGGCGGCTCATTCCCCTGTGCCTCCCTGGTGGCGTGGTCAACGACCACCCTGAGATGCACAAGGGCGCGGATTTTTTCGTTCATCCCGCCACGGTTTGGTCTGAACGCTTGTGCGGTACGCTGCATGAGCCGGTGCAGTTGGTTGCCCGGCGACACACAGGAGTGATCCGTCCCGACAACTCAGCCCGTCGTGGGTTCTGTCTCCGAAGCCGGCGACCCTGTTGACCACCCTTTCCGTGGCCCTCGTGGCCACGATGCTTGGCCGTCACTTTGGCAACTGGAGGTGCACGATGCGGCACATCGCACGGTCCTTCCGCCTGAAGATTGGAATCTCGCTTGGTATTGCTCTTCCGGTTTCGGCGGCGGGCTGAGTTGTCGGCGCACTCCTTGCCACGGATGCTGCGGTAGCCCGGAATCCGGGGCCTATGGCGTCGGCGTCGGGATGACCCCACCGAAGGAGTCGACGCGGAGGTCGAACGTCGATGTGGACAGGGCGACGAAACCGTCCGGCGACACGCGGTAAGTCAACGTCTCGCCGCCGCCCGTGATCGATGTAGAGCCCGGCTCGGCGCCTGGTTGGGCGGCCAGCGTCGCGCCGGTCGGCGGCGCCAACACAATGTCGGCGAGCTGCTGCGCTGAGACGAAGGGCGCGAGGGCGCCGGAGAGAACCGCGGCGGCGTGCTGCTGTCCGGAGCTGGTCAGCGGCAGCCACGAGTCGCCCAGGGAGTGCGCCTGCTGCGACGTGAGCCCGAAGAACTGGAGGGCATCAGGCGGCGCGCTGGGGATCCCGAAGTTGCCCACCAAGTCGAGGTGCCGCACCGAGATGACACCGCCGATCCGGCGAATGTCGAACTGCCCGATGAAGCCGTCGATGGCGTAGTAGGTGCCGGTGTAGTCGCCGTTCGGCTGGACGGTCAGGTCGAAGTTGAGCGGGCTGCCAGGCGGACCGCCTGCCGGGTAGACGTAGAAGTCGGCGTAGTGGACGTGGTAGCCGTTGGCATTGCGGACCAGCGCCTGGGCGTCGCCCCACTGGCCACTCGACGGGCTGGGCGTCGGCGACGGCGGTGGCGCAGTGATCGTCGGGAAGGCCGCCGGCGTCGACGGTGGCGGGGTGGCCTGGTGCCGGGGCGCGATGACGGTCGCCGGACGCTGCGAGCCGTGCAGGATGACCACACCGCCAGCGCCGCCGCCGAGGAAGAGGAGGGCGAGCCCGCCGATGACGACGCCGCGGGAGCGGAGGCGATCGGCCCAGCTCTGGCGCGCGGCACTGAATTGGGCGTTCTGGAGGGTCGGCGCCCGGGGCGGCCATCCGTGGGCCAGGGAGGCGGGGAGCGGGAGGAGCGCGATGCCGCCCAGCAGCTCGACTGGCGAGGTCAGGAGCGCGGCCCGGCTCTTGCAGATGGCGCAGTGGCGCATGTGGTGCTCGACGCTGCGGCGTTTCTCGGGGGTGAGCTGGGCGACGCCTGGCGGGACCATCGCGGCGAGGCGGTCGCAGTGTGTGCGGCTCTGGGCGACGAGGAGCGAGCGGATGGCGTGGCCGAGGGCGGAGCGGGCGTGGTTGACGACGAGCGAGGTCTGGGAGCGGGTGAGGCCGACGATCTCGGCCACCTCGGCGGTAGTCAGACCATGGCGGACGGTGAGGTCGAGGACCGCCTGCTGCCGGGGCTCAAGACTGGCGACGGCCGTCCAGACCAAGTCCGCCTTGCTGTGGTCGACGGCGACCTCTTCGGGGCTGGCGTCCGCGGTCGGCAGGCTGACCGGGACCTCGGGGTGGTGAGCGTCCCGGTCGCGGGTCAGGTACTCCCGTGCCAGGTTGTGGGCGATGGTGTAAAGCCAGGCGCGGACATGGGCCGGGTCGCGGAGCGAGGCGGCCTGCTCGATGGCGCGGACGAACGTGGCTTGGACGATGTCCTCGGCGGCGGTGGCGTCGTGGACGAGGTGGGCGGCGTAGTCGTGGATGTGCTGCCCATAGCGGAGGAACAGCCCCTCGGCGCCATGCGTTTCGCCGCGCTGGAGTTCCAGACCGAGGTCGGCGTCAGACTCAGCCGCCGGCTCGACGACCGCGGTCACGGCGCAGTGCTCCAAGGCGCGCGCCACCACCCCGCCTGCACGTCATACGCAGATCCCGCCCCCTCCACTCCACACCTCCCTTGGACGGGCACTAGGCCCTGTCGTCATGGTGCTCCGCGGGGGAAAAGCCACGCAACTCCCGATCGGGGCGAGCGGCGCGGAGCCTCTACCAGGGAAGTACCCGCCGGGACGTCAGACCCCGTACTCAGCCGCCTGCCAGGCTCGGAGCAAAGGCAACACGCGTCCTTTGCTTTTCAGCCTCGCCTTTCCCTGCAGCACACATCGTCCAGCCCCCTCCCATCTCCGCTGGGACGCTACTGCGGCTTCGGCCCCACGCCGTCCATCCGACCCACCAACGCCAGCGTCGAGCCGAACCGAGGGCGCCCGCCCGCTCATCGCAGTGGCGATGAGCCCACGCTTCGCGGCGCCACCAGAGCCGCGCAGATCGCGCAACGTCGGCGCGGACGCGCTCAGGCGGTGGGACGCTCCGCTCCCCCCGCGCCCCCCTAGGCCAGGGGGACGAGCCCCCTCCCCCTGGACCCCC
Source organism: Candidatus Angelobacter sp. (assembly GCA_035569495.1). GTDB lineage: Bacteria > Chloroflexota > Dormibacteria > Aeolococcales > Aeolococcaceae > DASRDZ01. The sequence goes on along the minus strand of DATMMX010000038.1, from coordinate 96,270 downwards.
TACCCCCCACCTCTCTGGGATCAGGGTGCGGCTTGTCAACTCCTCTCGCCCATGGCCTGCGCAACTCGTGCCGGAGGCGCGTGGGCCTTATAGCACAAGGAAATTGACAGGTGCGACATCAACACCGCTACACAGCTTTGTGGTAGACTGGTGAGGTAGTGGCCCCGCGGTGCTAGAACACCCGGGGCCGTGGCCAATCACAACAGAGGTGATTGACATGGCTGAGTCTACGTGCGCGCCCGTCCAGGCGCCGGCAAAGCCCAAGGAGTCGCCCCAGGCGCAGGAGACACGGAGGCGGCGGGAGGTGCGCCGCGAGGTGACGTGGCGCATCGAGGAGAAGGGGATGGCGGCGGTGGTCGCCATGGTCGAAGAGGACGCCGCCGCCGACACATGTCCTCCCGGCCGCGCCCTGGCGGCGGCGCACATCGCCTGTCACGCCGCGCTCGTCCTGGGCGGCATGTGGGCGTACCGCCGCCCCATGCGCGAGAGCGAGACGAGGACCTTCCGCCTGCTGGCCGGTCTCGCATCCCGGGCCGGTCTCTCCGAGGACGACGCGGTCAGCGCCATGGAGGCGGCCATGGATGAGCTGCTGGGCCTGGCGCGCCGCGACGCGAAGTCCGGCCCGTGGAGTGAGCGGACCTGGCGGCCGGTCGTGGCAGGGCTGGAGGCCGACGCGCAGGCGTTCGCGCAGACGGCAGCCGCCGAGTTGTCCGCTGGCATCGCGCGCCAGGAGGAGTTCGACCGGGACCAGTCGGCGGTCGCGCGCCGCATCCTCGACGGCGAGCTGGTCGGTGACGAGTTGGTGGCCGCGGCGGCCACGGTGGGCCTGGACGCCGCGGAACCCTACGGCGTGGCGCTCGTCGTCCACCGGACGAACGCCACCCAGCGCCTCGACCAGGCCGTGGACATGATCGTGGAGGACGTCCCCGGCGCCGTCGACCTCGGCTTCGGCGACAGCCTGCCCATCCATTGGCGCGTTCTTCTCCCGGTCCGATCCCCGGGGGCGTGGTTGTCGACCCGAGAAGCGCTGGCCGAGGCAGCGCACTCCTGCGGCGTCCTGGTGATCGCGCCTACCGCCGCGGCGTCCCTGGCTGACCTTCCGGACGTCCATGACGCCACCGTCGACGACCTGGCCGACATCGTGGCGAACTGCGGCTACGACAAGGGGATCATCGACCCCGCGTGCGTCGCCCCGCCGTTGCACCGGCGCGAGGCCGCACAGCTTGAGTTGCCCGCCTGGCCCACGGCACCGGCTGCCGCCTGATCCTCACCGTCGCTCCCGCCGCCGCCCATGCTTCCTCTCTTGCTGCGCGGCGGGGGCGACTCCTCCACCCGTCTTTCGCCCGCTCTGCTGAGTACGGGCTGGGCGGTTCGGGCGGGTACTCCCAAGGTAGACCCGCTCAGCCCGTGCCACCGCGGCGACGGGCGCGCGGCGTCCTCGGAGCCTCACGGGGAGGGCAGCACCGACGACACGTCCCACACCCGCTCGCGACACGACACCACGGCGCGTCCTCGCGCCCTCCGTCATCCGACTCCGTCCGCCTGTGTTCGTGAAGATGACCACGGAGCAGGAGGACGAGGCGGTGATGCTGATCTCGCAAATCCTCATCCTCTCCGTCCAGCGCCGCGACCCGGCGCCGGGTGACGAGGAGAAGGGCAACACCAACACCTGACATGCGCGTCGCCACCTACACCCGAATCTCCACCGACGAGGAGAACCAGCCCTACTCCCTGGAGGCCCAGGCGACCCGACTCGGCGCGTACATCGCCAGCCAGGAAGGCTGGGAACTGGCACGTCGCTTCGAGGACAAGTGCTCCGGTGCGACCCTTGAGCGCCCCGAGTTGCAGCGCGCCCTCCGCGAGGCCCGCGCCCGGCGCTTCGATGTTCTGCTCGTCTACCGCGTGGACCGACTCGCCCGTTCCGTGCGGGGTCTCGCGCAAATCCTCGAAGACCTCGACAGCGCGGGCGTCGTGTTCCGCTCTGCCACCGAACCGTTCGACACGTCGACTCCCGCGGGTCGTCTCATGGTGCAGATGCTCGGCGTCTTCGCCGAGTTCGAGCGCGCCACCATCATCGACCGCGTGGTCGCGGGCATGGAGCGCAAGGCGGCGCGCGGCGGTTGGAACGGCGGGAAGGTGCCATACGGCTACGTCATTGATCCCGCCACAAAAGGGCTGGTGCCGCGCGAAGACGAGGCCCGCCTGGTGCCCACGATCTTCCGTCTCTACACCGACCGTCGTCTCGGCACGCGAGAGATCGCGGCGTGGCTCAACCGCCACGGCCACCGGACGCGCAGCGGTGACACCTGGACGTACAAGACGGTCCTGACCATCCTGCGCAACCGCTCGTATCTCGGAGAGATCTTCTTCCGCGGCGCGTATCACCCGTCGTCGCACACGCCGTTGGTGGACGCCGAGGTCTTCGAGGCGGCGCAGGTCATCCTCACCGAGCGCGGGGAGGACGCCAGCCGCAAGCGGTCCAACTCGACCGACTACCTGCTGAGCGGTCGAGTGGTGATCTGCGGTCACTGCGGCAGTCCGTACCTCGGCGCCGCAGCACACGGGCGCAGCGGCCGGTATCGCTACTACGTCTGCTGCGGTCGCCACGTCGGCGGCACGATCAAGTGCGGCGCGGACAGAGTGCCCGCAGATGCGTTGGAGCAGGCAATCCTGGGCGCGCTCGGCTCGACCTTCTCGCAGACCGACCTTCTCGTGCGCGCCATCGACACGGCCCGGACCGAGCTTCATGCAGCGCGTCCCGACTTCGAGGCCGAGCTAGCCCAGGTCGCAACGCAGATGCGCAAGACGGAAGAAGCGGTGCAGCGCTACCTGCTCGCGTTCGAGGCGGGCACCCTTCCCGAGGCCATGTGCGGCGAACGCCTCCGCAGCCTTGGCGACCGCCTCGGCGAGCTGCGCAACCGTCAGGCCGACCTGACCGCCGCGGCCGAGGACAATCCGGCGGACGACCCGTGGGCGAACGTCAGCGTCGAGCAGGTCCAGGCCGAGGTCACCCGACTACTCGACGCCCAGGACGACTTCACCACGCGCAAGGCCATGCTGCGGGTCTTCGTGGAAGAAGTCAGGATCGAATCGCGGGACGCGATCTACCCCACGTTCCGCATCCCGGCGGACCCGGTTCGACAACTGGTCCGAGTGGTGGAGCCTGGGGGGATCGAACCCCCGACCTCTTGCATGCCATGCAAGCGCTCTCCCAGCTGAGCTAAGGCCCCGAGCGGAGGCGTACATGGTAGCCGACGGTCGCCAGGCCGGTCGCCGCCGCCCGGACCGCGCAGTCCGGGTGCAGTTCACACATCCGACGCAGCGCAGTCCTGATTTGCAGTCCGCCGGGGGGATCGAGCAGAATCACGGCCGGTCGCCCCTTCGGGGGCGGGTCATGCGCACTGGCCCAGGTGCGCCCTCCCCATGCTCTTCCATCGAGGTCCCGCCAATGCCACGAACGCGCGCTGTCACGTCCGCTTCCCCTCGGCGGTCCAGCCGCGCCACCGGGGAGGGGCCCTCGCTGCTGCAGGCCGCGCAGCGCATGGTCGGCCAGATCGAGTCGCTGGTCGACGAGATGGCCGCATTGCGGGCGGACAATGACGCGCTGCGCCGCGAGCTGCAGGACGCGGTGAAGATGATGGAACGGGCCAGCTCGGCCCTGGGCAGCGGGACGGTCCGGCGGGGGAGGGCCGTGGCTGATGGCGACGGAGGGCGCCGGGCGGGCCGGACGACCGCCGGCCGGCGGGGCAAGACCAAGGGCCGCGCGACGCCGCCGGAGGTGACCGCCGACGTGGTTCGCGCCGTGCTCGCCAAGAAGGGCGAGGCCACCGCGGCCGAGGTCGCGGCCGAGATCACCAAGGCGGGTGTGCCGGTGTCCGGTCGGGCCGTGCGCTTCATCGCGGAGCGCGCGGGTGCCCAGACCTCCGTGGGGCCGGACGGGCAGAGGCGCTACCGCCTCTAGACGACCCGGCTTCCGGGTCCTGCCGCCCGGCCGATCGACCTCGCCGCGAGCCATCTCAGCTCCTCCACGCGCGCCCTCCGGTCAGGGCTTGCAAACAGATTTGTCGATACAGTAGCATGCGTGCCAGCATGTTCGTTATCACAAAACTCCTCGCAAGCGAAGGCTCCGCGCGGCGAAGGCTGCACCTGCTGCTCGGCGGCGCGGCCGTGCTCGCTGTCGGCGCCGGGGTGGTGGCGTGGACGGCGTCGCGGCCGGCCCCGGTCGCCCATCGAGTTGCCGCGGCGCCGGCGGTCGACGCCGGGGAGCCCGCGCTCGCGCTGGTCTTCGTCAGCGGCGCGGTGGTGCACCCGGGGCTGTACCGCCTCTCTCCGTCAGCCCGCATCGCCGATGCCATCGCCGCCGCCGGCGGGCTCACTCGCAGCGCCGACCCAGGCCGCCTGCCCGACCTCGCCGGCCCGGTCCACGAGGGCAAGCAGATCAACGTCCCGTACCTGCGCAGCACGTCGCGCACCGGCGCCGCGACCAGGCTGGACATCAACACGGCGACGCTCGACGAGCTCCGCGCCATTCCCACCATGCCGCTCGGCCTCGCCGACGCCATCGTCGACTACCGCACCCAATTCGGCTTCATCCGGACGCTCTCCGAGCTGCGCACCATGCTCGGCGTCGACGGTCCGACGGTGACCGGCCTGCGGCCATATCTCTTCGTTGCGCCGGTGTCGCCGTGAGCCGCCGCCTGGTCAGCACCGCGGCGGGATGGTGGGCGGTGGCCGTCTGCGCGGGCCTCGCGGCGTCCGCGGCACTCGCGTCGGCGCTGCATCTCCCGCTCGGCCTCGCGCTGCTTCCCGCCTTCGGCTCGTTGGCCCTCACGGCCGCTGCTCACGTCCGTCCGCGCGCCGCATTGCTCGCGCTGGTGCTCGCCGCGACGGCCGCAGGATTGACCCGCGGTGCAATCGACTCGTCTCACTCGGTGCTCGACAGTGCGTTGCGCAGCGGAACGGTCGTGCTCTCCGGGACGGTTCGGGAAGGCACCGGCGCACGTCGCTCCACCGCCCAGGTGATCGTCGACGTCGACCGCGCGCAGTCCGGCGACGGCGCGCTCGACGTCCACGGCGGCGTCCTGGCGACGCTGCGGACAGCTCCGCGCGTTCTTCCCGGCGATCGCGTCGAGCTCGACGCCACCGGCCTGCGTCCACCGCGAACGACGGGCGCCGAATCAGCACTGCCCCGCGACGGTGTGGTCGCGGTGGCCCAGTCGGCCACGATGACCGTCGTCAGCGACGGTGGCGTGTCGCTCCCGCGCCTCCTCGCCAAGGCCCGCCTCGGCCTGGCGTCGTCCGTCGACAGCGCGCTGCCCGAGCCTGCGTCGTCGCTGGTCAATGCGCTCGCGTTCGCGATTCCGCGAACCCTTCCAGCGGACCTGACCGCGGCGCTGCGCGACTCCGGTCTGGCCCACATGGTGGCGACCAGCGGGCTCAAGGTGGCGATCATCGCCGGGCTGGTCGGCGCCATGCTCGGTGGGCTGGCCACGCCGCCGCGACTGCGGATGATGCTGATGGCGCTCGCCGTCGGGACGTACATCCTGCTCTGCGGGGCAAGCCCGGCCGCGGTCCGGAGCGCGCTGATGGCCGCGACCGGCTGGGCGCTCTACGGTACGGGCAGGTCGGCGGACCCGCTGCCGCTGCTCGCCGCGGTGGCCGCCGCCATGGTGCTCGTCGCACCCGGCCTGGCCCAGGACGTCGGCTTTCAACTCAGCTTCCTCGGAACGCTCGGCATCCTTCTTCTCGCCGCGCCGATCGCCGAGCGCCTGCGCGGGCCCCGCCTGCTGCGTGAGCCTTTCGCGGTCACCCTGGCCGCGTCCGCGGTGACGGTGCCGGTGATGGCTTCGACCTTCGGCGTGGTGTCGTTCGTGGGACCGGTCGCCAATGCGCTCGCCGTGCCGCTGTTGACTCCGCTGCTCGTCTGCGGCGGCCTCGGCGCGGCGCTGGCATGGGTGGCGCCGGCCCTCGGCTTCGTCCCGCTGCAGGTCGCCGGCGCCGCTGCCGGGGCGATCGCCACCATCGCCCGCTGGTGTGCGTCGCTTCCCTTCGCCGCTGTGCACGTCCAGGGCTGGGCGCCCGCGTTCACCGTCGCGGAGGTTGCCGCTGTCATCGTGGCGTTCGCCACCTGGCGAGTGGCGCGCCGGAGGGTCACCGCCCCGCTGCTGCCACGGCTGTTCGGGAGCGGCGCCACGGCGACGTCCGCAGGCTCGTCGCGCCAGGCGACCACGCCACGCCTGCCCCGGCGCCGCGTCAGCCGCCCCGCCGCCGCGCTCGTCGCCGCTCTTGCCGCCTGCCTCACCGGCACCGCCGTGGTGCTCGCCGCCAACCGCCCGGACGGCCGCCTCCACGTCGCCGTGCTCGACGTCGGCGCGGCCCGGGCGACGCTGATCCAGACCGCCACCGGCGACCGCGCCCTGGTCGACGCCGGGCCCGATCCGCAGCACCTGCTCGACGCCCTCGGCCCCGCGCTGCCCCCGCTCACCCGCGAGATCGGCATGCTCGTCCTGACGGCCGGGGACCGGGGCGGCGCCGGCGGCCTGCCCGGCCTCGACGCCCGCTACCACGTCGACCTGGCGGTCGCCCTCGACGGTCTCGCGGCCGCGACCCGGACCGGCCTGTCAGCGCTCGCCGACCACGGCACCGAGGTCAGGACCGTCGCCGCCGACAGCTCCTGGACCTGGGGTGGCGCGACCTGGCGCCTGCTGCCGGCGCAGGGCGCCCAACCCGCCGCCGCCCTGCATGTCATCGACCCGAGCGGCAGCGTGCTGCTCGCCGGCAACCTCGCCGCCGCCGCGCAGGAGGAGCTCGCCGGGCTCGACGCCGCCGCCCTCCGCGCCGACCTCCTCGTCGCCCCGCCCGGAGGCGCCCTCGCGCCCGGGCTGGTTGCGGCCGTCCGCCCCAGCAGCATCGCCGTGCCCAGCGCGCACGGCGGCCGAACCCCACCCACCACGCTGGTCGCCGGTACCGGCGTCCGTCGCACCGGAGACGCCGGCACGCTGACGTACGCGGGAGGCGATGGAGGCCTCACCCCGACATGACGCTGCAACCCGACCCGCCCACCGAGCCCCAGACGATAATGCCCGCCGTGGCGGCGATCCCTCCCACCGACGCCCTCCTCGACGCGCTCCGCCTCTCCTTCGGCCACCACGACTTCCGCCGTGGCCAGCGCGATGTGGTCGAGGCCGTCCTCGAAGGGCACGACGCGGTCGTGGTCATGCCCACCGGCGGCGGCAAGTCGGTCTGCTATCAGCTTCCGGCCGTGCTCAGCGGCGGGTGCACCCTGGTCGTCTCGCCGCTGATCGCACTGATGAAGGACCAGATCGACGCCCTGCGCGCCCGCGGCATCCACGCGGCGGCGCTGCACTCGCACCTCGACAGCGGCGAACAGCACGCGGTGCAGCGGGCCTACCGCGAGGGTGTGCTGCGACTCCTCTACGTCGCTCCCGAACGCCTGGTGCGTTCCGACTTCCGGTCATTGCTGGCACAAACCCCGCCGTCCCGCATCGTCGTCGACGAGGCGCACTGCATCTCCGAATGGGGGCACGACTTCCGCCGTGACTACCTGCGCATCGGCGAGGTGGCCAAGAACCTCGCCCCGATGCAGGTCGTCGCCTGCACGGCGACCGCGACCCCCGAGGTCCGCGCCGACATCGCGGCGCGACTGGAGCTGCGCAGCCCGCATGTGGTCGTCCACGGTTTTGCAAGGCCCAACCTGCATTTCTCGGTCGAGCGGCTGCGCAACGAGGCGGAGAAGCTGGCCCGGCTCGACCAGGTGCTCGACCCCGGCGACGGACACGCCATCGTCTACGCCGGCACCCGTGCGCGGGCGCGCGACCTCGCCGAGCGGCTCTCGACGCGCTTCCCGACCATGCTGTACCACGGCGACATGCCGCCCGACGCGCGCACCCGCGCCCAGGAGCGATTTGTCGCGGGTGACGTGTGCGTCGCGGTCACCACCAGCGCATTCGGCATGGGGGTGGACGTGCCGACGGTGCGCCAGGTCATCCACGTCGCGCTGCCCGCCTCGCTCGAAGAGTATTACCAGCAGGCGGGCCGCGCCGGCCGCGACGGCGAGCCCGCGCGCTGCGTCCTGCTCCACGCGCCCGCCGATCGCAGGCTGCAGGAGTTCTTCATCGAGGCCGCGCATCCCACGCCGACGACGCTGGAGGGAGTCCGCCGCTCGCTGCGCGACATGGGCGGCGATCCCGGCGCGTGGAGCCTGGTCACCACGCGCCACGAATCGGTGCGCTCGCTCAGCGACGCCGCCGGTGACGCCGCCCGCGAGATCCTGCGCGAACACGGCGTCGTCGAGAACGGTGGCGGCCTGTTCGAGGACCGGCGCCTGCCGGCGATCGACCACGCGCGCATCGCCACCCATCGCCGCCACGCCTACCGGCGCTTCGAGGCGATGACCCAATACCTGGCGCGGCCCGTCTGCAGGCACCGGCAGATCATGGAGTACTTCGGTGAGTCGGGTGCGCCGGAGTCCTGTGGTGGCTCCTGCGACGTGTGCTCGCGGCCCGCGTCGGTGGAGCGCCGTCTGGAGAGCGAGATGGTCCGCCACGCCCTCGGCCTGGTCGCCCACCTCAACGGGCGCGTCGGGCTGGGGCGGCTGGCGGGGATCCTGGTCGGCTCCAAGAGCCGCGCGGTCATGGCGCTGCACCGCGTCACCGAGATCCCCGAGTACGGCATGTTCCAGGGCTGGCGCGAGGCGGACGTGCAGGAGCTGCTGCACCGGCTGGTCGAGGGCGGCGCGCTGCGCCAGACCTCGCCGCCCTACCCGGCGGTGGCGCTCACCGTCGAGGGCGTCGCCATCCTCCGCGGCGACCGGACCATCGAGGTCGACGACCCGCGCCAGCCGGAGCGCGCCAGGGAGCGGGCTCAGCCTGCGTCCGCCAAGCTGGCCAGCGAGGAGGAGAGTGCGCGGTTCGAGAAGCTGCGCGCGTGGCGAATCGCCCGCGCCCGGGAACGGGTGGTGCCGGCCTACGTCGTGCTCCCCGACCGCACCCTGGTCGACATCGCCGCGCGTATGCCGGGCACGGAGAGTGAGCTGCTGGCCATCGGCGGCGTCGGCCCGGCCAAGCTCGCCCTCTACGGCCAGGAGCTGCTGCGCCTGCTCGACGAGATGCGCGGCGAGCCGGCGGTGCAGGCATGACCGGCGCGCCCCCGGGACTGCCGCCGTTGCTGCTCATCCACGGCGAGGAGCGCCACCTCGTCGACGCCGAGGCACGCGAGTGGCTCGACACGGCGCGCGCCCAGTCGAGCAGCGACCTCAACATCGAGGTGATCGACGCGCCGTCGAAGCTCGACCAGGTGCGCCGCAGCCTCACCGAGATGCCCTTCCTCGACCCGCTGCGCCACGTCATGGTGCGCGACGCGCCCCAGCTCACCGAGCGGGCGCGTCGCGGCGCCGATCCGCCCGACCTGCTGGCCACCGCCCTGCGCGAGCGGGGGCCGACCACGGTGGTATGCCTGGTCGTGCACGGCAAGGTGGCCCCCACCAACCCGGTGCTGGGCGCCCTGCGCGATCTCGGCGGCCACATCTCGTACCACGCCCCGGTGCGCGGCCGCGACCTGCGCGCCTGGCTGGACACGCGGCTGCGCGCAGCGGGGCTGCGGCTGCCGGCCGACGCCGTGCAGCACATGCTCACCGTGTCCAACGGCGACCTCGGCGTGCTCGAGAACGAAGTCGCCAAGCTGCGCGCCTACGCGGCGGGACGGCAGACCCTCGGCGCCGACGAGGTCGAGCGGCTGGTCGGCGGCGACGAGCAGGTCGAGGTGTGGGGGGTGCTCGACCGGCTGCTCGGGCCCACCCCGGGGGCCGGGGCGGCGGCGGTGGACGGGGGGCTGGGCGGCGGCATGTCCTCGCAGTACCTGATCGCCACCATGGGCGGGCAGATCCGCGACCTGCTCGGTGCCCAGGAGGTGCTCCGCGAGCGGCGCGGCGGGGCGGGGGCGGTGGCTGCGGCGCTCGGCGTGCCGCCGTGGAAGGCCGAGCGGCTGGCGCGGCAGGCGACCGCCGTGCCGGGCGCGGTGCTGGAGGGCTGGCTGCGCGCGCTGCAGCGGCTCGACGCCGACGTCAAGGGGGGGAGGGTGGAGGATGCCAGCGCGCTGCGCAGCTTCGCGCTCCGGGCTGCCCGCGAGGTGACCGAGGCGAGGCAGCGGAGCCGGGCGAGGACCGGATAGGGGAGGGCTCGCGCAGCGACGACCACGGAGCCGGACGAGGACTGGATACGGGAGGCTGCACAGGACGGCGACAGCGGGCGATTAGTGCCTCCCGCCGGGCGACGGTGGGCGCGCGGCCTCCGTTGGACCGAACGAGCCGACCGCGCCGAGGGCTCTCTTAAGCCTTCTTGGCGCGCGCGGTCTTGGGCTTGTCGGCGGCGGCGCGGGTGCCGGACTTGGCGGCGCTCTTCGCGCCTCCGGCGGCGCGGCGGCCGCGTCCCTTCTCGCCGCCGGCGGCGGCGGCGCGGATGGCGGCCTGGTCCTCACCGGCGGTGCCTTCGGCGGCGGTGAGGAGGCGGTGGGCCATCGACATCAGGCGGGACTTGCGCCGGTTGGCGTTGTTGCGGTGGATGATGCCCTTCTCGGCGGCCCGGTCGAGCTCGCGGACGGCGGCCAGCACCAGCTCCGGGGTGTTCTCGACCTCGGTGCCGAGCAGCGCGCGCCGCGCCTTGGTGATGCGGGTGCGCACGGCCGAGCGGACGGTCCGGTTGCGGACGTGCTTGCGCTCGTTGGCGCGGATGCGCTTGCGGGCGGAGCGGGAGTTGGCCACGGGTCTCCTGGCAGGGATTCAGTGTCGGAAACGAGCACCAGCGGGCGGGCGGCAGCAAGCCACCTCCTCGCAGGCAACCGCGGGAGTATAGCAACCGGGCGGCGGCCGCGCGAGCCAACCGACCCGGTACCGTCTGGAGCTGCATGCTCGTGGTCCCCGCCTACGCCAAGGTGAACCTCTCGCTGGAGGTCACCGAGCGCCGCCCCTCCGGCTGGCATGACATCGCCAGCGTCATCTGCACCATCGACTGGCATGACCTGGTGGGGGTGAGCATTGCCAACAGCGCCGAGCCCGTCCGCCTGCGGCTGAGCGGACCCCACGCCGAGGGCGTTCCCACCGGTCCCGACAACCTCGCCGCCCGCGCCGCAGCGCTGCTCCTCGACCTCGCAAACGACGGACAACCGAAGGGCACGACCGCGCTGCACCTATGGCTCGACAAGCGGGTCCCCGCGGCCGCCGGCCTGGGCGGCGGCTCCGCCGATGCCGCGGCCGTGCTGCGCGCGGGCGCCGTGCTGCTCACCGCCGCCGGTCGCCCAATCGCGTCGCACCAGATCGCCGAAGCCGCCGCCGAGCTGGGCAGCGACGTCCCCGCCGTCCTGGCCGGGGGCAGCCTGCTCGCCACCGGCCGGGGCGAGCAGCTCGCCTCGCTGACCGTGCCGCCGCTCCACCTGGCCATCGCCGTCGCCGGCCCCAGCGCGACCGCCGCCGCCTACGCCGCGCTCAACGACGCCGAACGCCGCCCCACCGGCCGCACCGCCGCACTCGCGCAAGCGCTGGCACGCGGCGCGCACCCGCCGGACGACCTGCTCGGCAGCGCCCTGGAGCCCGCCGCCTGCCGCGCCGCCCCCGGCCTGGGCGAAGCCCTCGACCGCCTCCGCGCGTTGACCCCGCACACCCCCTGGCACCTCACCGGCAGCGGTGGCGCCGCCTTCACCCTGGCGCCAACGGAAGAAGAAGCGACCCGCCTCGCCGCCACGGCCCAGGCCGCCGGCTTCCCCGCCCGCGCCTGCCGCACCGTCCCCGCCCGCCTCGGCCCGCTCCCCCGACACACAACAAACCAGTGACCCCCGACCTCCGCCTCACCGCCGCCGTCGCCTCGGCCAAGGCCGCCGCCGCCACCAGCCGCCTGCTCCGGCGCGGCGGGGGCACCACCATCCCAGGCGACGTCGCCCTCGCCGTCGACCGCGGCACCCTGCGCAAGCTCGCCCCCAAGCTCCGGGGCGGCACCGTGCTGGTCACCGGCACCAACGGCAAGACCACCACCACCGGCATCCTCGCCGGCGCCCTGGAGGCGAGCGGCGAGCGCGTCCTGACCAACCGCAGCGGCGCCAACCTGGTCTACGGCCTGGTCGCCGCCGCCGTCGCCGACGCCGACCTGCGCGGCCGCCCCCGCTCCCACGCCGCGGTGTTCGAGGTCGACGAGCTGCACCTCGACCGCGCCGTCGAGGAGACCCGGCCGCGCATGGTGGTGGTCCTCAACCTGCTCCGCGACCAGCTCGACCGCTCCGGCGAGCTGGAGACCACCGCCGCCCGCATCGGCGACGCGCTGCGCAAGCTCCCCGACGGCGCCAGAATCGTCGCCAACGTGGACGACCCGCTGGTCGCGGGACAGGTGCGCGGCCTCACAGGCCTGGTCCCCATCGGCGTCGACGCCACCGACTTCCTGCTCCCCGGCCTGCCCCACGCCGCCGACGCGCGCGCCTGCCCGGTGTGCAACGCGCCGCTCGCCTTCAGCAGGGTGGTTCTGGCCCACTGTGGCACATACTCCTGCACCAGTTGCGACTTCGCGCGCCCCGCGCCCGACTACGCGCTGACCCGCATCAAAGCCCCGAGCATCGACACGCTCGACCTCGACACCAGCGACGGCGCCCACCTGCACGCCCACGTCGGCGGCGTCTACAACGCCTACAACGTGTTCGCCGCCTACGCCGCGCTGCGCACCCTGGGCGTCGACCAGCAGCAGGCCGCCAGGGGGATCGAGCAGTTCCAACCGCGATTCGGCCGCCAGGAGACGCTGCGCCTGCACGGCCGCACCATGCGCCTGCTGCTCGCCAAGAACCCGGCCGGCTTCGACGAGGTGCTGCGCACCGCCGACGAGCTCGGCCACGCCACCACCTACCTGATCGCCATCAACGACCGCGTCGCCGACGGTCGCGATGTTTCCTGGCTCTGGGACGTCGACTTCGAACGCCTGGCACGCACACAGAGCACGCCCCGCATCGTCGCCGCAGGCACGCGCGCCCACGACCTCGCCGTGCGCCTCAAGTACGCCGGTGTGCCGGGCGAGCGCATCCATGTCGAGACCGACCCGCAGCGCGCCCTGCAACACGCGGCGGACACAGCAACGGCAATAGAAGAAGTCGCCGTCCTCGCCACCTACACCGCCATGCTCGACCTCCGTGCCGTCGCCGAGCGCGCCGGTGCGGTGGCCGCCTTCTGGCAGGACGGCAAGGCAGCACCATGACCCGTCCGCTGCGCATCGGCCACCTCTACCCCGACGCCATGAACATCTACGGCGACATCGGCAACATCCGCGCCCTGCAGCAGCGCGCCCGCTGGCGCGGCGTCGACGTCGAGGTGGTGGCCATCGAGGCCGGTCCCGCCGAGATCGCCGCCTGCGACATCCTCTTCATGGGCGGTGGGCAGGACCGCGACCAGTCGCGCATCTTCCGCGACTTCACCGACTTCAAGCGCAGCGACATGGAGCGGGCGGTGAACGACGGCGCCGCGGTTCTGGCCGTCTGTGGCGGATACCAGCTGCTCGGCCACCACTACACCGACGCCGACGGCAACCAGCTCGAGGGCCTGGGCATCCTCGACCTGCGCAGCAGCGCGGGCCACGACCGCTGGATCGGCAACGTCGTGGTCGAGGCGGCGGAGGAGCTGCACCTGCAGCCGGGCACGCTGGTCGGCTTCGAGAACCATGGGGGGCGCACCTGGCTGGGGCCGGGGCTCAGGCCGCTCGGGCGAGTTGTGGTCGGGGGTGGCAACAACGGGGAGGATGGGGGAGAGGGGGTGCTGCACGGGCGGGTCATCGGGACCTACCTGCACGGGTCGCTGCTGCCCAAGAATCCGGCGCTCACCGACTGGGTGCTGGCGGCGGGGATGGCTCACCGCGACGGCGAGGGCGAGCCGGCAACGCTCAGCCCCCTGGATGACGGCGCCGAGCTGGAGGCCCACCGCCGCGCGGAGGACCTGGCCATGGGGGAGCGCGGTCGCGCCCCGGTGCCTCGGCGGCGCTGAGGGGAGCGGCAATACCGGAACCGGGGTTCCCCCCCCCGGAGCGACCGGGCACCCCGCTAGTACAATCCCCGCCGTGGTCGCCCCAGACACCGCCCCCGCTCACGCCCCCCGCACCACTCCCCCCACCCCCGAGGAGTGCGACCACCCGGCCCCGGTCCTGGGCGTCATGGCCCACGAGTTCGCCCCCTACGACGGGGCGCTGGGCCCCGAGGGCGTGCGCCGCACCACCATGTACTACGGTCCCGTGGTCGGCGGCCTGCCCATCGAGGCCTGGCACTGCGAGGTCTGCGGCCTGCTCCGGCTCACCTACCCCGACGGCCGCAAGGAGGAGCGCCGCCTCTTCCCCGGCCCCCAGCCCGGCCTGATCGCCGGGGCCACCACCCGCATGCCCGAGGTGCAGACCTTCGGCATGCAGGCCAGGGTCAGCGGCCTCAGCCTCGACCCCCGCCTGGTCGGCACCCTGATCCCCGCCGAGGCGACCGGCCCGATGATCACCCTGCCCCAGATCACCCTGCCGCAGCTCGACGCGCTGACCTGGATGACCGCCATCCTGCTCAGCCTGGCCTGCGTCGGCGGCCTCTACGCCGGGGTTCTCGCCGTCTACACCTACGCCACGCCGAGCGCCGAGTGGCCGGCGGTGATCGTCACCCTGGTGCTCTTCGGCAGCGCCCTCGTGCTGCAGGCCGGCGCCGCCGCGCTGCGCCACTTCTTCCCCATGCCGCCGCTCGCCCCCAGCCCGGCGGAGCGCTACGGCGGCAAGGCCCAGCTCGACCCCGCCACCCGCACCGCGGTGTTCTTCCTGGTTCTGGCCACCATCGGCCTGTTCATCGGCGGCGTGCTCGCCGTCTACGATTGGCACACGCCCGACGCCGAGTTCCCGCTCTTCATGGGCGTCCTGGTCTGCGTCGGCCTGGCCCTGCTGGTCAAGGTCGCCGACGCGGCGCGGCGCCACCTGGGCGGCCGCTAAGCACTCCACGCGCCGCCCAGCCGCCCACGGAGGCACACGATGACGCTCCGGCCGCCCGACGACCAGGACATCGTCGTCTTCGGAGCCTCCGGCGACCTGGCCTCGCGCAAGCTGCTGCCCGCGCTGTACAACCTGTGCGCCGAGGGCTTGCTGCCCACCTCGGGCGACGTGGTCGGCGTCGCGCCCCTGCCGTGGGGCGACGAGGACTTCCGCAGCCACGCCCACGACGCCATCAAGGCCAACTCGCGCACCGGGCTCGACGAGCACGTCTGGCAGCAGCTCGCCCCCCGCCTGCGCTTCGTCACCACCACCGCCGACGACGACCTGGTGCCGCTGCGCAAGTCGCTGCGGCGCAAGCTGCGCCTTGTCTACCTCGCCGTGCCGCCGTCGGCCTTCGTGCCCATGGTGCACGCCGTCCGCGACAGCGGTCTGGCCGCCGGCACCAAGCTGATCATCGAGAAGCCGTTCGGCCACGACGTGCAATCGGCGCGCGACCTCAACGCCGCGCTGCACCAGGTGCTGCCCGAGGAGCGCATCTACCGCATCGACCACTACCTGGGCAAGGAGACGGTGCAGAACATGCTCGTCTTCCGCTTCGGCAACTCCATCTTCGAGCGCATCTGGAATCGCGACTGCATCGAGCGGGTGGAGATCAGCGTCGCCGAGTCGATCGGCGTCGACGGGCGCGGCAGGTTCTACGAGGAGACCGGGGCGCTGCGCGACATCGTGCAGAACCACCTCTTCCAGGTGCTCAGCATCGTCGGCATGGAGGCGCCGGTGATGTTCGACGCCGAGTCGCTGCGCAACGAGAAGGTCAAGGTGCTGCGCGCGGTGCAGCCGATCCACCCGCATGAGGTGGTGCGCGGCCAGTACACCGCCGGCACGGTTGACGGCGAGCCGGTGCTCGGCTACCGCGAGGAGCCCGGGGTATCGCCGGAGTCGACGGTGGAGACCTTCGCCGCGCTGCGCCTGCACATCGACACCTGGCGCTGGTCGGGCGTGCCCTTCCTGCTGCGCACCGGCAAGCGGCTGCGCCGCCGCGACACCCGGGTGGTGGTCGTCTTCCGCGACGTGCCGCTGCACTTCTTCCAGGGCCTCGACGTCGGCCACGTCGACTCCAACCTGCTGGTGGTGCGCATCCAGCCCGACGAGGGCATCGCCCTCGACTTCGTCGCCAAGCAGCCGGGTCCGGAGATCGCCACGCAAACCGTGCGCATGGATTTCAGCTACGGCAGCTCGTTCAAGACCAGCCCGCCCGAGGCCTACGAACGATTGCTCCACGACGCACTGGTCGGCGACCACACCCTGTTCATCCGCGAGGACGAGGTGGAGCGCGGCTGGGAGATCATCGACCCCGTGCTGCGCCACCCGCCGCCGGTGCTGCCCTACGCCGCCGGGTCGTGGGGGCCCGACGAAGCCGACGCCCTTGCCGCGCCCTCGCAGTGGCACACCCTGGAGAACGGTGCGTGACCCAGGCAGGGGGACCGGCCGGCCCGCCGCTGGTCGGCGTCGACCTCGGTGGCACCCTGGTGCGCGCCGCGGTGGCCACCGGCGAGGCGACCCACACCATTCCGGTGCGCCGCGCCACCCCGGCGGCGGGCCCGCCCGCGGCGGTGCTCGACGTCATCGCCGCGGCGGTGCGCGAGGCCACCGGCGGCGTCACCCCGGCGGGCGTGGCCATCGGCATCCCCGGGCCGCTCGACCCGGTGGCGGGCGTCGTCTACACCACGCCCAACCTGCACGGCTGGCAGGACATGCCCGCCCAGGCCATGCTGCAGCAGCGCCTCGGCTGCCCGGTGGCCATCCAGAACGACGCCCGGCTGGCCGGCTTCGCGGAGTGGATCGCGGGCGCGGCGCTGCGGGCGCGCTTCGTGCTCTTCGTCACCGTGTCCACCGGGGTGGGCGGCGCCATCGTCTCCGACGGCGAGCTCTACGGCGGCGCGGCGGGGACGGCGGGGGAGATCGGCCACACCATCTACACACCGGATGGACCGCCCTGCGGACAGGGACACCGCGGCTGCCTGGAGGGCACCGCCTCGGGCACCGCGATCGCCCGGCGCGCCCGCGAGCTGCTGGCGGCGGGGGGGGCGTCGAGCCTGTCGTCGCTGGCGCCCGAGCTGCTCGACGCGCGCGCCGTCGCCGACGCCGCCGAGCAGGGCGACGCGCTGTCGGTGCGGCTCTATGCCGAGGCCGGCCGGGCCCTCGGCCTCGCCCTGGGCGGCATGCTCAACCTGCTCAGCCCCGAGGTGGTGGTGGTCGGCGGCGGGCTGATCAACGCCGGCGACCTGCTCTTCGCCCCGCTCCACGCCGGGGTGCGCGAGATCGCCTTCGCCGCGCCGCTGGCACGCTGCCGCTTCGTGCCCGCCGCGCTGGGCACCGACGCCGGGCTGGTGGGCGCGGTGGCCTGGGCGGTGCGCCGCTTCGGACCCCGCGCGGAGGCCCCCGCCACCGCCTGAGCGGCGCCGCGCCTCGAGTTCCCGCCGCAATCGCCGACAACAATCGGGTGCCGACTTCCGTTGCGCGCTCGTTACGCCGAACGTCTTGACCAGGTGGTCCGCGTCACGCCCGTGACAGCCCGTTGCCGGCGCTGTCATTTGCCGAGCAGCCGCGATCCGAGAACGTGACATATGTGACAGGAACAGGACGGCGCGGGGGACAGTCGCCTCCTAGTCTGATCGAGCCGTTCGCCCCGCCGCGAACAGACCGTTCCTGGAGAGAGACACCACAATGCGCCGCTTCCTTCGCAACCCCGTCGCCATCGCCGTCGCCTTCGCCCTCAGCCTGCTGGCCGCCACCGCCACCGCCTCCGCGGGCGTGCTGCCGCCGACGCAGTAGTCACCTCGACATCCCCTGCCCCGGGGGTGGCGCGCGCCGCCGGCGCGTCCCACAACTCCGCGCCCGCCGCGCCACCCCCAACCACCCCGCCCGAGCCGCGCCCTGTCAGGCGGCGGCCCGCGGCGTCCACTCCATGAGCCAGGACGCACCGCGCGTGGCGGCGTGGAGGAAGCCCAGGCGGCGGTAGAGCCGCACCGCCGGGCTGGACCGCTCGACATTGGCGCGCACGGTGCGCCGCGTCCGCGTCGCCTCGTCGAGCAGTTGCTGCAGCAGCGCGGTGCCGATGCCGTGGCCGCGGTGCTCGGGGAGCAGGGCGATGTCCATGACCCGCAGCTCCTGATCGGTGCGCGCCAGGTAGAGACGGCCCACGGGCACGCCGCCGCGGAGCACCACGCAGCACTGCGCGCCGGGCTGGTGATGCCGCCAGTCGCGCTCCTCGGCCTCGAACTGGGTACGCAGGAAGGCGTCCACGGTGGGCCGGTCCCAGCCCAGCGGGGCCAGCGGGTCACGCCGCGAGGAGGCATAGACCTCGAACAGGAAGGCGCCGTCGGCGTCCCCGGCGGGGCGCAGCTCGACGGGCGCGAGGGACGGTCCGCTGACCGTCAGCACGGGAATCGCTCCGGCCTCGATGTGGGCACGTGGTCCCTCCGTCGGGAAGCTCCAAGGCGCACGCGGTCGTGGGGAAGGGCAGACCGGGGACACGGGGGCAAATGGGGAAGGAGTGCGGCCGCGTGGCGAGTGTAGCCACCCGGGGCGCCCGAGGCAACAGGTTTCTTCGCGCCGTCTGACGCGCTATGACGCGTTGCGTTAGACTACGCACATGGCTTCGCCCCTCGACCGTCCCGACGTCGCCACCGTGCTCAACTCGCAGCCCTACGCGGCCGTCGCCGTCGACACGGTGCGCGGCCCGCACATCACGCCCGCTGCCTTCGCCACCGCGGGCGGACGGCTCTGGGTGGTCAGCTCGCGACGCACCATCCGGGTCCGCTCCGTGCGCCGCCGCCACCACGCCGCCGTGCTGGTGCGCAGCGGCACGCGCGCGGTGGTGGTGTCGGGACGCGCCGAGGTGCTGTCCTTCTGGCCGCCTTCGGAAACGGTCGGGATTGTCATGAACTCGCTGCCCGTGGCCCGCGCTGCGACGGCGTACGCGCTGCGCAACGCGCGCCTGCTCCTCGGTGGCTTCGTGCGCGACGTGGTCAGCGGCACCGGCGACCTCAGCGTCTACGACCGCGTGCTGGTGGCCATCGAGCCGGAGCGGGGCATGCTGCTCGACGGCGAGCGGCTGGTCCACGGCTGGGGACGCTGGCACCGCGCCAGCACACGGGAGCCGCGTGCCGACGCCACGAACGTACCGCCGTTGGCCCAATTGCTCGCCGCGCTTCCCGACGGCGTCGACGCAGCGCTCGACGTGCCCGAGTCGGCCAGCCTGGGCTGGTCGTCACCGGCCGGTGCGGTCGCCCTGCCCACGCTCCACGCCGACCCTGGCGGCCGCGTGCAGGTCGCCACCGCCGCGCTCGACATGGTCAGCGGCGCCACCCGCGCGCCCGCCTGCGTCACCTTCCACAACTCGGAGAGCGAGCGCCCCTCGGGGTTCCGCGGCGTGGTGCTGCGCGGCGAGGGGCGGGTGGTGCGGCGCGGCGCGGCGCGCACCACCGTCGACGTCGCCGCCGAGCGGGTGAGCTGGTGGTCAGGCTTCCGCGCCGGAACGTCGACCGCCGCCGCCTGACCGCCCTTGCGGCGCGGCACCCCGGTCACCGCGGGCGGGTGAGCTGGCGCGGGGTGGGTACGGTGCGCGATCATGCCGTCCCATGCCGGCTTCGAGGACCGTCCGCCGCGCCCTGGGCGCCGCCGGGGCGCTGGCGCTCAGCGCCGCCGCCTGGGAGGTGCAGCGCCGACGTGACGCCCGCAGCATCGCCGCCGACCCCGACACCGTCGAGCTGAGCCGGCCGATCCGGGGCGATGGCGTCGAGGTGCGCTCGGCTGACGGCACCGTGCTGCACGCCGAGGTCTTCGGCCCGGCCGACGCGCCCACGGTGGTGCTGGTGCACGGCTGGACCAACGAGATCGCGGTGTGGCACCACCAGATCCGCGACCTGATGGGCGAGTTCCGCGTCGTCGCCTACGACCAGCGCGGGCACGGGCGCAGCGAGCCGCCGCGCGGTGGTGACTACTCGTCGGACGCGCTTGGCGACGACCTGCACGCGGTGATCGAGGCCACCGTTCCTGACACGCAGCGCTGCGTGGTCGTCGGGCACTCGATGGGCGGCATGACCATCGTCGCCTGGGCGGGCCGCCATCCCCAGCAGGTCGCCGAGCGCTGCGCCGGGGCGATGCTGGTCGGCACCGGCATGGGCGACCTGCTCGAACAGCTCCTGGTGCTGCGGCCTCGCATCGGTGCGCGGGTCTACCGTGCCCTGGCGCCGCGTGCCCTCGACCTCCCGCTCAAGCTGCCGCAGCACAGCACGCCGCTGTCGTACCGCGCCATCCGCTACGTCGCCTTGAGTCCCAACGCCAGTCCCGGCGCGGTGGCCTTCACCGAGGAGATCACCGCCCGCTGTCCCGCGCCGGTCCGCGCGGGATTCGGCCGTGCGCTGTCCTCGCTCGACCTCTACGAGTCGGTGCCCGAGCTGCGGGTGCCAACCGTGGTCATGGTCGGCGCGCTCGACAAGCTGACCCCGCCGTGGCACGCGCGCAAGCTCGCACAGACACTGCCCGATGTTGCCGAGTTGGTCGAGCTGCCTGGCGCCGGGCACATGCTGCAGCTCGAAGCGCCGGGCGAGGTGACCTCGCGCATCGCGGAACTGGCGCGGTCATACCTCGCGGCACCACGCGCCGCAGCGGTCTCCTAGACGCCGATCGCCGCCAGCGCGGTGGTCAGGTCGTCGTCGTGGAGCTGGCCGATGCGCACCGACTGCACGATGCCGTCGGCGCCGACGAACACCGTGACCGGCAGCCCTGACACGCCGTACCGCGCGCCGGTGGAGTGGTCGTCGAGCAATGCGGTGAGACGGCCGGCGTCGGCGCCGAGCACCGAGCGCAGGTAGTCGCGCACCTGGTTGGCGTCGTCGCCGACGTCGACCGCCAGCACCACCAGGTCGGGATGCGCCTTGACGGCGCCCGCGAGCCCGGGCAGGTCCTTGCGGCACGGCGCGCACCACGTCGCCCAGAAGGTCACCACGGTGGGACGGCCGGCCTGCTGAGCGAGCGACACGGGCGTGCCGTCGAGGCCCTTCAACGTGAACGCGGGCGCGCGGGCGCCGGTGCGCGCCGCCTGCTCGGTGCCGCGGTCGACCTCGGTGGGCAGGCCGAGCACGGTGTCGACGCGGTCGAGCAGGTCGGTGAGCGACCACGACGCGGTCTGCTCCACCTGCGCCTTCTTGGCCGGGTTCATCAAGGCGTCGAGCGCCGGCGGCAGGGCGTGGCCGAGGCGCGGGTTGCCCTGCAGGATGTAGCGGGCGTCGCCGTTCTGGTCGAAGACGACCGCAACCGAGTCGTGGTCGAGGTGGTAGGTCTCGGGCTGGCCGGTGTACCAGTCGGTCGGCGCGGGAGTGGACGGCGCGCCCTTGCGGTACGAGGCGTGCAGCGACAGCCAGAACTGGAAGGTGGTGGCCACGTCGCCGCGCAGCAGCGGCCAGGTGGCGCCGGTGAGGTGCGCGTAGGCGAGCAGCTCGGCGGGGGTGTCGCGCTCGGGGTCCATGCTGATCTCGGCGATGGCCACGCGGTCGCCCCAGCCGCGCTCGCGGATGACGTGCTGCAGGTCGGCCCAGAGCGCGGTGTAGAGCGGGCAAGTGTCGTGGCAGTGGGTGTCGAGCGCGGCGGCCACCAGCACCTTGCCGTGCAGGCTGCGCAGCGGGACGGGGGCGCCGTTCTGGTCGACGAAGGTGACGTCGGGCGGGTGGATGAGCTGCCCGGCGGCGGCGAGCACCGCGTGGTTGACGCCGTCGTTGCCGCTGGCGACGCTGATCGAGTCGGGCGTGACCACCAGCAGGAGGGGGAGGAGCTGCCCGCTGCGCACGGCGATGGCGGCGCGGGCGGTCCGCGTGTTGCCGCCGACTATGGCCGTAACTCCGGTGTAGTCGCCGGCGCCGACGCTGTAGACGCCGAGGTCGGCGAGGCTGGGGGCGATCGAGGTGGGGCGGGCGCCGCCGAGCAGTGGCACGGCGTCGCCGCGGGCGTTGCTGAGGCGCACGTCGGAGACCTGCTGCGCGGTGCCCAGCGTCGCGGGGGTGGTCGCCACCAGGGCGACGTCGGGCAGCGAGGGCGAGGAGGCGGTGAGCCGTGTCGCCAGCGCGGTCCCGCCCGTGGCCGCGGCCGCCAGGGTGAGCACGCCGATCAGCAGTCGCTGCCGGCTGAGCCTGCGGCGCGCCGGCCGGGGCTGAGTGTCGCCCTCGGCGGCGCTCACCCGGCGGCCACGTCCACGGCGGGCACGCGTCCCGCCAGGGTGCCGTCGGCGGCGCCCCTGAGCTCGTCGATGGTGACCGGTCCCTCGAAGCGGTCGGCGACCACGCCCGAGGCGTTGACGAAGTAGATCCACGGCTCGCTGGTCAACCCGAAGGCGATGTACGCGGGGTTGAACGGTCCCTGCGCGCCCGGCGGCGTGCGCACCTCGATGTGCTCGAAGAGCAGGCGGTCGCAGTACGTGGTGCAGAGCTGCTTGAGCACGTTCACCACCGGGCCGCACACCGCGGTCATGCAGAAGCCCGGCTCGCCGAAGTAGAGCAGCATCGGCCGGTGCTGGGCCAGGCCCTGGGCGATGGTGGTGGTGTGCCAGTCGTCGGGCGGGACGCCGCTGTCGACGTCGCTCGGCTTGGTGTTGGGGTCGGTGATGATGCGCTGCGACACCGCGGGCGGCTGGAACGACACCGGCAGCTCCGGCGAGTGCGTGGTGACGCTGACGTCCGCTTTGCCGGTTTTCGCGCTGCCGTCGGGCATGGTGGCGTGGGCGACCAGGGTGTAGGTGCCGCTCTGCGCGAAGCTGGCGGTGCCGTTGTAGACGGGCTTGTTGTCGTAGTTGGGCCCGATCCACTGCAGCGGGCGGGTGGCGACGCGCGTGCCGTTGCTGTCGATCTCCAGGCTGACGGTGGCGTTGTTCACCGGCTGCTGCTGGGCGTCGATGAGGGCGATGCTGATGCGGTTCACGCCGACCAGCAGCGTCGAGTTCTGCGGGGCGACGGTGAGGTCGCCACTGCCGCTCTGGGCGCCGCCGCCGGCCGTGGCGCCGCCGCAGGCAGTGGCCAGCACCCCGAGCAGGGCGAGCAGGGCGGGGCGGCGCAGGCGGGGGGACGGCATGGGCAAGGGAACCTAGGAGTCCTCAGCGTGATTGGGGCATCGGCCCCACGGCAGGATACGGCGCTCGGTGACGGCGGTGTCCCGGCCGCACGGGTATGCTTCCCCGCGATGACCGCGCCCGTGGCCCGATCGCCCCGGCGGCTCCGGCTGGCCGCGTCCGGCGGTGTCCTGCTGGCGCTGGTCGGCCTGTGGCTGGGCCACACCCTCGAGTACGCGCGCGTCGGCGGCGTCGCCGGGCTCGGCGACGTGATGCTGCGCTCGCTGCACGTCTACATGCTGCCTGTCGGCATGCTGCTCGCCCTGGCGGCGGCGGCCGGGGCGGTGCGCGGCGTGCGCCTCTGGCTCGGCCTGGGGCGGCAGCTCGCCGGGGTGCGCCTCGCGGTTGCCGCTGCCCTGCGGGGCCGGCGAGGCGCTTCCGAGGCGCCGCGACGTGCTCAGCGCGCCGGCGCCCTGGCCACCGGGCCGCGCTCGGCCACGAGGCTGCTGGCGACCTGGTGGCTGCCGCTGACCGCGCTGCAGATCGGCCTGTACCTGTTCCAGGAGAACGTCGAGGCCGCGGTCGGCGGCGCGCCCGCGCCGGGGCTCGGCGCCATCACCGGCGTGCACGCGCTGGCGCCGCTGGTGCACGCGGGCGTCGCCCTGCTGCTCTGCGCCGCGGTGGCGCTGGCGCGACGCCTGCTGCGCCGCCGCGCCGTGCTGGTGGAGCGGGCGACCCTGCTGCTCCGCCTCCTGCTCGACCGTCTCGGCTCGCTGCGCCCGCTGCTGCCCGGCGCCGTGGTGGCCGGGCCGCTGCCCCTCGACCGCTTCGGGCGGCTGTGGTGCCGCCCCCCGCCCGTGCCCGTCTCCGCCTGACATCCGCCCGGCGGCGTGCGCGTGTGCGCGCGCGCCGCATTCGTCAGTTTTGGACACGAGGAGCACAAACAAGTGCAAGCCACCTCCGGCCGCCGTCGCGCGGCCCTGCTTCGCCGCACCATCGCCATCGCGGGCGGCGCAACGCTCGCCACCGCCATCGTGCTGCCCGCGTCGGCGCACGCCGTCAAGACCATCGGCCCCTACACGCTGGCCATCGGCTGGGCCAACGAGCCCACCTACGTCGGCTTCGCCAACGCCGTCGAGGTGATCGTCACCGACGCCTCCGGCAAGGCGGTCAACGACCTCCAGGCGGGCGCCCTCAAGGCGCAGGTGACCATCGGCAGCCAGAAGAGCGACACCAAGGACCTCGCCCCGGGCTTCGACCCCGACACCGGCCTGGGCACCCCCGGCGACTACAACGTGCCGCTCATCCCCACCGTGGTCGGCGCCTACACCTTCCACATCACCGGCGACGTGCACGGCACCGCGGTGGACCAGACCATCACCGCGTCCGACAAGACCTTCGCGGTGGTCACCGAGCCGAGCGACGACCAGTTCCCCGTCAAGCTGCCGCCGACCACGGCGCTGTCGACCAAGCTGACCCAGACCGGTTCGCGTGTGGCCACGGCGCAGAAGGCGGCCGATGACGCGTCGAGTGCGGCCAACCGCGCGATGGTCATCGGCATCGTCGCCCTGGTGGCCGGCGTGGTGCTCGGTGGCGGTGGTGTGGCCCTGGCCGCGAGGCGGCGCAAGGCATAGGCATGTGGTGATGCGACGCAGGCTCTGCGTCACGCTTGCGGGCGTGTTGCTGGCGTCGGGGGTGGCACTCGCTGTGCCGCACTCGGCGTCGGCGCACGCCCTGCCGCAGTCGTCGTCGCCCGCCGACGGCTCGACGGTGCAGCAGGCGCCCGCGGTGGTCAGCATCACCTTCGGCGAGGCGCCCGACCCGCGGCTGTCGACGATCACCGTGCTGGGCAGCTCGGGACAGTCGTTCGACAGCGGGCCGCTGCGCGTCGCGCCGGGCGACGACCTCACCCTGCAGGTGCCGGTCAAGCCGCTGCCGCAGGGCGTCTACACGGTGAGCTGGCGCACCGTGTCGGCGGTCGACGGGCACTACGCGGCGGGCAGCCTGGCCTTCGGCGTCGGCGTGTCACCGGCGGGCGCGACGACCGGAGTGAGCTCGGCGGGCGGCGGCAGCCCACCGCCCTCGGCGCTGGCGGTGGCGGGGCGCTGGAGCATCTTCGCCGGGCTGGTGCTGCTGCTCGGCGCGGCGCTGATGGCGGCGCTGATCCCGGCGCGGCCGTCGACGCGGCTGGTGTGGCTGGCCGGGGCCGGGTGGGTTCTGGCCGGGTTTGGCACATACGGGGTGGCCGAGGCGCAGCGCAGCGCGGCGGGGGCGTCGTGGTCCGACGTGTTCGCCACCTCGCTGGGGCATCAGCTCACCGGGCGCATCGTGCCCACGGTGATCGCCGGCGTCGCGGTGGTGTTTGCGGCGCTGATGTGGGCCTCGGCGGTGCGGCGTGCGGCGCTGGTGGTGGCCGGTCTGGCCGCGGCGGGTGCGATGTGGGCCGACGCGGCCTCGTCGCACGCGGGTGCGCAGTCGCCGGCGGCCTTCAACCTGCTCATGCAGTTTCTGCACGTCGCCGCCGTGGGGGTGTGGATCGGCGGGCTGGCGGCGCTGCTGCTCTCGTTGCGCGGCCTCGACGGCGAGGCGCGCGGCCGCGTTGTGCGGCGCATGTCGACGGCCGCCGCGGTGGCCCTGGCCGTCGTGGTGGGCACGGGCATCTGGCGCTCGGTGATCGAGGTGCAATCCTGGTACGCGCTGGGACACACGCCGTTCGGGCAGCTCGTCATCCTCAAGCTGGTGCTGGTGTCGCTGCTGGCGCTGCTCGGTGCCGTCAACCGCTGGCGCAACGTGCCGCGGGCGGTGCAGGTCGTTCGCGGGCTGCGCCGCGTGGCGTCGACCGAAGTGGTGGTCGGCGCGGCGGCGTTGCTGGTGGCGGCCGCGCTGGTCAACATCTCGCCGCCGGTCTCGGCCGCGCAGCCCGCGCCGCCCGCGCAGGTGGTGGCCAGTGGCAGCGACGCGGGCACCACCGTCAAGGTGCAGCTCGCCGCCACACCGGGCACGGCGGGCTTCGACCGCTTCACCGTGCGCGTCGTCGACTACGACACCGGGCAGCCGGTGACCGCCGACGGGGTGCAGCTGCGCTTCTCCTTCCCCTCGCGCAGCGACGTCGGCGCCTCGTCGCTCGACCTGAAGCGCCAGCCGGACGGCAGCTTCACCGGGTCGGGCGCCAACCTCTCACTGGCGGGGACGTGGCAGGTCAGCGTGCTGGTGGAGCGTGGCGCGCAGTCCGCGGAGGTGCAGCTCCAGCTCACCACGCGGGTGCCGCCGCCGCGGCTCGAGGTGCGCAAGGGCGGCGCGGGCATCCCCACGCTGTATACCGTCCACCTCGGCGACGGCCGCAGCGTCCAGGTCTATCTCGACCCTGACCGCCCCGGCCCGCTCATCTTCCACAGCACCTTCTTCGACGCCAAGGGCGTGGAGCTCCCGGTGACCACCTGTACCATCACCATGACCCCGGCGGGCGGCAGGGCGGCGCCGCTGCCCGTGCAGATGCTCGAGCCCGGGCACTTCGTGGTCAACAACCTGACCCTCGGCGGCGGCAGGTATCACTTCGACATCAGCGGCAGCACGGCGAGCGGCGAGAGCATCTCCGCCTCGCTCGACGTCGTGGCGGGAGAATGAGGACACCCCGATGCGCGCACGACCGATCGCATTCCTAGGCGCGGCCCTGCTGCTGCTCAGCGCATGCGGCGGCGGTGGTGGGGGCGGCGCGTCGCCGACCCCCGCGGCGTCGTCGACGCCTGACCTGGCGTCGCGCCCCTCGTCGCCGGCCACGCTGGAGATCGCCAGCCCCACGGCCAACGAGGTCGTGCACGGAACCAGCCTGCACGTCGCCGTCGCGCTGCAGAACGCCACCGTGGTGAAGACCACCACCACGCAGATCACGCCGACGGAGGGACACGTGCACCTCTACCTCGACAACCAGCTCATCTACATGGCCTACTCGCTGCAGCAGGACGTGCCGGTGCATCCGGGCGTGTACACGCTGCGCGCGGAGTTCGTGGCGTCGGACCACTTCCCGTTCAACCCGCGGGTGTACTCGCAGTCGATCGTGTTCTCGGTGGCCCAGTGAGGGCGGCGCGGGCGCTCGGCGTGGCGCTGGTCGTGGTGGTGCTCGCGGGGTGCGGCTCCCCGGCGGGTGGCGGCGGCGGCTCGCCTGCCGCCGAGCTGCGCATCGGGGCGATGTTCCCGCTGGGTGGCAGCGTCGCCGCCGACGCGCGTGACGAGTATCTCGGCGCCCAGCTCGCGGCGCAGATGGTCAACGACGGCGGCGGCGTGGCCGGACGGCGCATCAGCTTCGACCTGCGCGACCTCGAATCCGGCGACCAGGCGGTCGCGCTGGCGGCGTCGCTGCACCACGACGGAGTTGCGGCCGTTCTCGGCGCATACTCGTCGGCGCTGTCGATCCCGGCGGCGGCGGCGGTGGCCCGCGAGGGCATGGTGTACTGGGAGACGGGGGCGGTCGCCGACCAGGTCACCGGGCAGGCGCAGCCGCTGGTGTTCCGCGTCGGCGCCAACGGGGCCAACCTGGGCGGCAACTCGGGACGCTTCGTCGTGGGCCAGCTCGCCCCGCTGCTGCAGCGCGCGCCCGCCTCGCTGCGCGCCTTCCTGGTCACCGCCGACGACGCCTACGCGCACTCGGTGGCCGATGCGGCGCGGGCGTCGCTGGGCGCGGGCGGGGTGAGCGTGGTGGGGGAGAGCGTCTACAACCCGTCGCTGGCCGTGCCCGACTGGAGCGGCGCCGTGGCCGCGATCCGCGCGGCCAGCCCGGACATCCTGCTGCTCTCGTCGCACATCCCCGACGGCATCAGCTTCCGCCGCGCGTTCTTGAGTGCGGGGCTGCACGTCGACGCCTTCATCGGCACCACCATGGCGCAGTGCCTGCCCGACTTCGGCGATGCCCTTGGTGCCGACGCGGTGGGCGTGTTCGCCTCGGACCGTCCTGACCGGAGCTTCAACGCCGCTGGGCTGAGTGCGGAGGCGCAGGCGCTGTACGGGCGTTTCTCCCAGGTCTGGCAGCAACGCACCGGGCGGGCGCCGTCCGAGGAGGGGATCTCCGGGTTCAGCGCGGCGTGGGCGCTGTTCCACTCCGTGCTGCCCGCCGCGCGATCGCTCGACGCGCGGGGGATCGCCGCCGCGGCGCGCGGTGTCGACCTGCCCGAAGGGAGCCTGCCCAATGGGGGCGGGCTGCGCTTCCAGTCGAGCGGGGACCAGCTCGGGCAGAACCTGCGCGCCGCGGCGGTGATCTGGCAGTGGCAGGCGGTGCGGCACAGCGTCGTGGTGTGGCCGCCGGCGTATGCGACGGGGACGATCGCCATGGTTCCGCTGCCGCGGTGAGGGCGGCGTCGCGGCCGCTGCTGCCGGCGCTGTCGTTGCTTGCGGGGGTGGGGGTGGCGCTGGTGGCGCGGGTGGTGGTCGCCGGGAGCGCGGGACCGGCGCAGTCGGTGCCCGCTGCTTTGGTGTTCAGCGTATTGCTGTTCGGCGTTGCGGCGGCAAAGTTCCTTTCCAGCCAGGCCCCGCTGCCCCACGTTGCGGTCGAGGGTGCGCAGCGAGGGACGGGTGTGCGCGGGCGATCACGTGTTGTTGCGCTCGGCGCCGCGGGTGGTGGCGTGCTGGTGCTGCTCGTCGTACTGCTCCCGGGCCTGCCGGTGCAGCTCTGGCCGCGGCCGTCCGCGGCAGCGGCTGTCCCATGGACGCTGCTGGTCGCCTGCATCGCGGTCGCCGAGGAGGTGGTATTCCGCGGGGTGCTCTTCGACGCGGTGGCGCGCCTCGGCGGTGCGGTGTGCGCCGCGGTGGTGTGCGCCCTCGCCTTCGCCGCGGTGCACGTCCCGCTCTACGGATGGCGCGCCCTGCCGCTCGACCTCGGCGTCGGGCTGTGGCTCGGCGGCCTGCGCGTGCTCAGCGGCGGCGTCATCGCGCCCGCGGTGGCGCACGCCGTCGCAGACTGCGGCGCCTGGCTGGTGCTGTGAGCCGGTCGCAGTGCCTCGGCGCGTCCGCGTTGCTGCTGCTCGGATTGGCCGTGGTGGCCGCGGTGCGCATCGTCGCGCCCCAGGGCGCGCCGCCGCTCTACGACAGCTTCGTCCTCCCCTCGCCATACATCTACCTGCACCCGTCGCCGGGACAGCAGGGCGCGCCGACCAGCGCCTCGGACACCGTCCCGTACACCGGCCAGGACGTCGGCCCGCTGGTGCTGGCGACGCGCGAGAACCCGCCCCAGGCACAGCTCATCGTCGCCGCCGGCTCCCTCGACGTGCCGCCAGGAACGCATTCCCTGACCGTGTCGATCACCCCCGTCGACCCGCCGCCGGTGCGCCCGCCGAACGGCGTCATCGCCGGCAACGCCTATCGCTTCACCGCCACCACCGACAGCGGCGTCGCGGTGCCACTGCTTCCCGGGCACCCCGCCACCCTGGTGCTGCGCGGTCCCATCGGCGTCGGCCCCGCCACCATCGACCTCGCCACCGGCGGAATCTGGACACCTCTGGCCACAACTCCCGTCGCCGGTCCGGACATCTTCGCCGCCAACACCACGCAGTTCGGCGACGCCGCGGTGGTCGCCGCCGCCGCGGCGCCCTCGCCCCCGGCGAGTGACGGCCGGTTCGGCTGGTTGCCCTGGGCCGCGGGCGCCGTGGCCATCGTCATCGCCGTGGCGGTGCTGCTCGGTCTGCTGCTCGCCCGCCGCCGCCGCCGCTCCTCGTGATCGCCCACATCCTCTCGCCGGGCGGCGCGCCGGCCGTGGTGCCGTGGCTCACGGCGCTGGCCCTGTTCGGCGGCCTGCTGGGCGTGCTCCTCTCCTGGTCGGACCGCCGCCGCCGCGCCCTCTTCACCGCCCTGGCGGTCGCCGGGCTGGCCGGAACCGCGGCGGTGTACCTGACCAAGCCGTCGATACCGCAGTCGCCGGGCTTCGCCATCAGCCTCGCCGGATTGGACGGCCGCACCACGACGAGCCCGGTGGCGATTCGCGTCTGCGGCGTCGCCTCGGGAAGTGCAAAGGTGCCCGGCCCGGGCCAGCTGCTGCTCATCCGGGTCGACGGCGCACAGGTCACCGAGATGGGCGCCGACACCGTCGCCCTCACCATGGCGCCGGGACGCCACCGCATCGACGCCGTGCTGATCACCGCCGACCACCGCGGGTTCCAGCCGCCGGTCGCCGCCGCCGCGACGGTGGTGGTCACCGGCTCCGGCCCCATCGCCGCCGCACCGGGCTGCCCCTAGGCCTGGGTCCACCAGAACGGCACCGGGGCGGGGATGCGCGGAATCACCGACCGCGCCGTGCCGAAGCGCTCCGATTCCCCCTGCCACTCGCGGTAGGCCTCGTCGACCTCCTCACGGGTGCGGGCGACGAAGTTCCACCACATCAGCAGCGGCGACTCGAAGGGCTCGCCGCCGAGCAGCAGGGTGTGCGCCGTGCCGCTGCTGCGCAAGTGCAGCTCGGCGCGGTTGCTGCCAAGGTAGGCCAGATCGCTGGGGGCCACGGCGCGGTCCTCGATCTGGACATCTCCGTCCAGAACGATGAGCGCGTGCTCGAACTCGGCGCGCAGCGGCAATGTGGTGGCGCCACCGCGCAGCACGAGCTGCACCCCGACCAGCGCAGTGTCGGCACGCGCCGGTGACTGCGCGCCCGCGTAGCCGCCGGTGATCACCGTCACCTCGGTGCCGTCGACCTCGAGCCGCGGCAGGTCGGCGTGGTGCTCGAAGGCCGCCGTGCCGTGGCGCGTCGCCTCGGGCTGGGCGACCCAGAGCTGGATGCCGTGCATGCCGCGCCCGTCGAGGGTCTGCTCCGCGTGGGTGACCCCGCGTCCCGCGGTCATGATGTTGAGCTGTCCGGGCCGGATGGTCTGCTCGCTGCCCAGCGAATCCGTGTGCAGCATCTCGCCGCGCAGCACCCAGGTGACCGTCTGCAGGCCCAGGTGCGGATGCGGGCCGATGCCCATGCCCGCCGATTCGTCCGCGGGCAGGGGGCCGAAGTGGTCGGCGAAGCACCAGGCGCCGACGGTGCGGCGGCCGCGGCGGGGGAGGGCGCGCAGCACCTGTCCGTCGCCGACGGTGGCGACGCGCGCCGGCGTCACCTCGAGCACGGGTCCGTCGAGGACCTCGGGCGCGGCCGCGGCGATGCCGTCCTGCTGGGTGAGAGGGCCGCTCATGGCAGCCAACTCTAGAGCAGCCGGACCTGACCGCCGCGGCTCAGCGCACCCGTTGCCGGCGGCGCCGCACTCCCGCGCCGAGCAGGCCCAGCAGTCCCAGCGCCGCCAGCGAGGCGAGGCCGTTGGTCGGGGCCACAGCGGCGGTGTTCGGGCTGCCCGCCAGCGCCACCGTCTGCGGCAGTCCGCCGGGGATCGGGACCAGCGGCTGCTGCTCGGGACCGGCGATGACCGCGTCCATGGGCGGCGAGGCGTCCACGTCGCGCATGGTCGCGAAGACCTGCGAGGTCTCGGGCGCGGCGGCGAGCAGCGCGTCGGCGGGGCCGGCCAGGCTGAACGCCTGGTAGCTGATCAGGGTGCTGCCGGGGGCGACGCCGAAGTCGGCCATGCGCCCGCGGATCAGCAGGGTGTTGCCCTGGATGATGCCGGTCACCGGGAACGCCGTCTGCGGGCGGTAGGCGATGGCCACCGCGGCGTTGGCGTTGCTCACCGCGCTGGTGGCGTCGACCTTGCCGCCGTAGAAGGTCAGCGCGCCGGCGGAGTCGGCCTCGGCGGCGAGGTACCAGGAGTCGCCGGCGTAGTCGAAGCGCACGACGTACTGCAGCCGCGACGCGGGCACGTCGGTCGAGGTCACCGCCTTGAAGGCGTTGAGGTCGCGGGTGAAGGCGGCGGCGCCGGAGTCGGCGAGGTCGATGCGCCCGACCAGCAGCGGCCCGTCGGCGAAGACGCCGGAGCCGAGGATGTCGAGCGACGGCAGGTTGCTGCCCGCGGCGGTGTTGGGCCAGGTGGCGTCACCCGCCTTGGCGGCGCGGAACGCGGTGGGATAGGTGAACGCGTAGGGGCCGTGGCCGCGCAGCAGCGAGGGGCCGGTGGCCAGCTTGGCGACGCGCACGAAGGCGCCGCCCTGCGACCCCAGCGACAGCTCCTGGGCGGCGAAGCTGTTGTTGTTGTCCTGGATGACCGTCATGACGCGGCCGTCGGCGTCCATGGTGATGTCGTTCATGTCGAGCAGCGAGCGGTCGCCCTGGCTGGCGATGCAGGTGGTGCCGCTGGTGCAGATCGAGCCGAGGTGGGCCACGCGGTGCGAGCTCAATCCGACCTGGAACACCGGGTTGGAGTCGAGCGCGTTCTGGCTGATGGCGATGTAGTGGTTCCACTTCGCCGGTGTGTTGGGGAGCTGGGGCGCGCCGTCGCTGACGCCGGTCCAGTCCTGGGTGCCCATGAAGGCGATGGCGACGTGGCCCGGATCACCGGCGACGATCTCGGGGAAGACCGTGCTGCCCAGCGGCCCGGGGTTGACCTTGAGCTTCGGCGACCAGTGCGAGGCGGGGACGCCGGGGGGCGTGGCCGTGGGGTCGTTCTGCGGGTCGGTGATGCGCGAGAAGCTGTAGTAGAGCTGGCCGTCGGGCGCGACCCACAGCGCGTAGAGGTTGCCCTGGGTGTCGAGGGCGATCCAGGGGAACACCTGCGGCTGATCCTTGGTGACGTTGCCGATGGTGTACGCGGTCGGCGTCTGCAGCGAGGTGAGTGGTGCGGCGCCGACCTCGAAGCCGTTGCCGTCGCGGTAGCCCTGGTAGAAGTATCCGAAGCCGTGGCTGCCCGGCTGGGTGTCGATGCGGCTCGGTCCGCTCTGGCTGACGCTGGGGATGACCGGCACGGCCGGGTGGACGACGCCGCTGGTGTCGACCGCGGCGACCAGCTCGCCGGCCACGGGGATGTGGTACGAGAACACCGCCTGCAACTCGAAGCCGTTGTTCATGATGCCGGGCGCGTCGACGGTGGAGATCCACTGCCGGTCGACGCCGGCGAAGGTCGAGGTGACCGGGGTCTGGCGCGCCGCGGGGAAGCTGTCGCCGTGGTCCACGCTGCTGGCGTAGGCCTCCTGGGCCAGCGACTCCTGGTCGCCGAAGTTCACCGTGCCGTCGTAGTTGTTGACACGGTTGACCGTATCGCCGCCGCCGCCGGTGAAGCAGTTGGGCACCTGGCGCGGCGCGCAGGTGAGGTCGACGACCTGGCGGTAGGTGTCGCCGCCGTTGGTGGTGCGCCACAGGGTGCCGATCATGGTGCGTGAGCTGACCGGCCAGTCCACGAAGCCGCGGTTGGGGTCGAGCCCGGCCCCCGCCTTGGGGCTGGCCACCGGCCGCTCCTGGCTGATCTGCGGCTCGCCACCGAGGACGACGGGGGAGACGTTGCTCGCCGGGCTGAAGGTCAGCGGCGCCGCCGAGAAGGTGACCGAGGGGATGTTGGCCGCGCCGCCCGCCACCGAGGCCACCGCCGTGCCGGTGTAGGTCTCCTGGACCGCGCCGTTCTCGCCGCTGATCTCCACCGTGTAGTTGCCCGGGTCGATCTTGGAGACGCTGGCGATCGCGGGCGAGCTGCCCAGGGTCGCCGAGGCGATGGTGCTGTTCGTCGAGTCGAGCAGCCAGATGTCGAGCCCGTCGAGGCCCGTGCCGCCGGGGTTGCCCGTTGCCGGCGTGAACTGCAGGGTGATGCTGAGGTTGATCGACTTGGCGGGGAAACCGCCCGGCGCCGCCACGGTAAGCGGGATGCTCTCGCACGCCGGGGCTGGGCATGTGACCGGAGCAGCGTTGCCGCTGGCGTCCGCGCTGCCGGTGATCGGACCGCCGCTGAAAGCCTGGGAGCCCGGCGCGGCGCCGCCCACGCCGACGGTGAGCGAGGCGGGCGAGGGCGCCGCGGCGGCGTGCTGGACCGGGGGGACGGTCAGCGAGAGGATCAGCGCGGCGGGCGCGAGCAGAAGCAGAGGGCGGCGGGGCATGTGCATCAAGGCTAGGGACCGGGCGAATGGCGTCGGTGTAGCAGCGGCCGCGGGGCGCAACTGCCACCGCCGGACGCCGCCGAGCCGCCGGCGGGCCGGATTACGCGGCGGGCGGATCGCGCTCGTCGCGCCGTTCCAGGCTGAGCCGCAGGCGGCGGAGCTCCGTCTCGATCTCGGCGAGACGCGTGCTGACCTGGGTATCGCTGTCGTCGTGGAGCATCATCGACGCGACCCGGCCCGACACCAGCGAGACGAGCCCGACGCCGACGAAGATGACCACGCCGGCGAGCACGCGGGTGTCGGCGTTCAGTGTTGACGCGGTCCCATAGCCCATGGTCGTCATGGTGAGGAAGGCCCAGTAGAGCGCGTCGCCGAAGGTGCGCGCGTCGGGGTTGTAGGTGTGATCCAACGACCAGTAGCAGAGCGCCGCGCCGAACCAGATCACGGTGAAGACGATAAGCAGCAGCGAGAGGCCGCCCGGCGATCCGCCGTCGACGAGGCGCTGACGCTGGATGGCGTTGAGCCCTTTGGCGGCACGGACGAGGCGGAGCAGGCGCAGCAGGCGAACGGCGCGCAGCGGGCCGACCATGGGCAGGGACGACACCAGGTCGAGCCAGTGGTGGCGCAGGTACTCCTTCCGGTTGCGCGCATTTGCGAAGCGCACCGCGAACTCGCCGCCGAACACCGCGGTGAAGACGAAGATGACGGCCACCGGTACGCCGGTTGCGCCGTCGGCGAGCACGTCGATGGTCAGGTAGGCGACCGCCAGCAGACCCATTGTCCCTTCCCACGCGACCAGGTGCCGCGTCACGAAGGCATCGATCGATCCCCGTTCCAATGCGCCGCCCACAGTGCGGGCGACGTTATCACGCGCGTGAACCGCTTGTGTGAACGCTGCGATCCTCAGCGCTGGCGGGCGCGGAATGCGGCGACGTTGACGCGGTTGGAACAGGTGGTGCTGCAGTACAGGCGCGAGCGGTTCTTCGACAGGTCGACGACAACCCCCTCGCAGTCCTCGGCCTCGCAGATGCGCAGGCGACCCAGCTCGTTCTGGCGCACCACGTCGACGAAGGCCATGGCCGCCTCGACCGCCATGCGGTCGACGAGCCGCGCGCCGGGTGGAGTGGCGTGGAGGTGGTAGTCGCGATCGTCGTGTCGGACGAGCTGGGGGAGCGCGCGGGCGGCGCGGAGCATGGCGTTGACCTGGGCGACGACGGCGTCCTCGTCGAGCTGCCACAGCCGGCGCAGCGGGGTGCGCAGGGCGCGGATCTCGTCGAGCTCGCGCCGGGTGCGGCGGCGCCTGCCCGTCCAGCCCCACTCGTCGAGGAAGCGGTCGAGCGAGGCCAGGTCGGGGAGCTGCTCGCCGTCGGGGTCGTCGGTGTTCACCAGGGCGGCGGCGGCCTGCAGGCCCGCCGCGGTGTCATGAGCGAAAGGTCCTTGACTCCTTACGCGCAGCGTCTCTACCATGTACGTAGCGTAACTCTATATTGATCATTACAGGACGCCGGTCCGGAGGCAGGACGTGCGCCGACAGCCCCTGAGCAACGCCGGACTGGCGCTGGCCGTGCTGTCGGGCGCGGCCTTCGGCACCTCGGGGTCGTTGGCGTCCAGCCTGATCGCTGCCGGATGGACGCCGGGCGCCGCGGTGACCGCCCGAGTCACGCTCGCAGGGGCATTGCTCACCGTGCCCGCTCTGCTGCAGCTGCGCAGGCATCGTGTCTCCCGGCGTGCCGCGCGCACGGTGCTGCTCTACGGTGTCGCGGCCGTCGCCGGTGCGCAGCTCTGCTACTTCAACGCGGTGGCGCACCTCTCGGTCGCGATCGCGCTGCTGCTGGAGTACTCCGGCATCCTGCTCGTCGTCGGCTGGGGCTGGGCGCGACATGGCCATCGCCCGCGATGGCTGACCATGATCGGCGGTGCGGCGTCGTTGGGCGGACTGGTGCTCGTCCTCGACCTAGCCGGCTCGCACCAGGTCGACCTCGCGGGCGTGTTGTGGGGTCTCGGTGCCGCGGTCGGGCTCGCCGTGTACTTCGTCGTCGCCTCCGCCACCGACGACGCGCTGCCGCCACTCAGCGTGGCGTGGGGTGGCCTCTGCGTGGGTGCCGCGTTGCTGGGCATCGCCGCGGCGGCCGGCGTGCTGCCCGTGCACGCCACGCGCAACGACGTGACGCTGCTCGACAAGCACGTGTCGTGGATCGTCCCGGTGCTGGGCCTGTCGGTGGTCGCCGGTGTGGTGGCGTACTTGAGCGGCATCGCCGCGGCGCGCCGGCTGGGCGCCAGGCTGGCGTCGTTCGTCGGGCTCACCGAGGTGCTTGCCGCGGTGGTGTTCGCCTGGCTCCTGCTTGGCCAGCGTCTCAACGCCGTGCAACTCGCCGGAGGCCTGCTGGTGGTCAGCGGCATCGCGCTCGTCCGCCTCGACGAGATGCGCGGACCGCGTTCGGCTGGCGTTGCCGGACAGGCCGCTCCCAGCCTGGCTGCGGATGTTCGCGAGCTGCAGGTCAGCCGGCGCAGACCGCTTCACTGACCACGAGCGTCCCACCGCGCTGCACTCAGATGATCCACTGGGGCCACTGCTCCTGTATCGTGCAGCGACCGAGCAGGATCAGGAGTGGTGCCTGTGTCGCCCGCGTCGCGCTTCGCGCTGCGATTCATCGAGACCTACCAGACCCAGGTGTCGGCGCGGCTGGGGACGTCGTGCAGGTTCGAGCCCACGTGCTCGGAATACGGTAAACAGGCCTATCTCCGCCACGGCTTCGTGCGGGCGACGCTCAAGACCGCCCGCCGGCTTCGGCGCTGTCACGGTGCGCCGGGCCCAGCGATCAGCGATCCGGTCTGAAGGGGAAACATGGTGAGAATGCCGCGTGTGGTCGCCAGGCTCGGTCTCGCGATGACCATCGCGGGGGCTGGATTGGTCCTCGTCGGCCCACCCCTCGTGGGCCACGCGGAGGTCGGCGGCGCGGGCTGCACCGCGCACATCGCAGGTGTCGACGTCGCCAACGTCAACAGCCAGGATCAGAACACGGCGATCCATGTGCAGAAGACCGACAGCATCCGCCTCGATCTCGCCGGTGAGCCCGGCCAGACCGGCGTTCACGTGGACTACAACGTGGCCGGCGGAGCGTCCATCGGCAAGGACGGCTCGGGAACCTCCTACTCGGCGACGGTGGGCGACTACGCCAATGTGACCGGGCTGTACCTGGTGCGCGGCACCTCGAAACCCTCAGCTGCGTGCACCGCCGCCGCGCTGGTCCAGGTGGACGGCAACCCACTGTCGTCGCCGATCGGCGACGCCGCTGCGGGGTTGACCGCCGTGGGCGGAGCCATGGTTCTCGCCGGGGGTGCGCTGGCGGCGGGCCAGAGCGGTGGGGAGTCGGACGTCTCGGCGTCCATGGGCGGGGGTGAATCGCAGAGTCTGTACGACCAAGGCCAGCTCACCCAGTTCGACAACCGGGTCATCATGAGGGCCGGCCAGGACGATCCAGGTGACGCCAGTTGGCAGAAACAGCTCGGCAAGATGAAGAACACCGGCTTCTGCGGGGCGGCGCTCCCCATGGCCCTGGTCATGACGACGATGGTGATGATGGGCGCGGTGCCCACGGTGGGCGTGCCCCAGCAACGGCTGCAGGTTCCGCGGGCACGCTGGCGTCCCCGGCTGTCGGTGCTTGGCATCCTCGGCGGGCTGCTGGGCAGCCTCGGATCCGTCGTTCTGATGGAACTCAACGGCACCGTCTATCCCACGCGGCGCTGGACCGTCGAGGCTCTCGCCGGCGGTCTACTCGTCGGCCTGATCGTCCCGTCGCTGGGGAACGCGATCGCGGCGTGGCGGATCAACCGCCGGCGGGCGGCGCGGTTCGCGCTGCTGCAGCAGCAGCCCACGGCCGCCACGGTGGCCGCGGCATGGACCGCCACGCACCGCGTCCCCTCCGGAGGCATGCCCAGCTGGCCGGCGCCCGACCCGGCGGCAGAGCCCGGGCCGAATCTCGACCCCGGGCTCGATGTGCAGGTCGTCGAGGACCGTGGCGACTGGGCCCGTGTCGTCTGCGACAACGGCTGGAGTTGCTGGATCGACGGCCGCCGCCTGGAACCGCTCAGCTGACCGTCCGGTCGCGGTCGTGGAGCCCACCGCGGCTTCTGCTTGCATCTGACCGCCGGTTGACGCCGGCCCGCCGCGAGGCGAAGCTGCGAGGACCATGCTCTCCACCACTTCGGCGCCGCTGGCCGCGTTCGTCGATGCGCTGCCCGTGCCGAGACGGCTGCTGGCCGCGGAGCTGCAGGGCCGCGTCACCGTGCGCCTGCAGGCCGGTGCGCATCGCTTCCATCGCGACCTGCCCTCGTCGCGGATCTGGGGATACGACGGCACGGTGCCCGGACCGACCATCGAGACGGTGCGCGGCCAGCCCGTCACCGTCGAGTGGCGCAACGAGCTGCAGGGGCCGTTTCCCGTCACCGTCACGGCGGCGCCGGCGGCGGAGGTCGACGGCGTTCCTGTGCAGTGCCTGCCCGGCCGCAGCGGCGGCGAGCCCAATGAGAACGCGGCGGCGCTCAGCGGCTATGCGGTCGTGCACCTGCACGGTGGCCTGACTCCCGCCGCGTACGACGGCTGGGCCGAGAACCTCGTCGCCCCCGGCCAGGCAGCGGTCTTCCACTACCCGAACGATCAGCGAGCGGCGCTGCTCTGGTACCACGACCACGTCATGAGCATCACCCGGTTCACGGTGTACGCGGGGCTGGCAGGGTTGTGGATCGTGCGCGACCAGCGCGAGCGGGAGCTGGGCCTGCCCGAGGGACCGCCCTTCGAGGTGCCCCTGCTCATCCAGGACCGCAACTTCGACGTCGACGATGCGGGACGGCTGACCGGCCGGCTGCTGCACAAGACCGACCCCGATGTCCTGGAAGCCTTCCCGCCGTTCACCGTCGTCAACGGCGCGGTGTGGCCGGTGCTCGACGTGCAGCCGGCGACGTACCGCCTTCGCGTGATCAACGGCAGCAATGCACGCACCTATCGGCTGGTCCTGCTCGGCGGCGGCGGACCCGATTTGGAGCGGATCCAACAGATCGGCACCGACCACGGCCTGCTCCGCACTGCGGCGCGCCTGCCGGCGGACGGGCTCTTGCTGGCGCCGGCAGAGCGCGCCGACCTGCTCGTGGACTTCTCCGACCTCGCTCCCGGCACCCAGCTCACTCTGTTCAACACCGCCGGCGCGCCCTTCGACGGGTCGTCATTCCCCGCAGCGCAAGCTGCGAGCGCCTCCGATCCGCAGGGGCTGCTTGCATACCCGCAGGTCATGCGCTTCCGCGTCGTCCCCGGGGCGGCCACGCAACGTCCGATGCCCGCACCACCCGCCACGCTGGCCACCGACTTCGGCGCACCCGCTGCGGAGGAGCTGGCCGCCGCGCCACGCCGGGTGATCGCGCTCGTCGAACGCGAACTCGAGGGCGTGCCCAACATGCTGACGATGCGTGAGCTGGCGGTCGCCGACGACGACTACGCCGGTCCGCTGGTGACCATCACGGACGGCGGACGAACCACCCGCTACCAAAGCGTCGCGGCCCACTTCGAGGACACCACCACGTTCTTTCCGATGCTCGGCGAGTACGAGGTCTGGCAGCTCATCAACCTGACCGAGGACACGCACCCGATCCACGTCCACCTCGACCCGTTCCAGATCATCTCGCGACGGCCGATGCGGCATCGCATCCCCGAGGGCGGCGTCGCGGACCGCGACCTCACAGCCACGGTGGCGCTCGAACGCGACTCCGCCGACGCGCTCGATCACGCGATCGACAGCAATGAACGCGGCCTCAAGGACACGGTCCGCGTCAACCCACACGAGATCGTCGAGATCGCGGTCCGCTTCACCACCCACGCCGGCCGCTACATGTACCACTGCCACATCCTCGAGCACGAGGACCGCGACATGATGCGGCCCTTCGTGACCATGCCCCCCGAGCTCATGCCCTTCATGGACTGAACGACTGCAACAGGGACTCCTCCCTGTGCGGCGTGTGCAGCCGTCGGTTGTCCGTTCAGTACTCGAAGGGCCCGGCCGCCGAGGCCGTGGCGGTTGCGGCCGCGGGAGGCTCCGGGGGGGTTGCCTGTGGACGAGTTCGAATACGGGGGTTTGGCTGAGCTGAGGCGATGCTATTCGAACTTTTCGGAGATCCGTAGCCGCCTTGCGCGGCTGACCTCCGCCCTCGCTGCCGCGAAGCGCAAGCCGCCCGCGGCGTCAGCTACCGGCGTATGAGCAGTATCGCGTCTGCACTGCCGGTGCACTACAAATCCGTGGTGGATGGCGGTACACTTGTTCCTAGAAACAGAGAGGCCCCGCGGAGTTAGCGCTCCTCGGGGCCAAGCCGATACCTGTCTTGGAGGCACCGGCAATGGTCGACTCTACCTATCCCCTGCGCCCGCCCTCGCCGCGCGAGTCATCGGATCACCGTCCGGGCTCGGCGGGTCCGCGTTACTCGGGCGCCGTCCCCGCACGTCGCGCCATCCTCGACCTCGTCGGAGGTGAGCACTGGCGCTTGATCCGGTCACTTCTCCAAGTCGATGCGAGCGAGGGGCGCATCAGCGCGGACTACGCGGAGTCGCCGCTGCGGAACGTGGTCAGCGCGACCATCGACGCGGTGCACCAGGCCGCTGTGCGTGAGCGGTCTCCGGGTGACCTCGACCTTCTCGCGTTCACGGTGCTGGGGGCGCGCTGCGGTGGTGCAGCACAGGATTTCGCGGATGCAGTCGCCGTCCTCGATGCGTGCGCTGAGGCGATCCGTAATGCCCTGCTCATCCAGGCCCACCAGCTGGACGCGGTCTACGGC
Organism: Candidatus Angelobacter sp.; assembly: GCA_035569495.1. Lineage (GTDB taxonomy): Bacteria > Chloroflexota > Dormibacteria > Aeolococcales > Aeolococcaceae > DASRDZ01. The sequence continues at coordinate 55,446 of DATMMX010000038.1, read as the reverse complement.
GACCGCAAGATCGACAAGGCCAGCGCGTCCCTCTGCCGCGTCGCCGAGGTCGTGTCGCACCGTGCTCACGATGCCCTGCTCGCCGGTCACGAGGCCGCGCTGACTGGGGTCCTCCCGCCCGCGCGATGGGTGTCCGCGTTGCAGATGCTGCTCGATGATCGGCGTCGGTTGAGCGATCTCGGCGACCTCTTGGACGGCTACGATCCGTCGGCGTTCCACTCGGTCTACGTCTTCTTCGGTGACGGTCGCGACTACAAGACGGGGAGCCCTCTCGCCATGCGTCTCGCGGACGCCGGGCGCGATGCCCAGGTCCTTGTGCCGGGCGCGGTCGACATCGGCGTGGGCCACTCGCTGCACCGGCGCGTCGTGGTCGACTACCGCTCGCGGGTCGAGTCGCGCCGCGCAACCGCGCTCCTCCGCGAAAATCGGGCGGGTACATCGCCTGCGAGTACGCGCGACCGTCGCCACCGCGGGTCTTCAGCGTTTGGCCGATGCCTACTGGATGCTGCTGCACCCCATCGCCGGCAAGACCCTGCCGACGGGACTCGTCGCCTCGATCGCTCCCGCGCCCGCGGCCGCGTAGCACCGAACGCCTCGCCGAACTCGGTGCCTACACAGAATTGTGGTATAATTCGAGAAGAAGTGGCCTCGCGGTGTGTCACCACCCGAGGCCGTGGCCGATACCTGAAAGGAGGCATCGACATGGCTGACTCTACCCAGGCCCACGGGGCTGCGCCCACGGCCCCTCCGTCCGACAGCGAGAGCAGCGACGCCGTGCGCAGCGACCTGGCACGGCTGGTGGACCGGCAGCTCCCCGAGCTGACCACCACCCTCGTGCACGGCGACGCGTCCCGCGGCGATGCGTCCCCCGCCGTCGCGCCGCCGCTCGCCCAACTCGTGCACGAGGCGATGCCGATGGCGCGCAGCGTCTGCCACGGCGGCAAGCCCGTCAGGCATGGCGACGTCCTCCCCTTCCGGTTCCTGGGTGCCACCTGTGCCGGGGACGGCATCGCCGCAGAGACTGCCGTGGCGACGGTGACGGCCGCCGTCGAGTCCGTCGCCGACCTGCTCCTGGCACGGAGCCACGAGTTCGACGGCCTGTGGGGTGAGGCGAACGTCGAGCAAGCCGTCGCTGCGATGTGCGGGGACCTGGAGGCGTTCGCCAGCTCCGCGGCGCGGCAGATCGGGATCGCCTACGCGCACTGGGCCAACGCCCGCGTGGTGCATCCCAGCGTCGACGAGGAGGCCGCCCTTGCCGACGTGCTGACGCCCCGCGAGGAGGCCGACGTCGATCCCGATGGCAAGCAGGACGTCCTTCCCGCGAACCGTCGGATGCTGGTTGCGGTGATCGTCGCGACGGGTCAGCGTGAGGATGTGCCTGCACTCGCCCGCGCGGCCGAGGAAATCGAGACGCACCTTCCCGAGGTCGTCAACCTCGGCCTCGGCGAGGACCAGCCGACCCACTGGCGCGTGGTCGTGCTCCGCACCGTCAGCCAGCTCGGATGGGATGGGCAAGCCGTCCTGCGGCACATCGCGCGCCGCAACGGCGTGACGATCGTGGTCCGCCACCCGTCGGTGACCCTCGGCAGCGCACAGGCGGCCTACCGCGACACCGTGGCGGCGCTGCCCGAGGTCATCGCGGCGCACGGGCAGCGCAGTTCCGTGGTGACGGCCCACGCCCCCACGGGCCCGCGGACGCCCGTCGCCGTGGCGGCATAAGAGGGGCGGCCGGGACTCCTCGGGGCCCGCGCCGGACCTGCGTCAACGAGCTACCCGCATCGGCTCAGCGGACGCAGGTGCCCGGTGCGCCCCGAGGCCTCCCAGGCCGCACCCGCCACGCGCTCCCGGTCGACCGCTGCTCGTCCCACGGTGGAGAGGGGTTGACAACCCGGGTCCCGATCCAGAGAGGAGGGGGTAGGGGTCCAGGGGAGGGGGCTCGTCCCCTGGGTAGAGGGGGGTGCGGGGGAGAGGGGCCGCGTCTCCCCCGCATACGCGGCGCAGCCGCTCCACTTCGGCGACCGACACGACAGCCCACGATGGACGCTCAGCGGCGCGCCGTTGCGGGGTGCGGTGCGCAGAGAACTAGGCGCCCGCCCGCGGAGCCAATCACACCTCTTGGGGCACGCTCAACTGTCCCTCTCCGATGGGCTTCTTCCCGAGGACGTCCGGTGGTACGAGCGCCCCTTCCCCGCTCGGCCGGCCAGCAGAGCGGAGACGTGGCGCGCTGAGGCGCGAAGGGTTGCGCAGATAGGCGGTTGGAGACTCGCGGGCCGCGCTCAATCACCCGTCGACTTGGTGTCCGTCTACCTACCGCCCGCGCACTCAGCCGGGCCAGCCATCAAGAGACCGCCAAGAAACGCTACCCGCTTCCAAGTTGCCGTTGCTTTTCACCATTATCTCGACCGCATAGCTCCGCCGCATCTCCGCATGGTCGAGGCGGACGATGGCGGCCCATTTTGCCGAGGGGTGCTTCGCATACATGATCCCGCCCAGCACCAAGCTGTCGTCACGACCGAGCTTGCGCTGGATGCGAACCGCACCACGTGCCAAGTCTTCGAGTTCCGCTTCGCGCATGGGCAAGGCCCCTCGGAGGGCGTTCTGCCGCCGGTCTTTCACCATGTCGCTGATCTTCCACGCCCACGGTGCCAGGGCTATCCCATCCTTGATGGCCTCGCCGTGCTGTTGGACGAAGTAATGTGTCCCACTGACGACTTCCCCGATGAGATTCGGGTCGATATTGAGCGCCACGACCGGTGAATTGAACTCGTCGTACGCGAGTTGGACCGAAATCCCTCCGCGGAGGTGAGGCTCCTTCCACCAGATCGCGTCCGCAATGTTCGTGGAGTCCATGGTATCGATAAAGTCGGCCTGCGAGACGTCGGGCAGCCACACAGTGGCGACGCCTACTACTCCTGCCGTTTCGGAGCGATCGGGCGGGGGACCGGATGCTTGCCATGGGTGCTGAAGACTCTCGTCAAACAGCACTACCTCGAATGTCGAACCGTTGATTCCCTCGGTCGGTCCCCACGAAGAGCCATAGCTGATCGACATGGGTTCGTCCTCTCCAAGCCGGCTGACGGCTATGCGTCCTGAACGCAGCCTCTCACTTGAACGCGGTCATGGAAACTACGCCTGCCGCCTCCGGCCAGTGCGCCAGTCTGGCCGCAAATGTACCACCCGACTCGGCGCTCTGCCACCACACATCGTCTGGAGTCGCACTGACCCTCGGTCAGGAACAGCCGGAAGATTCCGCCTACCCGTGTTTGTTGTGGCGCAGCCGCCGCCTCCAGTCGCTTCACTCTTGTTTGAGGACGCGGCGAAGGGCCGGACGGAATTCCCCCCTTGACGATCGGAGGACCATTTCGACGGCCCCGCACATTGCCGCTTCGTTTCCAAGTGCGCCGAGCAGGAGCCGCATTGGCTTTGACGTCTGGACGAGATGTCCCCGGAGTTCTTCCTCTATCGGAACCATGACGATACTGCCGGCATCGGTGAGGCTACCGCCGACGACAAGGCACTCGGGATTGATAAGTCCGCACACGCCTGCGAGAGCTACACCGATCCGGCGCGCGGCCAACTCTATCGCTGACCGGCATTCGTCGGCGCCATCAAGTGCGACTTTGACAATCCCCGCGACAGAGTCCTGTCCGTATTTACGACCCAGTTGCGCGACTAGCGCGCCACCGCCTGCCACCGCTTCTAGGCAGCCATTGTGCCCGCAATAACAGGGCGTATCAGCCGAGTCGGTCATGGTGTGTCCAAGTTCGCCAGCCACGCCCCGGGAGCCAGTCCACATCTGACCGTCGAGTATGAAACCAAGCCCGATTCCCGTAGAGAGCTTGACAAAGGCAACGTGTCGACAGCCCCGAGCCGCACCGACAGTTGCTTCGCCGAGTGCCCCTAAGTTGGCATCATTCTCCACCACGACGGGGAGACCTAGGCGGCTGTGCATCTCTTCAACCGGGCGCAGGCCCTCCCATCCCGGGAGGAATTGCGGAATGACACGTCCCAACGTACGATCGATGGGTGCCGGGATCGCTACCACGGCGCCAAGCACGCGCTCGCGGTCGATTCCGCTGAGCAGGGCCTTGACCAAGGCGTCGGCCATCTCCAAGGCGCCAACGCCATCGGTGTCCACAGGGAAGTCGATGGCGGTAGGAGATGGCTGCAGAAAGAGGGGTCCTCCGAGACCGAACGCGAAGTCGGCGAGGCCAACTCGTATGTGACGACGGCCAAATGACACCCCAACGGCATACGCCAAGTCTGCGCGGATTCCGTAATGGCGTTCGCCCACCAGGTCGGACCTCTCGTCCATCTCCGGATCATTGGCAGTGATGAGTCCGTCGAATTGGAGATCCTCAACGATACGCCCGATACGCGCACTTGAGAGATGTGCCGCCGACGCGAGTTCTGTCGCCGTCACGCCATGTCGGCAGCGGATGATCTCCAGAACCAAGTCACGTTCGCGAGTCCGATCATTAGCGATGATTTGAGTCAAGACGTCGTGTTTTGACAGGGATCGTTCGCGCGCAATGATCTCCACCTCTCTCCACACGTACCGTGGCAGATCGACCGTGACCGTGTCCGTCGGCGGTGAGGCCGGATCTCGTCCAGCGGCTTCGACGCGAGATCGTACATAGTCATCACTCGAGAGCTGGGTCATTTCAATGCTTCGGATTACGCCCGTAGCGAGCTCCCCGAAAGCGTGGCCTATCTGTGAACCATCTGGCCGAACGACGATGAACAGCTCGCCCTGCGCGTTGTAGTCGCGAATGCGCCAGCCGATCGACTCGAGTATCCAGAGCAACTCGCGGGCCGTCGCGATGGCCAGGCCCAACTCTCGGATCACGTCGTCGTCGCCCTCTCGCTGATCCCAACCGAGGCGATTGATCTCTTGGCGCAGAGCATCGCTACGGATAACGACGGGACGGTCGACCTTTGTGCCGTAGGGGCTCTCGGCGGAAATCACCGCGGCGCCTGGCGCGTAGGTCACCTTCCAATCGCATCCCTCTAAGAGTGCCACCAGCTCCCGGGCGCCTTGCTGCTCCTTTCGTAACGCCGCGGCGAGTTCGTCGTACGTACGTTTGTCTCGCGTCAACCCCACCTTTGGATCCTCACGATCGTTGCACGGACTGTTCAGTCCTTCCTCCGAAAGCGTACCGGAAGGTGCTCCATTCGCACCGCAAGGCCCTAGACATCCGAGAAACGCTTGACATACGGTAAAAAGCTGGTAATATGCCTCATATAAGACGGCTGCGGTACATAAGGAGGCTGGCAATGAAGGTGAGCGCGTCGGGTCGCGGCTGGGTGGCATTGCACTTCCTGCGGGCGCTGCTCTGGAGGGGCCCGAGGGCTCCCCGGCGGCAGTGGTCTATTGGAGTGGTGTCAGAGCACGGTGCCCGGGCCCTCGTCGAGGACCCGGGCACCGTCCGGGCGGCGGACGCCCCCACGCTGGTTGGGAAGCGCTCATCGGAACCGAAGGAGCTGGCCTCTGGCCAGGCACCAACAATAGGTTTCCCGGTGCGCGACAGAGGCAGTCGGGCACCTAACATCGTCAAGTCTCGGCGGGCAACCGGAGGCTGGCCAGTTCCTGATTGGCTGGGAAGAGCCGGGATGCCATGCTCAGCCATCCATCTGGCGAGCGCCAGTCTAGGGTGGAATCCCGATCCGCGGCTGAGTGCCGGAAGGCAGGACGGCCGAGCGCAGGGGGGGTTGACAATACAGCGTTTAGCTGGTATTGATACGGCACTGAGTATGCCGAGCGAAGGTGATCATAATGGCTAAGGTGACGTTCAACCTCCCTGACGAGGTCGTCGAAAGGTTGAAGCAGTTGGCTGAGGAGCAGCATGTCTCGCAGACCGAAGCGCTGCGCCGTGCGATCTCGACCGAGGCATTCATTCGGGATGAACGCGCTGGCGGCCCGGAGTTGGTCGTCGGAAAGCCCGGCGCCAAGCCGCATCGAGTTCGGTTCACTTATTAGCGGAGCAGTGATGTTCTTGCGGCGAGCGGGCTGCCTGGCTCTCGGCCTCTGGCGTTTTCTGCCCTAAGAGACCAGTGTTGGCCCGTTGGCCACCCCAACGGTAAGGTTGCGAATACCCAAGGCGTGGAGGGCGTGCGCATGACCGACGATGATTCGCTTGGAGGCGGTCAGGAGCTCGTCGTCCGTCCGGTAGGTCCCGGTGAGCAACTCCAAGACAAGCCCACTTGGGAACAGCGGATACGAGAGTCGTTACGCGGCATCATTGCTACGTGGCTCTTGCTCATACTGACATGGCTCGCCGTTGCACCAGTAGTTGGCCTTTTCGGACACGTGGCTCCGACGGAGGACATCGTAAAAGTGGTGCAGTTGGTTCTCACTCCGGTTGTTGGCCTAGTTGGCGCCGTCACCGGCTTCTACTACGGTGTTCAGGCGAAGTCCGGCTAACCAGATCCAGTGGTTCGGGCGGTGGTAAATTGTCTCCCCCGGAATCGCGGCGCAGCAGCTCCGCTCAGCCAGTGGTCTCACTGCGGAGGAGGATGTGTCCACCGCGGCGGCGCGAGCGGGGGACCGCTGAAAGACACCGGCCGAGTTTGCGCGTCGGCGGCCGGGGCTCTACATCAGGGGCGGCCAGCAGTCGTCCCCGCTGATCGACGCTATGGCTGGACGCAGTCGCGGCACTCAGCAGACCCGCGGGGGAAAAGGGCCCTCGGCTTCGTCAGGTGGCACTTCGGGCACGTGCGCATCGACGGTGCAGGCGCACCGCACCCGCAGCGACCACAGTGCTTGCATGTGGGGTCGCCGCACTTGTCACATGCCTTCGTGCCCCATGCCGGCCCTCCGCAGTGTCGACACGTTCCCGACAACAGCACGCCCGTGTCGCGTGTTATCCCCGGGTCGTCCAGGACGGTGAGGCCAGTGGGGCTGCTGCCGAAGTAGGGGTCGTCGGAGAACACGGCCACGACGAGCCGGCTCGACCCGACGGCGTCGAGCCACATCCGGCGGCGCTTGCCGCTGGACCAGACGATGTCGCCCTGCCCCTGGTAAGCGCCGTTAACCGCCTTCCACGCCGCGTGGCCGTGGGGAAGCAGTGTGCCGCGGCCCCAGGCGTGCTCGCATTGCGGCGACGCGGAGGCAAAGCGAATCCGACGTGTCGTTGGGTCCATCAAGGCCACGTAGCCGTCGCATCCGATGCGCTCGGCGAGCCGGACTGCGCACGCCTCTAAGGAGCCGACGGTGGCGTCATAGAGCAGCCGCAGATGCGATGCTCGTGGCCGCCCTCCAGAAAGCACGGTCTGGACAGACGCGTCAGGGATCAGCACGCTGCCAGCGAACGCGTCGCAGATCCGCTCCTCGGCAACAAGCCCACCATCCCGGTCGAGGTCGGCAAGCTCCGAGAGAAGGTCATCGTCCGAGCGCACGAGGTGGTGTCCGAACTCGTGCAACACGGTGAAGTTCTCGCGGCGACTGTTCGGCGTCGGCACGTAGCAGATGGCGCCGTACTCAGGAAGGTAGGCGCCATCGCAGGAGCACTCCTCGGTCGTCGGACCGACGGCGACGGCACGCAGCCGGAGGTGGGAGGCGACGGCAGCAATGGGGTCCACCGCAAGCTGGGCAAGCGCGTCTGCGCTCAGCGCGCCCTGCAGACGCTCGGCATTGCGGCGGACACGAAGGTTCACCGGTCTTCGGTGATCACGCGGTAGACGTCCATGAGGCGCCGCCAGTCGGTTACAGATAGCTCACCGGAACTTCGCTTCGGTGCCACGGCGAGGAAGGCGGTGAGGTCAGAGCGCACTTCCTCGACGGAGCGGCTGCTGCGGCGGGAGATGAGTTGCACCTCCTGTTCGAACTCATCGCTGCGGACGAGGCGAGCGAGCGTGGGTGGCAGCGCCGACGGCTCGCCGGGTTTCGCGCCATCGCCCACGAGGTCCGCGACGGTGCAGCCTAACGCCAAGGCGATGGAGGTGAGGGTGTCGAGTGTGGGGTTGACACCCGGTCTGCGCTCCAGGTCGGACAGGTACGGCACCGAGAGGCCGGTCGCAGCAGCCAGGTCCTTCAGGGTCCACCCCTTCCGCTGCCGGTACCGACGAATGCTCTCCCCGAGAGTGGGGGCCAAAATTTCGCCTCCAGATGAAGTGGATGGTCCATGGCATAGCTTGACAGCAGAAAGCTGTGGTATCCTAATTCTGCTGGTAACAGAAGCGCCAGCCCGGTAGCGATGGCTACAGCCTATCAGAGCCGCCGGCCCAACAGAACGCCGGCGTCGGCCGGATAGGAGATTCAGGTGACCCAGGAAGCTATGACCCAGACCCCGACCACCTCACCCCCCAGCCCGGAGACGCATGCGCTGCTGCCCGCCGTGATCTCCACGCGCGCCCTCACCGGATTCGTCGACGAAGAGACGGGGCTCAACCTCCTGCTCGGTCCGCAGCGCGCGACGGCCAGCCCGGACAGCATCAAGGCCGCGCAGGAAACACTGGCGCAGCACCGCGCGACGGTGGCGTCGCGTTCGTCCTACACGCCGACCGATCTGCGGGTTCCGTGCCCCGACGAGCAGGCGCTGACGGTTGCAGCAACCCGCGCTGACCTGCACAGCCGCCTTCACCCGCTGGTGGGATGGCGGGTCGGCTACGTGGACCTGACCCAGGTCATCGCCTACCAGCCCTTCGTGCGCCTGGACGGTATGGATGCCCGGCTGGCCGGGGCGCAGAATGATCTGTCGTGGTTGATGGAGTACGCATTGCCCGGCTCAGGCAGTGTGTGCCAGGTCGGCCTCACCCTGGACCCCGATGGGCGTGCGGTGACGCTCACCTCGGCAAACCCCAACCTGCGTGTGCACGGCATGAACGTCACTCCCCAGGCGGAGGTTCAGCCGATGCCTCATCTGCCGACGGTGAAGCTGGCGGTGGTGCAGGTGATGGTCGGGTTCGGCAGCCCGTTCATCCAGGTAGCGCACCTCGGCGACCGCTGGATCCTGCGCGACGGCTACCACCGCGCCGCAGGTCTGCTCAGCCGCGGCATCACATGCTGCCCGGTGGTCATCACGGAGTTCGCGAACTGGGAGAGCATGGGCATCCCGGCCGGCATGATCAGCCGCGATGTCGTGCTGGGTGACCATCCGCCGCTCCTGCGCGACTTCTGGAACGACGGGGTGAGTGCACAGGGCGCGACCTCGGACGTGCGGAAGCTGGTCCGCATTACCGCGAGCGATTTCGCGATCGCGTAGCGGGCTGCTCGTCGTCGCCGCCCGCGTCGGCCGGTGGATGACTGCACCGCGGTCCCCACCGGGCCGGGCGCGTCGGGTGCCATGTGTCTTCATCGAGGGGGCGGCAACCGCTGGCTCGGACCCGTACTGGAAGTCCCGAGTACCGCGTGCCATAGTGACTGCACCGCGAGAGGGCGGGTCGTGCGCCTCGCGGAGCACGAGGAAGGATTGGAAATGGGAGAGGCAGATCCAACCCTGGGTGGGCCGCTGTCCGCCAGCGTTCCCGCGCCTTTGCCTGCACGCCGGTCGGTCCCGACCACGTCGACCAGGGCCCGCCCCGCCGCCGCTTTGCCGCCACCACCCAGCAGCCTGCCGTGCCGGCGGTGTCCGGGATGAGTTGGCACCGCGGCGCATCTCCTGATGACCACGTGAGCCAACGAACTTCTGGCCCGTGTACGGGTTGGTGGGGGTTCGGCGGGTACTTGTATAGGTGGAGGACTGAATCGGCGGTGAGCTGACCGTAATCGAATGACGTCTCGCGCATCACTGGGTTAGAGAGCCACCCACTGAAGGGAGATACGGAATGAGCACAACACCGACCCCTTGGACACCCGGGACATCTGCTGAGGCGCGGCCCTCAGCCCAGGCCGGCGACGAGCTGCTGGAGCAGCTCAAGGCGTAGGCCGGCCAGGCCACGACGTCCCCGGCCGGCAAGGAACGCCGACTCCTCGGCGGCATCATCGACTACGCGCTGGTGAATGTGGTTTTCTTCGGCATCGACAAATTCATGCTCGCCAACGCGAGTGTGCTGGACCCGTCGCCGGACGCGACCGCGCTCCGCACGGCCCTGACAATGACCACGCTCATCGCGGCCGCCTACTTCATCGGCTGCTGGATGCTGTTCGGCGCCACCCTGGGCATGAGGATTGCGGGCATCCGCGTCGCCGACGCAACCACCGGCGCGCCGCTCAGCGGCGGTCAGGCGTTCCGCCGGTTCCTGGTGCTCTGGATCATCGGGCCCCTGGCGTTCCTCGTGATGCTGGTGCGCCGCGACGCGAAGCGCCAGGCGTGGTACGACCTGGCCGGGAACACGATCGTCGTCCAGTGAGACGGGGCGGCGGGCGCTGACCGTAATCGCAGCGCCCGTCGCGCATCTTCTCGACATGACAACGACGAGCACTCCCCCCGAGACCGAGAGCACCTCCCTTCCCACGGGGCCTCCCGGCACCTCCGTCGACGCGCAGCTCGCCCTCCGCGCGCGCGACGGAGACCGGGAGGCCTTCGGTGAGCTCTACAGCCGCCATGTCCAGCACGTTCACGACTTCGTCCGGAGCCAGCTCCGCGACGCCGATCTGGTCGAGGACATCACACAGACGACGTTCCTGCACGCGCTGGAACACATCGGCGAGCTGCGCGACGGGCAGGGCGTCCGCGCCTGGCTGTTCCGCATCGCGCGCAACAACGTCCGGATGCACGTGCGTCGCGCGCACATGGAATCGCTGGACTCCCTGGTCGAGCAGGAGGAGTTCGACGCCGAGAGCCCGGACCCGACACCCGAGGCGGCGGCGGTGTCGTCGGACCTCCGTGGGCTCGTGTGGACGGCGGCGCACAGCCTCGACGAGCGCCAGTTCGCGGTGCTCGACATGAGCCTGCGGCACGACCTGAGCTCCAACGAGATCGGCGACGTCCTCGGGACGTCCCACGGCCACGCGGCCGTGCTGGTGCACCGAGCCCGTGAAGCCCTCGGCGGTGCCGTGCGGACGCTGACCGTTGCCCGTGCCCAGACCGTGTGCCCACGACTGCGCGAGCTGGTCCCCGAGGGCCATCACGGACCGCTGACGGCAACGCAGCGGCGCAGCGTCGAGCACCACATGCGAACCTGCGCTGAGTGCCGTGACCTCGCCGACCGGATGACGGCACCGCCCGAGCTCCTGTCCGGCATTGTGCTCCTGCCTCTCCCGGCCGCCCTGGCCCATCCCGGCTGGCTGCACGCAGCGCAGGGAGCGCCGCAGGCGGCACAGCTCGCCTCACAGCCGTGGTGGCGGAAGAGCGTCCGAATTGGGCGCGGTGTGCGTGTTCCGCTGGCGGCGCTGGGCGTGGCTGGTGCCGTCGCCACGGCGGGAGTCGCCGGCGGCATCGCGGCCGTCACGCATCGCACGTCCTCATCCGCACCGCCCGTGTCGATCGCAGGCCCTCGCTTCACGCCGCACGCCGGCGGGGCCGTGCCGACGACTGCACCAACTGCCGTCCCCACGCCGACTGTCGCAGACGAGAGCACCAAGGCGGCCGATGCGGTGTGGGCGGACATGCTCACGACCACACGCGCCGCGCAGAGCTACCACATTGTCTTCGCCACGACATCGCTGAGTGACGACGTGACGCAGTTCGACGTCCGGTTCGCGCGCGGCGGTGACTACGCCGGAACGGTGACCCTCGCCCTGGCGAGCCACGACCCGTTCGCGGTGTGCAAGGTGAACGGCACTCTGTACGCGCAGGGCGCTGCGATCGTGCACCAGCCGGACTTGTTCGGCCTGACGCCGGATCAGGCAGCGCATCTCGGTTCCGGCTGGCTGCAACTCACCGGCGGCCAGGCGCGCCAGGACGTCGCCACGCTCATCGACCGCACGCTGTCGACGTGGGGCGATCCCCACCAGCTCGCCGACACGCTGCTGCAACCGACCGGTGCCGTGCACCAGGACGGGACGGACAGCATTAACGGCGAACCCCTCGTGATCCTTCGAGACGACACCGGAACGATGTCGGTCACACGCTTCGGCGCACAGCCGCGCCGCGCCAGCAACGGCATCGACACCGTGATCTTCTCGGAGTTCAACGTTCCCGTGACCGTCACGGCGCCGGCGGGCGCCCTCGTTCTCTCGTAGGTCACGGCCAAGCCGGCGGGCGGTTCACGCCGCCCGCCGCACCACGGTCTGCATGAGCGGACCAGCACGTCGCCGTGACCACGGCCAAGGGCGTGCAGTCGCATCCACCCGTAGGAGGACTGTGCATGCTGCACCTTGCCGACATCAACCTCACGCCCGATCCGCAGAGTCTGCCCGGCGGATCGACGTTGCAGGGCATCGCCAACGGCGTCATGGCGTTCGCCCTCATCGTCACGGGCATTGCGTTCCTGGTCAGCGCGGCGACCTGGGGCCTGGGCGGCCTCAGCGGCAACTTCCAGTACGCCTCGATGGGCCGCCGCGGCGTCGGCGCCGCCATCGTTGCCGCGCTCCTCATCGGCGCCGCGGCGACGATCATCAACTTCTTCTTCAAGGCCGGGCAGGCGCTGCACTGATGCGACGCTCCTCCTACGCACCCGACATGGACCTCAGCGTCTCGGTGCGCGGCGTCCGCATCGCCCTCACTGCAGCCGCGGCGTTTGCGGTCGCCGGATCGGGCTTCGCTTTCGGTCGAGCGACAGCAACGTGCACCGTCACCGTGACCCACGTCGCGCCCGGTGTTGCGCCGACGTCGACGCCCGTGCCGACCAGCTTGCCAAGCACGCCGCAGGACGCAACGGTCGCCGCCATGACCACGCACACCGCAACGGGCGCCGCGGAGGCCGCGACGGCAATGGCGGCCATCGTCAGCGGTCCGACCGTCACTCAGGCAGACGCGTATCGAAGGGCGGTCGCCTCGATCGCTGCACCGTCACACCGCGACGCCTTGCTCAACCGCGCAGACCAGCTCGTCGCCGCCGTCGACGCGCAGCTCGGCGTCGTCAGCGCGTCGGCCCAGAACGCGCAGGTCACCGTGAGGACGATCCCGGTGAGCTGGCACGTCGAGAGCTACAGCAGCACAACTGCGACGGTGCGCGTCTGGGCGGTCGGCCTGGTCGCCGAGGACGGCAGCCTGCCGGCGACCGCGGTGTGGGCCAGCGGTGACTTCGACGTCGAGTGGACGGATGCCGGATGGCGCCTCGATGACGTGCGCACCGTGTCAGGTCCGGTGCCGCAGTCCCAGCAGCAGCCCACGGTCACGGCCGCACTTCCGCCCGAGGTCGGCAGCTTCCAGGAGTACCGGCATGTCCCGGCGCCGTAGCGCGGCCCTGCTCCTGGCCGCAGGAGTTCTGGCCGCCCTCGCTGCACTGGTGCCACAGGCCCCGATGCGCGTCGCGGCGCGCGAGGGTGTCTCGATGTCGCTTGCGATGTCGAGACCGGCGACGGCTCGTCCGTCGCCGCTTGTGTGGTTGACCGCTGCCGACCCGGGGACACCGGCAACCCCGTCGCCGTCTCCCGAGCCGACGCCAACAGCCTCGCCGTCACCGTCGGACGATCCGAGCAACGCGGGACCGTGCGGCGTGTCGCCCATCCTCCACGCCTTCTGCAGCGCCGGACACGTGATCCAGAACGCGCCCGGCGCAATCGTCGGCGCTGCCGCGTCGGGCATCGGCGACTCGATCATCGGTGCGATGACGCGCTGGGTCGCGGACGGCGCCGCCTGGGTGCTGAATCAGCTGACCAGTCTCATCGACAACAGCACCACGCCCGACCTCACCGCACAGTGGTTCCAACGCAACTACGCGACGATGGCCACCCTCGCCGGCGTGCTGCTCGCCATCTTCCTGTTCTTCGCCACAGTGCAGGGCCTGGTCGTGAACCGGCCGTCCATCATCCTGCGCGCGTACCTGCTGCACGCTCCCATTGCGGCGATCGGAACCGTGCTCGCCATCGCGCTCGTGTCGCGCGGCCTTCAGGCGACGGATGCCATGAGCACCGCCGTGTCAGCGCACCTGCACCACGACGTTGCCCGTATCGCCGAGCGCGTCGGCAAGGCTGTGGTCCTGGCGAGCCGCGTCACGGGCGATGGCTCGCTGTTCGTGGCGTTCCTCAGCGCCCTCGTCGCGGTCGTCGTCGCCGTGATCCTCTGGCTCGAGCTCCTGATCCGGCAGGCCGCCATCGACATGTGCGTGCTGTTCCTGCCCCTGGTGCTGGCCGCCTTCGTCTGGCCCACGACGGCGAAGTGGCTGCGCCGTCTCATCAACACCCTCGCCGCAATCGTTCTCTCTAAGTTCGTCATCGTCGCGGTGCTGGCCCTGTCCGCCTCGGCGCTCGCCGACAACGTCGGCGACGGCGGCATCAAGGCCATCCTGGTCGGCGTCGTTCTCCTGATCCTCGCCGCCCTCTGCCCGTACCTCGTCTTCCGCCTCCTCCCCGGCGTCGAGCTCGCCGTCTCCGGGCGCTGGCTGCACGGCGGCATGCGCGCCGTCCCCCGGCGTGGCCCGATCCCATCCACTGGCGGTGGTGGCGGCCGCGGGCGCTTCCCGCTCCAAGCTGGGAAGGCCCTGACCGTTGCACCCTGGATCGCGCCTGCTGCGGCCGCCGTCTCGGGTGCAGCTCGCGCCGCGAAGACCGCTGCGGCGAACGCGGCGAACGCGACGCAGCCCGCCGCACGACGGCCGGCGCCGCGTCCAACGAACGGTGCACGGCCACGAGTGACGGACGGTCCGACACGACCACCACGCCGCGACGCACCGGCACCGGAGGAACCCGGCCATGAGTGAGCAGCGCTACCGCTTCGGTCCCCTGGAGCGCCGCGGCCTGCTCCTCGGTCTGCGCTTCGGCCAGCTCGCATGCATCGTCAGCGGCTGCGGGGTCGCCGTGGCTCTGCTCGCAGCATCGACATCGGCACCCGCCGTCCTCCTCGCGCTCATCACCCTGGTCGGCGGCGTTGTCCTCGCGGTGGTGCCCATCGTGGACCGGACCGCGGATGAGTGGTTCCCGCTCCTCATCCGGTGGACGCGCCGCTGCATCGCCGGCGAACGTCGCCACGCCTCCCGAGCGCATCTCCGCGGCCACGCCAGCAACGGCGTGACCCTGCACAGTCCGTCGGCCGATCCGCCGCCACCGTTCCGCGGTGTGCGCATCCTCGCGGCGCCCCTCCCGGCGAACGCCGACATGGGCGTCGTCCACGACCGCGCCAGCGGCACGTACACCGCCGTCATCGCGCTCCGCGGCACCGGATTTGCCTTGCTAGATGAGCAGGACAAGACGCGCCAGCTCGCCTGGTGGGGCGGCGTCCTCGACGCGCTGTCGCGGGACGGTGGACACGTCCACCGCGTGCAGTGGATCGAGCGCGCAGCCCCCGATGCCGACGACGCTCTGCGCGCCTACCTGGACGAGAACACGGGCGACAACGATGCCTCGGTCGCTTCGTACCGGGAGCTCATCGCGACCGCCGCGCCAACCGCGCAGCGGCACGAGGTGTTCGTCGCCGTACAGCTCAGCGCCGCACGCTCGCGCCGCGCGATCCGTCGCGCTGGCGGTGGCGACGCAGGTGCCTGCACGGTCCTCGGACGCGAGCTCAGCGCCGTGTGGGCGCAGCTCTCCGGCGGCGACGTCACCGTGTCCGGAGTCCTCTCGCCCCGGCACCTGGCCACGATCCTCCGGGCCGCCGCCGACCCGTCCTGCACCGACGTGGCACCCGAGTACGCGTGGCCATCGGCGACCGTCGTGTCGTGGAGCCACTACCGCACGGACGCCGCCGTCCACGCGACCTACTGGGTGCGCGAGTGGCCGCGCGTCGACGTCACCGCAGACGTGCTCGCCCCGCTCCTGCTGCAGACGACCGCTCGTCGCGCCGTCGCGATGACGATGGAGGTGGAGCCGGCGATGCGCGCCCAGCGGCAGGCGGAGGCCGCCCTGACTGCCGACCTCGCCGACGACGACATGCGCCGCCGCGCCGGTTTCATCACCGGCTTCCGCCGCCAGCGCGAGCAGGAGAACGTCGTCCGCCGGGGCGAGGAGATCGCCGACGGGCACGCGTCCGTTCGGTTCTCCGCGTACGTGACCGTGTCAGCGTCAACGGTCGAGGAGCTGGAGGAGGCCTGCGCCGACGTCGAGCAGCGTGCGCATCAGTCGCAGCTCCAGCTCCACCGCTTGGTCGGCGAGCAGGACGTCGCCTGGACGTACACGCTGCCGCTCGGCCGGGGCCTGCGATGACGACCAGGTCCCGGGAGCCGGCCCACCGCGCCACCACCGCCACCGTCCGCGCCGCCTACCCGTTCATGGCCCAGGACGGCGTCGGCTCCCGCGGCGTCTACATCGGCGCCGACCTCTGCGGCGGCGGCGGCTCCTTCGTCTACGACCCCTGGGAGCTCACCGGGCGCGCCCTGACCGGTCCCGGCATGATCGTGCTCGGCGAGCTGGGCGAGGGCAAGTCGGCCATCGTCAAGGCCTACGTGTTCCGACAGCTCGCCCTCGGCCGGCGCGCCGTGATGCTCAGCGTCAAGCCCGGCGAGAACGACCGGCTCTGCGAGGCCGCCGGCGTCCGCCCCATTCGGCTCAGCCCCGGCGGCGCGGTCCGGCTCAACCCCCTCGACCCCAAGGTCGCCGGGCCGGATGCCTCGCCGCAACGGATCGCGCTCGATCAACTCGGCGTCCTGCAGGCGATCATCGCCGCGAGCCTCGGCCGCGACCTCACCCCCGTCGAGCGGGCCGCCTGCGAGCTGGCCCTGGCCCATACCTCCGCGACCAATGCCGAGCCGGTGCTCCCTGACGTCGTGGCAGCCTTGCTGCGGCCCACCGCCGACGCAGCCGACCGCATCGCCATGTCCCGCTCCCAGCTCGCCGAGCAGAGCCGGGCCGCCGCGTTAGAGCTCCGCCGCCTCTGCGATGGCGACCTCCGCGGCACGTTCGACGGCCCGACGACCGGCGGCATCGACCTGGAGGCGCCCCTCGTCTCCCTCGACCTGTCTGCCGTCTACGCCTCCTCAGCCCTTGGCGTGCTCATGGCCTGCGCCGCGGCCTGGCTCCACCGTGCCGTCACCCGACCCGGCGCCGGGCACAGCATCCTCATTGTCGACGAGGCCTGGGCCATCCTGCGCAACCTCGGCGTCGCCCGCTGGCTCGCCGCCTCCTGGAAGCTGGCCCGCGCCTTCGGCGTCCAGTGCGTCGCCATCACCCACCGCCTGTCCGACCTCACCGCCGCCGGCGACCTCGGGAGCGAGCAGGTCCAGCTCGCCCGGGGCTTGCTCGCCGACTCGGAGACCCGCGTCATCCACTCGCTCCGACCCGAGGAGCTCAAAGCAACCCAGGCCCTTCTCGGCCTGACGGACGCGGAGGCGGACGCGATCGCCTCACTGCCGCGTGGCTGGGCCCTGTGGAAGGTGGGTCAGCAGAGCGCCGTAGTTGAGCACCGGTACAGTGGCATCGAACGGTGGGTGATCCAGGGGCCACATTCGCCGCAGGAACACCCGACGGGCGGCGTGCTCCTTGACCGCGCGGTCAGCGCCCCGGCGCCGCCGTCGCCGACAGAGTTCGGGCATCACTGACCGGCTGTGCGCCGATCGCCTCCTTCGGCGCGCTGGGGCGCAATTTCGAGGTCCATGAACGCCGCGGAGCCCCTAGACTCGGTCGATGACCCAGGACACCCGTGAGCCCGACCCGCGCACCCTACATTTCGGTCCCTGGGGCGTCACGGGTTCGGTGCCAGCGGACTTCAGTCGGCGACTCCTAGAAGACGAGACGGCCTGGATGCAGCTCGGGGAGCGCGTCCCAGAGTCGGTGCGCGGCCAATTCGAGAAGTTGAAGGGCACGTACCGCGACGGCCTCTACCGCTATGACCACTTCACCACGGCTGAGCGAGAGTCGTATCGCGTGCTGGAGGTTGCACTGCGCGTCCGCTTCCTGGAGCACTACGACCTGCAAGTCCCATTGGTCGTGAATGGACAGCGCAAGGTCATCCCCGTTCAGAAGTTTGATGATGTGCGCCAGCTCGTGAGTCGTCGGCGCACAGTTCTTCAAGGTCATCGGCGGTTTAACGGGTCGTTGTCTGGGCTGCTTCACTGGGCTCGGGCTGTCGGCTACCTGCGGGGGCAGCGGAATCGCATTCGCGAGAAGGTGACGCCCAAACTGCGCAACGAAGTTCAGCACAGTGAGTTCGACTTCGTGTTCATGCCACCCGACGCCATCCGGAGTATCGCGCTCCACTTCCAGTGGATCCAGCGCCTCTGGGGATACGACACGCCGATGGGCGATTCGTACCCGGGGCCGCTGCCACGGTATCTGTGGGCCTTGGGGCTTGGGCCGGAGGCTGGGGAGGCAACGTGGCTGCATCTGGACGGCATCGCCGGGATGACGGACCGACAGCGGGACAGCCGGTCATGGTGCGTTGTGTTGGCCGGGAAGCATGAGCGTCTGTCGAGTTGGCACCCGGGCTTTGACTGTACGGCACTTCCGGTTGATGCCGTGTGGGGCCCCGGTCCCTGGGAGGACCTGTGCGCCGCGGTAGAGCAGAACCACCAATCCTGGCTGACGGATTACGTGGAAATCCTGGATCGCGAGTTCTTTATCCGTACTCTGTTGGGCAGCATCGAACTGCCGCGTTCCGCGGCTCAGGTGGCGGCACTGAGGGACCGCCACCGCGACGAGCGGTGGGGCGTCATCCGCGCCGACTTCCCTGGTATGGCCATGCACCACCTGAGCGGATACACAACCGGACCCCATGCAGAGCATGGGCCGTGCCCCTCCTGTGCGGTCGAGGTAGTGATGAGCGGGGCACGGCGCGAGACAATCGACCGCTACGTGCTGAACCGAACCGGACAAGAGCTAGAGAGCTGCGGGATGTGAAGGGACAGCCGTGAAGTTGCTCGATCATCCACGGGTCGGCCTGATGACCGCATTCGTAGTAGGAGGCCTCGGAATGGCCGCTCCTCGGGTTTGGGCGTATGTCCTGTGGGGCGCCGCAGCGGTCGTCATGCTGGCTACCGCCTTGCCGTGGCTTCTGCGAAGGCTACGTATCGAGATCAGGAGGGTTCCGCGGAGCGCTTGGCGCGACGACACCACGGATACCCGATCCGGACGCGGCCAAATAGGGCGGCCTTCAGGCCTTGGAATCACCGACCATGCGGCCGACTTGCGAGCTCAATTGGATGCGAATCTCAATGCAGTTCGGGACTTCAAGGCCAGGTACGAGATGATCATGGGGTCCCAAGAGACGGAAGAGTCCGCGACCCTCGATGCCGCGCTTAGGCTCTTAGCGCCCTTCGCTGGCGAGATAGATCCCTGTGGGAGCCGCGCGAGGGTGTTCCACGTCCTAACAACCATCGCGCTGAACGGCCATATGCCGTTGGACATCACAGAGATTCGCGCTGTTGCCGAGAACGTATACCGAGCTGCCGAACATCGCGATCCGCCCCAGGACTGGTTCGCCGTCGTCCCGCGGTCGAACGGTCAACAGGGCGGA
The DNA here is from genome assembly GCA_035569495.1 of Candidatus Angelobacter sp. Classification (GTDB taxonomy): domain Bacteria; phylum Chloroflexota; class Dormibacteria; order Aeolococcales; family Aeolococcaceae; genus DASRDZ01. Next base: position 36,079 of record DATMMX010000038.1, on the reverse strand, counting down.
TGGGCGATCCGACTCGAAGCTGGTGCCTACGGGCAGCTGATCCGCGAACGCAAGACGGATGCCGAAGAACTTCGCGAGTGGTTGTTGCAGCTTGTCAGGACCGTCCGCGAGTTGCCCACCGTGAACGTAAGCGGCGATCGAAGATGACGGTCCTTGTCGATCGCTCTGACGTAAATTGCTTCAATGACACCACGGCGGATGAGACTGGGAACGGGTTCCGAACCTCACCGACGCAAGCATGAGTTAACGGTGGCGTGGCTGGTAGCACTGTGCGAAGTCGCACCCAATGAGGTCGAGCGGTGGCCGCCAGAGCCGCGGAGCCTGACGTAGGCGAATGAGTGATCTTAGTTCTGCACATCGCGGCTATGAATACCAGGACCTTCTTGCGGCTATTCGTCTGGTAGACGTTCTCCTCAACACGGTGCTCCGGGTCTGGGTAGACGAGAAGCTCGTGTCGGATGACCGGTTTGACGACTTAACCACCGAGGACGTGGAGAACCACCGCGAGCGAACGCAGTGTAAGTACACAGACAACCAAGAGCAGCCGCTGACTCTTGCGACGTTCACGAGCGACGCCCGTGGCCTGCGCCTCAACCGGCTCGTCGTCGCCGCAGTCGCAGATCGGGACGGTCCAGGCCGGCAGGCGTCGAGGCATCGTTTCCGCGTTGTTCTGCGCGACTCGCGTCCTACTGACCATCACCTGATCCGCGTGCTGAAGCCTGCCGCTCCCGATCCCGGGGCGTGGTTTGCTGGGATGAACTCATATCGCATGCAGTTTGATGCCGACGAGTTGATGCGTGAGCACCTCGCCTCGGCCGATAGGTCTGGCGATGATCCGTTCAAGTTCTTGCGAGACGGCGCTGATGCCGTGGCCGCGGCCGACCTCAATTGGTTCTGCCAACACACGATTGTCGAGGTGGAGGCACCCGCGTCCAGCCGAAACCTCCTAGAGCCGGGGCCCGCCGAGCAACTCTTGATCCGCAGACTGAGGGACGAGGTTGGGGCCGGTCTGTACCCCAACGAAGACCGCCAACCGGTGGATGTAGGGGAGGCGCTGATTCGGTGTGCCCGATCGGCGCGGCAGAAGAGCTTGACCGTTGCTCCCGAAGACCTTTTCCGGCGAACGCAGCTGCGTCAGGACTTCGGGGCCGTGGCGAGGTCGCACCCGGTTGACAAGAGCATAGAGGTCGCTCGCCAGTCGACCATTCTCCGCTTGGTCGATGTCGCGGACAGTTCTCGGGCGACCGGTGGGACAGTACTTCTCGTAGGACCGCCAGGCCAGGGCAAGTCGTGGGTCTGCCAGCAGTTTGTCGAAGAAGTTACACGACTTGGATGGGCGGTAGCTGAGCACTACTGTTACCTTGGCGACGCCGACGGTGATCGGTCGCGGCGAGTGATGGAAGATACGGTCTTCGGGAGTCTGCTGAACCGTCTAGGTGACGCCGAGCCGCGAGCGGTCTCGGACCAAAGACCTCGATTCGCCGCCGACGCCGACTCGTTGGTTGACGCGGTCGACCGAGCCGTTGGACCGAACGGAAGCCGGGCAGTAGCACTCGTCGTTGATGGGCTCGACCACGTAACCCGGGTGTCAGGCAAGCGCTTCGACTTCGACCCCACGGCGGCACTCGCAGAATCGCTGGCGAGCTTGAACCTGCCGACTGGGAGTGTCCTGGTCGTTCTGAGTCAGCCCGGAGGTCACTTGACGCCCTTGGAGCATGACAACTGCGAGCGCCTCCAAGTTCCAGCCCTGGACACGGGCGAGTTGCGTGAGCTGGCAGAGCGGCTCGGTGCTATTCCCCAGACCAGCGACTCATACACGTCACATCAAGCAGAAGGTGAGGAAGAGACCGCCTCCGAGGAGATCGACACCTTTCTCTCCGCCCTCGCGGAGAGATCTGCAGGGAACGCGCTCTACGCGACGTATCTGTGCCGGGAGTCATCGCGGCACGGGGGGACCGCCATTGATGCGATCACGAGGGTGCGGGATCTACCACCTTTCGATGGCACCCTTCTGAACTACTACGAGCACCTCGTCAGAAGCCTTGGCGATTACGCGTGGGTGAGCGACTTGATCGCCCTACTGGACTTTCCCGTTACCGGTCTAGAGCTGAAGGAGATCCGGCCAGACGCTAAGCAACATATAGACAAGGCGCTGGAAGTCCTAGCGCCCGTGCTCACCGAGCGCTCTGCGCAAGGTGGCATCCGTGTGTATCACGAGTCCTTTGCGCGGTTCTTGCGGCGCCCATTCCAGGATGACCCGAGCGTTGCTGTTGCGCTGTTGGAAAAGGTGGCGACCTGGCTAGCGAAGAGGGGCCTGTTCGACGACTTCCGCGCTTTCAGGTTTCTGCTGCCAGTTCTTGCCGACTCATCGCGGTTCCACGAAGTGGTCGATACGGTACCGCATGATTTCGCGACGCGGGCGCTGGCGGCAGGTTTCCCTGCCTCGGCCATCAATGCCAATCTGGCGGTTGCGGTCCGGTGCGCTAGCCGGATAAGGAACTGGCCCGCCGTGGCCCGATTTGTGGAGATGGCGCGTGGGCCGGAGACGATGCAGTTTGAACGCTTCTCCTCCGCAATGGTCGACTATGCCGATGTCCCGGTCGGCCTGCTGGGATCGAGTGTCGTCGCGAGCCGGCTTCTATACGACGGGAGCCCGGTCATGAGTGGTCGCGAGGGCATGCTGATGTGCTCTGCGGTCGATGCACTGGGTGGCGTTGTACCCTGGCGCGAGTACATGGAGGCATTCGCGCGGGAAGCTGAGGACGACAATACTTCGTACGGGGCCGCCTCTGAGAAGCAGGCCGCCCTGGCTTGGCTGCGCGGGCGGTTGCGCCTTTCCTCCATGGTTTCGACGGCGAAGGGCAGCGAGTGGACCGGTCGACGATCATCGACCAGTGATCCTGCTAAAGCGCAGCCTGTCGACGTTGCAGCTCCGGTGCATTGGTCAGGGCTGGCCAAGTGGGTGACCGAGTTGGAGCTGCCACCTTCTTGCGTCGTAACAGCGGTCGCGGATACCTACGGAACGCCGGGGGTTGAGAGGCTGATTCAGGAGCTGGGCCAACCCGGGGAGTACCTCTTGGCGTTCGGTGAAGAGGCCGCGGATGCCGCTTCCGGGCTTGAAGGGCCTAATCCATACGAACTAGCACGAATGGCGGTGAAAGCCGGAGTAAGATCTGGACGACGACATCGCCTGCTGCGTCTGGGGATCGACCTTGATGAGTTCTCGGACGACGCCGGTGAGTCGCAACGTCAGACGCTGTTGGACCTCACGCGTAGGATTCAAGAGGCGTCTATCCGATGGGATGGCGAGATTCTGGAGCAGTGGTTGGATGCCGTCGTCACGGCGGCACGCCGGGACCCATTGGGATTGGCTGTCGCCGAGGCACTGGTCGATGGGATCGGTTGGTATCGCTGTTGGTTACGATTCGTCGTGTCTCTTGCACGTGCGGAAGCGCTCCAACCCGAGGACCAGACGGACGCGGCACTCGAAGCGCTACAACTTCTCACTCAGGACCTCGATCCCTTCGCGGGGACTCCGCGAGCATGCGATCTCTTCCCGATCCATAGCATCATCCAAGACACGGTGCGGCGGGCACTTGCTCTCGTGGCGGACAACCGGCGGGGTGCCGCGGTGCAGCTGCTTGACCTAGTCAGCCGGTCACTGACCACGACGATGCGCGGAATGGTTGGTGGCCCGTTACCACCTGACCGCTTCCTGGTCCTGGCGGCCGAAGTTGCCCCCAGCGATGCGGTCGAGGCTGTCCAAGGCTTGGTGCAGGCTGAGATAGAGAACGGCGCCGGCAGATACTACGAGGACCTCGCCCAGTACAGCCTCATTGGCGCTCGCCTGGCACTCCGAATTGGAGACCGTGCCAAGGCGAGTGCGCTGTGGGCAGAGGCCTGTCAGCTCCTTCTCGCCTACGGATGGCGGAAGGACATTACGATCTACGAAGCGCTGGACCCTCTGGGCAAGCTGATAGACGCAGATCGGGTGAACGCGCGCGTCCGCTTGGCCCGTGTCCAACCGCTGTGCGAGCGAGTCGTGCTTCACACAGATGGGAAGGAGACGCGCCACGCGATCCCCCGTTGGTGGCAACTCCTTGCGGAGGCCGATCCGGCGGCCGTCGTTCGGCTGGTGGCCCCCGACCTGTTCGCACACTGTAACGACCCGAATCTCCTGTTCGATTGCCGCACCGACCTTTGGCGCGCTTGGCATCTCAAAGCGGATCCTCTCGTCTCTGGTGTTCTTCGCCTCTGCGTGGAGGAGACGCTTGATTCCAAGGACGCAGAAACCCTTGAGCGTCTCGTGCATCATGGGACGAAGCTTGGTCAGGACGTTGTTGAGGAGCTGACGACACTGCTGGTCGCACGGGCCGACGAACGTGCCTACCGATACGGTGTGAGCAACAGCGATGAACTGGTGGCCCGCGATTCTAAGCAGGTCGATGCCATCAATGCTGTTGCCGCACAGGCGCGCTTGCCACGGGTCGGCGCAGTGCCAACTATTCCCGAGGAAGCGACGAGCTCATCGTCGCTCGGTGTCAGAACGACGAGTCCGCCGGGCCGCCGAGGAATCGTGCCCAATCTGACTTACGAGGCATTTGCACCTGGGCGTGCGGGCCTAGGAAAAGCCATCCGCGCTTGGCGGCGACGGCCCTACGGAACGGAGGAAGCCGGCTGGGAAGCTGAGCGGTTTAGTAACGTGCTGGGGTACCGCATCTTGTGGCTGGCACAAGAGGGCCGACGAGATGAGGCTGAGCAAGCTCTGAGGCTCCTTGCGGACGGCTTACGCTTTGGAGAAGGCTCCCAGCTGCTGGGGTTGCTCGGACAAGGCTTGGTGCGTTGTGGTGAAGCGCGGCTTGCGACTCTCGCCTTCGCGTTGGCGTGGACGCGCGCTCGTGGAGGCGGAGGCTGGCTGACGTTCGGCGGTGAGACCGACATCGAACTCCTCCGAAGTGCCGCGCAGATAGACCACGCGCTGACGCTGGAGGTGATCGGCGACGAGGTGGAGCAGCGGGTCGCGGGAGCCTACTACGGAACCTATGGAATTGCTCAAGCACTGACGTACGCCTTCCTCGACGGTGGGCTAGGCGAAGATGAAGCCGAGGGACAGCGCGTGGCGTTTGAGGTGTGGGATGAGATATGTGACGTCATTGCGTATCGCACGCCACGGATCAACGCTGCGGATGACCCTGACCACCCGTACGTTCCGCCGACGGCAGACGACGGACAGGTAGGTCAAGGCGATATTGATGAGACCCTCGCCGCCGCAGCTATGCTTGGCGTGGCCCATGCAAGTCGCGAGGAGAAGCGACGGTCGCTGCTCGCGACACGGATCTTACTCAGGCATCGCCCCGGATTGGTAGTGGAGGCCGTGCGCGGCGCTCTTCAAGCGCTCTCTGATCCGGGGACCCTCTCCTGGCTCCTGGCAGTCTTAGCAACAGGAATGTCCCAAGTCCCGGAGAGGTGTACCGAAGTGCTGGAACGTGTCTCCCAGCGGCCACACCTCACTGTGCGTGTGCTCGCGCGTCGGCTCCTATCTGAACCACAGCCCCTGCCTGTGCCCGTGCCTGACCCGGCCCTCTCCGGAACGGGGGCGGGAGCGATAGTGCTCCCATCGGGTGGCGGGCATAAAGACGAACCCTCATCGGAGGAAGAGCGGGCTGACGCCATGGTGGTCGAGTTTGCCGGACACCGGCTGTTTCGTGGCGAGCAAGTCGTTTCCGGCTTGGCTGATGCCGTACAGGTTCGGGTTCGATCAGCGATTGAAGACGGTACGTACAAGGAGCGAATACGGCGTCAGCTGGACGCCTACGGTGACAGGCTGCAGAAGCGTTGGCCCGACGCTTACACGTGTCCGGAGGAAACCGTCGAGACTGCCTTACAACTCGTTGCCGGCGGAGCTCGAGCCGTACTGATGATGCGGGGTGAGCCGATTGCGGACCCCGGGGAATGGGAGAGTGACCTTGCTGCAGCGCTGGCCGACGACCCAACGTGGCCGTTGGCGATCGAGGCGACTAGGCATCCTCGGCCGCCACTGAGCCCACCACCTGGGCCAAGAGACCCCCTATGGCAGACCTTGCGGGCTGCGGCAGCAGGCATCCTTGTTGCGTCAGGTGGGGTGTGTGGGGCCATCGAGCGAGAAGAATCCCTCTCAGCCACTCTGAGCACAGTGGGGCCAGACTTGGTACCAATCATGGAAGGTGGGCGCTTCGACGGGTGGCGCGTTGTTGGCGTCGTGGAACATCGAGTTGTGACGATCGGAAGCCTCTCCAACGCCGAGGACGTCATCGTCAAGCGGTACGCGGGGCTGGAGACGCTTCCCAACCAGAGTGTGATCCGACTCTCCGAGCCACCGTTAGCTGTGGGTGACGTTCGTTCGTGGACTGGATTCCTGTCCACGACCGCGGACATTCCTCCTCCCGATGGCAACTCGACGCCGATGATCGGGATTGATTACGAACTGCGAGCAGCAAGGAGTGCTCAGGATGGGCTCGGAATACAGAGACCGCTGCTAGCACCTTCGCCTGGATTGGTTGCTGCGCTTCACCTTCGGGCAGGCGATGGGGGGCTGGTGATGGAGGATGACCAAGGTCCAGCTCTAGCCCTAGTCACCTGGCGAACAGAGTACGAGCGCAGCGACTACCATCTGCCATGGCCGAGGCTTCAGGGCGCTGCAGTCGCAATGCGCCAAACGGCCTTCGATAGCCTGCGGGCGTTCCTCGGCGGTCCTGTGGAGTTCCGGGAGTTCCTTTTGGGCGATCCGCGACTGTGCCCAAGCTGAGCGGCAGCCATCTCGATCACGCCGGCGGCAAGGCCTTGCCGTGACGGCCTTCGCCGCAGCGGCTTTGACGCACTCGGTATGGAGAGCCGAAGGTGAGGCTCAGCGGCTTGGCGTGTCTTGGTCTCCACGCTCCTCAGCTCTGATAAGGTCCAAGACGTATTCAGATGGTGTGACGATAGCGATGCCGCTATTGATGTCGACATCAAGTGGGGTGGTGTTGCCTCGAAGCCGCGCCACCTCTAGCGACAGGTAGTGCCCGGAGACTACTCCAAGCAGCCGCCCGAACCCCGGCAGGTACGTTGGGTGCTGCTCCTCCCGACCCTCTTGCAAGTAGACGAAGACCGGCGAGCCACTGTGGCCACCCCACGATCGGGCTTCTATTAGGTAAGCGTCGAGGTCGACGGTGCGTCCGTTAGATAGCTCCACGTTGACACGTTCGTCTCGGAGGGCCGAGATGTTCCCGAATCGGGCTATCGGCAAGACACGGTTGACCCCAGGCCGTTGCAGAAAAAGGGAGACCATGTAGACGGAGTCGCCAACTCCCACCGGATAGCTTGATGGCAACGCCTCGAAGTCATACACGTCAAGAGGGGCATGGTCGTACTCGTCGCCAAGTGTGACCCGTCGCACCGCGATGTCATCGGCCGCATGCAACCGCCAATGGCCGGAAATCGGAAGATCGTCGCAACCCTCCTCGCGGTTCATCCGATTCAGGCGCAGATAGATTTCGTCGCTACCTTCAACGCAGTGGCGAGCGGTTACGACGTACACATTGCTCGTTTCGTCCGGAGTTGGGCGGACAAGGAAGGCAGTAGCCACGGGCGTGCTCCCGCTGGCGGTCTTGGTGGTGATGAAAGCAGAGCACTTGAGAACCCTGCCTGTGAGGCGTCTCGACATCCTTCTGTCTCGCAGGTGTCAACGGAAGCACTGTCACCGTCTGTCGTGAGCCGGATGGCTAAGCGTAATCGACGCGGACCTCGCGCATCTCCTCCTTGTCACCTGGTGACGTCCGCTCCGTCGCCAGCCGCAGCCAAGACAGGAGGATGCACATGAAGAGCATCGATAGCACCGAGGGCCCGGTAGCACTGCCTGAGCGTGCGCGCCGGCGGTGGCTCTCGGATCGAGCGACCCGCCGCAAGGCGCGTGCGGTCGCGCTTCGCCGCGTCGGCGAGGTCCGCGCATGAACACCGTGCATCTCGTCGGCAAGGTCGCCTCGCCCATACGTTTGCAGGAGTTCCCGGCGTCGGGTGGCGGCTCGCCGCACGCAAAGGCCTCGTTCCTCATCGCTGTCCGGCGCACTGTCGGCCGTCGGACGGAAGCCAAGCGCCAGTCCGACCTGATCCGCATCGAAACCTGGGGCACGCAGGCGCGCAACCTGGTCAAGTTCAACGACAAGGGCTCGCGCATCGCGGTGACGGGCCGCATCCGCGGTGAGTTCTACAACCCGGACGGAGGCGACCGTGGTGGTGACCTTCGGACCGTGGTCGTCGCCGAGGAGATCGTCTACCTCACCCCGCCGGCGACGGACGAGACGACCGCCGCCTCCAAGGGAGCGGCGAAGGCCCGGTGACCCAGGGAGCGGGTGCCCCGCCCAGCCGCAGCCTCGCGGACGCCCTGGTCGGCGGCGCCGTTCGCGTCGCCACCACACCGGCCGCGCTTGCGGGGATCGCGGCCACCCTCGTCGTCAGGGAGCTCCGGCTCCCTGGCGGCATCTCCCTGCTCGCCGGCGCCGCCGTGGCGACGGCTGCGGGAGCGGTGACGCTGTGGACCACGGTGCTTTCCACGCCGGCCCGGCTCCGCCGCGCTATGCGCGACGTTGGTCTCATCGAGCGCGCCGGCGTCGACCACGTCCGGGGGCCGCTGCAGAAGGGGCGCCCACGCCGTAGCGGCGACACGCTGGTCACCCGGTGGCTTCTGCCACCCGGCCTCGGCCTGCGCGCCGTCCAGGAGCGCCAGGACGTCATGGAGCAACGGCTGTCGTGTGAGCTCTCATGCTGGATGGATGGCGGCCTGCTTCACGTTGAGCTGTTGCGCCGCCGCATCCCCGACCGTGTCGGCTTCGCCGACTTCTACACGGGTCCACACCCCGCATCGCCGCTCGCCATCGGGCTCGGCGTCGGTCGCCGCGGGCCGCTGTGGGCGGACCTGTCCACCGTGCCCCACCTGCTCGTCGGCGGCATGACCGGTGGCGGCAAGTCCGTGTTTCTCACCCAGGCCTTGACCGGCCTGCTCCTGACGGCCACGCCCGACGAGCTGCGCTTGGTGTGCATCGACCTGAAGGGCGGCGTCGAGCTGACCCCCTTCGGCCGTGTTCCGCACGCCCTGACGCCGGTCGCCGACACGGTCGAGGCGGCGAACGCGGTGCTCACCATGCTGCGGGCCGAGCTGGATCGCCGCCTGGCGGCCCTGCGAGCGAGCGGGCATCGCGACCTCGACGCCAGGGCGGCCGCCGGGCTGCCCCGCTGGCCGCGCGTCCTGGTCCCCGTGGACGAGCTGGCGGAGCTCACGCTGCGGGACCACGGGCAGGACAAAGCCGCGCGCGAGCACCAACAAGGGGCGAGCGCGCGGCTCTGCGAGATCGCCCGTCTGGGACGCGCGGCGGGAATCCACCTGCTCTGCTGCACGCAGCGGCCAGATGCCGAGGCCGTGCCGGGGCAGCTCAAGGCCAACCTGGCCGGGACGGTCGCGTTCCGCGTGCGCTCGCGGGTCAACAGCCAGATCCTGCTCGACTCCGACCGAGCCGCGATGCTGCCGCCTCGACCGGGCCGGGCCGTGTGGGCGCACGAGCGCACGGAGGAGTTCCAGGCCGTCCACATCAGCGCCGCCGAGAGTGAGCGGCTGCTGCGGGATCGGTGGGGCACGGTCCCTGTAACACCGTGCCCCCAAAAGCCAGGCGCGCAGCCGTCCCTTAACTACGTTGACGACTCCACGCGCCCGGAGCGAGCGGTATGAGAGGTCTGCACGTGCTGGCGGCAGGCCTCGACAGCGTGTACGTCTCGGCCCGCGGCGTCCTTCCCCAGGGTCTGCTCGACGTCCTCCGTCGTCTGCAGCAGGACGCCGTGGCGGAACGGGAGCCCGTCGTCATCGAGCTGCGCGAGGACGCCGGTGCGTTCCTGCTCCGTCCGAACGGCTGGCGCGGCTACCCGGTGCGGATGGACGCGCCCAACTACACCGTCTGCCTCGGTGCGGCGAAGCCCTTCCCGCCCGTGTACGTCATGGTGCGATCCTCGTTCCTGCACCACATGGGCGCCGAGGAGGCTCTTGCCATCACACGCGAGATGGTCGAGCGCGACCTGTTCGCCGCTCCCGTGCCGCTCCAGGTCTCCCGCGCTGATGTGTACGCCGACGTGCAGGGCTGGCGTCCGACGCCCGGCGACCTGCACCGCTTCCTGTGCCGCGCATCGTGGCGTCGCCTTTTCGAAGAGCCGGTGGTAGAGGACGGCGTTCCACGTCGCCTGCACTGCATCGGCCGTCGCTTCTCCGGCTTCGTCTTCGGCAAGGGCTTCGTCTTCGGCAAGGGCGATGTCGTGGCCCGCATCTACGACAAGACGCTGGAGCTGACGCACAGCGGTGAGACGTGGCCGGAGGTCGTGTGGGTCGATCGCGATGCCGAGCAACCCGTCTGGCGCGTCGAGTTCCAGTTCCGCCGCCGCGCCCTGCATGAGTTCGGCGTCGGACACGTCCACGAGCTGCTGGCCGGACGCCAGGACCTGTGGGAGTACGGCACCCGCTGGTTGTCGCTTCGCCGGCGCGTCGCGGGCGTCCGCCCCGGACGCTGGCCAGAGGCCCACGCCTGGGCGGCGATCCGGGCGGCCCAGATGGGCTCGCCCCGCTCCGGCCTGGTGCGCCAGCGCATCAACGAGGCCAGCGTCGAGCGCCTGGTTCGTGGCTTCGTCGGTTACAGCACCTCCCTCGCCGCCGCCGGTTCCATCGGCGACGTCGACTCCGTCATCGCATCCGTCCCGGCGGCACAGCGCTACGTGGTCCGGCGTGGCATGTCCCTGGACGATGTCATCGCGCGCAAGCGCGTTCTCCGACTGAATGGTCAACGGTCCAACACAGTTCGACTTTGGCAACAAGGGGAGATGCAGAGGGTCCCCGAAGCGGCGGCGCAGCCGCCGCTTCGGGGCGTGGTCACACCACCCCACACCACCGACAGCGCATGAGCAGCCCCAACTGCCCTCGCGTGCATCGACCGTTGCCGCCCGAGCCGTTGCCGCGTCGCTGGGACGATGCTGCTGACGAGAATCTGCGCATCTTCGCGCACGCTATTGTGGACGTCGCGATCAGTCTGCGAGCACGCAAACGCGAGATGGAACGCTTGACGAAGGGGCGGTGACTAGTGTACAGTAGGCATGTACAGTCGGCCTGCATGGAAGAGGTCACGATGGCACGGTCGCAGCGCACGCACATCAACGCCGACCCCGTCGGCGAGCGCGAGATTGCCGACCGTCTCGGTGTGCAGCCAATGACCGTCAATCGCTGGATGGCGCGCGGCCTCCTGCCCCCCGTGCGCTGGACGATCAGTAGCCACCCCGCGTGGGACTGGTCCGACATCGAGCCGTGGGCCATCGAGACCGGCCGCCTGGAGCCGCGCAGGCGATGAAGCGCGCTGTCGCATACCTCCGCGTCTCGTCCAAGAAGCAGGCCAAGCGCGACGGCCGCGAGGAAGGTCTGTCCATTCCCGCGCAGCGCGACCTGGTGGTCAAGCACGTCAGCGACAAGGGCTGGACGCTGGTGGACGAGTACGTCGAGCCGGGCCGCTCCGGCCGCACGGCGGATCGTCCCGCGCTCCGCGCCATGCTGGACCGCATCGCATCACACCGCGACGTGGACGTCGTCGTCATGCACAAGTTCGATCGGTTCGCGCGCAACGCGGGCGATCATCTGAGCATTCGATCCGCCCTGCAGCGGTACGGCGTGACGCTCGTCTCCGTCGCCGAGCCCATCGAGCAGAACGCCGCCGGGAAGATGATCGAGGGACTGCTGGCCGTTCTCGCCGAGCACTATTCGGACAACCTGTCGGCGGAGGTCAAGAAGGGCCAGGTCCAAAAGGCGCGCATGGGCGGCTTCCCGCATCTGGCGCCGCTTGGGTACCTCAACGTGCGCAAGAAGGTCAACGGCGTGGAGGTCGCGTACATCGACGTGGACGAGGACCGCGCCCGCCTGGTGACGGACGCCTTCGACCTCTACGCGACCGGCGAGTACACGCTGGAGTCGCTCACCGAGGAGATGACCGCTCGCGGGCTGACCTCACGGCCGCGCGGGACTCGGACGGCCATGCCGCTCACCGTCTCCGGGATGCACGACCTGCTCATCAACAAGTTCCACATCGGCGTGATCGAGTGGAACGGCATCGAGTACCGCGGCACGCACAACGCGCTGGTCAAGCGCGCGACGTGGGATCGCGTGCAGCAGCTCCTGACCACGCGAGCGCCGGGCGGCACCCGCGAGCGGAAGCACCACCACTACCTGAAAGGCACTCTCGTCTGCGCCGTGTGCGGACGCAACCTCTCGATCCAGCGGTCCAAGGGCCAGTACGAGTACTTCTTCTGTCTCGGCCAGAAGGACAGGCGCAAGCCGGAGACGTGCCGTGAGGCCTACGTCGCGGCCGACCGCCTGGAGACCGCGGTCGAGGCGGTGTACGAGCGCATCCAGCTTCCGCCCGATGTGGCGCTCAGCACCCGTCACAAGCTGGAGGCAGACGTCGTCGCCCGCCACGCCGCGAACGGCGACGAGCGAGCCTTCCAGACACGGCGCCTGGTGAAGCTGGAGGACGAGCGCCGGAAGGTGATGGACGCCTACTACAAGGGCGCCATCGACATTGATCTGCTCCGGTCGGAGCAGGAGCGCATCACGGGAGAGGCGCACGAAGTCGAGGGGCTCCTGGAATCCGCCGACGCGACCCTCGCCGAGTGGCAGGAGGTCTTGGACGGCGCGATGACCCTGGTGACCGACTGCGCCGAGACGTACCGTTCCGCCGACCCGGCCACGCGGCGCCTCTTCAACAGCGTGGTCTTTGAGAGCATCCGCATTGCGGGCGGGAAGGTCGAGAGCTTCGTGCTCCGCCCGCCGTTCGATCTGTTCCTCGCCGCACACGTCCAGGGCCTGCCTGTGGACGAGTTCGAATACGGGGGTTTGGCTGGGGAGGAAGGATTCGAACCTTCGAATGGCGGATCCAAAGTCCGCTGCCTTACCACTTGGCGACTCCCCACCGTGGGCCTCGGTCGCCAAAGATCCTACCGCCCGGTGAAGCGTGGCTCCCGCTTCTCACGGAAGGCGGTCCAGCCCTCGGTGGCGTCCTCCGCCGCCTGCGAGGCCGCCTGGGCCAGGGCCTCGACCTCCAGGACCGCCTCGAAGGAGCTGTCGATCGCCAGCCGCAGCGACCGCTTCGCCGCCCGCACCGCAGCCGGGGCATTCGCAGCGATCCGGGCGGTCAGGGCTGACACCTCAGCCGAGAGCGCATCGTCCGGCACCACCGACGACGCCAGGCCCATCCGCACCGCCTCGGCCCCCGACACGACCTCCCCCGTCAACACCAGACGCGCCGCGAGCTCCGGCCCGACCAGCCGCGTCAGCAGGTGGGTCGCGCCGCCGCCCGGGTGGATGCCGATGCGCACGAAGGTCGCCCCCAGCCGCGCCGACTCAGCGCACACCCGCAGGTCGCAGCACAGCGCCAGGTTCAGCCCTGCCCCGATCGCCGGCCCGTTGACCGCCGCCACCGTCGGCACGTCCAGAGCGCGCACGTCGAGAAAGGTGCGGTAGTACGACGCCAGCATCTCCCGCCGCGCCAGCACCGACGAGCCCGCCGGATCCCCCGACAGGAAGCCGCCCAGGTCCGCCCCCGAGCAGAAGGCCCCGTCCGTCCCCGTCACAACGACGCACCGCACCGAGGCGTCCGCAGCCACCGCCGCCACGGCCTCCCGCACGGAACCGGCGAGCGACACGTCGAGCGCATTGCGCCGCGCCGGGTTGTCCAGCCGCAGGGTCACCACACCCAGGTCGGAACGGGAAACGTGTAGGGCCATCGCAGCCCCGCAGGCTACACGGCGCACGTCCGCCCCCGCCGGTCGCCGGCCCCCGGGTGCCCTATACTCCCGCCGTGGCTGACGGTCCCCGGGCGGTCGTGCTCGCCGCCGGGCAGGGCACAAGGATGCGCAGCAGGCTGCCCAAGATGCTCCACCCACTCGCCGGCCGCCCCCTCGTGCTCCATTCGCTGCTCACGGCCGCGCAGGCGACGGGCGGGCGCCCCATCGCCGTCGTGCCCCCCGACCAGCCCGAGCTCGACCGAGCCCTCGAGCCGCACGCCGACCTGGCCGTGCAGACCCACCCCCGCGGCACCGGCGACGCCCTGCGCAGCCTCCCCGCAGCGCTGCGCCCCAGCCTGGGCCCCATCCTTGTCCTCAGCGGCGACGTCCCCCTGCTCCGCGAGGCCACCCTGAGGCGCCTGCTCGCCCACCACCAGGCCAGCAACGCCGCCGCCACGCTCCTCACCACCACCCCGCACGACCCCAGGGGCCTGGGCCGCGTCCTCCGCGACCCCCGCACTCGCAGGGTGACCCACATCACCGAGGAGCGCGACCTCCCCCCCGGCCAGCCCGTGCCAACGGAGTGCAACGCCGGTGTGTACGTCTTCGAGGCCGCCGCACTCTGGCCAGCCCTCGACAGGCTGACCACCAACAACGCCCAGGCCGAGTTCTACCTCACCGACGTCATCGCCCTGATCGACGGCGACGTGGAGGCCATCCACAGCGACGACCCCACCGAGGCGATGGGCGTCAATGACCGCGTCCAGCTCGCCCAGGCCGCCGCCGAGATCCGCCGCAGGACGCTGGAATCCCTCATGCTGGACGGCGTGACTGTGGAAGACCCAGCCACCACCTACGTCGAGCCCAGCGTACGCATCGGACGCGACACCACCCTGAAGCCCATGACCACGCTCACCGGCGACACCATCCTCGGCGAGCAATGCCAGGTCGGCCCCATGGCGGTCCTCAGCGACGTGCACGCTGGTGACAACGTCAGCATCGGCCCCTCGTACCTCGAACAGTGCGAGATCGGTGACGACGTGCGCATCGGCGCCTACGTGCGCGTCCGCCCGGGCACCCGGCTCGACCGCGGCGTCCAGCTCGGCACCCACGCCGAGGTGAAGAACAGCCACATCGGCTCGGGCAGCCGCATCAGCCACTTCTCCGCGGTGCTCGACAGCGACGTGGGCGAGGGGGTCAACATCGGCGCGGGCACGGTCACGGTGAACTACGACGGGATCGGCAAGCACCGCACCGTCATCGGCGACCGCGCCTTCATCGGCAGCGACAGTCTGCTGGTGGCGCCGCGCCGCATCGGCGACGACGCCTTCGTCGCCGCCGGATCCGTGATCACCGATGACGTGCCCGACGGGGCGCTCGCCATCGAGCGCAACCGGCAGCGCAACGTCGAGGGCTGGAGCGCCCGCCGCCGAGCCAGAAGCACCACCGAAGCCGCCGGGGAGTGACCAACAGTCGTGGGAGTGACGATTCGATGAGCAGTCCGCATGGGGACCTTCTCCTGCTCTCGGGAACAGCGAATCCCGAGTTGAGCGAGCGCATCGCGCGGGAGATCAACATGCCCCTCGCCGAGATGCAGGTGACCCGCTTCGCCGATGGCGAGTTCGACGTCAAGATCGCCGAGTCGGTGCGCGGCAAGGACGTCTTCGTCATCCAGCCGACCTGCCATCCGGTCAGCGACAACCTGGTCCAGCTGTTCATCATCCTCGACGCGCTGCGCCGCGCCAGCGCCTCCCGCGTCAACGCCGTCATCCCCTACTACGGCTACGCGCGCAAGGAGAAGAAGACCCAGGCGCGCGACCCCATCAGCGCGAAATTGATGGCCAACATCATCGAGCTGGCCGGGGCCAGCCGGGTGATCACCGTCGACCTCCACGCCGAGGCGATCCAGGGCTTCTTCGACATCCCCGTGGACGCGCTCACCGCGTCGAAGATCCTGGCCAGGCATGCCCGCGAGCGCCACGGCGCCGACGTGGTGGTGGTCTCGCCGGACACCGGCGGCACCGCCCGCGCCCGCAGCCTGGCGCGACTCCTCGACGCCCCCATCGCCATCATCGACAAGCGGCGCCCGCGCGACGACGACGTCGAGATCCTCAACGTCATCGGCGACGTCGAGGGCCGGGCGGCGGTGGTCATCGACGACCTGATCAGCACCGGCTCCACCCTGATCGGCGCGGCCAAGGCGCTGCGCGCCAACGGCGCCACCAGCGTCGACGTGGTGGCCACCCACGGCGTGCTCAGCAACGGCGCGCTGCAGCGGCTGCACGCGGCGCCCATCGACGAGATCTGCATCACCGACACCATCCCCCTGCACGACGGCCACTCCTTCGACGACGCACCCAAGCTGCGCGTCCTCAGCGTGGCCCCACTGGTTGCCGAGGCGATCGTGCGCGTGCACGAGGGACGGAGCGTCAGCGAGCTCTTCCGATGACCGGGTCAGACGCGGAGCGCGGAGGACGACATGGGTAAGGGAGGGCAATGACGCTCTACGTCTTCCTGCTCGTCCTCTCGCTGATCATCGCCGCGTTCGCCGCGGCGGCGGAGACGTCGCTGAGCAGCGTGTCGAGGCTGCGCATCCGCACCCTCGCCGAGGAGGGCGACAAGCGGGCCCGCCGCGTCGCCGCGCTGCACGCCAAGCCGAATCAGTACCTGTCGACGATCCTCACGCTGAACACCGCGGCGGTCACCGTGGCCACCACCAGCGCGACGCTGATCGCCTTCAGCCAGGGCGCGCACGTCCCCGAGGCGCTGATCACCGGCCTGCTCACCGCCTTCCTGCTGGTGTTCTGCGAGATCGCCCCCAAGTCGCTGGCGCTGCGCTTCAACGAGCGCATCGCCCTGACGCTGGCCGGCCCGGTGGCGACGCTGACGGTGATCCTGCGTCCGGTGGTCTCGGTGCTCACCGCCGTCGCCACCCTGGTGGTGCGCACCGCGGCGCGCGGCCAGGTGCCCGGCCCGTTCGTCACCGAGGAGGAGTTGCGCATGCTGGTGGTGATGGGCGAGCAGCAGGGCGTGGTCGAGCAGGAGGAGCGCCAGATGATGATGGGCGTGCTCGAGATGACCGACAAGGCAGTGCGCGAGATCATGGTGCCGCGCGTCGACGTGGTCGCCGTCGAGGGCGGCAAAACGGTGCGCGAGGTGATCGGCCTGATCATCGAGCACGGCCACTCGCGCATCCCCGTCTACGAGGAGACCATGGACAACGTGGTCGGCGTGGTCTACGCCAAGGACCTGCTCCAGCACGACGACGACGCGCCCGACCAGAGCGTCAAGACGCTCGCCCGCGAGGCCTATTTCACCCCCGAGTCGAAGAAGGTCGGCGAGCTGCTTCACGACATGCAGGTGCGCAAGATCCACATCGCCATCGTGGTGGACGAGTACGGCGGCACCGCGGGAATCGTGACCATGGAAGACCTCTTCGAGGAGATCGTCGGCCCCATCCGCGACGAGTACGACATCGCCGAGCAGGAGGAGATCCAGTTCCTCTCCGACCACGAGGTGCTGCTCAGCGCGCGGGTCAGCGTCGACGACGTCGGCGAGATGCTGCACATCGACATCCCCGAGACCGACGCCGACTCGATCGGCGGCTACGTCTACGAGCGCCTCGGCGAGATCCCCAAGCCGGGCGCCACCGTCGCGGTCGGGCACGCGCGCATCACCGTCGAGACGGTGCGCCGCCAGAGCATCCGCACCGTGCGCATCACCAGCGACCACCCCTTCACCGGTGAGCACCCCGACGGGAACCGCGAGGAGGGCCACGACTCCGAGCCAAGGGAGGCACACCAGTGAGCGACGCCGCCGACGCGCTGACCGACGAGGAGCGCAGCCTGCGCTCGCTGCTGCGCTTCTGGACGCTGCTCTTCGGCGCCGGGGCCCTGAGCTTCGCCGTCGATCCCGACCGTTCCACCGGCGTGCTCAACACCCTGCCCGGGCCGTCGCTGCCGCCGTCGAGCGAGAAGTATTGGAACGCCCTGGCCGTATCTCTGATGGCCACGATCACCGTGCTGTCGGGGATGGCGGCGACCGACGTGCGGCGACGGCGCGCCTTCGTGTGGCCGCTGATGCTGAGCAAGGCGGTGTCGAGCGGCATGTACGCGCGGCGCTTCGCCGAGCGGCGGGCCACGCCGTACCTGGTCGGTGCGCTGGTGGACGGGTCGATCCTGGTGGTGACGGCGCAGCGTTTCCTCGGGGCGCGCCGGCGCCGGGCCTGACCGTTTGTCGACGTACAACGACGAGGGCATCGTGCTGCGGCGCGTCGACTACGCGGAGGCCGACCGCATCCTCACCGTGCTGACCCGCGAGCACGGCAAGGTGGGGGTGATCGCCCGCGGGGTGCGCAAGGCGCCGGGGCGGATGGCGCCGCACACCGACCTGTTCGCGCGCAGTGCCATGCAGATCGCGCGCGGGCGTGGTGAGCTCGACGTGCTGACCCAGGCGCAGCGGGTCGGGCCGGCGCTGCCGTCGAGCGACGCGCGGCGGATCGCCTGTGCGTCGCTGTGCGCGGAGCTCGCGGATCGTGTGCTGGAGGGGCAGCACCCGCTGGAGGCGGGCATCTACGAGCTTGTCGCCGATGCGCTGAGCGCGTGCGCGGATCCGTCGCGCGACCCGCGTTCGGCGGTGGCGTGGTTCGCGCGGCGGATGATCGACCGGCTCGGCTATGCGCCGGAGCTGACGGTGTGCGCGTCGTGCGGATCGGCGCTGGCGGAGGAGCCCGCCGTGTTCTCCACTGCCGGCGGCGGCCTGCTGTGCCGGCGCTGCGGGCCGTCCGACCCCGGTGGGGTTGAGTGCTCGGTGCGGGTGATCAAGGTGCTGCGGGTGATCGCGGCGGGCGACGCCGATCTGTACTCGCGACTGCGGCTCGACGGCGAGACGCTGGCGGTCCTGGAGCTGGTGGTCGAGCGCGAGCTGGCCCAGCACGTGGATCGGCGGCTGCGTTCGCTCGACGTGCTGCGGGCGGTGTTCTGAGTTTCTTCATGCCCCGCATCCTCATCGTCTCCAACGACATCGTGCGGCGCGCCATGGGTGGCGCGGGGATTCGCAACTTCGAATTGGCGCGCGCGCTGGCCGCCGCGGGGTTGGACGTGACCCTGGCGGCGAAGGGCGGCACCGACATCCCTTCCCTGCCCTTCCGGGTTGTCGACCACGACGAGCCGTTGCTGCGCTCACTGGCGTCGCAGTCCGACGCGGTGGTGGGGCAGGGGTGGGTGCTCGACGCGTATCCGTTCCTGCGCGGCGGCGCTGCGGCGCTGGTCGTCGACCTGTACGACCCGTTCGTGCTGGAGGGGTTGCCCGCGCACACCGGCGCTGCGCTGCAGGATCGCTGGAACGACCATCGCGGCCGGGCGCGGGTGCTCGCCGAGCAGATGCGCGACGGCGACTTCTTCCTCTGCGCCAGCGAGCGGCAGCGCGACTACTGGCTCGGCGCACTGAGTGCGCTGGACCGCATCAACCCCGCGACCTACGACGACGACCCGACGCTGCGGCGGCTCATCGACGTTGTGGCCTTCGGCGTTCCCGACGACCCGCCCGCGCAGCGGCGTCATGCATTGCGGGGTGTGGTGCCGGGCATCTCAGACGGCGACTACGTGCTGCTGTGGGGCGGCGGGTTGTGGAACTGGTTCGACCCGCTGACGCTGGTGCGCGCGGTGCAGCTCGCGGCGCCGCGGGTGCCGTCGCTGCGCCTGTACTTCATGGCGGCGCCGCATCCCAACCCGGTGGTGGGGGAGATGGACATCGCCGGGCGGACGCGCGCGCTGGCTTCTGAGCTGGGCCTGATTGGCAGCCACGTTTTCTTCAACGACCGCTGGATCGACTACGAGGATCGTGCCGACTTCCTGCTCGACGCGGACGTGGGCGTGTCGACGCATCCCGACCACGTCGAGACGCAGTTCGCTTTTCGCACACGGCTGCTCGATTGCGTGTGGGCGGGGCTGCCGGTGATCTGCACGGAGGGCGACACGCTGGCGGACATGATCGCGGCGCGGGGGATGGGGCTGACGGTCGCGCCGGAGTCGCCGGAGGCGCTGGCGGATGCCATCGTGTCGTTTGCGGACGCGTCGCGGCGCGGTGAGGCCGCGGAGCGGATGCGGGCGGCGACGGACGAGTTCCGCTGGTCGCTCGTGGTCGAGCCGCTGGTGCGGTTCTGCCTGCAGCCGCGGCTGGCGGCGGACCGGCGGGTGCTGCCGCCTCCGGTGGCGTCGGAGGCGGCCACTGTTGTGGCGCCGCCGCTGCGGGAGCGGGTGGTCGAGCGGTTTCGGGCGGACGGGCTCGGGGGTGTGGCCGCGGCGGTGAAGCGCACGGCGGCGCGGGTGGCACAGCGGCGGCGCTGAGCTTCAGGCGCTGCATGTCGGCAGGGCGAGAGGCGTTGCGCGCGGCGGTGCGGAGCACCGGTGGTGCGGTCGGCGTGTCAGGCGAGGCGCAGGCCGGCGCGGTGCACCAGTGCCGCCACGTCGCCCGCTGGCACCGATGACATGTCCGGCGCGTCCGTCTCGCTATTGCAGACGGCGAGCTGCGCGCCCGCGAGCCACGGCGCGGGTCCGTCGATCGCGCCTGAGAGCAGCGCGGCGCGCCATGCGTGCGGCTGCGCGTCGCGCACCATGAGCGCGATGCGTGCAGGCAGGTGCGCGTCAGCGAGGACGGCGGTGTGGTGGTGCTGCCGAAAGCTCAGCCACGCGGCGACGTCGACTCCGCGGCCGGTCACCTCGATGCCCTGTGCGCGCAGCGCCTCGGCCGCGTCGCTCTCGGCGTCGTCGTCCCAGCACAGCAGGCTGACCCGCCAGTTGCGCGCCACACCCGCGAGCGCCGATGCGCATTGCGCCGCCATCGCCCCGGCGCTGGAGTCGAGCCGGTCGGTCACCAGCAGCAGCCGCTCGACGCACTCCGCGTCGCGCATCGCCAGCAGCGACGCGCCGTCCTCCGGCTCCGGCCGTGGCGGGCGCATGCCGAGCAGCTCCCGCCAGCGCTCCACGAAGATCGGACGGTTGCGCAGCAGCTGCGGCACCATCCCGCTGCGATCACCCGACGACGCCCACCGCTTGTGCACCGCCACGCTGCGCGGCTGGTAGACGACGCGCATCCCCATCGACCGCCAGCGCATGGCCAGGTCGGTGTCCTCGTAGTAGGCGGGGTGGTAGACGGGGTCGAAGCCGCCCGCGTCGCAGAAGGCGCTCCGCCGCACCAGCAGGCAGGCGGCCGACAGGTAGTCCACGTCGCGCCGGAAGCGGTACTCGGGGCGGCGCGGGTCGTCGCCGTCGCCGTAGTTGTCGCTGGCCCCGTCGCCCCAGATGATGCTGCCCGCCTCCTGCAGGCTGCCGTCGACGTGGTCGAGGCGCGCTCCCACCGCGGCGACGTCGTCCTCGCTGTCGAGGATGCCGGCGAGCGGGTCGAGCCAGCCGGGCTGGAGGAGCGCGTCGCTGTTGAGCAGCAGGACGCGCGGGGCGCGCGACATGATCACGCCGAGGTTGGCCGCAACCCCGAAGCCGCGGTTGACGTCCTCGAGGACGACGCGCGCGTTGTCGATGTCGCGCAGGCGGTCGCGGGTCTGGTCGTGCGAGGCGTTGTCGATGACCACCAGCTCGTAGGGGAGGTCGGTGGTGGAGGTGAGTGCGTGGAGGGCGCGCTCGGTCCATTCCCAGGCGTTGTAGGTGACCAGGACGACCGACAATGCGGGGGCGTCGGTGGCAGGGATGGTGATGCGGACCATCAGCGGTGCAGGC
Organism: Candidatus Angelobacter sp.; assembly: GCA_035569495.1. GTDB lineage: Bacteria > Chloroflexota > Dormibacteria > Aeolococcales > Aeolococcaceae > DASRDZ01. Next base: position 14,534 of record DATMMX010000038.1, on the reverse strand, counting down.
GGCGGCGGGTGGTGTGGTAGGCGTCGCGGAGGCGTTCGGTGTAGCGCCAGGTGCGGGAGCCGGTGATGAGTTGGGCGGTGGATTCGGCGTGCTCCGCGCGCGCGGTTGCGGAGTCGCGTTCGCGCTGTGCGGCGCGCAGCTCGACCTGGAGTGCGGCGTGCTGCGTGGAGGTGAGGCGTGTAGGGCGGGGGTCGGGCGTTGCGCCGGGGGTGCCGCGGGAGTGCCAGGTTTGCAAAGCTGCTGCTGCTGCGGCGTCCACGGCTGCGGAGGCCGTTGTGACGTGGGTCTGCGCCGCGGCAGGAGGGGTTTCGGCGGCAGCAAGGTGTTCCCGTGCCGCGGCAATTTCCATTTCTTGCAGCGACGTCGTGGCACTCACCGAAGGAATCGCGGCGTGAGCCCTTGAATCCCGGGGCCCCGCCGCAATCGCCGCGAGCATAGAGTGTGAGCCCAGGTACCGAGCGCCCGACGCCACCGCCGCCACAACCTCATCCACCCCCGCATGAGCCGGCAGCACCAAGCACCGCCCATTCCCCACCTGCTCACGCACCGCATCCGCGGCCCCCGTCAACCCCGCCACGACAGCGACGACAGACGTCTCCAACCCGGACACATCCGCATCCGCATCCACCACCGCGTGCGCCGTCCCCGCGTCCGCCGGCAACCACCCCAGCAGCCGCAGCGTCCCCACCCGGTTGCGCCGCAGCTCCTCACCGCCCGCGGCCGCCGCCAGCATCCCAACATCCACAACCGACCCCGGCACCCGCACCACCGGACACCCACCCCGCGCACTCACCTTGGTCTCCGCCCCAACCACCAGCAGCACATCCATCCGCTGCCGATCCTCGACCACCAGCCGCCGCCACGGGCGCCCGCAATCCAACGCGGCCCCCGCAGGCGCACCGGTTCCGGTCGACACCAGCACAAACACCCGCGCCCGCGGCACCCGGTCGAGCACCGCCAGCGTCAGCACCCGCGCCGCCACCGCCGACGCCCACACGTCGCCGTCGCCCGGCAAAACGATGCCCACCCGCGGCCGGGCCAATTCGTCGATCATGCGGACTCCAGCCGCCCGCTGAGCAGCGCATCCAACCGCTCCAGCAACAGCGACGCCAGCCGGTCGAACGGCGCCGACCGCGCGTGCGCCAGCCCCGCCGCACTCTGCCGCTGCCACACCGCGCGGTCACTCACCAGTCGCAGCAGCGCCCCCTCCAGCTCACCCTCAGCCAAGCTGTCGAGCGCCACCAGCGCCCCCTCCGGATAGTCGATGCGTGCGTTGACCAGGTTGGTGATCACGGGCGTGCCCACCGCCTGCGCGTCGGCAACCGCGCCGGAGGTCTCCCCGTTGGTCAGCCGCCGCAGCTGCACCGCCACGGTGGCGCGCCGCAGATACTCCCACCAGTCCTCCTCGTCGGATCGACCGGTGAACGACACGCGATCGCCGACGCCAAGCCGGTCGGCGAGCGCCTGCAATTCCGCCTGGTACTGCGGCGGTACCACGACGCCGACGAACACCAGTTGCGCCGGTGTGCGATTCGCGATGCGCGCGAAGGCCTCGATGAGCCGGTCCGACCCCTTGATCCAGTCGACCGAGCCCGCGCTGACGATCAGCGGGGGAGAGGTGTCGCGCTGCAGTGCGTGGATGTGCGCGGGCGGTACAGGCGCTGCGAACGGCAGCCGGATCAGCGGACGCTGCACGCCGTCGGGCCCCTGGTCGAGACGGTAGAGCTGTTCCGCAAAGCGCGAGTTGACGATCACCGCCCGCGACGCGCGCACCAGCGAGCGCGACAGGAACACCCCGTTGTGGTGCAGCCAGGCGCGCTCGAAGAGGTCTTCGACATTGTCGAGGTCGGGGATCTGCGCGCCGTAGGTGTCGCGCAGCAGCTTGCGCATCCACCGCGCGGGGTCGTTGGTGCGCTCATGCGCGTAGTTGGCGTGGAAGCCGCTCAGCCGCACGTCGTGCAGCCAGAGCACGCCCGGGTAACGATGGGCCAGGTCATAGGTGGTGAGGTGGTGCTCGCTGTTGCCGAAGGTGTAGAGGAGCGCGTCGTAGCCCGCAGGGTCGAGGGTTCGGCCGAGCGCGGGCGAGCGCAGCGTCTGCAGCGGGCCGCCGTGGCCGGGGTGCGCCACCTCCGGCGGCACCAGCACGTCGACATCCGCGAGCCGCGACAGCGCCGACACGGTGCGCCCGTTGTAGTCGGCGACGCCCGACTTGACCGGCGGCATAGGTCCGACCAGGGCGATGCGCATGCGCCGCTCCCGCCGCGACACCGCCACGCGCCGACCGCGCCGCGGCACGTCGAGTCGCTGTAACGAACTGACCATCCGTTCAGCGACGGCGTCCCAGGTGTTGTGCGGCTGGGCGCGCCGCCCGGCGTCGAGCAGCCGGTCGCGGAAGCCCTCGTCGGCGAGGGCGCGCTGCATGACGCGCGACATGTCCGCAACGTCGTACGGGTCGAACGTCGACTCCGGCATGTCGAGGATCTCCGGCAGCGCGCTCAGGTTGGAGGTGATCACCGGGCGGTCACAGGCGATCGCCTCGGCGACGGGAAGCCCGAAGCCCTCGTCCAGCGACGGCATCACCACCAGCGCCGCCGACCGGTACAGCGATAGCAGCGTGTCGTCGCTGACGAAGCCGGTCAGCACCATCTCGCCGTCGCGCAAACCCTCGTGCTGGGCGTGTCGCGACCAGGCGGCGCGCGTGTCGGGGTGGAGGTCGCAGGCAACGACGAGCTGGTGGGCGGCCCGTAGCGACTCGGGAAGCTGCGCGTAGGCGCTGATCAGCCGCTCGGTGTTCTTGCGCGGCACGCCGCCCGAGACGCAGAGCACGATTCGCCGCCGCACCTCCGGTGGCAGCGCCGGCACGCCCGGACCGAAGCGCGGCGACGCGCCGCCGCCGACGTTGACGGACCGCGACGGATCGACACCGAGCCGCCGGATCGCGTCCTGGCGGGTGTGCTCGGAGATGCAGAGCAGCAGGTCGGCGGTGCGCACCAGCTCCAGGCGCTGCCGGTAGCGACGCACGGCGTCCGCATCGGGCAGCACCGACGGGTCGCGCAGCGGGATGAGGTCGTACAGCGTCGCCACCAGCGGCGTCGACTCACCGAGTGCGTGGTATGGCACGGCGACGCAGCCCGGCGTGCTCATCTCGAACGGCGACATCAGGTGATAGGCCACGTCGCCCTGCGATGCGGAGGACGCGATCGCGCCGGCGGTGTTCCACGACAGCAGCGGCGAGTCGAGCAGCTCGCCGTCGAGATGACCCGGAAAAGGAAGCTGCGGGTTGAGCACCATGGCCGCGACCGCGTCGCCGCGACGGTGCAGCGCCTCGGCGAGACCGGCGACGTAGCGGCCGATGCCGCGGTCGCCGTTGCGAACGTCCTGGCAGGCCTGCAGGTCGAGGACCAGCCGCATCGCGGCGGTCATGCGGCTTGCACCACGGGAGCACCGGCAACCAGCGACAAAAGGTGCGCCGCCGCACCATCAGGGTCGGGGGCATCGCAGACGCTCAGCGGCGGGCACGGGCCCGCGGCGCCCTGGTCGAGACGCAGCCGCCGCGCGGCCGCCGCCGACGGGACCACCACGCACCGCGCCGCGCGCACCACCTCGGCGGTGAGCAGCAGCCCGTAGCGACGTTCCGCGGCAGCGTCGAATGCAGCGGCGTCGCCGCGGTCGAGCGCACCCAGCAGCGGCGCCGGCGCGCGGTCGGCACAGCAGCGCCGCAGCACGGCAGCCAAGGCGCGAGCGGCATCGGCCGCATCGGCAGCCTCCGCGCGATACAAACCGGCAAGCGCAATGTCGTGCAGCCACAGCACTCCCGGCACACGCCGCGCCGACCGCAGCACCGGCAGGTCTGCCGCCGCCGTGGCCAGCAGGTGCACCACGCCGTCATACGACGCGGCCAGCGCCGTCCCCGCCAGCCGCTCCGGCGATTGCGCTCCGGGCCAATCGTCAGCGAACACCTCGACGTCACACCGCGCCGCCAGCGCCGCGACCAGCGCCACATTCACGGGCACATGCGCAGCCACCACCGCAACGCGAAGCGCAACACGCGCAGAGCCGCCCCCCGCCGCCACTGAGCGCGCCGCCGAGACGACAGCATCCGCCGCCGCCGACGACGACGCCGCAACCACCGGCACCCCCAGCCGCACAACATGCTCCGGCACCGCCGCGCCGTCGAACGCGACGTACACCGCAAACCCCGAAGCCAGAGCTCGCCGCACCTCGGTCGCCGTATTCCAGCGCAGCAACCCCGACCCGAACAGCCGCGAATGCAGCCCGCCCGGCAGCGGCGCCGCGGGGTCGAGCAGCAGCGCCCGCACCACCCCCGGCATCGCCACCAGCCCGGCCGCGCACCGCTCCACCGCGGCGCCGCCATCCGAAGCCCGCTGCGCCGCCGACAGGTCGACCAGCAGCCCCGGCGCCGCGCTCACCGTTCGGCGACGGCGCGGAGCAGGGCGACCCCGTCGCCGGCGCTGCCGTCCCTGGCCACCTCCCACGGACCGCCCGGCGTGGGCACCACCACCATGCGCTCGACCAGCCGCAGCCCGCCGAGCGGGGCCTCGACGTCGTCGGTGGCCCGCTGCGGCGTGCTCACCAGCAGCGTCCCTCCCGCCCGCAGCCGTTGCGCCAACCCCGCAACAACCTCGACCGGCACCGGCAAGGGCCCGTCCGGCCCCTCACCGCACAGCACCACGGCCGCATCCAGCGACCCGTCCCCCTCGTCGCGCCGCAGCCGCGGGTGCTCCGGCAGGGTCACAGTGTCCGCGACCAGCACGGTGTGCCCCAAACCCACAAGCGCCAGCGGCAGCCCGGGGTCGCCCGGCGCCGCCACCGCGAGCCGTCCCGGCGCCTCCAGCCCCGCCAGCGCCCCCATCACCCACGCCACCGCGACGGGATGGCTGCTCAGCAGCGCAGCCGGAACGGCCCCACCGGAGCCCGCCTCCAGCGCCGCCAGCCGCGCGTCGAGCCGGGCCAGCAGCCGCGACTGGGTGACGGTCATCTCCGCGGCCGTGTCCGCATCGGTGGCGACGTGCCGCTCGACCGCGTCCAGACGGGCCAGCACGCGCTCCACGATGCGGTGCTCCAGGCCCTCCAGCCGGGGGTCGAAGGCGATCGCCACGGGTCGGAAGACCACGCCGCTCCACCGGCGGACACGCGCTTTCACGGTCGCAGGATGGTGCCACATCGGCCGGAATCACCGGCACCCGCCGCCGCCGTCGCCGCGCCACCGGCCGGTAGACTTCGCAGTTCACATGACCGCCACCGACGCCCCCGACACCGCCCTGGAGCCCGTCCCGCCGCCGTCCGACATCATCGAGCGGCTGGTCTCGCTGTCCAAGCAGCGCGGCTTCGTGTTCCCGTCGAGCGAGATCTACGGCGGCATCAACGCGCTCTACGACTTCGGCCCGCTGGGCTCGCGCCTGCGCCGCAACATCAGAGACGCCTGGTGGCGCCGGATGATCGACCTGCGCGACGACGTCGAGGGCATCGAGACCTCGATCATCATGAACCCGCGCGTCTGGGAGGCGAGCGGCCACGTCGGCAACTTCACCGATCCGCTGGTCGACTGCACCGGCAAATGCCGCAAGCGCTGGCGCGCCGACCACGTCGAGCAGGAGCGCCGCGCCCGCGGCAAGGACGAGTCGCAGATGCTCTGCCCGGAGTGCGACGGCCCGCTCACCGAGGCGCGCCAGTTCAACCTCATGTTCAAGACCTTCCTCGGCCCCGTCGAGGAGGCCGCCGCGCAGGTGTACCTGCGTCCCGAGACGGCACAGGGCATGTTCGTCAACTTCACCAACGTGCTCAACGCCACCCGCCGCCGCCTGCCCTTCGGCATCGCCCAGCAGGGACGCAGCTTCCGCAACGAGATCAGCCCGGGCAACTTCGTCTTTCGCCTGCGCGAGTTCGAGCAGATGGAGATGGAGTACTTCTGCAAGCCGGGCGAGGATCGCGAGCTGCTCGACTACTGGTGCACGGAGCGCCTCGACTGGTTCGTCGAGGACCTCGGCGTGCGCCGCGCGCAACTGCGGCTGCGCGAGCACACCGCCGACGAGCTGTCCCACTACAGCAGCGGCACCTACGACATCGAGTACCTCTTCCCCTTCGGCTGGGGTGAGCTGGAGGGCATCGCCGACCGCACCGACTTCGACCTGCGCCAGCACTCCCAGTTCAGCGGCAAGGACCTCAGCTACTTCGACCCCGTCACCAACGAGCGGTTCCTGCCATACGTGGTGGAAACCGCGGTCGGCGTCGACCGCATCTTCATCACCATGCTGATCGACGCCTACGACGAGGAGGAGGTGCGTGGCGAGAAGCGCGTGGTGCTGCGCTTCCACCCCGACATGGCGCCGGTGCAGGTGGCGGTGCTGCCGCTGAGCAAGAAGCCGGAGCTGAGCGAGGTGGCGCGGCGCGTCCAGCACCAGATCCGCGAGCGCTTCAGCACCGAGTACGACGAGACCCAGTCGATCGGCCGCCGCTACCGCCGCCAGGACGAGATCGGCACCCCGCTGGCGGTCACCGTCGACTTCGACACCCTGCAGGACGAGGCGGTCACCATCCGCGAGCGCGACACCATGGAGCAGGTGCGCGTCCCCATCAGCGGCCTGGAGGCGGCGCTGCGCGACCAGCTCGACGTGATGCGCCGCCGCGCCGCCGCCCGCGCCCAGGGGACGGGCAGCGGATGACGGTCGCCCAGCCACGCGTCCGCCTCGCCGCCGATGCTACGCTCGCGGCCGCCCAGCCAGCCCCTTGACACTGCGGAGTCCCTGATGGCGATTCGGAGCCGGACCACGACGAAGAAGAAGCCGACGAGCGCCAAGCCGGCGAAGACGTCCGCCAAGAGCAAGGCCACCACGTCAGCAAAGCGGGCAACCGCGACCCGCGGCGCCGTGGTCACCGGTCGCGCGGGCCTGTCCGGCAACGGCCGCGTCGCATCCCCCGCCGCCAAGTCCGCAACCCTGCGCATCCCGCGCGCGCAGCACCGCTGGGTCTACCTCTTCGAGGAAGGCGACGCCAGCATGCGCGACCTGCTCGGCGGCAAGGGCGCCGGCGTCGCCGAGATGACCCGCGCCGGCCTGCCCGTCCCCCCCGGCTTCACCATCACCACCGAAGCCTGCAACGCCTTCTACACCAACCGCCGCCGGTTCCCCGAGGGCATGTGGGACCAGGCCATGCAGGCCCTCAAGCACCTGGAACGCAAGAGCGGCAAGCAGTTCGGCGACCCGAAGAACCCGCTGCTGGTCAGCGTCCGCAGTGGCGCGCGCTTCTCCATGCCCGGCATGATGGACACCGTCCTCAACCTCGGGCTCAACGCGGAAACGCTGCAGGGCCTGGCCACGCTGACCGGCAACGAGCGCTTCGCCCTCGACGCGTACCGCCGCTTCATCCAGCTCTTCAGCAAGATCGTCCTGGGCATCGACGGCGCCATCTTCGAGCACGCGCTGGACGAGTCGAAGCAGCGCAACAAGGCCGAGACCGACGCCGACCTGCAGCCCGCCGCGCTGAAGCAGCTCATCGACGAGTACAAGCAGATCGTCCGCGACCGGGCCGGCGTCGAGTTCCCCGAGGACCCGTACGACCAGCTCGAACAGGCCATCGGCGCGGTCTTCTCGTCGTGGAACAACAAGCGCGCCATGGACTACCGCAACTTCAACAAGATCAGCCACGACCTGGGCACCGCGGTCAACGTGCAGACCATGGTCTTCGGCAACATGGGCGACGACTCCGCCACCGGGGTCGCCTTCACCCGCGATCCCTCGACGGGCGAGAAGGTGCTCTACGGCGAGTACCTGCCCAACGCGCAGGGCGAGGACGTGGTCGCCGGCATCCGCACCCCGCATCCCATCGCCGACATGAAGCGCGAGATGCCGCGTGTCTACGCCGAGTTCGACAAGATCGCCCAGCGCCTGGAGAAGCACTACCGCGACGTCCAGGACATGGAGTTCACCATCGAGCGCGGCCGCCTCTACATGCTGCAGACGCGCAGCGGCAAGCGCACCGCCGCCGCCGCTGTCAAGGTCGCCGTGGACATGGCCCACGAGCGCCTGATCAACCGCCAGGAGGCGGTGCAGCGCGTCGAGCCCGGCCACATCGACCAGCTCCTGCACACGCGCATCGACCCGGCCGCCAAGGTCGACGTCATGGCCACCGGCCTGGCCGCCAGCCCCGGCGCCGCCTACGGCAAGGCGGTCTTCGACGCCGACACCGCCGAGGCGTGGGCGAAGCGCGGCGAGAAGGTGATCCTGGTCCGCATCGAGACCAACCCCGACGACGTGCACGGCATGATCGCCGCCCAGGGCGTGCTCACCAGCCGCGGCGGGCGCACCTCGCACGCCGCCGTGGTCGCCCGTGGCATGGGCAAGCCCTGCGTCGCCGGCGCAGAATCGGTCAAGGTCGACCTCAACAAGAAGCAGTTCACCGCCGGTGGCCGCACCATCAAAGAGGGTGAGGAGTTCACCATCGACGGCAGCACCGGCCACGTCATCTTCGGCACCGTGCCGATGATCGAGCCGGAGATCAGCGGCGACCTCGAGGAGCTGCTGCGCTGGGCGGACCAGATCCGCCGCCTCGGCGTGTGGGCCAACGGCGACTACCCGCACGACGCCACCAGGGCGCGCGAGTTCGGCGCCGAGGGCATCGGCCTCTGCCGCACCGAGCACATGTTCATGGAGCAGGAGCGCCTGCCCGTGGTGCAGCGCATGATCCTCAGCTCGACGACCGAGGAGCGGCGCGGCTACCTCGACGAGCTGCTGCCCATGCAGCGCGGCGACTTCTACGGGATCCTCAAGGCGATGCAGGGCCTGCCGGTGGTGATCCGGCTGATCGACCCGCCGCTGCACGAGTTCCTGCCCTCGCTGGAGGACCTGCTGGTCGAGGTGACGCGTGCCGAGGCGCTGGGCCGCCCCGAGGCCGAGTACGCGGAACAGCGCCGTCTGCTCGCCGCGGTCAGGGACCTGCACGAGCAGAACCCCATGCTCGGCCTGCGCGGCTGCCGTCTCGGCCTGCTCTTCCCCGAGATCATCGAGATGCAGACGCGGGCCATCATCGAGGCGGCGGCGCAGCTCAAGCAGGAGCGGGTCGACGTGCGCCCCGAGATCATGGTGCCGCTGGTCGGCGCCGTCGAGGAGCTGAAGCGCACCCGAGAGGTGATCGACCGCGTCGCCAAGCAGGTCATCAAGGAATCGGGCGTCAAGGTGAGCTACAAGGTCGGCACCATGATCGAGATCCCGCGCGCGGCGCTGACCGCGGGCGAGATCGCCACCGAGGCCGAGTTCTTCTCCTTCGGCACCAACGACCTGACCCAGACGACGTTCGGCTACTCGCGCGACGACGCCGAGGGCAAGTTCCTGCTCAAGTACGTCGAGGAGAAGATCCTGCCGTACAACCCGTTCGAGTCGCTGGACCGCAACGGCGTCGCCCGCCTCATGGACATCGCCGTGCACGAGGGCCGCGCGGCGCGACCGAAGCTGAAGGTCGGCATCTGCGGCGAGCACGGCGGCGATCCCGCGTCGATTCAGATCTGCGAAGACCTCGGGCTCGATTACGTGTCCTGCTCGCCGTACCGCGTGCCGATTGCGCGGCTGGCAGCGGCGCAGGCGCGCCTGGCCACCGCCGAGCGCGACCGCTGACCGGCTAGCGCCGCCACCGCACGGCCATGACCGCACTGCGCAGGAGCCCCCTCCTGCTGGCGGTCGTGCTCGCCCTCATCCCCGCCCTGGCGCTCGCCGTGGCGCTCGGCCCGCTGCGCCACCGCGCCGCGCCGACCGCCGTGGCCACGCCGACGCCGGCGCCCCCCGTCACCCCGCTGCCCGCGCTGATCGCCCGCGACGACACCCGCATCGCCGGTGCTCGCGCCTTCGGCCGCATCGACGTCAGCGGGTACGACAACGGCGACAACACCGACATCAGCACCTACACGCTCGCCGCCACTCCGCCGCCGATGCCGGTCGAGCTCCCCGTGTGGCGCCTGCGCGGCTTCCTCGGCGCTGACATCTCCGCGCTGGAGTCGCGCCTTGGCGTGGCGCCGACCACGCCCGAGTTCCCCGGCGACAAGTTCGAAGGCCGCATCGACGCGGGACAGGCGCAGATCGCCGCAGGCAGCGGCAACGCCACCACCCTGCTCACCATCGGCGCGCAGCCCAGGGACGGCACGTCCGCGGTCGCCGCGGTGGCGCAACTCATGGCGCAGCTCGGCCTGGCGCCGCAGAGTGTCGACGTCACGGCGACACCGACCGACGGCGATCGCATCACCATCTGGCAGGTCACCTACCGGCGCAGGCCGATCGACGGTGTGCGGGTGGGCTTCGGCCTTTTCCACGACCCCGTCGCCGAGGTCGACGTCTCCGAGCTCGGCAACGTCACCCAGCTCACCGTCAGCGCCCCCGCGCTCGACGGCGGCGCGAGCTACCCGCTGCGCACCTGGCAGGACGCCTGGACCGACGTCAGCCGCGGCCACTGGTTCGACGAGTGCTGCGAGGTCTACACCGGTGGTGGCCCGAGGAGCGCGACGCCGTTCCGCGCCGACACGGTGTCGCTGGCCTACGAGCAGATCGGCAGCGCCACGCTGCGCCTGGTTCCCATGTATGTCTTCACCGACAACACGCGCAACCTCGCCCTCGCCGTCCCCGCGCTGCGCCTCGACGACCTCGCCGAGCCGGGCGGTTTCCGGCTCACCCAGCCCGGCGGCGCCCAGTGAACCGTGCCGCCGTCGAGCCCAGCCGGTATCCTCGGCAGCCGATGGCAGAGCACGTCCGCATTCGCAAGCTGGGCACGCGCGACGGCCGCCCGGTGATGCTCGACGACGGTCACGTTGTCGAGGGCGACGAGCTGTCGCCGCCGACCCCCGGTCAGCCGTACCTCGTCCGCCGCTCGGTGATGGAGGAGGAGGAGGCGCCGGAGGTTTTCAACACCTCGCCGGTGCGCGCGGTGATCACCGAGAAGGGCGGCGGCATCGTCCTGCTCACCGACAACTCGCGCTACGCCGTCGAGGTGATCGGTCACTGAAACGGCGCAACCCTCGACGCGCTCTATCCGTTGCAGACGAAGGCGCCCACATCCGCAGGAAATCACCTAGGCTTTGCCTCCGATGACCATCAGTCACTCCACGAGCATCCGCACGCAGCACGACGACGACGAACTGGAGCTCCCCGTGGAGGTGGTGGCCGAGCGGCTCGGCCTCCCCGCGGCAATGCTCATCCGCCGCATCGAGGCGGGTGACATCCCCGCCCGCAAGGTCGAGAACGCCGACGGCTTCCACTACCGCGTCCGCATCGCCGACCTCGGTCCCGCGACCGGGGCGGTGCTTCCCGAGGACGAGGAGGAGGAGGCGCAGGAGATCCGCGGCACCGTCGAGCCGCTGACGCTCAACGGCCACGGCGCGCACAGCGCCGAGCACGTCACCGATGACGACGACGGTGACGACGACGGCGGTGACAACGGGGACCTCGCCGACCTGCTGCCCCCGCCCCCGCCGCGCGGCAGCGTCGAGGTCACCCCGCTGGCCGCCGAGGACGAGGGCCCGCGCGCCGAGCTGGCCATGATGGCCCTCGACCCGCGCGAGCTGGTCGCCGGGTTGCTCGACCGCTGGGAGCGCACCCTGGAGCAGCGCATCTACGCCGAGCAGCGGCAGCGCTTCGAGGCCGAGCTGACCAACCGCCAGGCCAAGGTCAAGCAGCTCCAGCTCGAGCTGGGTGCGGTCCGCGCCGAGCACGCCGCGGCCCTGGCCGAGAAGGAGCGCCAGCTCGCCGAGCGCTACCGCGAGCTGTCCGAGCGCGAGCGCGAGATCAACGACATCCGCATGCAGCCGCGCCGCCGGGGCTGGTTCGCCCGCCGCTAACCCACCGCGCGCGCCACGGCGACCGCCAGCCGCTATCTTCTCCTCCAGCCATGCCGGCCGACGCCGTCGCCGAGATCAAGTCGCGCCTCGACATCATCGATGTCGTCGGGGGGTACGTCCGCCTGCAGCGCAGCGGCCGTGAGTGGAAGGGGCTCTGTCCCTTCCACGGTGAGAAGACGCCGAGCTTCATGGTCAACCAGGAGCGCCAGGTCTTCCACTGCCACGGCTGCGGCGAGGGCGGCGACCTGCTCACCTTCGTGCAGAAGATCGAGCGCCTCGAATTCCGCGAGACGCTGGAGATGCTCGCCGAGCGCGCCGGCGTCGAGCTGGAGCGCGACGGCGACGGTCGCGAGCGTCGCGACGCGCAGCGCCGCCGCAAGCTGGCCCTCGACCTGCACAAGCGGGCGCAGGCGTTCTACGAGCACGTGCTCTGGAACACGCCGACCGGCGAGCCCGGCCGCGCGCTGTTGCGGGAGCGCGGCGTGGGGGAGGAGCAGGCGCGGCAGTTCGGCGTCGGCTTCGCGCCCCTGGGCGGCGGCAGCGGCGACGCGCTGATCCGCTACCTGTTGCAGCGCCACGCGGCGAGCACCGGCGCCGAGGTCGCCGAGTCCGGCCTGGCCCACACCTCCGACCGTGGCGGTCCGCCGCGCGACCGCTTCCGCCACCGTCTGCTCTTCCCGATCCGCAACGAGCGCGGCGAGACCATCGCCTTCGGCGGCCGCGCCCTCGGCGACGCCATCCCCAAGTACCTCAACTCACCGGCGACCGCGGTGTACGACAAGTCGCAGGCGATCTTCGGCATCGACCAGGCGCGCGCGGCGATGCAGTCCGGCGGCACCGCGGTGATCGTCGAGGGCTACTTCGACGTGCTCGCCGCCCACGCCGCGGGCGTCACCAACGCCGTGGCCAGCAGCGGCACCGCATTGACGCGCGAGCAGGTGCGCATCATCTCGCGCTTCGTCCACACCGTGGTGCTCTGCTTCGACGGCGACGACGCCGGACGCGCCGCCGCCTCGCGCGCCGTCGACGTGGTCGCCGCGGAGAAGCTGGAGTGCAGGATCTGCGTTCTGCCCGCGGGGTTCAAGGACCCGGACGAGCTGGTGCGTCGCGATCCCGCGCTGTTCGCCCGGGCCATCGGCAACGCGCCGCGCGAGTGGCAGGTGCTGCTCGACCGCGCCGTCGGTGACGGCGAGAGCGGCTCGGTCGAGGCGCGTCGTGACGCCACCGAGCGCGCCGTGATCCTGCTGGCGCGCATCCCCGAGGCGGCGGCGCGCGACCTCTACACGCAGCAGGCGGCGCAGCGGCTGGAGCTGCAGATGACGAGCGTCGCCCAGGACGTCGAGCGCGCGCGGCGCACGGGGCGTCCCGCGGCGCGCGTGGTGGCCGCCGTGCCGGCGCCGGTGGTTTCGCAGGCGCCCGCGTCGGCGCATCCCGAGGTGCTGGCCGAGGAGGACATCGCGCCGGTCGACACCTGGGAGGCCTACCTGGGCACGCTGGTGGTGCAGCGCCCCGCGCTCGCGGCCGCGCTGGTCGGCGAGCACGGGCTGCGTCCCGAGGAGCTGCGCCACCCCTCGATCCGCCGCATCGTCGAGGTCGCCCTGAGCCTGGAATCCGGGTCGCCATTTCCGCTTCGCCGCCTCGGCGCGTCAGAACAGCGGCTTGCCGCTCGTCTATTGGTACGCTCCCTGCCCGAGTTGCAGGAGCTCGACGACCCCGAGCCGCTACGGAGGACCCTGGCCGATTGTGTTGCCCGCGTCAGGGACGCGGAGAAGCAGGCGGAGATGCAGGCCGTGAAGCGAGAGCTGCGCCGCGCCAGAGACGCGGGGCTGACGGCCGAGGAGGAGGCGCTGGCAACGCGTCTTCACCAACTCGCGACGGAGCGTCAGCAACTCCGCCAGGCATGGTGACCGAACGCCGCGACGGCTCTGGCCGCGGGGCGCGTTAAATACTCAACGGTCCGGCACAGACCCAGCGGTCGGAGCGGGGCAGAGGAGAACTCATGGCGAAGGCAAGGGTCAAGGCAGGGGTGAGCGTGACATCCGGGGACTTCCTGGTCTCCGCGGCCGAGACGCTCATCGTCCGTGGCAAGGAGCAGGGCTACCTGACCCCGGACGACATCCTGCAGGCCTTCCCGGAGATCGAGGCCGAGCCCGACCACCTGGAGCGCATCTTCGGCGCCTTCCGTGAGATCGGCATCGAGGTCTCCGACGGCGACAAGGACTTCGAGGCCGTCGACGAGATCGACGACGAGATGATCGCCACCGCCGAGGCCATCGACTCGGTGTCGCTCGACGACCCGGTGCGCATGTACCTCAAGGAGATCGGCCGCGTGGCGCTGCTCAAGGCCGAGCAGGAGGTCGAGTACGCGCAGCTCATCGAGCAGGGCGACGACGAGGCCAAGAACAAGCTGACCGAGGCCAACCTGCGACTTGTGGTCAGCATTGCCAAGAAGTACATCGGCCGCGGCATGTCCTTCCTCGACCTGATCCAGGAAGGCAACATGGGCCTGATCCGCGCCGTCGAGAAGTTCGACTACCACAAGGGCTACAAGTTCTCGACGTACGCGACCTGGTGGATCCGCCAGGCGATCACCCGCGCCATCGCCGACCAGGCGCGCACCATCCGCATCCCGGTGCACATGGTCGAGACCATCAACAAGCTGGTCCGCGTGTCGCGCCGCCTGCTGCAGGAACTCGGCCGC
>DATMMX010000037.1:0-5582 GCA_035569495.1 Candidatus Angelobacter sp. | reverse complement strand
TGGATGTCCCGCCCGGCGCCGAGGCGCCACCGGGCGGCAAGGCCGCTGGTATTAGCGTCGGGTCCGGCCCCCACGGCCGAGGGGACGGTCGACGTCAGGCCGAAGCCTGAGCTTTTCTGCTACTTACGCAGCGAGCGCAAGGGCAGGGGTGCGGTCATTCGCACTTATATGTTTCCCGGTTTTACGAGCCCGGGGCTCGGCTCGCCATCCCGTGATCCACGACCCCGTCGAAACCATACGCCCCCATCACGCTGGGGATCCGCACGGCCCATGCAGGGCACGGCGATCACCGAAGTTGACCTGCACAGCATACCCGGCGGCGGCCCACCCACACCGTCACCACGCTCCCGCTTGCCGGCCGCTCCCGCCGGTGTTAAGGTCAGCGCCGAACCGCAAACGAGGCTGAAGGGGACCGCCAGACATGATCAAGGCAGGGATGCGCATCGCCGCGGTGGCCACCGCGCTCAGCACCTGGGGCCTCAGCACCGCACTGAGCACCGCCGCCGCGGCGCCGACCATCACCAACCACCCGCGGATCAGCGCGGCGAAACCCCACAGCACGACCGGCTGGTCGAGCAGCAACTGGTCCGGCTACGCCAAGACCGGCGGCCCCTTCACCTCGGCAACGGGCCGGTGGGTGGTCCCCAGCGTCAGCCAGACCAGCAAGGCCAGCTACTCGTCGAGCTGGGTCGGCATCGACGGCTTCAACAACAGCAGCCTGATCCAGACCGGCACCGAGCAGGACTGGTACAGCGGCTCCGCCCACTACGCCGCGTGGTGGGAGATCCTCCCCGCCGCCGAGACGGTGATCCCCTCGATCACGCCCAGCCCTGGTGACGTGATGACCGCTTCGATCACCCAGGTGAGCGCGGGCCAGTTCACCATCACCCTGACCGACACCACCAGGAACCAGAGCTTCACCACCCAGCAGGCGTACGGCGGCCAGCTCACCTCGGTGGAGTGGATCCAGGAGGCGCCCAGCCTGGGCGGCCGCGTCGCCACCCTCGCCCACTACAGCTCGCCGACCCTCTTCGACCCGGGCACCGCCAACGGCCACTCGCCCGGCCTGACCGCGGCCGACGGCGGCGTCATGGTGCAGAGCCGCACCCAGGTGTCGACCCCGTCCGCGCCGGACGGCGACACCGACGGGTTCAACGTCTCCTACGGATCGGCCGCGCCCTCGCCACCCGGCAGCTAGCCCGCAGCGGCAGACGGCGGCCCCGACACGCAACGCCGCTACGCTGACGGCACCATGCCCGCCACCCAGACACTGAGCGGCGCCGACCCCGCCGTCGGCGCCACCCTGACCACCGTGCTCGTCGTCGGCACCCACCGCGGCAACGCCCGCCGGCCGCGCGCCGAGGTGGAGCTCGACGAGCTCGAAGAGCTGGCCCGCACCCTCGGCGCCAAGGTGGTCGAGCGCCGCGTGGTCAACCTGCGCGAGGCCCACCCCGCGACCTTCCTCGGCTCGGGCACGGTCACCGCCATCAGCGACCGCCTCGCCGAGCTGGGCCGCCCCGCGGTGCTGGTCAACGACGCGCTCACCCCCCGTCAGCAGCGCAACCTGCAGGAGGCCTGGGAGGTCCCCGTGCTCGACCGCACCGAGGTGATCCTGGCCATCTTCGCCCGCCGCGCCAGCACCGCCGAGGGCCGCATCCAGGTCGAGATGGCCCAGCTCGAGCACCTCTTCCCCCGCCTGGCCGGCGGCTGGCGCCACCTGGAGCGGCAGCGCGGCGGCGTCGGGCTGCGCGGCGGTCCGGGTGAGACGCAGATCGAGGTCGACCGCCGCCTCATCGGCCAGCGCCTGAAGCGCCTCCGCGAGCGGCTTCGCGAGATGGAGCGGCGCCGCGGCGTCCAGCGCAGCGCGCGCCAGGACGTGCCCCTGGCTGGCGTCGCCCTCGTGGGCTACACCAACGCGGGCAAGTCGACGCTGCTCAACGCGCTCACCTCCTCCACCGTGCTCGCCGACAACCTGCTCTTCGCCACCCTCGACCCCACCAGCCGCGTCCACGCCCTGCCCAGCGCGCGCCGGGTGATCCTCACCGACACCGTCGGCTTCATCCAGAACCTGCCCACCGAGCTGGTCGAGGCCTTCGCCGCGACACTGGAGGAGGTGCGCCAGGCCCACGTCCTCGCCGTGGTCGTGGACGCCTCGCACCCCGACGCCGAGCAGCAGCTCACCACCGTGCTGGAGACGCTCACCGCCATGGACTGCACGCAGCCGGCGATCCTGGTGATGTCGAAGGTCGACCGCCTGGACGAGAACGCCCGCGCCCTGATGGCCGGCCGCCTCGGGGCGATCGCCGAGGCGCGGCCGGTGATGGTCTCATCGAAGACGGGCGAGGGGATCAAAGAGCTCCGCGGGGAGATCGACGCCCTCGCCTCGCGCGTGGTGCCCGACACGCGGGCCAACCTGCCCACCATCGGCACCGCCGCCGCCCCGCCGGCCAACGGGCAGCACGCGCAGCCCTAGTCGACGTCCCCCCGCCGCGCCCGGGCGGAGACGCGGTCGGCCTCGCGACGCGAGTCGCGCTCGGCGATGGCCTGGCGCTTGTCCCACAGCTTCTTGCCGCGGGCCAGGCCGATCTCCAGCTTGATGCGGTTGTTGCGCAGGTGGAGGTCGAGGGGCACCAGGGTCAGGCCCTGGAGGCGCACCTTGCCGTCGAGGTACTCGATCTCGCGCCGGTGGAGGAGCAGGCGGCGGCGGCGCTCGGGCTCCTGGTTGGCGCGGTTGCCCTGCTCGTAGGGGCGGATGTGGGTCTGCATCAGCCAGGCCTGGCCGTTCTCGATGCGCACGTAGCCCTCGCGCAGGTTGGCCCCGCCGCCGCGCAGCGACTTCACCTCGGTGCCCTGCAGCTCCAGGCCGGCCTCGAAGGTCTCGAGGATCTCGTACTCGTGGCGGGCCGCGCGGTTGCGGGCCAGCATGTTCTCGCCGAGCGGCTTCTTCTTGACGGCCATGGCGATCCGGCTCAGCCCGCGGCCACGGGCGCGGCGGGGAGCGTGAGGCGGCGGCCGCGCAGGTAGGCGGCGGCGTCCATGGGGCGACGGCCGGGGGGCTGGACCTCGTGGACCGAGTACACCCCGGCGCGGGTGGCCACGTCCACCGCGTGCGCACCTGCGGAGAGCAGGGTGCCCGGCGCCGCGGGCGTGACAGAAACCCCAGGCGCGCCCGCGACGATGCGCACCTCGGCGCCCGCCAGCGGCGCCACCGTCCCCGGCCAGGGCTGCAACGCGCGCACCCTCCGGTCGACCTCGACCGCGCTCAGCCCAGCCCAGTCGATGAGCGCGTCGGCGCGGGTGAGCCGCGGCGCGTAGGTGGCCAGCGCTTGGTCCTGCGGCTCGGCGACCGCGGAGCCGTCCTCCAGCCCGGCGAGCACCTCGACCAGCAAGTTGGCGCCGATGCGGGCGAGGTCGGCGGTGAGATCGGGCGTGGTCACCCCCGACCCGATCGGCAGGGTGCGCACCGCGAAGACCGGCCCGGTGTCGAGCCCCTCCTCCATCTGCATGATCGACACGCCCGTCTCCTCGTCGCCGGCGAGGATCGCCGCGGCCACCGGCGAGGCGCCGCGCCAGCGCGGCAGCACCGAGGCGTGCACGTTGACCCCGCCGAACCGCGGTCCGCGGAGCAGCGCGCCCGGCAGGATCTGCCCGTACGAGGCGACCACCAGCGCGGCGGCGCGCAGCTCCAGCAGCGAGGCGACGACCGCGGGGTCGCGCACCTTCTCCGGCTGCCACACCTCCAGCCCCAGGTCGCCCGCCGCATCGGCGACCGGCCGCGGCGCGGGGCGGCCGCGCGAGCCGGGGCGCTCAGGTTGGGTGACCACGGCGAGGACGTCGTGTCCGGCGTCGGCCACGGCCAGGAGCGACGGCACCGCGAACGCGGCGGTGCCCAGGAAGACCACTCTCACCCGGCGATTGTCACAGCCGCGGCCGCCGCCACGCCGGGCCGCCCCAGGCTCAGACCGCGACCGCCGCGGCCTCCTCCTCCTCGCTGCCCACCTCGACCTCCTTGAGGGTGTCGATGCTGGTCAGCTTGTCGACGAAGAGGATGCCGTCGAGGTGGTCGATCTCGTGCTGCAGGGCGCGGGCGAGCAGGTCCTCACCCTTGATGCGCACCTCCTTGCCGTGGCGGTTGAGCGCCTTGACCACCACCTTCTCGGCGCGCGCCACCTCGCCGATGTAGCCGGGCACCGAGAGGCAGCCCTCGTAGCCGATCTGCTCGCCGCTGGCGCGCATCAGCTCGGGGTTGGCGAGCTGGTAGAGCTGGTTGTCGACCTTGCAAACGATGACCCGCAGCGACACGCCGAGCTGGGTGGCGGCCAGGCCGACGCCCTCGGAGTTGAGCATGGTCTCGACCATGTCGTCCATCAGGGCGCGCACACCGTCGTCCACCTTGGGGACGCGGACGGCCTTGACGCGCAGCCGGGGGTTGTCTCGGGTGAGGATCTCTCGAATCAACTTGGAAACCAGGAATGGGCTCTACGGGGCGGGGTCGACGTCGATGCTCCAGCCCCTGCCCCGGGGGAGATGGGGGAACGTCCTCTCGATCGCCTCGCCCCTGACGGTGAACTGCCAGCGGTACTCGCCGCGCAGGCGGTGCAGGAAGGCGGGTGCCGGACCGAGGACGTCGAGCCCGTCACCACTGGCGAGTATACCGGACACCTTTTGCACCGCCAGCCTGGTCTCCTGTTCCGCTTTGCCATCGTCCGTGTGCGCAAAGGTGCACTGCACCAGGCGCGCGTAGGGCGGGAAGTGCAGCGCCCTGCGGATGCGGATCTCGTCGCGGGCGAAGTTGAGGTAGTCGTGGCCCAGCGCGTGGCGGATGGCGTAGTGGCCCGGGCTGTAGGTCTGCAGGACGACGCGCGCGGGCTCGTCGCCGCGACCGGCGCGTCCCGCCACCTGGGTGAGCAGGGAGAAGGTGATCTCGCCGCTGCGGTAGTCGGGGAAGTGCAGCGCGGTGTCGGCGTTGACGATGCCGACCAGGCGCACGCCGGCGAGGTCCCATCCCTTGGCGACCATCTGGGTACCGACCAGGCAGTCGGCATCGTGGCGGCGGAACTTCTCGTAGATGTCGTAGTAGGCGTCGCGGTGGGCGACGGTGTCGCGGTCCATGCGCAGCAGGCGCAGCGCCGGGAAGAGCGCGTGCACCTCGTGCTCGAGCTTCTCGGTGCCCATGCCCAGCGCGCGGATCGACGGCGAGTGGCAGCTGGGGCAGGTCATCGGCACCGGCGCGGTGGCGCCGCAGTAGTGGCAGTCACAGCGCGCGCGTCCCTGGTGATACACCATCGACACGCTGCAGTTGCGGCAGGTGAGCACCTCGCCGCACGATCGGCAGAGGATCACCGTGGCGCTGCCGCGGCGGTTGAGGAAGAGGATCGACTGCCCGCCGCCCTCGTGGCACTCGCGCAGAGCGCGTTCCAGGGTTTGTGACAGCGGCGACCGATTCCCCGCCTGCAGCTCCTCGCGCAGGTCGACGACCTCGATGGGCGGCAGCGGCCGGTCGGCGATGCGCGCCGGCAGCTCGGCGTACTCCATGTCGCCCGTCTTGGCGTGGAAGAACGTCTCCACGCGCGGCGTCGCGC
>DATMMX010000036.1:0-78375 GCA_035569495.1 Candidatus Angelobacter sp. | reverse complement strand
AGTGGTCGCGCATGTACTCGCTGGGCATGCGCTGCAGCTGGCGGTCCTTGAGCGTCGCCTGGGAGTGGCGCATGTAGTTGTCGTCGGCCTGCTCGGCGAAGTACGAGGTCCAGCCGCAGTCCACCTCGGTCATGACGAACTGCAGCGAGGGGAAGCGGTCGAGCACGCCGGCGAAGATCAGCTCCAGCTGGCGCTTGGGCGCGTCGTAGAAGTGCACCGTGCCGGGCAGCTTGCGGGCGTCGAGCTGGAAGGGCATCTGGTCGTTGAGCAGGATGTGGATGGCGATGGGCATGCCGGTCTGCTCGATGGCGCGCCAGAGGTCATCGTCCTCGGGGCTGATCCTGGTGTCCCCGTGCGGGTAGCAGGAGAGCAGCAGGCCGACGAAGCCGGGCATCTGCGCCACCCGCTCGACCTCCCTGACCGCCTCGCGCACACCGCGGTTGGGGATGGCGGCGACGCCGCCGAGCCGGTCGGGCGCGTACGCGCAGTACGCCGAGAGCCAGTCGTTGTAGGCGCGCACCATGGCGTGGTGCAGCTCGGGGTCCTGGTTGGCGACCACCGACTGCCAGGGGCGGTTGGGGAAGAGCACCTCGGCGTCGACGTTGTCGGCGTCGAGCTCGCCGATGCGCAGGCTGGGGTCCCAGCCGCCGCCGCGCATCTCCTCGACGAACATCCAGTCGCGCAGGTCCTCGGGCTTGTTCCCTGCGCACACGGTGAAGCCGAAGGCGATGGGCCGGGGCACTCCCTCCATCACCCAGGCGTCGCCCTTCTCGAAGCGCTCGATCCGCGGCACGCGGTCACGGAACCTGGCGTCGACGCGCGACGTCCAGAGATCACCGGGCTCGGTGACGTGGCTGTCGGCGGAGATCAGCCGGTACCGGCGTCCGCCGGGCCGTCCGCTGCTCGCCGCCGCCGCCTGGGTGCGCTCGATGTTCGCGACCACGCCCCTGACCTCCTATCGGCTCCAACTTCGCAAACTATACATGGATATCAGCGCGGCTTCTCGCTCTCCCAGAGCTGCACCAGGCGGTTCTTCTGGACCTTGCCCGACATGGTCATGGGCAGCTCCTCGACCACCCGCCACACCGCGGGGAACTTCTGCCTGGCCAGCTTCTGCGCCTCGAGGTGGTCGAGCAGGGCCTGGTCGCCGGGCCAGGCCGCGCCGTCGCGGAGCACCACGAAGGCGGCGACGCACTCGCCGAGCCGCTCGTCGGGCAGCCCGGTGACCGCCACCGCGCCGACCGCGGGGTGTGAGCTGATGGCGTGCTCGATGTCCTGGGCGGAGAACTTCTCGCCGCCGCGGTTGACCACGTCCTTGAGCCGCCCGGTCATGGTCACCCAGCCGTCCGCGTCGACCCGGCCCACGTCGCCGGTGTAGAACCAGCCGTCCGCGTCGACCTGCTCGGCGTCGAGGGCCCGGTCGGTGTAGCCGAGCATCTGCTCGGGGCAGCGCAGGCGCAGCTCGCCGAGCTCACCGGGCGGCAGCGGACGGCGCGCGTCGTCCACCGCCTCGACCTCGCAGCCCTCGCTGAGCCGGCCGTCGGTGGTGGCGCGCAGCTCCAGGGAATCGTCGGGACCGATCACGCCGACGGTGGGCGCCTCGGTCATCCCCCAGCTCCGGAAGGCGCGGATGCCCGCCCGCTCGGCGCGCTCGATCAGCGACGGCGAGATCGCCGCGCCGCCGCACATGAAGGTGCGCAGGCGATGGGGATGCGCCTGCGGGTCGGCCTCGTAGCGCTCCACGAAGCCCTGCAGGAACACGGTCGGTCCCATCGAGAAGGTGGCGCCCTCCTCGCCGGCCAGGCGGACGGCGTCGTCGGGATCCCAGCGGGTCAGCAGCACCGAGCGGCCTCCGTAGGCGGCGGGGATCAGGCCGGTGAGCAGCAGCCCGGCGACGTGGGTGATCGGCGCGCCGGTGATGAACACGTCGCGGTGCGAGAAGCCCATGGCGCGGCCGAGGGTGGTGATCTCGGCGACCAGCGACGCCGACGCGTGCAGCGCCCCCTTGGGACGCGCCGTGGTGCCCGACGTGTAGAGGAGCAGGCAGGGGTCGGCGGCGGGCGCGGGGTCGGGCAGCCCGCCGTCGTCGACGTGCTCGCCGGGCTGGGGCGCCGCGGCCAGCGTGCTCCAGCCGTCGTGGGTGCCGCCGACGGCGATGCGCAGCCGCGGCCGCAGCCCGGCGGTGGCCATCAGCGCCTCCATGTCGGCGACCGGCGAGCGTCCCGACGCGCCCGCGCTCGAGGCGAAGATCACCGCCGCGGGCTGGGCGTCGGCGAGGATCTGGGCCAGCTCGTGCTCGCGGTAGGCGGGGACGACGGGGACGCACAGGGCGCCCGCCCGCCAGCCGGCGAGGTGGACGGCGAGCGCCTCGGCCGAGTTGGGCAGCTGCCAGAGCAGCCGGTCGCCGGGCCGGACGCCACTCTCCACGAGCTGCACGGCGAGCCGGGTGACCCAGCGCGACAGCTCGGCGTAGGTGTAGCGGCGCCCGTCGCAGACCAGGGCGGTGCGTTCCGGCCAGCGCTCGGCGGCGCGGCTGAGCATCCAGCCGATGCGCTCGTCGGTGCGCAGGCCGCGGGTCCTGTAGCGCTGTTCCAACGCGGGCGGCAGTCCGGGCAATCTGGTCCCCTCGCCAGCCTGTGTGGCTGCGTAGACAAATTATGTAAGAATTGCGCCCGCCAGGGCGGATCGGCCGCCCACGGGACGCCGCTGGGGGAGCGCATGTGAACGGGGACTTGGACGGGCGCGTGGCGCTGGTCACCGGGGCCGCGGGCGCGGGCATCGGCCGGGCCACGGCGCGCCGCCTGGCGCTCGCCGGGGCCACCGTGGTGGTCACCGACGTGCACGCCCGGCGCACCGCCGAGACCGTCGAGGCGCTGCGCGAGGAGACCGGCGGCAGCCTGGTCGGCCACGTGCTCGACGGCGGCGACCCGGCGGCGATCAGCGCCGTGGTCGGGCTGGTGCGCGGCAGCCTCGGCCCCATCGACGTTCTGGTCAACAACGCCGCGATCAACCCCTTCGCCGGGCTCGACGACCTGGAGCCCGCGGACTGGGACAGGGCGCTCGCCGTCGACCTCACCGGGCCCTGGCTGCTGATCCGCGCCGTGCTCCCCGACATGAAGCAGCGCGGCGCCGGCTCGATCGTCAACGTCAGCTCGATCGCGGCGTACACCAGCCCGGAGCGCGAGGCGCCCTACGCGGCGGCCAAGGCGGCGCTGCACTCGCTGACCCGCACCGTCGCCCGCGAGATGGGCCCGTATGGCATCCGCTGCAACGCGGTGGCGCCGGGGCTGATCTGGACGCGCTTCATGGAGAAGTACGAGGAGCAGTTCCGCCCCGAGGTGGAGCGCACCCCGCTGCGCCGCTGGGGCCAGCCGGACGACGTCGCCGACGTCATCCACTTCCTCGCCTCCGACGCCTCGCGCTTCATCACCGGCGAGGCGCTGACCGTGAGCGGCGGCTGGTACATGCACCCATGAGCACTCCGCGGAGGTCTGGACCGTGCGCCTGTCGCTGAACGTCTTCGGTCTGCCATTGCACAGCTACGCAATCCTCGCGGAGGCGGCCGAGCGCAGCGGATACGACTCGCTGTGGCTCTCCGACCACCTCATCGCCCCCGTCGAATGGGCGCCGGTCTACCCCTACGACAGCACCGGCCGGCCCGGCGCCTACGGCGTCAACACGCCGCTGACCGACGTGTGGGTCACGCTCGGCCTGCTCGCCGGCGCGACCAGCCGCATCCGCCTCGCCACCGGCGTGTACATCCTGCCGATGCGCAACCCCTTCGTCACCGCGAAGTGTGCGGCCACCGTGCAGGGGCTCTCCGGCGGGCGCTTCCTGTTCGGCGTCGGCTCGGGCTGGATGCGCGAGGAGTTCGCCGCCGTCGGCGAGGACTTCGACTCGCGCGGCGCGCGCATGGACGAGATCGTCGCCATCCTGCGCAAGCTGTGGAGCGGCGAGCCGGTGTCGCACCAGGGCGAGCACTACAACTTCGAGGCCGTGCAGATGAACCCGGCCGCGGAGCCCGCGCCGCCGATCATCGTCGGTGGGCTCACCCCGCCCGCGCTGCGCCGCGCCGCCCGCATCGGCGACGGCTGGTTCGGTCCGGCGGCGACGCTCGAGGCCGCGGCGGCCGCGCGGGAGACCATCGAGGCGGAGCGTCGCCGGCTCGGCCGCGACGGGCTGCCCTTCCAGTACTGGGTGCGCATCACCGATCCGTGGAACGCCGCCGAGCGGGCGTCGCTCGCCGCCGCGGGATTCGAGGACGTCGTCGTCCACCCCGGACAGCTCGTCGCCGGCGGCAATCGTGAGCTGGGCGCCATGATGGAGGGGGTCGAGCGGCTGGCGGCGGAAGCGCTGTGAACGACCCGGCGGCGATGGCCGGCGCGGTGCAGCGGCTGCTCGACCGCGCCGCCGTCGAGGAGCTCAAGGCGCGCTACTTCCGCTTCGTCGACCTGCAGCGCTGGGACGAGATGGCGGCGCTGTTCACCGCGGGCGCGCAGCTCGACATCGGCGACGTGCACGTCGAGGGGCGCGACGCCATCACCGAGCTGGTCCGCACCGCGCTCGACGGCGTGCGCACCGTGCACCACGGCCAGATGCCGGAGATCACCTTCCACGACGCCGACACCGCCACCGGGGTGTGGTCGATGTTCGACATGGTGGAGCGGCCCGGCGAGCCGGTTCGTGTCGGCTTTGGCCATTACCACGAGGAGTACGTGCGCGAGGACGGCGCCTGGCGCATCGCCCGGCTGCGCCTGGAGCGGCTGCGCCTCGACCACCTGCCGCCGCTGGGCGCGCCCACCTGAGCCATGGACCTCAGCTTCACCGCCGAGGAGGAGGCGTTCCGCCACCAGGCGCGCGCGTGGCTGGAGGCCAGCGTCCCGGCCGCGCCCCTCGCCTCGATGGACACGCCGGACGGCTTCGAGCAGCACCGCGCCTGGGAGAGGACGCTGCACGGCGGCGGCTGGTCGGCGGTGTGGTGGCCCGCCGAGTACGGCGGTCGCGGCGTCGACCTGATGCACTGGCTCATCTTCGAGGAGGAGTACCACCGCGCCGGCGCACCGCTGCGCGTCAACCAGAACGGCATCTTCCTGCTCGGCCCGACGCTGCTCGACGCCGGCTCGCCTGAACAGCGCGCCCGGTTTCTGCCAAAGATGGCAGCGGGGGAGGAGATCTGGTGCCAGGGATGGTCGGAGCCCAACGCGGGCAGCGACCTCGCCGCCATCCAGAGCCGCGCCCGGCTCAGCGACGACGGCTCGCACTGGGTGGTCAGCGGGCAGAAGACCTGGTGCTCGCGCGCGGTGTGGGCCGACTGGCTGTTCGGCCTGTTCCGCTCCGACCCGGATGCGGAGCGGCATCGTGGGCTCACCTATTTGCTCATCCCACTCGACGCGCCGGGCGTCACGGTGCGCCCCATCGCCAAGTTCGACGGCGAGGCCGGCTTCGCCGAGGTGTTCTTCGACGACGTCCGCGTCGACGTCGCCAACACCCTCGGCGAGGTGGGTCGCGGCTGGCAGATCGCCATGGCCACCGCGGGGTTCGAGCGCGGCATCCTGCTGCGCTCGCCGGGACGGTACATGGAGGCGACGCGACGGCTGCTCGACCTCTACCGCGCCACCGAGGGCGCCGGCGCCTCGCTGCGCGACGCCGTGGTGGCGGCGTGGATGGACGCGGAGGCCTACCGGCTGCACACCTTTCACACCGTGTCGCGCGTGCTCGACGGCGAGACGCCGGGCGCCGAGGTGAGCCTCAACAAGATCTTCTGGTCGGAGATGGACATGCGCATCCAGGAGTCGGCGCTGCAGCTCCTCGGTGACCGGGCGCTGCTGCAGGCCGGCGCGCCCGACGCCGTCGAGGACGGACGCTGGCTGCACGGCTGGACCGCCTCGCTGGCCGGCCCCATCTTCGCGGGCACCAACCAGATCCAGCGCAACATCGTCGCCGACCGCGTGCTGCGACTGCCGCGGGGGGCCTGAGGGATGCATTTCGCCTTCGACGCGCAGCAGCGCAGCTTCGCCGAGTCGGTGCGGACGCTGCTGACCCGCGAGTGCACACCGGCGATGCTCCGCGCGGAGTTCGACGGCGCCCCGCGTTCCACGCAACGCTGGCAGAAACTCGCGGACGCGGGCCTGTGCGGCGTCCTGCTCGACGGGCTCAGCGAGGTCGACGCCGTCCTGGCGCTGGAGGAGACGGGTCGCTTCGCCCTGCCCGATCCCATCGTGGAGTCCGCGCTGGTGGCCGCGCCGCTGCTCGCCGAGTCGGGCGCGCGCGTCGCCGTGCAGCTCACCCGGCGCGGGCCGTACTGCGTCGACGCCGACCAGGCCGAGGTGCTGCTGCTCCAGCACGGCGAGGCGCTGCACCGCCTCGACCCGGCGCAGGTGGGCATGACGGCGCAACCGTCGCTCGACGCTGGGCGTCGCGTCTTCACCGTGCAGTGGACGCCGAGCGCCGCGTCCCTGCTGACCGGCGACGCCGCGGTCCTCGCGCTCGCCTTCGATCGCGGCGCATTCGGGGCCTCCGCGCAGCTGCTCGGCCTGGCCGCGCGGATGATCGACATGGCCGCCGAGCACGCCCGCAGCCGCGAGCAGTTCGGCCGCCCCATCGGCAGCTTCCAGGCCGTCAAGCACCTGCTCGCCGACGCCCTGCTGGCGCTGGAGTTCGCCCGTCCGGTGGTCTACCGCGCGGCCTGGTCACTGGCCAACCACGCACCCGACCGAGCGCGCGACGTTTCCATGGCCAAGGCCTACGCGTCCGACGCCGCGCGCACCGCCGGCCGCGCCGCGCTGCAGATCCACGGCGCCATCGGCTACACCTGGGCGCACGACCTGCACATCTGGATGAAGCGCGCCGAGTCGCTGGCGCGCGACTGGGGCGACGCGGCGTCGCATCGCGACCGCGTCGCCCGATCGCTGCTCGGTGCCCTGCCCGGCACCTGAGCGAAGCGCTACTGCGGCTGCAGCGCCTTCTCCATCTGCGCCGCGATCTCCGCCTCGCGCTCGGGCTTGAAGATCATCAGCGTCGGGTCCCACGGCGGGCTGGTCATGTCGACGAGCCAGACGTCGTGGCCCTGCTTGGCGCCGAAGTTGTGCAGCACGTTGACGGGGATGTTGACCACGTCACCGGGGTGCAGCTCGAGCATGTGCCCGTCCATCCACACCACGGCGATGCCCTTGATGATGCAGGTGTAGTGGTTGGTGTCGGGGTGGATGTGGATGCCCGTGCGGTTGCCGCCGCTGACGTTGGCGTAGACCACGTCGATGCTCTTGGTCCGGTCGAGCAGCCAGGTGCGCCAGATGTCGCCACCGGTCTGCGGGTCCTTGTTGGTGGGGTCCGGCGACTTGCCGGTGATCATCTCTTCGAGGCTCCAGGTCCTCGGTTCGAACGCCATGACGGGCTCCTCAGAGGTGATGGTGATGCTGGTGGATCAGGCCGGGGCGGCCTGGAGAGCGCGGGCGCCCGCCTCGGCGACCTGGCGGTCCTGCTCGTGGCTCCCACCGCCGACGCCGACGGCGCCGACCAGGAAGCCGTCGACCTTGATCGGCACGCCGCCGCCGAAGATGACCAGGCGGTCGATGGCGCCGACCACGCCGGCGAGCAGCGCCGGGTCGTCCTTGATCATCGGGTACCACTGGTGCGAGGCCATGCCCAGGCCGACGGCGGTGTACGCCTTGTCCTGGGCCGACTGGATGTTGACCAGCGCCGAGCCGTCGGCGCGGGCGAAGGCCTTGAGCACACCGCTCTCGTCCAGCACGCACACGGCGATCCTGATGCCGATGCTCTCCGCCTCGCGGAAGGCGGCCTCGATGATCCGCTGGGCGCCGTCGAGGCCGATGCTGCGCTTCTCGAAGGTCGTGGTCATCCCGGGCTCCAACCTCCTGGGTTCAATCTTTGCAAAGTATGCAGGAAAAGCTCAGGCGGCGGGGGCACCCTGGAGTGGCGCGACGGCCTCGGCCAGGCCGCCCAGCTCGGCGTCCCAGTCCTCCGGCTCGGCCACCGGCACCAGCACGAACTTGGTGACGCCGCGGGCGACGAAGCGCTCCACCAGCGGGGCGACCTCCGCCAATCCCTGCGCAGCGATGTCCTCAACCGGCACCGGCGGCCGCCCCCGCCGGCCGCGCGCGAGCAGCGCTCCGTCGAGCGGTCCATGCGCGTAGGGCAGGAGGACCCCGAAGTGCCCGGGGTCGACGGCGCGCTCGTGCTGCGCCGCCGCCGCCTCGACGGCGACCCGTGCTTCGCCGGCCTCGTCCGGCGTGGTGAAGCTGCCCAGCCACCCGTCGGCGAGCCGGCCCACCCGTTCCAGCTGCCGCGGCCCCGCGCCGCCGAGCCACATCTCCATGCGTCCCAGCGGCTTGGGGCGAACCTCGACGTCGCGGAATTGGAAGTGCTCGCCGTCGTGGTCCACCGCGCCCTCGTGCCAGAAGCGGCGCAGCAGCGGCATCGACTCCTCCAGCCAGGCGCCGCGATCGGCGGCGTCCACGGCGAAGGCCTGGTGCTCGCGCGGGTTGGGCGCGCCCAGCCCGAAGGCGGGCAGCAGGCGTCCGGCGGCGAGACGGTCGAGGCTGGCGAGCTGCTTGGCGACCAGCGCGGGGTTGCGCCCCGGCAGGACCATGACGCTGAATCCCAGCTTGAGTCGCGAGGTCACCGCGGCGGCGTAGGCGAGCCCCACCACCGGGTCGACCACGTCGCCGCCGATGCGCTCGCTGAGCCACAGCGAGTCGAAGCCGTGCCGCTCCAGCGCCTGGGCGACCGCGCGGAGACGGTCGCCATCCGGCGGTCCACCCGCGGTGCCGAGACCGTAGCCGATGCGCACCGACATGGCCGACATGATGACGGCTGGACTCGCGCGGGCGCGGCCGTGTGGGTCATGCTGTAGCGGTGAGCGTCGAACTGCGCGCCACCGAGCGCGACGTCTGGCCGGAGCTGACCCTCTCCGCGTGGTCCGACACGCGCGACGCGCTGCACATGTGGATGCAGATCGTCGGCAAGGTCCGCCTCGGGCTGGAGCCGATGGTCAACCACTGGTGGCAGGTGCCGCTCTACGTGTCGGCGCGCGGGCTGACCACCTCGCTGATGCACCACGACGGGCGCGGTGTGGAGCTCGAGTTCAACTTCGTCGACCACGTCCTCGACGTGCGCAGCACCGACGGGCGGCGTCGCTTCGTCGCCCTGGAGCCGCGGTCGGTGGCGTCGTTCTATCGCGACGTGCTGCTGGCGCTCTCCGACCTCTCCGTGAACGTGCGCATCTACCCCCGACCGCAGGAGGTCGCGGTCGCCATCCCCTTCCCCGACGACCACGCGGTGCGCGCCTACGACGGTGACGCGGCGCGCCGCTTCTGGCGCGTGCTGCTCCAGGCCGACCGGTTGCTGCTGCAGTTCCGCTCGCGCTTCATCGGCAAGGCCAGTCCGGTGCACTACTTCTGGGGCGGGCCGGACCTGGCCACCACGCGATTCTCCGGACGCACCGCGCCCAAGCACCCCGGCGGCATCCCCAACTGCCCGGACTACGTGCAGGAATTGGCGTACAGCCACGAGGTGCACTCCGCCGGGTTCTGGCCCGGCGGCAGCGACGAGGGTTCCTTCTACGCGTACGTGTATCCCGAGCCGGAGGGGTTCGCCGGCTGGAAGGTGCCCGCGCCCGGCTACTACGACACCACGCTGCGTGACTTCGTGCTGCCCTACGCCGAGGTGCGTCGCGCCCAGGACCCCGACGCCATGGTGCTCGGCTTCCTGCAGAGCACCTACGACGCCGCCGCCGACCTGGCGCAGTGGGATCGCGCCGCGCTCGAACGCTGAGCCGGCGGCGGGGCGCGATCCCTGTTTCCTGTGCGGAGACGGCTAGGTGTTCACCGTCTGCGGGTCGGGACGCACCACCACGGTGTCGGCGATGCGGATGATCTCGTCGACGGGCAGGTCGGCGAGCTGGGCGTGCTTCTGGATCGCCTCGGGACTGGACGCCTCGTAGATGCAGACGGTGCCCACCGAGCCGCCACCCTCGTCGAGCACGTAGCTGCGGATCCAGCGCACGTCCTCGGGCATGTCCTCGTTGCCCACCCGGGTGGAACGCGCCGCCGCCTCGCCGAGCTCCTCGCCTGAGCGCCAGCCGCTGCGCCGCAGGATTGCGTACAGCTCCATGGTCAGCTCACCTCCGTGAACCTGCGATGGTGCAGGGGCCCGCATGGTACGTCCGGGCGGCCGATTTGTCAGCGGTCCGCGAAGGCGGCGAGCACCCGCTCCAGGTAGGCGGCTTCGAAGGCGTCGGAGTCGACCTGCTGGGAGACCGCCGCGTGATGCGCGCCGCCGCCCGGGTGGAGGCGGAAGAGACCGTCGTGGACCGAGTAGTCCAGATGTTCGGTCCGCAGCGTGAGCCACGGGCCGCCGAAGACCGACGCCATGGCCAGCGGGTCGTGGTAGCGCGCGGGGGATCGGCGCTGCAGCCAGATCTCGGTGAGGCGGGCGAGCGCATCGAGGAGCGGCGTGTGCGCGTCGCGGATGCGCTGCAGTGCGGCGGCTGTCATCGCGGTCTGCAGCGTGGTGTCGATGGTCACCCAGGTGATGGGCACGCCCGAGATGGCGCAGACCAGGGCGGCGAGCGGGTCGCAGGCGGTGTTGTAGTCGCGCTCGGCTTTGTCGGGGTGGACGGAGCCGCCCATCACGGTGAGGTGGCGCAGCCGGTGGGCGAGCGCGGGGTCGCGCTGCAGGGCGACGGCGACGGTGGTGAGCGGGCCGGTGGCGACGACGTGCAGCGGTTCGTCGTGCGAGTGCGCGACCAGCCAATCGGCGGCGGGCGTGTCGTGGATGGTCGCGTCGGCGCCGTCGTGCGCGTATTCGAGCAGGCCCTCACCCTCGTGGCCGAGATGCGAGTAGCGGTCGCTGGCACTCAGCCGCTCGGGATGGCCTCGCAACACTGGAACATCGGCGCGTCCTGCCAGGCCGAGCAGGCGTGCGGCGATGCGGGCGCGAAGGTGGAGTGTGGTGGCATCGCCGTTGACGACGCTGACCGCGACCAGTCGGATCTCCGGCGAGGCCAGCGCCAGGGCCAGGGCGAGCGCGTCGTCCACGTTGGTGCCGATGTCGGTGTCGAAGACGACGGGGACCGCCTCGCGGGTCAAGGACGGTCGCCGCGCGCCGGGCGGATGACGCGCCGCTCGGTGACGATCGCGGTGACCAGGTCGGCGGGGGTCACGTCGAAGGCGGGATTGAAGACCGGCGTCTCCTCGGGCGCGATGCTCCGTCCACCCCAGCGCACCACCTCGTCGTGGGCGCGCTCCTCGATGGGCACGTCGGCGCCCGACGCTGTCGCCATGTCGACGGTCGACTCCGGTGCGGCCACGACGAAGGGAATCCCTGCCCGCTGCGCGGCCAGCGCGTGCGCGTAGGTGCCGATCTTGTTGACCACGTCGCCGTTGGCGGCGATGCGGTCGGCGCCGACCACGACCACGTCGACCATGCCGCGCGCCATCACAAGCGCCGCCGCCGAGTCCACGATCAGCGTGTGCGGCGCGCCCATCTGCGCCAGCTCCCACGCCGTGAGCCGCGCGCCCTGCAGCAGCGGGCGCGTCTCCGTGCACATCACGTGCTCCAGCCGCATGCGCTCATGAGCCGCGCGCACCACGCCCAGCGCGGTGCCCCACTCGACGCACGCCAGCGCACCTGCATTGCAGTGCGTCAGGACGCGATGACGACCGTGATGCAGCTCGTCGAGCAGATCCGCGCCGCGCAGCGAGATCAGCCGCGTGCACTCCGCCTCGTCCTCCAGCAGTGCGAGCGCCGCGTCGAGCATCGACTGTGCGCCGCCGTCGACATGCTGCATGACGCGCGCAACTCCCCACGCCAGGTTCACCGCGGTCGGTCGCACCTCGACGATGCGCCTCGCGTCCGCACTCACCGCCGCGTGAAACGCCTCGCCGGTTGCGCCCCACTGTTCCGCATTGCGCGCCGACAACGCCACCCCGAGCGCCCCCGCCGCCCCCAGCGCCGGTGCCCCGCGAACCGCCAGCCGCCCCAGCGCATCACACAACTCGTCAACACTGCTCAGCCGCAACCGCTCCACGCGCTGCGGCAGCACCGTCTGGTCAACGATCGCCACCGCCTCGCCGTCCCACTCGATGGTGCGCATCGCGGCTACAGCAAGCCGAGCGCGAGGCGCAGACCTGCGTCGATATCGTCGACTCGACGCGCGGGCAACGCCTTCACGCGGTCGTGAAGGAACCCCTTGTCGACGGTGAGCACCTGCGACACGTTGGCGACCGAGGCCCTGCGCAACCCGGACTCGCGCGGACTGATCAGCACGTTTCCCGGTGCCTCGGCCAGCGCGGTGTTCGAGGTCAACGGCACCACCATCACGGTGGCAAGCCGGCTGGCGGTGAACTCGTCCGCCTGCACCACCAGCACCGGACGGCGGAACCCCGGCTCCGACCCGCGCGGCTCGGGCAGCCCCGCCCACCACACCTCGCCGCGGCGGATCACCACTCCTCGGCGGCGACGGAGGCTCGTTGCAGCTCGGCGAGCAGGGGATCGACGGCGGACGGTTGCTCGGCGTACACGCGGTCGAGCGCGGCGGTGACACCTTCAGCGGAGTGCTCGGCGACGAAGCGGGCCACCGCCCGCGCGTACAGCTCGCTGCGCGAGAGGTCCAGCCGCTTGGCGACGCGCTCGGCAGCCTGAAAGGTGGCGTCGGGGATGGAGATCGCGGTCTTCATCGCGTGGAGTATAACAAAAGTTATACTGCGGTGTCGCGCGCCGTCAGCTCGCGGGTGTGGGCGACGTCGCGCTGCAGGGCGGCGGTCAGGTCCTCGACGGAGGCGAAGCGCTCCTGACCGCGCAGCCAGTCGGTGACCTCGATCCAGGCCTGCTCGCCGTAGAGGTCGCCCTCGAAGTCGAGCAGGTGGGCCTCGACAAGCAGCATGCCGTTCTCGTCGTAGAAGGTCGGCCGCCGCCCGACGGAGATGGCCGCCGCGATGCGAGCCCCGTCCGCGCGCCGGTACCAGCCGGCGTAGACGCCGTCGGAGGGCAGCAGCATGTCGCCCGGCAGTGCCACATTCGCGGTGGGACAGCCGATCGTCCGGCCCCTTCCGTCGCCGTGTTCGACGACGCCGTGCAGCTCGAACGGACGGCCGAGCAGCGCGGCGGCGCGATGCATGTCGCCCGCAGCGACGACGCCACGGACCAGCGTGCTCGACACCACGTCGCCGCCTATGCGCAGCGGCGGCACCTGCACGCTGCGGAAGCCCGTCGCGCCGCCCAGGGCGGCGAGCAGCGAGGGATCGCCGCGGCGCCGCAGTCCGAAGTGGAAGTCCTCGCCGGTGACCACGGCGCGGGCGCGCAGCTCGCCGGCGAGCACGGAGGCGACGAACTCCTCCGGCGCCTGCAGCGAGCGCACTCCGTCGAAGTCGAGCAGCACCGCGTAGTCGACGCCGAGGGCACCGAGCCGGGAGAGACGCTGGCCGAGGTCGGTGAGCAGCCGCGGCGCGCTGTCGGGGCGGACCACGGTGGCGGGATGGCGGTCGAGCAGCAGCACCGCCGAGGGCACACCCAGCTCCGCGGCCTCGGCGCGCGTCCGCTCCACCACGGCGCGATGGCCGAGGTGGACGCCGTCGAAGAAGCCCACCGTCACCGCCGTGCCCGGCACCGACTCGGGGAGCGAGGACGGGTCGCGGAGCACCTCCATGGTCCGCCAAGCGTAGTCAAGTCAGACGAGCAGGCGCACTCCCACGGCCACGCCGAAGCAGACCACGGCGACGCGCAGCACCCGGTCGTCGAGCCGCCGCGCCACCAGCACGCCGAGCATCCCGCCCGCGTAGCTGAGCGGCGCCATCACCGCCACCGGCACCCAGGCGACGCCGCCGTAGAGCACGAACGCCACCACCGCGACGGCGTTGATGACCAGGGACAGCCAACCCTTCAGCGCGTTGACACGCTGCAGCGAGTCGTCGACGAAGATGCCCAGCGTGGCCAGCATGATCACCCCCAGCCCGGCCCCGAAGTAAGCGCCATATACGGCAGAAACAACCTGCACCACGGCGAGCGCGAGCGACACCTCGCCCAGGCCGAGCCCCGATCGCGTCCGCTCCGCAACGCGCCGCGCGATCCACGGCTGCGCCACCAGCAGCGCACACGCGCCGAGGATCAGCCACGGCACCAGGCGCTGGAACACCGATGGCGGCCCCTTGAGCAGCAGGAACGCCCCGAGCACCGCCCCGCCCACGCTGAGCAGCCCGAGCCGCAGCATCCGTCCGCCCTGCCCGCGCAGCTCGCGCCGGTAGCCGACCGTGCCGCCGAGATAGCCGGGCAGCAGTGCCACCGCGTTGGTCACGTTGGCGGTCAGCGGCGCGTAGCCCACCAGCAGCAGCGCCGGAAAGGTGACCAGCGACCCGCCTCCCGCCACCGCGTTGACGCCCCCGGCGAGCAGGGCGGCCGCCCCCAGCAGGACGATGCGCGCGGCGTCGAGATGGGGCTCCAAGGCGGGCTCAGCCTACAATCCCCACCTCATGCTGCGATTCCTCACCGCGGGCGAGTCCCACGGCCCCCAGCTCACCGTCGTCATCGAGGGCGTGCCCGCCGGGCTGTCGCTGAGCGCGCCGCGCGACATCGACCCCGACCTGCGCCGCCGCCAGTGGGGCTACGGGCGCAGCAAGCGCCAGATCCTCGAACAGGACAGCGCGCAGATCCTCAGCGGCGTGCGCGGCGGCCGCACCCTGGGCTCGCCGATCACCCTGGTGGTCCGCAACCGGGTGTGGGAGGACTGGCAGAAGGTGATGCAGATCGAGGCGCGCGGCTTCAGGCCCAAGCGGGTCACCCGGCTGCGCCCCGGCCACGCCGACCTCGCCGGCGTCCTCAAGTACGGCTTCGACGACGTGCGCAACGTGCTGGAGCGCGCCTCGGCGCGGGAGACGGCCGCGCGCGTCGCCGCTGGAGCGGTGGCCAAGGCCCTGCTGGGCAAGCTGGGCACCGAGGTGAACTCCTATGTGTCGCGCGTCGGCCCCATCGAGGCGCCGCTGGTCCCCGCGGCGTCGATCGACTGGAAGGCCGTCGAGGCCTCCCCGGTGCGCTGCCCCGACCCCGACGCCGCCGCGCGCATGATCGAGGCCATCGACGCCGCCCGCGAGACCGGCGACACCCTGGGCGGCACCGCGCTGGTCATCGCCTCCGGAGTTGTGGCCGGACTTGGCTCATACGTGCACTGGGACCGCCGCCTCGACGGCCAGCTCGCCCAGGCGCTGATGAGCATCCAGTCGGTCAAGGGCGTCGACCTCGGCGCCGAGGTCGCCTCGGTGCCCGGCTCGCAGCTCCACGACGCGCCGCGCTGGGTCGAGGGCGAGGGCTTCAGCCACCTCACCAACAACCAGGGCGGTCTCACCGGCGGCGTCACCGACGGCGAGGACGTGTGGGCCCAGGTCCACTTCAAGCCGATCGCCACCATGCTCAAGCCGATGCGCAGCACCGACCTCGCCACCAAGGAGGAGGTCAACGCTCACTACGAGCGCAGCGACGTCTGCCACGTCCCGGCGGGGGCGGTGATCGCCGAGGCGATGGCGGCGCTGGTGCTGGCCAACGCGGTCGAGGAGAAGTTCGGCGGCGACAGCATGCCCGACATGCTCGCCGCCGTCCGCGCCTACCGCCGGCGTTTGCGCTCCTCCTGACCGGAACTCACGACCGCCGTCTGCGGCGCCGCCCCGCGTACACCACCCCGGCGAGCAATGCGCCCACGGCGAGCAGCGTCACGCGCGACGCCGAGGAGGACACCGCCGACGTGTTCGGCGTCCCGATGGTCGATGCCACTGCGGAGGTGACCGGCTGGGCGCTCGGCGACGGCGAGGTGCCCGGAGCGACCGCCGGGGCCACGGCGGGCCCGGCCGAGGCGGGGCCGACCACCGCCACCCAGGTCTGCTGGTGCTGGTGGCCCTGGCCGGTCAGCGCCAGCGCGTCGGGTCCCGTCGCCGGATCCGGCGTCAGCGCCGGCGGCTCGCCCGGATACGCGGCGTAGGCCTCGTCGCGCACCACGTAGCTGTAGCCGCCCGCGCTGGCGATGCCGTTGTAGTCGCCCTCGAAGGTGCCCGCGCGGGAGAAGGCGCCGTAGTACAGGTTGTTGGCCGGCGTGCTCACCAGCAGCGGAGTGCTCCAGGTCTTGCCGCCGTCGCTCGACTCCTGGTACCAGGTCTGCGCATCGTGGCTGAAGTCCGCGAGGTTGTCCGCCTCCTTGCGGGTGCGGTAGGCGATGTGGAGGATGCCGTCGCCGCTCGCCGAGATCGACGGGTTGTAGCGGTCGATGTAGTCGGTGGCGGTGCCCGGGTTGACCTGCACCGGCGACGACCAGCTCACCCCGTCGGTCGAGGTCGCCACCAGGATGTCGTTGACCGGGTGGGTCTCCGTGTGGTTGCGCGAGTCCTCCCAGGTGATCGCCAGAGTGCCGGTCTGCGTGTCGTAGTCCGCGGAGGGCAGCGAACCGGCGCGCTGGGCGCGGACGTTGCTGGTCAGGTCCTGGGCGATCGGCGCCGGTGGGCTGAAGGCCAGCGGCGTGCCGAACGGCTGGGTGCCGGCCAGCTCCGCCACGGTGCAGAGCAGGTAGGGCTGGGTCACCGGGTTGGTGGTGCTGGGACCACCGCTGATCAGGGCGCCGTCGTTCCTGAACAGCACGGCCAGCGCGCCGCTCTTGAGCACCACCGGCGTCGAGCCGATCGCCGTCGACAGCGCCGCGGGCGGCAGGTCGAGCTGCATGAAGGTGCCGCCGAAGGCCCAGCTGGCGAGCTGGTCGCAGGCGCTGTCGCAGTAGTCGTAGTACACGTTGGCGACGCGGTCCCACACCACGTAGACGCGGCCCTTGTGATGTCCGGACGCGTCCGAGTTGTCGACCACCACCCAGTTCTTGTCGTTGAGTCCCTGCAGGTTGTCGTCGGCGAAGAACACCGGCGCGCCCCAGGTCTTGCCGCCGTCCTTCGACACGTTGATCGCCATGCCGCTGCGCAGCCCCGTGTTGCTGTTGCCGTTGGGGCTGTTGTCGGTGCTGGTGTCGTTGAACACCAGCGAGCTGTAGTACACGTCGTTGCTCGGCCCGAAGGCCACCACCGCATCGCTGGCGCGGTCGAACGGCCCACCCTGCCCTGGATACGAGGTCAGCCCCGGCAGCTCCCCGTACGTCCACGACTTGCCGCCGTCGAACGACGTCGCCCAGCCGTTGGTGGCGTCACCACCGGCGTCGACGCGCCCCTCCTGGTAGCCGGTCACCACGTTGAGCGGGTCGTGGGGATTGACCGCGATCGAGGGCTCGATCTGCGTGTCCGGCTGGATGTAGTCGGTCGGCGTGGCCGCCTGCGCCTTGCTGCCCAGCCCGTCCACGCCCGTGCGCACGTCGCGCAGCAGCACGGGGCCGGTCTGGGCGCTGGCGGAGTGCAGCCCCGCGGCGAGCGCGGTGGCGACCACCGCGAGGGAGGCGGCGACGAGGGTGGTACGGCGAGCGGCGGGCGCGGTCGGCATCCCGTGCGTTCCTCCGGTGGTGGCGAGTGGGTGGGGCTGCTCTTCCCGCACCACTGATAGACCCGCCCAGCCGCCGCCCGTTGCAGGACGCCACCCGTCCGGGCTCGCCAGCCGGTAGGCTAGGCCGCGATGAGCATTGGCAGAGCGGCGGACGACCCCGCCTCCCGCGACAGCCGCCTGGTCCCGCTCTTCCCGCCCCCGCGCCCGGCGCGGGTGCCGGTGGCGCAGCCGCCGTCGCGGTTCATCAACCGCCACCTCTCCTGGCTCGACTTCAACGCGCGCGTGCTCTCCCTCGCCGAGGACGCCGACCGCCCGCTGCTGGAGCGCTGCAAGTTTCTGGCCATCTTCAGCAGCAACCTGGACGAGTTCTTCCAGGTGCGCGTCGGCGGCCTGCGCGAGCAGCTCCTCGCCGGGGTGACCACGCCCTCGCCGGACGGGCTCAGCCCCGCCGAGCAGCTCCACGCCATCCGCCAGTGCGTCGACGCCCTGGTGGCGCGGCAGATGGAGATCTTCAGCGGCAGCATCGTCCCCGAGCTGGAGGCGGCGGGCATCCGCTTCTGCGACTACCCGTCGCTCGACGCCGGCGACCGCCGCCACGTCGACCGCGTCTTCGAGGACAGCATCTACCCGGTGCTCACCCCGCTCGCCGTCGACCCCGCGCACCCCTTCCCCTACATCAGCAACCTGAGCCTCAACCTCGCCGTGGTGGTCGCCGACCCGCAGCACCGGGAGCCGCGGGTGGCGCGCGTCAAGGTGCCGCCGCTGCTGGAGCGCTTCATCGTCATGCCCGACGGCGAGCGCTTCGTCCCCCTGGAGCAGGTGATCGCCGCGCACCTCGACCGGCTCTTCCCGGGCATGTCGATCGTCGCCCACCACGTCTTCCGGGTCACCCGCAACGCCGACTTCGCGGTCGGCGACGAGGAGGCCGAGGACCTCATCGCCGCCGTCGAGACCATCCTGCGCCGCCGCCGCCGCTCACCGCGGGTGGTGCGCATGGAGGTCGACGGCACCATGTCCGGCGACGTCGAGGACCTGCTCCGCCGCGAATTGGAGATCGAGCGCGACGAGGTGATCACCGTCCCCGGCGTGCTCGACCTGCGCGGCCTGTGGGGCCTGTACCGCCTCGACCGCCCCGAGCTCAAGGACGCGGTGTGGACGCCGGTCACCCAGCCGCGCCTCAACCCCGAGCGCGAGGCCGCGCAGGACATCTTCGACGTGCTCGACAGCGGGCCGGTCCTGCTCCACCACCCCTACGACTCCTTCGACACCTCGGTGGGCAGCTTCCTCGCCCAGGCGGCCGTCGACCCGCGCGTGCTGGCCATCAAGCAGACGCTGTACCGCACCTCCGGGCCGAGCAGCCCGATCGTGCGCGCCCTGATCCGCGCCGCCGAGGAGGGCAAGCAGGTGGTGGCGCTGGTCGAGCTGACCGCGCGCTTCGACGAGGAGGCCAACATCGCCTGGGCCCGCGAGCTGGAGGAGGCGGGGGTGCACGTCGTCTACGGCGTGGTCGGACTCAAGACCCACGCCAAGACCAGCCTGGTGGTTCGCCGCGACGAGAGCGGACGCATCCGCCGCTACTGCCACCTCGGCACCGGCAACTACAACGAGATCACCGCGCGCATGTACGAGGACATCGGCGTGCTCACCGCCGACCCGCAGATGGGCGCCGACGTCGCCGACCTGTTCAACTTCCTCACCGGCTACTCGCGGCAGGAGGAGTTCGGGCGGCTGCTGGTGGCGCCGGTGACGCTGCGTCCGCGGCTGCTCGACCTGATCCGCCGCGAGTCGCGACCCGGCGGAGTTGTGGTCATCAAGGTCAACAACCTGGCCGACCCCGAGGTCATCGACGCCCTCTACGACGCCTCACGGGCGGGCTGCGAGATCGACCTGGTGGTGCGCAGCGCCTGCGGCGTGCGGCCCGGCGTCGAGGGCATGTCGGGGCGGATCAGGGTGCGCTCCATCGTCGGGCGCTGGCTGGAGCACTCGCGGATCTACCGCTTCGGCGCGGTCGACTCGCCCCAGGTCGAGTACTTCATCGGCTCCGCCGACCTGATGGTGCGCAACCTCGACGGCCGCGTCGAGCTCTGCGTGCCCATCCTCGACGCCGAGATGCGGGCCCGCCTGGAGTCGGTGCTCGACGCCAACCTGCGCGACGACACCCTGACCTGGGTGCTGCACAGCGATGGCTCGTGGACCAAGCTGCCGTCGCGGCTCGGCTTCGACCTGCACGCCGAGCTGCAGCGCGAGGCCGTCGAGCGGGCGACCGGGCGGTCGGTCCAGAGCTGACCGCCTGGGCCTCGACGGTCTAGGCGGTCGCCTCGCGGCGTCCCGCGCCGGTGGGACGTCCCAGCCTGGCGTCGGCCTCGGCGCCCTGCAGGCGCAGCGCCGTGCCCAGCACCCGGCCGACGTCGCGGCTGCGCGCGCTGTAGTACACGACCCGCCCGGCGCGCCGCGACTCGACCAGGTCGAGGTCGCGCAGCACGCGCAGGTGCTGTGACACCAGCGGCTCGCCGATCGACAGGGTGACCGCAAGATCGCTGGTGCACATCTCCTGCTGGAGCAGGACGTGGACGATGCGCAGGCGATTGGGGTCGGCGAGGGCGGCGAAGAAGTCGGCGACCGACTCGTGGTCGACGCCGGCGATCAGCTCGCGTGCCCGCCGCACGTCGCTGACGTGGATGGAGCGCCGCGCCAGCGCTCCGGTCGGACGGTCGGGCGTGCGTCGCCCTGGTAGAGCTGCCATGCGGCCAAAGCATAGGGCACGCCGACCGGATTTCGTGGCAATGTGGTGCGTCGCGTGCCCCATCAGCTCGACGAGCAGCCCCTCGATTCGGCGGTGATCGACGACGCCCACCTGGGCGACATCCGCGGCGCCTTCGGCACGGTGCGCTGGCGCCAGCTCTGGCTGCCCCGCACGGGGCGGCGCCGCCTGCGGGTGCTGGCTACGGTGATGGGCCCCGGAGTTCTGGCCCTGGTTGCCGACAACGACGCCGGCGGCGTGGCCACCTACGCGCAGGCCGGGCAGGAGCAGGGGACGCGGCTTCTCTGGCTATTGATTCCACTCGGCGCGGTGCTCTTCCTCAACCAGGAGATGGCCGCGCGGCTGGGCACGGTCACCGGGGTAGGCCACGCCCGGCTGATCTTCGAGCGCTTCGGCAGGCTCTGGGGGGCCTTCTCGCTCGGCGACCTGCTGCTGCTCAACGTGCTCACCCTGGTCACCGAGTTCATCGGCGTGCGCATCGCCGCCGAGCACGTCGGCATCCCGGCCCGGCCGGCGGTGGCGGTGGCCGCGCTGCTGCTCATCGCCGCCACCCTGGGCGGCGGCTTCCAGCGCTGGGAGCGGGTGATGTACATGCTGGTGGCGCTCGACGTCGCCCTGGTGCCGCTGCTGCTCTTCGCCCACCCGGCCGCCGTCGCCGGTGGTGGCGCCACCATGCAGATGCCCGAGGTGCAGCCGACGGTGCTGCTCATCGTCGCCCTGATGGGCACCACGGTGGCCCCCTGGCAGCTCTTCTTCCAGCAGTCGGCGGTGGTCGACAAGCGGATCACGCCGCGCTGGATGTCGTACGCGCGGCTCGACACCGCGGTGGGCACGGTGCTGATGCTCGGCGGCGCGGCCGCGGTGATGGTGGTGAGCGCGGCGGCGAGCGGTGGCGGACCCGGCACGGTGCGCGCCGAGTTCGACATGGGCGGCGTGCTCAACGGCGTCGGCGCCCACGCCGGCCCGGTGTTCGGCAACCTGCTCGCCGTGCTGCTCTTCGACGGCGCCCTGCTGGGGGCGGCGGCGGTGGCCATGGCCACCTCGTACGCCATCGGCGACGTCAGCGGCGCGCGCCACTCGCTGCACCGCACCCCGCGGCAGGCGCCGGTGTTCTACCTGGTGTCGACGCTGGTGATCGCGGCCACCGCGGGGGTGGTGCTGCTGCCCGGAGTGCCGCTCGGCTTCACCACCGCGGCGGTGCAGGTGCTCGCCGGGCTGCTGCTGCCCAGCGCCACCGTGTTCATGCTGCTGCTCTGCAACGACACCGCGGTGCTGGGGCCGTGGGCCAACGGGCGCTGGCTCAACGCGACCGTGGCCACCATGCTCGCTGCCCTGCTCGCCCTCTCGGGCATGCTGGTGGTGACCGCGCTGTACCCCCGCGCGCCCGCGGTGACCGTGGGCGCGGTGCTCAGCGGGGTGGCGGCCGCGGGACTGCTGGCCGTGGGCGTCTCCGGCGCGCTGCGCCGCCGCCGCTCGGCCCGCCTGTTGTTGACAGACCCGGCAGCAACTCCGCACCTCGCCCTGCTGCGCCCGAGCCACGTGGTCGTCATCCCGCCACGCGGACGCGACCTCGCACCACTCGAGGACGAGCGCTCCTTCTGGCGCACCCCGCCGCTCACCGAGCTGCGCCGTCCGGTGTGGAGCACGGGGCGGCTGGTGGGCATGCTCGCCCTGCGCG
The DNA here is from genome assembly GCA_035569495.1 of Candidatus Angelobacter sp. GTDB lineage: Bacteria > Chloroflexota > Dormibacteria > Aeolococcales > Aeolococcaceae > DASRDZ01. The sequence continues at coordinate 56,467 of DATMMX010000036.1, read as the reverse complement.
CCTACCTGGTGGTCAGCGTGCTGCTGCTGGCCGGCCGCGCCGTGGCCACGGCGCTGGGGCACTGACTCAGGCGACGGCGGCGTCGATCTCCCGCATCACCTCGTCGGTGAGCAGGGGCAGGACGTCGAGGGCCTGCATGTTGTCGCTCACCTGCTCGGGGCGGCTGGCCCCGGTGATCACCGTGGAGACGTTGGGGTTGCGTGCGCACCAGGCCAGGGAGAGGTGGGTCAGGGCGACGCCGAGGCGGTCGGCGATCGCCTTGAGGCGGCGAACCCTGTTCAGGTTCTCCTCGGTGAGCATGCTGCTGCGCAGCCACTCGTAGCCGCGCAGCGCGGCGCGGCTGCCCTCGGGCACGCCGTCGAGGTACTTGCCGGTGAGCACGCCGGAGGCCAGCGGGCTCCAGATGGTGAGGCCGAGGCCGAGCTCCTCGTAGAGCGGCGCGTACTCCTCCTCGACGCGCTGGCGGGCGAGCAGGTTGTACTGCGGCTGCTCCATCACCGGCGCGTGCAGGTGGTTGTCGGTGGCGAAGCGGTGGGCGGCGAGGATGCGCTCGGCGGGCCACTCCGAGGTGCCCCAGTAGTGCGCTTTGCCGCGGTCGATGATGTCGTGCATCGCCCACACCGTCTCCTCGACCGGCGTCTCGAAGTCGGGGCGGTGGCAGAAGACCAGGTCGACGAAGTCGAGGCCGAGGCGCTCCAGCGAACCGTCGATGGCGTGCATCAGATACTTGCGGTTGAGCGTGTTGCGCATGTTGACCGCGTCGTGGATGCCCCAGAAGAACTTCGTCGAGATGACGTACTCATGGCGCTTCCAGCCCAGGTCGGCGATCGCCTGGCCCATGATCCGCTCCGACTCGCCGCGCGAGTAGACCTCGGCGTTGTCGAAGAAGTTGACGCCCGCGTCGTGGGCGATGCGCAGGCACTCGGCGGCGAGGCCGCGGTCGACCTGGTTGCCGAAGGTGACCCAGGAGCCGAAGGAGAGCAGGCTGACCTGGAGCCCGGAGCGACCGAGGTGGCGGTACTGCATGGTGGCCATGCATCCGAGCATAACGAAAAGGGCGGCGCCGGTTTCCCGGCGCCGCCCTTCGTCTCGGCAAGAGCCGAACCTACTGGTTCAGGCCGTTGCTGATGTTCGAGAAGACGTTGTTGACCTGCTTGCCCACCACGGTCAGGATGACGATGACCACGATGGCGATGAGGACGAGGATAAGCGCGTACTCGACCATGCCCTGGCCTTCCTCACGCTCCTGGGCGCGGGCCAGAGCCTCACGCAGACGCAGATAAAGGTTGCTCAGCATTTGGGTTTCACCTCCTTTGGTTCCGGAGCTTCCGCCGCGTTGAGTGCGGTTGTATCGGAGCCCTGCAACCGTACGGCCCGGCCCTTCACCGCTCGTTCGCGTCGTGGTCACGGACCGACGACGGGCGACGCACGCCGCCGCGACGCCACGCTCAAAGGGCGTGTGACGAATCACCCACCCCGGCAGGTCTGACCCTGGCGGAAGTCCGGCGAGGGGCGCGTCCAGTCGGCTGAACGGTCGCCCAGGTGCGAGTAGCAGTAGGTGCCGGGGTTGCCCTGGTCGGTGGTGTAGCTGTTGCCCGAGGGGTCGAACCACACCGCCGCGGCGTCGTCGTAGAAGGAGTGGTCGCCGGGGCCGAAGCTCACCGCCGCCTGGTAGTAGGGCGCCGCGCCGTGGCCCACGTTGCTGAACTGGGTGGCGTACAGGCCCTGCTGGAAGGACTGGGGGGTGAGGTCGGGACCGGCCTGCTGGATGCCCGAGGCGAGCAGGAGCAATTCCTCGTAGCGGTAGTAGCTGTAGATGTTCTGGCTGGTCTGCGCGTAGGTGGCGCCACTGTCCATCTCCCGGACGGCGCGATACCAGAACTGGTTCTGCGGGTCGAGCACCTCGTTGTTGAAGTCGATGCCGATGACGTGTGGCTGCTCTGAAGCGGGGTATCCCTGCGCGCCTTTGTCGTATGTGAGGAACTGCTCGTTGCTGACCAGCCACTCGGGGAAGTACGCCTGGTTGGAGGCGGAGCTCATCAGCGTGTTGAGCTGGCCCGGTGCACACAGGCAGGCGACGGTGGTGTCAGCGTTCTGCTGCATCTGGTTGACCGCGGCGGTGTTGCTGGCGCTGTCGCTGCCCAGCGCCTGCGCGGTGACCTGCACGCCGCAGGCGCTCAGGGTGCTGACCAGCGGCTGCGGGTCGATGGCCACGTTGTCGGTGGTGGTCTCGTAGTACACGGCGATCTTGCGCGGGCCCCACGCGGTCGCCGGGGGCGTCGGCGGACCGGCGTAGCTCGGTGCGCCGCCCTTGAGCTGGTGGCAGTAGAGGTTGCCCAGGTTGGCCTCGACCTTGTCGTACCCGGGCACGGTGTTCCAGGTGTAGACGCTGGCGGCCAGCTGCGCCTCGGTGCGCAGCAGTGCGGCCGACGAGATGCTGAGGATGCCGTGGGTGGCCAGCCGGTCGTTGAAGTAGTAGGCGGTGCCGCCCTCGGGCGCGTAGCCGATCGAGGCGAAGATGCCCCCGCTGGGGTTGGCCTGGGTGGCGATGTAGTCCGCGTCGGAGTACTGCTGCTGAGCGGTGTCCTGGGCGAAGGCGGTGTTGGTGGGCGGCCTCTCCACCAGCTTGATCTGGCGACCGTAGAGCTGGAAGTGGGCGTTGAAGTAGTTCTGCAGGTCGATGACCACCTGGTGGTTGTCGGGCGGCGGGAGCCCCTTGTCGAAGTACGGCCAGGCGACGTAGATGGTGTCGCGGGTGACGCCCGGGTAGGTGGCGCCGCCGTTGTCGCCCTGGAAGGACTGCTTGCACGGTGGCGACTGGGGGTCCTCGGTCTGCCGCGGCGGCGACCCGTAGCAGCGCACCAGGGCGGGGCGGCCGGCGTTCGGGTTGGGCGTCGGGGTTGCGTTGGCGCCGGCCCTGGCGGGCGACGGCGTGGGCGAGGGTGCCGGTGTCGGCGTGCCACCGCCCGCGGCCCCCAGCGCGTTGGCGCCCTCCTGTCCCTGCAGCCCCTTCTGCTGCGCGTGCTGCTGCACGTCGGGCGCGAAGGCGGCGATGCTCGGCGGCCGCGACTGGCTGACCGCCACGCCGAAGGCGGCGACCACCACCAGGATCGAGGCGGCGACGCCGCCGTTGGCGAGCGCGACGGCGCGCGGCGGTCGCTGCGGCTGCTGGGCCATCAGTGCGCCCTCGCCTGCGGCACGGTGGACGTGGTTGCGCTGACCGTCGCGGCGATGCTCTGCATCGTGGTGCCGCTCGTCTCGGTGCCGCTGACGTCGTCCGACTCGGCGACGATCAGGCCGCCGTACTGGGTGGCCACGTCGTAGGTGAGGTGGTTGAGGGTGAGGTTCTGGTCGGGCCCGACCAGGGTGCCACTGGCGCTGACCTCCCAGGCGTCGACCACGGTGCCGCAGGCGTCCACCGAGACGCGCCTGGTGACCGCGGCGCTGAGCTCGATGGTGGTCCCGCTGGCACTGTCGGTGCCGGTGGTGGTCCAGCTCGGCAGGTCGGTGCCGGGGAACTGCATGAGCAGGATCGGCGGCGCGAACCTGGCGACACGGGCGCTGGGCAGGTTGGCGTCCCTGACGACCATGGCGGTGAGGTACAGGCCCGCGGCCTTCGAGGTGTTGACCCCCTGCACGTCGGTGGTGCCCTGCGGCGGCGGGATCACCTGGTAGCTGCTGGTGACCTGCTGCAGGCCGGTGAGGCCGCCCGCGGTGGTGCCCACGTCGAAGGTGTAGCTGCCGGTGGTCGCGTCGGGGGCGCTGACGTTGGCGACGGTATGGGTCAGGGTTGGCGGGAACTGGCGCGCCGCGGCACCGCCGAGCTGGTAGGAGCCGTGCTCGCGCCACGGGTAGGTCGCGGCGGCGGGCGGCGTCGAGGCGGACGGGTCGGCGGCGATCGCCGCCACGGCGTCGACGGGCGCGGTGGGGCAGAGGCTCGCCGGAGTAGCGGCCGGGGTTGGCGCGAACGTGACCGGCGGGGCGGGGGAGGGGGCGCCGTAGATGAGCGGCGGCGCGCCGGGGGGCAGCGGGGCGGCGGGCGGTCCGGCGGCGACGCCGGGCTGCGCCTGCTGCTGCGTCTGGGCGCCGTACTCGACGTCGCCCGGGACGGCGTGCACCGCCAGGCGGAACGGCGCCGCGGGCCCGCAGGCGGTGAGCGACAGCGCGGCGAGCACCACGCAGGCGCGCCTGCGGTGAAGCATCACTGCGCGGCTCCGGGCAGCTCGGCGGCGATCGGTGGCACGGGCAGCGCCACCAGCGGGGCCCCGTGCTCGCGGTCGCTCATGGTCAGCACGAGCTCGTCGGCGGTGAGGGGCGGGAACTGGGCGCGCAGCACCACGACTTCGAGGGTGCGCGGTTGCGGCGGGAACCAGAAGTAGACGCGCTGGTCGGGCTGCACCGAGACCCAGATGCGCTGCTGGAAGCGCAGCGTCTCGTCCTTGACGCTGACCTCGGTGTATCGCCCGGGGCACGCGCATGCGCCGTCGTCGAGAGGGATGCGCTCGACCATGTCGGTGAAGTTGCCGCTGCCCAGGCGCTGGCGAAGCTGGTCGACGACGTCGGCCGAGGCGCGGTCGAGGTCGGCACGGAGCAGCGACACCTGCACCGACCCCTCGATGACGTCGCCGTTGTGCACGGTGTAGACGTGTCCGGCGGTGACCAGTGCGTCGGACCCGGCGTTGCGGAACGCGCCTTCCACCGAGGTCTGGCGGCGCAGCAGCAGCGGGCCCACCGCGGGTGGCACCAGCGCGTCGAGCACGGCGTCGTCGCGCGCGCTGGTGCTGTGCGCCGCGGTGGGAACGGTCGCGCCGGGCGGCGGCATCAGCGCGCTGACGGCGACCAGGACCAGCAGCAGGGTCGCGGCGGCGGCGGCGCGGCGGCGCAGCATGGTGCCGCGGGGACGCGCGACGCCCCGGCCGCGCCGCGCCACCCGGATCTGTGGCCAGAGATTGGGGACCTCGTCGCTGTACGGCCGCCGCAGCGAGGTGCGCGCCATGGCGGCGAGCGCCCGGCTGAGCGGCGACTGGGCGCGCAGCACGCGCCGCCGCACCGACCGCGCCAGCGTCTCCGCGGCGTCCGCGTCGCTCGCGCGCAGGTCGCGGCGCAGGTCGCCCCAGAGTGCGCGGGTCACCAGCCAGGCCAGCTCGGCGTGCTCGTCGTCGGGCTCGATCTCGCCCAGGAAACGCAGCGGCGTCAGCACCGGGTCGCCGACGGCCAGGTCACCCATGGCGTCACGGAACTCGGCGTACGCGACGGCGATGCGCGCCGCCGGACCGCGCCGCAGCGCCCAGCGCGTGCGCCGCGCCGCGCGGAGTCGCTTGAGCAGCATCGGATAGGCGAGCACCAGCAGCAGGGCCAGCGCCGCGAAGGGAATGGCGCGCACCAGCCACCAGCGCGCCACCTCGTACGGCGCCAGCGAGGTGCGCTCCTGCACCGGCACGTAGACGACCAGGCCCAGCTTGTCGGACGGCGCGATGCTCGCGTCGCTGCTGGCGCGGCTGTGGTCGAAGGTGGGCTGGGCGCGCGGCGGCACGCCAAGGATGGGCAGCCAGCCGTATCCCTGGAACCACGCCTCCAGCCAGGCGGCGCCGTCGTGCGGGTGCACCTCGTACGTGCCGCCCGACGCCGGCGGCTGGTATCCGAAGGCGATGCGCGCGGGCACGCCCGCCCAGCGCGCCAGCATCGCCTCGGCCGCGGTGATCTCGAAGGGATTGGCCCTGCCACCGTTCAACATCTCGACGACGCGCTGGGGTGGCACCGGCGCCGGGGCGCCGCCGCCCGCGGCGACCACCTTGGCGAACAGCGCCTTGCGCAGGGCTTGCATGCGGTCGAAGCCGTCCGCGGGTGCGCGCGCCAGCAGCGCCGCGATCGCGGGCGGCGCGGCCGGGACGGCGAGGAAGTCGCGCATCGCGCTCGGCGGCGCAGGTGCGGCGATGAGCTGCCCGGCGGCCGGCAGCGAGGGCGCGTCGAGGGTGTACGAGAGCCCGGCGAAGGCGGGCTGGTCGGAGAGCTCGATCTGCCCGGTGCGCGAGTCGACGCGCAGTGAGTCGGACGTGCCACCGACGCGGTTGCTGCCGGGCACGGCGGGGAGGACGTGGCCGGGAAAGTCGCGGATGGTGACCTCGACGTGCACGCCGCCGCCGCTGGGTGCGCCGGGCAGCGCGGCCGGCGGCCGGACGCTCTGCATGCGCGAGGTGTCATAGGACGGCAGCAGCCACTGCTGCGAGTTGCTGTCGTACACGTCCAGAACCCCGGTGCGCAGGGGCAGGACGGCGCCGCCGCCGAAGTGCACCGCGAACAGGGCGCGGTCCGGCCCGGGCGGCTGCGGCTGCGGCGGCTGGGGCGGGACCACGCGGGTGGCGTCCGACTGGGGGAAGAGCACGCCCACCCGGCCGAGCCCGGAGACGGCGACCACCAGGACGGCCGCCAGCGCCGCGCCGCGCAGCAGCCGTCCCCGCTCGAAGGCGAGGCCCAGCGACGAGGCGCGCGACAGGTCGGCGCCATAGGCGATGGCCAGGGCCGCGGCGAGCAGCACCACCGCGCCCGCAACGGAGAGCAGCTCGCCGCCCGGCGGCTGCACCAGCGCGGCGACGGCGACCACCGGGACGGGCAGGGCGACGGCGAGCATCGGCCGCTCGAGGCTCAGCGCCAGGGTGGTCGCCGCCGAGCAGACGCCCGCGAAGAGCACCACCAGCACCAGCCGCCAGCCCGGGTCGAGCGCGATCGGTGGCTGCAGGATGCCGCCGCCGCGCAGCGCGTCGCCGACCAGCGAGGGGATGGTGGCGCTGCCGCCGGTGCTGGGCAGGACGAGCAGCGCGCCCAGCACCACGGCGGCGGGAATCACCAGGAGCTGCAACGCGGTCGGCCGCCGCAGCCGCGAGCCCAGCAGGGTGAGCGCGACGGCAAGGGCGATGCCCAGCAACCCGAGCCCGCGCCCGGCGCCGCTGCGGAAGATGCCGCCGGTCATCCACGCCGCGGCCGCCGTGCTCAGCGCTGCGGCGGCGAGGGTGCGCACCATGGACGGCGCCGCAGCGACCTCGCCGCCGTCCGCGGAACGCGGCGCCACCGCCACGGCGACGGTGCCGTCGAGCGCGTCGACGTCGACGTCGCGGACGCGGGCATCGCCCAGCTGGGTCATCGGATCCCCGCCCCGACGTGGCGCAGGAACACCGTTCCCAGCACCGCACCGGGCCGCACCTCGACCACCTGCGCGCCGACCTCGACGGCGCGGCGCACGGTGAGCGGGTCGGACTCGTCCCACACCACCGCGGCGACCAGCGCCGAGCTGCCCTTCTCGATGAGCAGCCGCAGCCGCGCCGCGGTCTGCGCGTCGAGACGCGGCGTGATCACCAGGTAGTGGGCCACCCCGCCGCGCACGCGCAGCACGCGGTCGACCGACTCGCGCAACTGCGACGCGTCGCGCTCGACACGCGCCAGCTCGTCCAGCAAGGGGATGCGCGCGCGCGGTCCGCGCAGGTCGACCGCCAGGCGCTTGGCGTTGGCTTCGAGGCCGACGCTGAAGCCATCCTGCAGGTGGTGCGCACCCAGCGACGCGGCGCAGCGCACCGCCACCTCGAAGGTGTCCGACACCTCGCCGGGGCGGTGCACGTTTTGGTCGGTGTCGAGCAGAACCACGACGCGGTCGGTGATGCCCTGCTCCGACTCGCGCACCATCAGCCGCCCGGTGCGCGCCGACGCGCGCCAGACCACGCGCCGGAGGTCGTCGCCGATCACGTAGTCGCGCATGCCGTGGAACTCGAAGCCCGCCGGCCAGGGGCGGCTCACCGGCGGGCGAACGGGAGGGTCCTCCCATTTGCGCGCCGTGGGGCTGTCCAGCACCACCTCGGTGGAGGGGTGGACGATGATCTCGGCGCGCTCCAGCAGCGGCTGGCGGCTGCGCGCGAGGCCGAACGGGTCGGTCCACTCCGCCTCCAGCGGGCCGACGTGGTGCACGCCGCGACGGCGCGGCCGCAGGCTGTACTGATGGTGCACGTCGCGCTCGGGCGACAGCGTGCCGACGGCGACGCGCACCGGCGGGCCCAGCGCATCGTCCAGCCGCTCCTCGACGATGAACGAGGTCAGCCGCCGGCGGCTGTGCAGCGTCAACTCCGCGACGACCGTCTGTCCCTCGCGCACTCGCACCGGAAGCTGGGAGCGCACCGCGGACACGGGACGGCGACGCCGCGCCATCCACCACGCCACGCCGAGCAGCAGCACGCTGACGTAGACGAGCAGGAACAGCGCGCGTCCGCCCAGGGCGCGCGCCGCGATCCAGCCCAGCACCGCGAAGCCGGCGACGGCGAGGCCGCTGCTCGACAGTCCCAGCCGAGCCTCGACGCGCGCCAGTGCGGTCTGCGCCGGGGACTCGCGGCGCCGGGCGCCGATCATGCCGAGGCGTTCTCCGGTCCGCCGGCGCCGAGGCCGAGCGGCGGCTTGACCCGCCCGGCGATGCGCTCGACCACCTTGCCGACCGTCTCGTCGCGAAGCTGCGCGTCGGGGGTGAGGATGAGCCGGTGCGCGAAGACGGGGTGGAGCACGCCGCGCACGTCATCCGGGTACACGTCCTCGCGTCCCTGCGACGCGGCGACGACGCGCGCGGCGCGCATCAGTGCGAGCGACGCGCGCGTGCTGGCGCCGATCAGCAAAGAGGGGTCGCTGCGCGTCGCCTGGCAGAGGTCGATGATGTACATCATCACCGGGTCGCTGACGGTGACCCCGCGCGCCCACTCGACGAGCTGAAGCACGTCGCCGGTGTCGACCACCGCGCGCAGGTCGGCGATCGCCTCGTCGGCGATGTTGGCGCGCAGCACCTCGGCCTCGGCGTTGCGGTCGGGGTAGCCGACCGACAGCTTGAAGAGGAAGCGGTCGAGCTGTGCCTCGGGCAGGGGGAACGTGCCCGCCAGCTCGATGGGGTTCTGCGTCGCGATCATCAGGAACGGGCGCGGCAGTGGATGGGTGACGCCGTCGACGGTGACCGAGCGTTCCTGCATCGCCTCCAGCAGCGCGCTCTGCGTCTTGGGGGTGGCGCGGTTGACCTCGTCCACCAGCAGCACGCTGGTGAACAGGGGTCCCGGCCGGAAGACGAAGTTGCCGGTGGGCATGTCGATGATGGTCGAGCCGGTGACGTCGGAGGGGAGCAGGTCGGGGGTGCACTGCACGCGCGCGGTGGGCACGTCGATCGACTGCGCCAGGCTGCGGGCCAGCATCGTCTTGCCGGTGCCGGGCAGGTCCTCGAGGAGCACGTGGCCCTCGGCGAGCACCGCGGTGAGCACCAGGCGCACCACCTCGCGCTTGCCCTTGATGACCCGCTCCATGTTGTCCGCCAGCGCCTCGAAGCGAGCGCGGAACGACGCCGGGTCGAGCGTCGGAGTTGTGGCCGAGATCGGCCGGATCTTGCTCATGCGGTGCTCCCCAGGTAGGCCCGCACCACGGCGGGGTCCTCGACCACCGCGCGCGGCGGTCCGTCGGCGATCACCCGCCCCTGGTCCATCGCCACCATGCGGGTGGCGACGGCGGTGACCAGGGGCAGGTCGTGTTCGATGACCAGGATGCTGCAGCCCGCCTCCTTGGCGATGCGGCCGATCAGCGGGCCCAGCTCCTCGGTCTCGCTCTGCGCCAGGCCGCTCGACGGCTCGTCGAGGAGCAGCAGGCGGGGCTCGGCCGCGAGCAGGCAGGCGAGGTCGACGATGCGCCGCGTCCCGGTGGACAGCTCGCCGATGAACTGCTCGGCGCAGGGGCCGAGGCCGAGGCCGTCGAGCAGGTTGTCGACGCGACGCGCCGTGCGCCGCTGCTGCGTGCGCGCGACCGGCGGCCACAGTGCGCCGCCCAGCCCGCCCAGGTCGGAGGCCGTGCGCTCCAGGGCCAGGGCGATCACCTCGCGCACCGTCATGGCGCTGAACAGGCGCACGTTCTGGAAGGAGCGCACCAGGCCGCGCCGCGCCCGCGCCTCGGGCGGCAGCGCGGTGACGTCCTCGCCGAACGCCGTCACCGTTCCTGCCGAAGGTGTCACGAACCCGGAGATGGCGTCGAACAGGGTGCTCTTGCCGGCGCCGTTGGGACCGATGAAACCGACGATCTCGCGCGCGCCGACACCGAGGCTCACCTCGCGCAGCGCGTCCACACCGCCGAAGCGCACGGCGAGGCCGTCGACGCGCAGCAGCGGCGCGGCGTCGCCGTGCACGCCGCCGACGTCGTGCCGGCGCGTCACCCCGGTGAGCGTTCCGCCGGTCGCCCGGCTCTGTCCCAGGAACACGCTGCGGGCCAGGTCGCCACGCCGCCGCAATTCCTCAGTGGCGCCCGCGAAGACGACGCGCCCCTTCTCCATGAACACGGCGCGCTCGGCGATGGCCATGGCCACGTTGACCGACTGCTCGACGATCACGATGGTCGTGCCCGACAGGTGGATGCGGCGCAGCACGTCGAGAAGCTGCTCGACCACCTTGGGCGCCAGGCCGAGGCTCAGCTCGTCGACCAGCAGCAGGCGCGGCCTGAGCAGGAACGCCTGGGCCAGCGCCAGCATCTGCTGCTCGCCACCGCTGAGGTCGCCCGCCTGCTGGTGCATGCGCTCACGCAGCACGGGGAACAGCGACAGCACCCCTTCGGTCCGCGCGGCGCGTTCGTCGGACCCGTCGACCTGCTCGGCGGCGACGCGCAGGTTCTCGGCGACGCTCAAACGCGGGAACACCGCGCGCCCGCCGGGCACCAGGGCGACGCCGCGCTCGGTGAGCAGGTGCGGCGGCGAGTGGGTGACGTCGACGCCGTCGAGCAGGATGGCGCCGCTGCTCGCCTCCTGCACCCCCGCGATGGCGCGCAGCAGCGTCGACTTGCCCGCGCCGTTGGTGCCGAGCAGGGCGAGGATCTCGCCGTCGTGCACGTCGAGGTCGACGCCGAAGAGCACGCGCGCGCCGTCGTGGACCACGTCGACGTCGCGGCAGACCAGCAGCTTGCGCCGTCCCGACTGGCGGGCGCGGCGCGCCTCCTCGTCCGCCATGCTCGCCGCCAGTGCGGAGCGGATGTCGGAGGCGACGTGCAACCCCCCGGTGGCGAACAGCACCGCGGCGACGAGGAACAGGGGCAGGTAGGGGAGCAGCTGCATGCGCGGCGACCAGCCCGCGCTCTGAATGGCGCCGACACCGTAGAAGAGGATGGGGAAGGACAGCAGCATCCACGGCGCGTAGCTGGTCATGCCCATGGCACGGATGCGCGCGGGTGCAACCAGCGAGACGACCGCGGTGAGCGGCGGGCTGAAGCCGGGATTGACCAGCAGTGAGCAGGTCGCGGCGACGCAAGCCGCCAGCACCGCCAGCCACAGCGCCGGCGCCAGCGCGCAGACCAGCAGCGCGATCATCAGCACAACGCAGATGGCGCCGACCAGTCCCATCACCCGCGCCGGCCGCTCGGCGAGCATGCGCTCGGTGAGCACGCTGACCAGCACCTGCCCGCTCAGCGTCACCGCCGCCTCGGCCGCCGCGACCAGGCCGTACTGCGCGGCGCCGAGGTGCCACTCCACCGAGAAGTAGATGGGCAGCAACACGAAGATGAAGCTCGCCGCCGAGAGGAACGGCATGGCGAACCAGATGCGCCGCAGCGTCTGCACGCTGTTGAGCGCGCGCCACGACTCCTTCCATCCCGCCGGTGGCTGCTCGTGTTTCGCCGCCTCGGCGCCGGCGCCCATGGCCAGGCGGTCCTGCTCGCCGCGCACCGGCTCACCCACGGTGAAGTACAGCGTGGTCAGCATCAGCGAGAAGGCGCCCAGCACGATGAAGGCGGTGCGCCAGCCGTAGCCCGCGGCGATGACGCCGATGGCGATGGGGGAGAAAACGGCGCCGAGGCTGCCGCACTGCAGGACGAAGCCGAAGGCGCGGGCGCGGCGCTCGGGCGGGTAGAAGTCGGTGAGCAGCGGCATGGCGGCGGGCGCGGCGACGCTCTGTCCCGCGGTGGCGATGGCGCGCCCGGCGAGGAGCTGGCCCGGTCCCGTCGACAGGCCCATGGTGATCGAGCCGAGGTGGAGGACGACGCCGCCGGCGCGCAGCATCCAGACGCGGCGCACCCGGTCGGCCAGCCAGCCGAGCAGCGGCGCGCCCAGCGTCTGGCCGACCTGGAGCACGTAGTTGAAGACCACGAGAAACTGCAGGTCGTAGCCAAAACTCGGGCGCATCTGGGGGATGAGCACGAACAGCGCCTGGTAGTCGGCGTTGCCGAGGAGCTGGAGGAGGCCGACGACGAGCAGCGGCGTCACCGCGTAGCCGCCGGCGATCGACCAGGGGTTGACCTGGGCGGCGTAGACCGCCAGCCGGTCGCGCCGCCGCGGGCCGCGCTCCTCGGCGGGCGCTGCACCAGGCGCATCCGCGTCCGCGATCATCGCCGCGCCCGCACCCGCGGCCGCCATGCGCTGCGACGGCACCTGCGGCCGCGCCGCGGTCGCCTCAGCCACCGGCGGCGCCCTCGCCCGCCTCGACGTCGAGCCGGTAGCGCACCGCCACGTGGGCGCGCGCCGTGCCGCCCGACCCCGCGCGCAGCGGCGTGATCGGCGCTGCGGCGCGACCCTCCACCGCGGCGGCGGCGATCAGCCCCGGCGCGTGGACGCGGTGGCGGATGGCCACCCGGCGCAGCATGGCGTCGCGAGTTGCGGCCAGGACCTGCACCAACCCGCCGGGCGCCGCGAGCAGCACGAAGACCACCCCACCGCCGCCGGCCAGGAAGCCCACCAGGGTGTTCGAGGAGCTGAGCAGGAAGCCCAGGTAGACGGCGCCCAGCACCGGACCCCACAGCGAGCCCATGCCGCCGATCACCACCATGAGGAACACCGCGACGCCCAGCTCGGGGGTGAGGTCGGGCGCGTGCACCCCGTGCTCGTTGTAGGCGAGCAGCGCGCCCGCCAGTCCCGCCAGGGCGCCCGACAGCGCGAAGGCGATCAGCCGCACCCGCGCCGGGTTGACGCCCAGCGCGCGGGCGGCCTGCTCGTTCTCGCGGCAGGCGATCAGCGCGCGCGCCGTCCGGCTGCGGCGCAGCGCGGTGATGAGGGCGAGCACGCCGCCGAGCACGGCCAGGCAGAGGTAGTAGAAGACGCGCTGGTCGTCGAGGTCGAGGCCGAGCAGCACCGGCCGCTGCACCGTGGCCGGCAGCGCCTGGCCCAGGTAGTTGCCGCTGACCAGCACCAGCGACACGGTGAGCGCCATCGCCAGCGTGCTCACCGCCAGCGCCAGCCCGCGCACGCGCAGCGCGGGCAGGCCAACCAGCAGTGCCGCCACCGCGCCCGCCATCGCGCCGAGCACTACGCCGAAGACGAACGAGATCCCGGTCCCTGCGCTGACCAGCGCCGCGACGTACGCGCCGACCGCGGCGATGGCCAGCTGCCCCAGGCTGATCTGCCCGCCCCAGCCGGTGAGCACCAGCAGAGAGACGCCGAGCACCGCGTCGATGCACACCCGCGTCGCCGTGCCCACGTCGGACGGCGCCATCACCACCGGGTAGGCGAGCACCACGACGGCCAGCACGATTGCCCCCCAGCGCAACCATGCGCGGACCACGGGAAGCCGGCGCAGCGCCTCGGGGATCGGCCGCACCTCGCGCGCGGCCAGCCAGCCCACCGCGGCCTCACTCTCGGCGCGCGTGCGCGGGGCGCGCTGCAGCAGCAGGAACAGCGAGATCACCACCAGCAGCAGGGCGGGGTACACGTCGGGCGCGTTGACCCCGGCGTGGATGCCCTGCTCCAGGATGCCCAGCGCCAGCGCGCCCGCGACCACCAGGGGCAGGCTGCGAAAGCCGCCGATCACCGCGGCGGCGAGGATCCCGACCAGGGTGACCACGTCGAGCGGGTTGTCGCCGCCGTGCACGCCGCTCGAAGCGGCCGCCAGGCACGCGGCGACGCCGCTGAGCACACCGGCGATCAGCCACACCGTGCCGCCCAGCGAGTCGACGTCGACGCCCAGCGTCCGCGCCCGATCCGGGTTGTCCGCCGCGCCGCGCACCGCGATGCCGCGACGGCTGCGCCGCAGGAACAGCGACAGACCCGCACCCGCCAGCAGCACCGCGGCCACGGTCGCCACGTCGGCGGTGGTGAAGGTGGTGGGGGAGATGCTGAACGACAGGTGCAGCGGCAGCGGCACCGCGTTGCTGAGCTGCACGCCGGGCGTGGTGCTGTCGAACAGCGAGGGGAGCGCGGCGGCGACGCCCGCCAGCAGCTGCGCGATGCCGATGGTCAGCACCGTCGCCACCAGCTTGGGCGCGCGCGCAAAGCGGCGCACCAGCAAGGCGTACGCGCCATGGCTGAGCAGCGCCGACAGCCCGACGGCGAGCAGCAGGCTCAGCCAGTAGTCGACCGCCTGCGCCGCCGCCGACGCGTGGTCCGCGCCACCAGGCACGCACGGCGCGCAGACGAACGAGGCGAAGCGCAGGAACTCGTGCCGCTGCGCCATCTCGGAGAAGAGCACGGCCGCGGTGGCGCCGGCCTGCACCTGGGCGAAGTTGACGATGCCGCTGCTCCGGTACACCAGCACCACGCCGAGGGCCTGCAGCGCCACCGCCGAGCCGCTGACCACGCCGAGCCCGAGCAGGCCTCCGCTCAGCCCGCGGCCAAGGGCGAGCGCCGCCACCAGCACGGCGGCGAGCCCGAGCAGCTCACGCCGCTCGCCGATGCGGCGACGCAGCCCGCCGGCTCCCACACCCGTGCCCTGCAAGCTCAACTCCCTTTCTCTCACCGTCCCCGCCGCCACCCTCCTGGTATGCCAGCGTACTGTAGCAGCGTTTGTCCTTGCGGGTCAAAGCGTTTCCCCGCTGCCAGACGGCGCAAAGCGACGCTGGTATACTACGGGCCTCGGCACGGCGGCACGCCCCAAGGGGCATGGGAGGGAAGCGCGACACCATGGTCGCGTCGGCACGGCGGCACTGCATAGGACACCGGCGAGGGCCTCGGCGATGCAGCCTGCCCCGTGGTGGCCGCCTGCTCGGCCGCCCCGCCCTCGCCGCCACCGCGCTCGCGGCGCTGCTGCTCAGCGGTTGCGGCTACCAGCCGGCCCAGCAGGTCCGCCACGGCGGCCAGCTGGTCGTCGCCGTCGCCGCCGAGCCGCGCTCGCTCAACCCGCTGACCGCGGGCGACGTGGCCTCGGTGCGCGCCTACGCCCCCCTCTACCCGCTGCTCTACAGCGCCCGCCCCGACCTCGGCCTCGCCCCCGACCTCGCCGCCGCACCGCCCCAGCTCGACGCCACCGGCCGCGAGTGGACGGTCACCCTGCGCAGCCGCGCGCAGTGGAGCGACGGCGCCCCGATCACCGCCGCCGACGTGGTGTACACCGTCAGCACCGAGGCCGACCCCTCGCTGTCCGGCGAGGCGACCTTCGACTGGTCAGACCTGGCCAAAACTGAAGCCGTCGACGCCCACACCGTGCGCTTCACGCTGCGCGCTCCCGACGCGTCGTTCGGCGCGCGCCTGGTCACGCCGGTGGTGCCCGCGCACGTCCTCTCCAAGTACAAGCCGGCGCAGATGGACAGTGCGTTCTTCGACACCACGCCCTCGGTGAGCGGTGGCCCGTTCCTCTACCAGCAGCGCGACAGCAACCTGCACACCATCACCTACGTGCCCAACCCGCACTGGTACGGCGGCGCGCCCAACGTCGACAGGCTGGTCGTGCAGGTGGTCACCGATCCCCGGCTGCTGCCGCCGCTGCTCGCCCAGGGCCAGGTGCTCTGGGCCCCCGAGCTGACCGCGGACGCCACCCGCGATGCGCAGCAGCAGTCCGGCGTGCGCCTGGCCTCGTACCCCGACCTCGGCTACGTCGCCCTGCAGTGCAACGACCGCGCCGGCAGGCCGACCGGCAGCGTCGCGGTGCGGCAGGCGCTGGCCTACGCCATCGACCGCAACGCGGTGACCCGCGCCGCACTCGGCGACGACGCCACAACGCAGTGGGGCGATGTTCCCCCCCAGTCGTGGGCGTACGACGCCAACGCCGCACAGCGATACCCGCGCGACGTGGCCAGGGCGCGCGCACTATTGGCCACGGCGCAGGTGGCAACGCCGCTCCAGCTCGATCTGCTCTACCCCCGCGGCGACACCGCTCGCGAAGCCGCGGCGCGCAGCATCGCCACCCAGGCCGCCGATGCGGGCCTGCACATCACCCCGCGCGCCCTCGACCCGGTCGCATTGCGCGCCGCGCTCGACGCCGGCGAGTTCACGCTGGCCTTGACACAAACCGGCACGTCGCTCGACCCCGACGACTCCGCGGCGCTGTCGTCGAGCGCGGGCCGCAACTGGGGCGGCTACGCCAGCGCCGAGATGGACCGGCTGCTCGCCGCCGAGCGCAACGCCGTCGCCGCGCCGGGCCTGCAGCTGCAAGCCGCACGCAAGCCACTGATCACCGCCGTGCAGCAGCAGCTCACCCGCGACCTGCCCTTCATCCCGCTCTACGCGCCGCTGCACCACGCCGCCTACAACGTCACCGTCAACGGCCTGGTCGCCGGCGCCCAGCTCGACCAGGACCGCGACTCGGCGATGTACGGCCGCTGGTACCTCGCCGCATGACCACTCGCAGGCGCACCACCGCCGGGCCCGCAAGGCAGGACCTTGCCGACCTCGCCTACACGCGCCTCGCCGAGGCCATCGCCACCTGCGAGATCCCCGCCGGCGCGCCGCTCAACGAGCGCGAGGTCGCGGCCCGGCTGGGCATGAGCCGGACCCCGCTGCGGGCCGCGCTGCACCGCCTCGCGCTGGAGGGAATGGTCACCACCGTGCCCAAGCGCGGCAGCACCATCGCGCCCCTCGACCCGCGCGACGTCGAGGACAACATGGCCGTCCGCGAGGCGCTGGAGGTGGAGATGGCCCGCCACCTCATCGCTGCCGGCGCCGAGCCCGACCCCGCCGCGCTGGAGGAGCTGCTCGCCCGCCAGCGCCACGCCGTCGAGCACCTCGACTCGCCCGCCTTCCTGCGCGCCGACGAGCAGTTCCACCTCCAGCTCCTCGCCGCCGCCGGCAACCGCGCGGCCCTGGACGCCGCCCAGCGCGCCTGGCTGCACGTCAACCGCGCCCGCTACACGGTGCCGATGACCGTCAACCACATGCGCGCGGCCCTGCGCGGCCACCGGGAGATCGCCGCCGCCGTCGCCGAGCGCAGCGCACCTCGCGCCGAGCGGGCCATCCGCGCCCACCTCGAGGAGCCGCTGCGCCGCCAGCTCCGCTACCTCGCCGAGCACCGCGCCCCGGAGCCGCCGCAGGCGGTGCCGCCGGTGCTCGCCGCCGCCGCCCACCTCGGCGGCCTGGTCCGACCGTAGCGTCACGCAACGCCCGGACCGCTATGCTGCGAGCATGAAGCGGACCAGCTTCGCCGGCATGGAGTGCTCGGTGGCGCGCGCCCTCGATGTGGTGGGGGAGTGGTGGAGCCTGCTCGTCCTCCGCGACGCCTTCCTCGGCGTGCGCCGCTTCGAGGACTTCCAGCGCAGCCTGGGCATCGCCCGCAACATCCTCACCGACCGGCTGCAGACCCTGGTCGACTACGGCGTGCTGGAGCGCCGCCTCTACTCCGAGCGCCCCGAGCGCCACGAGTACCGCCTCACCGACAAGGGCCGCGACCTCTACCCCGTGGTGCTCTCGCTGATGCGCTGGGGCGACCGCTGGGCGGCCGACGAGACCGGGCCGCCGATGGTGCTGACCCACAAGGCGTGCGGGCACGACGTGATGCCGGTGCTGGTCTGCCCTGACTGCCGCACGGACGTCGAGGCGCGGGGCATGACCTGGCGGCGCCGCGAGGCGGGCGATCCCGCCGCGGTGCGCTGAGGCTCCCGCCGCTCGGGGTTGCATCGCGCAACCCATAGGCGCAGACTGGTCGTTGCATCAAGCAACGCACGGAGCACCGAACCATCATGGACACGGCGGCCGCCCCTCTCTACCCGCCGCTCCCCGGTGCCCTCAAGGCGCCGATCCCCGCCGAGCTGCTCCACCCGCGCCCCGGCCGAGCCGCCCGCCACCGGGTGATCACCCTGCGCGACACCGGGCAGGTGCTGCTCCGCCCCCTGCGCCCCACCGACCGCGAGGTCTACCTGCGCGGCTTCGAGCACCTCAGCGCCACCTCCCGCTACATGCGCTTCTTCTCGCCCAAGGCGCACCTCACCGAGAAGGAGCTGCGCTACTTCCTCGACGTCGACCACCACGACCACGAGGCCATCGTCGCCATCGACCTGGCCAGCGGCGAGGGCATCGGCGTCGCCCGCTTCGTGCGCGAGCGCGACCTGCCCGGCGTGGCCGAGCTCAGCATCGTCGTCTCCGACGAGCACCAGGGTCGCGGCCTGGGCGGGGCGCTGCTCGAGTTCGTCGCCGAGCGCGCCGCCCAGGAGGGTGTCGACCGGCTGCGCGCCATGGTGCTGGCCGACAACACCCGCATGCTCGGCCTGATCCAGTCGCGCTGGCCGCGGCACCAGGTGGCCCGGCGCGGGGGCTCGGTGCTGGAGCTGGAGTTCGACGTCACCCCGCGCCGCTAGAGGGAGCGCACGAACTCCGCGACACGGTCGAGGGCGTCGTCGAGGACCGGACTGAGGCCGTGCTGCACGCCGGGATAGGTGTGCAGGGTTGCGTGGCGCAGCAGTGGCACGTTCTCGCGCAGCAGGTCGACCTTGGCGAAGGGGTCGGACTCGCCGGAGAGAAGCAGCACCGGGCACTCGATGCGCGGCCAGTGCTCGACGCGCAGGTCCTCGGCGTGGCCGGGGCGGTGCAGCGGGTAGCTGAGCAGCACCAGGCCCCGCACCGGAGTGTCCGCGGCCAGCATCGAAGCGACCCGGCCGCCGAAGCTGTGGCCGCCGACCACGAACGCCCGCGGGTCCTCGGCGACGCGCCGGGCGAACACCGGCACCGCACGCTCCGCTTTGCCCTTGGGCAGGTCGATGGCCTCGGCGGCGATGCCGCGCCGCTCCAGGCCGAGCACGTGCGGCCGCATCGACGCCGCCGTCCCTGACGCGCCGTGGCCCAGCACCACGCGAAGCTCTGCCATGTCGGTGGTGAATGCTAGCGCCGCCCGCAATACCTCTTAACGACCCGCTCGCCCGCCCACAACCGCCGCCGAGGCACACTCGTGGCCGACGGACGGCAACTCCCACTCCACGGCAGGGAGGCTGGTGGTCCCCCGGCCGCCGCCTCCTCTGCCGCGGCGGGGCTTTGCCCCACGGTGCGCGCCAGCGCACGGATGGACGGGTGAAGCCCGCGGGCCCTAGCGGCGGACGCGGTCGCGGGCCCGGTCGACCACCCCGACCACGGGCATCCCCACCATCCTGGGCGCATGCGGGTGCGGGTGGGTCGGCGCCAGCCGCTCGGCGCGCTCCACCATGGCCCCGAGCCGCATCCGCTCCCTCGGCCCGAGGTGCAGCCGCAGCAGCGGGAACACCAGCGTCTCCTCGGTCTGCGCGTGGTGGCGCACACCCGCGAACAGGCGCTCCACGAAGGCGTCGAAGTCCGGGTCGCCCGGCTGGCGCTGGTCCAGCGTGGCCAGGAGCTGCTTGGCCTCCAGCTCCTGGGCGAGCACCTCGGCGACCAGGCGGTGCCCGTCGGGAAGCTGGCGGCGCACCAGGGGATGGACGAGCTGCTCCTCGACCGCCTCGTGGATCGACAGCCGCCGCGAGAGCTCGCGCAGCGCGCTGCGGCGCACCTCGGGGACGGCGGCGGCGCGCTGGTAGCCGTCCATCAGCCGCTCGGCCTCAGCATGGCGGGCCAGCAGCAGGTCGACGACGTCCTCGCCTTCGAGGCTTCCGTGGCGGCGAAAGCGTCGCAGCAGCAGCGCCGCGACACCGCCGAGCGTCGCCGCCACGAGCAGTCCCGCCGCGCCGGCGCGGGCCACGAACCTGGGAAGCCACGCGAACATCAGCTCCCTCCACCTTCCTGAGCGCCCCTGCTCCGGTTGACAGCCACACTATCACCTAGCACCCGCGCGCCACCGCCGAAGACGCTCACCGCGAATCCGCCGCGAACGCCGGGCACGGTATTGTGCGGCGGAATGAGCGCGTTCTCCCTCCGCATCCCCGCCGTGCTGCTGGCGGCATCCGCCGCTCTGCTGGCGGCGTGCGGCAGCAGCGGCAACACCACGGGCAGCTCGACCTCCACGTCGAGCACCAGCACTCCCAGCGGTGGCGGCGCCGCGGCGGCCCAGTCCACCACCCCTTGCAGCACCGCGCAATTCGGCAGCCCGCTGCAGCCCAAGGACGCGCCGAGCGACGTGCACGTCTACTCGTCGGCGCCCGCCAGGCAGATCGACACCGGCAAGCTCTACCTGGTCACCATCAAGACCGCCAAGGGCGACATCGGCCTCTGCCTGCAGCCCAAGCTGGCGCCCAACACCGTCAACAACTTCGTGGTGCTGGCCCGCAACCACTTCTACGACGGCCTCAAGTTCCACCGCGTGGTGCAGGGCTTCGTCATCCAGGGCGGTGACCCGCAGGGCACCGGCTCCGGCGGTCCCGGCTACCAGTTCGCCGACGAGCCGGTGCAGGGTGAGTACACCGCCGGCTGTGTGGCCATGGCCAACGCCGGGCCCAACACCAACGGCTCGCAGTTCTTCGTCTGCACCGCCAACGACACGCAGCTGCCCAAGCAGTACAACCTCTTCGGCCAGGTCAGCAAGGGCATGGACGTGGTCCTGCAGATCGCCGCCGGCGACACCATGAGCAGTGTGGCCGTGCAGGAGCAGTCGTAGCCCCCGACGCCATGACCGACCAGCGCGACGACCTGCGCAACGTGGCCATCATCGCGCACGTCGACCACGGCAAGACCACGCTGGTCGACGCCCTGCTCAAGCAGTCGCGCGTCTTCGCCGAGCACGAGCAGGTCGGCGAATTGATCATGGACTCCAACGACCTGGAGCGCGAGAAGGGCATCACCATCCTGGCCAAGAACACCTCGGTGCGCTACCGCGGGGTCAAGCTCAACATCATCGACACGCCCGGTCACGCCGACTTCGGCGGCGAGGTGGAGCGCGTCCTGGGCATGGCCGACGGCTGCCTGCTGCTGGTCGACGCCGCCGAGGGGCCGATGCCGCAGACGCGCGTGGTGTTGAAGCAGGCGCTCGCCCTGGGGCTGCGCCCGATCATCGTGGTCAACAAGATCGACCGTGCCAATGCGCAGCCCGACGAGACGGTCGAGGCGGTGCACGACCTGCTGCTGGAGCTGGCCACCGACCCCGAGCAGCTCGACGCCCCGGTGATCTACACCAACGGCCGCGAGGGCACGGCGACGCGCGACCTGCGCATCGCCGGCACCACGCTGGAGCCGCTGCTCGACACCGTGCTCGAACACGTGCCGCCGCCGCGGGTGGTGCTCGATGGTCCCCTGCAGCTGCTGGTCAGCGCGCTCGACCACGACAGCTACATCGGACGCATGGCCATCGGTCGCGTGGTGCGCGGCTCGGTCGCGTCGGGGCAGCCGGTGGTGCTCCTGGGCGCCAATGGCGCCAGCACGCGGCAGCGCATCGGCCAGGTGATGGTGGTCGAGGCGCTGGAGCGCATGGCGGTGGAGTCGGCGTCGGCGGGGGAGATCGTCATCGTCACCGGGCTGGCGGAGGTGGGCATCGGCGACACCATCGCCGACGCGGAGTTGCCGGAGGCGCTGCCGCGCTTGGAGGTCGGCGAGCCGACGCTGCGCATGCAGTTCAGCGTCAACCAGTCGCCGTTCTCGGGGCGCGAGGCCAAGCTGTCCTCGACCTCGCGGCAGCTGCGCGCGCGGCTGGAACGCGAGCTGCTCACCAACGTGGCATTGCGCGTCGCCGACGGTCCCACCGCGGACATCTTCGAGGTCAGCGGCCGCGGCGAGCTGCACCTGGCGATATTGATCGAGACGATGCGCCGCGAGGGCTACGAGTTCGAGGTGTCGCGCCCGGCGGTGATCACGCGCGAGGTCGACGGGCATCGCGTCGAGCCCGTGGAGGAGTGCATCATCGACTGCGGCGCCGACCACGTCGGCGCGGTCACCGAGGCGCTCGGCACGCGCGGTGCGCAGCTCCAGTCGATGCGCACCGACGCGGGCGGCGGCGTCCGCCTCAGCTACGTGGCGCCGACGCGCGCGCTGATCGGCCTGCGCTCACTGCTGCTGACATTGACGCGCGGCACCGGCGTGATGGCGACCCGCCTGCTCCGCTGGGAGCGCTGGCGCAACCTGCCACGCAGCACGCGCAACGGGGTGCTCACCGCGTCGCAGGACGGCATGGCCGTCGCCTATGGACTGCTCGGTCTGCAGGAGCGCGGCCAGCCCTTCGTCGGGCCTGGCACTCCGGTCTACGAGGGGATGATCGTCGGCCTGAACCGGCGTCCCGGTGACCTCGCCGTCAACGTCACCAAGCAGAAGCAGAAGACCAACATCCGCTCCTCGACGGAGGACCAGACGGTCAAGCTGGTCCCGCCACGCAGCATGTCCCTGGAGGAGTCGCTCGACTTCATCGAGGACGACGAGCTGGTCGAAGTGACGCCGCAGACCCTGCGGCTGCGCAAGCGGACGTTGAGCGCTGACGCGCGCATCAAAGAGCGGAAGCGCCAGCTCGTCTAACCAGCAGACGCCTCCGCAGGATGCGCCGCCGCATGCCGGCGACGCATCACCACAAACGCGACCAGCCCGATTGCAGCGGCGAGCAGCAGCATCGGCGCGAAGGGAACCTCGGGCACGCTGACCGCAGGCACGAACGCAACCGGCGCGGTGTTGCCGCCGTCGAGGTCCTTCATGAGATTGGTCACGTCGGGGGTGCCCCAGCCGGTCATGTAATCCCAGCCCGCATGCGAGCAGGAGTACGGGCTCGGGTACATCGAGCACGACGGCGCCGTCGCCCCGCTGCTGCCGCCGACGTCGAAGAAGTCGCGCGCCCACCTGGTGGCGTCCGCGTTGTTGGCGTAGATGGCCGGTGTCGCGAAGCCGACGCGTCCCGGGTTCGAGGACGCCGCCTGGATGCGCGTCCACATGCCCAGCCACAGCGGCGAGCTCAGCGAGGTGCCGCCGCCGGCGACGTAGCCGTTGCTGATGACGTCGCCCGACTGCGCGGCCACGTCGGGGATGCCGCGGCAGAGGGTGCCGGGCGCGTAGGTGGCAGGCGGGGTGTGCCAGTCGACGGTGCACGGGTAGAGCACGCCGGGTGCGGGAATGTCGCTGAGCTGCCACGCCGGCGCGGGCACGAACAGGCTGGTTCCGCCGCCGCTGTGCGTCCAGGAGTACTCGAGGAAGCGCGACGCCGGGCCGCCGTGGGTGGCGGGGTTCCAGTAGAGGACGGTGCCGCCGACGGCCGTGACCCACGGGCTGACCGTCGGGTAGTTGTTCAGCCCGGTGGGCACCGCGGTGACGCCGTTCAGCGCGGTGGCGAAGCTGTAGGGGCAGCCCTGGGCGCCGAGGTCGCCGGCCGAGACGAACATGGTGCGACCCAGCTCGACCGCCTCTTTGAGCAGCGCCTCGTAGGCGTCCTGGTTGGGGTTGCCGATGGCGGTCTGGCCCGCGCCGGTGGTGGGGTTGCCGGGCCCGCCGGCCGAGCTGCCCGTACCGGGCCCCGCCTCGCAGCCGGCGAAGGAGGAGCTGCCCTGGCGCGGGCCGTTGGGGTCCAGGTCCCAGGCGTCGTAGGCGGCGAGGATGTCCTCGTCGCCGCCGCTGACGCCGAAGTACATGTGCAGGCCGTTCACGCCCGGGGCCATGCCCGTTGACGCGGGCAGGTCGAGGTTCCACTCGCCGGCGCCGCCGGCGTCGGTGATCTGCTCGCCGAGGGCGCCGTAATGGTCGATGGTGACCGGAACGTGGGGCAGGCCGTAGGTGTCCTCGAAGCTGCGCAGGTTGCCGACCACGTCGACGCCGAGAGTTTCGGTGGCGCCCCAGCCGAAGATGGCCATGGTCTCGCCCTGGCCGGTGTTCTCGGCGGGCTGGTCGTAGACGCCCCACAGGTCGCTGGGCGTGGTGCTGCCGACCTGCACGGGAAGCGGCGGCAGCACGCCGTGTGGCGACGCGGGCAGGTTCTTCTGCCACTGCTGCATGGTCTTCATTCGCGACCAGCTCTCCAGCCCCGAGATGCCCAGCACGCCGAGGCTGGCGGGCACGGTGGGCGCCTGGGTGTTGGCGTAGAAGCCGGTGCCGTTGAAGCTGTAGGTCATCTCGGTGACGCCGAGCATGCTCTCCACCGCAGCGGCGGGACCGGTGGCCAGCACGTACTCCGTGGAGCTCTTCACCGCAGACGTCTTCAGCCCGTGCTGGTGCAGCCAGTCGACGGTGGCCTGGAAGCGGGCCTGCGACACTCCGAAGCGCTGCTGGAAGCCGGCGACGTCGAGAAAGTGCCGGAAGTTGGCGCTCTTGGCGTCGTAGACGTCGGCGATGTAGGCGTTCTCACCGGCGGCGTCGGGGCGCTGCAGGCTGACGCCGATGGTCAGCGGCGCGGTGGGGCTGTAGGTGCCGGTGGGGGTGAGCTGGTCGAGGTGGTTGAGCACGTCGGAGGTCAACCGGGCCTGCCCGGCAAGGCCGAGGAACGGGTCGCCCGCCGCTGCACGAGCCGGCATCACGCCGAGGGCCGCCGCGCCCAGCGCGGTCGCGATCACCAGCAGCCCGGTCCGCCTCGCTGCGTTGCCGACAAGCATGTGTGCGTCCATCCCCGGTACCCGGGCGCAGGGGGACGCGGCGCGCCGGAACCATGTGCAGTGATGTCCCCGAGCCGGTAGACGCCCGACCCGGCCGTTCCATTGCGGTTGCAACGAACGTCGCGGCGGACCGTCCTATGAAGACGGGGACGGGACATCCCCGCGATGTCCCGCACAGGTCGCACAGAACCAGGAGCCGCGCCCGATGATCGCCAGGACACGCTTGACCCTCTGCTTCGGCGCGCTCGTCACCCTCGCCCTCGGAGTGACGCCCGCCCGCGCGGCCGGCGCCCCCGCCTACACACCGGTGAACGTCGGGCCCAAGGACGGCGGCGAACCCTCCTCGCTGGCCACCAACGACGGCAGCCTCTACGTCTCGTATCCCGGCGGCCGCGGCATGCCCACCTACCGCTCCACCGACAACGGCGCCACCTGGACCGGAACCACCATCCCCGATCCCTCCAGCGGCGACGACTGCCTGGCCAGCGATGGAGCCGGCGGCCTCTACCTCTGCAACCTGGCCGGCTCCGCCGACGCCGCGCCGCTGCAGGCCGACGTCTGGAAGTCGACCGACAAGGGCAAGACCTGGACCCTGGCCACCGGCACCGCCGACTCGGCGCCGTCGGCCGGCTCGAAGAGCAACGCCGGCGCCAGCAGCAACCCCTTCGGCGTCGACCGCCAGTGGGTGGACGCCTGGGTCCCCCCGGGCAAGTCGGGCACCGACAACGCCGAGGTCATCCTCAACTACCACGACTTCTACGGCCCCAGCCAGATCTGGGTGAACCTGTCGACCGACGGCGGCAAGAGCTTCGGCGCTCCCATCGACGTTCTGGCCAACCCTGCCAACAACACGACTGCCCGGCAGAACGCCCTCGCGGCGCAGGCGTACAGCGCATGCAGCACCGTGCCCACGGCGGTCGACATCGTCAAGACGGGCCAGTACGCGGGCCGCATCTGGGTGTCCTGGATCGCCGGCGACGCGGCCACCAGCCTGGCCACCGGCTGCAACGTCACCCAGCTGGCCACCTTCCACTCGCTGTGGACGGCCTACTCCGACGACAACGGCGCCACCTGGACGCCCGAGCTGGCCTTCGACGGCGGCGCCGGCCACGACGCCTCGACGCCCTTCGCCGCCTTCACCCTCGACAACCAGGGCAACCCCTACTACGCCTTCGCCATGAACATCGGCAGCGAGTACGACATGTGGCTGGTGTGGTCGAACGACGGCGGCACCACCTGGGCCGGCCAGGGCGACCTGGGCGCGATCACCTCGGCGGGCAAGCCCATCAAGGTGAGCGGCGACAACGGCACCCACATCTACCCGGCCATCGCCGCCGGTGACCCGGGCCACGTCGACGTCGCCTATCTGGCCACGCCGACCGTGGTGCCCACGCTGCCCTACGGCAAGTTCCAGCCCGGCGGCGGCGCGGGCGCGAAGTGGTACCTGTGGGTCGCCCAGGGCGACCTCAACACCCCGGCGCCGACCTGGACGCGCACCCAGGTCAACTCCACCGCCGACCCCATGCACGTCGGCGACATCTGCAACCTGGGCATCTTCTGCATCGACGACACCACGGGGCAGCACGTCCTCGGCACCAACCGCGACCTGCTCGACTTCATCTCCATCGACCTCGACCAGCAGGGCCTGGCCCACGTCGCCTACACCGACGACAATCCCGACGACAAGGCCAACGGCCTCTACGGCATCGACGTCGCCAACCAGACCTCCGGCCCGTCGCTGTTCGCGGCGCCCGCGCCCAGCGTGCCCGAGGCCCCGCTGCCACTGCTGCTCCTGCCCACCGGCGCGGCCGCCGCCGCCCTGCTGGAGTGGCGCCGTCGCGGCCGCCGCGAGGCCGCCCTGGCCGCCCTTCCCTGACCGCCTCAGCCCCGTGCCCAGGGGCAGCAAGTTCCTCGTCGCCCGGCCCGTTACCACGAGCATGACCACCGCCTCCCTGCCCACCGCTCGCCACCGCGAGCGCCTGCGCGCGTGGGTCGACGGCGGTGCCGACTTCGGCCGGCGCCACCGCGCGCTGTGGCCGGCGGCGGGCATCCTGGTGGCCACGGTGGTCGTCTACCACCTCACCCTGGCCAGCTTCGCCGACTACCTGCGCCTGGAGACGCCGCTCGCCTACCTGCCGCTGCTGCCGCTGTTCAGCGTCGGCCTCGCCCTGCTGGTGGCGCACCGCCATCGCAACGCCCCGGTGGCGCGCGACCGGCACATCGACCTGATCGTCGGCGTGCCCATCCTGCTGGTCGCGGTGGCGCTGATCACGGTGGTGCCGACCATCGCCTCGACGTACTACTGGACCAACCGCCCCGACGTGCTGTCGATGGCCTGCTTCGTGGTCGGCGCCCTGGTGCTCGGCTACGGCGTGTCCTGGGCCTGGCGGCTGCGCGGCCCGCTGCTCTTCCTGTTGCTGATGTGGCCCGCGCTGTACCTGCACATCATGGCCGGGCTGATGCAGAGCTTCACCGCCGCCACCAACAACACGCTGGCGCTGTTCGTGCACCGCCTGCTCGGCGTCACCGTGGTGCCGGTGGCCAACGACTCGCCGACGCTGATCGTGCATCCCGCGCACCTGGCGCCGGTGTCGATCTCGGTGGGCAGCGCCTGCTCGGGCGCGGACAGCGTGCTCGGCTTCCTGCTCATCGGCGGCGCCATCCTCACCGCCATGCGCGGCGGCGCGGGACGCAAGCTGCTCTGGATCACCGCCGGGCTGGCCGTGACATTTGTGGCCAACGTTGTCCGGATCACCGCGATCGTGGCCCTGGCCGGCGCGGGCCACGCCGACTTCGCCATCAACACCTTCCACACCTGGATCGGGCTGATCCTCTTCGCCGCGGTGATGCTGCTGATGGCCTCGCTGCTGGGCCGCTTCGGCCTGCGCCTCAAGGACGACGTGCCCGCCACCGCCAGTGCGCCCGCCGCCGCCGCGCCGCGCCGCTCGCGCGCACGCCGCCGCGCCGTCATCGCGTCGCTGGTGGCGGTGACCGCGGCGCTCGCCGTCGCCGACCACAGCCTGGCGACCTACGCCGCCTTCGACGACGGCTACGGCGCGCCGACGGTGCAGCCCTTCGGCCCCGGCGCCTCGGCGCCGAACGGCTACCGCGTCGAGATGAACGGCAGCTACCCGTGGGCGCGCCAGTACTTCGGCCCCAACTCGACGTTCACGCGCTACCTGGTGCTGGGCTCGGCGTCGATGCAGCTCAGCTACGCCGACGTGGTGGTCACCGACGACCGCGGCTCGCTCGACGCCTACAACCTGCAGAACTGCTACCTGTTCCACAACTACGACATCGTCACCACCGACCACATCGACCTCGGCGACGGCGTCACCGGCCTGCTGCTCAACTACTCCGACCCGGCCAGCCGGGCGCGCTGGGCGACGGTGTCGTGGGCGTGGCCGATCAACAAGGACGGCAAGGCGTACTACGAGCGCATCGTGCTGACCTCGAACCTCGATGCCCGCGGTGACGCCGACGTGTCGCCGTCCGGCGGCGTCCACGACTTCTTCCTCAGCCTGGTCAACATGGTCGAGGGCAGCAAGAACGACGCCAAGGCCACCGCCGCGTACGGCAGCGCCGACCAGGTGCTGCGCGCGCAGGCGGGCGCGCTGGTGGCCCAGGCGGTCCACACCACGCACGGATGAGGGTGCTGCCTGCGGCGCGGCGCAGCGGCTTCCGCATCGCCCGCGGCGGCGCGGCGGCGGGGCTGCTGGCGGGCGCGGTCACCCTGGCGGTGATGTCGGGTGGCGTCCACGCCTGGGCCGGCACCGCGCCGGGCGCGCTGCCGCAGCTCCCCGTGGCGCTGCCATCGGTTCCCGCGCTGCCCTCCCCGGCGCCGTCGCTGCCCGCGCTGCCGCCGGGGTCGCCCTCGCCCGGCACCGCCGCCTGCCCGGCGCCGTCGATCAACCCGGTGAGCGCCGACGCGGCGACCAGCGGCGTGCAGACCGTGGCCGCCGCGGGCGCGCCCACGCCGCAGGGACCGCAGGCGGGACCCGCGGGCACCTGGGTGACGGTCAACGGCCTCAACCTGGAGGCGCCCGGCTGCTGGACCTTCGTCTACGTCGGCTCGGTGCAGCAGGCGCTGCCCGCACCCACCACCGCCGGGACCGTGCCGCCACAGCCCGCGGCGACCAGCATCACCTTCGCCGCGGGCGGCAGCGCCACCGCGCCCCTGAGCGGGCCGGTCAGCGTGGTGCTCTCCCCGGGCGGCCCGCCCACCGGCGGCGTGGCCCAGCCCGCGCCGTCGCCGGCCGTACCGGGCACGGTGTCCTCGCCCGCGCCCACCCCAGCACCCGGCGCGGTGGCCAGCAACGCCACCCTGACCTTCGTCGAGCCGCCCTCGATCCCCACGCCGCAGACGCTGCAGAGCACTGAGGGCGAGTCGCTGGCCATCACCGGAGCCGGCTTCCAGCTCGGCGGTCTGGTCAGCCGCTCGCCGGTCCCGCAGCTCACCTTCCACCAGGGCAGCGACCCGGCCACGGCGCCGGTGTGCGACGAGGTGGGCACCGATGCGGTGGCCGGCGACACCTCACTGCGCGCCTACGCCGCCAACACCTACTGCAGCGGCGCCATGGTCCTCGACCTCTTTGCCCCGCGTGACACCGCCGACCCCGAAGCGGGCGCGTCGCACGTCTCGGCGGTCGCGGGCAGCCTGGACATCCTCCCGGTGGTGCTCGGCATCAGCCCGTCGCAGGCGGCGCCCGACCAGGCGATCACGGTGTACGGCTCGGGTTTCGGTCGCGGCGGCAGCGCCACCGTGGGCGGAGCGCCCGCCACCGTCTCCACCTGGTACGACCGGTTGGTCGAGGTGACCGTTCCCCACGGCGCGGCGGACGGAACGGTCAGTCTGATGCGCGGCGAGGACGGGCGCAGCGTGGCCGCGGGCGCCATCACCCTGCTGGCGGCGCCGGTGCAGCCGGGCGGCGGCACCATCGGCGGGATCGGCTCGGTGTCCGGCGGGCTGCCGGGGGCGCGTGTGCTGGAGCAGCCGCTGCGCGACCGGGTGTCGCCGCCGGTGCAGCCGGTGGGCGCGGCCTGGCCGCTGCCACCGGACGTTGTCGCGCCGTCGCAACCGCGCTCGGAGCCGCAGCTCGTCCTGCCGCTGCTCGGCGCCATTCCCCTGCCCGGCGTGCTCGCCTCGCCGCTGTTCGGTGTCGCCGGACTGCTACTGGTGGTGGTGGCGCTGGTTGTGGTGCTCTGGCGGCGTCGCGCGCTGCCGGTCGCCGCGGGGGTGGCGCCCGTGCCCGAGGCGGAGCGGCGCAGCCCGTTCTCCGGACCGGTGTGGCAATTCATGGCCAGGGTTGCCCGGCGCGTCGCCGCCGAGGTGTGGCGGCAGCAGAGCGTGCGCGCCTTCTGGGCGCGGGTCCAGCCGCCGCTGTGGAAGGCGATCTGCCTGGCCGCGGGGACGCTGATGGTCAACATCTACGTCATCGCCGCGGTGTCCACGATGACCGCGCTCGCCGTCGTCCTCGGCTTCGGCGCCAGCGCCCCGGGGCCGGAGGGCAAGCTCTACCTGGTGGCGGGCGCCTTCGTCTCCCTGGCGCTGAGCGCCATCGCCATCCGCTACATCTACTACTACCGCTGCTGGGCGGCCAGCCGGCAGTGGTTCCAGAAGCCGCCGGCGGTGGACGTCGAGGCGCTGCGGGCGCGCCCGCTGCCGTACATGAAGGTGCAGGTCACCACCAAGGGCGGCGCGCAGCCGGTGGTCGAGCGCAGCCTCGACGAGCTCCGCGCCATCCTGGAGCGCCAGGTGTGGCTGCAGCCGCTGCTGTCCGCCGAGGTGATCACCGAGGTGGAGGAGGAGGCGCAGTCGCTGTCGGAGCGGTACGCGGGCTCGGCGCTGAACGTCACCGGCGTCACCCTGCCGCCGGACTACACCACGCCGAAGGGCACCCGGCTCAAGGCGCGCGCGCTGCACTACATGTGCGAGCTGCGCCGCAAGGGCTTCAACCGCAAGCCCGGCCGCACCTTCGTCATCCACTTCGACGAGGAGACCCTCTGCGACGAGGCCAACCTGCTGGTGCTGGTCAAGTACCTGAGCGAGGACCCGCGCGCGATCAGCCAGGGCCCCATCCTCTACCCGCTGGAGTGGCACCGCACACCCTGGATCTGCCGCGCGCTGGAGTCGACGCGCCCGTTCGGCTGCTCGGAGTGCGCACGCGTCATGGAGCACCCGCCGCCCCCGCACCTGCACGGCTCCAACCTGGTTGTGGACGAGTCTGTCGAGAACCGGCTGGGCTGGGACTTCGGCACCGTCGACGGCCAGCCCTACGTCGCCGAGGACCTGCTCTTCGGACTGCGCGCCTACGCCGCGCTCGGCGACGGCGCCTTCGGCTGGCACGGCGCCACCATGCTGGAGCAGCCGCCCTTCTCGCTCTACTGGGCGGTGCAGCAGCGCCTTCGCTGGGTGCTCGGCGCGTTGCAGGGCCTGCGCGCCATGTCCACCGACCCGGACTACGCCGCCATCCCCCGCGAGCAGAGGCGCCGCCTCACCCTGGCGATCAGCTTCCGCATCGCCACCTACGCGCTGGGCTTCCCCGTCGGGTTCGCCGGCCTGTACTTCGTGCTCCACCCCGCGCAGGTCGCCCTGGAGTGGCGCTCCGCCTTCGGGCTCTGGCACGCGCTGATCATCATCTCCGGCGTGTCGTGGTTCGCCTCGTACCAGATCGGCATCGCCCGCAACCTGCTGTACCAGAACCTGGGCAAGCGGCAGCGCGTGCTCCATGCGGTGGTGATGGTGCTGATGACGCCGATCGCGGGGTTCTGCGAGACGGTGGGGCCCTTCCTGGCGGTGATCCGCTGGATGTTCGGGCTGCGGCGGGCGAGCTGGACGCCGACACCCAAGCTGGAGCAGTCGCGGCTGCGGCCGGAGGGGACTGCGTAAGCCGCTCTGCACAGCGGCTGACAGGTTCTCGCCTGGTTGCGACGGGGTTGTGACCTGGGGGGCGCGGGGGGCCGGTAGTGTCGTGGGCACCCCCCATGCGTGCTCTGCTTTTGTTGCCCGTTCTTGCGTTGATTGGTGCGGCGGCGCCGGCGAACTCGAATTCGGCCCCGATAGTGATGGCTTCCGCGAGGGCGCAGGCGCCCGGGGCCGTATCCCATGCGTTGGGGGACGGCACGCCGGCACGGTTCTCGGCCCCGACTGCCAGTGCAACCGCGGGACTCCCTCCAAACGGGGCCGCCCTTCGAGCCTCCCACGCGACTCCCGCTCCAACCCCAACCCCCACCCCCAACCCCCACATCCCCTGGGGCGTCTTCCAACCCGGCGCCCCCACATCCATGTCCGCCCTCACCCCCCTCGAATCGGAGCTCTCCGCGTCCCCCAACTACGTGATGTGGTACGTCCACTGGGGCGGCGCCTACAGCGCCTACAACCCCACGGACGTCCAGAACGTGATCACCCACAACGAAACCCCCGTGATCACCTGGATGTCCGACGACCCCACCACCACCACCAACGCCTACCCCCTGCGCCAGATCGCCGCAGGAGTTTTCGACAGCTATGTCCGAAGCTGGGCCGATGCCCTGCGCAGCGTCCGCCACCGCGTCCTGCTCCGCTTCGACCACGAGATGAACGGGAGCTGGTCGCAGTGGTCGACCGGCGTGTCGGCGCAGATCCCCGCCGACTACGTCGCCGCCTGGCGCCATGTCCACGACGTGTTCGCCGCCGAGGGCGTCACCAACGTGCGGTGGGTGTGGAGCCCCAACGTCGCCTACACCGGCTCCACGCCGCTGCAGCTGCTCTACCCCGGCGACGCCTACGTCGACGTTGCTGCCATCGACGGCTACAACTGGGGACCCGTCGACCTCTTCCACACCTGGCAGAGCTTCTCCCAGGTGTTCTCGCCGACCATCGCCCAGGTGCAGGCGATCACCCACCGCCCGCTGATGATCGGCGAGGTCGCCTGCGGCACCGTCGGCGGCGACAAGGCTGCCTGGATCACCGACTTCTTCGCCACCCTGCACCGCACCCCGGCGATCACCGGCTTCATCTGGTTCAACGCCAACAAGGAGGAGGACTGGCGCATCGACAGCTCCCCCGCCACCACCGCCGCCTTCCAGGCCGGCCTGGCCTCCTGACCCCGTCGGGCGCGGTCAGCCCGCCGAGGGATCGGCGATGTGCACCATGACCACGCGCACGTCACCACCGGCGACGTCGTGGGCCGACCAGATCACCTTGCCCTGGGTGATCAGCGAGGTGACGTCGGCATAGGAGGCGGGGTCGTTGCGGACGAGGTAGCGCAGCAGCGAGTCGTCGACGATGAACGCGGTGGTGAGGTGCGGCGAGTGCAGGCACCAGCGGTCGAAGTAGTTGCATGACAGCGGCAGCCGGTGCCCCGGCAGCGACGTCGAGTGCTGCAGCTCGACGCCGTCGTAGCCGCCGTCGAGGAAGGCGTCCTGGGGCGGGACGAGGAGGCGTGCGGCGATGGTGAGCTGCGTCTGCTTCAGGGCGTCACTGCCGCTGTACGCCTGGGCGACGGCGGGGATCGACGGGGCCAGCAGCAGCACGGCCGCGAGCCCCATGGCTCCACTGGCGCGCGCCAGCGGACCCAGTCCCCACAGGCGTTTCTGGACGAAGTCGCGCTGCAGGAAGTCCCAGGTTCCCACCACCGCGGCGATCACCCAGATGGGCAGCGCCGCGGCGACGTAGTAGTCCTGCACGATCCAGCCGCTGCCGAAGAGCACCCAGTAGCCCAGCGCCATCAGCCCCAGGGCGCGGCGCGCGCGGGTCGAGGCGAACACGGCCAGCCACACCGCGGCGGCGGCGGTGAGCAGCATGAAGAACGGCTGCAGGTCGGACCAGCCGCCGTGCACCGTCCAGAACTGGCTGCCCGGCGTGAAGAAGCCGCCGTCGTGGTTGCGCGAGGTCTCGTGCAGCAGCGGCGCCAGCAGTGAGGGATGGTTGCCGGGGAAGAACTCGCCCTGCCGGAGCACCCAGACGAGGAACCCGCCGGGCACCACGGCGCTGCCCAGCAGCAGCATGCCGGTGGCCAGCAGGCGCCGTCCCTTCGGCCAGGCGAAGCAGAGAAGGGCGAAGCCCGGCACGGTGACGATGGCCACCTCCTTGGAGAACATCGCCATGCCCAGGCAGAGCCCGGCGAGCAGCACGCGCGGGACGAACCAGCCGCGTCCTTTGGCGGGCGGCATGGCCAGGTAGAGAGCCACCACCGTCCAGAAGGCCGCGAACGGGTCGAGCTCCAGCCAGCGCGCGTACCACAGCTCCAGCGGGGAGAGCACCAGCAGCACCACCGCGCCGAAGGCGACCAGGTCGTGCCGGGTGAAGCGGCGGACGATGAGGTAGACCAGCGGCGCCTCGATGGTCGCGAACACCACCATGAGCAGCCGCCCCTGCTGCACCGCCGTCAGGCCGCCGACCCCGGGCACGACGTGCCCCAGCCCGTCGAGGAACCGGTACCAGCCGGCCAGCAGGACGGGCGCGCCGGGGAGATGGGCCAGCGAGTACAGCGCCGCGTGGCTCTGACCGTGGAGGATGCCCCACGCCTGCGCCGCGATCTGCCCCTCGTCCTCCTTCAGCCTCGGGTAGCCGAAGACGTTCCAGAAGGTGAGCGCGGCGGCCAGCAGCGACGACAGCGCCGCCACCAGCCACGGCCGCGCCACCACCCGCGCGACCAGCCGGCCACGGGCGCGCTGCGCCGGAGCAGTGGGGAGATGCTGCCGCTCCGCCACCGACGGCGGCAGCAGGGCCATGTCGGCCACGTTGCGCTGTCCTCTGGCGATTGTGGCTTCCCGGGAGGGCTGCATCAGGAGACGCCCCGCCCGCAGCGAATCTTGCGACCGGCGGAGCGTGGGCTGAGCTCAGGCCGCGGCTCTGGACCGGCGCCGCCGGGTGCGGCGGTGGGTGAGCAATGCCAGCCCCGCGGTCAGCGGGGCCAGGGGCAGCAGCGGCAGCTCCGGGACCGAGGCCGGCGGCCCGAAGTCGAGCGCGAAGGCGCGCGCGGCGTGGCGCGGGGTGAGCCCGGGCGCGCCGTCGAAGGTGGCCAGGAGGCGGGTCGACCAGGTCGGCGCCAGCGAGGTGATGTTGAGCAGGCGGCCGTAGCCGAGCGGCAGGCTGATCCGCGCCCTGCCCGCCACGTCGGTGACGCCGGTCGCCTGGCTGACGTCCAGCCACTGCACGGTGAGGCCGGCCGCATCGGTGGCGAGGCCGAGCTGGGCGTCGAGGTGGACCGTGGCTCCGGCCAGCGGCGCGCCCGCGGCGTCGAGCAGGGTGACCGCCACGGTCGCGGGCGTGCCGTCGTTCGCCGCGGCCGGCGCGGAATCGATGGTCAGAGATGGCGAGGTCGCGGTGGAGGAGGGTGCGAGGCCGGCCCCGTCTCCGTGGTTGAAGCCGGACAGATAGTCGTAGGTGGTGTGGTCGGGGTCCTCGCCGGCCGGGCCGTCCATGCCGCAGGTCGTCCACTGCGTCGAACCCGAGGCGCCCGGCGAGGCGGGGCAGACCCCGTTGGCCGGGCTGGAGAGGATCTGCGGCGCGGCGCTGAGGGTGAGCAGCAGAGCGCCGTCGCCGTTACCCTGCATCGGGTCCCAGAAGCCGCCCGCGGCCAGGCCGCCGCCGCTGTCCGGCGAGGTGGTGACGGCGTGGCGCTGGGTGGCCTGGAAGGTGTCGCCGGGGCCGCCCATGTCGAGCAGCGCCGCCTGGGCCATGCCCGTCTCGCCGAGGCTGTTCCACGCGGACGCGCCCTGCATCGCCGAGTAGTCGAACTGCAGCGGCACCTCGGCGCGCGCCCCGGACGTGGCGGCGGCTTCGATCGTGTCCGTGGCCTCGGCGCGGTAGTCGGCGTGGCCGCTCCGATTCAGCAGCAGTGCATACGTGGTCGACTCGATGTTGGGCTCGGCGGCGCCCTGCACCAGCACCGTCGGCGGGGTGAAGCCGGTGATGTCGAGCGTCGATGCGGGCGTTCCGGCCAGCCTGTCGTTGATGTCCTCGCGCGCGACCGCGGTGTAGGTTGCGGCGCCCGCGCTGTCCAGCAGTGCGGTGCCCGCCCACGTCGAGCCCTGGCCGACGATGTGCACGGTGGTGTCGAGTCCGCGCGCCACGTAGGCGTCGACGGCCGCCGGCGCTGCGAAGGTGTGCGCCTCGGTCGACGACTGTTCGAGGTCGAAGGTGTTGCCGCTGCCCGCGTCGGAGAGCACCCCCAGGCCGGCGAAGTCGGCGGCGCCCTGGGCGCGCACGCCCCAGGTGCTGATGTTGGTGCCGTGCTGCTCGACCGCGACGCGGTAGCTGTGCGACCCGCCGCCCTCGACCAGCATGCCCGCACCGGTGTCGCCGTAGCCCTGCGCGTCGACCGAGGTGGCGGGATTCTGCAGCAGTTGATTGGGCCAGAGGTGGACGTCGGAGCCGGCGCGCGCGGTGACGCTGAAGCTGTCGGCGCCGCCGTCGTCGAGCAGGAAGCCGGCGCCGAGCAGTCCTTCGCCGGCGCCCTGCCCCGCCGCGCCGACCAGCGACGTGCCACCCGGCGCGGCGATCTCGCCGCCGTCGATGGCGTAGGTGTCGGCGCCTCCGCCGGTGGACATCAGCAGCCCGTAGGAGCAGTAGCCCTGCAGGTTCTGGCAGCCGCCGTTGGGGTCGTACTGCCCGTCGCCCTGGGCGAAGACGCCGCTGGTGATCGCCGGCGAGGTCGGACCGGTGGCGCTGAAGGTCGCCGCGGAGCCGGCGTCGGCGAGCACGCCCTGGCCGAGCGCGCCGCTGCCCTGGGCCACGGTGGCCTCCGGGATCGGGTAGCCGTTGTCGCGCACCCCCGGGGGCGGTGGCGCCACCGCCGTATAGGTGTGGCGGCCGCTCGACGCGTCGACCAGCATGCCCACGCCGCCGACGACTCCCGCGCCCTCGCCGAGGCTGACCGCGCCGTAATAGACGGCGGGCGCCGAGCCGGTGGCCAGCGGGAGCCGCGGCGCGGTGTACGAGTTGTTGCCACTGCCTGCCACAACCGCGACGGACAGCGGGACGTACGCGGTGGGCGACGCGGGGTCGGGGAACGGCGCGGCGCCCTCGAAGCCGCTGAAGCTGTTGTTCCCGCCCATGTCGACGAGCAGCGTCTCCGGCTGGGTGTAGGCGTTGTCGCCGCTGCCGCCGACGCAGAGCAGCGGGGTCTGGTCGAGCAGGTCGCAGCCGGTCGCGACGGCGGCGCCACCGTGTGGCATGGCGGCGGCCGCGCGCTGCAGCGCGGGCAGGTAGGCGTCGATCGCCTCGGCGACCAGCAGGGCCGCCTCCGGACCGCGCGACACCGCCCGGCGGGTGGCGT
Source organism: Candidatus Angelobacter sp. (assembly GCA_035569495.1). GTDB lineage: Bacteria > Chloroflexota > Dormibacteria > Aeolococcales > Aeolococcaceae > DASRDZ01. Next base: position 19,649 of record DATMMX010000036.1, on the reverse strand, counting down.
CGCCGAGCCGCACCGGCCCCAGCAGGGGCACCGGCGGACTCTGGGTGCGCGTCGTCCCCGAGACCGGGTTGCGCATGGTGACGGCGCCCGGCGCCGCCGCGGTGCGCGCGGCCACCGTGGACAGCCCGTCGAGCAGCTCGCCGACCTCGCGCCCCACCTCGCCGGCCGGCAGGGTGCCGAGGATGGTGCGCGCCGCCTCCACGGCGGCGAGCAGTCCGCTCACCGGCGCGCGCAGCTCGGACGGCAGCGATGCCACTCGCTGCTCGTCGGCGGCCGAGGGGCTGGGCAGCGACGGCACGGCGCCGAAGGGATGGCCGCCCGCGGCGGCGGTGGCCAGCATCGCATCGCTGAGGCGGCGCGTCGCCAGCGCGCCGCGCACGGCCGCGACCTGCCCGCGCACCTCGCTCATGCGGGTGCGCATCTCCGGCCGCAGGTAGGAGAGCGGATCGCCCGGGATCCCCTGTGGAACCACCGGGGTGCCTGATGCGGCGCGACCCGCGGCCGCCGCCGCCCGCGGGCTGGGCGCGAGGGCGCTCAGCAGGCAGGCGGCGATGGCGACGGTGCCGAGCGCGACCCCCCGGCGGCCGTCCACCGCGGCCTCAGCGCGTCTGCAGCCCGCCGCCCCGCCGCCGGCGACGCAGGGCCACCGCGGCGACTGCTTGCACCCCAGGTCCCCTTTTCGTCTGAACGCGTGGCCGCCACTGCATAGACCAGGGGGCGCGACCCGTTATTGCAGGAGCGGCTCGGGCTCTTCCAGCACTGCATACGGACTGCCCGCCGCGCCGATGTGCCCGTACTCCTCGACGGCCGCCGCGATGCTGCGGATGCGCGGCACCGGCGAGAGCAGCGGCGGCAGGAGGGCGAGCACGCCGCCCGCCGCCGCCACCCACAGCGCGGCGCGCAGCCCCAACCAGGTGCCGAGCAGGCCGCCGGTGAACGCGCCCAGCGGGATGGTGCCCCAGACCAGGAAGCGCATCGTCGCGTTCATGCGGCCCTGCAATCGCGGCGGGCAGATGCTCTGGCGCAGGCTGACCTGGGTGATGTTGTAGACGACGCTGCCGAATGAGCCGATGAGTCCTGACGCGATGAAGAACGGCAGCGGGATGGCGCGCGGCGCCGCGGGCAGGAAGACGTACGACACGGAGAACAGCACGGCGGTGACGATGATCAGCCGCCCCGCGCCCAGCCATCGCGACAGGCGCGCCGCCAGCGCGGCGCCGAGTGGCGCACCGAAGCTGCCCAGGCTGAACCAGAGGCCGATCAGACCGGCGGTCAGGCCCAGGTCGCGCACCGCGTAGAGGATCAGTACCGCCATGCCGATGTGGCCGAAGTAGTTGCCGATGCCGGTGCACAGCGCGATCGGCCGCAGCAGCGGGTGGCGCCACACGTATCGGACACCTTCGGCCAATTCTGAACGCATCCGGCTGCCCTGCACGCGCGGCTCGACGACCTCGGGTCGCCGGATCAGCAGCAGCGACGCCACCGAGACGACGTAGCTGGCCGCGTCCGCGGCGACGGCGATGGGCGCGGTGAGCAGGCCGACGAGCACGCCGCCCAGGCCCGGCCCGGCGATCTCCGCGGTGGCGCGGGAGAACTCCAGCTTGCCGTTACCGTCGACGAGCTGCTCGCGTTCCACCAGGGACGGCAGATACGACTGGTAGGCCACGTCGAAAAAGACCGTCAGCACTCCGACCACGAGGGACACCGCGTAGAGCTGCACCATGTGCAGCGAGTGCAGCCCCGCGACCACGGGAATCGACGCCAGCGCCACCGCCCGTCCCACGTCGGCGGCGATCAGCACAGGACGGCGCGCCATGCGATCCACCCACACGCCGGCGGGCAGGCCGACCAGCAGGAAGGGCAGGAATTCGAAGGTGCCCAGCAGTCCCGCCTGGAAGGCGTTGGCGCCGAGGGCCACCACCGCGGTCAGCGGGATGGCGAGCAGGCTCACCTGGCTGCCCAGCTGCGAGATCGACTGGCCGGCCCAGAGCTTCAAGAAGTCGGAATGTCGCCAGAGCGACGGAGAGGAGTTGGCCATGGCAGAGCAGAGCACGACGTCCGGGAGCGGGGCGCAATCATCGCACGGGGGCGTGCGGTTCGGCGGTGTGCTGGTGCTGGCGCTGATGGCGGTGGCATGCGGCAGTGGCGGCGCCACTGCACCGTCGCCCACCCCGGTTGCGCAGACCACCACAACTACTGACCGAACGGTCACCAGCGCGCCGTCCACAGCGGCGGCGCCAACCTCATCGCCGACGTCAGCGCCGGCGAGCACGCCGCTGCCCGCCATCGCCATCGCCCATCCCGCAACGGGCGAAACCGTGCACAGCCCCTTCCACGTCAGCGGCAGCGCCGACACCTTCGAAGCCACCTTCCGCATCCAGCTCCGCGACGCCGCCGGCAAGCTGCTCGCCGACCAGCAGGTGCGCGCCACCTCGGGCACGGGCACCCGCGGCAGCTTCGACACCGTCCTGACCACCGCCGCCCGCGGCGCGGCCACCCTGGTCGCGTACGAGCTGTCCGCCAAGGACGGGTCGCAGGTCAACACCGTCACCGTCCAGATCACCCTGGGCTGACCTGCAAGCTCCCGCGACCGGCGCACACCGCTCGCGCGACCCCCGCCACGGGCGTTACCGTGGGGCCCCGTGAGCTTCGACGGAACCTCCGACCTCGCCCGCGCGGCGGCCGGCCTGGCGGGACGCCTGCCCGCCGGTCTGGCGCCCGCCGCGCGGCTCGCCTACAACTACCGCTGGTCGTGGCTGCCCGAGGGCGACCCCGCGTTTCGCGCCATCGACCCACACCGCTGGGAGACCAGCGGCCACAACCCGGTGCGCCTGCTCCAGGAGGCCCCGCTGGAGGCCCTGGAGCGCGCCGCCGCGGACCCGCGCTGGAAAGCCCTGGCCGCAGAGCTCGACGCCGACCTGTCGCGCCCCCCGCTGCCGGCGGACGTGACGCCCGACCACCCGGTGGCCTTCCTCTGCGCCGAGTACGGCGTCCACCCCTCGCTGCCGATCTACTCCGGCGGCCTCGGCGTGCTCGCCGGCGACATGCTCAAGGAGGCCTCCGACCACGCCCTGCCCATGGCCGGGGTCGGCCTGCTCTACCGGCAGAGCTACTTCCGGCAGCACATCGACCAGAGCGGCTGGCAGCACGAGCACTGGGTCGAGCTCGACCCAGAACGCCTCCCCGCCGCCCTGGTCACCGGCGACCAGGGGCGGCCCCTGACCGTCTGCGTCCCCATCCGCGGCCGCGACGTGCTGGTCCAGGTCTGGCGCGTCGACGTGGGCCGCGTCCCCCTCTACCTGCTCGACACCGCCCACCCCGACAACTCGCCGATCGACCGCTGGATCACCACCCGGCTCTACGTCGCCGACCGCGAGACCCGGCTGGCCCAGTACGCGGTGCTCGGCATCGGCGGCGTGCTCGCCCTGCGCGCCATGGGCATCGACCCGGGCATCGTCCACCTCAACGAGGGGCACGCCGCGCTGGCCCCGGTCGAGCTGGCCCGCGAGGCCGTGGCGGCGGGCGCGAGCCTCGAGGATGCGCTCAGCTCGGCGCGGCAGCGCACCGTGTTCACCACCCACACCCCCGTCGCCGCGGGCAACGAGGCCTACAGCCTCGGCGAGCTGACCGCGGTGCTCGGCGACCTGTCCATCCGGCTCGGCGGCGAGGCGGACGCGGTGCTCCGCCTCGGCCGCGTCCACCCCGACGACGAGGGCGAGGGCCTCGGCCTCACCCCGCTGGGCATCCGCATGAGCCGCACCGCCAACGCGGTGAGCCGCCGCCACGGGATCGTCGCCCGGGCCATGTGGCAGCCGCTGTTCCCGGGCAGCGACGTCGACAGCGTGCCCATCGGCCAGGTCACCAACGGCGTGCACCTGCCCACCTGGATGTCGCCGCGCGTCCACACCGTGCTCGACCGGCACCTCGGTGACGGCTGGTGGCGCAACCCCTCCGACCCGCGCGTCGGTGCGGGCATCGACCGGGTGCCCGCGGCCGAGCTGTGGGAAGCGCGCAACGAGCTGCGCGCCCACCTCGTCGACTACGTGCGCGAGCGCAGCGTCGCCGACCGGCTGGCCCGCGGCGAGAACGCCGAGCGCGCCCAGGCCGCCGCGCTGGCCTTCGACCCCAACGTGCTCACCCTCGGCTTCGCCCGCCGCCTGGCCACCTACAAGCGCCTCCACCTGATCATCCAGGACGCCGCGCGGGCCCTGGCCCTGCTCGCCGGCTCGCGTCCTGTACAGATCGTCCTGGCCGGCAAGGCGCACCCCGCCGACGTCGAGGGCAAGCGCATCGTCCAGCAGCTCTTCGAGCTGAAGAACGCGCCCTTCGTCGCCGGTCGGGTGGTGTTCCTCGAGGACTACGACCTGGGCATGGCGCTCCGCCTGGTGGCCGGCTGCGACGTGTGGATCAACGTGCCCCGCCCGCCCCTGGAGGCGAGCGGCACCAGCGGCATGAAGGCGGCGATGAACGGCTGCGTCAACCTCAGCGTCCTCGACGGCTGGTGGGAGGAGGCGTGGGACGGTGAGAACGGCTGGGGCATCGGCTCGCCCGCCGGCGCCGACCCGGCCACCCAGGACGCCCACGACGCCGCGCAGCTCTACGACCTGCTCGAAGGCGAGATCGTGCCCGCCTTCCACGAACGCGACCAGGACGGCATCCCGCAGCGCTGGGTGGCGCGCGTGCGTGCCTCGCTGCGCACTGGAGTGCAGCGCTTCAGCAGTGCCCGCATGCTCGACGACTACCTGGCCGGCGCATACCGGATTCCCAAGGACTGAGAAAGGAGATCGCCGACGTGTCCGCCCAGCCGAAGACCATCGAGGCCCTGCTCGCCGAGCGCCGCGCCTTCCCGCCGTCCGAGGAGTTCCGGGCGCGGGCAAGGGTCACCGACGGCAGCCTGCACCGCGAGGCCGACGCGGACGTCGAGGCGTTCTGGAAGAAACAGGCCGAAACCTATCTGAGCTGGTACCGGCCGTTCGACTCCGTGCTGGAATGGGACCTGCCCTTCGCCCGGTGGTTCGGCGGCGGGCTGCTCAACGTGTCGTACAACTGCCTCGACCGCCACGTCGAGGCGGGCAACGGTGAGCGCGTCGCCTACCACTGGGAGGGTGAGCCCGGCGACACGCGCGCGATCACCTACGCGCAGCTGCTCGACGAGGTCTGCCGCTTCGCCAACGCGCTCAAGGCGCTGGGCGTGGGTCGCGGCGACCGGGTCGGCATCTACATGCCGATGATCCCCGAGCTGCCGGTGGCCATGCTGGCCTGCGCGCGCATCGGCGCGCCGCACTCGGTGGTGTTCGGCGGCTTCAGCGCCGACGCCGTGCGCGACCGCGTGAACGATGCCGAGGCCAGGGTGATCGTCACCGCGGACGAGGGCTGGCGCCGTGGCAACCGCGTGCCGCTCAAGGCCAACACCGACGAGGCGGTCGCCGGGGCGCCGAGCGTCGAGCACGTCGTGGTGGTGCGGCGCACCGGCGGCGAGGTGCGCATGCAGGACGGCCGCGACCACTGGTACCACGACCTGATCGCCGCGCAGCCGCCGCACTGCGAGCCGGAGCGGATGGAGTCCGAGGACCTGCTCTTCACCCTCTACACCAGCGGCACCACCGCCAAGCCCAAGGGCATCAAGCACACCACCGCCGGCTACCTGCTCTACGCGATGTACACCCACGACGTCGTCTTCGACATCCAGCCCGACACGGTGTACTGGTGCGCCGCGGACGTCGGCTGGGTGACCGGGCACTCGTACATCGTCTACGGACCGCTGGGCAACGGCGTCACCAGCGTGATGTACGAGGGCACGCCGGACCACCCGGCAAGGGACCGCTGGTGGTCGATCGTCGAGAAGTACGGCGTCACCGTGCTCTACTGCGCGCCCACCGCGATCCGCACCTTCATGAAGTGGGGCAACGAGCTTCCCGCGCAGCACGACCTCAGCACCCTGCGCGTGCTGGGCTCGGTCGGCGAGCCGATCAACCCCGAGGCGTGGATGTGGTACCGGGAGCACATCGGTGGCGGCCGCACCCCGGTGGTCGACACCTGGTGGCAGACCGAGACGGGCGGCATCATGATCGCGCCGCTGCCCGGATACACGGTCACCAAGCCGGGCTCGGCGACCACACCGCTGCCCGGCATCAGCGCCGGCGTGGTCGACGAGCAGGGCAACGACGTGCCCCTCGGCGGCGGTGGCTACGTGGTGCTCAAGCAGCCGTGGCCGGGGATGCTGCGCGGCATCTGGGGCGACGACGAGCGCTACGGCCAGACCTACTGGGCCAAGTACGGAAACATGTACTTCGCCGGCGACGGCGCGCGCATCGACGAGGACGGCTACTTCTGGTTCATGGGCCGCGTCGACGACGTGATGAACGTCTCCGGCCACCGCATCAGCACCACCGAGGTGGAGTCCGCACTGGTGGACCACCCCGCGGTCGCCGAGGCCGCAGTTGTGGCCAGGTCTGACCCGGACACCGGGCAGGCGATCGCCGCCTTCGTCACCCTGCGCGCCGGCCATGAGGAGACCACCGCGCTGATCGCCGAGCTGCGCGAGCACGTCGCCAGGCTGATCGGCAGGATCGCCATGCCCAGGTCGATCGCCTTCACCCCCGACCTGCCCAAGACGCGCAGCGGCAAGATCATGCGCCGCCTGCTCCGCGACATCGCCGAGCAGCGCCAGCTCGGCGACACCACCACCCTCGCCGACCCGGGCATCGTCTCCGAGCTGCAGAGCCGGGCCAGGACGGAGGAGGCCAGGGAGCGGTAGCCGGGCGCGCGGCGGCGCCGAGTCCGCCCCGCCAGGTGCAAGAATGTCGGTTCGATGCCAGCCGACGGCAAGCACGCCCCCGTCACCATCGTCGAGCGGCGCGACCACACTCCCGACCTGTGGTCGATCCGCGTCCGCCACGACGATCCCTTCCAGTTCTCCCCGGGGCAGTACGCCACCCTCGGCGTGCCCCGCGGCGAGAAGCTGGTCGAGCGGGCCTACTCGATCGTCTCCGACCCCGCCGAGGACACCATCGAGTTCTTCTTCGAGCTGGTCCCCGATGGCGCGCTGACCCCGCTGATCTACGAGAAGGGCGTCGGCGACGAGCTGCTGATGCGCAAGCGCGCCAAGGGCCTGTTCGTGCTCGACCCGCGCGAGGAGCGCACCCACCACCTGCTGGTCTCGACGGTCACCGGGGTGGCGCCCTACGTGAGCATGGTGCGCACCACCCGGCGCGAGCTGGCCGCGGACCCGGCCAAGGCGGCGCCCCACCTGCTGCTCATCCAGGCCGGCAGCCGCTCCGAGGAGCTCAGCTACCTCGACGAGCTGCGCGCCCAGGACGCCGAGCTGCCCTGGCTCACCTACATCCCCAGCGTCAGCCGGCCCTGGGAGGACCCCGACTGGACCGGCGAGCTGGGCCGGGCCGAGGACGTGGTCCGCAAGCACGCCGACGGCTTCGGGGCGACGCCGCAGAACGCCGTCGCCTATCTCTGCGGCCACCCCGAGATGATCGCCACGGTGCGCGGCATCATGCGCCGCTGCGGCTTCGAGCACAAGGACGTGCGCGAGGAGCTGTACTTCCAACCCGGCAAGCCGGAGAAGCGAATCGCCCCGGTGACGGCGGCCGCCGCCACCGCTTAACAGAGCTTCACGCAGGCGTCGAGCACTCGCGACGCCCCATCCATTGGAACGCCGGGCGGGGATCGCCACACTGGGTGCATGCGTGTGGAGGCAGGGTGCGGTTCTTGGTGCACCGCGCCACGCGCTCCGGGGGACACACGCGCGTGACCGTCACGGTGGCGCTGGCCGCACCGGCGAGGACGGGCTCCAAGGCCTGGTTCCGTTCCACTCATCGCGCCTGCGCTCCGGACGACACCTGGGCGCGCATCGCCCCCCTGCTGCGCCACGCGGGGATCACCCGCGTCGGCGACGTCACCCGGCTCGACGGCGTGGGCGTGGCCACCGTGCAGGCGATCCGCCCGCAGTCGCACAGCCTCGCCGTGACCATGGCCTCGGGCGTCACCACCCAGCTGGCCCGCGTCGCCGCGGCGATGGCGGCGCTGGAGCTGTGGCACGCCGAGCAGGTGCCCCACCCGCCGTACTGGGCGTCGCTCGGCGAAGTTCGTGCCAGCCTTGGCTACAACCCGGAGAGCCTGCGGCTGCACCGGCCCAACCTGCTCAACGACGGCATGGTGCTCGACTGGGTGCCGGCCATGGTGCTGGCCACCGGGCGCACCACCATGGTGCCGCGCGCACTGGTCGAGCACGATCTGCGGGTGCGCGAGGAATGGTCCCCGCCGGTGTTCGTCGCCTCGCGCGACGGGCTGGCCGCGGGCAACACCAACGCCGAGGCGGTGCTCCACGGCCTGCTCGAGGTGGTCGCCCGCGACTGCGCCGCCCGCGCCCACGTCGCCGGGGCCGCGGCGCGCCTCGACCCCGCCACCGTGGACAGCGACGACGCCCGGCGCATCCTCGACCGCCTCGCCGCGGCCGGGGTGACCGTCACCGTCCACGACGTCACCGGCCCCACCGAGATCGCCGCCTTCGAGGTCGCCCTGCGGGCGCCGGGCATGCCCGAGGTGCGCGCCGCCGCCTGCCACCTCGACCGCGAGGTCGCCCTCTGCCGCGCCCTGTGCGCCGCGGCGCGGGAGCGCCTGGCCCGCATCCTCGGCGCCCGCGACGACCTGCCCCTCGACGCCCTCGGCCCGCAGGCGGCGCCCCACGACGCCCCGCTCGCCGACGCCCCCGCCGTGCGCCGCTGGCGCGACGTGCCCACCGTGGCCGGCTCCACCTTCGCCGGCGACATCGCCGAGGTGGCCGAGCGGGTCCGCCGCGGCGGTGCCGGCCCCGTGCTGGTCGTCGACCTCTCGCGCCCCGACGCCGGGGTGGCGGTCGCCCGCGTCGTCGTCCCCGGGCTGCTCGGCGGCGCGGCGCGCTGATGCCCACCCGCGTCCACGTCTTCGCCGGGCCGGTCCTGAGCGGCCGCGAGGTGCGCGCCGTGCTCCCCGACGCGGTCCTCCACCCACCCGCCGCCGCCGGTGACCTGGTCACCCTGGCCGCCGCCCCGGGCGACACCGTGGTGCTGCTCGACGGCCTGATGGCCGCCGGCCGCGCGGTGCGCCACAAGGAGATCCTCGCCCTCCTCGACGCCGGCGTCGAGGTCTGGGGAGCCGCCGGCCTGGGCGCCCTGCGCGCCGCCGAGCTGCACCCGTTCGGCATGCGCCCGTATGGCCGCGTCGCCCGCCTGCTCATCCGGGGCGTGCTCGACGGCGACGACGAGGTGGCCGTCGACCACGAGGGCGCCGAGGGCCGCTGGGCGCCGCGGACCGTGGCCCTGGTCGACGTGCGCGCCGTCGCCCGCTGGTGCCATCGCCGCGGCCTGGTCGACCGCGAGACCGCCGACGCCGTGGTGTCGGTGGCCCGCGCCCTGCCCCACACCCGCCGCCGCTGGGACGAGATCCTCGGTCGCGCCGTCGAGGCCGGGCTCGACGCCGAGATGGCCTGGCGCGTCGAGCAGGTGTCCGGCCGCGCCGAGCCGGTGCGGTTGACCAGGCAGGACGCCCTGGGCTGCCTGCACGCCGTCCGCCGCCGCCACGGGGCGCCGCCGCGGGCGCGCCTGGGCGGCACCGTCCGCCCCAGCACCACGGTGTACGCGCTGGGCTGGGCCGAGCAGCGCAGCGGCGGCGTCGAGCACGGCGCCGGCTTCGTCAGCGACGTCTCGGTGCTCACCTTCTGCCGCCTGCTCGGCGTCGACTACCCCGACCTGCAGCGCCACGTCGCCCTGCGCACCCTGGCCGCCGCCACCCTGCCGCCGCTCGGCGCCGGGGAGCGCGAGGGCCAGGCGATGGTCCGCCGCTTCGCGGAGGCGCAGGGGCTGGCCCCCGGCGACCTCGGGCTCTGGCTGGCCCAGCGCGGCCTGCGCCGCCCCGAGCTGCTCGCCCGGCTGCGCCGCGAGGCCGCGGTGGACCGGCTGCTGGAGATGCGCCAGGTGAACCCCGGCGACGCCGGCGCGGTGGAGGCGGCGCTGGCCGTCGTCGTCGCCGAGCTGGCCCGGCGGCGCGGCTTCGTCGCCGCCGGCGCGGCGCGGGGCTGGGAGCGCGCCTGGCTGTCCGCCGCCGAGCTGGAGAGCCTGGGCTTCGAGGAGCGCATCGCCCGGCTCGCCGCGCGTACCTTCCACTGCAGCCCGGGCGTCGACTGGCGGGCGCCGCTGCTCCAGGAGCTCAAGGTGCGCGGCGCCTTCCGCGTCGCCCGCGAGGGCGTCGCCGAGGCCCAGGCGCGAGGGCTCGACGCCGATCGACCCGACCCCGAGGCGATCCTCGCCTGGGCGGCGCAGCGGTGGGGGGTGGGCGACCGGCTCGACCTGGCCCTGCTCGACCGCGGCCTGAGCGGACGCGAGGAGCTGCTCGCCGCCGCGCCGGTGTTCTGCGCTCTGGACCGGGCGGTCGGCACGTATCGCGACCTGCACTGCCTCGGCCGGCAGGCGATCGCGGCCGCGTCCTAGCCCCGCTCCGCTCCGGCCCGTCGTAGACTCGAGCGGCCCATTGCAGTCCTGATAGAGGGGTGGATTTGCCGATCCTGGTCACCGTCGTGGTCGTCGCCGTGATGGCCGCGGTGCTGTCGGTGCTGCCCTTCGGGCCCGCCGGGCGCCGCCTGGCCGCACGCCGCCGCCGCGCCGCGCTGCCCCGCGGGGTCGCCGCCGGGGTCAGCCAGGACACCCTCGGCCACGTCCTCGACCTGATGGTCCGGGCCATGGACCGCCCCGGCCTGCGCGGCGCCGCCATCCTGCTGATCAACGAGCGCAACGAGCTGTACTTCGGCGCCCACCGCGGCCTCGCCGACGAGCAGGTCCGCGACATCCGCCTGCCGGTCGGCCAGGGGGTGATCGGCAGGGTCGCCGCCGAGGGCAGGCCGATCGTCCTCGACGACCTCGACGCCCCGCCGCCCGGGGTGGTGCTGACCAACCGGTCGGTCGGTAGCAACGCGCTGACGCGGAGCATGATCGCCGTGCCGGTGCTGCTCGACGGCAGCGTGCTCGGTGTCCTGGAGATGGGCTGCACCCTACCCGGCGCCTTCGACCAGCTCGACGTCGCCGTGCTACAGAAGGTCGCCGAGGGCGTCGCCGGCTCGATCGCCCTGGCCAACCCGCTCAAGCTGGCCGACGAGGTGCTGCGCCGCCGCGTCCGCGAGCTGACCAGCCTGCAGGAGGCGGCCGAGGCGCTCAACGCCTCGCTCGGCCTCGACGTGGTGCTCCACTCCGTCGCGGCCCACGCCGCCAGGGTGGTGCGCGCGCCCTACGCCGCCGTGCTCGACGCCTCCGGCGGCGCGGTGCGCGCCGTCGCGGTGCACGACGTCGACAGCCGGGTCGACACGGCGCCGGTGCGCGCCGCGGTGCTCGCCTGGCTGGCCGTGGCGCCCGAGCCCGCCGCCACCCACGCCGCCGCCCTGCCCGAGCCCCTCGGCGAGGCGCCGCCGGTCACCGACCCGCTGGCTCCCCTGCGCAGCGCCGCCATGGTGCGCCTGCAGCCCGCCGGGGACGTCGACGCCGTGCTCTGCGTCGCCTCGCCCGACCCCCGCGGCTTCGACCCCGCGCAGATGCGCGTGCTCGACGGCATCGGCCACCTCGCCAACCTGGCCGTCGCCAACGCGGTGCGCTACCGGCGGCTCACCGAGGCGGCGGTCACCGACGCGCTCACCGGGCTGCTGCGGCGCTCCAGGTTCGAGCAGGTCCTGGCAGAAACGCGTGGCCAGGCGGTCAGCGTCCTGGCCGTCGACGTCGACCACCTCAAGGACGTCAACGACGCCGGTGGCCACGAGGCGGGCGACGAGCTGCTCCGCGCCATCGCCGCGACGCTACGCGACCGCCTCGGCGACGTGGGCACCCTGGCCCGCACCGGCGGCGACGAGTTCGCCGTGCTCCTGCCCGGCTTCGAGGCGGGCACCGCGGTGGCCGTGGCCGAGGAGCTGCGCCGCTCGGTGCACGCCGCGCCGGTCACCGAGTGGCTGCCCCGGGTGAGCATCGGGCTGGGCTCGATCGCCGCCGGCGCGGACCCGCGCTCCGCCTGGGACGCCGCCCAGGAGGCGCTCACCCTGGCCAAGGGCTACGGCCGCGACCGGGTCGAGTCGGGTGTCGCCCAGGCCGCGCCGGGCGAGCGCCGCCACACCTGGGACGAGATGGTGCCGCAGCTCTTCGAGGAGGGCCGCATCGAGATCGTCTACCAGCCGGTGGTCCGGCTCAGCGACGGCCAGCGGGTCGGCTACGAGGCGCTGGCCCGGCCCCAGGGCTTCCCGCCGGAGACCGACGTCGAGGGCCTCTTCGCCGCCGCCCGCGCCGCCGGCCTGCACCGTGACCTCGACTGGGCCTGCCGCCGCGCCGCCATGCGCCAGGCCCGGCTGCTGCCGCCCGGCGCGCCGCTGTTCCTCAACGTCGGGGTGTGGGCGCTGATCGACCCGCTCCACGACGTCGACCAGATGCTCCTGCTGCTGCGCTGGACGGGCATCGCCCCCGGCGACGTGGTCCTGGAGCTGAGCGAGCGCGAGGCGGTGCACGACCTCGACCGGCTGCGCGCGGTGATGGCCGCCTACCGCGCCCACGGCTTCCGCTTCTCCATCGACGACGTGGGCGAGGGCCATTCGACCCTCGACATGCTCGCCGCCGGAGCGCCCAACTACATCAAGATCGCGCGCAGCCTGGTGTCGGCGGCCGACCGGCCGGGGCCGCGCGCCGCCATCAACGCGGTGGTAGCCTTCGGCCGCTCGGCGTCGGCGATCGTGGTCGCCGAGGGCGTGGAGAACGGTGAGGAGGCGCAGCGCATGGCGGAGATGGGTGTGACCCTCGGACAGGGGTACTGGCTGGGCCTGCCGGTCCGGCTGGAGCCGGCCGCGGCGACCGGGACGCCGGATCTGCCCGAGGGCCTGGTGTCCGGCCGGCCCGCCCTGCCGGTGCCCTGAGCCCGCCGCCGCTGCGCCGCCCCGCGGCAGCCGCCGCCGCGCTCGCCGCGCTGCTCACCGCCTGCTCCTCGTCGCCCGCGCCACCGCCGCACACCACCGCCAGCGCGCCCGCGCCACCGGCGTCCACGTTGCTGCCAACTCCGTCCGCAACTCCGAAGCCGCTGCCCGACGTCGACCCGCTGGCGCTGTACAGCGGCGCGGCGCCGTCGTTCCCCGGCGTCGACCCGGCGAAGCTGCGCCTCATGGTGGTCACCGGCGACATGATCCCGGCGCGCGAGGCCGGCCACCTCATCCGCATCCGCGGCGACTGGAACTACCCGCTGGCCGCCACCAAGGACATCCTCAGCTCCGGCGACGTCACCTTCGTCAACCTGGAGTCGCCGCTGCTGCCGTCGTGTCCCGACATCGTCACCGGCTTCACCTTCTGCGCCGACGCCCGCTTCGCCGCCGCACTGCAGGGCGCCGGCGTCGACGTGGTCAACGTCGCCAACAACCACAGCACCAACCAGGGCCAGTCAGGCCTCGACCAGACGGTCGCGGTGCTGCAGTCGCACGCCATGCAGGTCACCGGCTTCAGCCGCGTCGCGGTGCTCGACGTCCGCGGCCTGCGCTTCGCCTTCGTGGGCATGAACCTGGTCGGCAGCAAGCTCGACCCGGCCGCGCTGCACGACCTGATCGGCAGGGCGCGCGCCCAGGCCGACGTGGTGGTGGTGCAGTTCCACTGGGGCCGCGAGTACGAGACCTACCCGCAGTCCGCCGCGGGCATCGCCCCCGACGACCCCAAGCAGGCCGGCCGCCTGGCCGTGGACGACGGCGCCGACATCGTCATCGGCAACCACCCCCATTGCGTGCAGGGCAGCGAGATGTACAACGGCCACCTGATCACCTACGCGCACGGCAACTTCATCTTCGACCAGAACTGGAGCACCGGCACCCAGGAGGGGGTGATCGGCAAGTACTGGTTCGACGGCGCACGCCTGGTCGGCGTGCAGTACGTGCCGGTGCGCATCGACGGTGACGTGCAGCCGCGGCCGCTCGACCCGGCGGCGGGGGAGGGGAGGGCGATCCTCGACCGCATGCTGCGCAGCTCGCGCGAGCTGCTGGGAATGTCCAAGCCGCTGCTCGACGGTCCCGGCATCAACGACGCCTGCCCGTAGTCCCTGGTGCGCGGCGCACAAGGCATGTTCCCCTTCACACCGCCGTCACCGATTCGACAAGCGGATGTTGCGCTGATCGGTGGCGTGCGCACCGCGGCGAGGCGCACGATTTCGGCAACAGAGAGAGATGCCGACGTTGCTTCAGATCGTCCTGCCTTGGCGTCGTCGGGGGGGTGTGCCGCTGGCGGTCGCCGTCCCCGCGGCGCTGCTCGCCTTCGCCGCCGCGGCGCTCGCCGACCCACTTGGCGCCGCGGCCTCGACGCAGCGCGCCGTCGCCAACGCCGGCGTGGGTGCGCTGATCGTCGCCGGGGCGGTGGCGGCGGGACGGGTGCGCGTCGCCCGCGTCGCCGCCTTCTGGGGACTGGTGCGCATCGGCCTGTGGCTGCTCGCCGGCGCCTACCTCTTCAGCATCCTCGACAACCTCGGCGTGCGCGGGCCCTGGGCGGTGGGCGGCCTGGTCCTGCTGCTCGGCGCCTACCCGTTCCTCTTCGGCGCCCTCTGCCGCCGCGCCATCCGCGAGGAGGGCTTCGAGGGCGGTCTGGCCACCCTGATCGACGTCGCCATCCTGGTCTGCTCGCTGACCGTGGCCAGCATCCCGCTCATGGTGGTGCCGCTGGCGGCGGAGCACAGCACCATCTCGCTCGCCTCGGGGATCACCTGGGCCTCGGACGTCGGCCTCTTCGCCGGCGGCCTGTGGCTGCTCTACCGGGTGCCCCGCGGCCGTGACGCCCGCTCCATCGCGCTCCTGGTGGTGGCCCTGGGGGCCTTCAGTGTGCTCACCCTGTTCGAGGCCACGCTGCAGATCCGCTCCGGCCCGGTCGTCCCCTGGTGGCTGACCGCGCTGTTCGGGCCGCCCTACGCGCTGGTGGCGCTGGCGCCCCGGCTGGAGCCCGTCGAGGTGCCGGCGTCGCGCCGCGACGTGGCCGTGCAGCGCTGGCTGTCGCCGCGAACGCTGATGCCCTACCTCGCCTTCGTGCCCCTCACCGGGCTCTGGTTCGTCTCGGTGGGCATGGGGTGGGACACCCGGCTGGTGGGCAGCGGCATCGCCGTGGTCTCGGCGCTGGTGGTGGGCCGCCAGCTGCTCCTGCTCCGCGACCACCACGCCGTGCTCGTCGAGCGCGCCCGCCAGGCGCTCACCGACGAGCTCACCGCGGTGCGCAACCGTCGCGCCTTCGACGAGGACCTGGCCCAGCTGCTCGACATCGCCGGGCGCCGCGGCGCCGGCCTGGTGGTGCTGATGGTCGACCTCGACGACCTCAAGCGGGTCAACGACAGCAGCGGCCACCTGGCCGGCGACCGCGCCCTGGTGGCGGTGGCCACCGCGCTCAGCGCCGGGGCCCGCACCAGCGACCGGGTCTACCGTCTCGGCGGCGACGAGTTCGCCATGCTCCTCCCCGACGCGGGCGGCGGCGGCGCCGAGCGCGTCCTCGCCGACGCCCGCGCCCGCCTCGGCCGCGACGCCGCCTGGCTGTCGATCAGCGCCGGCCTGGCCGCCTACCCGGCGGACGCCCGCGACGCCGAGGGCCTCCTCGCCGTCGCCGACCGCCGCCTCTACCGCTGCAAGCGCGGGCGGCCGGCGGCTCTAGTGAGCGGCGACGGTGCGGCCGGCGGCGCCGTGGCCGCGGCGCACCGGCCGGCCGGTGAGCTCGAAGCGGGGCACGTCGTGGAGACGGCTCCAGCGGCGGCGCAACGCCTCCTCACGAGCCTGGGCGCCCAGGGCGACCAGGGCCCGCACGTCCTCCACGGCCAGCCGCTCTAGCTCGGGGACGGCGCCGACCGCGCTCTCCCACTCGACCACGATGGCCTCGGCCATGCCCTGGACCCGCGGCGGCAGCCCGTCGAGGAGGAGCGCGCGCAGGTCGTCGTCGATTGCGTTCATCGAATCCCTTGCATCCTTTGCAGCCCCTGGGACGCAGCCTAGCGCCATGTCCCCATTCCTGCGACCGCCGTGCTCACGTGCACCCCGGTGTGGGCCGGCTGGTTGAGCTCGACCGGCCCGCGCGAGGAGCCCAGCGCGCCCGTGGCGGCCAGCAGCGCCGCCGACAGGCACATCGCCTGCAGCCCACCACGGAGGCCGTGCCGCGCCGCCGCGCGCGAGCGGGTGCCGGGCGCCAGCAGCCGGCTGCGGCGCCGGGGCTGCCGCGCCGGCCAGGGGAGTGAACGGGTGGTGGCAATTGCGTCAATCATCATCAACGCTACCGGATTATTTGATAGCGCCGATGACATATAACACGCAGAGGCGTGCTCAACGCAAGCCTAGGGGACCAGCGTCGCCCTCCAGACGATGCGGTTGTAGTCGCGCCACCAGGGGGTGCAGGTGATCAGGGTGAGGTCGTGGCCCGAGGTGGCGACGAGCTGGCTCACGTTGCCGGGAGACTCAGTCCAGCGCTGGGTGATGCGGTAGGTGAAGACCGTGCAGCTGCGGTCCTGCACGGTGACCACGTCGCCGACGTTGAGCTGGTCGATGTGCTCGTAGTGGGGCTCGCGGTGGAAGGCCACGATGACGTTGCCCTGCTGGCCGGGTGCGGCGCTGGTGGTGTAGTGCACCATCGAGCGCTGGTGCAGCATGTTCCAGTCACCGTTGCCGGCAACTCCCGAGTAGCCGTACTGGGCCAGGCTGGGGAAGGTGACCAGGGCGTAGTCGGTGGCCGGCGCGGCGCCCGGCTTGCACGCCGGCGCGGCCACGCCGGCGCCCGGCGAGGGGGAGGTGGCCGTCGAGGAGCCGGGCACGGCGTCGGGTGCGTTGGGAGCGCCGGCCAGGGCGGCGGAGCCGCCGCTGTTCCAGTCGCGCAGCGCCTGGTCGTCGGCGTTGCCGCGCACCCAGGTGCCGATCAGCGGCACCGCGAGGACGGCGATGCCCGCGCCGATCAGCCCCGCCCCGAGCCCCATGAGCACGAGGGACGGCCAGCGCCGGGTCCGCCTCGTGCGGGTGGCGGCGGCGATGGCAGGCTTATCCCAGCAGGCCCGACAGGGAGCCGCGCCGCGAGGGATGGCGCAGCTTGCGCAGCGCCCGCGCCTCGATCTGGCGGATCCGCTCGCGGGTCACCGAGAAGCGCTTGCCCACCTCTTCGAGGGTGCGCTGCTGCCCGTCGACCAGGCCGAAGCGGAGCTGCAGCACGCGCCGCTCGCGCGGGGTGAGCGTCTCCAGCACCTCGTCCACCTCGGTGCGCATCATCGCCTTGGAGGCGACCTCGGCCGGGGCTTCGGCGTCGCGGTCCTCGACGAAGTCGCCGAGGCGCGAGTCCTCCTCCTCGCCGACCGGCGTCTCCAGGGAGAGCGGGTCCTGGGGCAGGCGGGAGATCTCGTGCACCTTGGCGATGGTCACGCTCATCTCGTCGGCGACCTCCTCCTCGCTGGGCTCGCGGCCCAGCTCCTGGAGCAGCAGCCGGGAAACGCGGGCCAGCTTGTTGCTGGTCTCGACCATGTGGACCGGGATGCGGATGGTGCGCGCCTGGTCGGCCAGGCCGCGGGTGATCGCCTGGCGGATCCACCAGGTGGCGTAGGTCGAGAACTTGTAGCCGCGGTGCCAGTCGAACTTCTCGACGGCGCGGATCAGGCCGGTGTTGCCCTCCTGGATCAGGTCGAGCAGCGACATGCCCCGGCCCACGTACTTCTTGGCGATGCTCACCACCAGGCGCAGGTTGGCCTCGATCAGGGCGTTCTTGGCCTGCATGTCGCCCATCTCGATGCGCTGGGCGAGGTCGACCTCCTGCTGGGCGGTGAGCAGCGAGACCCGGCCGATCTCGGTCAGGTACATGCGGACGGGGTCGTCGAGCGAGGTGGGCACCGCGGCGACGGCGTCGTCGTCCTCCTCCTCGGCCTCGGTCTCGAAGTCGCGCTCGCCGTCGGAGATGTCCACGCCCATGGCGCGGAAGAGGTCGAAGACCCGCTCCAGGTCGTCGGGCTCGGCGTCGACCTCACCGAAGGCGTCGACCACCTCGCCGGGAGCCAGGAAGCCCTGCTCCTTGCCGCGGATGATCAGGGCCTCGGCGATGAGGACCAGCTCGTCCGGGGTTGCCGGGCTGACGGTGACGCGGCCGCGTGCGGCGCCGCGGGAACGCTGGGCGCAGACGGCGCAGAGGCCGGCGGCGGAGCGCTGGGGGCTCAGTTCGGTGCCGCATTCGCGGCAGAGGGTGCTCTGATCTACAGCCATGGCAAAAGGAGGAGGAGCCGGGAGGTCCGGGGAGGTCGTCTTCAGTGTCACCGATCGGGACCGAGTTCAAACTCACACATTGGCGAGGTGATGACCCTGAGTCTGACCGCTTGGGGGTACCGACAGTTAAACAACGCGTTGACGGGGCCTTTGGTCACACTCGGCAGGTGACCTTGTGCCGCTGATTTCGTCCGCCCGGGGTCGGCATGATCGCAGCGATCGGCGAGATGGGGCACGACGGAGCGCAGCCATGCAGTGGGACCGGGTCCGATGAGGCGCCGGCCCAAGCCTGCCGTGGTGCCGATGCGGCCGGTGCCCCAGGAGTACGCCGGGCACCATGCCCGCTGCCCCGCCTGCGGGGCCGACGGCGCCGGGGTGGTCGGGGTGATCGCCCTGCGGCTGGTCTTCCGCTGCGGCGACTGCGGGGTCAAATTTCACCGCAGCGAACGGCTGCTGATCGACGTCCTGGCCCGCTGACTTCCGGTCAGCCTCGGCGCGAACTCTTAGTGGCCGCGGGGGCGGTGTGGTGCGCTCAGCGACGGACGCGCGGCGCGGGCAGCCCCTCGCGGGTGACGTAGCGCAGCAGGCTGCGGCGCAGCGTGTTGTCGCGGCGTCCGCGGGCCAGCTCGCTGAGCGCCGCCTCGGTGCACATGGCGACGTACAGCCGGGCCGCCGGCGCGGGGTCGGGCCAGCCCTCGGCGCGCAGGTCCTGCTCGATCAGCCGGGTGATGCGCGCGGTGCGCGTGGCGATCTCGTCGGCGATCTGCGGCTCGGCCCGCGCGTCGAGCAGCAGTGCGCGTACGGTGCGCTCGCGCAGCGCGGTGTCGAGGAACGTGGTTGTCGCGGTCACCAAACGATCCATGCCCGGCTTGGTGCCGTCGACGGCGCTCTCGATGTCCTCCAGCAGCGCGTCGTGGAAGCCGCGGTGCAGCTCCAGCAGGAACGCCGCCCGGTCGACGAAGTGGACGTAGAAGCTGCCCTTGCCGACACCGGCTGCAGCGGCCACGTCGTTGACACTCATGTTCGCCATGCCGTTCTCGTCGGCGAGACGAAGACCGGCGTCGAGCAGCGCAATGCGCTTGCCCTCGGGATCCCGAACGCGCTTCTTCATTCGCGCGAAAGTAGCACACCGGTCGCGGCGTTGACCGGGCGCCCGGTCTGTTCACATGGACGGATGTAAATTCATCCGCAGCGCGCCGTGACGCGTTCCCGAATGTGAGCGCATGAAGACCCGCCAGCAACCGCCGCTGGAGTGCGGCCGAAAGCCAGCGTTCCCTGTCTATCCGTGCGCTGACGCGCACCGTGGGGGGAGCACCCCACGCCAGCTTTTCGCCGCTGGAGTGCGGCCGAAAGCCAGCGTTCCCCCCGCCACCGACCCGGCCGCCCTGCGGAGAGCTGCGGACGACCGGGCGGT
>DATMMX010000035.1:0-19109 GCA_035569495.1 Candidatus Angelobacter sp. | reverse complement strand
CGCCGAGTGGCGCGAGATGCCGCGGTCGATCCGGCGGCCGCGAGGGCAGCCAGCCGGGCCGCGCACGCGGCGGCGCAGAGGTGCGCAGCGAGGGCGCTGGGTTGCTCATCGCGAGCAGGTTCATCTCCGCGCGGATGGCGTCGTCGAACGCCTCGTCGCTCATGTCGGTCCACACGCGCGTGGTCATGCGGGCACCTCCTGCGGCGCATCGCTGGTGAGCATCTCGCGCAGACGGCGGCGAGCAGTGTGCAGACGCGATCCCACCGTGCCCGCGGGAACGTCGAGGAGCGCGGCGATCTCCTCGATGGAGAAGCCGTGCAGGTAGAACAGCGCCACCACGGCGCGGTGCGACGCGGGCAGGCTGCCGATCGCCTCCCACAGCTCCAGGCTCACCTGGGCAGGCGGCCCGGCAGCAGGATGCGAGTCGTGCAGTGTCAGCGCGGCACGGACGCGACGGCGGCGGGCCAGGGAGATCGCCTCGTGGCTGGCGATGGCCAGCAGCCAGCTTCGCATCGGGCGCGCGGTGTCGTAGCGGTTGCGGTGCTGCCAGGCACGCTCGAACGCGGTCTGCATGGCATCGCGCGCATCCTCGGCGTTGCGCAGCACCACCAGGGCGAGGTGATACACGGCGTCGGAGTGCTGCGCGAACGCATCGGCCCAGCCGGCCTGATCGCTTCCCTTCACGCCCCTACTACGCGCGGGGAGCCTGAAACTTTCATTTCCCGGCGGAACGAGGCCACCGCAGGGCGGGGGGGCCGCAGGTTTCGCTACGCGCGAATCAGAACAGGGCGCTGGGGTGGTAGACGCCGAAGACGGCGCGCAGGGTGTTGCACACCTCACCCACGGTTGCGTAGTGGGAGAGCGCCTCGCGCATCAACGGCAGCAGGTTGTCGCTGCCCTCAGCGGCGGTGCGCAGCGACGCCAGCGAGCGGTCGACCGCGGCCTGGTCGCGTCCGGCGCGCACCTCGCGGACGCGGCGCACCTGCTCGTCCTCCAGCTCGGCGGAGAGGCGAAGGATCTCCACCTCCTGCTGCGAGGTCTCGGTGAACTTGTTGACGCCGACGACGACGCGCTCACCGCGCTCGACGAGCTGCTGGTGGCGGTAGGCGGAGTCCTGGATCTCGCGCTGGTAGAAGCCCTGTTCGATGGCGCGCACCGCGCCGCCCAGCTCGTCGACGCGGTCCATCAACGCACGCGAGGCTTCCACGAGCTGCGACGTCAGCGACTCGACCAGGTACGAGCCGCCCATGGGATCGGCGACGCTGCCGGCGTTGGCTTCGTAGGCGATGTACTGCTGGGTGCGCAGGGCGATCTCCGCGGCCTGCTCGGTGGGCAGGGCGAGCGCTTCGTCGAAGGAGTTGGTGTGCAGGGATTGGGTGCCACCGGCGACGGCGGCCAGCGCCTGGATGGCGACGCGCACCACGTTGGTGAGCGGCTGCTGCGCGGTCAGCGTCGCGCCGCTGGTCTGGGCATGGAAGCGGAGCATCTGCGAGCGGGCGTCGCGGGCGCCGAAACGGTCGCGCATCACCGACGCCCAGAGCGCGCGGGCGGCGCGGAACTTGGCGACCTCCTCGAAGAAGTCGTTGCTGACGTTGAAGAAGAACGACAGCCGCGGGGCGAAGGAGTCGACGGACAGACCGGCGTCGATGGCCGCCTGCACGTAGGCGATGCCGTTGGCGAGCGTGAAGGCGATCTCCTGCGGCGCCGTGGCCCCGGCTTCGCGGATGTGGTAGCCGGAGATCGAGATGGTGTTCCAGCGCGGCAGCTTCTCCGCGCAGTACGCGAAGGTGTCGGTGACCAGGCGCATCGACGGGCGCGGCGGGAAGATGTAGGTGCCGCGCGCCGCGTACTCCTTGAGGATGTCGTTCTGGATGGTGCCGCCGAGCAGCGTGGTGTCGATGCCCTTGCGCTCGGCCGCCAATTCGTAGAGCAGCAGCAGGATCGAGGCGGGCGCGTTGATGGTCATCGACGTGGTGACCTTGTCCTGGGGGATGCCGTCGACCAGCAATTCCATGTCGGCCAGCGAGTCGATGGCGACGCCGACCTTGCCGACCTCGCCGCGCGCCATCGGGTCGTCGGAGTCGTAGCCCATCTGGGTGGGCAGGTCGAACGCTGTGGACAGACCGGTCTGTCCGGCGCGGAGCAGGTAGTGGAAGCGCTGGTTGGTCTGCTCGGCGCTGCCGAAGCCGGCGTACTGGCGCATCGTCCAGAGGCGCGAGCGGTAGCCGTCGGCGCGCACGCCGCGGACGAAGGGGTACGAGCCGGGCGCGGGCTGCTCTGGGGGCGCGGTCGCGGCGGTGTAGAAGGGCTCCAGGGGGAGGCCGGATTCGCTCTCCACCGGCGGCCCGTCGTCGCCCTCGGGCCGCGGCGTGGCCGCCGGCTTGGAGGGCTCGGACACCGTGGCCATCAGTGCGCCCCGGCCGCCTCGGGGTCCTCCTGGCAGAGCTCGGTGAGCACGCCCGCGGCCGCCTTGGGGTGGACGAAGGCGACCAGCCGTCCCCCCGCGCCCTTGCGCGGCGCGGTGTCGAGGAGCTGGGTGCCGTCGGCGGCGAGGCGGTCGAGCGCGTCCTGCACGTCGCTCACCCCGTAGGCGACGTGGTGGATGCCGCCGCCGCGCTTCTCCAGGAACCGGGCGATCTTCGAATCCGGCCCGAGCGAGCCGAGCAGCTCGATGCGCGACTCGCCGACCTCGAACATCACCGTCTCGACGCCATCGGACTCGACCACCTCGCGATGCGAGGGCTGGACGCCGAAGAGGTGCGCGTAGGCGGCCGCGGCGGCGTCGAGGTCGGGCACGGCGATGCCGATGTGGTCGATCTTGTCCAGCATGCCGCCGAGTATAGGAAGCTGAGGCGATGCGCTGAGCTCAGTCGAGCAGGGACAGGGCGCTGCGGCAGTCGTCGGGCATGTCGCCGCGCAGGCTGTGGAACGACCAGATGCCGCGCTTCTCGCTGCGCACGAACCCGGCCTCGCGCAGCTTGGCGAGGTGGTGCGAGATGGTCGGCTGGGACTGTTCGAAGGCGCCGGTGAAGTCGCAGACGCAGATCGCCCCGGGGGCCTCGCGGAGCATGCGCAGCATCTGCACGCGGGTGGGGTCGGCGAGGGCGCGGAAGACGGTGGCCAGGGCCTCGGCGCGCTCGGGCCGGAGCGGGACGTCGACGGGCACGCAGCAGCCGCGGGTGCGGACGGCGGACAGGGCAGCGGCGGGAGCGGCGGTGGCGGCCATGGGCTGGGCACCATGGTAGCGATTGACGTCCGTCGATGCGTCGTCCACGGAACCGTCATGCCACTCTCAGCGCGGTTTCAGGCTCCGGTTATGGCTCGCGGGCGACACTGGGCCCGGCCCAAGCCATCCACACCTGAAAAGGACCCTCACACCGATGTTGTTCACACCACTCCGCAAGGCGCTGATCGCCGGGGCGGGCATCTTCGTCGTCGGCGGCGTCGTGGCGGGCGTCGGCGTCCACGCGGCGACGACCGGCGGCGCCACGCTGACCGCCTCCACCTCCACGCCCAGCCCCTCGGCCTCGCCCGGCGCGGGCAGCAAGGTCTGCCGCCCGAACCAGGGCGCCGGCTTCGGCCCGGCCCGGCAGGTGCTCTCGATCGCCGTGAGCGTGACCGGCCAGACCCGGCAGCAGATCCTCGACCAGCTCCGCGCCGGCAAGACCCTCGACCAGATCGCGGGCAGCAAGGCGCCGGCCATCGAGTCGCAGGCGCTGGCCAAGCTCAAGACTGCGCTGGACAAGCGTGTGTCGGCGGGCAAGCTCGACGCGGCCAAGGAGCAGACGATGCTCGACAGGGCCAAGACGGCGCTGGAGAAGGCGATGTCGTCGGACCTGAGCGGCAAGCTGCGGGCGCCGGGCGCCGGGTGCGCGCCGCGTGGCCGCGGCCTGGGCCACGGGCACGGGCATGGGCACGGCGGGCCGAACAGCCCGGCGCCCTCGCCGGCGGCCACTCCCGCCGCCTAGCCCACCCTTCGCGCCTCATACGGGCCCCGCGCCGCTCACCGCTTCGAGCGGCGACGGGGCCCGTGCTGGTTCCGGCCGCGTCGCGCCTTGATCACCGGGCAGGGCGGGCGCGCGGGGCGGTGCTACGTTCGCGGCACCGATGACCCGACCCTCCCGGGCCGCGCTGCTCGCCTCCGGCATCGGCGCGGCGCTGCTGCTCACCTACGTCCTGCTGTGGCTGGGTCTGTCGCGCCTCGACCTGGGGCGGAGCGACTTCACCCCGACGTACGTGGGCGCCACGCTGCTGCGCCAGGGGCACAGGGCGCAGCTCTACGACGAGACGGTGCAGGCGCCGCTGCACGCGAGCCTGCTGGCGCCCGGTGACCGCGAGGGCAACCTGCCGTTCGTCAACCCGCCGGGGGCGGCGCTGCTGGCCCTGCCGGTGACGGCGCTCGACCTCCCCAGCGCCTACCGGGTGTGGTCGCTGCTGCAGCTCGTGCTTGTCGGACTGGGCGTGGCCGCGGCGGTGCGGGCCGCGCCGTGGCCGTCGCGGACGCCGCGCGAGGCGCGCTTCGCGGCCTGGGCGTTGGCCACCGCGGGCGCCGGCGCAGCGAGCACGTTGCTGCTCGGGCAGTGGGACGGGCTGCTCACCCTCGGCGTGGGCATGGCCTACTGGTCGTGGCGGCGGGATCGGGCGGTGGCGGCGGGCGCCTGGCTGGCGGCGGTGGCGGTGATCGCCAAGCCGCACCTGTTCTTCGGCGTCGCGGCCTTCCTCATATGGCGTCGCGACCGGCGCGCCCTGCTCGGCGCCGCGGGCGCGGTGGTGGCGCTGGCGGCGGTGTCGCTGGCGCTGGTCGGACCGCAGGGCGTGGCCGGTTTCGCCCGCATCAGCCTGGGCGGCGCCGACCGCTGGCCGCTCGCCGAGCTGCTCGGCTTCTCGGGACTCTTCGGGTCGTGGCTGGGCAACACCGCCGCGGCGCACGCCCTGGCGGCGGTCGGCAGCGTCGCCGCCGTGGCCATGTGCGGCGTGCTCGGCGCGCGATCTCGCGACCCGCTGAAGTTCGAGACAGCACTGGCAGGAACCATGGCGCTCACCCTGGTCGCCTCGCCGCACCTGCTCGGCCACGACCTCATCCTGCTCGCCCCCGCCGCCGCGTGGATGCTGGCCCGAGCAGCCGCGAGCGACGGCGCGGCGCGCTGGCCCGGTCCGCAGTCGCTGCGCGTCCTCGCCCTGTGGCTGGTGCTCTACGTCGCCGCCCTGCTCGACTTCGGCAACGGACGTCCCGCGCCACCGGGACGGCTGGTGCCGCTGGTGCTCGTCGTCGCGGGCGTGCTCGCCCTGCGTGCACTGGTGCCGCGGTGCGCGGCACTCGCCTACTCGGGCAGGGGCAGCGGGGTGGGTGGGGTGGTCGACCAGTCGTAGAAGCCGCGGCCGGCCTTGCGGCCGAGGCGGCCATCCGCGACCAGCTTCTCCAGCAGCTCCACGGTGGCGCGGTCGCCGGGATCACCGGCGCGCTCGGCGCGGTCGCGGCGGACGTTGAGGACGGTGTCGAGGCCGCTGAAGTCGGCGAGCATGAAGGGGCCCATCGGCCAGTTGAGGCCGGCCTTGACCGCAACGTCGATGTCGGCGAAGGAGGCGAAGCCGCCGGTGAGCAGGGTGAACGCCTCGCGGGAAGCGGCGCCGAGGACGCGGTTGACCACGAAGCCGTCGATCTCGCGCTCGATGACCACGGGCTTGCGGCCCATGCGCAACGACCAGTCGACGGCGTCGCGCACCGTCTCGTCGGAGGTCTGCGGGTTGCGCACCACCTCGCAGACGTCCATCACCAGCACGGGATGGAAGAAGTGCATGTTGCAGACGCGCTCGGGACGGCGCGTCGCCGAGGCCAGGCGGCTGCTGACGATGGTGCTGCTGTTGGTGGCGATGCCCGCGCCCTCGGCGAGGTAGCGGTCCAGCTCGGAGAAGGCCTGGCGCTTGGCCTCGACCTGCTCGACGATGGCCTCGATGGCCCACGCGCACGCGGGCGCCACCGCGGGAAGGTCGGAGGAGGTCTGCACGCGCGCCAGCGCGGCCTCGGCCTCGGCGGCCTCCATCCTGCCTTTGCTGACACGGCTTTCCAGCAGCCGCCGGTTCTGCGCGACGCCGCGTTCGAGCTGCTCGGCCGACACGTCGACCAGGCTCACCGCGACGCCGTGCAGCGCCGCCTGCTGTGCGATCTGTGCGCCCATGGTGCCCGCGCCGAGCACCAGGAGCTGTCCCTCTGCAGCCATGAAACCCCCTACGCCACGGAGAAGAGTCGGGTGATGCGGTTGAGCGTCGGCAGGTGGTGCATGCCGCTGATGCGCAGCCTGCCGCTGCGCATGGCGCGGAGCACGTTGCGCCCCGGCTCGTCGAAGTAGTTGGGCAGGCCCAGCGGCCCGATCTTGAGCATCGACAGGCGCATCAGCGTCTCCGAGTCGGTGGTGATGCTCACCCGCGGGCTGCCGGTGCGGCCGTTGTGGATGGTGCAGCGCTCGCCGCTGAAGCGGAGGGTGATCGCCTGGTCGAGGTCGTTGACGGCGATCACCACGTCGGCGTCGACGCGGCGGAAATCCTGGTATTTGGCAGGAACCCGCTCGACGTTCTGGGCGAGCAGCGTCCCCATCATCGACGCCAGCCCGCTGGCCTGGTCGCCCGCGGCGAGCACCACCTCAGCCATGCCCGCCTACTGCTCGTCAGGCCAGTTGACCGGCACCCGGGTGGTGCACTCGGTCATCTCCTGGGACGCCTTGGTGTAGCGCACCAGGGTGGGGAAGTCGCCCTTGAGCTTGAGCTGGCCGAGCATGATGCCCTTGGTGGCGTCGAGCTCCTTCTTGGCCACCGCCTTCCAGCGCGAGTAGGGGCCGGTGATCACGAAGTCGGCCTTCTCGGCGTCCTCGCGGCTGCCCACCTTGATGTCGCGCGCCTCGCCGTGCCAGAGGTCCATGAAGATGCCGCGGTCCTCGGGAACGTTCTTGTCAGGTTCGGCCAGAACGACCAGGCCGACGGTGCCCTCCCAGCCGGCGGCGGCCTGCTTGTAGACCTGGGACTTGTTGATCTCGTCCTTGTAGGCCTGGGCCCACTCGTCGCTGTAAGCCTCGTACGCCACGGTCACTCCTCCAAGTCGCCACCCGGGTCGCTGTTGACGGCGGTGTCAATCGTGGCGGTCGGGTCGGGAGTGTAGGGGTCGGCGACGCGGCGCCGCAAGGGCGGGCGCGGGCGGCGCGTTGTGCTCGTTGACCCCACCATGTCCACTCCACTGTCCGCTCGCGCCCGCCGCCGCCTCGGCTGGGCGCTGATGTGCCTGGGGGCGGGGGGAGCGCTGCTGGCGGGCGGCCTGGTGGTGACGGCGCAGCGGGCGGCGGCTCCGGTCGGCGCGCCCGGCCTCGCCGCGCCCTCGCCCACGCCGGGCAGGGTGGTGGCGAGCGGGGCGGCGCCGGTGCTGCCGCAGATCCGGCCGCGGCTGGTGGACGGGTCGGTGATCGCGCATCTGCGGCTCGGCGCGAGCGGGGCGGCGCTGACCGTGGTCGAGGGGCGGGCACAGCCGGGGACGCTGGGGCACGACGCCTCGACGGCGTACCCGGGCGAGCCGCATTCGATGCTGCTGGTGGCGGGGCCGGGGCTGAGCGTGGCGGCGCCCGCGGACGGGAGCGAGGTGCAGGTGGTGGCCAGCTACGGCGTGTTTCGCTACCGGGTGGTCGAGACGCGTGTGGTCGGTGCGGGGAGCGCGAGTGGGCCGCAGGTGCCGGGGCTGCGGCTGCTGGTGCCGGTTGGCGGCGGGTTGCGTGTGACCTCGGCGGAGCTGCTGGCCCAGGACCCGGATGGGCAGGCGGAGCTGGCCCAGGAGACGGCGGTGGCGCTGGCGCAGGAGTCGTTCAGCGCAGGGGCGGCGGCGCCCGCGCCTGGCCGGCTGCTGTGGCCGTGCAGCGGGCCGATTACGCAGGGGTTCGGGCCGACCGGGTACGCGTTCGAGTTTCCCTACGTCTACCAGGGCGTGTCCTATGCGCACTTCCACACGGGGTTGGACGTGGGGGTCGGGCTGGGCACGCCGGTCAGCGCGGCGGCGGACGGGGTGGTGGTGCTGGCGGGGACAAACGTGGTGGGCGGGCGTGTTGTGGGGTATGGGACGTATGTGGTGATCGCGCACGGCGGGGGCTTGTACACGCTGTACGGACACCTGTCGCGGCTGGGCGTGGCGACTGGAGACCGCGTGCGGGCGGGGCAGGTGATCGGGCTCAGTGGGTCGACGGGGAATTCGACGGGGCCGCATCTGCACTTCGAGGTGCGGGTGGGTTCTGAGCCGGTGGATCCTCAGCCGTACCTCCCGTAGCGGGCGGCCTGAGCCTTCGCGCGCGGTCTATCCGTGCGCTGACGCGCACCGTGGGGGGAGCCCCCCCCAGGCCATCAGCCGCCGCTGGCGTACGGCCGGCTGACAGCCTTCCCCCCGTACAATGCGCGCGCATGTTCATCGCCGGGTTTCACCATCTCGACCGCACCCGCGGCACTGGATGGCTCGACTGCCCCAACTGCCACGAGCACGCAGCCCAGGACGTGATCGACGACATGACGTTCCTGCAGCTGCTCTTCTACCGCTTCAGCCCGGTCCGGCGGAAGCGGATGCTGGTGTGCCGCAAGTGCGGCTTCCGGCGTCCCGCCACGAACGAGGAGATGCGCCACCTGGAGACGGCGGGCGCGCCGGTGCACCGCGCGGTGATGGCGCCGATCGGCGTGCTCGGCCTGGGGTTCGTGGCGGTGATCATCGGCCTGATCGCCTGGGTCGGCCAGTCCTCGGCCAACGCGCTCGCCGACGCCAGGATCAGCCTGATCCAGGAGTCGGGACAGGCCGTGCCGGTCAACTTCCAGGGCCCCTCGGCCTGGAACTACGACCCCTCGACCGACCCGGTGCCCTCGATGAAGGTGTCGGACTCCGGTGGGCGCATGTACTTCGTCATCAAGCGGGTCACCGACGCCAGCACCCTGGAGGACCTGCTCACCGCCCACTTCAACGACGAGGTCGGCCTCACCACCACCGGGTTCCCCTCTCAGCCGCCGGCGGCCAAGCAGGCCAAGGTGGGCGGACAGAACGCCATCGTGGTGGTGGTCGACTACTCGCAGGGCGCGGAGAAGGACCAGCAGCAGATCTTCATCACCGCGCACAACGGGGTCGGGTACGTGATCACCTACGTCGCCCTCGGCGACGCGGCGATCAAGACCATGACCGACATGGCGGTGCAGGTGAACAAGTCGATCCAGTGGACTGCGGCGACGGAGACGCCGCCACCGGCGCAGTCGCCGTCGCCCGGCGCGTCGCCGTCACCGTCACCGACGCACTGAGGACGGGCTCCCTGCGGCGTCAGACGCGCATCGAGCGGGCGACGTAGACTGCGATGTCGTCCACGGCCAGCTTGTCCTGCAGCTGCTTGGTGGCCAGGCCCTCGTCGAACATGGAGAGGCAGAAGGGGCAGGCGGTGGCCACCTTGGTGGCGCCGGTGTCGACCGCCTGGTCCACGCGCTTGTGGTTGACGCGGGGCTGCTCCTCCTCCATCCACATGCGGCCGCCGCCCGCGCCGCAGCACATGCCCTCGCTGCGGCTGCGCGCCATCTCGACCACCTTCAACCCTGGGATGCGTTCCAGGATGTCGCGCGGCGGGGCGAAGATGTCGTTCCAGCGGCCCAGGTAGCAGGAGTCGTGGTAGGTGATCGTCTCCTCGATGGGACGGTCGAGGACGATGCGGCCGTCCTTGATGAGCTGGTCGATCACCTGGGAGTGGTGCATCACCTCGTAGTCGCCGCCGAAGTCCTTGTACTCGTTGGCGAAGGTGTTGAAGCAGTGCGGGCAGGAGGCGATGATCTTGCGCACGTTGTAGGAGCGCAGGGTTTCGACGTTCTCCTTGGCGCGCTCCTGGAACAGGTACTCGTTGCCGATGCGGCGCGCCGGGTCGCCGTTGCACTTCTCCTCGGTGCCGAGGATGGCGAAGTCGACGCCGCCGGTCTGCAAGATCTTGCAGAGCGCGGTGGCGATGGTCTTGGCGCGGTCGTCGAAGGACGCGGCGCAGCCGACCCAGTAGAGGTACTCGGCGTCGGGCTTGTCCTTGGCGAACTGGACGCCGAGGTCCTTGGCCCAGTCGGCGCGGGTCTGCTGCGACAGGCCGTAGGGGTTGGCGTTGTTCTCGATGTTGCGCAGCGCGGCCTCGGCCTGCTTGGGCATCGAGCCCTCCTCCAGCACCAGGGCGCGGCGCATGTCGAGGATCTTGGGCACGTGCTCGATGAGCACCGGGCACTGGTCGACGCAGGCGCCGCAGGTGGTGCACGACCACAGCGTCTCGGGGTTGATGGTGCCCCCGATCAGCGGGCGCTCGGTGCCGCCGGCGGCCTTGACCGCCGCGTCGACCTCGTCGGGTGACAGCCACGACGGCTGGAAGTGGCCGGGCAGCTTGGCGGTATGGCCGTTGTGCTGGACGAGCGCCTCGTCAGCGTCGATGGCGCCGCTGACCGCGTCGGCGGTCACCCACATGCCGCCCTCGATCTGGTGCGCGGTGTGCGAGGTCTTGCCGTAGCCGCCCGCGGCCGTCTCGTACGCGTGGTCGCGGAGATCGGTGATCAGGGTTTTCGGCGACAGCGGCTTGCCGGTGTTGAAGGCGGGACAGTGGGTCTGGCAGCGGCCACACTCGGTGCAGGTGTAGAGGTCGAGCACGTCCTTCCAGGCGAAGTGCTCCAGCTTGCTGGCGCCGAAGTGGTCGACGTCCTCGGCTTCGAGGTCGATCGGCTGCAGCCGCCCCTTGGGGTTGAGGTTGCGGAAGAACGCGTTCGGCGCCGCGGTGATGATGTGCAGGTGCTTGCTGTAGCCGAGGTACACCAGGAAGGTGAACACCAGCGACAGGTGCACCCAGAAGGTGAGGCCGTGCAACACCTTGAGCGCTTCGCTCTGCGCGCCCAGACCGGCGAAAACGTGGGAGAACGCTGAGGCGAATGGGCGCCATCCCGCCGTCCTGTCCTCGCCCATGGCGATGCGGGTGGCGTAGTCGGCCTGCATGAAGACCATGATCGCGGCGATCCAGCCCAGGATCAGCAGCGCGTCGCCCTCGTGCGAGCCGCGGAAGCGGATCGGCCTGACCACCAGGCGGTTGAACAGCGCCATGACGATGCCGACCAGCACCAGCGAGGCGAACAGGTCCTGCAGGAAGGCCAGCGCGCCGGCGAAGGGCAGGTCGGCGAAGTTGAAGCCCTGCCACAGCGCTTCGACGATGCCCTGGGCGATGGCGGTGAGCAGGACCAGGAAGCCCCAGAAGATGAGCACGTGCATGACGCCCGCGTAGGGCCAGCGCAGCATCCGCGCCTGGGCCATCACGTAGACGAGAAAGCCCTTGACCCGCTCGCCGATGCGGTCGAAGCGCGGCTCCTTGCGCTGCGCCGACATCATCAGCTGGATCAGCTTGCGCCAGCGCAGTCCGGTCAGCGCGGTCGCCCCGCCGAGGAGCGCCACCAGACCGATGGGGCTGAGGATCGCAGTCAAAGACTGACCTCCCAACACGCCGCGCGGAAAGAGGCGGACAGCCAGCTCCAACACGGCGATCACACGGCTACCGAACGTCCGGGCGATTATAGGCGGGGCGGCCCCCGGTGACGCGCTGCGTCAGGGGTGCGGCATGGCGGTGCTGACGGAGGGGCCACCCATCCGGCAGAATGCGCGCCGCCATGATCACGAGGAAGGGCCGGACCGCCTTCACAACCGTGTACGCGGCGGGCGTCGCCGCGCTCCTGGCGGCCTGCGGCGGCGCGACCGGCGCACCGGTGCCGCCCGCGCAGGGCTCCGGCGCCGCGGACGCGTCGCCGACCGCCGCAGCCACGCCCAGCGCGACCGCCGCCGTCGCCGCCTTCAGCTGCGCCATCAAGCCCGGCGCCGGGCTGCTGCCCAGCCAGACCGCCAAGCCGGGCCGGATCGTGGCCAGCATCGCCGACATCGAGTCGGCCACCGGCCTGCAGGTGAACCAGTCGGTCGACGTCTCCATGATCAGCGGCATGACCCAGTGCCGCTACGACATCGGCCAGGGCGGCCAGGTCGACATCACCCTGCTCGACACCCCGGGCCAGGCCCAGGCCGAGCTGGCCAAGACCAAGTCGCAGAACCTCGCCTTGCACGACCGGGGCTGCAACGGCTGCTCGCTGGCCGGCATGACCGCGCTCAGCGAGCTCGGCCCCGACGGCTACGGGGGGACCACCGACGGCGACCCCCTCTTCGGCTCGATCACCGCGGGCACCTACTTCGAGGTCGGCGGCGTCAAGCTCAAGGACGTCCGCCTGGAGCGCCTGGCCCTGGTCATCGCCGCCAACCTCAGCGGCGGCGCCAGCCCCTCGCTGCCCCCGCTGCCGACCCCGACGCCGTAGCGGGCCGGGCCGGCGCGGTGGCGCCCTAGCGCCCCTGCCACTCCGGGGCGCGCTTGGCGAGGAAGGCGTTGACCCCCTCGTTGGCGTCCTGGCTGCCGAAGACGCCGACGAACTCGGCCCGCTCCACCTCCAGCGCCTCGGCGATGGTCGCGGCGTCCGCCCCGTTGCGCACCGCCCGCTTGGTCGCCTGCGCCGCCAGCGGCGCCTTGCCGGCGATCTTCCCCGCCAGCGCGCGCGCCGCGTCGAGCAGGTCGGCCGCCTCGTGGACCGCCGACACCAACCCCAACTCCAGCGCGGTGCGGGCGTCGACGGCGTCGCCGGTGAGCAGCAGCGGCATGGCCCGCGAGGCGCCGATCAGGCGCGGCAGCCGCTGGGTGCCGCCCCAGCCGGGGATGATCCCCAGGTTGATCTCCGGCTGGCCGAAGCGGGCGGTCGCCGAGGCGATGCGCACGTCACAGGCCAGGGCCAGCTCGCAGCCTCCGCCGAGGGCGATGCCGTTGACCGCGGCGACCAGGGGCACGGGACAGCGCTCCATCTCCAGGGTCAGCGCCTGCCCGGAGTCGATGTTGTCGGCACCCAGGGTCTGGAACTCGGTGATGTCGGCACCGGCGGCGAAGAACCTCTCGCCCTGTCCGGTGAGCACCGCCGCGCGCACCCCGCTGGACGGCTTGCCGATCTCCGCGATGGCGTCGCGCAAGCCGCTGATCACGGCGCGGCTGATGGCGTTGGCCGGCGGGTGGTCGATGGTGATGACCACCACGGCTCCATCTCGATCGACGCGGACGGGTTGGCTCACGGCTGCGGCTCCGGCGGGTGTGGTGGATGAGATGCGTCACCCTATACCTGCCATGACCGAGTCCGCTCCCCTCCCCCTCCCCCCGCTGCCCGAACGCGTCGACCCCGAGGCGCTGCGCGACCTCGACGAGGCGGCGCTGGAGGGCGTGCTCGCCGCGCTGCGCGACGCGGAGCGGGCCACGGTGGCGGCGATGTTCCCGTACTCGCGGCAGGTCAAGGAGCTGCAGGCGCGCGCCCAGGAGATCGCCACCGAGCAGCGGCGGCGTGAGCGGGCGGCCCACATCGCCCAGCGCAAGGCGGTGCGCGACCAGGCCTCCTCGGGGGAGATGCCCAGCCTGGAGGCGGCGCTCTCCTCCGCCGAGCCGGTGGCGCTGCCGGAGACGCCGCTCGCCTCGCTGCGCGCGTTTCTCAGCACGGGCGGCGAGATCGGCTTCGGCTACGCCTCGCGACCGGGCGCGATCGGCTTCACCGACGGGCGGCGGCAGCAGTCGGCGACCACCTACGGCGAGGCGCGCCGCCTCTACGCGGACGGGTGGGAACCGGGGGCGCCGGGCGTGCCCGGGGTGCGCGTGCACCTGGCCGGGACCCGCGTCGAGCGCGTGGTGCCGCTCGACGGCGTGGTGGTGGAGCGACTCGCGGCGTCCTGAGCGCTTTCTGGCCGTAATGCGCGGTGCCCGCCGGGTGTCATGTAGTCGCAGAGCCATCCTTCCCCCCACCGCACCACCCAGGAGCACCGTGAGCGCCAACCCCACCCGGCGTCCATCCGCGCCGAGCAGCGCTCGGTTTGCGGGGATGCGCGTGTGCCTGCGACCGGCGTCGTGCCCGTACGCGGCGCCGTCCCAGGCCCCCGGCGCCGACCTGCGCCGCTGGGAACGCGCGCTGTCCGCGGCGCTGCCCGGTGACGCCTCGCTGGTTTCGGTCTTGGTTGGCGATATCGCGCTGATGGCGCGGGGCGCCTCCTAGAAACCGTCCAGCTTTTCGTGCCTGGGAACAGGCGGTTAAGGGTTGGGGGACAAGCGCAATGGTCCCGGTCCGCGCGTCGTCCTCTGGCTTCGGTGATGACCCGAAGCACACGACTCACGATCAGCATGGCGGTGGCGGCGGCGGCCCTGGCGACGTTGGCGCAGCCCGCGGCGAACGTCAGTGCAGAGCAGCACACGACGGCGGTGACGCTGAACACGCCGATGACCTCGCCCGCCGGGCTGATGCCCGCGGGGCCGCGCGCCAACGGCACCGGCGTACTCCCTGACGGGCGCATCGTCACCCCGGTGGGCAAGCAGGTGAAGGTGGGGCTGCAGCCGATCAACGTGCTGCTCACCCGCGACGGCAAGCGGCTGGTGGTGGTCGACGCGGGGTTCGACGACAACCCCACCGTGGCCAGTGCGCACGGCACGCATCGCTTCCTCTGGACGGTGGACACGCACGCGCTGACGGCGACGCCGTTCGAGGACGACGCGGCCACCTACGGGCTCGCCGAGGCCAGGGACGGCACGCTGTATGTCGCCGAGGGCGACGGGGCGACGCACACCGACGCCATCGGCGTCTTCACCCCGGCCCGTGACGCGCAGGGCGCGCCGACCTACACGCGCACCGGCACCATCGCCCTCAACCCCGGCAATCCGGTGGACCAGCCGTGGGGCATCGCGCTCTCGCCCGACGGCGCGCGCCTCTACGTCGCGGCGTTCTCCACCGATGCGCTGATCACCGTCGACACCGCGACGCGCACGGTTGCGGCGCGCACCCAGGCGGGACAGTTCCCCTACGGGGTCGCGGTGTCGAACGACGGCGCCCACGTGTACGTCACCAACTGGGGCCTCTACAACCAGGAGGCGGACCCGCGGCTGCAGTCGCTGCCCGGACACCCGGTGTCGCCGGTCGACCCGCCGCCCGCCACACTCGGCGGCTACAACACCGATGCGCAGTCGTCGGTGTGGACGTACTCGGTGGCGTCGGGCGGCGGCTTCCCCGCACCGCAGGCGCGAACCCGCATCGGGCTCGACATCAACGGCAACGACGTGGTCGGCGGCGCGCTGCCCTCGGCGCTGGCGCTGTCGCCGGACCAGCGCATTCTGGCGGTGACGTCGTCGAACGACGACCTGGTCGAGCTGCTCGACGTCAGCACCACGGTGCAGAGCAACGCGCTGCCGTCGCTGGGCGACAGCACGCAGACCACGCTGATGCATCCCAAGCGCACCGTGGACATGCGCGCCATCGCGGGCGGGCCGACCGGTGCACAGCCGAATGCGCTGGCCTGGACGCCTGACGGTCGCGCGCTGCTCGTCGCCGAGGGCGGGCGCAACAGCGTCGCCGTGGTCGATCCTCTGAAGGTCGCCGCGGAGACGATCGCATTGGGCTCCATGCCCGCCGCGGGCATCAACCGCAGCGCGGTGACGGGACGCTTCCCCACCGGCTGGTACCCGAGCTCGCTGGCCATGACGCCCGACGGGACGCGGCTGTTCATCGCCGACAACGAGGGGCTGGGCTCGGGTCCCAACGGCCATGTCGCCGGAATGGAATATGACCCCAACACGCTGAAGGGGATCGTGCAGGCGGTCGACATGAGCCTGACCTGCGGCAACCTGCAGCAGCTCTCCATGCTCTCCGACGTCGACAACGGTCTGCGCCCGGCGCATTCTGGGGCGGGCACCGCTCTGGGTGACGGCACCGTCGTGCCCACGTCGTATGGCTCGCCGCCGTCGGACAAGATCAAGCACGTGTTCCTGATCATCAAGGAGAACCGCACCTTCGACCAGGAGCTGGGCGACTACGCCGGCGCCGAGCGTGACCAGAGCCTGGTCAACTACGGCAGGAACATCACCCCCAACCTGCACGCGCTCACCGCGCAGTTCGCCAACGGCGACAACTTCTACGCCACCTCCGAGGTGAGCATCGACGGCCACTACGCCGTCGACACCGGGCAGATCAACGAGTTCCTGCAGAAGGTGACCTCGAGCAACTACGCGGGCAAGTACCCGTACGGCGAATGGGACACGCTGCCCGAGAACCTGCCCAAGGGCGGCTTCATCTGGAACAACGCGGCGCGCAACAAGGTGAGCGCGCGCATCTACGGCGAGGGCACCTACGTCGTCGGCGTCGCCCCCGAGGAGCTGGGCAAGAGCGCCGCGCCTGACGCCGCGGTCTCACCGGCGACGTTCGCCACCGGCGTGCAGTACGACCCGCGCTACCCCAGCCAGGTGGACCTGACTGCCCCGATCGTGAACCCGATCAGCTCCAGCGACCCGACCGGACAGGCGCACGACGTCATCCGCACCCAGGTCGCGCCTTACGACGACGAGTACCGCGCCAAGGTGTTCTCCCAGGACATGCAGGCGTTCAGCGCCGCCGCGGCCGCGGGCGCCGGGGATTCGGCGCTGCCGCAGCTCAACGTGATGATCCTCTTCGACGACCACGGCAACGGCGACTTCCCCGGCAAGCACACGCCCGAGACCGAGACCGCCGAGAACGACCACGCCCTCGGCGAGGTGGTGTCGACGATCAGCGGGTCGCCGTTCTGGGGCAGCAGCGCGGTGTTCGTCACCGAGGACGACACCCAGGGTGGCCAGGACCACGTCGACGCCCACCGCACCTTCGGCCTGGTGGCCAGCCCCTGGGTGCAGCACGGCTCGATGTCGCATCAGCACGAATCGTTCTCCTCGATCACCAAGACCACCGACCTGATCCTCGGCCTGCCGCCCACCTCGCTGCAGGAGATGACCGCCAGCTCGCTGGCCTCGGACTTCATCTCTGCACATGGTTCGCCCGACCTCACGCCCTATGCGGTGCAGCCGAACCAGGTGGTGCCGCAGCTCAACCGCTCGGTCGCCGATGCGCGCAACCCGACGGAGAAGGCGGCCGCGGAGCTGGCCCAGCGGGTGCCCCAGGGCATCGACGCGGGCGGCGACATCCTGCCGGCGGTGGAGGCGCTGCAGCGGCAGGGGCTGCTGCAGGCGGGCGATCCCAACGTGGTTGCGCAGCCGTCGATCCAGGAGCACACGCTGTCGGCCGGGTCGCCGGTGGCGGCGGACTCGGTGGTCAAGGGGTCGCACGGGTCACTGTCGTCCTGCGTGCAGCCCGATGCGACCGAGGACGTGTCGAACGTCGAAGCGCTGGAGACCGGGGGCGCGACGGTTGCCGCTGTCGTCGCCACGCCGAATACGGGCGCGGCAGCGACGGCGATGCGTGCCTCTGGCGCGGGTGCGGTGGCGGCGCTGCTCGCGGCGGGGCTGGGCGGGATGCGCCGCCGCCGTCGCGCGGTGCGCTGAGTTCGGGAGCGGCTTTTTTACAGCCCCCAGCCGAACGCGCGTGAGATGGCGGCGACCACGGGCGCGAAGATGAGCCCGGGCAGCATGTCGGCGACGCGGATGCGGCGGATCTCCAGCAGGCCGAGGCCGATGGCGACCAGCATCAGGCCGCCCGCGCCGAGCGCCTGGGTGACCAGGAACTCGTCGATGGAGCCGCGGGTCGCGTAGGCCACCCCGGTCAGCGCACCCTGCACCACCAGCACGCTCGCGGCGCTGAGCAGCACGCCCCGTCCCAGTGTGACCGCGAACGCCAGTGAGGCGATGCCGTCCAGCGTCGACTTGATGCCCAGCAGCAGGATGTCGCCGCGCGCGCCGTCGTCGAAGCTGCCCAGGATGGTGAGCGGGCCGACGCAGTAGAGCAGGCTGGTGGTGACGAAGGCGCGCGCCACCCTCCCCGTGCTCTGTTCCGCGCCGCCCTCGTCGCCGCGCACCAGCCGCCGCTCCGCCCACGCGCCGAAGCGCAGCAGCGCGCCGTCGATGTTCAGGATTGACCCGACCACGCTGCCGATCAGCAGCCCGATGAGCACGATGGCCAGGTGCGGCGCCTCGTGGAAGCTCGCAGTTGTGGCCACCTTCACCCCATACACGACCACGAAGATGCCCAGCACCTGCACAACCAGCTCGCGCATCCGCGCGGGGATGCGATGCCCGGCCACGCTGCCGATGACCCCACCGGTGAGCACCGTGGCGGTGTTGAGCAGTGTCCCTGCGCCGACGATCACAGCCGGCTACGGTAGCGCGAGGCGCCGCACTAGAGCTTTTCGAAGCGCGCCACGTCGAGGACGAAGACGGTGGCGCCGCCGATCTGCACCTCGACGGGGAAGGGGACGAAGAACTCGGCGGGTTCGGCCATGGGTGGGATGGGGTTCATGTATTCGGCACGATCGCGGGCGTGGCTGCGCAGGACGTCGATGACGTCGTCGACCTGCTCGTCGGCGACGCCGACCAGCAGGGTGGCGTTGCCCTTCTGGAGGAAGCCTCCGGAGGTGTTGAGGCGGGTGCACTCGAAGCCGGAGTCGGTCAGGGCGTTGACGCAGGAGGCGGCGTCGTCGCTGTGCACGATGGCGACGACGAGCTTCACGAACGCCCGGCGACGGCCGGCGGGGCAGCGCCCTGCGGGGTGCGGTGCGCGACATACCGCGACGACACCAATGACACCACCTCTTCAGACACCGCGACAGCAGAGCGTGCGGCGTCGACAATCACCACGCGCGCGGGTTCCAGTGCAGCAATGCGCAGGAACGCGTCGCGCACCGCCCACTGGAACTGTTCGGGGGTCGCCTCCATGCGGTCGAGCGGCAGCTCCTGCGCATGACGCCGCGCCTTCGCGGTGTCCAGCGGCAGGTCGAGCAACAGAGTCAGGTCAGGCCACACGTCGCCCGAAGTCTCGCGGTGGATGCCGCGCAGGGTCGCCTCGGGCAGACCGCGGCCGCCGCCCTGGTAGGCGAGCGTCGAGTCGACGAAGCGGTCGGCGAGCACCACCGCGCCGCGGCCCAGCGCGGGCAGCACCACCTCCTGCAAGAGCTGCGCCCGCGCCGCCATGAACACCAGCGCCTCGGCCCACGGGTCGATGGGCGTCACCATCTGGTGCTGCAGCAGAAAGGCGCGGGCCATCTCCCCCAGGGCGGTGTCGCCGGGCTCGCGCACCATGACGACCTCGGA
>DATMMX010000034.1:0-23292 GCA_035569495.1 Candidatus Angelobacter sp. | reverse complement strand
GCACAACATGGACGCGACGCGCGAGGTCTTCGTCCTCCGCCTGGGTGGGCGCGGGCTGGAGCTGACCGGCCCGTGCGGCCCGGATGCCTGGTACCTCGAGGTCGGCGAGGACGACGATCCCGTCGCCGCGGTCACCGCCGCCAGCCGCGCATGATGGGCGCCTGACAACCCGCCAGGGCCGAGCCCACGCCGTGAGCCCGGCCCCGCAGACAGTGGAAGTGCTAGGAGATCTGCGCCCGCACCGCGGCGACGATGTCGTCGATGCCGGGCAGGCAGGCAGCTTCCAGCGGCTTCGAGTACGGCATCGGCACCTCGCGCGCGGCGACGCGCTGCACCGGGGCGTCGAGCTCGTCGAAGGCCAGCTCCTGCAGCGTCGCCGACACCTCGGCGCCGACACCGAAGGAGCGCCACGACTCCTCGACGCAGACCACGCGGTGGGTGCGCCGCACCGACTCGACGAGCGCGTCGCGGTCGAGCGGACGCAGCGAGCGCAGGTCGAGCACCTCGGCGTCGATGCCGTGCTCAGCGGCGAGGCGGTCGGCGGCGGCCTCGGCCATCGGCACCGTGTACGAGTAGGCAACCAGGGTCACGTCTTTTCCGGTGCGCACGGTGCGCGCCTTGCCGAACGGGACGAGGTGTCCGTCCTCGGGCGCCGCGCCCTTCTGCGCGTACTGCCGGCTGTGCTCGATGAAGATCACCGGGTCCTCGCCGCGCATGGCGTTGCGCAGCAGGCCGGCCGCGTCGGCCGGAGTCGATGGTGCGACGACGTGCAGACCGGGCACGTGGGCGAACCAGGCGTCGAACGACTGCGAGTGCGTCGCCGCCAGCTGTCCCCAGCCGTTGACCATGCGGATAACCAGCGGGGCGCCGAACTGGTCGCCGAACATGTGGCGCAGCTTGGCGGCGTGGTTGACGATCTGGTCGATGGCCACCAGCGCGAAGTTCGTGGTCATCAGCTCGGCGACGGGCCGCAGGCCGCCCATCGCCGCGCCCACCGCGGCGCCGACGATGGCCGACTCGGCGATCGGCGTGTCGCGCACGCGGTCGGGGCCGAACTCGTCGACCAGTCCGCGCGTCACCGCGTACGAGCCGCCGTAGGCACCGATGTCCTCACCGAGCAACACGACACGCGAGTCGCGCTGCATCTCCGAGCGCAGCGTGTCGCGAATCGCGTCGCGAACGGTGGTGGTGCGAGCGGCGGCAGGCGCGGCAACAGCGGCCATCAGCGCGCACTCCGACGCGAAAGCCCGTCAGGCCGGGCGACGATCCCGTCTTCCAGCGACGACACGGCAGGAAACGGCGACTCCTCCGCGAACGCCACCGCCGCCTGCATCTCCGCCTCCACCTCGGCGGTGATCTCGTCCACGCGCGCACCGTCGATCTCGCGCAACGCAGCGACCACCCGCAGCAGCGGGTCGCGCGACTTCATCGCCTCGACCTCCTGCTTGTCGCGGTACAGCTCGGGATCGGCCATCGAGTGCCCGCGGAAGCGGTACGTGTGCGCCTCCAGGATCGCGGGCCCCTCGCCGCTGCGCACGAACGCGCACGCCTCGCGCATGCCCGCAACCACGTCGGCGACGTCCATGCCGTCGACCTGCCACGCGGGCATGCCGTACGCGGCGGCGCGCCGGGCCACGTCGGGCACGGCGGCGGCGCGCTCCGAGCGCGTCCCCATGCCGAAGCCGTTGTTCTCGCAGAGGAAGAGGATGGGCAGGCTCCACGTCGCGGCCAGGTTGGCGGCCTCGTGGAACTCGCCGATGTTGCTGGCGCCCTCGCCGAAGACGGCGCAGACGATGGTCCCCGGCTCCTGCACGTGCGCCGCCCAGGCAAGGCCCGTGGCCAGCGTCAGGTGCCCGCCGACGATGGCGTAGCCGCCCCACATGCGGCGCTGCGCGTCGGCGAAGTGCATCGAGCCGCCGCGGCCGCCGCTGACGCCGGTGGCCTTGCCGAACAGCTCGGCCATGCAGCGCCCGCTGTCCAGGCCGCGCATCAGCGCCCAGCCGTGGCCACGGTAGTGGGTGAGCAGATGGTCGTGGGGCGCCAGCACCAGCGAGGCGCCGACGCAGACCGCCTCCTCGCCGATGGCGAGGTGGAGAAACCCGCCCACCTTGCCGGCGGCGTAGTGCTGGCCGGCGAGCTCCTCGAAGCGACGCACCCGCAGCATGGCGCGGTAGACGTCCCAGAGGTCGAGGTCGGCGACGGCGGCGGGAACGACGTTGGGCGCGGCGCTCTGGGGGGAGAGTGCGAATACCACTGTCTGCTCGTTCTCCTTCGGGCTTGGTGCCGACATATGACATATGTCGCAGCGAAGCGTAGCATGGATTCCGGGGCGACGACGCTCCGACTAGAATCCGCGCGATGACGGCCATGCAACAACCCGTACCTCCCGACGCCGCCCTCCCCGGCCGCCCGCTCAGCGAGCCCGCGCCCTTCCCCCGCGAG
Source organism: Candidatus Angelobacter sp. (assembly GCA_035569495.1). Lineage (GTDB taxonomy): Bacteria > Chloroflexota > Dormibacteria > Aeolococcales > Aeolococcaceae > DASRDZ01. Next base: position 20,850 of record DATMMX010000034.1, on the reverse strand, counting down.
CGCCTCGCCGAGCGCATCCTCCGCGACCTCGGCGAGCGCATCGCCACCGGCGAGCTGTCCCCCGGCCAGCTCCTCCCCGCCGAGGCGGCGCTGGCCTCCCACTACGGGGTGTCGTCGCGAGTCATCCGCGAAGCCCTCGGCGCGCTGTCGGCGCGGGGCCTGGTCGAGGTGCGGGCGGGCAAGGGCACGGTCGTCCGCGGCGTCGACTCCAGCGCCCTGCGCGACTTCTTCGACGTCGCCCTGCTCGCCGACTCGCGCGGCCTCTGGGACCTCTTCGAGCTGCGCAAGCTGGTCGAGGTGCAGATCGCCGAGCTGGCCGCGCGGCGCGCCACCGCCGCCGACCTCGACCGCTGCGAGAACGCGCTGCACACCCTCGAAGCCGCCGCCCAGAACGACACGCCCGAGCCCTACGTGCTCGCCGACATCGGCTTCCACCAGACCATCGCCGCCGCCGCCGGCAACCGCATGCTCGGCCTGCTCCTCGAAGGCCTGCGCGAGCCGATGCGCAAGGCGCGGACCCGCTCCTGGCAGGGACGCATCAGCGTCGGCCACGAGGTCGAGGATCAGCTCGAGATGCACCGCCGCATCCTCGCCGCCGTCAAGCGCCATCAGCCCGGCGCCGCCGCCGCCGCGATGGCCCGCCACCTCGACCTCGCCGAGGTGCACCTGCGCGCCGCCGAGATGAGCGAGCCGCCGCCGGGCACGCCGCCCTCGCGGGGACGGCGCACCCGGACACGCCAGGCCTAGCCGAGCGGCGGCAGCCCGTACTGGGCGAAGCCCCAGTCGAACAGCTTGGCCATGTCGGTGTACAGGAAGTTGTCCTGCAGCACCACGCCGATCAGGTGGTGGCCGCCGCGCACCGCCTCGGCGACCAGGCAGGGACCGGCGTTGCCGGTGTAGCCGGGCTTGACGCCGACGGCCGCAGGGTAGACCTGCAGTTCGCGATTGAGGTTGGGCAGCTCATACGCCTTGTGCGTCCCGGTCTGCGGCAGGTTGACCTGGGTGCGGTCCACGATGTTGCCGAACACCGGGAAGCGCGTCATGTCCTCCATGGCCACCGCGGCGAGGTCGTACGCCGAGGCGTACTGCTGCGGGTCGTCGAGACCGACCGGCGTGGTGAAGTGCGAGTCGTGCAGGCCGAGCTGCTGCATCTGCGCGTTCATGGCGGCGACGAAGTTGTCCATGCCCACGGTGTCGACGGCCATCGCCGTGGCCGCGTCGTTGGCGCTGACGGTGAGCATGCCGCCGAGCAGCTCCTCGACGGTGAGCGTCTCGCCGGGCGCCAGGCCCATCCTGGTCTCGTCGGAAGCCTGGGTCAGCGCCTCGGGGGTGATCGTCACCGATTTGTCCGGCGCGAAATTGTGCAGCGCCACCAGGCTGCTGACGATCTTGGTGGTGCTGGCCGGCGGCATGGGCAGGTGGGCGTGGTTGTCCCAGAGCACGGTGCGCGAGTCGGCGTCGACGAGGACGCCGGTCCAGGCCATCATGCCCAGCGCCGCGGTGCCGGGGTGCGCCGCGGTCTCGTCCTTGAAGACGACGGGATCGACGATCAGGTTGAGACCACCCGCCGTGGGCGGAGGCGGCGGCGCGGGAGGCGGCGGCGGCGGTGCGGGTGTGGGCTCGGGTGTCGGGCGCGCGGTGCGCACCTGGTGCACGCTGCTCGGCGACGGCACCGCGGTGGTCCGCGACCCGATCGCGGCGACGCCGGGATGCGCGGTGGGTGGTGGTGCTAGTGACGAGCCGGTCAGTCCGATCGAGGTCGCGCCGTGCGACGTGGGGAGCAGGCAGCCGGCGGCCGTGACGATTGCGGCGGCGCCGAGAGCAACGCGGGCATGGGTCAGCTTGGGCATGTGCAGGAACCGTTTGAGGAACGGGGATTGGCGGCGTCGGCCGACATCCTGGCAACTCCCGCCGTCGCGCGGGTCACAGGCGTGTAACCGCGCGCGAAAGAAGGTGGGGCTGTGGAAATGCCGGCAGCCGGAGGCGGGACCGATTATGCCGAGTCCCGTGTACGATGCCGCCCGAGTTCCGACCACCATCCCACAAGGCTCGATCTATCACAGGTACTGTGCACTTCTCTCTACGACGACGCACCCGCGTGCGCGCCGGACGCATCGGCGCAGCCCTCACCGTGACCGCGATCACGGCGATCACCGCCTCCTCCCCGGGGGCGACACAACATCACACCGTCCCTGTTGCATTGCACGACGGCGGACTGACGATCGGTCGCACCGTGGCGCCGCCGCCGTCCAGCGGAGTGGCGCAGTTCGCCGGCGATCCGACTGCAAAGCCCGCGCAGTCGCCGAAGCCGCCGTCCACGCACCCGGCCGCGCCGAAGACGGCCGCGACCACACCCACGCCCGCGCCACCACCGCCGCCGCCTCCTCCCCCGCCGCCGGCGCGCCAGGTGCTCGGCTTCGCCCCCTACTGGACGCTCGACACCTGGCCCCAGTGGCGCCTGCAGGACCTCTCCTCGATCGCCTACTTCGGCGTGACCATCGACGGCAACGGCAACACCGTCACCGACGAGGCGTGGCCGACCTGGCCCGGCCAGCAGCTCAGCGACATGGTCAACGCGGCGCACCGGGCGGGCGTGAAAGTCCTTGTCACGGTTCGCAACTTCGACAACGGCGAGATGTTCTCCATGCTCGGTGACCAGACCCACTTCCACACCGCCGTGCAGACGGCCACCGACCTGATGCGCATGCGCAACCTCGACGGCGTGGTCATCGACTTCGAGGGCAGCGACCCCGGGCTCGCCCCCGGCTTCGTGCAGTACGCCGGCCAGGTGCGCGCCAGCATCCACGCGGTCAACCCCAACGCGCAGCTCGTCGTCGCCACCTACGCGGGCGCGGCGTCGGGCGGCGGTGGCATGTACGACGTCGGCGCGCTGGCGCAGAACTCCGACGCGCTCTTCGTCATGGCCTACGACATGGCCGGTGGCAACGACCCCGCCCACGCCGTCAGCAACGCGCCGCTCACCGGCGGCAGGTACAACGACACCGACGTGGTCAACCAGTACCTGGCCAAGGCCCCGGCGGACAAGCTGATCCTCGGGGTCCCCTATTACGGGGACAAATGGAGTGTCAGCTCTCCCGACCCCAACGCTGCCATCACCGATGGTCCGGCGCCGTCGACGTATTCGCAGATGCTCAGCGACTTCGGCTGCGCCCAGCGCCTGACCGTGCACCAGAACGACGCGACGCCCTGGGCGACCTGGTACTCACCGCCGGGCGGCGACCCCTGCGGCGCCAACCTCGGCGCCTGGCGCGAAGTCTACTTCGAGACCCCGGCGAGCCTCGGCGCCAAGTACGACCTGGTCAACCGCGCCAACCTGCTCGGCACCGGGATGTGGGCGCTCGGCTTCGACGCCGGGCACGGCGAGCTGTGGGACACCCTGCAGTCGCACCTCACCCCGAAGCGCTAGACGTCTCCCCGATTCGCCCCAGCGGCAGCCGCGCCAGCACCTCGTAGCGGCTGCCGCCCGGGCCGGGGTGGGAGCGGTAGAGGAGCACCTCGCGCGCCTCGCTCGCGCCCAGCGACGCGCCCGCGAAGCTGCGCCAGCGCCGCCGGGCGTCGCCGTCGAGGCGCCGGCGGGGGCGGCCGAGGGTGAGATGGGGGTGGTAGGCGCGCTGCTCGCGGGGGAAGCCCGCGGTGTCCAGGGCCCGCTCCACCTCCGCCTGGAGCGCCACCGCCAGGGTCTCGCCGGTCTGCATGCCGAGCCAGAGCACCCGCTCGTCGCCGCCGCCCGGGAAGGCGCCGAGCCCGCCGAGGACGATGGCGAAGGGCGCGGCCTGGCCCACCGGACCCTGCGTGGCATCGAGCAGCCCCGGGATGCGCTCCTCGCGCAGGTCGGGCCAGAAGTGCAGGGTGAGGTGCAGCCCCTCGGGGCGCACCCAGCGCACCTCGGGCAGCGCCGCCCGCAGCTCCTCCAGCAGCGCGCTTCCCGCCTCCCGCGCGGGCGAGGTCACCGGGATGGCCAGGAAGGCGCGCACGGCGCCTAGGGCGTGGCGGTCGGCGCGGGTGTCGCCGTCGGGCTCGGGCTCGCCGTGCTGCACGGCTGGGCCGCGCCGCTGAGCATCACCCTGAGCTGCCCCTGGCTGCAGTACTGGGAGAGCGCGTCGAGCATCGACTGCAGGAACCAGTTGGGCCGCTCCTTCACCGTGTAGGTCTGCGGCGCCGCGACCAGAATGCGGTGCACGGCGTGGCCCGCGGCGCTCGCCGCGTCGACGCGGAGGATCTCGTACCCGGCGAGGTCGCGGACCGGCTGCGGCGTGGTCTTCCCCGGCTGCAGCGCGCGGACCGCGGTGGCAAAGGCCTTGTCACCCTGGTCGAGCTGGGCGTCGCTGAGCACGCCCATGTCGCCGCCCTTGTCGCGGCTGGTCTCGTCGTCGGAGAGCAGCTTGGCCAGCACGGTCATGTCCTCGCCGGCGCCGATGCGCTGGGCGATGGCGGCGGCGCGCTGCTGGGCGAACACGTCCTCCAGACGCTGCTCGTTGATGCGCGAGCGGATGGCGTCGCGGAGCTGGGCGAGCGAGCCGCCCGCCTCGGCGAGCTGGGTCTGCAGCGTGGCCTGGCCGCCCGCCGACTGGGCGTCCTGGTCGACCTCGCGCTGCACGTCGGCGTCGCTGGCGGCGATGTGGCGGAAGGCGGCCTCCTGGCCGATGATGCTGTCGAGGATCAGGCTCTTGAGCACGTCGGCGCGCAGCTTGCTGACCATGGCGTTGTAGCCGGAGGCGCCGGGGGTGGGCCCGCCGCCCTGCTCGACCGCGGTCAGCGCGCTGGTCAGGCGCAGGTCGAAGAGGCTGCGGGGGATCGACTGCTTGCCCACCTGGGCCACCGGCGCGGTCGCGGCCGGGGTGGGCGACGGCCCCGTGGTGGACGAGCAGGCCGCCAGGGCGAGGACGGCGACCAGGGCCGGGAGGAGGCGACGGGGCATGCCGCCCGGCAGTCTACCCGTGGGCGTGTGAAGGCCGCGTTCGCAGCGCCGGGCCCAGGGCGGTGGCCACTCCCACCACGCCGACCACCAGCGCGCCGATGCTGATCGCGGTGAACAACGGGATGGCGTGGGCGAGCAGGCCGTAGGCGAGGGTGCCGACGGTCTGCAGGCCGGCCAGGATGGTCGAGTAGAAGCCCAGCAGGCGGCCGCGCATCGAGGGGTCGGTCTCGGTCTGCAGCAGGGTGACCATCGAGGTGTTCATGGCCAGGAATCCCAGGCTGATGCCCACCAGCGCGGGCAGGGCGAAGCCGAGCCGCCCGCTGCTGGCCAGGGTGAACAGGCTGGCCGCGTAGACCACCGCGCCGGCGAGCAGGAGTTTTCGCCGCACCTCGACGCGCCCGCCGATGGTGGCGATGAACAGGCTGCCCGCCAGCGCGCCGACGCCGCCCGTGGTGTAGAGCAGGCCGAGCACCTGCGAGCCCGCGTGCAGCTTGTCGTGCGCGTAGACCGGCAGGTAGGGCATGTAGGCGATGCCGAAGAACGACAGCGCCGACACGCAGATGATCACCCCGCGCACCAGCTTGTCGCGCCGCACCAGGCGCAGGGCCTCGACCAGGTCACCCCAGGCCGTGCTGGCGGCCCGTTTGCGCGGCGGGAGGTCGGGCACGACGGTGACCAGCACGACGAGCGGGCCGATGTAGGCCAGGGCGAGAAACCCGAAGCACACCGCGGGTCCGACGAAGCCGATCAGCAGCCCGGCCAGCGCCGGTCCGGCGATGCGGGTGACGCTCATCGCCACCGAGCCCAGGGCCACCGCGTTGACGACAAGGTCGGCAGTAACCAGGTCGGCGATGAGCGCCTGGCGGGTGGGCAGGTCGAGGGCGTCGGCGGAGCCGAAGATCACCGCGATGACGATGAGCACGCCGAGGCTCGCGTTGTGGGTGGCGACCATGATGGCCAGCACCGCGGCGCTGAGGCCGAGCACGCTCTGCGTGTAGAGGAGGATGCGGCGCCGCGGCAGCCTGTCGGCGAGCACGCCGCCGTAGAGCGAGAGCACCACCGCGGGGATGCCGTCGGCCGCGCCGACGACGCCGACCGCGGTCTGGCTGCCGGTGGTGTTGTAGACGTAGTAGCCGAGCGCTACCACCTGCATCCAGGTGCCCAGGAAGACCGGCCACTGCGAGGCCCAGTACCAGCGATACGGGCGCACCGCCAGCGCGGGCGGGGGCCAGCGGCGCTGCTTCTCCGGCTGCTCGGCGACCGCCAGGGCGGCGGCACCCCCGACCGCGTCGGCGACCTCGGGCACGGCGGACGCAGCCGCCTCCGCCTCCGGGCGCGGGTCGACCGTCTCGGAGGAACGCTGCATCAGGGCATCATGCCTGACCGTGCCGGCGGCGGCTCAGATCACCGCGGCTTCGGGCTGCAGTGCGCCGCCGGACTCGAAGCGCGCCGGCGTGAAGGGACTGAGGTCGATCTCCGGCTGCCGGCCGAGCAGCGTCTCGGCGAGCAGGTGGCCCATCGCCGGCGCCTGCATGAAGCCGTGGCCGCTGAAGCCGCAGCAGAGCCAGAGGCCGGGGAGCTGCGGCGACTCGCCGACGATCGCCTGGTTGTCCGGCGAGACCTCGTACAGCCCCGCCCAGCCGGTGTGGATGGTGGCGCGCTCCAGCGCCGGGATGCGCCAGGTGGCGTGCTCGATGAGGTGTTCGAGGAAGTCCCACGACACCGAGGTGTCGAACGAGGCGGGCTCGTCGGGGTCGCTCATGCCCAGCAGCAGACCCTCGCCCTCGGGGTGCAGGTAGAACGAGGTGTGGAAGTCGACCACGAAGGGCACCGGGCGCGACAGGGCGAAGGGGTCGGTGACGAAGATGTGCCGCCGGAACGGCCGCACCGGGATGTCGACGCCCGCCATGCGCCCCACAAGCGCGGCGTACGGCCCTGCACAGTTGACGACAATGCTGGCATCAACGTCAGCGCCGTCGGCGGTGCGCGCGCCGGTGACGCGGCCGCGGTGACGCGTGATCTCGACCACCTCGCAGCCCTCGACGATGGTGGCGCCGTGGCGGCGCGCCGCCCCCGCGTAGCCCGCGGTCACCTCGTTGGGACCGGCCAGCCCGTCGGTGGGGCAGAACGTCGCCGCGGTGACGTCCTCGACGCGCAGCTCGGGCACCATGTCGCGCGCCCGTTCGACGTCGAGCAGCGACACCTCGCCCAGGCCGACGCGGTGCTGCATCTCGACGTTGGCTCTGAACTGCGCCGCCTCGTCATCGGTGGTGGCGAGGAACAGGTAGCCGATCTCGCGCAGGTCGGCGGTGCTGCCGATCTCCTCGGGAAAGCGCTCCAGCATCCGCCGGCTGAGCATGCCGACGCGCACGTTGACCTCGGTGCTGAACTGCTGGCGGACCCCACCCGCGTTGCGCGCCGTGCTGCCTTCGCCGAGTGCGCCGCGCTCCAGCAGCAGCGGCCGCATGCCGCTGCGCGCCAGGTGATATGCCAGCGAGCAGCCCACCACGCCGCCGCCGACGATCACGCACTCGGCGCCCGGCGGCAGCGGGCTGCCGGCCACCGCTACGCCGTGACCGCCTGCGGCGCCGGCTTCTGCTCGGGCAGCGGCGCGCCGTCGAGGAAGGCGGTGAGCACGTCGAGCTGGCGGCGCACGAAGTCGGCATTCCAGCCGTGTCCGGCGTCCGCGATGACGGCGAGCTGGACCTGGGGCAGGTTCCCCGCCACGGCGCGCAGCGCGGGCACGTCGATGATCTTGTCCTCCGCGGCGGCGATGATCAGGGTGGGCGCCTGTCGCGCCGCGAGGGTGTCGAGATCGCGGCGGCGCAGGCCGTCGCGCAGCCATTCGCGGGAGGCGCGCGGCATGGCGCGGAGCTGGTTGCGGAAGTTCATCTCGGCGGCCGCCCGGTCGACGTCGCCGCCCTCGACCATGAGCCGCTTGTAGAGGTCGCTGACCACGCGGCGGCGCGACAGCCAGAGCATGCCGCCGAAGACGCCGGGGGCGGTCATGACACCCACCTGCACGTGGAAGCGGCGGCGCACCAGCGACGGGTCGAGCAGCGGGGTGTGCAGGATCAGGCGGCCGACACTGTCGTGATGCCGCCGCGCCAGCTCCAGCGCCGGCGACGCGCCGAGGCACAGCCCGCCCACGTCAAAGCGCTGCAGGCCGAGGTCGCGCAGCAGCGGCTCCACCGCGCCGGCCAGCGCCTCGGCGATGTGGGCGCGGCCCGGCAGCGGGTCGCTGTCGCCGCAGCCGGGCAGGTCGGGAATGATCAGCGTGCGCCGCCGGGCCAGGGCGTCGAACCAGGTCTCGAAGTTCTCCGCGGAGCCGAGGAAACCGTGGAACAGCAGCAGCGGCTCGCCGCTGCCCATGGTCACATAGCGCAGCCGCCGCCCCTCGTGCACCGCAACGTGTTCGTTCAACCGCCGGCCCCGGGGTCGTCGGTGTCGATCTGCGCGCGCTGCAGGTGCCCGCTGTAGTCGATGTAGATCGACTTCCATTCGCTGAACTGGTCGAGCGCCTGGCGCCCCGCCTCGCGGTGGCCGTTGCCGGTGTCCTTGATGCCGCCGAAGGGAAGCTGGATCTCCGCGCCGATGGTCGGTGCGTTGACGTAGACGATGCCCGCCTCCAGCTCGTTGACGGCACGGAACGCGCTGCGCACGTCGCGAGTGTAGACGGACAGCGACAGCCCGTAGCTGGTCCCGTTGGCGACGCGCAGCGCGTCGTCCAGCGACGCGACGGGCAGGATGGCGGTGGTCGGCCCGAAGATCTCCTCCTGGGCGATGCGCATGCCCGGGCGCACGTCGGCGAAGATGGTGGGCGGATAGAACCACCCTCCGGCGAGCTCGCCGTCGCGCGCGACCGACCCGCCGAGCAGCAGGCGCGCCCCCTCCTGCACGCCGATCTCGGTGTAGCCGTGGATGCGCCGGAGCTGCTTCTCGTTGATCACCGGGCCCACGTCCACGTCCTCGCGCAGCCCGTCGCCGACGCGCAGCGCCGCCGCCCGCTCGCGCAGCTGCTCGGTGAACGGCAGCAGCGCACCGCGCTGCACCACCAGCCGCGACGACGCGGTGCAGCGCTGCCCGCTGGTGCCGAACGCGCCCCACAGGGCGCCGTCGACCGCGAGCTCCACGTCGGCGTCGTCGAGCACCACGATGGCGTTCTTGCCGCCCAGCTCCAGCGAGCAGCGCTTGAGCTGGGCGCCGCAGACCTCGTTGACGTGCCGCCCCACGGCCACCGAGCCGGTGAAGCTGATGCCGCGCACGCCGGGGTGGCGGAGCAGCGCCTCACCCGCCTCCGCGCCAAGGCCGAAGACGATGTTGACAACCCCGTCCGGAACTCCCGCCTCGCGCAATGTCTCGACGAAGGCGAGCGCACACGCGGGCGTGTCCTCCGCCGGCTTGAAGACCACGGCGTTGCCGGCCATGATCGCGGGGAAGATCTTCCACGACGGGATGGCGATGGGGAAGTTCCACGGGGTGATGACGCCGACCACGCCGAGCGGCTGGCGCATGGTCATCGCCCACTTGTCGCGCAATTCGCTGGGCACCGTCTCGCCGAAGGCGCGGCGTCCCTCGCCGGCGATGAACTTGCCCATGTCGACGGCTTCCTGCACGTCGCCGCGCGCCTCGACCAGCACCTTACCCATCTCGCGGGTCATCAGCCGCGCCAATTCCTCCTTGCGCCGCTCCATGATCTGGGCGGCGCGCAGGATGATCTCGCCGCGTGCGGGCCACGGCGTGCGACGCCACTCCGGATACGCCGCAGCAGCGGCGGCCACCGCGTCGGCGACGTCCTCGGCGCCGCTGCGCGCGAAGACGCCGACCACCTCGTCGTGATGCGCGGGGTTGCGCGACTCGAAGGTCGCCCCGCCGCGCGCCTCGCGGCGCTCGCCGCCGATCAGGTTGAGCCCGGTGACCCGGCCGGCAGCGACATCGGTCATGACAGCGCCTCCCTGACGCTCTGCTCGAACACGTCGAGGCCGCGGCTCAGCTCGTCCTCGGGAATGGTCAGCGGCGGCGCCAGCCGGATGACGTTCTCGTCGGTGCCGCAGCCGAGCAGGAGCACGTCGCGGCGCAGGGCGCGATCGCGGATGTCGGCGACCAGGTCGGCGGCGGGCGTGCCGTCCGCGCGCAGGAACTCGACGCCGATCATCAGCCCCAGCCCGCGCACATCGGCCAGCTCCGGCGCCCAGGCCCGCCAGGTGCGCAGCCGCGCCAGGGTCGCCGCGCCCAGGGTGGCGGCCCGCTCCACGATCTTCTCTCGCTGCAGCACCTCGACCACCGCGATGGCGGCCGCGCAGGCGACCGGGTTGCCACCGAACGTGGTGCCGTGGTCGCCGGGATGCCAGGCGCGCATCACCGCGGCGGGCGCCACCACCGCGCCGATCGGCATGCCGTTGCCGAATCCCTTGGCCACGCAGATGATGTCGGGCCGCACCCCGAAGTGGTCGACGGCGAAGTTGCGCCCGGTGCGACCGAAGCCGCTCTGCACCTCGTCGCAGACCAGCAGGATGCCGTGCCGATCGCAGATTCGGCGGAGAGTTGGCAGGAACTCGGCGGGCGGCACCACGTAGCCTCCCTCGCCGAGCACCGGCTCGACCACGATGGCGGCGACGTCGGACGGCGCCACAGTTGTGGCCAGCAGCCGCTCGATCTCCTCCCCCGCCGCCACCGCGCAGTGCCCCGAGGCATCCGCGGGACAGCGGCGCAGGCAGTAGGGATATTCGACGTGGTGCACGCCGGGCAGCAGCGGCCCCATGCCCTGGTGGTACTTGGACTTCGACGCGGTCAGCGTCAGCGCGCCGTAGGTGCGGCCGTGGAAGGCGCCGCGGAAGGCGATGATCTCGCTGCGCCCGGTGGCCTTGCGGGCCAGCTTGATGGCGCCCTCGACGGCCTCGGCGCCGCTGTTGCAGAGGAACACGGTGTCGAGCCCCGGCGGGGTGATGCGCACCAACGCCTCGGCGGCCGAGATCGACGTGGTGTTCAGCGTGGTCACCGAGGTGTGCCAGAGGCGGTCCACCTGCGCGTGCACCGCCGCCACCACCGCGGGATGGCGGTGGCCGAGGTTGACCACGCCGATGCCCGAGCCGAAGTCGAGCACGTCGCGGCCGTCGACCGTGTGGAGGTGCGCGCCCTCGGCGCGGTCGACGACCAGGTCGGAATAGCGCGAGTAGGCGGGGGAGAGCAGCTCGGCGTCGCGATCGCGCCAGAGCTGGGCCTGGTCGACGCCGGCGGGGACGGGATTGGTCACGGAGGGCTCCCAAGGATTCGGTTGAACGGGACGTTGCGTCGCCGCGCAGCCCTGCGCCGGGCGGGTTCAGGCCGGTCGCACCCGGCCCACCGCCTGGTTCACCTCGTCGAGTGGGCCGCCGGCCGGCCCGGCCCGCCGTCCCTCAGCGTACCTCGGGACGGGGCGCGACGACCCACGCGGCCGAGGGCGAGGAAGCCGGCGAACATCACCGCGATGCCGGCCGCCTCGTAGACCCCCAGGGTGGAGATGCTGCCACCGACGCTCTTGGCCGCCGAGAAGCCCGCGGCGATGAGCAGCGCCCCGGCGGTGAGCAGGACGTTGCAGACCACCCGGTCCAGGCCCGCGCGCGTCCTGGCGAAGCGCCACGCCGACCACGCCGAGCCGCCGATCAGCACAGCGCTGCCAAGGATGTTGAAGACAACGGCAGCAACGTAGAGCGGGTTGCCATGGCCGGTGATGGCCTCGCCGAGCACCCCCGACGTGCTGTGCAGCCGGGCCGCGTCGACGGGCACGAACACGGCGTCGACGGCGAGCAGCACGGTCAGCGCCACCAGTGTCATCGCGCAGGCGCGAGCCGCGCGCGCGGGGGCGAGCAGGAACACCGTGCCCAGCGCCAGGTAGATCACCCCGAGCACGCCGCCGAGCAGGTAGAAGGCGCGGAACAGCGGCACCGAGAACCCGTTCGCCTCGCCGATCGCCTGGGTGAGTGCGGCCGCGGCGAAGATGAACAGGCCGAACGCCCAGGCGGCGAAGGCGGCACGGCGGCTGCGCCGCCAGCGGGCGGCGACCACCACGGCGAAGACGGCGGCCAGCGCGGCGGCCAGGGCGGATGCGGCGATGGTGGCGTCCCCCGGTTGGTGAAAAGGGTCCAATACCACAATCGGCGCCGATCGTGGCCGCAGCAAATCTCACCCTGACGGCGAATTGACATCCGCCGTTCAGCGGAGTACACAAGGGACCGCCACACGGGGCGTCCGCATGTTCGCCCCCATCACGGGACGTCAGGTCCTCTCCCGGACCGCATGAGATTTCAGGAGGTCAGATGCAACGCACCCATATGCGGCTGGTGCCCATCCTCGGCGCGGTGTCCTTGGCCGTGCTCGCCGGCTGCGGCACGTCCAACAACACCACCGGCCCGTCGTCGGGGGGTGGCGGGGGCCTGTCGAACTGCTCGGGCAGCGTGACCGTCGCCTCCGACCTGCCGGTCAGCGGCAGCGACGCCTCGGACGGCAAGCCGACCCAGAACGGCGCGCAGCTGGCGGTGACCCAGGCCACCAACAACAAGCTGCTCGGCGGCTGCACCATCAAGTTCGTCGCCAAGGACGACGCCTCGGTCGCACTCGGCAAGCACGACCCGCAGCAGGGCGCGCAGAACATCACCGAGCTGGCCGGCGACTCGTCGGTGCTCGGCGTGGTCGGCCCCTTCAACTCCAACGTGGCCCTGTCCGAGCTGCCCATCGCCAACAAGGCCAACCTGGTGATGATCAGCCCGTCCAACACCAACCCGGGCCTGACCATCGTGGGCAGCAACCCGGACATCCCCACCGCGTCGCTGAAGCCGACCGGCAACACCACCTACTTCCGCGTCTGCACCACCGACATCGGCCAGGGCAAGGCCGACGCGCAGGAGGCGGCGCAGACCCTGGGCACCAAGAAGGCCTACGTGTTCGACGACCAGGAGACCTACGGCAAGGGCCTGGCCGATCAGTTCAGCAAGTTCTTCATGGCCGACGGCGGGACCATCGCCAAGCGGACCTCGCTGCCCGGTGACACCAAGGACTTCAGCACCCAGCTCACCGACGCCAAGAACCTCGGCGTCGACGTCATCTTCTTCGGCGGCACGTCGTCCAACGGCGGCGGCATCATCAAGAAGCAGATGGCCGCGGCCGGGCTGACCAGCGTCAAGTACGTCGGCGGCGACGGCATCGTCGACCAGGAGTTCTTCACCGAGGCCGGCACCGCCGCGGACGGCGCGTACGGCTCGGTTGCCGCACCCGACCCGACCAAGCTGAGCACCGCGGCGCAGTTCGTCACCGACTACACGGCGGCGTTCGGCGCGGCGCCCGGCGCGTACTCGGCCAACGCGTACGACGCCATGAACATCCTGCTCCAGGCGGTCAAGAAGGCGATCACCGACAACGGCGGCACCCTGCCGAGCACCGGCAGCGCCTTCCGTGAGTCGGTGCGCAAGGATGTCCTGGCAACGTCCTGGGACGGGGCCATCGGCCACACCACCTTCGACGCCAACGGCGACACCAGCAACGTCCTGCTGACCATCTTCCTGGCACAGGGCGGCAAGTGGACCTACAGCGCGACGGTCAAGACCTCGGCGTAGCCGCGGCCCGTCGGACGTAGCGTCCGGCCATCGAACTGCGGAGAGGGCCCCACCCGGGGCCCTCTCTCCGTGTCACCTCATCTCACCGCCTGGAGGTCACCCGTCTTGCCGAACGGTGAGGCGCCCGCAGCCGTCGCCACCAGAGCGCAGCCGATGCGCCCCAAGCCGACCCCACCACTGCTCAGCCGCATGCGGCTGCGCTTCGCCGCCATCTCCGGCCAGGCGTTCATCTACTTCCTGATCGCGGGATTCGTCGGCATGGTGGTCGCGGAATTCGTCTCCAAGGGCGGCACGCAGACCGGCGAGGAGATCCTCAACGGCCTGCAGATCGGCGGCATCTACGCCCTGATCGCGGTCGGCTACACCATGGTCTACGGCATCATCGAGCTGATCAACTTCGCCCACGGCGACGTGTTCACCTTCGGCGGCATGCTGTCGGTGTGGATCGGCGCGGGGCTCGGCGCCCTCGGCCTGGACATGACCAAGCTGGCCACCAGCAACTTCGGCGGCCTGCTCGCCGCCCTGGCGATCATCTTCCCGCTGACCATGCTGTGCACCGGCACGCTGGGTGTGGTCATCGAGCGCGTCGCCTATCGCAGGCTGCGCAACGCGCCGCGCCTGGCGCCGCTGATCACCGCCATCGGCATGGCCTTCCTGCTCGAGGGCATCATGTTCGTCGCCGCGGGCAGCGGCAACTACGAGGCCCGCAAGGACGACTGGATCGGCGGCAACGCCTTCACCATCGGCAGCGTCAGCGTGTCCTGGCCGAAGCTCTTCGTCATCCTGGTCGCCGCGGTGATGATGGTGGTGCTGCAGATGTTCGTCCGCTACACGCGCATGGGCAAGGCGATGCGCGCCACCGCGCAGGACCGGGACGCCGCGCTGCTCAGCGGCATCAACATCAACCGCACCATCTCGGTGACCTTCTTCATCGGCTCGGCCCTGGCCGCCGCGGGCGGCACCGTCTACGCCATCTACTACAACCTGCTGCAGTGGAACCTGGGTTTCAAGTTCGGCATCATCGCCTTCACGGCGGCGGTGCTCGGCGGCATCGGCAACATCCTCGGCGCCGGTCTCGGCGGCTTCCTGATCGGCCTCATCTACGTCTTCGGCTCCGACCTGCTGGGCGGGCAGTGGGGCAACTCGATCATCTTCGCCATGCTCATCCTGGTGCTGACGCTGCGGCCCAGCGGACTGCTGGGGATGCGGGTGCCCGACCGTGCCTGACATCGCCGAACCGCAGGTGGCGGTCGACCTGCCAGAGACGGCGACGCAGACGCGCCGGGTGGAGAGCGCGGCGGTGTTCTGGCTGCTCGTCGCCGGCGGCGCGCTGCTGCTGCTGATGGGCTGGCTGCTGCCCTGGTTCGTCGAGCAGACGGCCAGCGGCATCGGCCACAGCCCGATGGACGTCATCGTCTCCTCGCCCACCGGCGTCGGCTGGCTGGCGGTGTGGGTGATGGGCGTGTGCATGCTGGCCCTGATCGCCGGGCTCGGCTACGACGTGTACGCCGTGATGTCGAGGCGCGTCGAGCCGTTCCGCTTCGCGCGCATCCGCGCCGGCCTCGCCGTGCTCGGCGCCGCCTGCGTCCTGCTCATCCTCATCCTGGTGAGCAGCCGCACCGAGTTGATCTTCGGCAACCTCACCCCCAACGCGCTGGTCGACAACGCCGTCTGGATCATGCTGACCGGCTTCCTGCTGATCGCCTTCGCCTACGGCGCGCGGTCATGGGTGGTGAGCCACGGCGGGCTCGCCTTCGCCGCGGTGGCCTTCGCCATCGGCGGCCTGTTCCCGCTGATGTTCCACCAGGCGCCGGGCTTCGTGGTGTGGGGCGCGCAGTCGGCGGGCATCTACATCCTGCTGGCGCTCGGCCTCAACGTGGTGGTCGGCTTCGCCGGGCTGCTCGACCTCGGCTACGCGGCGTTCTTCGCCATCGGCGCCTACACCACCGCGTCGATGGCCTCGGCCACCCACGGGCTGCACTGGCCGTTCTGGATCATCATCTTCATCGGCGCCGCGGCCGCCGGCCTGTTCGGCGCCATCCTCGGCTTTCCCACCCTGCGATTGCGCGGCGACTACCTGGCCATCGTCACCCTCGGCTTCGGCGAGATCGTCCCCGACATGGCGCAGAACAACCTGTTCGGCGACACCGGCGGCCCCAACGGCATCTCCGGCGTGGACACGCCGTCGTTGCTGCCCGGCCTGGGCCGCGTCGACATCTTCGGCAGCGATCCGCGGCCGTACTTCTACGCCATCCTGGTGGTCATCGTGCTGGTGGTGCTGCTGATGCGCAACGTGGAGCGATCACGCCTCGGCCGCGCCTGGGTGGCCATCCGCGAGGACGAGGTGGCCGCCTCGGCCACCGGCATCAACACGGTGACCACCAAGCTGCTCGCCTTCGCCATCGGCGCCGCCGTGTCCGGCTTCGCCGGCGCCTTCTTCGGCGCCATGCTCAGCTCGGTGACGCCGGACAACTTCCAGTTCGCCGTGTCGGTCACCGCGCTGACCACGGTGGTGCTGGGCGGCATCGGCAACATCACCGGCGTCATCGTCGGCGCGATTCTGGTCAGCTTTGTCATCTTCTGGGTACTGCCCGAGCTGCAGGGCTGGATGGGCACGGTGGGCAGCAACGTCGGCGTCACCCAGCTCGGCACCATCCAGTACAGCGACTACAAGTTCATCGTCTACGGCCTGATCCTCATCGGCATCATGCTGCTGCGACCATCCGGGCTGCTGCCCAGTCGCGCGCGCAAGGTCGAGCTGGAGACGGGCGCCGAGTCCGAGCCGCTGGCGGCCGTGCAGGAGCGCGCCTGATGGCCCTGCTCGAAGTCGACCGCATCGTCAAGCGCTTCGGCGGCCTGGTCGCGGTCAACGACGTGTCCTTCGAGGTGGACACCGGCGAGATCGTCTCCATGATCGGACCCAACGGCGCGGGCAAGACCACCGCCTTCAACTGCATCACCGGCCTGTACCCGCTCAGCGACGGCGACGTGCGCTTCAAGGACGTGTCGCTGCTGGGCATGCAGCCGCACCGCATCACCCGGCTGGGCATCACCCGCACCTTCCAGAACATCCGCCTCTTCTCCTACATGACGGCCGTCGACAACGTGATGGTCGGCGAGCACGTCCGCATGCACTCCAAGGTGTGGGACGACCTGCTGCACACCCGCAAGGCACGCAACGAGGAGCGCGTCGTCGAGCAGCGCGCCCTGGCCACGCTGCGCCGGCTCGGCCTGGAGCGCTACGCCGACGTGTACGCGCGCAACCTGCCCTACGGCCTGCAGCGCCGCCTGGAGATCGCCCGCGCGCTGGCCAGCGGCCCGACCCTGCTGCTGCTCGACGAGCCCGCCGCCGGCCTCAACCCGCATGAGAAGGTGGAGCTGATGGGGGTGATCTCCAAGCTGCGCGACGACGGCCTGACCATCTTCCTGATCGAGCACGACATGCGCGTGGTCATGGGCATCAGCGACCGCATCGTGGTCCTCGACTACGGCGAGAAGATCGCCGAGGGCACGCCCAAGGAGGTGCGCGAGAACCCGCGGGTGATCGACGCCTACCTGGGCACCGCCGCCGGCCAGGCGGCGCGCGGGGCATGACCGAGCAGACCACGGCCGCCACCGGCGGCACCACCGCGGCGCCGGCGCCGCCGACGCTGGAGCTGCGCAAGGTCGACGTCTACTACGGGCGCATCCAGGCGCTGCGCGGCGTCTCGCTGATCGTCAAGCACGGCGAGATCGTCGCCCTGATCGGCAGCAACGGCGCCGGCAAGACGACGACGCTGCGCACCATCAGCGGCCTGGTGCGGCCGAGCAGCGGCGACGTGCTGCTCGACGGCCGTGCTGTGCAGCACCTCGGCGCCGAGCTGATCGCCCGCGCCGGCGTCGGCCACTCCCCCGAGGGGCGGCGCCTGTTCTCGCGCATGACGGTGCGCGAGAACCTGGAGATGGGCGCCTACGCGCGTCACGACGACAGCGACGTTCGTGCCGACTTCGACCGTATCTTCACGCTCTTCCCCCGCCTGCGCGAACGGCAGAGCCAGATCGCCGGCTCGCTGAGCGGCGGCGAGCAGCAGATGGTGGCGATCGGGCGCGCCCTGATGGCGCGGCCGCGGGTGCTGCTGCTGGACGAGCCGTCGCTGGGGTTGGCGCCGATCCTGGTCGACGCCATCTTCGAGGTGATCCGCGAGATCAACGGGACGGGCACGACCGTGCTGCTCATCGAGCAGAACGCGCGCATGGCCCTGGCCACGGCGCAGCGCGCCTACGTGCTGGAGACGGGGTCCATCGTGATGGAGGGGCCGGCGGCGGAGCTGGCCGAGTCCGAAGAGGTGCGGCGCGCTTATCTTGGCATGTGATGCCAAGACGTCCCTCCGCTCCTGACCAGACTCCGCGGCGCCGCGCCCGCCCTGCAGCCGCTCCCCCCGCAGCAGCACCCTCATCCGGCGGCTTCGGCAGCCTGCTCCGCGGACCCGGCTCGGTGCTGGGCGGGCTCACCGCTGTGGATGGGGCGAGCCGGAGTCTCGACCGGCTGGCGCGGTCGGCGGAGCGGGGGGCGGATCTGCTGGAGCGGATCGAGGCGGAGATCGGGATCGAGCGGGTGGCGTTGCTGATCGATCGGGCGGACAGCGTGGTCACGTTGCTGGAGAGCATCGAGGGGATGCTCGCGGACCTGCATCGCGAGTTGATGCCGGCGAAACCGCAGCGCGGCCGGTCGCGCCGTTAGGCGGCGATGGCTTTCGCGTACTCCTCGCGGAAGCGGCCCCTCGCGCGGAAGAGCAGCGTCTCGACCGCGGAGCACGACACCCCCAACCGGTCGGCGATGGAGCGATAGTCGAGCCCCTCGATCTCGCGCAGCACCAGCACCTGCCGGTGGCGCGGGTTGAGCCGCTCCAGCACCGAGGCGACGAATCGGGCGGTCTCGCGCATCTCCACCGCACCTTCGGTGTCGACAACCGCCGGTGTCCCCGCGGCGGGGACGACCTTGACCATGTCGTCGAGCGACTGTGCAGGAGCGCGCTTGAGTGCGCGCAGATGGTCGATCCCGATGTTGGTGCCGATGCGCAGGATCCAGGCGCGGAAGTGCAGCTCGCCGGTGGCACCGATGCGCTGCGCCGCGCGCAGGAAGGTCTCCTGGGCGAGCTCCTCGGCGACCGCCGCGTTGCCGCACAATCGGGTGAGGCGGCGCAGCACCAGCGGCTGGTGGCGGCGGTACAGCTCCTCGAAGCTGCCCACGTCGCCGCCGCGGAAGGCGTCGACCAGCGTCTGGTCGTCGGCGGTCAACCGGTCGAACCCGGTGTCGTTCGCAGCGCGGACAGTGTCGGACAACGGGCGCAACCTCTCCCCGGGAAAATTCAGATTCCGCAAGAAATCTTGCGGTCCAGCCCGTGAAGCCGTGAACCGTGCCGGGTAAAGAGTTGTTGGTGCGCCGTCACCGAGCCGCGACAGACGACCGGTCGGTCAGTGCCGCGCCTGGGTGCTGAGCAGCGCCGCGGCGGCGAGGACGAAAACCCCGTACTCGGCGACGACACCGCGCGACAGCCTGGCCGCCCCGGCGGCCACGGCCAGACCGCGCAGTCCATACCACAGCACCAGCAGGATCCCGCCCGCCGCCGGCACCTGCGGTCCGGAGGTGGCCGGGAGCAGGCACAGCGACACCGCCAGCGCCACTGCGAACGCCGCCAGCAGCCCGCGCAGCCGCGCCGTCCGCTCGGTGTGCACCGCGTCGACCACGGTGAGGAAGGCGCCCGCCGCGACGATCGAGCCGCGCACCGGTCCCGCGGCCGTCGAGCAGCCGGCGATCAGCACCGGCACCATCACCGCCACCCCCGCCGCGTCGCGGGCCAATCGCAGCCACCCCTCGTCACGCCCCGCCAGGCGCATGGCGCTGAGATGCGGGGCGGCGGCGATGATCAGCGCGGCCAGCACCACGGCGGGCACCCACAGCCGGGTGTCGCCCGTCCCCGACAGGACCACCGCCTCGGCGAGCAGCGCCCCCGCGGGCAGGGCGCCGCCCTCCAGCCCGGGCCGCGCGTCGGGCGGGCAGAAGAGCCGGTCGTAGGCGAGCAGGGCGGCGACGCCGAGCAGGGCGAGCACCACGTCGAGCCCGATGCCCAGCGGGATGCCCACCCGCTGCGGCCGGGCCAGCACCGCGATCCCGGCGACGAAGGCGCCGATGACGAAGTGGAAGAACGGGGTGCGCAGCTCGGCCAGCGGCCCGTGGAGCTGGATGCCCAGGGCGCGGCGAGCCTGGTCCGCGTAGAAGGCGTGGCCGCGCCCACCACCCCGTTCCGGAGGTCGAATGCCCGTTCGGTTATCCACGGCAGGCTGTGGAAACTGTGGATTTCCCCCAGGCGGCCCGGTTCACGCCGAGGACGTGCCGGCCCGCCCGTACGCGTCCTCGAGCCGCACCACGTCGTCGATCTCCGGGGAGGACACCTCGCAGATGTCGACGTCGCTGACCGCCTGGAAGCGGTGCCGCCGCCCGGGGCGCACCCGCGCGCTCATCCCCGGGGTCATGCGGTGGGTGCGCACCACGCCCGCCTCGTCCTCCAGCACCAGGTCGAGGTCGCCGGAGAGCACCAGGATGGCCTCGTCCTTCTGCACGTGGTACTGCAGCGACAGCGCCTGCCCGGCGTCGACGTGGATCAGCTTGCCCAGGTAGCGATCGGTGATCGCCCAGCGCAGCTCGTAGCCCCAGGGCTTGTCCACACGTCCCGCGCCGGCGGGCTGCACCGCCGGGTCACCGCTCGGCGGCTCGGTCAATGCGCTGCCCCCGCAGCGACCTGCTCGCTCAGGCCCAGGTACGCCTCCAGCGCGGCGAGCAGCTCGTCCACCCGCTCGCGCGTGGTCGCCTCGCTGTAGACGCGGATCAACGGCTCGGTGCCGCTGAAGCGCACCAGCACCCAGGAGTCGTCGTCCATGTAGAACTTGAAGCCGTCGTCGTCGCGGGTGCGCACCACGCGCGCGCCGGCCAGCGTCGTCGGTGGATTCGACTTGATGCGCGCGTACATCTCCTCGCGGCGCTGGTCGTAGCCGTCGCGCGAGAGGCGGATGTCGTGGCGGGTGTAGGCGTGCGGGCCGACCAGGTCTTCGAGGTGGGCGAGGATGCGCGACAGCGGCATGCCGTAGTCGACGATCATCTGCGCCACCATCAGCCCGGCCAGGATGCCGTCGCGCTCGGGCAGGTGGCCGCGGAAGCCGAAGCCGCCCGACTCCTCGCCGCCGATCAGCGCGTTGGTCTCGGTCATCACCGGCCCGATGTACTTGAAGCCGACCTTCAACTCGTGCACCTTGACGCCGAAGCGCTCGCCCAGCTTGTCGACCATG
>DATMMX010000033.1:0-88265 GCA_035569495.1 Candidatus Angelobacter sp. | reverse complement strand
CGAGCAGTGTGGCCCGGGAGGGACGGGTCATGGTCGCGGCGACCGTAGCACCGGCCTCGGGCGCGCTCCCGCACGGTGACCAAGGCGCGACCGCCCCGAGAAACAAGGACACGGGCCCCCGAGCCGCAGGTCCGCGGCGGGGGCCCGTGAGGGCGGGAGGGTCGTGCGCCGGCTACGCGGCCGGCGAGGGCGAGGTGTTCGGCTTGGCGCCGCCGGGGCCGTGGCCCAGCTTGGGGTCGGGCAGGCCGCTGCGGCCCATCAGCTTGTCGAGCTCGGAGGAGAGCTTCTGCTGCTCCATCTGCAGCACGGTGGCCTTGACGTCGGCCGCCTTGCTGCCGGCGATCTGGTCGATCGACTTGCCGGCCTTGAGCTGGTCGAGCACCTGCTGGACGGTCAGGCCGGTCTTGTCGGCGGTCACCTTGACCAGGGTGCCGAGCAGGCCCCGCGGGGCGCAGGCGGCGGCGCCGGCAGGCGGGAGCTTGCCGCTGAGGTCGCTGGACATCGTCTTGTCCAGGGCGGTCTTGGCCTTGTCGAGCATGGTCTGCTCGCGGGCGGCGTCGAGCTTGCCGGCGGCGACCCGCTGGTCGAGCGCGGTCTTGAGCTTGGCGATCGCCTGCTGCTCGACGGTGGCGGCGTTGCTGCCGGCGATCTGGTTGAGCGTCTTGCCAGCCTTGAGCTGGTCGAGGATCTGCTGCGGGGTCTGGCCGGTGACGCTGGCGGTGATGGAGATCAACTGCTCGGCCGCGGCCCCCTTCTCGCCGTGCCCGTGGCGGCAGTCGGTGGGGTCGGGAGTGGTGGCCGGGTTGGGGCTGGTCGCCGCGGTGCTGACGTTGGGTGTGTTGGCGGAGGTGAGCGTGGCGGTCATCGCCGAGTGGACGCCGACGCCGGTGCCCGCGCCGAGGGCCACCAGGCCGGCGCCGGCGATCACCGCCTTGCGGAGTGGAGTGAACAACATTGCTTGATCCGGTCCTTTTCGTTGCTGATGGGGCTGTGGGCCGGCGCTCACTATGGAGGCGGGCCGCGCCGGGCGCCTGAAATGGTCCTGAGAGAGGGATAACGAACTTGTGGCGGCAGCTCGCCGGTGAGGCATCGATGGCCGTCAATCGGTACCATGGGGCGGATGGCCGCCAGTCCCACCGCCACGCAGCCTGCCGTCGATCTCGGCGTCCGCACCCGCGGCTGCTGCGTTCCCGTCGAGCTGCCCATGGCACCGCGCGAGGCGGAGTCGCTGGCCGCGCTGTTCCGCGTCCTCGCCGACCCCACCCGGGTCCAGATCCTGCGCATGCTCCGCGACGCCGGCGGCCCCATCTGCGTCTGCGACTTCACCGCCGCCTTCGCCCAGTCCCAGCCGACCATCTCGCACCACCTGGGCAAGCTCCGCGAGGCCGGATTCGTGCGCAGCGAGAAGCGCGGCGTGTGGTCGTTCCACAGCCTGCGCGAGGACATGCCCGCGGCCTGCAGGAACGCGCTGGCGCTGCTGGAGGCGTAGGCAGCGCGGCCGGGCGTGCATCGTCGCCGCGGCGCAGGTTCCTATACTCGGCAAGCACCTGCACCACAAGGGAGCTCGTTCGCATGCTGGAGAAGATCGACCACATCGGCATCGCCGTGCCCGACCTCGACGCGGCCGCGGCCGCCTACGCCCACCTCTTCGGGGTCGAGCCGTCGCATCGCGAGGTGGTCGAGTCCGACGGCGTGGAGACGGTGATGTTCGAGGTCGGCGAGTCGCGCATCGAGCTGTTGGGGTCTTTGGGCCCCGATTCCAAGATCGCCAGGTTCCTGGAGAAGCGCGGCGGCGGCATCCACCACGTCGCCTACGGGGTCGCCGACGTGCAGGACGCCCTCGACCGCCTCGCCGCTGACGGCACCCAACTTCTCGACACCGCGCCGCGCAAGGGTGCCGGTGGACGGCTGGTCGCCTTCGTGCACCCCAAGGCGGCGGCGGGGGTGCTCACCGAGCTGTGCCAGGAAGACCCCGAGGCCAACGGGTCGCACTGATGGCCACGGTGTCCAAGCCGTCCGCCTCGGCGTCGCCGTCGGGGGACGAGCCCGAGGCGTCGCCGGTGGAGACCGAGAGCGGGCTGCCGCTGGAGCCGTTCTACACGGCGTCTCTGGCTCCGGCTGAGCAGCCGCCGCCCGGGTCGTATCCCTTCGTGCGCGGCGTGCGCGCCGACGGCTACCGCTCGCGGCTCTGGACGATGCGCCAGTACGCCGGCTTCGGCAGCGCCGAGCAGACCAACCAGCGCTTCCACTACCTGCTCCGCGCCGGACAGACCGGTCTGTCGACAGCGTTCGACCTGCCCACCCAGATGGGCTACGACTCCGACGATCCCATGGCTCGGGGCGAGGTGGGCAAGGTCGGCGTGGCCATCGACTCGCTGGCCGACATGGAGCTGCTGGTCGACGGCATCCCGCAGGACAAGGTCACCACCTCGATGACCATCAATGCCCCGGCGTCGATCCTGCTGCTGCTCTACGAGCTGGCCGCCGAGCGCAAGGGCATCGACACCTCGCTGCTGGGCGGCACCATCCAGAACGACATCCTCAAGGAGTACGCAGCGCGCGGCACCTACATCTTCCCGCCGCGCCCGTCGATGCGCCTGGTCACCGACACCTTCGCCTACTGCGCCGAGAAGCTGCCGCGCTGGAACACCATCTCCATCAGCGGCTACCACATCCGCGAGGCGGGGGCGACGGCGCCGCAGGAGATCGCCTTCACCCTGGCCAACGGCATCGCCTACGTTCAGGCCGCCGTCGACGCGGGGTTGGCGGTCGACAAGTTCGCTCCGCGGCTCAGCTTCTTCTTCAACGTCAGCAACGACTTCTTCGAGGAGGTCGCCAAGTTCCGCGCCGCCCGCGCCATCTGGGCCGAGGTGATGCGCGACCGCTTCGGCGCCCGCGACCCGCGCTCCCAGATGCTGCGCTTCCACGCCCAGACCAGCGGCGCCACGCTCACCGCG
This sequence comes from Candidatus Angelobacter sp., assembly GCA_035569495.1. Classification (GTDB taxonomy): domain Bacteria; phylum Chloroflexota; class Dormibacteria; order Aeolococcales; family Aeolococcaceae; genus DASRDZ01. The sequence goes on along the minus strand of DATMMX010000033.1, from coordinate 85,308 downwards.
CAGCAGCCGCTCAACAACGTGGTTCGCGTCGCCATCCAGGCGCTCGCCGCCGTGGCCGGGGGCACGCAATCTCTGCACACCAATTCCTACGACGAGGCGCTCGCGCTGCCCACCGAGCAGGCCGCCGAGATCGCCCTGCGCACCCAGCAGTACATCGCCTACGAGGCCAACGCGGGCAACGTCGCCGACCCCATGGGCGGCTCCTATCTCGTCGAGTCGCTGACCGCGCAGCTGGTCGCCGCCTCGCGCACGCTGATGAACCGCGTCGACGGCCTGGGCGGCGCGGTGCGCGCCATCGAGCAGGGCTTCTACCAGCGCGAGATCCAGGACTCCGCCTACCGCCACCAGCAGCTCGTCGAGCGCGGTGAGCGCATCGTGGTCGGCGTCAACCGGTTCGCCGAGACCTCGCAGCAGGAGGTCGAGATCCTCCGCGTCGCCGCCGAGCTGGAGGCCGAGCAGGTGCGCCGGGTCCAGGAGGTGCGCGCCGGACGCGACCAGGCCGCCGTGGACCGCGCCCTCGCCGCACTGCACGGCGCCGCCGAGGGCACCGACAACCTGCTCCCACCCATGCGCGACGCCCTGTCCCACTACGCCACGGTCGGCGAGGTGAGCAACACCCTGCGCGGCGTCTTTGGGGTATACCGGCCCAGCGCGCTGTTCTGAGGCGCGCGCTTCGCGCGGCGGGCGTCACCCTCCGGCACGGCGACGGTAGGCCAATGGCTGCGAACCACGGCGGCGATCCCGACGGCCCTCGACGCATCGGGCCGCTCCAGGTCGCCGTCGCGCTCGCGCTGGTGCCCGCAATCGGGGTGGCGGCGGCGGTGGCCGTCAAGCAGCTTCGCGCGCCGCACGTCGTCGCGGTCGCGCCGGTGCCGACCGTCGCGCCGCTGCCGGTCGCCAGGCCGCACCCGGACCTGCCGTCGACCGTCCCCGCCGGTGTCGACGTCGTCTACTGGGCCAACTGGGATGGGACGCTCGGGCCGCCGTACACCCTCCACGCCGTCGACTGGTCGGGACGCGACCGCGGCACCATCGCGCTGCCGGCCACCAGCGACGGCGGCCGCGCGGCCCAGCAGCCGGCGGTGGCCGGGTCGCCCGACGGCCGCACGCTGCTGGTCGACCGCGACGTGTACGCGGCGAGCGGGAGCTGGCTGGGACAGATGCCCTTCGGCGGGCAGACGGTGTGGGCCGACGACGGCCGGCATCTCTGCCACATGTCGCCCCTGGCGGCCGCCAACGGCGTCCAGGTCGACCTGCTCGGCCTCGACGGCATCCTGTGGGGCAGCGCGCGCCTTCCCACCACGGACGCGGAGTCGAGCGAATCGCCGTCGCTGCTGAGCTGCAGCGCGAACGAGATGCGCGCCGACGTGCTGCTCTCGACCACCATGCAGGGCGTCGCCAACGAGGTGATGCAGCTCGACCTCCATGCCGGCGGCGCCCCGGCGCAGCGGGCGATCTGCAGCGGCGACTGCGCCGGATCGCCGGTGGCATCGCCGGACGGGCAGGTCTTCGCCTACGTCGATACCGCTCGGCACCCGGTGGTGGTCTCGGTGGCGACCGGTGCCGTCGTGCGCCTGGCGACGAGCGGGTGGCCGGTGGGGTTCAGCGGTGACGGCGCGGCGCTGGTGGTCGCGCTCGACGCGGCGAGCTCGGGGACGACGCTCAGCCGGGTCCCGGGCATCCAGCTCCTCGACTGGCGCACGGGGCGCGTCGTGTGGTCGCGCAGCGACGGTCAGACCGTGCCCCAGTGGGCGCAGCCGCTGCCTGGTCCGGGATTGGTCGCCGTCGCGGCGTGCGACTACCAGCCCGGCACGGGCGCCTTCCCCTCCGGTCCGTGCGGCCTCGACATCCTCACCGCGACGCCGGGCGGCGGCACCACCTCGACGCGCGCCGGCCAGGGTCTCGACTTCGCCTTCAGCGCGGGGCCGTTCTGACCCGTCGCTCGCCAGCCCTTAAGCGCGCCTTACCGCGTTGCCAATGTCCACCCCGGCAGCATGGCTGAGCAGTCCAACCGCAGGAATGGAATGGAGGCCAGTCACACTCGTGAACCATCGTCGAACGCTGTCCATCGCGGCCGCCGTCGGCGCCGTCGCCGTCGCGGCGGTGATGCCCTCGACCGCGGGGGCCAAGGCCAACGACCCCGCCACCGCGCTCGCCACCACCACGCCGATCAAGCACCTGGTGGTGATCTTCCAGGAGAACGTCTCCTTCGACCACTACTTCGGCACCTACCCCAACGCGCTCAACCCGCAGGCTGAGCCGGGCTTCACCGCCAAGAGCGGGACGCCGTCGGTCAACGGGCTGAGCCCGGCGCTGCTGAGCAGCAACCCCAACAGCGCCAACCCGCAGCGCCTCAGCCGCAGCCAGGCGCACACCTGCGACATGAACCACGACTACACGCCCGAGCAGAGCGCCGCCGACCACGGCGCCATGGACAAGTTCGTGGAGAACTCCAGCAGCAGCACCGGCAACACGCTGGGCCAGTGCCTGGGCGGCGCGGCCACGCCGGGCAACATGGCGGTGATGGACTACTACGACGGCAACACCGTCACCGCGCTCTGGAACTATGCGCAGCACTTCGCCATGAGCGACAACTCGTACGGCACCGGCTACGGCCCCTCGACCCCAGGCGTGCTCAACCTGGTGGCCGGCAACACGTACGGTGCGACCTGCGGCGCGCAGGACAGCGTCAATGGCACCCAGCCAGCCTGCGGCGCCAAGACCACGCAGCCGGCCACCCCCGGGCAGCCGCAGCCGCAGGGCGCGGGCACCGTCTACGGTGACCCCGACCCGATGTTCGACACCTGCTCGGGCACCGGTGTTGCTGCCGTTGGTGGCAAGAACGTCGGCGACCTGCTCAACACCCAGAACGTCACCTGGGGCTGGTTCGAGGGCGGTTTCGCCAGCCCCGGCTATGTGCCCGGCCAGCCGAGCAGCGACAACCTCGGCCAGGTCTGCACCGGCACCCACACCAGCCCGGTGACCGGCGCCGTGGTCAAGGACTACAGCGCCCACCACCAGCCCTTCCAGTACTACGCCTCGACGGCCAACCCGCAGCACCTGCCGCCGACCTCGATCGACAGGATCGGCGCCCAGGACCAGGCCAACCACCAGTACGACCTCTCCGACTTCTGGGCCTCGGTGGACAACGGCAGCATGCCCGCGGTCAGCTTCCTCAAGGCGCCGCGCTACCAGGACGGCCACGCCGGCTACTCCAACCCGCTCGACGAGCAGACCTTCCTGGTCGACAGCATCAACAAGCTGCAGCAGAGCAGCTCGTGGAAGGACACCGCCGTGGTCATCTCCTACGACGACTCCGACGGCTGGTACGACCACGTCATGGCGCCGGTGATGATCGGCTCGCAGACCCAGCTCGACACCCTGACCGCCGCCGGGCAGTGCGGCAACGCCCACCAGGTGCCCACCAGCTCCACCGGCGCCGCCGAGCAGACCCGCTGCGGCTTCGGCCCGCGCCTGCCCCTGCTGGTGATCTCGCCGTTCGCCAAGCAGAACTCGGTCGACCACAGCACCACCGACCAGTCCTCGATCACCCGATTCATCGAGGACAACTGGTCGCTCGGCCGCATCGGCAGCGGCAGCTGGGACGCCAACGCCGGCACCCTGCTCAACCTGTTCGACATGAACAACCCCAGCGAGGGCCGGCTGATCCTCGACCCGAGCACCGGCCAGCCCAGCTCGCAGGACTAGCTCCGCAACTCCCCTCCAACCAGGGGCACGGCGCGTGCCGGGTCGCAGTGACCCGGCCGCGCCCGCCCCATGGGCGCGCCGCGCAGGCGGCTGGCGCGACCGGCTCGCCGCCTGCTCCGCTACGCTTGGCCGCGATGGCCCGTCCCACCAAGCCCGGCATCCCGCCCGCGGGAGCCGGAGACCGTCCCAAGCTGAGCGCCGGGGAGCTTCGCCAGGCCGCCGCGGGAGCGAGCAACGGCAAGGCGGCGGGCATTCCCGGCAGCGTCACCGAGCGCAAGATCAACCTGCTCCGCAAGCGGCGCTACGACGCCGTGCACCGCGGCGGCGCGGCCGAGAAGTCGCAGCACCGCAAGGGCAAGCTGACCGCGCGCGAGCGCATCGAGCGCCTCCTCGACCCCGGCTCGTTCACCGAGATGGACGCCTTCGCCGTGCACCGCAACAGCAACTTCGGCATGGAGGAGAAGAAGATCCGCGGCGACGGCGTGGTCACCGGCTGGGGCACCGTCGACGGCCGGCAGATCTTCGTCTTCTCCCACGACGCCAGCGTCTTCGGCGGCTCGCTGGGCGAGGTGTTCGCCGAGAAGGTGACCAAGATCATGGACCTGGCGGTGCGCACCGGGTCGCCGTGCATCGGCATCAACGACTCCGGCGGCGCGCGCATCCAGGAGGGCGTCGTCTCGCTCGCCGGCTACGCGGAGATCTTCTACCGCAACGTCGAGTCCAGCGGCGTGATCCCGCAGATCTCGCTGATCGTCGGGCCCTGCACCGGCGGCGCGGTGTACTCGCCGGCGATGACCGACTTCATCTGCATGGTGCGCAAGGTCGGCTACATGTTCATCACCGGTCCCGACGTCATCAAGGTGACCACCGGCGAGCAGGTGACCTTCGAGGACCTCGGCGGCGCCGACGTGCACAACCAGCGCAGCGGCGTGGCCCACTTCCTCGCCGACACCGAGGACGAGTCCTTCGCGCAGATCCGCGAGCTGCTCAGCTTCCTGCCCAGCAACAACAGGCAGAAGCCGCCGCACCGGCCGACGCTCGACGACCCCCATCGCGCCGACGTCGAGCTGCAGTCGATCATCCCCGACAACCCCAACCAGCCCTACGACATGCGCTCGGTGATCACCCACGTCGTCGACGAGGGACGCTTCCTCGAAGTCATGCCGTACCACGCGGCCAACATCATCACCGGGTTCGCGCGGCTCGACGGGCATTCGGTCGGCGTGGTCGGCAACCAGCCGCGCGTGCTGGCCGGCGCGCTCGACATCGAGGCCTCGATCAAGGCGGCGCGCTTCGTGCGCTTCTGCGACGCCTTCAACATCCCCCTGGTGACGTTCGTCGACGTGCCCGGCTTTTTGCCCGGCACCGACCAGGAGTACGGCGGCATCATCCGCCACGGCGCCAAGCTGCTCTACGCGTATTGCGAGGCCACCGTGCCCAAGCTGACGGTGATCACCCGCAAGGCCTACGGCGGCGCCTACGACGTCATGTGCAGCAAGCACATCCGCGCCGACTACAACGTCGCCTGGCCGACCGCGGAGATCGCGGTGATGGGCCCGCAGGGCGCGGTCAATGTCATCTTCAAGCGGGAGATCGCGGCGTCGGCCAATCCGGCGCAGCGGGCGGCCGAGCTGATCGAGTCCTACAAGGAGCAGTTCGCCAATCCCTACTACGCGGCCGAGCGCGGCTACGTCGACGACGTCATCGAGCCCAAGCAGACCCGCGAGGTGCTGATCCGGGCGCTGACCATGAGCCTCGACAAGCAGGTCGAGCGCCCGCAGCGCAAGCACGGCAACATCCCCCTCTAGCGCGCCGCGCGGACCCGTCCTATACTGGCGCCTCCCTGAGCGTCTGGGCCAGGCGCGGGGTGTTTGACGGGAGCACGCCGATGGCGGAACAGCAACGACGCATCCAGGGACTCGGCTGGGTTCGCGATCTCCCCGATCCGCGCGACCTGATGTTCTCGGCGCCGGTGAACCTGCTCAAGGCACTGCCGGCCACCGCCGACCTGCGCCCACAGTGTCCGCCGGTGTACGACCAGGGCCAGATCGGCAGCTGCACCGCCAACGCCATCGCCGCCGCGGTGCAGTTCGACCGCCGCAAGGGGAACGAGGCGCCCGACTTCGTGCCCTCGCGGCTGTTCATCTACTACAACGAGCGCGCCATGGAGGGGCACGTCGCCTTCGACGCCGGCGCGCAGATCCGCGATGGCATCAAGAGCGTCGCCCAGCAGGGCGTCTGTCCCGAGGACGAGTGGCCCTACGACGCCACGCCCGCCGCCTCCGACGGCGGCGCCTTCCCGCCCGGCTCACGCGCCGCCGAGAAGCCGACCGCGCAGTGCTACACCGACGCCACACAGCACACCGCGATCGCCTACCACCGCGTCACCCAGGTGCTCTCGCAGATGAAGGGCTGCCTGGCCGGCGGCTACCCGTTCGTCTTCGGCATCAGCGTGTTCCAGTCGTTCTGGGGGCCGGACGGCAAGCAGGCGGTGGTCACCCCGCTGCCCTCCGCCAACGACCAGCCGGTCGGTGGCCACGCGGTGCTCGCGGTGGGCTACGACGACGGCAAGGGCCAGTTCGTGGTGCGCAACTCGTGGGGTCCGGACAACGCCGACCACGGCTACTTCTACATGCCCTACGAGTACGTCATGGACCACCAGCTCGCCAGCGACTTCTGGGTGGTCAGCACCATCAAGGCCTGACCCGCGGTCAGACGGCGCGGCGACCGAGAAGCACGCGCTCCGGCTGGTGGCGGCGCCGCCGCGATTCGCCGATGGCCACGGCCAGCGGAGTTCGTGCCAGAAGTGTGCAGAACAGCAGGGCCCCGGCCAGGCTGCCGGCGACGATGCCGAGGAACGCCGCGATCGACCAGGGCAGGTGGGTCTGCAGCGCGTGCCGGAGCAGGCGTCCCAGCAATGCGAGCAGCAGCGGATGGACGATGTACACGCCCAGCGAGTGCCGGCTCAGCGCGTCGCTGGCGGCGCGCAGCCGGGGCGTGCGCCTGAGCAGGCGCGGCGCGCCGAAGATCACCGCGCCGCCCACGGCCACCGCGAACGGCAGCAGCAGCGGGGTGAGGAAGGCGCCGGTGCCCTGCGCGTAGGCCGCGTTGGCGGCGCCGCGCACGTCGACGGCCAGCAGCAGCGCGCCGGTCGCGGGCACGGCGGCGAGGAACGGCCAGGCGGGCAGTCCACGGCCGTCGCGCTCCCGCAGCCATCGCCCGGCCAGCACGCCCAGGGCGAAGTAGCCGATCCAGAAGGGGAACAGCTCGTAGCCGTGGTCGAGCAGGAGCCGGTGGGCCACCCCGCCGGTGCCAATGGGGACATACAGGCGCACCAGTGAGAGCGCCACCTGCAGCGCCAGCGCCGCCGCGGTGAGCAGCACCAGCGGGCGGCGTCGCGCGGGCCAGGCGAGCAGCAGGACGTAGAGCTGGGGGACCAGGACCAGGAAGTAGAGATGCCCCGCGCCCCCGGCCAGCCAGTCGCGCACGGCCGGCCAGGTGGGCGAGAGGTCGTTCAGCCAGAGCAGATCGGCGACGCAGAAGACGGGCACCCAGATCAGCCAGGGCAGCAGGCTGCGCCGGGCGCGGCGGAGCAGGAAGGCGCCGCCGAGGCGCTGGTCGCCGTAGCGGAAGCCGAGCACCAGCCCGGTGAGGATGACGAAGGCGGGCACGGCGAAGCGAGCAAGCAGCGTGACCGAGCTCCACACGGCGCGGTCGACCCCGCGGTTCTGCAGCGGCCAGTAGGACGCATGGATGACGATCACGGCCACGGCGGCCACGGCGCGGAGGGCGTCGGCGCCGTGCAGGTGTCGGGGGGCGGCGGGGGGCTTGGGAGGCGCGCCCGGCCGGGTGCGCTGCACCTGGCCGGTGTCCCGCTGGGCCGCCCGCGGGGGGTTCACCACAGCCATCAGCATCAAAAGTGTTACCGATACTATCACATGGGTGGGACAGCCGGGCGGGCATGGGCCGCTGCGGCATGATGTGGCGTCATGGCACTGATGCGCCGCGTGGTGCGCCGTGCGGTTGTGGACCGGCCGGTCGATACCGTGTACGCCGCCTGCCTCGACCTGCTGCGCACCCCCGATCCGGCGCGCGGGGTGGTGGCGCGCAGCGTGTCGCCGGACCCGCCGGTGGTGGGCGCGGTGGTGTCGACGACGGTGCGCGACCGTCAGGGCGAGCGCTCGCTGTCGGCGACCGTGGAGTCGCTGCAGCCGGGCGCGGAGCTGAGCACCGTCACCGATGGCGCGCCCGCGGTGCGGACCACGCTGCGCCTGGCCGCGCACGGCTCCGGGGCGACCCAGGTCACCGTGTCGAGCGAGGCCGAGGGCACGCTGAGCGCCTTCGGCCGTGCCGGTGGGCTGCTCGACGTGCTGCTCTTCGGCTCGGGCCAGCGCCACGCGGCGCGGGCGACCCTGCGGCGCATCGCCGAGCTGAGCGCGCGCGGCTGAGGCCTGCGCTCGCGCAGTTCGGGCACGTTGTGGTGAAAACCCGGCAACCGATGTGACGGGCGCGGTCCCGGCTCGCATACTGGAGTCACCCCGCCCCGGAGCCCTCCCGACATGATCTGCGCATTCCGCGGCCGCCACTTCCGCCCGCTGTTGGCGGCGTCGCTGCTCGCGCTGGCCGGTGTGGTCGGCGGCGCGCTTCCCGCCCAGGCCGCGAGCAACCGCATCGCCGCGCCGGTGCTCCAGCAGCAGCACTCGCTGTCCTGCGAGGCGGCGGCGCTGCGCATCGCGCTGGCGGCCAAGGGCATCGACGTGTCGGAGGACTGGATCCTCAACGCCATCGGCGCCGATCTGCGTGGCCCGGTCATGCAGGGTGGCAACGTCGTGCAGTGGGGCGATCCGTACGCGACCTTCGTCGGCAACGTCAACGGCAGCGAGCCCGGCTACACCGGCTACGGCGTGTACGCGCCGCCGATCGCCTTCGCCGCGGGGCTGGCCGGCGCGTCGGCCACGGCGATGTCGGGCGTCGACCCGCAGACGCTGTACCAGCAGGTGATGAACGGCAACCCGGTGGTGGTGTGGGTGGTCAACCACCTCGGCACGACCTCGCTGCGCACCTGGACGGCGTGGGACGGGCGCAGCGTTCCCTACAGCGTCGGCGAGCACGCCATGGCCCTGGTCGGCGTCAACTTCGACGACGGCACGGTGACCCTGGGCGATCCCGGCAACGGCAGCCAGTTCACCATCGACATGGCGAAGTTCGAGAACTCCTTCGCCTCCTTCGGAAAGATGGCGGTGGTGGTGCGCTCCGGCTACACCGGCATCGCCCCGACCAACGACGCCAAGGGGTACCTGCTGCCCGCGTCCGACGGCTCCGCCGCGGCGTTCGGCGACGCCACCTCGCCCGGGTCGCTCAACGGCCAGCACCTCAACCGGGCCATCCTCAGCGCCGCGCGCACGCCGTCCGCGAAGGGCATGTGGCTCACCGCGGCAGACGGCGGCGTCTTCACCCTCGGTGACGCGCAGTTCTATGGCTCGGAGGGGAGCGTGCGGCTCAACCAGCCCGTGGTGGGCATCGCGGCCACGCCCACGGGGCGAGGCTACTGGCTGGTCGCCGCGGACGGGGGCATCTTCACCTTCGGCGACGCCCACTTCCTCGGCTCGACCGGCGGCGTGCGGCTCAACCAGCCCATCGTCGGCATGGCCGCCACCGCGTCGGGCCGCGGCTACTGGCTGGTCGCCTCCGATGGCGGCGTCTTCTGCTTCGGCGACGCCCAGTTCCTCGGCTCGACCGGCGGCGTGCGGCTCAACCAACCCGTGGTGGGCATGGCGCGCACCGCGTCGGGCGGCGGGTACTGGCTGGTCGCCGCGGACGGCGGCGTGTTCACCTTCGGCAATGCGGTTGGTTATGGCTCACTGGGCGCCAGGCCGTTGAACCGCGCCATCACCGCCATCGCCTCGACTCCGGACGGCGGGGGCTACTGGCTGGTCGCTGCGGACGGCGGCGTCTTCACGTTCGGCGACGCGCCGTTCTACGGCAGCGCGGGGTAGGTGAGGTCAGCCCTACGGCAGCGCGGGGTAGCTACTGCGCGGCGATCGCCGGCGCTCCCTTGCGCAGCACGAACTTCTGGATCTTCCCCGTGGCCGTCTTGGGCAGCTCGTCGACGAAGCTGACACCCTTCGGCGCCTTGAAGTGCGCGAGCCCGGCGCGGGCGAACTGGATGATGTCGTCCTCCGACGCGGTGGCGCCGGGCTGCAGCACCACGAAGGCATACGGCGCCTCCCCCCACTTCTCGTGCGGCAGCCCGACGATGGCAACCTCCCGCACCGCGGGATGGCGCAGCAGCACGCCCTCGACCTCGACCGACGAGATGTTCTCGCCGCCGGAGATGATCACGTCCTTGATGCGGTCGCGAATCTCGACGTAGCCGTCGGGATGGACGACGGCGGCGTCGCCGGAGTGGAACCACCCGTCGCCCATGGCGCGCTCGGTGGCCTCGGGGTCGTCGTAGTAGCCCTTCATCACCACGTTGCCGCGCACCACGATCTCGCCCAGCGACTGCCCGTCCCAGGCGACCTCGGCGCCGTCGCCACCGACCACGCGCAGCTCGCCGGACGTGATCAGCTCGACTCCCTGGCGCGCCTTGACGGTTGCGCGCTCCTGCAATCCAAGTGAGCGGTGCTCGGGGCGCGGCTCGCAGACCGTGATGAACGGCGCGGTCTCCGTGAGGCCATAGACCTGAGTCACGTCCCAGCCCAGCTCGCCCTCCAGGCGCTCGATGGTCGCCGCCGCCGGTGGCGCGCCCGCGGTGACGACGTGCACGCCGCGCGGCGCACCCTCGCGCATCGACTCCGGTGCACTGGCGAGCGATATCAGCACCGTCGGCGCGGCGCACATCCAGGTGATGCGCTCCTCGCGGATCAGCTCATAGACGCGCGCGGGCTCGACGCGTGGCAGGCAGACGTGGGTCGCGCCCGCGGCGGTCACCGTCCACACGAATGTCCAGCCGTTGGCGTGGAACATCGGCAGCGTCCACAGGTAGCGGTCGTCGACGCCGAGATGCAGATGGATCAGCGTGCCCACGGTGTTGATGTAGGCGTTGCGGTGGGTGATCATCACGCCCTTGGGACGCGCCGTGGTGCCGCTGGTGTAGTTGATGGAGAGCAGGTCGGTCTCGAGGATGTCGGGACGGGTGAACTCGTCGGCCGCGAGCGCCAGCCGCTGCTCGTAGTCGATCCACCCGGGCGCCTCGCCCTCCAGGGCGACGAAGTGCTCGACGCCGTGCAGCCGGTCGCGAATCGAGTCGACCTGGTCCAGGTGATCGGCGTGCGCGCACACCACCTTGGCGCCGCTGTGGTTGAGGATGTACGCGAAGTCGTCAGGCGTCAGCCGGTAGTTGATCGGCACGAGCACCGCGCCGATCTGCGGCACCGCGTAGAAGGACTCCAGCTGCGCGTGGGTGTTGGGCGCGATGTAGGCGACGCGGTCGCCCAGGCGCACGCCCAGCTCCTGCAGCGCCGCCGACCAGCGGTCGCAGCGGTGGAAGAACTGCTCGTAGGTGAGGCGCAGCTCACGGTCGACGACCGCCTCGCGCCGGGAGTAGAGCCGGCGCGCCCGTCGCGCGAATTCCAGTGGCGTGAGCGCGATCTCCACAGTGCAAGCTCCTCCTCGACGGTCCGGCTACCCCCGGGACGGGCATTGTCCCGCGCCGCCCCGGCCCGCGTCACGACGCGGTGCGTCATGAGGTGGCGGGCCGCCCTCAGCGTCGCCGCACGAAGCGCTCGAAACGGTGCCGCCACGACTGGTGCGGGCCCGGCGCGGGCTTCTCGTGCACGCGCATCTCCGTCTCGGCCAGCAGCGTGCGTCCCTGCGCGGCGTGGAGCATCGGCACCACCACCCGCAGCACCAGCACCTGGATCGCCGCCGCGACCGGCACCGCCAGCAGCGCACCGGGCACACCCTGCAGCGCACCGCCGACCAGCAGGGCGAGCACCACGGTCAGCGGCGGCAGGGCGACGACGCGGTTCATCACCACCGGTACCAGCGTGTTGCTCTCCACCTGCTGGATGACCAGGAACACACCCGCCACCAGCAGCGGGTACAGCGGCGACACGGTGAAGCCGAGCAGCACCGCGGGCGCGGCGCCGAGGAACGGCCCGAAGATGGGGATCGCCTCCATGACACCGGCGAAGATGCCCAGCAGCACCGGGCTGGGCAGCCGCAGCGCCGCCACCGCGCCGCCGGCGAGCAGGCCGATCACCACCATGTTGATGACCACGCCGCGCAGGTAGCCGCCGATGCGCGTGCCCATGTCGGCGATCACGTCGGCGGCGAGCGGCTGGCGCGCCGGCGGCACCAGGTCGACGACGAACGCCTTGAGCCGGTCGCTGGTGGTCAGCCAGAGGAAGGCGAGCACCAGCACGATGACAAAGTCGACCAGAACTGTGGCCACGGTGCTGCCGATGGCCAGCAGCACGTCCTTGGCGGTGCCCAGCGCGCTGCCGATCTGGGTGTTGAAGTTGCCCGACAGGTGCAGCTTGGACTGCAGGTCGTTGATGAAGGTCTGCAGCTGGTTCTGGTAGTGGGGGAAGTCGTTGACCAGCTGCTGCGCCTGCGACACCAGCGGCTGCACCAGCAGCACCACCAGCAGGGCGAGCACGCCGAGGATCACCACGTAGACGCAGAGGATCGCCGCGGATTTGGGCAGGCGCCAGCCCTCCAGGCGGCGCACCAGCGGGCGGATGCCCTCGGCGACCACGATGGCGAGCAGGAACACCAGCACGATGTCGAGCACGGCGTGGAGCAGGAAGACCAGCGCCACGACGGCGAGCACGATGAGCGCCGAGATGACCAGGGTGCGGATGCGCACCGCCGGCCGGGGAGCGTCGGGGGGCGGCGCGGCGGTGCTCATTCGGAGCGCGCGGTCAGCCCGCCGAGTCTTCTGGCGGCAGGTTGGTGAGCTTGACGCCCGCGTGCGTCCTGTAGATGCCGTTGACGGTGAGCAGCAGCACGGTGAGCTGCTCGGTGTAGCGCGAGCAGTGCAGCGGGCCGCCGTCGACGGGGCGCGCGCCGGGGAGCAGGCGCACCAGCTCCATCGTCTCGCGCTTGGCCGCCTCGTCGTCGCCGGTGACCAGGATGTGCTCGTCCAGCGGCGTGGCCAGGCGTTTGAGCGTCGCGCTGCTCACCGAGTGGAATGCCGCGGTGACCTGCGAGCCCGGCAGCAGCCCCGCCGCCTGCTGCGCCGCCGAGCCCTCAGGGACGTCGATGTACGCGGGGCCGGTGACCGCCCCGAAGCGCACCGGCACCGCGGTGCTGACCACCACCTTGCCGTGCAGTGATTCGGCCAGACCTGGCAGCATCGCGGCCTGTCCCTCGTAGGGCACGGTGATCACCGCGAGACCGGCGCGCGCGGCGGCCCAGGCGTTGTCCATGCCCTCGATGGGGGCGAAGTCGGCGCCGGTCGCGCGCAGCTTCTCGCTCGCCTCGGCGGCGGCCTGGACGCCCTTCTCCGCCTCGCGGCTGCCGATCAGCACCGGCACGCCGGCGCGGGCGAAGCGCATGGCGAGACCGGGGCCGAGCTTGCCGGTGCCGCCGAGGAGGGCCACGGGTGCGTGCATGGTCGGCGCAGTCTACAGAAATGTGGGGGCGGCTAGGGTGCCTCGGAGGCCATGAGCTGCCGCTCCTCCTCGGCGGGCGAGCGCTGGCGGCGCAGGGCGACCAGGGCGACGCCCGCGAGCACGCACGCGCCGCCGGCCAGGGTGCTCGCCCCCGGCCGCTCACCGCGCACTGCCGCGGCGATCAGAGTTCCTGCCAGAGGCTGCACCAACAGCAGCGGCGTGACGTCCTGCGCGGAGAGCCGCTGCAGCCCCCAGAACCATCCGCTGTAGGCGATCACCGTGGTGATCACGGCGAGATAGGCGACGCCGATCCATCCCGCCGTGTTGAGGTGCGGTGCGCCGCTGTGCAGGGCGTAGCCCAGCGCGGCGGGCGCCCACACGCATTCGCTGAGGATCACGGCGGCTCCGGTGACGATCACCGGCGCGCCCCCGCGCATCAGCCGCGCCCCGGCAATCGTGGCCACGGATTCGAGCACCAGCGAGGCGACCACGATGCCGTCGCCGACGCCCTGTCCGCCGCGGAGCATGTGCGGCACGGCCAGGCCGCCCTCCACCATCACGTAGACGCCGATGCCGCCGAGACCGAGGGCGATCGCGGTGCGCCGCTGCAGCCGCTCGCCGAGGATGAGCACCGCCAGCAGCAGCGTCACCAGTGATTCCGCGGTGATGAGCAGGGCGGTGTCGGTGGCGGTGGTCAGCGACAGGCCGAGGAACTCCAGCGCCTTGTTGCCGCAGAAGCCGAATCCCGCGATTGCGAGCAGGCGCAGGCGTCCGCCGCGGTCGCGGGGGAGCAGGTGGCGGCCGCGCCAGACGATGGGGGCGAGGATGATCGAGGCGATGCCGAAGCGCAGCGCGTTCAGGGTGACGAAGGGGACCTGGTCGAGCGCGGCCTTGCCGGAGACGTAGCTGCCCGCCCAGAGCACGTTGCAGGCGATGACGACGAGCAGGGCGGCGCGGCGGCTGGGCATTGCGCGGGCATCATGCACGGGTGCGCTCCCCCTGCGGGTAGACTTCCCGCTCCGTGAAGCTCCTCGAATACCAGGCCAAGCAGCAGTTCGCCGCCGCCGGAATCGCCATCCCCGCGGGTCGCCTGGCGCGCACCCCGGAGGAGGCCGAGGCCGCGGCCCGGGAGCTGGGCCGCATCGCGGTCAAGGCCCAGGTGCCCATCGGCGGGCGCGGCAAGGCCGGCGGCATCGCCGTGGTCGACACCCCCGAGGAGGCGCGGCGCGAGGCCGAGCGCATCCTCGCCATGGACATCAAGGGCTACCCGGTGCGCAGCGTCTGGTGCGAGACCGGGCTGGACATCGGCAGCGAGCTCTACCTCGGCATCACCCTCGACCGCGACCGGCGCCGCCTGGTGCTCATCTTCAGCGCCGCGGGCGGCATGGAGATCGAGCAGGTCGCCGACGAGGCGCCGGAGAAGGTGCTCAAGCTCTGGCCCGACCCGTTCCGCGGCCCGCAGCCCTATGAGGTGCGCCAGCTCGCCTTCGAGGCGCTGCGCTTCGACCCGTCGCTTCACGAGCAGCGCGGCCGTCTCGCGGCGCAGCTCGTGCCGCTGGCGCAGACGCTGTACTCGCTGGCGCTGAAGCTCGACGCGGTGACCTGCGAGATCAACCCGCTGGTGCTGACGCCGGACGGCAAGCTGGTCGCCGCCGACGGCAAGCTGGAGATCGACGAGAACGCCGAGTACCGCCACAAGGACATCGCCGCCGAGGTGGCGCGCGACGCCATGGGCGACGACGGCGTCACCGGCGACGACCCCTTCGAGGCCGAGGCCAAGAAGCGCGGCCTGACCTACGTGCACCTCCCCGGGGGCACCATCGGCTGCATCGCCAACGGCGCCGGCCTGGCCATGAACACCCTCGACCTGGTCAAGGCCAGCGGCGGCAACCCCAACAATTTCCTCGACATCGGCGGCGGCGCCGACGCCGAGAAGGTGCGCAACGCCTTCGACATGATCCTCACCGACCCCGACGTGCGCGGCATCTTCGTCAACATCTTCGGCGGCATCACCCGCGGCGACGAGGTGGCGCGCGGCATCATCCAGGCGCGCGACGAGCTGGGGATCACCAAGCCCATCGTGGTGCGCATGACGGGGACCCGCGAGGAGGAGGGGCGCAAGCTGCTCCAGGAGGCGGGGATCACGCCGGGCGTGAGCGCCCAGGACGCGGCGCGCAAGATCGTCGAGCTCACCGCCTAGGAGCGCATCGAGTTATGGCCGTACTTGTCAACAGATCGACCCGGGTGGTGGTGCAGGGCATCACCGGCCGCGAGGGGTCGTTCCACACCGAGCAGATGATGGCGTACGGCACCAACGTGGTCGCCGGCGTGGTGCCCGGCAAGGGGGGGCAGCAGCACCTGGGCGTGCCCATCTTCGACACCGTCGCCGATGCGGTGCGCGAGACCCGCGCCGACGCGTCGTTCATCATCGTGCCGCCGCCCTTCGCCGCCGACGCCATCATGGAGTCGGCCGCGGCGGGCGTGGCCCTGGCGGTGTGCGTCACCGAGGGCATCCCGGTGCACGACATGATCCGCGCCAAGGCGTTCGTCGACACCACGTCGACGCGGCTGATCGGCCCCAACTGCCCCGGCATCATGACCGCGGGCGAATGCAAGATCGGCTTCATCCCCAACCACGTCGCCATGCCGGGCAACGTCGGCATCGTCGCCCGCTCCGGGACGCTGACCTACGAGGTCATCCAGGCGCTCACCCAGGGTGGCTACGGGCAGACCACCGCGGTCGGCATCGGTGGCGACCCGGTGCTGGGCATGTCCTTCCGCGACGTCCTCCCGCTCTTCGCCGCCGACCCCGCCACCGAGGCGGTGGTGATGGTCGGCGAGATCGGCGGCTCCGACGAGGAGGACGCCGCCGAGCACGTCGTCGCCCAGGGCTTCGGCAAGCCGGTGGTCGCCTTCATCTCCGGACGCACCGCGCCGCCCGGCAAGCGCATGGGCCACGCCGGCGCGATCATCAGCGGCAACAAGGGCACCGCCCAGTCGAAGATCGACGCCCTCACCGCCGCCGGCGCCTCCATCGCCGACACCATCGAGGACGTCGTCCGCCTCGTCGCCGACCGCCTCGGAGCCCCCGCCGCCCGCTGAATCCGCGCTGAAAGCGCGTTGAGAAACCCGTGACGAAACGCCGGCCGCAGCGCTCAGTGCGCCGCCGCGCCCACCTCCGCCGCGGCGCCCACTCCCGCCCGCCGTTTCGGCGACGGGATGGCGAACACCAGCAGGAAGCTGAACGCGAACACCCCGATGGGATACAGCAGCGAGCGCTCCAGTGAATCCTCGAAGTCGTGCGCCAGTGCGGCGCTCGAGGCCTGCTGGAATGCCGCCGCCACCGGCCCGGACGAGCCGGTCTGCACACCCTGGCAGCTGGCCGGCGTCACCGCCGGATCGCTCGCCGCGGCGCGGTCGTGGAAGCACACCGTGAACCGCTGCACCGCGGATTCGATGGCCGGCGCGGACAGGTGCTGAGCGGCCAGCTCGGTGCGCAGCTGCGGCACCACCGACGCCACCGCGCTGTCCGCCCGCCCGCCGATCAGCCCGAAGAAGATGACACCGACGACCGCAACTCCCATGGCGCCGCCGATCTGCTGGGTGGTGGTCAGCACTCCGGACGCCGCACCGGCGTCACCGAGGCTGATGCCGGTCAGGATGATGTTGGTCAGCGGCGCGATGATGCAGCCCATGCCCAGCCCCGCCACCAGCAGCGCGGGGATCAGCTCGGGCCCGTCGAGCCCGATGCCGCGGGCGCGCATGGTGATGATGATCGAAACCATGCCGATGATCAGCACCACCAGGCCGACGGAGAGGATCTTCTTGCCCAGCCGCGGCGCCAGGCGCACCGACATCGCCGAGGAGAACGACGTGCCCACCGCCCACGGCACCGTGGTCAGCCCCGCGTGCAGCGGGCTGTAGCCCAGCCCGATCTGCAGGGTCAGGCTGAAGATCAGGAAGAACGCCGGGATCGCTGAGAAGAAGACGGCGGAGAGCAGCGTGCCCGCGGTGAAGGCGCGGTCGCGGAACATGGCGAGGTCGATCAGCGGCGACCCGTCGCGCCGCCCCTTGACCCGCTCGTAGGCCACGAACACCCAGAACGCCGGGATCGACAGCGCCAGCATCGCGAACGACCACGCCGGCCACCCCTGATCGCGTCCCTCCACCAGCGGGTAGGTGAGCAGGCCGAGCGCCGCGGAGACGATCACCATGCCGATGACGTCGAGCCGCCGGGCCCGCGGCGCGCGCGACTCGCGCAGCAGCGCGTACGCGGCCACCAGCGCGGCGATGCCGATGGGCAGGTTGACCAGGAAGATCAAGCGCCAGCGGCTGGTGTCGACCGCGGTGCCGATGAGCAGGCCGCCGAGCAGCGGTCCCGCGATGGTGGCCAGGCCGATCACCGCGCCGAAGACTCCGAAGGCCGCGCCGCGCTCCCGCGGCGGGAACACCACCTGCACCACCGAGAGCACCTGCGGGTACATCAGCGCCGCCATCAGGCCCTGGATCACGCGCGAGATGACCAGCATGTCGGGGCTCTGCGCGAAGCCGCACAGTGCCGAGGCCAGGACGAATCCTGCCATCCCTGTCATGAACAGGCGCTTGCGGCCGTAGATGTCGCCGAGCCGGCCGCCGGTGATCAGCACCACCGCGTAGGCGAGCTGGTACCCGGCGAGGACGAGCTGCACCTGCCCGAAGGAGGCGCCCAGGTTGCGCTGGATCGAGGGGATGGCGACGTTGACGATGCTGACGTCGAGCAGCACCATGAACGCCGCCGTCAGCACGACGAACAGGGCGATCCAGCGGCGCGGGTCCGCCTCCTGCTCGCCGGGCGGGGCTGCTCCGCGCGCGACGGTGTCGGTCATCCGGCCATGTTCCGCTCGCCGGGGCCCGGAGCGCAACCCGGCGCCGCGCCCAGGCCGAGGCGGCGGTGGCCGGCGGCGTGGCCTGGCCCGGGGTGCGGCGCAGGCCCGGGCCGACCCGCTAGCCTTTGCACCCCCATGAACTTCGACCTCACCGACGAGCAGCGCGCCGTGCGCGACGTGGCCCGCGACTTCGCCCAGGGCGAGGTCGTCCCCAAGGCGGCGCACTACGACGAGACCGGCGAGTTCCCCTACGACCTGGTCGCCGGCATGGGCCGCCTCGGCCTCTTCGCGCTGCCCTTCCCGGAGAGCGAGGGCGGGGCGGGCGGCGACTTCATCTCCTACTGCCTGGCCATGGAGGAGATCGCCCGCGCCGACGCCGCCCTGGCGATCACCCTCGAAGCCGCAGTCAGCCTGGGCATCTCGCCGTTCGTCCACTTCGGCACGGCGGAGCAGAAGGAGAAGCACCTGCCGCAGCTGCTCAGTGGCGAGCGCCTCTGGGCGTTCGGGCTCACCGAGCCGGAGGCGGGGTCCGACGCCGGTGGCACCCAGTCGCGCGCGGTCCGCGACGGCGACGGATGGGTCATCAACGGCAGAAAGGCCTTCATCACCAATGCGGGCACCGAGATCAGCGCGGGCGTGACCATGACCGCCGTCACCGGCACCGACGCCGCCGGCGGCAAGCAGATCACCGCCTTCGCCGTCGAGCGCGGCACCCCCGGCTACACCCAGGCGCCCAAGTACCGCAAGCTCGGCTGGCACGCCAGCGACACCCGCGAGCTGCTCTTCGACGACGTGCGCGTCCCCGCGGGCAGCGTGGTCGGCCAGGAGGGCGCCGGTTTGCGCCAGTTCCTGCAGATACTCGAAGGCGGGCGAGTGGCCATCGCCGCACTCTCCGTCGGCGTCGCCCAGGCGTGCCTCGACGCGTCGCTCTCGTACAGCGCGCAGCGGCGCCAGTTCGGCCAGCCCATCGCCCGCTTCCAGGCCACCCAGTTCAAGCTCGCCGACATGGCCACGCAGATCGAGCTGGCCCGGCTGATCACCATGAAGGCGGCGTCGCTGATCGACTGCACCGGCGGCGCCGGCGTCTACGCCTCGATGGCCAAGCTGCACGCGTCGGAGGTGGCCACCGCCTGTGCCAACCAGGCGGTGCAGATCCACGGTGGCTACGGCTTCATCGAGGAGTCGCCGGTGGCCCGCTACTACCGCGACGTCAAGATCAACGAGATCGGCGAGGGCACCAGCGAGGTGCAGCGCATCCTCATCGCCCGGCACCTGCTGCGGCCGCTGGGCGTGGGGACCGACTGAGGGATGGCCGAGGGCGACGCCTCCTACGCATCCGGCATCCAGAGTGTGGCGGCGGGCTCGCGCGCGGTGGAGCTGCTGCCCGAGGGCACCGGGCGGCTCGGCGCGCGCTCGCCGATCGGCCCGCGCCTCGCCTACGTGATCGACAGCACGCCGACCATGCGCACCATCGCCGGCACCCTGCTGGAGGTGCACGGTTTCACCGTCGAGAGCTTCGACACCTTCGAGGGCGCGGTGTCGCGCTGCGGCGAGCAGACGCCCGACGTCGCGGTGATGGAGCCGCACCATCGCGAGCGCGACGCCCTCGACGTGCTGCGCGGCTGGCACGACGACATCGGCGAGGACCGGCCGCCGGTGGTGTGGTGCACCACCGTGACGCCGACGCGCGAGCATCTCCAGGACGGCGCCGACCTGGGGCTGCGCGGCGTGGTCATCAAGCCGTTCCGGCTGGAGGCGCTGGCCGCGCTGGTGGTGCGCGTGGTGCGCACCCACGAACGCGAGCGATTGCTGCGCGACGCGGGCGTCGACCTGCGCGCCATCACCGGTCCGCTGCGCGCCGCCGACACCGCGGCGTGGTTGCGCGTCGAATCGCAACTCGCCGAGCGGTACACGCGGCCGCTGTCGCTGGTCAGCATCGGTGCGGCGACGCCCGAGACGCTGCTGGCCGTGCGCACGGTGATCCGCAACGTCGACCTGATTGGCCTGCTCGACGCGCGCACCGCCGCGGTGCTGCTGCCCGACGTGCCGCCGGACGGCGCCGCGGTGGTGGCACGGCGCGTCGCCAATGCGGTCATGGTCAGCGAGCGCGTTCCCGCGGTGCGCACCTGCACGCGCGAGCCTGGCGAGAGCGGCGAAGCCCTGCTGGAGCGTGCTCTGCGCGCCTGAATTCGCCGTTCGCGCCGCGCGCCGAGCCGCCGGACTAGGATGGCGGGCGTGTCCCGTGACGCCGTCCTTGTCGCCGCCGAGGGGTTCGCGCGCGAGGTCATCCGCCCGCGCGCGCAGCGGATGGCGCGCGGCGATGACGTGCACTTTCCTCGCGACATCCTCGAAGAAGCGGCAAAGCGCGGACTGACCGGGCTGCTGGTCCCGCGCGAGTACGGCGGCACGGACGCGGGTCACGTCGCCTTCGCGCACCTCATCGAGGCCGTCGCCCGCGAGTGCGCGAGCAGCGCGGTGATCCTCGACGTCCACGTCTCGGTGGCCACCGAGCCGATCGTCATCTTCGGCAACGAGGAGCAGAAGCGGCGCTACCTGCCCAGGCTGGCCACTGGCGAATGGCTCGGCGCCTTCGCCCTCACCGAGGCGGGCAGTGGCAGCGACGCGGCAGCGCTTCGCACCACCGCGACGCGCAACGCAGATGGCAGCTATATCCTCAACGGCAGCAAGGCTTTCATCACCAACGCGGGCGCCGCCGACGTCTACGTGGTGATGGCGCGCACCGGCCACACGCCCGGCGCCGGGAGCATCAGCGCCTTTCTCGTCGAGGCGAGCACGCCGGGCGTGAAGCCGCAGCCGCCGCTGCACAAGATGGGCCTGCGCGGCTCCTGGACCGCCGAGCTGGTCCTCGATGATGTGGTCGTTCCTGGCCAGAACATGCTGGCCGGAGAGGGCCAGGGATTCCACGTCGCCATGTCCTCCCTGGACAGCGGTCGCATCGGCATCAGCGCCCAGGCCACCGGCATCGCCCAGGGTGCGCTCGACGCCGCCACGGCGCACCGTGCTGCGCACCAGTTCACCAGCACCCTCGCCGACATGGATGCCCTCACCGCCGCCTCGCGCGCGCTGTACCGGCACGCGGCCGAGATGTGCGACGCGCAGCAGCCGTTCACCCGAGAAGCCGCTGCCGCCAAGCTCTACGCCACTGACGCCGCCATGCAGGTCGCCCACCAGGCGGTCGAGCTCTGCGCCCCCGATTCGCAGTCCGAGGACCACCCCGCCGCCATCCGCGTCCGCGACGCCAAGGCCTGCCAGATCTACGAGGGCACCAACCAGGTGCAGCGGATCGTGCTGGCCCGGCACCTGCTGAAGACCTGAAAAAAAGAGCGGGGGGTGAAGCCGCAGAGCAGCGGCGAGGGGGGCGCAGCGCCCCCCTGTAGAATGGCGTCGCCCATGGACGTTCGCCTGAACGAAGAGCAACTGATGATCCAGCGCTCGGTGCGCGAGCTGGCCCAGGCCCGCATCGCCCCGCGCGCCGCGGAGATCGACGAGAAGGAGGAGTTCCCCCGGGACGTCGTCGACCTCTTCCGCAACCAGGACCTGTTCGCCCTGCCCTTCCCGCCCGAGTACGGCGGCCTCAGCGGCAGCGCCCTGACCCTCAACGTGGCCATCGAGGAGGTGGCCAAGGTCTGCGCCACCAGCGCGCTGATCCTCGCCGTCCAGGCGCTGGGCGGCTACCCGATCATGATCGGCGGCACCGAGGAGCAGAAGCAGCGCTTCCTCCCCGACTTGGCCAGTGGCCGCAAACTCGCCGCCTACGCGCTCAGCGAGGCAGGGGCGGGGAGTGACCCGGCGGGCATGCAGACCAAGGCCACGCGGCGTGGCGAGGACTACGTGCTCAACGGCAGCAAGCTGTGGATCACCAACGGCGGCGTCGCCGACACCGTGGTGGTGTTCGCCAAGACCGACCCGCAGGCCGGCTCGCGCGGCATCAGCGCCTTCGTCCTCGAGGATGCGCAGAACCTCGAGGGGTTCCGGGCCAGCACCATCCACGGCAAGCTCGGCATCCGCGGCAGCAACACCGCCGAGCTGCACTTCGACAACGTGGTGGTTCCTGCCGCCAACCGGCTCGGCGAGGAGGGGGACGGCTTCAAGCTGGCGCTGCGCGTGCTCGACCGCAGCCGTCCCGGCGTCGCCGCGCAGGCGCTGGGCATCGCCCAGGGCGCACTGGACTATGCGGTCGGGTACGCCAAGGAGCGGCAGCAGTTCGGCAAGGCGATCGCGGAATTTCAGGGCATTCAGTTCATGCTCGCCGACATGGAGGCGCAGACCCAGGCGGCGCGCGCACTGGTGTACCTGGCCAGCCAGGTGATCGACGCCAAGGGGGACGACATCAGCCGTTATTGCGCGCTGGCCAAGCTGGTGGCGGGCGATGCGGCGATGAAGGTGACCACGGACGCGGTGCAGATCCTCGGGGGGTATGGGTATGTGCGCGAGTACCCCGTGGAGCGGATGATGCGCGACGCGAAGATCACGCAGATCTACGAGGGGACGAATCAGATCCAGCGCGTCGTCCTGGCGAGGGAGCTGCTGCGCAGCTGAAGCCCCGTGCGCCGGGGGCGCGATGGGACCAATGGCCGATCCAGCGTGTCGTGCTGGCGAGGGAGCTGCTGAAGCCCTAGCGCCGCTCGGCGCGCTCGCCCGTCGTCGCGATCGGGACCGGTGGGGTACCCTACCCCGAAGCCGCCGCCCACGTCCCAGCTCACGCCCCAGCCATCGCGGACGGGCGCCCCAGGTGCCCGACCCTCCCCCCCCATTTGGCGCGGTGGGCCCATTTTTTATGGCATATCCCCAGGCAAACGCACGCCGCCGCCGGCGATCGCGATACCGCACCCTGCCGAAGTGGCTGTCCGGCCGCCGTCTCGCGGCCCTGATCGCCCTGCTCATCCTCACGCCCCTGACCGTCTACGGCGTGCGCGTGGTCGGCGGCCTGAGCAAGCTCACGGGCAGCAACCCCGGCGCCGTGCTCGGCTGCATCATCAAGGTCAAGTGCGATTCGACGCTGGCCAGCAGCACCAAGCGCATCAACATCGCCCTCTACGGCTACGGCGGCACTGGCCACGACGGCGCCTACCTCACCGACTCGATCATGGTGGTGTCGATCCAGCCCCGGCCGGGGCAGACCGCCCAGGTCGCCGAGATCAGCGTCCCGCGCGACTGGATGGTGCCCATCGACGCCGCCGGCGGCAAGCCGTACTACGGCCGGATCAACGAGGCGTACTCCGACGGGCAGAGCGGCGGTCCGGTCAACGCGCCGCGCTTCAAGGGCGACGACCACGGCGGCGGCAAGCTGGCCGACCAGACCCTGAGCAACGTGCTCGGCATCCCCATCGACCACTTCGTCGGCCTCGACTTCCAGGCCTTCCAGGCGGCGGTGGACTCGGTCGGCGGCGTCGACGTCAACGTGCCCGACAGCTTCACCGACGACCAGTACCCGCACGGCGAGTGCGACAAGGGCGACTGCGCCTACATGACCGTGCACTTCACCAAGGGCATGCAGCACATGGACGGCGCCCGGGCGCTGATCTTCGCGCGCAGCCGCCACGCCTACGACAACCCCAGCGAGGCCAGCAACTTCGCGCGCAACCGCCGCCAGCAGCTCATCCTCAACGCGCTCAAGGCGAAGGTGCTCAGCGTCGGCGGCATCGGCAAGCTGCCCGACCTGCTCAGCGCATTGGGCGACAACGTGATCACCGACCTGGGCATCGCCGACGCCAACGCGCTGTACGACATGGTCAAGGGCGTCGACAGCAGTCGCATCGTCCACGTCAGCATCGACGACACCAACTTCCTCTACGAGTGCGGCTACCCGCAGAACTGCGGCGCCGCCTACGAATACGCGCACGACAAGACCTACGCGTCGCTGCAGCACTACCTCAGCGACGTCTTCCCCGACCCGGCGGTGGTCGCCGAGCACGCGCCGGTCACCTTCCTCGACGGCACCGGCGCGGGCGCGGGCGCGGCGACACGCTGGTCGGCGCTGATGACGCCGATCGGCTTCACCGCGACCGACGGCGGCCCCACCAAGCGCACCGCGCTCACCCAGGTGATCGACGGCAGCGGGGGAAAGGACTCGCGCACCGCGCAGTGGCTGGCCAACTACTTCGGGGTCAGCGTGCAGACCCCGGCGACGGGCACCGCCAGCACCGCCGCCGACACCACCAGCACCGGAGTTACGGTCATCCTTGGCCAGGACTCGGAGCGCGCCTGGAGCGGCAACGGCAAGAGCTACCCGAGCAACCCCGCCGACAACTCGGCGCCCTCGGCCGTCGCCCCCGCGTCGGCGCAGCAACCCGCCACCGGCACGCAGACCCAGGCGCCCACCCAGGCACCGCGACGCACCCCCGCGCCGCCGCCGCCGCCGACCGCGCCGCCGCCGTCACCGACGCCGATCGTGTGCCTGCCCCCCGCCTGCCACAAGCCGTAGGCGAGGCTAGGCGGCCAGTGGCTGTGGCGCGGCGGTGCCGGCCATCAGCCGGGCGAACAGCTCCATGACCGCGATCACGGCGTCGGAGAGATCGCGCTGCTGCCGGCTGGCGCCGCAGAGCGCCCCCACCGTCCGGCCCGCCGGGTCGCGCACCGGTACGGTGGCGAAGGTCTCGATGCCGAGCTCCCCCCGCGTGCCCTCGTCCGGGGCGGCGAGGCCGGCGGGGATCTGCAGCGCGCCGCTGTTGCGCGCGGCGAGCACCACCTGGCCACCCGCGTCGCCGTCGCCGCGGGTGAGGTAGGTCGTCTCCAGGCCGGTCAGCCGTTCCAGCTCGGCGAGCAGGATGTGCACCAGGCGCTCGTGCTCCGGCTGGCTCACGGCGGCGTCGGCGGCCACCTGCATCGCCGCCTGGACGGCCTGGTCGGGCGTCCACGCGGAGGTCTTGACCACGTTGCCGAGCATCGCCTCCATGCTCGCCGCGTCGACCGGCCGGGAGAGCAGGAAGCCCTGGACGTGGTCGATGCCGCTGGCGCGCAGGAAGCTGAGCTGGTCGGCGGTCTCGACGCCCTCGGCGATCACCTCCAGGCCGAGCTCGTGGCCCATGCCGATCATGGCGGTGATCAGCGGCGCGCCGGTGCGCACGTCGATCTCGTCGATGAACGACTTGTCGATCTTCAGCCGGTCGGCGGGGAAGTCCTGGAGGCGGCTGAGCATCGAGTAGCCGGTGCCGAAGTCGTCGATGGCCACGGTGACGCCGAGGGCGCGGATGCGGCCCAGCTCGGCGAGGGCGTCCTCGGCGTGGGCCACGGCGTGGCTCTCGGTGAGCTCGACCTCGAGGCGGGCGCCGTCGATGCCGGAGCGCTCCAGGGCGGCGGCGATGCGCTCGACCAGCCCGCCGCCGGCCAGCTCGCGGCCGGAGACGTTGACGGCGACGTGGTCGACCCGCAACCCCGCGGCCAGCCATGCGGCGACCTGGTCGCAGGCGACGTTCAGCACCCAGCCGTCGATCTCGGCGATCACGCCGATCTCCTCGGCGAGCGGGATAAAGCGGTCGGGCGGCACCGGGCCGCGGGTGGGGTGGTCCCAGCGCACCAGCGCCTCGGCCGCGGTGGCCCGGCCGGTGGCCGACTCCACCTTGGGCTGGTACACCACGCGCAGCTCGCCCCGCGCCACGGCGGAGCGGAGGTCCTGCTCCAGGGCGAGACGGTCGACGACGTCGGCCTGCATCGCCGAGCTGAAGCGCATGAAGCCGCCCTTGCCGCCCGCCTTGGCGACGTACATCGCGATGTCGGCCTCGGCGAGCACGGTCTCGGCGTTGCGCTGGGCACCGGCGGTGGCGGCCACACCGATGCTGGCGCCCACCTGCACCGTCCGTCCCTCCAGCTCCAGCGGTGTGGCCAGGGCGCGGAGGATGCGGATACAGACGGCGTCGACCGCCGCCGCGCCGTCGGTGCCCTCGAGGATCACGGCGAACTCGTCGCCACCCAGCCGGGCGACGGTGTCGCCGGGGCGGACCGTCTCCAGCAGCCGTTCGCCGACGATGCGCAGCAGCTCGTCGCCGGCGGTGTGGCCGAGGCTGTCGTTGACCGTCTTGAAGCCGTCCAGGTCGGCCAGCAGCACCGCGCTGCCGGAGTCGCGGCCGGCGAGGACGTGGCCGAGGCGGTCCAGGAAGAGGGGGCGGTTGGCCAGCCCGGTCAGCGAGTCGTGGAAGGCCTGGTGCTCCAGCTCGCGCTCCAGCGCGCTGCGATCGCTGACGTCGACCACCAGGGTGAGCTTGGCGGGGTGGCCCTCGATGTCGATGGGCCGGGAGTGCACCTCGACCTCGACGAGGCGCCCGTCGCTGAGCGCGTGGCGCAGGCGGCGGCCGTGTGACGGCTCGCGGCTGACGCCCGGCATGGCCTCGACCATCTCGTCGCGCACCGCGGGGTCATTGAGGTCGAGCAGGGTCATGCTCGCCATGCGCTCGCGCGGGTAGCCGTAGAAGTCGAGGGCGGTCTGGTTGGCGCCGAGGATGCGCAGGGTGTCGGTGTCGAAGGCGAAGAGCGGCTGGGGGTTGTTCTCGAAGAGCACCCGGAAGAGCTCCTCGCTGCGCCGCAGCGACGCGCTCTCCGCCTCGACCGTGGCGAGCCGCTGGCGGCGGCGGCCGAGGCGTCCGGTGGTGGCGACCACCGCGATCAGCACGCCAAGCAGGGTCACGCCGGTGGCCACCTCGGCGCCGATGTCGATCTGCTCGGCGGTGGTCAGCTCGGCCTGCTGGATGCTGTCGACCTGGCCGGCCAGCGTGGCGCCCAGCCTGCGGAGCTCGGCCAGGCGGCTCTCGGCGGTGCTGCGGTCGCCCAGGCCCTGGGCGGCGACGGTGGCTCGCGCCGCGGCGTCCATGGCGGTCCAGGTGGACCGCACCGTGGCGGCTCCCTGTGCGTTGACGTCGCCGAGCGAGGCGAGCATGGTCTCGGCCTGGGCGCTCCCATCGGCGATCCCGGTGGCGGCGCCGTCCTGGGCGATCGACCCGTCGACGAGCATCGAGACGGTGAGCGTCTCGTTCGACGCCGCGTCCTCCACCTCGAGGATGTAGCGGGCGGCGTCGCGGTGGTCGTCGCCGTACGCGTTGACGACGTGGAGCACGAGGGTGGTGAGGGTGGCGGCGAGCACCACGCCGACGGCGGCGCGAAACCAGGGCCGGTGGCGGAGGGCGGTGGGGAGGCTCACTGAGTGATGCGGCTTTGTCCTGGGGGTGGGGGAGGCCTGCCTGACCCTACGCGCGCGCCGCCCGGGGTCCGGGCCCGTCACGCCCTTGGGGCAGCGGCGTTCAGCGGCGCGACCTGCTTGGACGGCGCCCGGCCGATCTGGCTACTCTGCCCTGGTGACGTCCACGCTCCCAAGGGAGGCGCTCCGGCAATGCGCATCGGCATCCTCACCGGCGGAGGTGACGCCCCCGGCCTCAACGCGGCGATCCGCGCCGTAGGCCGCCCCGCGGTGGCCGCGGGACACACCATCGTCGGCATCCACAACGGCTGGGCCGGCCTGGTCGGGGACGGCGACTGGACCGAGCTGACCCGCCGCGACCTGGGCGGCATCCTGCCCATCGGCGGCACCATGCTGGGCAGCTCGCGCACCAACCCGATGAAGATGGAGGGCGGGTTGGACCGCGTCCAGGAGAACCTGCGGCGCGCCTCGCTGGACGCCCTGGTCGCCATCGGCGGCGACGACACCCTGTCGGTGGCGGCATGGCTCGCCGAGCACGGCGCGCCGGTGGTCGGCGTGCCCAAGACCATGGACAACGACCTGTCGGTCACCGAGTACTGCATCGGCTTCGACACCGCGGTGTCGATCGTCGCCGAGGCGGTCGACCGGCTGCACACCACGGCGACCTCGCACCACCGCGTCATGGTGTGCGAGGTGATGGGGCGCGATACCGGCTGGGTGGCGGTGATGGGCGGCCTCGCCGGCGGCGCCGACATGATCGTCATCCCCGAGTTCGCGGTGTCGATGGACGAGGTGGTCGAGCACACCCACCGCCGGCGCAGCGCGGGCAGCGGCTTCTCGATCATCGTGGTCAGCGAGGGCGTGGAGATCGACGGCTCGGGCGGGACCGACGATCCCGCCGCGCAGCGCGACGCTTTCGGACACGTGCAACTGTCGCGCCGCGGTGTGGGGGAGCGGCTGGCGTCGATCATCGAGGAGCGCACCGGTTTCGAAACCCGCGCAACGGTTTTGGGGCACACCCAGCGCGGCGGCTCGCCGTCCGCGTATGACCGCATCTGGGCGACGCACGTCGGCTACGGCGCGTGGCAGCTGGTGGCGCGCGGCGACTTCGGGCTCATGCCCGTGGTGCAGTGCGGGCGCATCGAGGTGGCGCCGATTCGCGACGTGGTCGCCGAGCAGCGGCGCGTGCCGCGCGAGCTCTACGACCTGGCCACGGTGTTCTTCTAGGGCTGCTCAGGCAGGGACCGGCGCCGGGCCCGGTTCCCACGACGTGCCCTCCTGCACGCGCACGAAGGTGCGGCGTCCCTGCAGTCCGACATACGGACACCCCGCGGACGTCGACTGCAGGCGCAGCTCGGCGTCGCCGGGTGCGATCCACAGCAGCGCGCCGCGGTCGATCCAGGGCCTGAGCTCGAAGTCGAGCGCCTCGGCGTCCTCGGTCATGCTGTCCCACTCCACGCCGCGGCCACCGTCGACGTAGTAGAGGCACGAGCCCCAGTCGTTGAAGCGCTCGACGGCGGGAGGCCTGTCGGTGAAGTAGGTGATCGTCCAGCCGTCCCAGCCGCCGACGCTGATCGCGCTGATCACCGCGCGCATGCGGTCGATGCCCAGCAGGCGCGGGACCACGAAGGGAACCTCGGGACCAGCCTTGACCAGCCAGTCGACGGACGGCAGCGGGTCGCCGAGGCGCAGAGCGCCCGTGAAGGCGAAGAAGGTCGGCGGCAGCTCCTCCGCGGGTCGCAGTGGCGCCCGGTAGTTCCACCAGGGGCCGTCGATGCCGCCGGTGTCGACGGAGTGCTGCACGACGGCGCTGCTGTACGGGCAGCGCGCCACCGCGGGCCGGGGCAGGCGACTCAGATACTCGCGGAGCTGCTCGACGTGCTTCATGCCCTGCTCGCGAGCCATGCCGTCGAGCAGCAGCTGCCGTCCCGGGAAGCCCGGTCCGGCGTTCATGCCATTCTCGGCAGCAACAGGTGGACGCGGCTCGTCGCTCACGGATTTCCTCCCGCGCCGGGTGGCGTGTTGTATCCCGGCGGCGCGGGAGGATAGCCGCCTCCCGGCGCCGGTGTGTTGTAGCCGGGCGGCGCGCTGGTCGAGCCCGGAGCGGGCGCGTTGTACCCGGGCGGTGAGTCGGTGAACCCGGGCCAGCGGCCGACGGTGGTGTCACCCTTGCTGTCGATCCAGATCAGGTTCTCGGCCGCGGGGTTGTCCGTGCTGACGCTGCTCATGATGCACGCTTTGACCGCCGCCTTCTGGGGGGTCGGCGGGATCCAGGTGGGCGTCTGGCCCTCGTGCACGTAGCCGGGGATGCCACCCCGGATCATCGCCTGCTGTGCCGCCGCCTCCTGCGCGGTGATGGCCGCGGCCTCCTCCGCCGGGAACGAGCTGATCGGTCGGATGCCACCGTCGGCGGTGCGGCGCGCATTGCTGACGAAGCAAAACCCGTCGCTGTCGCCCGGGATCGGGACCCTCGTGCCCGGGGGACCCAGGGCCGCCTGCACATTGGGCGGCGCATCGGCGGGAACGATGGCGTGGATGACACCGTTGTCGAACTTCTGCACTGCCCCGGTGACCGGGTTGACCCACTGGCCGTCACCGATGCAGCTCACGCCGAGGTGGGCGTCCTGCCCGTTGACGTTGAAGGTGGCGCCCTCCTTCATCACCTTGTTCATGCTCTGCGCGTTGTCGAAGTACTGCGACATGCGCTTGGCGTATTGCGCGTTCGCCGCCTGCTCCCAGGAGGCGAGGTTCTCGCCGCTCAGCCCCGGCGGCGCCTGGGGCGGATCGGGCAGGCGGTACTGCACGAAGCCGTCCTTGTTGGGGCCGCCCAGACCCACGGCGGCGTCCATCGGCTCGGCGCTCTTGGGGGCCAGGTACTCAGGCTTGGCCAGCGGGTTGCCGACCTGCCGCAGGGCGGCGGCCTCCTGCCCGGGCTTGAGCGCAAGGCTGCCGTCGTACTGCGCAGCCACCTGCGCCCCGGCGCGGATCTGGTCCTCGCGCCAGCCCAGCGGAAGGAGTCCGTCCGCGGCCACCGGTGTGCCGTCGGCCGCGTACTTGAGCGCGGCCGCGCCCTCGGTACTCCCGGGGAAGTTCGGTGCCGCCGGCCTGGAGGCCTTGATCGCGTTGCTGACCATCCGGCCGAACACCGCCTGGAACTCGGCCTGGCCGAGCAGCTCTCCCCAGATCTTGCCGGAGACCTCGGGATCGTGCGACGCCATCGCGGCGGTGAGCTGGTCGAGCTTCTGGGGCAGCGTCGGGATCGCGTCGTACAGGGCTTTCATCTGGTCGTAGCTGAACTTCAGGGATCCGCCCACGAGCCCGTACTGCGCCTGGTCCTTGCCCATCTCCGCCATCTGCATGACCAGGCCCTGCAGCCCGTGCCATGCACCGGCGGGCGCGTTCTTGAACATCGAGATGAGCCGCGCCTGCATCTCGCCGGAGTTGTACTCGGACTGCATGCTGTCGGCCATGTCGTTGAGCAGGTTGCCCTGTTCGGTTTCGGTATGCCCTGCCCAGAAGTCGTCCCACGAGCCGCAGGGATGGTCCTGGCGCCACCGCTGCATCTCCCTCTTGAGGGCGCGCTGGCGCTGCTGCTCGGCGGTCAGCGCCGGGCCGACGCCGCCTCCCAGCGCCGAGCCACCGGCGCCGAACACGCCGCCCAGCATGCTGATGCCGAGCACGTTGCCGCCGCCGCAGCGCAGCCACGCGGAGAAGTCGGAGCCGCACTCCTGCCAGCCGCCGTCCGATGCGTGGGTGACGGTGACGCGCATCAGGGCCAGCAGCGCGGGCGCGGCGACGCCGACCAGCAGCAGCACCGCCGCGGGCGCGCTGACGACGCGACGGCTCACCAGGAACGCAGCGCCGCCCGCGACCAGGGCGATGACCAGCTTGGCCGCGGCTCCCGACACCAGGTACGCGGCCAGCAGCGAGATCACCGCGCCGAGCATGCCCACCGACACCACGGCGTCGCCCGGCGGCTTGGCGTGCTGTGGCGAGAAGAGGCTCACCAGCTTGCGCCACACCAGCATCACCAGCCCCGTGAGCAGGGGCCGGAGGACGCCGACGACGATCAGCGCGGCCCCGATGGCGAGCATCCCGCTGATCGCCGGAGCCAGCGCCGCGGCGACCAGCATGGTTCCCGCCGCTCCCCAGAGCAGGTGCTCCAGCGCCGCGTTGCCGTCGGCGCGGAACAGCCGTTGCGCCGTGGCCGGAACGCCACGAACCCCGCTCCAGAACTGTTCCTTGCCCACGCGCATGCGAAAGCTGACCAGGGCGAAGACCATGGCCATGATCACCGCCCAGAAGATGCTGCCGGTGATCTCCGACCCGGGCGCCGTCGCCGGCGATCCCGACGGCACCTTGCCGGCGCCGTTGTAGTGCACGGCGATGAGCACCACGTTGCCGACGTAGGCGACGGCGCCGCCGATCAGGGCGAAGAGGATGGCCAGCTTGACGTCGTGGCGCACCCACTGCCACACGCTGCTGGCGACGCGCTTCAGCATTGTGGTGGCGTCGCGCTCCGGGTTGGGGCGCATCGAATACGCGACGTCGAATTCCTCGGCGGTGAGCTCCGGCGGAGCCACGGCGCGAATCGGTGCGGCGGCCGGGGTCACGGCTGCGCTGTCGAGCGCATCGGCGCTCATCGGTGCAGGGCCGCGTCGACGATGACGAAACCGCCGGAGTAGGGGACGCCGTTGAGCTGCACTCGTTTGACCCCCGTGTCGCCGAAACAGAAACGGCCTTCGGCGTGGGCCGCCAGGGTGTGTGCGCCGGGGACCGACCCCAGCGTGTACGACGTTGCGTCGTGGTTGACCAGGGTGAGGCAGCCGCCGGCGGGGATGCGCACCCACTCCGGCACGAACGCGCCCGCCTCGACGAGACTCGCCGGTTGCGGCTCGAGACTCTCGGCCGCGTGCAGCCCGCTCGGCGCCGCCCAGGGGCGGTGCCACACCAGCAGCACCGCGAGGACTCCCGCGAGCGCCCACGACACCGGCAGCGGCGATTCGTCGAGGCGTCGCCACCGAGCCGCCTGCAGTGCGAGCACGCCGAGCGGCGCGGCGTAGGCGACGTGCGCGCCGTAGGCGATGGCGATCAGGTCGGCGTGTCCCGCGATGCCGTACGACTGCGCGTACGGCGTGACGATGGTCATCGTCTCCAGCCAGAGCGCCCAGGGGATCGCCCACCACCAGCGGCGGCCCACACCGAGCATCGCGTAGCCGATGCCGAAGCCGATGCCGTTGCTCACGTTGTACGACCAGCCGGCGAACGCGGTGAGCGGGCTGGAGTGCGACACGTTGAGGATGAGCAGCCCGTAGCTGTCGATCGGTGCGAAGAGTCGCAGCCCGAAGGCGAGGAAGGGCACGCGCACCAGGTCGTAGCCGATGGTGCCCGCGATGCCGCCGAGGGTGCCGGCGACGATCGCCACCTGCAGGTCGGGATAGGTGCGCGCGCGGCGCAGCCACAGACACACGCCGGCGATCACCGCCAGGCCGGGCATGGCCAGGGCCCAGAACCACACGGCGAACGCACCAAGGCCGTACACCCAGGCCAGCAGCGGCGCGACCGAGCAGAGGCCGAGCACGAGGCACACGGCGGCCAGAGCCCGCTGCCCGGCGGGTCCCGAGGTGAGGGGCGGCCGCCGCGCCACGCGGGCGTCGACAACCGTGATCCCCGGTGTTGCCAGCTCGCTGCCCCTCACTGCAACCTCACAGCCGATGCGCGCCAGGTCGGCGCAGGTTGCGGGATTGTAAGTCGCGCAGGCGCCGTGTGCACGAAACGCCTGGAAGCCGACGCCGTCCCCGGGAAGGGTCAGGCGGCGACGGCGTCGAGGATCAGGTCCCTGCTGCCGTCGGGGACCAGGCAGGTCTGGAACTGCGCGGTGACCGCGCCGGAGACGGGCGGCGGCACGCCGTCGTCGCGCAGCCAGTCGCGACGGGCGACGATCTGCAGGCGGTGCGCGGTGCCGTTGGCGTCCCACCAGGTGATCACGCTGCCGACACTTTCTGACAGGAGTGGCGTGAACACACCGGGGTTGTGGCCGACGAAGTAGGTGCGGCCGCCGCCGACGCAGGTGTCGATCGCCGCGTAGGCGTGGGGCACATCGGTGCGGCCGGTGCAGTCGGAGTAGACGCCGACGCCGGTGTCGACCCTGCCGTCGTCGCTGACCAGACGCGAGCGCGGCGGCGGGGGCGGAGCGGGCGGGGCGGTGGCGGGCGGCGGGGGTGCCGGGGTCGCGACAGCCACGGTGGGCTGCGCGGTCGGGTCGGGGGTGGGCGCCGCGGTCGGGGCATCGGTCGGCGCCGGTGCGGGCGTGTCCGTGGCGGCCGGGGTGGTCACCGAGAGCACCTGGCCGCTGCCCGCCCGCGCGGTGGCCAGGACCGGGTCCACCGCCGTGAGCGGCGGCGTCAGGAGCTGGATGGCCGCCGCCAGGGCGAGCGCCGGCGAGCCGACGGCGAGCACTCGGAGCAGGGCACGGGGAAGCACGCTTCGACCGTAGGGCCAGGGTGTCGCGCCGCCCTGACGGTCGCGGTCACGGTCCCGCCCCCCGGGTTCGCGAACCCGTCACGGACTACCGCGTCGAGGCCCTCGGTACACTCGCCCGCGATGGAACTCGCCCAGCGGCTGCTCGACGGCGACGTGCGCGCCCTGGCCCGGGCGATCCGCATGGTCGAGGACCACGACCCCCACGTCGAGGACCTGCTGCGCCGCGTGCGCGGCCGCGCGGGGCGGGCGCAGGTGGTGGGCATCACCGGGCCGCCGGGCGGCGGCAAGAGCACCCTGGGCGACGGCATCATCGAGCGCTGGCGCAAGGCGGGGCACACCGTGGGGGTGATCGCGGTCGACCCCTCCAGCCCCTTCAGCGGCGGCGCCATCCTCGGCGACCGGGTGCGCATGCAGCGCCACGCGCTCGACCGCGGGGTCTACATCCGCTCCATGGCCGCGCGCGGCCACCTCGGCGGCCTGGCCAGCGCCGCCCGCGAGGCGGTCCGGCTGATCGACGCCAGCGGCCGCGACCGCTGCCTGCTGGAGACGGTCGGGGTCGGGCAGTCCGAGCTGGAGGTGATGCAGACCGCCGACACCACGGTGGTGGTCACCACGCCCGCGGCGGGCGACTCGGTGCAGATCATCAAGGCGGGGATCATGGAGATCGCCGACGTCTTCGTGGTCAACAAGGCGGACATGGGGGGTGCCGACCGCATCGCCAAGGAGCTGCGCCGCATGGTCCACGAGACCAAGAGCGGCACCTACTGGGAGCCGCCGGTGGTGATGACCGTCGCCGCCGGCGGCGAGGGCCTGGACGAGCTGGTCGACGCCATCGAGCGCCACCACGTCCGCCTGGTGGAGACCGGCGAGCTTGAGCGGCGCCGCGGCCTGCGGCTGCGCGCCGAGGTCGAGGCCATCGTGGTCGAGAAGGCGGCCGAGCGGGCGCGCCGGGCGCTCGCGCAGGGGACAATGGCCTCCGAGGTCGACGGCGACCTGAGCCGGGTCGACCCGTATGCCCTCGCGGAGCAGATCCTCGCGGGATAGGAGCACGCAGAGCAATGGCAACCACCATCCGCCGCCCCCAGCCGGCGGCGCCGCCGGTGCCCGATGACACCCTCGGCGGCATCCCCCTGCGCGAGGTCTACCGCCCCACCGACGTTGCTGCCGACCATGTCACCAACGAGGTCGGCGAGCCGGGCGTCTTCCCCTACACCCGCGGCATCCACCAGACCATGTACCGCGGCCGGGTCTGGACGATGCGGCAGTTCTCCGGCTTCGGCAGCGCCCGGCAGACCAACCAGCGCTACCACCAGCTCCTCGACGCGGGACAGACCGGTCTGTCCGTTGCCTTCGACATGCCGACCCTGATGGGCCGCGACTCCGACGACCCGCGCAGCCGGGGCGAGGTCGGCCACTGCGGCGTCGCCGTCGACTCGGTCGAGGACATGAAGGTGCTCTTCGACGGCATCGACGTCGGCGAGGTCACCACCTCGATGACCATCAACCCCTCGGCGTCGATCACCCTGGCGCAGTACCTGGTGGTCGCCGAGGAATCCGGCGTGAGCCGGCAGAAACTCGGTGGCACCCTGCAGAACGACATCCTCAAGGAGTACATCGCCCAGAAGGAGTTCTGCTTCCCCATCCGCCACGCCATGCGCCTGGTCACCGACTCCATCGTCTTCAGCACCGAGCAGCTTCCCCGCTTCCACCCGGTCTCGATCAGCGGCTACCACATCCGCGAGGCGGGCTCGACGGCCGCGCAGGAGCTGGCCTTCACCCTGGCCGACGGCTTCGCCTACATCGAGGAGACGATCCGCTCGGGCGTCGCCGTCGACACCTTCGCGCCGCGGCTGTCCTTCTTCTTCGACGCCCACATCGACTTCTTCGAGGAGATCGCCAAGTTCCGCGCCGCGCGCCGCATCTACGCGCGCCGCATGCGCGACAAGTACGGCGCCAGGGACGAGCGCAGCCTCAAGCTGAAGTTCCACACCCAGACGGCGGGCGTGTCGCTGACCGCGCAGCAGCCGGAGAACAACATCGTGCGCACCGCCGTCGAGGCGCTGGCCGCGGTGATGGGCGGCACGCAATCTCTGCACACCAATGCGCTGGACGAGACGCTGGCGCTGCCCACCGCCAAGGCCGCGCAGATCGCCCTGCGCACCCAGCAGGTGCTCGCCTACGAGACCGGCGTGCCCAGCGTGGTCGACCCGCTCGGCGGCTCCTGGTTCGTCGAGAAGCTGACCGACGAGATGGAGGCGCAGGCCGAGGCCTACCTGGAGGAGATCGACGCCCGCGGCGGCATGGTCAGCGCCGTCGAGCAGGGCTACCCGCAGCGCGAGATCGCCGAGGCGGCCTTCCGCTTCCAGCGTCAGCTCGAATCGGGTGAGCGCGTCACCGTCGGCGTCAACGCCTTCGAGCAGGACATCGACCCCACCCCGCCCAACCTGCTGCGCATCGAGGAGAAGGTCGAGGTCGACCAGGTGGCGGCGCTGCGCCGGCTGCGCGCGGAGCGCGACAACATCAGCGTCGCCAACCGTCTCGACGCGCTCCGGGAGGTGGCGGCGGGCACGGAGAACACCATGCCCGCCATCGTCGACTGCGTCCGCGCCCGCTGCACCGAGGGCGAGATCATCGCTGCGCTCGAAGACGTCTTCGGGACGTACCGCGAGGCGCCGGTCTTCTAGACCTCACCCAGGGCGCAGCAGGCGCTGCGACGCTACGCGGTCAGAGGTGGCAGATGGTCTCCACCGGCTGCCCCCAGTTGCGCGAGCAGGGGTCGCCCGGCAGGCTGGTCATGCGCGGCTGCGCGGCGGGGGCCACGGCGGGAGCCGCGGCGGCGGAGTAGCAGCCGCTCCTGCAGATGGTGATGGCGATCACGTAGCAGACCACCGGGACGTCACAGTAGAAGCGCGGCGCCGCCGAGCTCGCCGTGGGAGCCGCGCAGCGCGTCTGGCAGGGGTGGGTGATCTCGTTGACCACGCACTGCAGGTCCTGCAGGGTCGGGGCGCAGTACAGCCGCGGCGCCGCGGCGGGCGTCGTGGCCGCGGTCGCGTCGATGCCGCAGGGGTACTTGCGGCACACGGTCTGGCCGAGCACGTAGCAGAGGATCTGGACCGATGGCGAGCACATCAGCTGCGGCGACGTCGTGCCGGCGGCTGCAGCCGGGGCCGTCGCGGTCGCGCCCGCGGCCATACAGCGGTTCTTGCAGATCGGCCCGAGCGCGGTGGCGCAGACGGTGCTGACGATCCCCGGCTGGCACATGAAGCTGGGCGCCGCGGGCTGGGTGGTCACCTGCGGTGCGGTCACCTGGACGGCGCTGCCGGTGGTGCCGGCCGCGTCTCCTGCGCTTGCAGCGAGTGCTGCGGTTCCGGTGGACGCCGCCAACCCCAGTGCGATCACGAACCCCGAGACAAGCCTCTTCACCATGGACATCTCCTTCCTGCATCGACGTGACGGCGCCGCTGGCCGTCCCCTGAGAGCGAGGGACATCGGCGGGACGCACGCCGTTGCGCACGCCGGGCGGTCCGCCCGACCCGCTAGCATTCCGGGCGGATTTCGACAGGCGGTCCCCCTGGAGGTGTGCTCTTGATGGTGGTGCGGCGACGTAGCAGGCGCGGGCTTGCCCCCGCCGTGGTCGGCGCCAGCGCCGTGCTGCTGGTCGCCTGCGGCGCATCCGACGCGATCTCCCCCAGCGTGGCCACCCCCAGCGCCGACGTCGAGCCCAACGCCTGCTCGCTGCTCAGCGACACCGACGTCGCCGCCGCGCTGGCCCCGCCGCCGTCCTCGGCGTCGAGCTCGGCCAGCTCGTCGTCGACGCTGACCCACCTCTACTCGGTGACCAAGGTCAACGAGGGCGGCACCAAGACGGCCGGGCAGTGCCTCTGGCAGAACGCCGACGGCGCCCAGGTGATCGCCCTGATCATTCCCCAGGCCGACGTGACCCAGCTCGCCGACTACACCACCGGCGCCGCCCAGGTGGGCAGCGCCTACATCCAGGAGGGCACCGGGCGCGGCTTCGTCGCCGTGCAGGACGGGCCCGGCGTGGTCGCCATCACCCTGGTGCTCGACGCCGATCCCGGCGTGCGCACGCCGCGGCTCGCCGACCTGGCCCGCGCGGCGTCAGGGGCGAAGATCCCGGTGATCACCCCGGGGCCGCCGGCGGCGGCCAGCGCCATCCCGTCCGGGCCGGTGGCCAGCGGGCCGGGACAGGTCGTCCAGGGCCAGACCGCCTCGGCGACGGTCAAGGAGTCCGACCAGCTCAAGTTCAACCCGAGCTCCTCGACCCTCAAGGTCGGCCAGGTGATCGAGTGGGACAACAGCGGCCAGGTCGCCCACAACGTGACCTTCGACTCGTTCTCCTCGCTCACCTCGGACACCATGAACTCGGGCGACAAGTACCAGCTCAAGTTCACCAAGGCGGGGACCTACAGCTACCACTGCACCTTCCATCCCGGGATGGACGGGCAGATCACGGTGCAGTAGCCGGGCTTCGTCTGGGCGTTTCGGCCCTCCGTGCCGCAAGGTATACGCAAGCAGCATGGAGTACACCGACTACTACGCCGTCCTCGGCGTCCCCCGCGACGCCACGCCGGACGCCATCAAGAAGTCCTACCGCGCCCTGGCGCGCAAGCTCCATCCCGACGTCAACAAGGACCCGCAGGCGGAGGAGCGCTTCAAGCGCATCAACGAGGCGTACGAGGTCCTCAAGGACCCCGAGAAGCGGGGCAAGTACGACCAGCTCGGCGCCAACTGGGAGGAGCTGGAGCGCCAGCAGGACTTCGAGCGGGCCTACCGCGCCCGGCGCAGCGCCCCCGCGGGTCGCCGCCAGGGCAGCGCCACGTTCGGCGGCAGCGGGTTCAGCGACTTCTTCGAGACCTTCTTCGGCAGCGGCGGCGTCGACCTGGACGAGCTGCTGCGGCAGAGCGAGCGGAGCGGTGGGTCGGTGCACTACAGCTTCGGCGACGGCGCTCCCACCCCGGTGCCCCGCCAGGGCCAGAACCTGGAGCACCCGGTGGACATCAGCCTGGAGGAGGCGGCCCAGGGGGCGGTGCGGCTGCTCCAGCTCGGCTCACGGCAGGTCGAGGTGCGCATCCCGGCGGGGGTGGCCGAGGGGTCGAAGGTGCGCGTCGGCGGCGAGGGCGCGCCGGGGCGGGGCGGCGGACCCAAGGGGGACCTGTTCCTCACCGTGCAGCTCGAGCCGCACCCGCGCTTCACGGTGAAGGGCCGCGACCTGATGGCGGAGCTGCCCGTCCGCGACGACCAGGCGGTGCTGGGCGGGAGCGTCGCGGTGCAGACGCTGACCGGCGGGTCGCTGACCGTGACCGTGCCGGCGGGGTCGCAGTCGGGCCGGACGCTGCGGCTTCGCGGCAAGGGGCTGCCGGGCCTGCGCGGGGCCGCGGCGGGGGACCTGCTGCTGACCGTCCGCATCGTCGTGCCGGCCAAGCCGAGCGAGGCGGAGCGGGAGGCCTACCGGCGCCTGGCGGCGCTGCGCGACGGTGTGCCCGCTGCGGAGGTCAGTGGCGCAGGATCAGGTTGAGCACGATGGTCAGCACCACGCTGATCAGCAGCGACGTGCCCAGGGGGATGGACCAGCTCACGTTGCCGCTGGAACCGGAGATGTCGCCGGGGAGGCGGCCGAAGGGCAGGCGGACGCCGAAGGTCATGAGCAGGCCGGCTGCCGCGATCAGCAGGCCGAGGACGAGGAGGATGCGGCCGATCACGGCCTGATTGTCCGCCCGATGGGCCTGCCGGAGGCGGCTGCGGCCGCCGGCGCCCGAAACTCAGCTCGCGGGGAGCTG
This sequence comes from Candidatus Angelobacter sp., assembly GCA_035569495.1. Lineage (GTDB taxonomy): Bacteria > Chloroflexota > Dormibacteria > Aeolococcales > Aeolococcaceae > DASRDZ01. The sequence goes on along the minus strand of DATMMX010000033.1, from coordinate 45,743 downwards.
CCCGGCGAGGAACGGGGCGGGGTCGAGGAACTGCCCGTCGTGGCGGATCTCGAAGTGGACGTGCGGCCCGGTCGACCAGCCCGTCGAGCCCTCCTGGCCGATGATCTCGCCCTGGTGCACGACCTGGCCCGCCTTGACGGCGATGGTGTCGAGGTGGCCGTACAGGGTGACGAAGCCGTCCGGGTGGGCGATGACCACGTAGTTGCCGTAGCCGACCAGCTTGCCGTCCTTGTCGACGCTGGCGGCGGCGAGCAGGACCACGCCGTCGGCGGCGGCGTGGAGCGGGGTGTCGAGGGGGGCGCCGAGGTCGAGGCCGGTGTGGAAGTGGGGGTAGAAGGTGCCGGCCCAGGCCAGCGGCGGCTCCAGGGAGAAGTCGGTGGGGCCGAAGGGCTGGGTCACCGGGGCGATCTCCGGGGCGATGAAGGGCTGGTGGTGGCGCATGGCCTCGAGCTGGGTCTGGCCCAGTGAGCCGATCTGCTGGAGCTGCCCCTCGGCCTGGGCGATCTGCGCCTCCTGGGCGAGCTGGGTCTGCACCAGGGAGAGGTTGTAGGTGACCGCCTCCTTGGCCTGGGGCTGCTGGGCCGCCGCGGCCGCCGCGGTGAGCTGGGCGCCCTGGGCGGGGTCCTGGGCGGCGGCGCGGTAGAGGTCGTACTCGGCCTGCAGGCTGTTCTGGTAGACGGCCTGGGTGGCGCTGTGTGCGGCGACCAGCAGGGCGAGCTGGTTGCGGAGCTGGGGCGGGGTGGCGGGGCCGACCGGGACGGGACCGTCGTCGTCGGGCTGCTGGCCGGCGACGTTGACGGCCAGGCGGGTGATCGCCGCCTCCTGGGCGGTCAGCTCGTCCTGCTGGCCGAGCAGGCCGCGCTCGATGGTCACCAGCCGGGTCCAGGTCGGCGGGGACACGGGCTGGGCGACCGGGACGATGGCGTTCTCCAGGCTGACCTCGCCGCGCAGGTAGGCGCTGGCCGGCGAGGCGGCGGCGGCCGGGGCACCGGCGTCGCGACCGGCGTAGGCGCTGCCCAGCACGGCGCCCGCCAGCAGCGCGGGCAGGGCGGCGGTGCAGGCGCCCAGGGCGATGCCGCGGCGCGAGTGGTGGCGCCGCGCCAGGTGGGGCACGCCGAGGTGGCGGTGGGCGACGCGGAGGCCGCGGCGGAAGTCGGCGACCAGGTTGTGCAGGGCGATCGCCACGCCGTGCACCGAGGGGTGCAGCCGCCAGACCGCGGCGCCAACCCGGTGCAGCTCCAGCCGGACGCGCGCCGAGCCCATGGCCAGGGCGGTGAGCATGGCCAGCAGCGTGGCGAGCAGGGCCACGGCCACGGCGGGGGCCGAACCGCTTCGGGGTCCGCCGATGCCGAGCAGGCCCGCGCCGTGCGGCCCGCTGGGACCGCCGCCGCTGCCGTCGACGCCTCCGGCCGCGCCGGCGGGGCGGAAGTGGCGCAGGTCGGGGCGCTGGGCGCTGAGCGGGTGGTTGAGGATGGTCAGGAGCTGGCCGAGGAAGGGGGCGTTCCTGAAGCTGGCGGCCACCTGGGCGATGGCGGCCGGGCCGGCGGTGGGGGCGGCCGCGGGCGCGGCGCCGGCCGGGCCGGGCGGGGGAGGGCCGGGCTGCGCGGGGCCCGCGCCGCCTGCGGGGGCACCGCCTGGCGAGGTGGTCGGCTTCCCGCCGCCGGGGGTTGGCGAGGGCGTCGGGCTCGGGGTCGGCGTCGGGGTCGACCCGGCGGGGCCGCCGGCTGCCTGGCAGATGGTGCCGGTGATGTCGGTCGGGCAGGGGGTGGGGCCGGCGGTCGAGGCCGGGGACGGGCCCGAGCCCGTGCCGGACATGGGCGGCGGCGGCACGACCTGGGCCGCCGCCCCCATCGTGAGCGGCGCGGTGGCGGCGAGCACGAGCACGGCCAGGCCGGCCACGCGGGTCGCACGGAACAGGCTGTGCATCAATCCTCAGCGGTTGCCTCAGCGGTTGCTGGATGTCGACACGCCGTGGTGAGCCGGCGACGGGCTGCCACCGACCACGGCATCTCCCACTGGATGTGTTGACGCTCGCCGGACCCCCTGTCTTGCGCCTCGCGCGCGTTGGGACGCCCCGATCACACCATTCGAGGCGGCTCTCTTGACAAGCCTTCACACATCTCCCCAGCCGTTCGGTGGCTAGCGATTCGAGAAACCCCTATAACTGCGAAGCCTCCATTCGGGGGAGTGGCGCGACGGGCGCCGGAGCAGGGCAGTGCAGCGGCCGGAGGGGACCGGTCCGCCGCGAAAAATTCAGGGGGCGTCGCATGTCTGCGCATCTGGGACTCACCGTCGCGCTGGCGGGATCGGTGGTCGCCGCGGTTTCCGTGCTGCTCTGGCGCGCCCTGCGCCGCCCGCCGCGCGGAGTGGGCAGGCTCGACCACGCCCTTCGTCTGCTGGTGATCGGCGGGGTGGCCGGCGTCGCCCTGGTGGCCACCTCCAACGCCCACGCCAGCGGCACCATCAACATCGGCGCCGCCACCGGCTTCAGCCTGAACGGCGCCACCTTCGCCGGCGCGGACAGCGCCATCGGCGGCGCCGTCAGCGGCGGCACCGGGCTCGACCTGCCGGTGAGCATCCCCGACCTGCAGCAGATGCCGGTCAGCAACGTCAGCTACAGCTCCGACGCCACCAACCACACCCTGGCGCTGCAGGGCGACGTCACCCTCCAGGGCCAGGGCGTCAGCATCCAGCTCAGCGCCCTGTGGGACACGGCGTCGAGCACCACGCCGCACATCGCCGTCGCGGTGAAGCCGACGGCGACCAGCCTGCAGTCGCTCAACGCGCTGTGGGCCTCGGCGCCCGTCAACCCCACCGTCAGCAACGTGCTGCTGGTGGCGTCGCCGAGCGCCGGCTACAGCTTCGACCCGTCGAAGCTGCCCACCGCGGCCCAGGCCTTCTACCCGCATCTCAACCCGCTCACCGCCGGACCCGGCCTGACCCTGGCCGCCGACGTTGATGCCAGCACCGACCAGAACTTCAGCAACGCGCTGCACTACCTCGGCGAGGGCACCCAGATCAGCCTGGTCGGCCAGCTCTCCGGCTCGGTGGCGCCGCTCTTCGGCGGAGCCACGCAGGCGCAGGAGTCGGGGCTGGACCTGACCATCACCGTCAACGGCGCCGGTCCCGGGCTGCCGTCGTGGATCACCGCGCGCACCTCGTCGGTGGAATTCAAGCTGACCGGCACCACGCCGGCGGTGACCATCGCCGACGACATCACCACCAACCTCAACGGCAAGGTCAACGAGTTCGCCGGTTCGCTGAGCTACGACGCCGGCGCGCTGGGCGGTCCCACCGTGGACTTCCAGTACGGGCTCAAGCCGGGCTCGCCGCCGCTGCAGATCCCCTTCGGTCTCGACAGCCTGAGCCTGAGCAACACCAAGCTCGACCTGTCGATGACCACCGGCGCCACCAAGACGTTCAGCGGCACGCTCGACACCGACGTGAGCGCGGGCGGCAGCACGGTGCACCTCAACGCCGGCATCACCATCGGCAGCGGCAGCAGCGTCAGCGGCACATTCGGCATCACCGGGCCGATCACCATGACCGACGCGGCCAACTTCGCCAACGCGTTGCTCGGCCTCAGCGTGCCCACCGGATCGCTGGGCACGGACATCAGCCTCAACTCGATCACCTTCTCGTTCAGCAAGGACGCCACCTCGCAGAGCTTCTCGCTGGATGCGAGCGCGACGGTGCGCAGCCTGACCGCGGACGTGCTGCTGTCGATCCGCCACACCGCGCCCAACCCGCCCACGCTGGTCGCCGGCCTGCACCTCGCCGACGCGGGCAGCTCCTGCAACTGCATCACCGTCAGCAAGCTGCTCGGCGGCACCCTGAGCGACCTCACCCAGGGCCTGCAGCTTCCCGCGGTGAACGTGTTCACCTCGATCGGCTTCGGCAACGGCGCCGCCTCGGTGGACGTGCCCACCGCGTCGCTGTCGAGCGTCGAACAGGGCTTCTTCCAGCACATCTGGTCGACGCTGCCCAGCACCATCAGCTTCGGTCCCAAGCTGACCCTGTCGGCGACGCTGACGTTGCCCGACGCGGTGTCCGGCGCCTTCGGCATGGCCACGGGATCGCAGGTGGTCCTCAACGGCGACCTCGGCTTCGGCCTCGACCAGTTCGGCGGCGCCAGCGCGCCGTCGCTGGGCGCGTCGATCACCGCGACGCTGCCGCCGATCACCAGCAACCTGCCGTCGTGGATCAGCAGCACCGGCAACTGGACGCTGAGCCTCGGCGTCAACAGCAACACCGTGCAGCTCGGCGTCGGCGGCAGCCTGACCGCGACCGTGCAGGGCACCCAGTACCCGATCACCGTCGACGGCACGGTGAGCAAGTCGGGCAGCAACGTCGACGTGGCCATCAGCGGCAGCGTCACCGCCACCTTCAGCAACCTGTTCGGCCTGTCCTGGCTGAGCGTCACCAATCCCAGCATCTCGCTGCACCTGCATCACGGCGGCAGCGGCACCAGCTTCGACGGCTCGCTGGCGGCCGACGTCACCGTCGGCACCGGCACCGCGCACGTCATCGCCGACGTCAGCACCGGTGACGGGACCCAGGCGTCGCTGGAGGTGACCAGCACGTCGTCGCTGAGCAGCACCGACGTGGCCGGCTACTTCGGCATCACCATGCCCGCCAACGCGCCGACGCTGACCCTCGACTCGCTCGACGCCAAGGCCGTGGCCGGCGCCGCCACCAAGTCGCTCGACGTCGTCGCCAACACCACGCTGCACGTCAACGGCCACGACTTCAGCTCCTCGCTGCTGATCTCGCTGGGCAAGGACAGCAGCGCGGGACACGTCGTGGTCGGCTTCCGTCCCACCACGACGGTGAAGCTCAGCGACCTGATCTCCTCGCTGCCCAGCGGCGTCGACTTCAGCTTCCCGACCTTCGCCCTGGTGCTCGCCCATCCCAGCACCACACTGACCTTCGCCAACCTGCTCCCCGACGAGCAGACCTTCTTCCAGCCGTTCTGCGGTGACTCCGGCTCGCCGTGCAACAGCACGCTGTCGCTCAACGACGGGCTCAGCATCGTCGCGGCGGTGACCATGCCGTCGTCGCTGACCGGGCTGCTCGACTCGGTGCACGTCGATCCCGCCGCGCCGGGGCTGATCACCGGCACGCTGCCGATCTTCGGCGGCCCGCAGAACCTCGCGCTCAACATCAGCCTGCCGAGCATTCCCGCCACCGACAGCATCCCCGACATGTTCGAGAGCGGCTCGCTGAGCATGCAGCTCACCTCGACCTCGCTGGCCCTGACCGGGTCGATGACCTTCAACATTCCCAAGGGCCACATCACCGACGCCGGCAAATGCACCAGCCTCGGCGGGGTGATGCGCTCGGCGCGCGGCACCACGGAGGCGCCGCACTGCTTCGACCAGGTGCCCTTCGACGTCACCACCGCGCTGACCGTGTCGCCGCCGTCGATGACCCTCACCGGCGGCCTGCACTCCGGCTACGCCTGGCAGGCGCCGCTGGACGTCGAGTGGCTGTCGCTCAACAAGGCGACCATCGAGCTGGGCGTCAGCGTCAGCGCCACCGGCCCGACCTTCACCCTCGGCTTCGCCATCGGCGCCACCGTCGCCAACCACGACTTCCTCGGCGCGCTGAAGGCGAGCATCTCGCCGACGCCGAACCCGCCGTTCTTCGTCATCAACCCCCAGGGCTTCCGGATCAGCAGCAACAGCGGCCTGTCGATCCAGGACCTGGTCGACCTCGGCACCGCGGTCAGCGGCAAGTCGCTGACCCTCGGCGGCGTGCCCAACATCGCCGTCCGCAACGTGGACCTGCGCTGGTCGGAGACCACCGACACGGCGCTGTGCCTGCCCCAGGGCCTGCACATCGCCGCTGACCTGTACATCAATCCCAGCTCCAGCCCCGCGCCCGCGGTGGCCGGCTGCCCCGACGACTCGGGCACCGAGAGCAACCGCACCACGGCGTGCGTCAACGACGCCAGCAACGGCTGCTTCGCCAGCGTCGACATCGGCATCGACGACAAGGGCATCCACGCCAGCGGCAACCTCGGCTCCTTCAACGTGGGGCCGATCAGCTTCGGCGGCGCGCTGGTCGACGCCGAGCTGACCAGCGACGTGCAGCGCCTGCTGATCAAGGGCAGCATGTCGATCCAGGGCTTCGCCAGCGGCAGCCTCGACCTGCTGGTGGGCACCACCAACCTGCACTTCCGCGGCAGCGTGCAGCTCTTCGGCAGCGCCTTCGACGCCTACCTCGACGGCGACGCGTCGATCAACCTGGCCCACCTCACCGACCTGACCAACCCGCCGGCGTTCAGCGTCAAGGCGGTGCTGAAGTCGGACTTCCTCAGCCAGGCGGGCGTCGCTCTGGCGGGCACCCTGCAGACGTTGAAGCCGGCCATCCAGGCGCTCGACGTGGTGCTCACCGACCTCGCCAACAACGACCTGCTCAGCGCCATCGTCGACGTGCCCGCGCAGATCGCCAAGCTGGGCGTCAACCTGCCCGACCCGTACGGCAGCGCGCTGGGCGACGTGGCCACCAAGCTGGCCGACATCAAGAGCGCCATCTCCGGCTTCGGCCACGCCGTCAACTGGGGTCTCAACGACCTGCTCAACGGCTTCGACCTCAGCTTCCCGGGCATCCCCGGCACCATCCAGCCGTCGTCGCCGACCTGCGTCACCGACTGGGTCAACGGCACCTGTTACTCGGTTCCGCCGGCCTGCTTCGGCCTGCTGGGCTGCACCGACGGCATCCCCGGCGTGGTCGTCTACCCGACCTGCCTGTTCACCATGGTCAACGGCACCTGCTACTCGGTGCCGCCGATCACCGGGGTGCACATCCCCGGCCTGTGCAGCCTGGTGCAGCAGGCGATCCCGTCGCTGAGCTGCACCAGCACGTCTTTTATCGACGACCTGATCATGCCCGCGCTGCGCAGCGCCTTCAAGTCGGTGACCGGCTACGACATCGGCACCCTCTCGCTGAGCAGCGTGCTCGACTCGATCAGCAACGCGCTGGGCTCGGGCAGCACCTTCTCGATCGACTGCGCCGAGTTCGACGCCCACGTCGGCGCCAGCAACGGCACGCCGTCGGCGGGAGTTGCGCTGGCCGCCGCCATCAACCTCTTCGGCAACCACTACAACTACGGCGTCAGCTGGAACTTCTCGGTGACCTCGGGGAACGTCGGCCAGGCGATCCTCGACATCATCAACTCGATCATCCATCCCAGCACCGGCAACACCTGCGCGCTGCCGGCGGACTGGAACAGCAACGCCGACTACCCGGGCAGCGTCGGCACCGCGCCGAACACCGGGACGCCGGGGACGGCACCGCCGGTCACACCGACGATGTCGCTCAGCCCCGCCGCCTCCCCGGTGAACGAGGGCAGCGCGGCCACGGTCAACGGCAGCGTCTCGCCGGCGCCGGCCGCGACCGAGACGGTCAACCTCACCTGGGGTGACGGCAGCTCGTCGACCACCACCGTGGGCACCGCCGGGACCTTCAGTGCCGCCCACACCTACGGTGCGTCCGGCGGGGCGGACGAAGGACAGTTCGCCATCCACGCATCGATCAGCGGTGGACCGTCGACCGGAACCATGGTCACGATTGCCAACGTCACGCCAAGCAGCCTGGTGCTGACGCCGAGCAGCGGCTCGATCAACGAGGGTGACAGCATCACCATGAGCGGCAGCTTCGTCGATCCCAGCACGGCCGACACGCACACCGTGGCCATCAACTGGGGCGACGGCGGCACCAGCTCGCTGACCCTGGCCGCCGGGGTGAAGACCTTCACCAGCGGCTCGCACACCTACGTCGACAACAACGGCACCCTGGCCGGCTACCCGGCGAGCGTCACCGTCACCGACGACGACAACACCAGCACCACCACCACGACGACGGTCAACGTCGCCAACGTGGCGCCCAAGAACATCGTGATCACGCCCTCGGTGAGCAGCACTCCCGAGAAGCAGATCGTCAGCTTCGCGGTCGGCTTCGCCGATCCCGGCGTCCTCGACACCGAGACGGTGCTGGTCGACTGGGGCGACGGGACCGCCAAGGAGTCGCTGAGCATCGCCACGGTGCGGTCGTTCAACATCTCGCACCAGTGGAGCGAGGCGGACACCGCGGCGCATCCCGACGGCAAGTTCCCGGTGTCGGTGACCATCACCGACAAGGACGGCGGCGTGGGCACGGCGACGTACACCGAGACGGTGACCAACGTCGCGCCCAACCACCTCACCGTCAGCGTGGCCAACTCGACCATCAACGAGGGCCGGTTCATCGCCATCGGCGGCAACTTCGCCGACGCCAGCGGCGCCGACACCCACACCGTGACCGTCGACTGGGGCGTGGGCTGGCTGCCCAGCGAGCGCTACACCACGCTCAACCTGGCGGCCGGAGTGTTCGGCTACACCGCCAACAAGCAGTACGGCGACGACGGCACCTACACCATCACCGTGACCGTCGCCGACGACGACGGCGCGTCGACCTCGGCGTCCACCGTGGTCACCATCCTCAACGTGCCGCCCACCGGCGTCATCGACCGCAGCACCACGACCGCGGTGCAGGGCGCGCCGACCTTCCTCGGCCACGCCGGCAAGCCGATCACCCTCAGCGAGCACTCCACCGACCCGGGCAGCGACGACCTGACCATGCTGTGGAACTGGGCCGACGGCTCGACCACCTCGACCACCTACCTCAACAACCCGCCCAACCCCGATCCGCCGAACAGCCCGCAGGTCAACCCGCGTGACGTCGTCGACACCCACGCGCACACCTGGCTGGCGCCGTGCGTCTACAACGCCGGGCTCAAGGTCACCGACGACGACGGCGGCACCGCCACCGACAGCAACTACGTGGTGGTCACCGGCAACGCCACCGCCCCGCTCAGCGCCGGGCAGTGGAAGCAGCAGTACAGCGGCAAGGGCAACCTCTCGCCCGCCACCCTCGCCTGCTACCTGCAGATCGCCAACTACATGAGCGGCGTGTTCGGTGACGTGGTCAACGTCAACAGCAGCGCCGACGCCATGAACATCCTGCAGCCCTCCAGCAGCGATCCGCACGCGCTGCTCGACCGCGAGCTGCTGGTCACCTGGCTCAACTTCGCCAACGGCGTCTGGGACTGGAACACCCTGGTCAACACGGACGGCGACGGCATCCCCGACACCGCCTTCAACGTGGTGCTGAGCGCCGCCGAGCGCGCCCGGTTGAACCCGGCCGCGACCAAGCAGCAGCTCCTCAACCAGCGCAACCTGCTGAACGTGATCAACGGCGACGCGTAACGGCCCGGGGGGCTGCCAGGCGGGTGGCAGCCCCCGGACACCCGTTCGGTGCTACACTGCCCGACCGACGGATCCACTTCAAGCCGGTCCAGCGAGGCCGACAAGGGGATTGCAACGTGGCGATCGCGCCCGGTACACGCCTGCTCGACCACGTCCTCAGCAGCCACCAGTTCGACCGCGCCCTGCTCGACAGCGTGTTCGCCAGGGCGCGCGGCCTGACCGGGGTGCGCGACCAGCGGCTGGGTGGCCGGATCATGGCCTCGCTCTTCTACGAGCCGAGCACCCGGACCCGGCTCAGCTTCGAGTCGGCGATGCTGCGCCTCGGCGGCGCGGTGATCGGCACCGAGGCGGCGCGCGAGTTCTCCAGCGTCATCAAGGGCGAGACCCTGGAGGACACCATCCGCATGGTCTCGGCGTATGCCGACGTGATCGTGCTGCGCCACGACGAGGGGGGCGCGGCGTCGCGCGCCGCGGCGGTGTCGGACGTGCCCATCGTCAACGCCGGTGACGGACCCGGCGAGCACCCCACCCAGGCGCTGCTCGACCTCTACACCATCGACAACGAGCTGGGCCACGTCGAAGGGTTGCACGTCGCCTTCTGCGGCGACCTGCGCTACGGGCGCACGGCGCGCTCGCTGGCGCTGCTGCTCTCGCTGTACCCCGGTGTGCGCATCAGCTTCGTCGCCCCCGACGTGGTGCAGATGCGCCACGACATCCTCGCCCTGATGGACTCCCGCGACGTGCCATACACGGTGACCGACTCGCTGCTCGACACCGTGCACGACGTCGACGTGCTCTACCAGACGCGCATCCAGAAGGAGCGCTTCGAGGACCCCGCCGACTTCGACCGGGCGCGCGGCGAGACCCGCATCGACCTGGCGGTGATGGAACGATTGCCCGGCAGCGCAATCGTCATGCACCCGCTGCCGCGCGTCGACGAGATCGACCCCGCCGTGGACGCCGACCCGCGCGCCGCCTACTTCCGCCAGGCGCGCAATGGCGTGGTGATCCGCATGGCGCTGCTGGAGATGCTGCTGGGGTTCCCTCCACCGCGCGCGTCTGAGCGCGCAGACAGATGAGTGGCCTGCCCGACATTCCCGTCGCCCATGTCGCCGAGCGCTGCCTGCTCGACGAGGCGGCCATGGCGCGCACCGTGATGCGCCTCGCCCACGAGGTTGTCGAGAAGCATCCCTCGCTGTCCGGCGTGCTGCTTGCGGGTGTGCGCACCCGCGGCGTGCCGCTGGCGCTGCGCGTGGCGCGCGCGCTGCGCGGGCTCGGCGGGATTGCGGTCCCCGTGGCGGAGCTGGACATCGACGACTACCGCGACGACCGTCCCCGTCCCGCCGTGCCGCGTCCGGGTGCGCTGCGGCTGGTCGAGGACGGCTCGGCGCCGCTGGTCGACGGTGCGGCGGTGATCGTGGTGGACGACGTGTTCTACACCGGGCGCACCCTGCGCGCGGCGCTGGATGCGGTGGCCGACGCGGGGCGTCCGGCCAGCGTCGACCTGCTGGTGCTGGTCGACCGCGGGCATCGCGAGCTGCCGCTACGGGCGACCTTCGTCGGCAAGAACGTGCCCACGGCGGCGGATGAGCGCGTCGCGGTGCGGCTGCGCGAGGTCGACGGCGTCGACGGCGCCTACCTGGTGGGCGCGTCGTGAACGTGATCCTGCGCGGCGTGCGGGTCATCGACCCGCTCAGCGGCGTCGACCGCGAGGGTCTCGACGTGTGGCTCTGCGACGGGCGCGTGGCCGCCATCGACAAGCGGATCAGCCCACCCGGCGTTCGCGTCATCGACCTGACGCCCGCGCCGGGTCGCGCCGCGCGCGTGCTGGCGCCGGGCTTCATCGACCTGCACGCGCACTTCCGCGAGCCGGGCGAGGAGGCCAAGGAAACGGTCAGCTCTGGCGCCAACGCGGCGGCCGCGGGCGGCTTCACCCAGGTGCTGGCCATGGCCAACACCCAGCCGCCCATCGACACGCCCGCCGCGGTGGGGGAGGCGCGGGCGCGCGGCGCGGCGGCGCGGGTGCGCGTGCACACCGTGGCGGCGGTGACCGCGGGACTGCGGGGCGAGAAGCTGGTCGACGTCGCGGGATGCGCGGCGGCGGGCGCGGCGGCGTTCAGCGACGACGGGCGCAACGCGGCTCCGGCACGGCTTTTGGGGGACGCGCTGCGCGCGGCGCACGGGGCCGGCCGTCCGGTGCTGGTGCATCCCGAGGACGAGGGCATGGTGCTGGCCTCGAATCCGGGCGCCACCTCGGTTGTGCGCTGTGCCGAGCGGCCGGCGGCCTGCGAGGCCACCGCGGTGCAGTCGGCGCTGCGCGCTCTGGAGTCCGCGGGCGCCGGACGCCTGCACCTGCAGCACGTCTCGGCGGCCGCGTCGCTCGACCTGCTGCGCGCCGCGCGCGAGCGGGGCATGGCGGTGACCGCCGAGGTGACGCCGCACCACCTGTCGATGTGGCTGCCGTTCGAGGCGGAGCCCGAGCCGGTGGGGCTGCGCAAGGTGAACCCGCCGCTGCGCACCGACCGCGACCGCGAGGCGCTGGTGCGGGCGTTGCGCGAGGGGCTGATCGACGCCGTCGCCACCGACCACGCGCCCCACACAGTTGGGGACAAGGCCGGCACATACGCAGAGGCGGCGCCGGGCATGATCGGGCTGGAGACGGCGCTGGCGGCGTGCGTCAGCCTGGGCGCCATGGGCGGTGGATGGCTGCCGGTGCTGGTGGAACGGCTCACCGCGGGGCCGTTCCGGGTGCTCGGCGATGCGGCCGGGCTGCGCGAGCCGCGGCTGCGCGCGGGCGAGATCGCCGACTGCGTGCTGTTCGACCCTGACGAGGAATGGGCGGTCAGCGCCGGGCATCTTCGCTCGATGTCGCGCAATACGCCGCTGCTCAACACCACGCTGCGTGGCCGTGTGCTGCTGACCCTCGCCGAGGGGCGGGTGGCCTTCGTGAATCAGTCGACGCTGGCCTCGGCCGGCAACCTGGAGGTGCTGCGTGCCTGAGCCTGTCCTGCAGGGGCGTCTCGCCCTGGAGTCGGGTGCGGTCTTCGACGGTGTGCTGTTCGGCGCTCCACTCGGCGCCGATGGTGTCAACGGCGAGGTCGTCTTCAACACCTGCATGACCGGCTACCAGGAGGTTGCCAGCGACCCGTCCTACGCGGGGCAGGTGGTGGTGATGACCTACCCGCTGATCGGCAACTACGGCTGCACCGACGCCGCCATGGAGTCGTGGCGGGTGCACGCGCGGGCCATGGTGGTGCGCGAGCTGTCGCCGCAGATCGGGCATCCGCGCGGCGAGCGCACGCTGGACGCGGAACTGGCGCGGTGGGGCGTGCCCGGGCTCGCCGGCGTGGACACGCGCGCCCTGACCCGGCACCTGCGCGAGCACGGGACGCTGCGCGGGGTGATCGCCGCGGCGTCTGCCCTCACCGCTGCTGAGCAGATCGAGGCGGCCCGGCGCGCGCCGTCGGTGTCGGACCTCGACCTGGTCGGTGAGTCGACCATCCGCGCGCCGTTCGAGGAGTGGGACGAGGAGCTCGACGGCACGCTGCTGCGCGCCGTGCGGCTGGCGGGCAACGCCGGACGCTTCTCGGGCGTGCGGGTCGCCGTGGTCGACTACGGCGTCAAGCGCAACATGCTGCGCGCGGTGCGCTCGCGCGGCGCCTCGGTGGTGGTGCTGCGCGCCGACGCCACCGTCGAGGACGTGCTCGCCCAGCGCCCGGACGGCGTCATCCTCTCCAACGGCCCTGGTGACCCCGCGACCCTGCCGCACGCCGTGCGTTTGTGCCAGGAATTGCTGGAACGCCGTGTCCCCCTGCTGGGCATCTGCCTCGGGCACCAGATCCTCGGCCAGGCGATCGGCGCGCGCACCTCGCGCCTCAAGTTCGGCCACCACGGCGGCAACCACCCGGTGCGCGACGACGTCACCGGCGCCGTCTTCGTCACCTCGCAGAACCACGAGTTCCAGGTCGACGCCGGGTCGATTCCCGCGGGGTCCGGCTGGTACGTCAGCGAGCGCAACCTCAACGACGGCAGCGTCGAAGGCCTCCGGCACACCTCGCTGGCCGCCTTCTCCGTGCAGTACCACCCCGAAGGCGCCCCCGGCCCCCAGGACCGCGGCCCCGTCTTCGACGAATTCCTGGCCATGTGCTCCGGTAGCCGGCTTGCCGGCGACAGAACGGCCGCGGGAACCGCCCCTGCGGCGGGCGCCCTGTCCCTCGCGGCCGGATCGACAGCCGCCACGCTGGCAGCGGAGCCGGTGAACCCGGAAAAACCCCGCTGCGTCCTGGTCATCGGCAGCGGCCCCATCATCATCGGCCAGGCCGCCGAATTCGACTACGCCGGCACCCAGGCCTGCAAAGCCCTCCGCGAAGAAGGCATCCGCGTCGTCCTGGTCAACAGCAACCCCGCCACCATCATGACCGACGACGACACCGCCGACGCCGTCTACGTCGAACCCCTCACCGTCCCCGTCGTCGAACGGATCATCGCCGCCGAGAAACCCGACGGCCTGCTCGCCACCCTCGGCGGCCAGACCGGCCTCAACCTCGCCGTCGCCCTGGACGACGCGGGCGTGTTGCAGCGCCACGGCGTCCGCCTGCTCGGCACCCCGCTCGCCGCCATCAAGGCCGCCGAGGACCGCGAGCTCTTCAAGCAACTGCTCATCGACATCGGCGAGCCGGTGCCCGTCTCCGCCACGGTCTCGTCGCTCGCCGACGCGCGCGCCTTCAGGGAGCGCGAGGGCCTTCCCCTGGTGGTCCGCCCCGCCTTCACCCTCGGCGGCACCGGCGGCGGCCTCTGCGAGACCGAGGACCAGTACGTCGAGACCATCCTCAGCGGCCTCGCCGCGTCGCCGATCTCGCAGGTGCTGGTCGAGCGCTCCCTGCACGGCTGGCGCGAGCTGGAATACGAGGTCATGCGCGACGCCTCGGGCACCTGCATCACCGTCTGCAACATGGAGAACCTCGACCCGATGGGCGTCCACACCGGCGACTCCATCGTCGTCGCGCCGTCGCAGACGCTCACCGACCGCGAGCACCAGCAGCTCCGCAGCGCCTCGCTGCGCATCATCAGCGCGCTGCGGATCGCCGGCGGCTGCAACGTGCAGTTCGCCCTCGCCCCCGATTGCGACGACTACTACGTCATCGAGGTCAACCCGCGCGTCTCGCGCTCGTCAGCGCTGGCGTCGAAGGCCACCGGCTACCCGATCGCCCGCGTCGCCGCCAAGATCGCCGCCGGGCTGCGCCTGGACGAGATCACCAACATGGTGACGCAGCGCACCTGCGCGGCCTTCGAGCCGGCCCTCGACTACTGCGTCGTCAAGGTGCCGCGATGGCCCTTCGACAAGTTCCCCGAGGCCGACCGCCGCCTGGGCACGCAGATGAAGTCCACCGGCGAGGTCATGGCCATCGAGCGCAGCTTCGAAGCGGCGATGACCAAGGCGCTGCGTTCCATGGAGCAGCAGCCGCCCGACGCCGCCGAGCTCAAGTCCTCGATCCTCATCGACACCCCCAACGACCGGCGCATCTTCGCCATCCTCGAAGCCTTGCGCGGTGGTGCAACCGTCGAGGAGGTCGCCCGGCGCTCCGGCTACATGCCCTGGTTCGTGGAGCGGCTGAGCGCCATGGTGGAGACCGAGGAGCGCCTGCGCTGGGCCGAGCTCGACGCCGGCACGCTGCTCGCCGCCAAGCGCATGGCGATCAGCGATTCGCGCATCGCCGGGCTTGCGGGGCGGACCGCGGCCGAGGTTCGCGCCCGGCGCGTGGAGCTGGGCATCGTGCCGGCGTACAAGTGCGTCGACACCTGCGCCGCCGAGTTCGAAGCCGCCACCCCCTACTACTACTCGACCTTCGAAGTCGAGAACGAAGCCGCAAAAATATCTTCGCAGAGCGTGAGCCCGCCCTCAAACGGCACCGCTCCAACGCCGGCGTCGGCGCGAAGCCCGTTCGTAGTCCTCGGCTCCGGCCCCATCCGCATCGGCCAGGGCATCGAGTTCGACTACTGCTCGGTGCAAGCCGCCATGTCCCTCCGCTCCCACGACGTCCCCGCCATCATGATCAACAGCAACCCCGAAACCGTCTCCACGGATTTCGACACCTCCACCCGCCTCTACTTCGAACCGCTCGACGAGGAGGCCGCCGCCGCCGTCGTCGAACAGGAGCACGCCGCCGGCGCCGTGGTGCAGTTCGGCGGCCAGACCGCCATCAACCTCGCCGCCCCGCTGGCCGCGCGGGGCATCCACATCCTCGGCAGCGGCGTCGACACCATCGACGCGGCCGAGGACCGCCGCCAGTTCGAAGCCCTGCTGCGCTCGCTGAACATCGCCCAGCCGGAGGGCGCCGCCACCACCGACGTCGACGAGGCCATCGGCATCGCCGAGCGCATCGGCTTCCCGGTGCTGGTGCGCCCGTCCTACGTCCTCGGCGGCCGCGCCATGGAGGTCGTGCACACGCGCGCGCAGCTCGAACACTACCTGCACACCGCGATGGCCGCACTGCCGAGAACCGCAAGCGGCCGCCGCGGCACGGTGCTCATCGACAAGTACCTGCTCGGCGAGGAGATCGAGGTCGACGCGGTGTGCGACGGCGAGACCGTGGTGATCCCCGGGATCATGCAGCACGTCGAGCGCGCCGGTGTGCACAGCGGCGACTCGATGGCGGTGTACCCCGCGCAGAACCTCGACCCGCAGATCGAGAACGAGATCGTCGACTACACCACGCGGATGGCGCTCGCCCTCGGTGTGCGCGGGCTCTGCAACGTGCAGTACGTGGTGCACCGCAACCGGGTCTACGTCATCGAGGTCAACCCGCGGTCGTCGCGGACGGTGCCCTTCATCAGCAAGGTGACCGGTGTGCCCATGGTCGAGCTGGCCACCGAGGTGATGCGCGGCGTGTCGCTGCGCTCGCTCGGTTGGACGGGCGGCCTGGTGCCGGCGCGGCCGCTGATCGCGGTCAAGGCGCCGGTGTTCTCCATGGTCAAGCTGACCGCCGTGGATCCCACCCTGGGGCCGGAGATGAAGTCGACCGGCGAGGTCATGGGCATCGACACGTCGCTCGGCGCGGCGCTGCAGAAGGCGTTCCTGGGCGCGCTCGGGGCGGTGCCGCAGAGCGGTGGCGCGCTGTGCAGCATCGCCGAGCCCGACAAGGCCGAGGCGCTGCCGGTGCTGATGCAGCTCAGCGAGCTGGGCTTCACCATCTACGCGACCGAGGGTACGGCGCGCACCCTGCGCGAGGCGGGGATCAGCGCGGTGCCGGTGGGCAAGTTGGGCAACGGTCGCCCCAACGTCGTCGACGTCATCGAAGAGGGGCGCGTCGACCTGGTCATCAACACCGTGTCGCACGTCCAGACCGACGAGCTGAGCTATGGCGCCGGCGCCAACGGCCAGGAGGGGCGCAGCGTCAAGGACGGCTACACCATCCGGCTGGCGGCGGCGCAGCGACGCATCCCGTGCTGCACGTCGCTCGACACCGCGCGGGCGCTGGTCGAGGCGATGGCGCGGCAGCGCAGCGGCGAGTCGTTCGCGGTGGCGCCGGTGCGCGCCTACCGCGAAGGCGCGGTGAAGGTGGCGCAGTGAGCGATCCGGACGGCTCCGGCGCGCCCACCTATTCCTCCCTTGAGCGCGCCCGCGACGAGATGGGCGCCGTGCTCCGCGTCGACGAGCTCCCCGGTGGCCTCGTCGAGCTGACCGCGCACCTCCCGCACCTCGCCGCCACCGCGCGCGCCGGAGAGTTCGCACAACTCCGCTGCGGCCCCGGTCCGGTGCCGCTGCTGCGCCGCCCCTTCAGCGTCGCCTGGATCGACGGCGAGCACTGCTCGTTCGTGTTCGAGCGCGTCGGCGCCGGCACCCGCCTGCTCGCAGACATGCGCCCCGGCGACATGCTCGACTCACTCGGCCCCCTGGGCATCGGCTTCACCGTGCAGCCGTCGATGCGCCACGTCGTCTGCGTCGCCGGCGGCCTGGGCTGCGCGCCGTTTCCCCTGCTGGCGCGCCAGGCGCGCGACATGGGCGCCGCCCACATCACCGTGCTCCACGGCGCCGCCACCGCCGCACGCCTCTACCCCGCTGAGCGCTTCACCCGCGGCGACACCGACGGCGTGACCGTCATCGAGTCCACCGACGACGGCTCGCGCGGCCATCACGGCCTGGTGGTCGACCTGATCGCCGATGCCCTGCGCGACGGCGCCGACGCCGTGTTCGCCTGCGGCCCCAACCCGATGCTCGCCGCAACCGCCGCGCGACTCGGCGACGCTGCACCCGCGATCTGCGAAGCCTCGCTGGAAGCACCGATGGGTTGCGGCTTCGGCACCTGCCTCGGCTGCACGCTGCCCGTCCGCCGCAACGGCGGCACCGCTTGGGCGCTGTGCTGCCGAGAGGGCCCCGTGATGCCGATGCACACCGTGGACTGGGACGGGCTCCGCGCGCTGCCGCCCGCACACGTCGCATGAGCACCAGCGCCCCCGACCTGCGCGTCGACCTGGGACGCGGATGCGTGCTCCCCAATCCCGTCGGCGTCGCCTCGGGAACCTTCGGCTACGGCTTCGAATTCGAGCATCTCATCGACATCCAACGCCTCGGCGCCATCTACACCAAGGGCACCACGCCGCTGCCGCGCGAGGGCAACCCACCGCCGCGCGTCGCCGAGACCGCGGGCGGCATGCTCAACAGCATCGGCCTGCAGAACCCCGGCGTGGAGCACGTCGCGCACGTCTACGCGCAGTCGTTCGCGCAGTGGCGCGTGCCGGTGATCGTCAACGTCGCGGCCGCCACCGAGGACGAGTACGTCCGCTGCGTGCGCACCCTCGACAGCGCGCAGGGCATCGCCGGATACGAGCTGAACATCTCCTGCCCGAACATCGCGCACGGCATGGACTTCGGTCTCGACGCGTTCGCCGCGGCGCGGCTGGTGCAGTCCGTGCGCGCCGCCACGCAGCGCTGCCTGATCGTCAAGCTCAGCCCCAACGTCACCGACGTCGGCGCTGTCGCCCGCGCCGTCGAAGATGCCGGCGCCGACGCGGTCAGCGCGGTCAACACCTACGTCGGCATGAAGATCCACCTCGGCCTGCGCCGCCCTGTGCTGCCAAACCGCGGCACCGGCGGCCTCTCCGGGCCTGCGATCAAGCCGCTCGCCCTCGCCGCGGTCGCCCGGGTGCGCGCCGCAGTGCGCATCCCCGTCGTCGCCGTCGGGGGCATCGCGAGCGCCAACGACGCCCTCGA
This sequence comes from Candidatus Angelobacter sp., assembly GCA_035569495.1. Classification (GTDB taxonomy): domain Bacteria; phylum Chloroflexota; class Dormibacteria; order Aeolococcales; family Aeolococcaceae; genus DASRDZ01. The sequence goes on along the minus strand of DATMMX010000033.1, from coordinate 27,281 downwards.
ATTCTTCGTCGCCGGCGCCGACGCCATCCAGGTCGGCACCGCCAGCTTCGCTGACCCGGGCGCCTCGCTCGCCGTCCTCGACGGCCTGGACTCGTACGCGACCGCCGCCGGTCTGGCCCGCCTCACCGATCTGCGCTGGCAGCCCGCGCCCCTGCCCGCCTGAGCGTCGCAAGGACCGCCTCGGTCCAGCCGTCATACCATCGAAGCGCGGCCCGGAGGCCGCCGTGGTGCAGGCGACAGCGAGGCAGCACGATGCTCATCGGCGCGAGCGTCCTGGCGTTCCTGGTCCTGCTCGTCCTGCTCGCCGAGCGGGGCGGCGAACGCATGTGGCGCGACCACCAGGCGCCCGCCCACTACTACTGCGGCCCCTGCGACCTGCGCTACCGCCGCGACGAGCTGATCGACCAGACGGAACGCGTGTGCCCGCGCGGCCACTACGTCGACCACGTGAACCGCGGCTTCTCCCTCGGCACCGTCGCCATCTTCACCTGCCTCGGCTTCATCGCCCTGGCCGGCCTGCTCACGGCCACCGGCGTGGTGCCCATCGCCCATTAGCACGGGCGGCCGTAGAATCGCCCCCTGCGCCCCGTTAGCTCATCGGTAGAGCAGCCGGCTTTTAACCGGTTGAGGGAGGTTCGATTCCTCCACGGGGCACTCGACCCGCCCTGTGATGCCGTGGACGCGCATCGCGCGCATCCGATGACGGTCCTGTCGCGCCGACTCGACGCGATCCGGTGCACGACTAGGCTCCGGCCGTGATGCGACGACAAATATGATCAGGCTGGAGCAGGCGACCAGGCTCTATCGCCTCGGCGACGAGCGGATTCAAGCCCTCGACAACGTGGACATCAGCATCGACGACGGTGACTTCGTCGCGGTGATGGGCCCGTCGGGGAGCGGCAAGACCACCATGGCGAATGTCATCGGCGGCTTGGACCGGCTCAACAGCGGGCGCGTCGTCGTCGACGATCGCGATCTCGCGCGGTACAGCGACTCGGAGATGTCCCGCTACCGCAACCGGCACGTCGGCTTCGTCTTTCAGAACTTCAACCTGCATGCCGGTCGTTCGGCGCTGAGCAACGTCATGCTGCCGCTGATGTTCGCCAAGGTGGGACGTCGCGAGCGCGGCCGGCGAGCTGCCGCGACCCTGGAGCGGTTGGGCCTCGGTGACCGTCTCAATCACCGTCCCCATCAGCTCTCGGGCGGCCAGCGCCAGCGTGTGGCGATTGCCCGCGCCATCGTCAACAAGCCCCAGGTGCTGATCGCCGACGAGCCCACCGGCAACCTCGACTCCAAGCGCGGCGCCGAGATCATGGATTTGTTCACCGAATTGAACGGCGAGGGGATGACGGTTCTCATCATCACCCACGACGCGCAGGTGGCCGAGCGGGCCAGGCGCATCGTGCACATCCAGGACGGCCGGATCGTCCGCGTCGAGAACGGTCAGACGGTGGCGGCATGAGGATCGCGGACTACCTGCGCCTGTTGCACGGCAACCTGATGCGCTCGAAGCTGCGCACCGGCCTGACCATGCTCTCGGTGATCATCGGCGCTGTCGCGGTGATCTCGGTGCTGGCGGCGACCCTCACTGTGCGCAGCGTCGTCGAGCAGCAGCTCGCCGCGTCGGGCGCACTCACCAACATCACGGTCAGCAGCAATCCGAGTGACCAGGGTGGCGGTCCCGGTGGCGGCGGGCAGTCCGCGGCCCCGTCCGCGGGAGCGAGCGCCAACCGCCTCACCAAGGCGCTGGTCACCCAGTTGACGGCGCTGCCCCACGTCGTGGCGGTGAGCCCGCAGATCCAGGTTCACTCCGTCCAGGCGGTCAGCCTCCAGGGCGGTGACGGCAAGCAGTATCAGCTCCAGCAACTCCTCGCCGTGGCCGCGAACAGCGCCGGCATCCAGACCGTCCAGGTCGGGCGCTTCATCCGCGACGGAGAGGCGAACGCGATCGTCCTCAGCGTCGACTACGTGGCCAGCTTCGGGCTGGCCGGCGCGCAGGACCTGGTGGGTCGGACGGTCGTCCTCTACGGGCAAGCGGGAGCGTCCCTGGGAACTCCGCCCGTGCAGCCGGGACCGGGTCAGCCCGGCGGGCAGCAGCAGCCGCCGAGTGTGCAGGTGACGGCGATCGTGGTCGGCGTCATCCCCGGTGGGCAGCGCTCGGGCGAGAGCGTGGTCAGCCAGAGCTGGGGGACGGCGCTCGACACGCAATATCAGTGCGCGCAGGGCGTCCCCAACGGCCAGAGCGGACCCGGACAGGGCCAGGGCCAGGGCCCCGGTCCGTGCCGGATGGTGGCGCAGGACCCGGTCGCGATGAACGGCTACGACAGCATCGTCGTCAAGGTCGACCAGACCGGCAACGTGGCCGGAGTCAGCAGCCAGGTCAAGGCGCTCGGCGTCTACACCCAGACCGCCCAGGACATCCTCGACCAGGTGACCAAGGTGCTCACCATCGTGGGCATCATCCTCGGCGCCATCGGCGCGCTCTCGCTGCTCGTCGCCACCATCGGCATCATCAACACCATGATCATGGCGACCTACGAGCGCCGCCGGGAGATCGGTGTCATGCGCGCCACCGGCGCCAGCCGCCGCACGGTGCTCACCATGTTCACCCTGGAAGCGGGCATGATCGGCTTCTGGGGCGGGATGCTCGGCCTGGGCATCGCGCTGGTCGCGCGTCTCGCCGGCAACAGCATCCTCAACCGGGTGCTCGCCGACCAGGGCCTGGCCGGAACGGACGTGATCTCGTTTCCGATTTGGCTGGTTGTCGGCGTGGTCGCCGGCACCACCCTGCTCGGCGTCGTCGCCGGCATTCTGCCCGCCGGCCGCGCCGCGCGACTTGACCCGGTGGAGGCGCTGGCTAGCGCCGGGTGATCTGAGCGCGTGCTGCCGCGCGGGAGGGCGTTCGCGGTTCTGACCGATTCCTCGGCGGACTGGTTATGACCCGGATAAGGCTTGGCGAAGACGCGCAACGCCGGTCGGACACGCGTGTGTCGATCAGGTGTGTCCTCCCCACATTCGACCCCGCGCGTCACTCGACGCACCGTGCTCCGCGCCGCCGGCGCGAGTGGATTGGCGCTGCTGGCGCCGCCGTGGTTCTGGCGCAGCAGTGTGTTCGCTGCCAGCGTCATCGACCAGGTGCACCTGCAGTTCGGCGACGACCCGGCGACGACGACGGTGGTCTCATGGGCCACGTCCGGAGTTGTCAACAATCCGCGCGTGCTCTACGGTCCCGCGTCGTCGACACCCGAGCAGACCGTCGACGCGGACACCAGCACGTACACCGATTCAGCGTCGGGAACGCAGGTGGTCGTCCATCACGCCACACTGAGCAGGCTGCAGCCGAACACCGCGTACGCGTACAGCATCACCCACGACGGCGCCAGCCCGGTGCAGGCGGCGTTCACCACGCCGCCGCAGGGACGCAGGAAGTTCCGCTTCACCGCCTTCGGTGACCAGGCCGGTGGCACGACCGGTTTCCTCGGCACGCCGTACGGCACCGCGGTGGTGGCGCAGGTCGAGGCGCTGCAGCCCAGCTTTCACCTCGTCTGCGGCGACCTCTGCTACGCGGACACCGCGCGCTCCGAGGTGCAGGACCGCGCCGCCATCTGGAACAGCTGGTTCAACCTCAACCAGCCGTCGTCGATGAACCGCCCGTGGATGCCGTCGCTGGGCAACCACGAGGTCGAGAAGGGCAACGGTGCGCTCGGCTACACGTCGTACCTGGCGCGATACCGATTGCCCGACAACGGCCGGGCAGATTTCAAAGGCCAGTGGTACGCGTTCACGGTCGGCTCGGTGCGCTTCATCGCCACCGACAACAACGACGTGGTCTACTCGACCGACTTCAACTTCCCGGTGCGCGGCTACAGCAGCGCGGCGCAGCTTCGATGGCTGGAGCGCGAGCTGGCCCTGGCGCGCAGCAACCCCGACATCGACTGGATCGTCGTCTTCGTGCACTTCCCGGTGATGTCGAGCGCCGGCGGCGCGGACCTCGGCGTGCGCCAGACCTTCCAGCCGCTGTGGGACCGCTACGGCGTCGACCTCGTCCTCACCGGGCATTCGCACGACTACGAGCGCATGTACCTGACGCGCGGCGTCGAGCCGGGCAGCGCGACGCTGCAGCCGCACGTCGTCGACACAGCGCTCGACAACCTCGACACCACCAAGGGCGCGATGCACGTCGTCGTCGGCACCGGCGGCGTCGGCATCCCCACGCCGACCTACGGCACCGACGCCACCACGCAGCGGCCCGACGCATCCGTGACCAACGACAGCGGTGGCACCACCAGCGAGCCCGCGCCATATTCCGCGGTGCGCCTGCCGCAGTATCTGTACGGATTCGTGTCCGTGGACGTCGATCCCGGCACCGCGCCCGGCGGGACAACCGCACTGCAGCTCACGTACTACCCGACGTCACTCGCCGGCGCACCCACCGCCGCCGACACCTTCACGCTGCGCAAGCCGCGACGCGATGCGCCGACACCGGTCGCACCCGCCGTCATCCCTGCAACCGCGGCCGCACCAACCGTCACCAGCCCCGCCGCAGCCCTTCCCAACACCACGCCCGCAGCGGGATCACAAACCGCAGCCGCAGCCGCCGCAACGGCACTCGCGGGCGCCGCGCTGATCGGCCGGCGCCGCTCGACGCGGCCCTACCCGGCTCCGGCGTCGACTCCCGGATCGGCGCCCGACGAAGCGGCGGCCAGCCTGCCCAGGTAGTGCTCCCAACCCGCCGCGTGCGGCTCGCGCAACGGCGGCGGCAGGTCGCGGTGCACCAGGCGGATCAGGGTGCCGTCCGCCGCGGGTTCCAGGGTGATCTCCACCGTGGTCGAGCCCGGCTCCAGGTTGAAGGGCGCGCCCGTCCAGCCCCAGGTGAAGGCGATGCGGCGCAGCGGCTCGACCTCGACGACGCGGCCCGACGCCTCGCTGCCGTCCGCCATGCGCATCCGGTAGGTTCCTCCCGGCCGCGCCTCGACGGTGGCGCCCACGCCCTGCCAGCGGCTCCACAGGCTGCCGTCGGTGAGGTACGGCCAGACCTGCTCGGGGGTGGCGGCGACGTGCCGGGTGATCTCGATGACGTCAGCGTCGGCGGTGTCCATGGTCCTCCTCGATGGTGTCGACCAGGCGGTCGAGGGTGCTCGCCCACATGGCTTCGAGCACCCGGGTGAGGTCGCCGAGGCGTTCGCGATCGGCCCGGTAGAAGCGGCGGGTGCCGTCGCGGCGCACCGTGACGAAGCCGTGCTCGCGGAGCAGGGCGAGGTGCTGCGAGACCGCGCCGAAGCTCACCTCGAAGCGGGCGGCGATGTCACCGGCGCTGGCCTCGCGCCGCCAGACCATGCGCAGGATCTCGCGGCGGTGCGGCTCGGTGACGACTTGCAGGCGGTCCATGGGCTGGCTCGTATTTTAGCAGCGGCTGGAGTATATACTTCAGAATCAGCTAAAATAGATGTGGAGGCAAAGCACATGGCCGGATTCGAGATGGTCTTCATGGTCGACGTCAACGCCGACCGTGCAAAGGTGCGCGACGCGCTCACCACCGAGCAGGGCATCAACGGCTGGTGGACCGACCGGGCATCGGTGCCCTCAGCCGTGGGCAGCACGCTGGAGTTCACCTTTCCTGGCATGCCCAGGCCCTTCGACTTCACCCTCGCCGAATCGAGCGCCGACCGCGTCGAGTGGGTGAGCAAGGGCTTCCCACCGCCGTGGGCGGGCACCCGCGTGGTCTGGACGCTGGAGGACAACCCCGAGGGCCCCGGCACGCGCATCCACATGCGCCACGTCGACTGGACGCCGGACAACCCCATCCTGGGCATGGTCACGGTGGGCTGGGGCCAGATGTTCGCCAACCTCAAGGGCTACGTGGAGACCGGCCGGCCGCAGCCGTTCTTCGTGAACTGATCCCGGGGGCGGGCGCGGCGGCTACGCTGTCCTGCCACATGGCAGACCACGCCGCGCCCGACCTGGGCGCCACCTCGGACGGCGGTTGGCAGAGTTCGGGCCTCACCCCCGCGCAGCTCGCCTGGGGCGTGCCCTCCCCGCCGCGCTCGCTGTGGCCGGCGCGCCTCGCGGTCGCCGTGGCGATCCTGCTCTACCTGTTCCTGCCCGAGCGGCTGATCCCCGGGCCGCGCTACATCGTGCCCGCGCTGGAGGGAGGGATGCTGCTGGTGCTGAGCACCGTCCTGCCCCACAGCAGCGTCGAGGAATCGCCGAAGCGGCGCATCCTGGCCATCATCGCGGTGGCCATCGTCACCGTCGCCAACCTGATCAACCTCGGCCTGCTGGTGCACGTGATGGTCAGCGGCCACGTGTCCAACGGGCGCGAACTGGTCTTCGCCGCGGTCGCCATCTGGCTGACCAACGTGATCGTCTTCTCGCTGTGGTACTGGCAGCTTGACCGCGGCGGCCCCCAGGCGCGCCACAACCCCAACCACCGCGAGCCCGACTTCCTCTTCCCGCAGATGACCACGCCAGGCTCGGCGCGGCCCGGCTGGGCGCCCTCGTTCGTCGACTACTTCTACGTCAGCTTCACCAACGCCACCGCCTTCAGCCCCACCGACACAATGCCGCTCACCGTGATCGCCAAGGCGCTGATGACCGCTCAGTCAGGAGCGTCGCTGCTGACCATTGCCCTCGTCGCGGCGCGGGCGGTGAACATCCTCAACTGAGCGACGCCACGCTAGGCGGGGGCGCCGGGCCGCGGCGTGGTGGCTGGGTCGGGCGTGGGGGTTGGTGCGGGCGTGGGCGGCGGAGGAGGAGGCGGCGGCGGCGGGCTGACCTGCGCGGCCACCAGCGACGCGTAGAACCTGGCGCCGTCCGGGCGCAGGTGGGTGTCGTCGTCCCAGAACAGCTCGGGGTGACCGGCGCTGGCGGCGCGCCAGTCGACGATGTGCACGCTGGGGTAGGCGGGCGCGGCCTGGGCGAGCATGTCGTCGTTGGGGCCCTGCCAGGGCCGCGGCACCTTGTCGTTGACCACCACCACGCGCTGCACGCCGGCGAGCACCGACATCATGTCGTCGAACTGCCCGCGGGTGACGTATCCGTTGGTGCCGATGTGGACCACAACAACGGGACCCAGGTGCCCCGCGTCCTTGGCCGCGCGGAGCACGTCCACCGCGGCGGGGAGCTGGCGGCCGACCTTGGCGTCGAGGTCGAGGTCGGGGATGTCGTGGGCCATCTCGCCGGCGGCGCCGAGCATCACCGAGTCGCCGACGGCGGTGACGTGCGGGGGAGGCGCGGGCGGCGGCGGTGGTGGTGGTGGCGGCGGCGGCGGAGCGGGTTCCGCGGTGGGCGCGGCGGTGGGCTCCGGAGTGGGCGGCGGTGGCGTGGCAGTTGGGGACGGGGTTGGCCGTATCACCAGGCGCACCGCGACGGTCCGCTGGTAGCCCGCGGGCGCGGGCGGGCGGGTCGCCGCCAGGCCGACCACCAGCGCGCCCGCGCAGCCGAGCGCCGCGCCACCGGCGGCGCCCCAGAGCAGGCGCCGGGCCACCTGGCGCTGCGACGTCGCCGCCCACTGCCGGCGCAGCATCCGCCACGCGGCGCCCGACCGGATCGGCGTCTCCACGAAGCGGAACGATACGGCGGCGAGGGCCACGGCGGCGCTGAGCTGCAGGGCGGTGCGCGGCAGGGTCGCGCTGCTCGGGTTGCCGTGCGGGCTGGTCAGCACCAGCACCGGCCAGTGCCACAGGTAGATGCCGTAGGAGCGCACCCCCACCCAGCGCAGCGGGCGCCACGCGAATGCGGCGGCGAGCGACCGTCCGGCGGGGTGGAGCAGGGCGCCGATCAGCGCCGCACTGCACAGCGCCACCATCAGCAGCCCGCCACGGTAGACCAGCGCCTGGGTCTCGTCGAGCAGCACAAAGCTGGCCAGCAATGCGCCGAGGCTGGCCACGCCGACGCCCGTGACCACCAGCGACGTGCGCCGCGACGGCGCCACCACGCGCGACATCCGCGGCCAGTTGCGCGCGTGCAGCAGCGCCAGCGCGGCGCCGACCAGCAGTCCGGCGCTGTGCGTGTCGGTGCCGTAGTAGACCCGGCTCGGGTCGCCGCTGGGGTCGAAGAGCACTGCGCAGAGCGCCGCCGATCCCAGCGCGAGGCCGAGCACGGCCCAGGGCGCGACGCGCAGCCGCAGCAGGCCGATCGCCGCCAGCAGCGGCCAGAGCACGTAGAACTGCTCCTCGACGGCGAGCGACCACAGGTGCTGCAGCGCATCGGGACTGGCGAAGGCGACGAAGTAGGACTGCTGGTGGCCGATCAGGAACCAGTTGGTGCCGTAGCCCAGCGCCGCCAGCGCGTCCCAGCGAAGCTGGGTCACGCCGCCGAGGTGGGCGAGCAGCTCGACCACCAGCACCGCGCCGAGCAGCAGGTACAGGGCGGGCAGCAGCCGGCGTGCGCGGCGCATCCAGAATCCGCGCAGCCGCACCCGCCCCGTTTCGCGGTGTTCGCGCACCAGCAGCGAGGTGATCAGGAAGCCGCTGAGCACGAAGAAGACGTCGACGCCGAGGAACCCGCCGCGCAGCCACATCGGCCTTGCGTGGTAGAGCAGCACCGCGACCACCGCCAGGGCGCGCACGCCGTCGAGTGACGGCCAGTGCACCGGCTTCACCCGGACGAAGGGGCGACGCCGCGCGTCGGTGTGGAGAAGCTGTTGCGTGGTCAGGTGCTGGGACGAAATGCGGGGCGGTTGCTGCGACTCTCGGGTAAGTATGCGCGGCGCGGAGTCGTCGTGGTGCGGTGACCGGCGCGCCGTCGCTTAAATGGCGAAGCCGCCCGGCGGTGTGGCGCGGGCGGCTTCTGAGGTCAGTGCGGGGGAAGGATCAGGCGGGTGGCCCGCTGATCAGCGTCACCGTGGCGCTGTGCTGCTGCCCGCTGGGGTCGACCCAGGTCACCGAGACCCGGTCGCCGGGCTTGTGGGTGAGCACGGCCGCCTGCAGCGACGAGGCCGAGGTGACCGACTTGCCGCCCACCGCGGTGATCACGTCGCCGGCCACGATGCCCGCCGACTCCGCCGGGCTGCCCGGCTGCACGCCGGCCACGGTGGCGCCGGTGCCGGTCGCGGTGGCGCTGATCTCGACGCCGATCAGGGCGCGCTGGCCGGTCTGGATGTTGCTGTTGCCGCCGCCGCCCGAGCGGATCTGCTGGACGATCTGCATGGCGGTGTCGATGGGGATGGCGTAGCCCTGGCCGGTGGTGCCGCCGATGCGGTGGAAGCGTCCGCCGCTCACCGAGGCGGCCGTGTCCATGCCGATCACCTGGCCGGAGGAGTTGACCAGCGGGCCGCCGGAGTCGCCGGGCTGGATGTTGGCGTTGGTCTCGATCAGGCCGCTCAGCGTCTCGGTCTGGCCCGAGGAGTCGCCGGCGGTGATGGTCTGGCCGAGCGCGGTGACCGAGCCGGTGGCGGGCTGCGGTGTGCCGCCGCGGCCGAGCGCGTTGCCCAGGGCGACGACGGGGTCGCCGACGGTGAGCTGGTTGGGGTCGCCGGTCTGGATGGTGGTCAGGTTGCTGGGGTTGCCCTGCATCTGCAGCAGGGCGATGTCGTCGGCGACGTCGTAGCCGACCACCGTGGCGTTGTAGGTGCTGCCCGTGCCGCCGACCTGCACCTTGATGGTCGAGGCGCCGTCGATGACGTGGTTGTTGGTCAGCACCTGGCCGTTGCTGGTGACGATCATGCCGGTGCCTTCCGCCGTGCCCTGGCCGCCGGCCAGGGTGACGGTGATGTCGACCAGGGCGGGGTCGACCTTGGCCTCGATCTGCGCCTGGGTCAGGTTTGCGCCGTTGCCGGTGCTGGTGCCGCTGCTGTTGCTGTCGCCGCCGCCATTGCCGGGCTGGAAGGGCGTGGAGGGGTTGGTCTGCGCCGTGGACGACGCGGGGGAGCTGTGCGTGGTCAGGGCGACCACTCCCGCCGACGCGCCGGCGGCCGCGGCGAAGAGGAGAAGCGCGGCCAGCGCGGCGGTGCGGCGGGAGGCGAGGGGGGGAGGGGGGACGGTCGCCGGCGCGGGGGGCCACGCCGGCGACCAGGGAGGGGCGCCCCAGCCGGCACCGGCCGGCGGGGTGGAGGGGGGAGGGGGCGAGGGGGAGGCCCAGGGGTCAGGCTGACCCCAGGGGGCGGCCGCGGGCGGGGGGGCGCTCGGCGGCGGAGTCCACGGGGCCGGTTGCTCGCCGGAGCCGGCCTGCTCGGGGGCGCCGGGCGGCGGGGAGGGCGGGCTCGCGGCGGCCCAGTGCGGGTAGCCGCTGGGGAAGGCGCTCGGGGGCTGCGCCGCGGCCGCCGTCTCCGGCGCGGTCTCCGCGGGCTCGGGACTGGCGGGCGCGGGCGTTCCGGGTGCCGGCACTTCGCTGCCGGGCTGCTCCTCGCCGTCGACGCCGTGGTTCATCGCTGTGTGTCTCCGTTGTCCTGGGGGTGTGCAGCAAGCATGCGGGCATGGCCTCCGACCTCGCTGAGACAATCCTTGGACTTTCCTCAGAGACCGACCCCTGCTGGACGGCCCTAGCCTGGCGGCAGACCCTTGGTCGCGTCGGCGAGCTTGATCGGTCCCGTGACATCGGTTAACACGTCGGTCGCCGGGTCGTACGGGATCAGGTCATCGATCATCGGCTGCTGGACGGGTTTCGCACCCAGCCCTGGCGACGTCAATTCCGGCCCATACAGGACGAGGTACGAGTGGCCGACCGCCGGCGCAGCGTGCTCGATTCGTTCGGCGGCCGTTTGACACCCGCTCCAGATGATGCTGTCCTTGCCGACGCTGCCGCCATTGAGGAAACCGACCACCGTCGAGCCGGACACGGTTCCTCGCACTGCCCGGATGAGCTGCAGCGTGTACGACCTGACGATGTTGGGCGTGACCGGCCAGGTGCCGTCCGGTGCGGGCGTCGGGTGCTGGAGGGCATCAATGTACGCCTGCGTCGGCCGCCGGCCATCCGCTGTGTTCCAGCGGTTTGGACCCACCGCGATGACCTTGACGATAGCGGCGGCGCGGTCGGTTTGCTGCGGGTCGTCGGTCGTGACGCCAGTGTGCTGTAGGAAGTAGCGCAGAGGCGGCAGGTTGGATGCGGGATCGCACTCCACCCGTGTCTGGATGGGCTGGCTCATGTCCCAACGGTCGTAGCGGGGAGGACCGCTCGGCCCGCTTGGCATGCCACCGGGAACTGACGTGGCCAAACCGGAGGCGGCCGAGCCGCCCCCCTTGCCAGCAACGCTGACCGCCCCACTGTTCGAGCACGCGCAGAACAGGAGCCCCAGGACGGCAGCGCAGCCCCCCGGCAGCTTCATAGGCCGTTGACCCCGAGCTGGCAGTTCAGCCACGGGGTGTACTGCTTGGCGACGAAGTACTGGAGACAGCCGTCAGCACCGATCAGCGTCGACACCGCATTCGGTATCGCAACGCCCTGCGACATGTCCCACGCCTTCGTGAGGTAGGCCTCGATGCTGACGTCGCCGCCGGGACCAGGGTTGCACGGATTCTCGGATGCGCCACAGATCGTCTGGCAGTTGGGGCACCCGCCGCCGCCGCCCGAACCGCCGCGACCGTTGTACGAGCCGTAGATGGCGTTGAGGCCGGTCTGGGCGTTGCCGGTGACGGTGCTGACATCGCCGCCGCCCCAGTACATGACGTCAGCGCTGACGCTGGAGTGACCGAGAGTGAAGACGTGCCCCTCCTCGTGGTAGGCGATCGACTTGGCGTTGCAGCCACCCTGCGACCCTGTCGGGCCGTCCACCCACCTCACCGCGCTGTTGTTGTTCAACATGATGGTGGCAGACGTCACGTTGCGGGTGTTCGGGTCCGCACTGACGTAGGCGAGCCCGCACGACGCGGTTCTACCGGAGCCTTCGTCCTTGGACCCAAGGTGCACCTGGGAGTACTGGCAGTTGCTCCCGCCGCACTGGTACATCAAGGGCGAGTTGTACGGCTGACTGGCCCAACCGTGCATGGCGGTCAGCAGGTCGTTGTAGAAGTCGACACCGCTGACGTTGGGGTAAGCCCCGGTGAAGTCGGCGTCGACGTTGCCCGGCCCGCCATTCGGCATCCACCAGTACCAGCAGGTGGAACCGCACTGCGGTGAGGAGCTGTCGCCCGGCCAGTTGCCGCTGTCCACCTGCGTATAGTTGCAATTCCACGGAGTTCCGTCGGTGTAGTCGGCGCTGGTCGATGCGTACCGACAGTCATCGTGGGCCGAGGCTGTGACGGCGCCGCCAATGCCGACCTGCCCCAGCGCCAGCAGCAGAAGTGCAACCAGCCCCGCCACGCCGCGGATGAACAGCCGCCTGCGCCCTCGCTTCGATGCCGAAGGCGACGACGCGCCTGAGTTGAGTTGCTCCTTGGTCGTCCTACGACCCGCCATGATTGAACCCTCCGTTCCTTGTATGAAAGACAGTTGCCCAGTTGCAAAGCGATACAAGCGGCCAGTCATCGCCGAAGCTCCCGTCACCGTAACGGCCGGGAACTACTATGCGGCGATACAAGGCTAGATGTGCCTGCCCACTGAGGCATCAACCGAACGCACTCCTTCCTAAGCAAGTGGCGTGTCGGTTGGTTCCCGCCCTCAACGCCGCGAGACGCGCATGATCCAAGATCAGAAGTGACCCTGTCAAGCGCGTGTATAGGAAGTTCCTTTGACTGACCGATCGGTCAGGGACCGATTACCGTCAGCGTCAGATGGCCGGTCGCCTGGCGATCGACTCTCCGAGTCGCCACGATGCTTCGGCGCCGCGGAAGCGGGCGAGGTCGGCGACCTCGGCGTCGACACGGCGGCTCCAACGCTTGTTCCACGCCGCATACGGCTCGACCGTGACGGTCATGGCGTTGCGGCGCTGCGCCGCGCTCCACAGCGCGACGGCGAGCCCATCGACCACCACCGTGGGGTTGAGCCAGCCGCCGCCGGGGAGGATGTGGTGGGCGTGCTGGTCGGCGACCAGCAGGTCGCGGCGGCGGTGGCCGAGCAGGTAGCCGTCGAAGATCGGCAGGAGCTGGACGGTCAACATCCCGTCCGCGGGCGCGAGCGCCGATTCCCGTTGCGCCGCAAGGATCCACGCCGCCTCATCGCGGACGCGCACCTCGACCAGCTCGGCGGCGATCAGCCGGAACGCCTCGCGCGCCTCGGGCACTGGCAGCCCCGACCAGGTGGCCAGGTCGCGCGGCTCCGCGGGGGAGTGGGCGGCGAGGTACCGTCGCGCCAGCTCGGCGAGTCGGGCTTCGTACGACGGCAGCCGCGAACGCCACCAATCGCCGAGCCAGTCGGCGGTGAGCACGAAGGCCGCGTCGCTGCCGCCGCGGATCGACGGACCCTGACAGATGACCCCCTCCATGGCGGCGCGGTGGAGGATGTGCAGGGTGCGCTGCCCGTCTGGGGGAATTGCGTTGTCGCGCAATCGCAGAGCGATCTCCGCGCGCGGCTGCGGTCCCGACGCAAGCGCATCGCGAAGGATGCGCAGCGCCCGAGCATACGTGTCATCGTCAATGCCGAGCTGCCGCCGCCGCGATGCGCTGCCGCGCACCACATGTGCGCCGATCAGCGACAGCAACCAAGCCGCATCCTCACTGGCGACGGTGTGCAGCGTGCCGCGCATGTACCAGTTGCGCACGATGCTGCGCTCCTCGACGCGCGCCCGCTGCACGTCGGACAGCGCGACGCCCGGCAGACGCGCCCGCACCGACAGGAACCACGCGCGTGCATCCTGCGACTGCAGTCCGCCGGTGTGGCGCACCACGTCGTGCACAGTGGTCGCGCGCCCGTCGAGCAGGTGCTGCCCCCGCATGCGCATGCGCCGTGCCTGCGCGTCGGAGAGTTCGATCACGCCGTGTCACAAGCGGGGTCGTTGCCGGAGTGGCGCAGGGTCACGCTGATGCGCGGTCCCGCCGACACCGTCTTGGGAACGCAGTGCTGCCAGGTGCGCTGCGACGTCCCGCCCATCACCACCAGGTCGCCGTGGCCGAGCAGGAAGGTGTGCTGGATGGAGCCGCCGCGCGGGCGGAGCTGGAGCTTGCGCGGCTCGCCGAGCGACACGATGGCGACCAGCGGGTCGCGCACCGTCCTGGCGATGCGGTCGCCGTGCCAGGCGACGCTGTCGCGGCCGTCGCGGTAGAGGTTGGCGTGCACTGAGTCGAAGTGCCGGTCATAGCGCTGCGAGAGCGCGGCGCGGATGCGTTCGAAGATGGGCGGCAGCAGACCGCCGCCCGGCTGGTATGGCCACGATGCCAGCAGACGCGGCTGGATCATGCGCCTGCCGTGGATGGTGATCTCGCCCTCGTGCCAGTCGGCGGTGTCGACCACCCACTGGAAGAGCGCGCCGGAGGACGAGACCCAGCCGGGCAGGTGGTCGACCCAGGCGGACTCGTCGAGCTGCAAGCGCACAAGACCGGCGAGCGAAGGGTCAACGTCGGGCTCGCCGGGGCGGTCGAAGAGCGAGCCCTGCCAGGTCAGGATCGGTGCGGCGGAGGCCATGGTCGGACGCCCAGCCTACCTCGCCCAGTGGCCGCGCAGCCCCGCCCACGTTGACAGCGGAAACTGCAACAGTCCACACTGTCGCCAATGGCCGGAAAAACACCTTCCCCCGCCACCATCGAGGAGGGCTGGGTCACCCTGCCCACGGGCTCCCGGATGCACTACCGGCGCGCCGGCGAGGGCGAGCCCATCCTGCTGCTCCACGGCATCGCCCACTCCTGCAAGGCGTGGGACCGGGTGGTCGTTCCGCTCGCCGAGCGCTACGACGTGGTCGCCCTCGACATGCTGGGCTGCGGCCTCAGCGACAAGCCCGACACCGACTACTCGCTCGGCTCCCAGGCCGTCGCCGTGCGCTTCGTGCTCGACGAACTCGGCCTCGACGTCGTCACCGCGGTCGGCCACAGCCTCGGCGGCGGCGTGGCCATGACCCTCGCCTACCACTACCCCGAGCGCGTCGGCCGCCTCGGCCTGGTCAGCAGCGGCGGGCTGGGCAAGGAGCTGCACCCGCTGTTCCGCATGGCCACGCTGCCCTGGGCGCCGGAGTACGTCATCCGCGGCGCCTTCCACCCGCTGCTGCGGGCGCCGCGCAACGCGCTCACCAAGCTGATCACCGGCGCCGCCGGCGACCCCTTCTTCCACAACCCCGAAGGCCATCGCGCGGAGATGGAGGAGCTGCTGGAGACGATGGAGCAGCCCGCGGCGCAGCGCGCCTTCCTGGCCATGCTGCGCTCGGCGAGCAGCATCGCCGGGCAGGCCGTGTCGGCGCTCGACCGGCTCGGCCTGGCCGGCTTTCCCATCCTCATCGTCTGGGGCCGCGAGGACCACGTCTTCCCCGTGCAGCACGCCTACCGCGCCGCCGAGGTGGTGCCCGAGGCACAGGTCGTGGTCATCGACGAGTGCGGACACTTCCCCCAGGTCGAAGCCACCAGCACCTTCACCCACGAGCTGCTCGACTGGCTGGCGCGCACCGAGTCGCATCCCGTCGACCCGCGCGCGATGGCCGGCAGGCCGGGCGTGGCAACGCCCGCCTGATGGCCCCGGCCGCCGCCGCGGCGCCCGCGCACTACACCGTCGACGAGCTGAGCGCGCGCACCGGCGTCAGCAGCCGGACCATCCGCTTCTACCAGACCGAGGACATCCTCCCCCCGCCGCGCCGCCGCGGCCGCATCGCGCTGTATGGCGACGAGCACGTCGAGCGCCTCCAGCTGGTCTCCATGCTGCAGTCGCGCGGCCTGCGCCTCACCGCCATCCGCGACGCGCTGCGCCGCGTCCGCCCCGAGCTGGTGTCGATGCACGAATGGCTCGGACTCGACGACATCCTGCGCACCCCGTGGACCGACGACGCCCCGCGCGCCGTCACCGCGGCAGAGCTGCGGCGAGTTCTTGCCAACCATGACCGCATCACGGAGGCCGGGCTGCGCCGCGCCGGCCTGCTCCGCGACGCCAGAGGCGGGGGCATCGAGCTGACCAGCCCCGCCCTGCTGAGCATCGCCCTGCGCCTCGACTCCGCGGGGATCGACCTCGACACCGCGCTCGCCGCCGCCGGCATCGTCCGCGACCAGCTCGCCCCCGCGGCGGCGCAGCTGGTCGCCCACTTCGCCGACCGGGTCGGCCGCGGCTTCGGCAGCGCGGCCACGCCCAAGGAGGTGGCCCGCGCCTTCGACGTGCTCCGCCCGCTCAGCGTCGAGGCGGTGCGCATCATCTTCGGCCAGGAGATCCAGCGCGCCCTGCACAACCTGCTCGGCGGGTCGCGCCGGCCGGCTTCGCCTCGATTGCGGCGGTTGTAATTTTTTCGTGTCACAATCCGGCAGGCAGCCTGGCGGGTGGTGCACAGCGTTCCAGGCCCGGTGATTGCGGAGGCGCGCAGTGGTGGCACCCAGCGATGGGGGCAGGACGGCACACGTTCGCCCCGCCCGCGGCCGCGCGCCATACGCCGCAGTGGCCGGCTGACTGACGCCGTGAGCAGCTCCCCCGCCGTCTTCAGCGCCCCTCCGGCCGCCGCCCCCCGCCCGTCGGCGCTCTGGGCGCACGCGCTGGTGCGGGCCCGGCGACGGCAGAGCACGCTGGTCGCCACGCTCAGTGCCGGACTGGCCGCCGCCGCGCTGGCCCCGCTGGAGCCGTCCCACCCCGCGCTGGCCGCCGCCCTGGCCGCCATCCCCCTAGCCGCCGCCGCCTGGGTGCTGCCCCGCCGCCTCCTCGCCATGGTGGTGCCGTTCGCCGTCGCCACGCCGGTGGTCTACGGCGCCACCGGCCACCTCGCCGCGGACACGACCGCCGCCACCGCCGCCGGCCTGGTCGCGCTTGCGGTGCTCGCCTCCGCATCCTCCGAGCTGCCCGCCATCGCCCGGGCCCGGGCCCGGCGCACCGACCTGGTCCGCCGCGTCGCCCAGCTCGCCGGGTCCGGCCTGCCCCTGGCCCGCCTCCTCAACGGAGTGCTCGCCGAGATGGCCCGCGAGGGCCTGCGCGGGGGCTCGGTGGCCCTGATCAACGACCGCAGCGAGCTCTACATCGCCGCCTGGGAGGGACACCTCGACCAGGCCGTGCTCGACTCCCGGCTGCCCATCGGCCAGGGCATCGTCGGCACCGTGGCTGCCACCGGCAAGTCGATGCTCGTCGCCGACATGGACGCCCCCGCCCGTGGCGTGCGCCCGGCCAACCGCAACCTGGGCACCAACTCGGAGATGCGCAGCATGCTGGTGGTCCCGCTGCGCACCGGCGGCGAGGTGATCGGCGTCCTGGAGATCGACAGCGACCGCCCCGACCGCTTCCGCCGCGACGACCAGGCCGTGCTGGAACGCATCGCCGGCGCCATCGCCGCCGCCGCCAAGAGGGCCGGCCCCCTGGAGCTGGCCAACCAGCTGCTCAGCCGCCGCGTCCAGGAGCTGATGCTGCTGGAGGACACCGCCCGCCGCCTGGCCGGGTCGCTGGAGCTCTCGGCGCTGCTGCCCCAGGTGGTGGAGTCGGCCGCGCGCGGGCTGGCCGTCCCCTTCGTCGCCCTGCTCCAGGTGCGCGGGCGCGCCGCCATGTCGCTGGCCACCATCTGCGACGGCGAGGTCGACCGCACCCGCCGCCCCCTCGACCTGCGCAGCCTGCCGGTGCTCGGCGTCTCGGTCAGCCTGGGCGAGCCGCAGACCTGGTACCTCGGCAACCAGGGCGGGCTCACCGAGCTGACCGCGGTTGGGGGACGGCCCGGCCTGCACGCCGCCGTCTGCGTCCCGGTGGCGGCGGGCGAGGACTTCCGCGGCGTGCTGGTGGCCTCGTCCGGCGAGGCGCGGGCCTTCGACCCCGCCGAGGTCCGCCTGCTCCAGGGCATCGGCCACCTCGCCGGACTGGCCATCGCCAACGCCGAGAGCTACCGCCGCCTCAAGCAGGCCGCCGCCACCGACGCACTCACCGGGCTGCTCAACCGCCAGGAGTTCGACCGCCGCCTGGCCCTGCCCCACATCGCGCCGTACGCCGTCCTGGTGGTCGACGTCGACCGCCTCAAGACCATCAACGACAGCTTCGGCCACGAGGCCGGCGACGCCGTGCTCCGGGCCATCGCCCGCTGCCTGCGCAACCTCTGCGGCGACCAGCCCGCCCTGGCCCGCACCGGCGGCGACGAGTTCAGCGTGCTCGTCGACGGCTTCGACTGCGAGGCCGGGGTGACCCTCGGCGAGCAGCTCCGCCGCGCCCTCTACGGCGTGGCCGTGCCCTTCGGGCTGGCCCGCATCTCTGTCGGCGTGGCCGCCGGGGTGGCGGGCGAGGAGGGCTGGGTGGTCCGCGACCGCGCCGACGACGCCCTCGACCAGGCCAAGCGCCGCGGCCGCGACCGCGTCGAGCAGACCGGCAGCGCGCAGCGACAGCAGCGCACCCCCGCGCGGCGCATCGAGCAGGCGGTGCGCGACATGATCGCCGCGGGCAGCGTGTCGGCCGTCTACCAGCCGGTGGTCCGCCTCGCCGACATGCGCGTGGTCGGTTACGAGGCGCTGGCCCGGCCGCTGGGCGCGCCCGTCGACTCCTCGGTGGAGGCGCTCTTCGCCGCCGCCCACCGCACCGGCCTGATGCGCGACCTCGACTGGCTCTGCCGCCGCGCCGCGGTGCAGCAGTCGCACGGGCTGCCCGAGGCCACGCCGCTGTTCATCAACGTCGGCGTCTCCGCGCTGCTCGACCCGCTCCACGACGTCGATCAGATGCTCCTGGTGCTGCGCTGGGCCAACCGCGAGGCGCGCGAGGTGGTGCTGGAGATCACCGAGCGCGAGGTGGTGTCCGACCTGCGCCGCTTCGAGGAGGTCATCGCCACCTACCGTGCCCAGGGATTCCGCTTCGCCATGGACGACGTCGGCGAGGGCCACTCGACGCTGGAGGTGCTGGCCTCGAGCAACCCCGAGTACATCAAGGTGGCGCGCTCACTGACCATCTCCTGCGACCGCGTCGGGCCGCGCTCGGCGATCCACGCGGTGGTGGCCTTCGCCCGTTCGAGCGGGGCGCGGATCATCGCCGAGGGCATCGAGACCCAGCGCCACTGCGACACCATGGCGGCGCTGGGCGTCGACCTGGGACAGGGCTGGCACCTGGGCAAGCCCGCGCCCGCGCCGGGACGGGAGGCGCAGGCGGCGGCGGCGGCGGTCCAGGCGGTCTGAGGACGGCTGCAGGGCTCCGGCCGGCTGGGGCACCATGTGCGCCGACATGCCGAGCCCGGTCCCCGGCTTCCCCCAGCGCTTCCCCGTCCGCGACGACGACCGGCGGCCGTTGCGCTACCACTTCATGGCGGGGCTGACCCGCCTCTGCTTCCGCGCGGTCTACCAGTGGCGGCTGATCCACTTCGAGGGCGTCGAGAACATCCCCGACGCGCCGGGGCCGCTGATCCTGGCGAGCAACCACCTCAGCAACCTCGACCCGCTGCTCTACGGCGGCTTCTTCCCGCGCACCCTGTTCGCCATGGCCAAGCGCGAGCTGTTCCCCAACCGCTTCGCCGCCTGGATGTGGGGCGGCTCCAACACCTTTCCCATCGACCGCGGCAGGGCGGACCGGCAGGCGCTGCGCACCGCCATCGACGTGCTGCGGCGCGGAGGACGGCTGCTGCTCTTCATCGAGGGGACGCGAGCGCCGTCACCGGGGATGACGCGCGTGGAGCCGGGGGTGGGATTCCTGCTGCGGCGCGCGTCGGCGGACGGCTCGGTGATTCCCGTGCTGCCCGCGGCCGTCTGGGGGACCGAGCGCGCCCTGGTGCGGGGGAAGTTCTTCCCGCAGCGCGTCCCGCTACACGTGCGCTACGGGGAGGTCTTCACCCCGTCGCTGAGTGCCGCGCGGGACGACCAGGCGCTCGCCGACCAGGTTGCGGCGCGGGTTGCTGCGCTGCTGCCGCCCGAGTATCGCGGGGTCTACAGCGGGACGGTGTAGGCCCCGCCTACTTCTTCTTGGGCGCGGGCGCCGCCGTCCCGTCCTTGGCCGCTTCCTTCTCCCGGGCCGCGGCCTCGGCCGCCTTCTCCACCTCGCGCTCGGCGCGCGCCGCCTTGGCCACCTCGTCCAGCGACTCCAGGCACTCGAAGGCGACCACCTCCTTGGTGTCCGGCGCGCGGTCGAAGCGCACGATGGCCGTCTGGCTGAGCACGGTCTCGACGCGGCCCTGGGCGCCGACGGGGTGGTCCCCGATGGGCGACCCGGTGCGTGGCCGGGTGTTCTTGACCAGCAGGACGCGCTCGCCGATCCAGAAGGGCGGCTCGGGCTCCTCCTTGGCCGACGGCGGACGCCCCGGCGAGGGCTTGGCGGCGGGACGGGGCGGGATGGCGACGGAGACGATCCCGGTCCCGATCACCTCGTCCTCGTCGTCATCGTCGTCATCATCGTCATCGAGGTCGACGTCGTCCTCGTCGTCGTCCTCGTCCTCGTCGACGACGACGGCAAGGGGATCGATCTCGATGTCGACCTCCTCCTCGACCTCCGCGGCGGCGTCGTCGGCGTCCTCAGGCGGGGTGGCGGCGGCGTCGGTGGAGGGGGGAGGGGCTGCTTTGGCGTCGGTCTTGCGACGTGGCGACATGGGCACTCGTGAAGGGCGGACGTAGAGAAGGGGAAGGGGGCTCCGAACCGCGGAGCATACGACGTGGGACGCAGGCGACGTTCTGACCGCCGGGCGGCGCGCCGCTCTCTCGGTATACCCAACCCACGCCGGTACCATGCCTCCTCGTGATCGCGGCCCGTGGCCTGGGCGCCCTCTCGCCCCGCACCCAGCAGCGACTGCTGGAGATCCTCCCCGGGGCCGTGGCCTGGACCATCCTGCTGGCGCCGGTGGTGGTCGGCTTCGCGATCCGCCTCAACGACCCCACCAAGCTGTGGATCATCGGCGTCGGGGCGATCCTGCTGGACGTCTACTGGCTGATCCGCACCACGGTGACGGTGCGCTCGGTGCGCCGCACCCTGCGCCGCCTGCAGCAGACCGAGCAGATCGACTGGTGGGAGCGCTGCCAGGCGTTGCGGCCCGGTGGCGGCGCGCCGCGTCCCGACCAGGTCACCCAGTGCGCCCTGGTGCCCACCTACACCGAGAAGTACGAGGTGCTGCGCGGCACCGTCGAGGCGCTGGCCGAGCAGAACTACCCCGACCACCTCCGCGTGGTGGCGATCATCACCCGCGAGACCGACACGGGTGGCTGGGAGAACGTCGCCCGGCTGCGCGAGGAGTTCGGCCACCGCTTCCGCGCCTTCATCCACATCAAGGACCCGCTGCTGCCCGGCATCGTGGTCGGCAAGTCGGCGGCGATGGCCTACGGCGGCCCGGTGCTGCGCGCCGCCTGCGACGAGCTCGGCCTCGACCCCGCGACAACCCTGGTCACAGATCTCGACTCCGACTTCCGCCTCCACCCCCAGTACTTCGCCTACATCACCCACGAGTTCTGCTCGCTGCACGACACGCGGCTGACCTCGATCTGGCAGCCCGTCCCGGTGTTCATGAACAACCTGTGGCGCGTCCCCGCCGCGGTGCGGGTGATGGCCACGGCGGCGACACAGTGGCAGATGTTCCTGCACGACAACCCACATCGCCTGGTGATGTTCTCCTCGTACTCCATGTCGCTCAACCTGCTCAGCGAGGTGGGCTACTGGGACGACGACGTCATCCCCGAGGACTCGCGCTTCTTCTGGAAGGCGTTCTTCAAGTACGGCTCGCGATTGCGCGTGCGGCCCGCCTTCCTGCCGGTCTTCGGCGACGCGCCGCGCGCCGGCGACTACCGCGGAACCCACGTCTCCCAGTACAACCAGATCAAGCGCTGGGCGTGGGGAGTCACCGACATCGCCTACGTGACCACGCGCATGCTGCGGCACCCCGAGATCCCCTGGAAGCTGAGGGCGCACCGCTACATGAACCTGGTCTTCAACCACCTGACCTGGACGACGCTGCCGGTGCTGCTCTTCCTCGGCGGCTCGCTGCCCGCGCTCATCGACCTCGACTACGCGCTCTCCACCGCGGCAACGATGATCGGCTACACCACCGCGGGCGTGCTCACCCTGACGCTGCTCAACACCTTCACCCTGATCGGCGTCGACCGGCGCATGTGTCCCAAGCCGGTGGAGTGGAGGTGGTGGCGGCGTCGCTACGCAGACCTGCAGCTCTTCCTCTATCCCGTGGTGGGACTTGCCCTGAGCGTCATTCCCGCGCTGGAGGCGCAGACGCGGCTGATGTTCGGCGCCTACCTGGAGTACACGGTCACCGAGAAGGAGTAGCCGCGCCGACGCGCTTGAAGCAGGCGTCCGACGGCGGCGAGACTCCCAGCACCGCGAAGGGAACCACGCGCGCGTGGTTGTCGCGCACCCACTGCGCCGCCTCGTCGGAGTAGAAGTCGGCGCAGATGCGCGCGGCCGAGCCGACGTCGCGAAAGTGCATCTCCGCCGCCCCGGGCAGCGCCATGTAGCGGAAGCCGCGCGCGCAGAACCACTCGGGGTCGTCGGGCCATATCACCACCGCGTCGCCGCCCGGCCTGACCACGCGCTCCACCTCCTGCAGCGCGCAGTCGCCGCCCCAGGGCGCGTGCGAAGTCAGCGACGAGCAGGCCACGGCGACGTCCACCGAGTCGTCGTCGAGGGGGAGGTGGGTGAAGCTGCCGCGCCGCGTCTCGACGTTGCTCAGCTCGAGGTCGCGCGCCTTGCGCTGCAGTCGTTCGAGCAGCGGCGGCACGGCGTCGACGGCGATCACTCTGGCGGCGTGTCGCGCCGCGTGCAGGGTGAAGCGTCCCGCGCCGGCGCCGAGGTCGGCGACGACGCGGCCGTCGAGGTCGAGGGTCTGGAGCACGCCGGGGTGGATCTGCTCGCCGGCCACCAGCTCCTCGTAGGCCTGCGGGTCGTGCCAGTAGAGCAGCGCCCAGAACAGCTTGTCGACCACCTGTCGGCGGCGCAGCGCCACCAGCTCGGGCTCGGCGGGGTCGTTGCGGGTGAGGTCGAACGTGTGGCGTGCCTCGTCGGGGAGGACGCGGGCGATGCGCGCGGCCAGCACAGCCACGTCCTCGCCCTGCAGCGCGGTGCCCAGGCGGGCGGGGTCGACGCCGTCCTCACCGGGGGCGAGGAAGGTGGCCAGGGCCTCGTCGTCGAAGGCGGCGAGCTGCTCTAACACGTAGCGGTGGGCGCGGGGCGGAGCCATGGTCTGGGAACCGCAGTGTGCCCCAGGATCGCCGCCGGTGCCAGCC
This sequence comes from Candidatus Angelobacter sp., assembly GCA_035569495.1. Lineage (GTDB taxonomy): Bacteria > Chloroflexota > Dormibacteria > Aeolococcales > Aeolococcaceae > DASRDZ01. Next base: position 4,197 of record DATMMX010000033.1, on the reverse strand, counting down.
CCGGCGCCCTTGCGCGGGGCGCACACCTGAACGGGCGTGTGCCTCCTATACTCGGTCGCATGAGAGCCAGCCGGGCGCTCGTGTACGTCACGGCGGCCGCCCTGCCGGCCTACCTCCTCCGCGTCCATGTCGGGCCGCTCTCGACCTCAGCGCTGGAGATCGCCGTCGTCGCCACCATCCTCGTCTATGGGGTGGAGGCGTACGCGTCGGGGGTGCGGCCGCGCTGGCCGGGCGCGTTCACCGGGCCGATGCTGCTGGTGGTGGCCGCGTTCCCCGTCGCGCTGACGGTGAGCCCCGACCGGCTCGCCGCCTGGGACATGCTGCGGGTGGCCTTCGTCGAGCCGGCGCTGCTCTTCGGCGTCGCCTGCTCGGTGCTCACCGGCACCGGTGAGATGGGGCGCTTCGTGCGCGCCATGCTGGCCGGCGGCGCCGTGGTCGCCGGGCTGGTGCTGGCCGCAGTGATCCATGCGGGCGTGGCCGGCGTGCCCGACCTGCTCGCCTCGCCGCCGATCTACTGGTACCCGCGCGCGGCCGCTGCCGGACTGCTGCTGACGCCGCTGATCGCCCTGGCGGGGTCGCTGGTGCTGCTCTCTCCCGGCCGCTTCTGGCGCGCCGACCGGGTGGGGCCGCTGGCCTTCCTGCTCCTGGCCCTGCCGGCGGCCGTGATGACCCTGAGCCAGGCGGCGTGGCTGTCGCTCGGGGCCGTGGTGTTCGTGCTGGCTCTGGCAGTAACTCACGGGCGGCGGCGCCGGGTGCTCGGCGTGGTCGTGCCCGCCATGGCGGCGCTGGGGATGGCTGCGCTGCTGGCCGCGCCGGCGCGCTCCTCGGTGGCCGAGGGCATCCGCACCGGCGGCGGTCCGGTGGCCGGCGTCGACTCGCGCGGCCAGCTCTGGCAGGACGCGGCGGCCATGGTCCGCGCCCATCCCCTTGCCGGCGCCGGTGTGGGCGCGCTGGGCATGCGCGATGCGTCGTTCGAGCCCGTCGACGTGGCCCACCGCGACGACCCCAGCAACCTGGTGCTCGCCTTCTGGCTGCGCCTCGGCGTGGTCGGGCTGGCCGGGCTGCTGTGGTTCGGATGGCGGTCGCTGCGCTGGCTGGTGGCGCTGCGCTCGGCCTCACCCTCGCTGCGGCCGTTCGTCGTCGGCGCGGGCGCGGCGCTGCTGGCGGTCTTCGCCGGCGGCCTCCTCGACACCACCTTCATGACCGCGGACCTCGCGGTGATGTCGCTCGGCGTCTGTGCGCTGCTGGCCACCGCTGCCCGCTTGTCGCGGGTGCGGCTGCGCGCGCTGGTGCGGCTGCCGCTGCCGGGCGCGGCGGCGGACATCGAGCCCGCCGAGCTGCCCATGCCCGCCGACATCCCGCGGCGCACCGGCCGCTTCCCGGCCGCGCGTCCGCCCGCACCCGGCTCGTGAGTGCGGCGACGATCGCATCCCGGCGAGACCCCGTGAGCCTGGCTCGGCGCACCGTGCGCAACACCGCGCTGCTCTTCACGGCGCGGTCGCTGAGCAAGGTGCTGGTCTTCGCCACCGTCATCGTCACCCAGAACGCCCTGGGCGCCACCGGCTACGGCAAGTTCGCCGCCATCGTGGTCTTCTCCAACATCGCCAGCATCTTCGCCGACCTCGGCCTGCAGGTGGTCTTCGTCCGCGAGGCCTCGCGACGCCTCGACGACCTCGGCGCGTTTTTGGGCACCACGCTCGCCGCCAAGGTGCCGCTGGGCGCGCTGAGCGGCGTGATCCTGGCGGTGTCGGTGTGGCTGCTCGCCCCCGACCTGCTGCCGCTGGTCGGCCCCGTGTTCGCGCTGCTGGTGGCGACCTCGGTGGCCAACCTGCTGCGCTCCACCTTCTACGCCACTGGCGAGATGCGCTACGAGGTGGTGGCCATCGCGGGCGAGACGGTGGTGCTGCTGGTGGCGACGGTGCTCGCCGCGGTCTTCAAGCAGGGCGTTGCCGCATTCGTGTGGGCGTATGCCGCGTCGTATGCGTTCACCGCGGTGTATGCGGCGGTGATCACGCAGCGGCGCTACACGCGGCTTCGCCTGGTGTGGAACAGCGCATTGCTGCGCAAGCTGCTGCGCAGCGGGCTGCCGTTCGCTCTGGCCTTCGTGCTCTCGACCATCTACTTCCGCATCGACGTGGTGATCCTCAAGTCGCTGCGCGGCGACGCCCAGGTCGCCTACTACAACGCGGCCTACAAGTTCCTCGACGGGCTCTCGTTCATCCCCCAGGCGGCGATGAGCGCCGTCTTCCCCGCCCTGGCGGTGATCCACCTGCGCGGCCGCGACCCGATGCGCGACGCGTACACGCGCGCCTACCGCCTGCTTGCCGCGCTGGGCATGCCGGTGGCGGTGGCCTGCGTGATCCTGGCGCCGCAGATCATCCACATCACCCACGTGCCCTTCGAGCAGAGCATTCCCGCGCTGCGCATCCTCGGCGCGTCGCTGCTGCTGATATTCGTGAACAACTCGTTCATCTTCGCGCTGGGCGCGATGGACAAGCAGCTCACCTTCGCGCTGCTGGCCGGGCTGAGCATCGTCGTCAACGTGACGCTCAACCTGGTGATGATCCCGCGCTTCGCCTTTGCCGACGGCTACCTCGCCGCCTCGTGGGCCACGCTGATCACCGAGGTGTTCCTCTTCGTCGCGGGCTACATCGCCCTGGCGCGGTATCTCGGGCGCATGCCCTGGTTGCGGCCGGCGATCCCGATTGCGCTCAGTGGCGCTGTGGTGGCTGCGGTGTCGTATGCGCTCCGCAACCACCACGTTGCCATCGTCGTGGCGGTGGCCGCCGTGGTCTACGTGGCCACGCTGGCGATCACCGGCGGCGTGTCGCGCAGTGAGTGGCGGCTGGCGCGCGAAAGCCTCCGCCTGCGGCGGGGCGGCGCGCCAGCGCCGTAGGTGTTCAGGTGGCGGCGCCCAGGGTGAGGAAGGTGCCGTTGGCGGTGAAGGTCTGTGTGCCGGTGGGGCAGGGCACCGTTGGGACCGGCGGGATGATCGGCATGCTGCCTGGAATGCCCTGGTTGACTACGGAGATGGGCGAGGGTCCGCCGGTGATATCGATCTGTTTTGTCGCCGGTACGAAAGCGCCCTCGACGATGTTGCCTCCAAAGGTCAGCGTCACTGTCGCCGTGAACGTCGACGTGCCGTAATGAAGCTGGACACCCTGGACGGTCGCGGTGCTCGGCTGAAGTGCCGCACCAGTCCACACTGCGGGAACGCCACCCGTCACCGGCCCGGCGCAGGACGAGCCGTACGTCCCCGTGGCACTCATGTTGAGGGCTGTCCAGGTCGCGTCGTAGGGCGTCGTTCCGTCGACGCCGGCGATGTTGCCGGATGACGTTGCCGAGAAATTCAACGGACACGAGACACACCCGAGTTGAACGGACACCTGCAGGCCGGTCACCGCCACGGACCCGGTCTCGCCTCCTGTTGCCGTTGCCACCTCTCCTGTCGCGGCCAATGCCAGCCCGCTCGACAGCACAGATCCCGCCAACAGACGCGCGAGCAGCCGTCTTCGTTGCGACGTGCGCGCACCAGCACCCGATCCTGGGTACATCCGTGACCTCCCCCGGTGTGGCCCACACCGGCACGATGCCGGGGTCCCGCAGGCCCTTTCGTCTCAAGGCGCTCCTGGGTGAGCGCAGACGCAATTAAACGTCAGCGCGTACCACGTTCTGCAATCAGGCGGCGGGACAGCGCGGCTGCCAATGGCCGCCGTCGTCGTTGGTGCACACAAAGCCGCCGCGGTCCGACAGGTACAGGGCGCGATGCCCACCGATCGGCACCACGCGCCCGCCCGATGCGGTGATCTGTGGCAGTCCATAGTCGACTTGGTGCCACGTGCCATCGAGGCTTGGCGAGAATTCCAAGATCGTGTTCTGGCCGCGTCGCCCGACGAGCCAGCGTGACGTTGCCTGATCGTTGGAGGCGAGGGCGATCCATGTCACTTGCGACGTTCCGTCAGGCAGTCGCATCGTGGAGAAGGAACGTCCACCGTCGTTCGACACGACGGCCTGGGCGGGCTGGTACGCGACGAGTATCGGTCGTTCGGCGAAGTCGGGTGCGACGGCCAGGCTGGCCCCGGCTTGGACCGGCACCGGAGCGCTGGCATGGCAGGGGCTGGCCGGCGGACACGTCCACAGCGTCATGCCACCGCCGTTCGCGTTCGCAGGAACCCCCGCGTCGCCGGGGGCGACGGC
>DATMMX010000032.1:0-113573 GCA_035569495.1 Candidatus Angelobacter sp. | reverse complement strand
CGACTCACCCTTGGGGGTGATCTTGCCGACCAGGATGTCGCCGGGGTGGACCTCAGCGCCGACATAGATGATGCCGCGCTCGTTGAGGTTCTTCAGCGTCTCCTCGGAGATGTTGGGGATGTCGCGGGTGATCTCCTCGGGGCCCAGCTTGGTGTCGCGGGCCTCGATCTCGAACTCCTCGATGTGGATCGAGGTGTACATGTCCTCGCGCACCACCGCCTCGCTGATGAGGATGGCGTCCTCGAAGTTGTAGCCCTCCCAGGGCATGAACGCCACCAGCACGTTGCGGCCCAGGGCCAGCTCGCCCTGCTGAGTCGAGGGACCGTCGGCGAGCACGTCGCCGGGGACCACGTGTGTGCCCGTCACCGCGGTGATCCGCTGCGACAGGCAGGTGCCCTGGTTGCTGCGCACGAACTTGTGGACGCCGTACCACTGGTCGGCGCTGCCGTCGTCGGGACGGAGCAGGATGCCGATGCCGGAGTCCTGTCCGGACGGGATCTTCTCGACGGTCGGGTCGCCCTCGGGCGGCTCCGGCCACGCCACGCCGACGACGGTGCCCGCCTTGCGCGCGATGATCAGCTCACCGCTGTTGCGCGCCGCGTGGCCCTCCATGCCGGTGCCCACGATGGGCGACTCGGTGACCAGCAGCGGCACCGCCTGGCGCTGCATGTTCGAGCCCATCAGGGCGCGGTTGGCGTCGTCGTGCTCGAGGAAGGGGATCAGCGCCGTGGCGACCGAGACGGTCTGCTTCGGCGAGACGTCCATGAAGTCGACTTCGGTGACCGGCAGGTCCTTGAACTGGTGCCGCGAGCGGCACGCGGTGTGCTGCACGGTGAAGTGCCCGGTGGCTGCGTCGATGGGCGCGTTGGCCTGGGCCACCGTGTACTTGTCCTCCTCGTCGGCGGACAGGTAGAGGATGTCGTCCGACACCCAGGGCACGATCGACACCAGGTTCACCTGCGCGGCGACCAGCTTGTCCACCGCCGCCTTGTCGAGGACGGCGCCCTCCTTCAGCTTGGCCTCGGCGATCTCGCGGAGCAGGGTGCGACCGATCAGGATGTGCGCGTCGCGCAGCGGGTCGACGTCGCGGTACACCTTGCGGAACGGCGTCTCGATGAAGCCGAACTCGTTGACCCGCGCGTAGGTGGCCAGCGAGCCGATCAGGCCGATGTTCGGACCCTCCGGCGTCTCGATCGGGCAGATGCGGCCGTAGTGCGAGTGGTGGACGTCGCGGACGTCGAAGCCGGCGCGCTCTCTGGACAGACCGCCCGGTCCGAGCGCCGACAGGCGGCGCTTGTGGGTCAGCTCGGCCAGCGGATTGGTCTGGTCCATGAACTGGGAGAGCTGCGAGGAGCCGAAGAACTCCTTGATCGCCGCCACCACGGGGCGCGCGTTGATCAGCGAGGCGGCGGTCACGGTGGCCGCGTCGCAGATGGTCATGCGCTCCTTGATGATCCGCTCCATGCGGATCAGGCCCATGCGGAACTGGTTCTGCAGCAGCTCGCCGACGGCGCGCACCCGGCGGTTGCCGAGGTGGTCGATGTCGTCGGCCTCGCCGATGCCGTTGTTGAGGTTGATCAGCTTCTTGATGATGGCGATGAAGTCGTCGTTGTCCATCACCCGGCGGCTCTTGTCCCAGGCGCGCTCGCGGGCCTCGTCCTCGGGGATGCCGAGGTTCTTGTCCAGCTTGAAGCGGCCCACCTTGCTCAGGTCGAAGCGGCGGGCGTTGAAGAACAGCGAGGCGAGCAGGTTGCGCGCGTTCTCGACGGTGGGCGGGTCACCGGGCCGGATCTTGCGGTACAGCTCGATCAGCGCCTCCTCGACCGAGGTGGTCGGGTCCTTGTCCAGGGTGGCGTCGATGTAGCGGTGCTCGGCGTCGGTGTCGACGTCGCTGAAGAACTCGCGGATGGCGTCGTTGCTGGCGTATCCCAGGGCGCGCACCAGGGTGGTGACCGGCACCTTGCGCTTGCGGTCGATCTTGACCGTGAGGATGTCCTTGGAGGAGGTCTCGATCTCCAGCCAGGCGCCCCGGTTGGGGATCAGCTTGGCGGCGAAGAGCATGCGGCCGGAGACGCGGTCCTCGGCGCCGGTGAAGTACACGCCGGGCGAACGGACGAGCTGCGAGACGACCACGCGCTCGGTGCCGTTGACGATGAAGGTGCCCTCCTCGGTCATCATGGCGAAGTCGCCCATGAAGACCTCGGCCTCCTTGATCTCGCCCGCGTTCTCACCGGTCTTGATGTGCAGCCGGGTGTTGATGCGCAGCGGGGCGCTGTAGGTCATGTCCCGCTGGCGGCACTCCTCCTGGTCGTTCTTGGGGGTGCCGAACTCGTAGTCGAGGAAGCGCAGCTCGTAGTTCTTGCCGGTGTAATCGGTGATCGGGTTGATCTCGTCGAACAGTTCCCGCAAGCCCTCCTTCCTGAACCACTCGAAGGAGTCCAGCTGCGTCTGGATCAGGTTGCCGACTTCGAGTTTGTCGGCGATGGATCCGTACGAGACGCGACTGGCGCGGGAAGCAGTGTCGAGAACCATGTGCTACAGTTCCTCTGGCAGTGGAGACGACGCGGGGAGGTGCGCGGGCACAATCGCGTATCGTAGCATCTTCGGCTGCCCCTACCGTCGCGCTGTGGCCCACGCACCTACCGGGGGCCCGCCTGTCGGCCCTCCGGGACCGCCCATCCTACCTCTTTTGAGCTTGCGCGCCGCCTGAGCCCCGGGCGACGGTGCCCGGGGGCGCCGGCCGGCCCAGCAGCCAGCCCTGGCCGAACTCCACGCCGAGCTCGACCAGCGTCTCGAGGTCCTCGTCGGTCTCGATGCCCTCGGCGACCACCTCCGCGCCGATCGAGTGGGCGAAGGAGATCAGCGCCGTGGCCAGGGCCTGCCGGGCCCGGTCGCCGCTCACCCCGTTGCACAGCGAGATGTCCAGCTTGAGCACCTGGGGGTCGAGCTTGAGGATGTGGCGCAGCGAGGCGAAGCCGGCGCCGACGTCGTCCACCGCCAGTCGCACCCCCAATTGGCGCAGTCCGCGGACTGCAATGGCCAGCCGCTCGTAGTCGTCGACAGGAGCGTGCTCGGTGACCTCGACGACAAGGCCGCCCGAGGCCAGGTCGGCGAGGGCGCGCTGTCCGGCCTGGGAGACCAGCACCGCCGGTGAGATGTTCACCGAGAGAAACCAGGCCTGGGGGAGCTGGGCGCGGTGCTTGGCCGCCTGGCGCAGCGCGGCCACCTCCAGCTCGACGCCACGCCCCAGCGCCGCGGCCTCGGCGAACCACTGGTCGGGCGGCCGCGCCGGCAACACCTGGAAGCGGCTCAGCGCCTCGACGCCGGTGACCTGGCGCGAGCGCAGCTCGAGGATGGGCTGGAAGGCGATCTGCAGCGCGTCCCCGTTGATGAGGGTGTCGATCAGGGCGATGCGCCGCTCACGCGCCTCGGCCTCGGCGGCGTCCGCCTGCAGCCGGTCGGCGAGGCCGTGGACGATGCTGTCGGCGATCTCCGGGGAGAGCGGCGACTGGCCGGCGGCGACGCGGTGCACGGCGTCGAGCACCTCGCCCGGCGCGGTGCCCTTGACCAGGTAGCCGGCGGCGCCGGCGCGGAGCATCTCCAGGACGTCGCCCGGCGAGCCCGAGGCGCTCAGGGCGAGCACCCGGGTGCGCGGCGAGCGGACCCGGATCGCCTGCACCGCGCTCACCCCGCCGCCGGGCATGCGCACGTCGATGAGGGCGATGTCGGGGCGGGTGGCCTCGGCCATGTCGGCCGCCTCGCGGGCGTCGGCGGCGATGGCGACCAGCTGCAGGCCGGGGTCGGTGCGGATCAGGTCGCCGAGGGCCTCGCGCAGCGTCTCCTCGTCGTCGGCGACCAGCACCCGCAGCGGCGCCGAGACGCTCACCCGTGGGCCACGGCGGCGGGGAGCGGGATCCAGGCCTCCACCCGGGCGCCCTTGGCCGGCTCGCTGTCCAGCTTCCACCAGCCGCCCGCCAGGGTCGCCCGCTCGCGCATCCCCGAGATGCCCAGATGTCCCGCCTCGCTCTGCTCCAGGTCGGCGGGGACGCAGCCGCGCCCGGTGTCGCGGACCTCGAGCAGCACGCCGCCCTGCTGGTCGCTGATGCGCACCACCACCAGGCAGGGACCGGCGTGCTTGCGCACGTTGACCAGCGCCTCCTGGCCGATGCGGAAGAGCAGGGTGCGCAGCTCCGGTGGCGGCTGGGTGACCAGGTCCTCCTCCACCTCCCAGGTGACCCCCCAGTCCTGCTGCTGCTCCAGGAAGGCGCGCACCGCGTCGCCCAGGCCGCGGGTCATCAGGGTCGGCGGGCTGAGCTCGAAGAGCAGGTTGCGCAGCCGGCTGATCGACAGCGACACCGTCTCCTCCAGCTTGAGGGCGGCCGCGGCCTGCTGGGGATCGGTCAGGCCGCGGCGGAGGACTTCGAGGCGGAAGTTGACGGCGGTCATCACCTGCACCGCGTCGTCGTGGACGTCGGCGGCGATGCGGCGGCGCTCCTCCTCCTGGGCGTCGACCATGCGGGCCAGGAGGCGGCGGCGGCGCTCGTCGGACCGGCGCAGCGCGCTCAGCGCGCCGTCGAGCGCGGCGGTGCGGGCCTGCACCTTGGCCTCCAGGGCCTCGCGGTGCTCGCGGTTCTCCGCCTCGAGGCGGGCGCGGCGCAGCGCGTTGGCCACGGCGATGAGCACCTGGGTGGAGTCGAAGGGCTTGGTGACGTAGCCGTAGGCGCCGTCGTCGAGCGCCGCTCCGGCCAGGTAGGGGTCGTTGAGGCCGGACACCATGACGGTGGGGACGTCGGGGTGGCTGGCGCGGACGTCGCGGAGCAGGCTCAGCCCCGACTCGTCGGGCATGGCCACGTCGCAGAGCAACAGCGAGGGCGCGACCGAGCGCAGCATCGCCCGCGCCGTGGCACCGCTGTCCGCCTCCTGGCATTGGTACTCGTGCCGTTCCAGGATGCGGCGCAGCAGGGTGCGCACCTGCTCGTCGTCATCGACGATGAGAATCACGGCAGACGCTCCAAGCCGATCTGCCTTTGTTCCGCCATGAGAACCTACCCTGGAAGTAGCTGTTCTACAAAGGCATTATGCGCGCGATTGGCAGCGTGGACGGGAGTTCATGCACAGGGATTGGGTTGACCGCGTGGTCAGTGTCGCTGATGCGAGATTGAGCGGCCGGCGGCCGTCCCGCTGTCGGGTGGGGACGGCCGCGGCCGGCTCGGAGTTCGGTGGCTAGCGGACTTCGACCGAGGCGCCGGCCTCGGCGAGCTTGGCCCTGGTGCTCTCCGCCTCCTCCTTGGTGACGGCCTCCTTGACGGGCTTGGGGGCGCTGTCGACCAGGTCCTTGGCCTCCTTGAGGCCCAGGCCGGTGATCTCGCGGACGGCCTTGATCACGTTGATCTTGGCGTCGCCCGCGCCGGTGAGGACGACGGTGAACTCGGTCTGCTCCTCGGGCTCGGCCTCGGCGGCGGCGCCGCCGGCGGGGGCCGCGGCCACGGCGACCGGGGCGGCCGCCTTGATGCCGAGCTTGTCCTCCATCAGCTTGACGGCGTTGACGACGTCGAGGACGCTCCACTCCTGGAGGGCGTCGACGAACTCTTCGGGGGTGACCTTGGTTGCCATGTGGGGTTCTCCTTGGGCGCCGGTCAGCCGGCGGCGGCGAGCTTCTCGCGGTAGGCGTCGAGCGTCGCCGCGAAGTTGCTGAGGATCGAGTTGAGTGCGCCTGCCAGGGTGGACAGGGGCGACTGCAGAGTTCCGGCGAGCTGCGCGAGCAGCGCCTCACGCGAGGGCAGGTCGGCGACCATGCGGACGGCTTCGGCGTCCAGCACGCGCTTCTCGACCAGGCCTGCCACGATCGGCAGCCGGCGGTTGACCCGGAAGTACTCGTTGAGGATGCGCGCGGGGGCGGACAGGTCGCCGTACCCCAGCGCCAGCCCCACCGGGCCGACGAGGACGGTCGAGAAGTCGCCGACACCCGCTTCCGCGGCGGCGCGCCGGGCCAGGGTGTTCTTGACGACGTGGTACTCGATGCCGTCGTTGCGGAGCCGCGCCCGCAGCTCCTCGAGCTGCTTGACGGTGAGGCCCCGGTAGTCGGTGACGATCGCCGAGGTGGCCCGGCCGAGCTTGTCGCTCAGCGCCTCCACCTGGGCGACCTTGCGCGGTCCCGCGCGCATCGCGGTGCCGTTGCCTGCGGCCACTGCTGCCCTCCATGTGCTCGGTGCGCCGCGCGCTCCCACCCGGTGAGGGGCGGAGCGCGACGGCACGCCCACACGGGGCGCGTCCATTGCGTCGTGCCTCACCTGCGCAGGAGATTGAGCGGGCTGGTCGGCCCGCACCTGCGGTCTTGGGCGAGCAGGGCGAACGGCGCAGTTCTGATGACTGCGAGGCCGCAGTGTAGCGGAACCCGGCGCAACGGGGCGGGTGCGGGTCGCGTCTGTACCCCTCGAAGCCCGCTCCCGGCGGGCCCGCGCCGCGCCGCCTGCGCGAGGAAGGGACCTTCCCGATGCGACGTTTTCGTGCCGCCCTGCTGATCCCGGCGATGGCTCTCGCCGGCGGCGTCGCCGCCGGCTTCCACAGCGCGCCCGTGGCCTCGACCGGCGCCGGCCACGTCCTGGCGTTCTGCGTCATCAACCCGGTGACCGACAGCGGCTGCCTGCCCGTGCCCTGCCCCTCGAAGCTGCCCTTCCCCTGCCCGCAGGTGGCCGTGGCCGCCAAGCTCTAGCGCCCGACCCGGCGGGGGGCGCGGCTCAGCTCTGGCTGAGTCGCGCCGCCGCCGCGGGGTCGACGTGCACGCCCGGGCCCATGGTGGGCGCCAGGGTGACGGTGCGGACGTAGGTGCCCTTGGCGGCCGGCGGCTTGGCCCGGACGATCGCCTCCATCAGCGCGGCGAAGTTCTCGCGCAGCTTGTCGTCGTCGAAGGACACCTTGCCGACGGGCACGTGGACGATGCCGAAGCGGTCGACGCGGAACTCCACCCGGCCGCCCTGGACGTCCCTGACCGCCTTGCCGATGTCGAAGGTGACCGTGCCCGACTTGGGGTTGGGCATCAGGCCGCGCGGGCCGAGGACCTTGCCGAGGCGGCCGACCATGCCCATCACGTCGGGCGTGGCCAGGGCGACCTCGAAGTCGATGTCGCCGGCCTGCACCTTCTTGACCAGGTCCTCGCCGCCGACCACGTCGGCGCCGGCGTCGAGGGCCTCCTTGGCCTTCTCGCCGGTGGCGAAGACGGCGATGCGGCGGACCTTGCCGGTGCCGTGGGGGAGCAGGACGCTGCTGCGCACCATCTGGTCGGCGTGGCGGGGGTCGACGCCGAGGCGGACGTGGGCTTCGACGGTGGCGTCGAAGGCGGCCGTCGAGGACTGGCGGGCGATGATGACCGCCTCATCCGGGGGGTAGAGGCGATCGGCGTCGATCTGCTGGGCGGCTTCGCGGTACTTCTTGCCGTAGGTGTGGGGCATGGGGTTGGCTCCTGTGGTGCGAGCGGGCTTGGGAGCCCTCCCACGGGTTTTGGCCGGCGCGGCCCTTCGGGCCTGCCGGCGAGTGTACTTCGGCCCGCTCTAGTTGACGTTCAGGCCCATGGAGCGGGCCGTCCCCTCGATGATCTTCATCGCCTGATCCACGTCGAAGGCATTGAGGTCCTGCATCTTGCTCTCGGCGATCTCACGCACCTGCGCCTTGGTCACCGACCCGACCTTCTCGCGGTTGGGCTTGCCGCTGCCCTTGTCGACGCCGGCGGCCTTCTTGAGCAGGTCGTAGGCGGGCGGCGTCTTGGTGACGAAGGTGAAGGTGCGGTCCTCGTAGACGGTGATCTCCGCCGGGATGACCGTGCCCGCCTGCGCCGCGGTGCGCTCGTTGTAGGACTTGCAGAACTCCATGATGTTGAGCCCGTGCGGGCCCAGCGCGGTGCCCACGGGGGGTGCCGGAGTTGCCTTGCCCGCCTCGATCTGGAGGCGGATGACGGTCTTGACCTTCTTCTTTGCCATCTACTCGATCAGTCCCTTGCAACGGGTTGGCGCGGCGCGGGCCTTCGGCCCTGCCGCGCTGGTATTCAGCGGAGGCGCTCGACCTGCAGGAGGTCGAGCTCGACGGGCGTCTCGCGCCCGAACATGTTGACCAGCACCTTGAGCTTGCCCTTCTCGACGTTGATCTCCACGACCTTGCCGTGGAAGTCGGTGAAGGGACCGTCGACGACGCGGACGTTCTCGCCGATCTCGTACTCGACGGCGACCTTGCTGGGCGCCTCGGCCTTGATCTGCTTCTGGATGCCGCGGACCTCGTGCTCCTGCAGGGGCACCGGCTTGTTGCCACTGCCGACGAAGGAGGTCACCCCCGGGGTGTTGCGAACCACGTACCACGACTCGTCGCTCATCACCATGTTGACGAGGATGTAGCCGGGGTAGATGCGCTTGCTGACGTGGCGGCGCTGGCCGTCCTTGATCTCGATGACGTCCTCGGTGGGGACGAGCACGTCGAAGATCTTGTCGTGCATGTCCATCGACTCGACGCGCTTGAGGAGGTTGGCCCGCACCTTCTCCTCGTGGCCCGAGTACGCGTGGACCACGTACCACTTGGCTTCGGGGTGGAGGGTGACTTCGCTGGTTGTCATTTCGTGGGGTTCTGGAAGGTCTGGATGGTGGTGCCACCAGTGGTGTAGAGCTGCTTGACGGCGATGCTGAGCAGCAGGTCGGCGAGGCCGATGATGACGGCGAGGATGACCACAGTGAGCAGGACGATGCCGGTCATGCGGCGGAGCTCGTCCCACGTCGGCCAGACGACCTTGCGCAGCTCGCCGACGACTTCGGCGAAGTAGTTGCTGCGCTCGGCGCGCGCCTGCGGCGCCGGGCCGCGGGGCGGCCGGGGTGGCGTGCGAACCGCCTTGGCCACTGGGTCTCTGACCTCCGTTGTTCCGTGTCGGGTGTCGGGCTTGGCGATGGCAGGGGCGGCACGACTCGAACGCGCGACCCTCGGTTTTGGAGACCGATGCTCTACCAACTGAGCTACGCCCCTGCGCTGGGTGCGGGTGTTACCTGGTCTCCCGATGGAGCGTGTGTGTCCGGCATCGACTGCAGAACTTGCGCAGCTCGATCCGGTCGGGATCGTTCCGCTTGTTCTTGGTCGTGGTGTAGTTGCGCTCCTTGCAGGTCGGACACTGCAAGGTGATGATCGCTGCTCCGCCCTTACCCGCTGCCACGTCTTTTTCGCCTCGACAAAAATAAAACCTAGCGCGGCGCTAGGTGCCGCGACAGTGTAGCAGAGCTCAGGAGGGGGCGCAAAGTCCGGGGGACGGGTGCCCCCGCCGGGGCTGCTGCGTGGGACCAGGGTACCCCGCCGGGCGGGAGTCGAAGCAGCCAGGCCCCTCCTTATTAAGGAGTCAGGCCGGCCGCCACCGCCCGCATGCCCCGGGGGTCGTCGGTGGTGACCATGGCCACGCCGCAGGCCAGGACCCGCTCCAGGGCGAGCGAGTTGTTGACGGTCCAGGCCACAACCGGCAGGCGGAGGCGGGCGGCGCGCTCGGCGAGCTGGGGGCTGACCAGGAAGTGGTGGACGCTGATCGCCGCCGCGCCCGCCTCGGCGGCGAGCCGGTCGAGGTTGGGCGGCAGCAGGCGGCGCCAGGGCGCCCCGCCGGCGCGGTGCCGGCCGTGGTCGTGGCGGGCGGCGCCGAAGTCTAGGACGGCGGCGCTCAGCTCGCGGGCCAGGTAGCCGGCGTGGGCGGGGCGGAGGTGACGGGCCAGGGCGGCGGCGACCCGGGCGACGTACTCGGTGCGCCGGGAGCCGACGTCGGGGAAGGACCGCCAGCGCTCCACCCGCGGCGCCGACTGGCGCAGCGCGACCAGCGCGGGCAGCACCTCGGTGCAGACCGCGAAGCGCGAGGCGTCCCGGCGCCGCCGCAACCAGCGGCCCAGCGGCGGGGCGGCGGCCAGGGTCTTGACGTCGAGCAGCAGCGGCATCCGCCCCAGGTGGTCGAGCGCCTCGTCGAGGGTGAGCAGCCAGGGCTCCGCGCGGCGCAGCTCGGCGAGGCTGAGGCGCTCGACGGGCAGACCCGCGTCGGTGCGGGCGTCGTGGCGGAGCAGCAGGGCGCCGTCGGCGGTGGCGCAGACGTCGAGCTCGACGCGATCGACGCGCAGGCGCAGGGCGTCGCCCAGGGTCTGAACCGTCGGCGAGCCGCCGGGTAGGGCGATGCCGAGTCCCGCGTGGGCCACCCACTGCGGCATTCCGACGCTACCCATGTGGCCAGTGTTGACCACAACACCCCAAGAGCCGGTCAGGGGATGTTTAACGTCCGGACAAGGTCGAGGGGCGGAGCGGTCGCGCGAAACGACCGCTCCGCGCCGCAGTCGACGTCAGGAGGCCGCGGGCGTCGAGGCTCCGGAGGTGCCCGGTCCGCGACGGGTGCTGCCGCGCCGGATCCCGGTGCGCTTCGCCGCGGTGGTGCCGCGCGCCGGCGCGGTCCGCTTCGCCGCGGTCGTGGTGCGCTTCGGCGCAGTCGTGGCCCGCTTCGCCCGGGTCGTGGTCCGCTTCACGGTGGTGCGCTTGGCCGTGGCGCCGGTGGCGGGGGCGGTGCGCTTCGCGGTGGTCCGCCGCGTCGCCGTGCCGCGGGTCGCGCCCGCCGCCTTGCGCGCGCCGCCGCGGCGCGCGGTGGTCGCCGTGCCCCGCCCGGCGCCACGCCGCGGTGCGCCGCCGGTGGCGGTGCCGCGCGTCGACGTGGTGCGGCGCGTGCTCCGCGCCGTGCTCGCGGCCGTCCGGCGCGCCGCGGTCTTGCGGGTTCCCGTCTTGCGCGTCGACGCGGTGCCCGGGCTGCGCCGGTGCACCCCAGTTCTGGCCGATGTCGTCCCTTTCGCGCCGTCCGCGGACAGCGCCGCCGACATCGCCGAGGCCAGCGACGCCTCGGCGTCGCGCAGCTTGGCGGCCAGCGTGTCCGCCTGCTTCTGCGCCTGCGCCGCCCGCTGCACCATCTTGGCGTGGGCCTGGCGGGTCTGCGCCACCAGCTTGCGCAGCGACTTCAGCGCGCTGTTCGCCTTCTTCATCGTCTTCTTGCCCGTCCTGGCCGGGGTTGCGGCCTTCGGGCGGGTGGTGGCTTTCCTGGCCATTGCTCGATTTCCTCTGATCACGGCATTGAGCGCTCTTTGTACTCGGTGCGACAGCGGAGTGCAAGCGACCGCCGCGCCGGTCAGTCGCCGGCGATCGGCTGCACCACCAGATTGCGACCGAAAACGCGACGGAAGCGCCCGCCCACGTCGACCGCCTGCCAGTCGTGCGGGATGGGCAGTCCCAGCACGATGGTGCTGCGCTTCAGGTCGAGCAGCTCGGCCTGGCGCACGTCGCGCGGCGACATGCGCCGCTCCACCTCGTCGGCGAGCACCAGCACCAGGGCGACGCGGTCGATGTCGCGCGGGTCGACGGCGTCGAGCAGCGTGCTGTATGGGCGAAGACTGACCCGATCTCGACCGGCGCGCAGGATCACCGCGGCGAGCAGGGCGATGCGGTGGTGCGAGAAGCCGCGCAGGTCGGCGCTGAGCACGATGTCAGCGGCGTGCTCCCAGCGGTTGTAATAGTCGACGCTGCGTCCGGCGTCGAGGATGGTGGCGGCGTGGTCGAGGGTCTCCTGCATCTCGTCGCCGGCGCCGGGACAGAGCAGGTCGAGGAGCTGCGCGGCCATGCGCGCGCGGCGCCTGGCCCGGTCGCTGTCCCAGGTGGTGAAGCGCGAGGCCAGCGCGATCAACGACGCCTGGCGGACCGCGCCCGTCGAGGGCAGCGCGGCGCTCAGCTCCTCGAAGGCGATGCCCTCGCGCAGCCCCTGTCCCGACACCGTCATCGCCGCCGCGCGCATCTCGTCGAGCACCGTCTGCACCACCAGCACACCGCCGACGATGGAGTCGGCGCGGTCCGCGGACAGCCCGCTGATCGCGGCGCGGCGGCGCAGCGGCGTGGAGACGACGCGGTCGGCGACCTCGCGCACGCCGCGGCGCGACAGCTCGTAGCCGTGCAGCCGCGGGATGGGATAGGTCTGCGCGGCGCGGTGCACCTTGGCGATGTTGCGGATGGTGCCGCCGGTGCCGACCACCGACTCGTCGCTGCGCAGCTGGGGCAGTCCCGCGGCGCGCAGCGTAGTGACCACGTGGTCACGAAGCCTGGTCAGCTCCCCCGGCTTGGGCGGGTCGCTGCTGAGGAAGCGGTCGGTGACGCGCAGCGCGCCCAGCGGCAGCGTCCAGCCGCGCAGCGCCCGGCGATTGCGGAAGTGCGAGATCTCCAGCGACCCACCGCCGACGTCGACCAGCAGCCCCGCCTCGACCGGCAGTCCGTGCACCGCGCCGGTGAACGCGTAGTGCGCCTCCTCGTCGCCGTCGATGACGCGGATGTCGACGCCGGTCGCCGCCTCGACGCGGCCGATGAAGTCGTCACCGTTGCTGGCCTCGCGCACCGCTGCGGTGGCCACCGCGACGACGCGCCGCGCGCCCGCGCTGTCGGCGACGGCGAGGAAGTCGTGCAGCGCGGCGACGGTGCGGTCGACCGCGGCGCTGCTCAGCCGGCCGCCGCCGTTGAGGTCGCGGATCAGGCGCAGCGAGGTGCGCGCGTCGGAGAGGATCTCCAGGTGGCCGCGATTGCTCAGGCGCACCACGATCACCCGCCCCGAGTTGGAGCCGATGTCGATGACGGCGAGCGGATGCGGCTGGGGCAACAGACCTCGTCCAATGGGGGATGCGGCGACCGGGCCAGTATGCCTCGCTGCGATTGTGGGCTGGTTAAGGCCTGCGGCCGGCGACCGACCTCCCCCCGCCGCACGGCTATGCTCCCCCGGTGAGCCGCTACCTCAACCGCGAGCTGAGCTGGCTGGACTTCAACACACGCGTGCTCGCCCTCGCCGAGGACGAGGCCCAGCCGCTGCTGGAGCGGGCCAAGTTCATGGCCATCTTCAGCCGCAACCTGGACGAATTCTTCCAGGTGCGGGTGGCCGGGCTGAAGGAGCAGGTGATCGGCGGCGTGCTGCAGCGCTCGACCGACGGCATGTCGGCGCAGGAGCAGCTCCGCGCCATCCGCGTCCGCGTCGCCGAGCTGACCGGTCGCCAGTCGGACTGCTTCAAGCGCGAGCTGACCCCGCGGCTGGAGCGGGCCGGGGTGCGCATCAGCGAGTGGTCGTCACTGCACGAGGCCGACCGCGCGGAGCTGTCCAAGGTCTTCGACAGCCGCATCTACCCGGTGCTCACCCCGCTGGCCGTCGACCCGGCGCATCCCTTCCCCTACATCTCCAACCTGTCGCTCAACCTCGCCGTGGTGGTCGCCGACCGGCACACCCACGAGTCGCACGTCGCCCGGGTCAAGGTGCCGCAGAACGTGCAGCGCTTCGTGCCGCTCGGCGACGGCGAGCGCTTCGTCCCCCTGGAGCAGCTCATCGCGGCGCACCTGCACACGCTCTTCGCGGGCATGGAGATCGTCGCCCACCACAGCTTCCGGCTCACCCGCAACGCCGACTTCGACGTCGAGGGAGACGAGGCCGAGGACCTGCTGGAAGCCGTGCAGTCGGCCCTGCAGCGCCGCCGCCGGTCGCCGCTGGCGGTGCGCCTGGAGGCCGACACCACGATGTCGGAGGACGTCCTCGACCTGCTGGTCCGCGAATTGGAGCTGGAGCCCGACGACGTGTACCGCGTCGAGGCGCCGCTCGACCTCGGCGGCCTCTGGGACATCCACCGCATCGACCGTCCCGACCTCAAGGACCCGTCCTGGACGCCGGTCACCGTGCCCGCGCTGGCGCAGACGCCGGACTCGCCCGCCGACGTGTTCCGCGTGCTGCGCGGCACCGACGTGCTGGTGCAGCACCCCTACGACTCCTTCGAGACCTCGGTGGAGGAGTTCGTCGAGCAGGCCGCCGCCGACCCGCAGGTGCTGGCCATCAAGCAGACGCTGTACCGCACCAGCGGCCCGGTCAGCGCCATCATCCGCGCGCTCACCCAGGCGGCCGAGACCGGCAAGCAGGTGGTGGCGCTGATCGAGCTGACCGCCCGCTTCGACGAGCAGGCCAACATCACCTGGGCCCAGCTCCTCGAGGACGCCGGCGTGCACGTCGTCTACGGCATGGTCGGATTCAAGACGCACGCAAAGGTGACGCTGGTGGTGCGCCAGGAGGAGTCGGGCATCCGCCGCTACTGCCACGTCGGCACCGGCAACTACAATCCCGACACCGCGCGCATCTACGAGGACATCGGGCTGCTCACCTCCGACGCCGCCCTGGGCGCCGACCTCAGCGAGCTGTTCAACGCGCTCACCGGGTACAGCCGCCAGCGCACCTACCGCAAGGTGCTGGTCGCCCCCGCGCGCCTGCGCATCGCCCTGCTCGAACTCATCGCCGGGCAGGCGCACGACGGCGGCCGCATCACCATCAAGTGCAACAGCCTCGTCGACCCGGAGATCATCGACGCGCTCTACGCCGCGTCGCAGGCGGGCGCGCAAATCGACCTGGTGGTGCGCGGCATCTGCTGCCTGCGCCCCGGCGTCGAGGGCATGTCGGAGAACATCACGGTGCGCTCCGTGGTCGGCCGCTACCTGGAGCACTCGCGCATCTTCCGCTTCGGCGACGGCGGCGAGGTGGTCCACTACATCGGCTCCGCCGACCTGATGCAGCGCAACCTCGACCGCCGCGTCGAGGTGGTGGTGCCGGTGGAGTCGCCGGCGCTGCGGGCCCGGCTCGACGAGATCATCGCCATCAACCTCAGCGACGACGTGCTCGCCTGGGAGCTGCGCGACGCCACCTGGTCGCGAGTTCCCACCAGGGTTGGCATCAACACCCAGGTCCGGTTGCAGGAGCTGGCCCTGGCCCGGGCCCAGGGCACGCCGTGAGCGCCGCGCCGCGGCGGCCGCGCCCGGCGGCGAAGAAGGCCGCCCCCCCGGCGACGAGGGCGGCAACGCCCGCACGGCAGCGGCGCGTCCTGCCGCGCATCGCCGTCCCCGACCTGCCCGACGACCCCACCGCCGCCGACGCCGTGCGCCGCGCCATCGCCGCCTCGGTGGACCGGCTGGTCCGCCACGACCCGGTGGTGCGCCGCGGCGTCGACCCGGAGGGCGTCCACCAGGCGCGCGTCGCCACCCGGCGGCTGCGCTCCGACCTGCGCACCTTCTCCTCCCTGCTCGATGCGCAATGGACGCAGCGGCTGCGCGACGAGCTGAGCGAGTTTGCCGCGTTGCTCGGCGCGGTGCGCGACGCCGACGTGCTCCTGCAGCGGCTCCGCGACGCCGCGGCCACCCTGCCTGAGGCCGAGCGCCAGGGCGCCGAGGCGGTGCTCGCCGACCTCGTCGCCACCCGCACCTCGGACCGCGCCAGGCTGCTCGCCGCCATGCGCGACCCCCGCTACGACGCGCTGCTCGCCGACCTGGCCGCCGCCGCCGCCCGCCCCGTGGTGGTCGAGGAGGCCGCCGAGCCCGCCGCGAGCGTGCTGCCGCCGCTCGCCGCCAGGCCCTGGCGCCGCCTCAACAGAGCGGTCCGCGCCCTCGGCGACGAGCCGCCCGACGCGGCGCTCCACGAGGTGCGCATCCTGGCCAAGCGCGCCCGCTACGCCGCCGAGGCGGTCGCCCCCGTGGTCGGGCAGCAGGCGACCGACTTCGCCCGCGCCGTCGCCAAGCTCCAGGAGGTGCTCGGCGACCACCACGACGCCGTGGTCGCCCAGGGCTGGCTGCGCGAGGCGGCGGGCCGCCACCCCGAGGCCGCCTTCGCCGCCGGGACGCTGGCCGGGCTGGAGCAGGCCGAGGCCGCCCGCTGCCGGGCCGGCTGGCGCCCGGCCTGGGACCGCGCCTCGGTCAAGCGGCTGCGCTCGTGGATGTGAGCGCCCCGGTCCTCCACCTGGTCCGCCACGCCCACGCCGGCGACCGCGCCGCCTGGACCGGCGACGACTCGCAGCGCCCGCTCAGCCCCAAGGGGTGGCGCCAGGCGCGCGGGCTGGTCACGGGTCTTGGCGTCACGTCGCTGCGCCAGGCGGTGAGCAGCCCCTCGCTGCGCTGCGTGCAGACGCTGGAGCCGCTGGCCGAGGCGCACGGGCGGCGCGTCGAGAGCGACGACCGGCTGCTCGAAGGCGCCGACCCGCGCGATGCGCTCGACCTGATCGAGGCGGCGCTGGCCCGCGGCGGCGCCACCGCGGCGTGCAGCCACGGCGACGTCATCCCCGGCGTGCTCGACCTGCTGCGCTCGGCGGGCATGCGCTTCGAGGGCCCGCTGACCTGGCCCAAGGCGTCGACCTGGGTGCTGGAGGGGGATGCAGCCGGGCGGGTGGTTCGGGCACGCTACCTGCCTCCGCCGTCGCCGGACGCGCGGTAGCTGTCACCGGGAGGCCAGCGAACCAGGCATGACCGACGCCGAGCTCGTCCTTCGCCTGCTGGTCGCCGCGTCGCTGGGCGCCGTGGTCGGCCTGGAGCGGCAGCTCGCCGACGAGCCGGCCGGGCTGCGCACCCACCTACTGGTGGCGATGGGGGCCGCGCTCTTCGCCCTGGTCTCCGTCACCGTGCCCAACGACACCACGCGGATCGCGGCGCAGATCGTCACCGGGGTGGGCTTCCTGGGCGCGGCGGCCATCGTCCGCACCGGCGTGGTGGTGCGCGGCATCGCCACCGCGGCCAGCCTCTGGGTGGTCGCCGCGATCGGCGTGGCCACCGCCTACGGGCGCTGGGTGGGCGCGGTGGTGGCCACGGCGGTGGCGGTGGTCGTGCTCCACGCCGCCAGGCGCGTCGAGGTCGGGCTGCTGCGGCGCTGGCGCACCCGGCGCGCCGAGCTGGTGCTCGGGCTCGATCCCGGACAGGACGTGGACGCCGTGGTGCGGCGGATCAGCGCCACCGGCGCGCTGGTGCGCAGCATCGAGTGCACCGACAACCCGGAGGGGCGGTCGGCGACGCTCAGCCTGGAGGTCCCCGGCCACCTCTCGCCCGAGACGGCGGCCGACGCCGCCCGGCCGGTGGCCGAGGTGCGCGGCATGACCTGGATGGTCTGATTCGTCCGCGTCCCCCCGTGGCACAGTGATGACGTGCCCGAGCCGTCCCCCCGCCTCGCCGACCGCATCGTGCGCGCCCGCGCCCTGGTGCGGCAGCGTCCCGGGCTGTGGGCCACGGTGCTGGCCACCAGCGTCGGCGCCGCGGTGGTCATCTGGTTCGCCATGAACGGGCTCGACGCCACCGTGCGGGTGCCGATCATCCTGGTGGCGGCGGTGCTCAACGTGCTGATCGCGTCGGCCTACGCCGCCGACTTCCGCGAGCACGACCACGAGGCCTGAGGCCGCCGGCTAGGCCCGGCGCGCCGCCGCCCACGCCACCAGCGCATCGGCGCTCTGCGTGTTGATGACGGACTCGACCGCAACTCCGCAGGCGGCGGCGCGGTCGCAGCCGATGGTCTGCCAGTCGAGCTGTCCGGGCGCGTGCGCGTCGGTGTCGATGCTCAGTTTGCACCCGGCCTCGACGGCGAGCCGGAGCAGCCGCTTGGGCGGGTCCTTGCGCTCCGGCCGCGAGTTGATCTCCACCGCCACGTCGAAGCGGCGGCAGGCCTCGAAGACGATCTCCGGGTCGAACTCCGACTCGGGTCTCCCCCGCCCCACCACCAGGCGGCCGGTGCAGTGGCCGAGGATGTCGGTGTGCGGATTGGCGATGGCGGTGACCATGCGCACCGTCATCTCCTCGCGCGGCATGCGCAGCTTGCTGTGCACGCTGGCGACCACCACGTCGAGCTGGGCGAGCAGCTCGGGCTCCTGGTCGAGGGTGCCGTCCTCGTTGATGTCGACCTCGATGCCGGTGAGGATGCGGAACGGCGCCAGCTCCTCGTTGAGCCCGCGCACCACGGCAAGCTGCTCGCGAAGGCGCGCTGGGCTCAGCCCGTTGGCGACGCTGAGGCGCGGCGAGTGGTCGGTGAGCACCATGTACTCGTGGCCCAGGTCGCGCGCGGTCTCGGCCATCTCGCGGATGGGGCTGCCGCCGTCGGACCAGTCGGAGTGGGTGTGGCAGTCGCCGCGCAGGGCCTGGCGGATGGCGGCGCTGCCCTCCTGGACCGGCGTGCCCTCAGTTGCCTCGAGGCGGCGCAGGTAGATGGGGGTCTCGCCATGCTGCGCCTCGGTGATGGCCAGCGCGGTCACCTTGCCGATGCCCTGGAGCTGCTCCAGGGTGCCGGCGGCGACGCGACGGTCGAGCTCGGCGGCGTCCATGGTCTCCACCGTGGCGGCGGCGCGGCGGAAGGCCTGGACGCGGTAGGTGGGCTCGTGCGCGCGTTCGAGCAGGAAGGCGATGCGGCGCAGGGCGGCGACCGCGGGTGCGTCGGCGGGCATTGCGCCATTGTGCCGACCCCTCGGGCTAGCATGTACCCCCATGGCGACCGTGACCACCACCGACCGTCTGGTCGAGCTTCTCGGCGACGAGGCCAAGAGCCTGCTGGAGCACCGCGCGACGGCGATCCCCAAGGAGGAGCTGCACCTCCCCGGGCCGGACTTCGTCGACCGCATCGTGTCCGTCAGTGACCGCTCGGTCCGTGTGCAGCGCTCCCTGCAGGAGCTGTTCGACCACGGGCGGCTGGCCGGCACCGGCTACATGTCGATCCTGCCGGTCGACCAGGGCATCGAGCACTCGGCGGGCGCGTCGTTCGCGCCCAACCCCAAGTATTTCGACGGCGAGAACATCGTCAAGCTGGCCATCGAGGGCGGCTGCAACGCGGTGGCCTCGACCTTCGGGGTGCTCGGCTCGGTGGCGCGCAAGTACGCGCACCGGATCCCCTTCATCGTCAAGCTCAACCACAACGAGCTGCTCACCTATCCCAACAAGTACGACCAGACCATGTTCGGCAGCGTCCGCCAGGCGTGGGAGATGGGCGCGGTCGCCGTCGGCGCCACCATCTACTTCGGCTCCGAGGAGGCGACGCGGCAGCTCCAGGAGGTCACCGAGGCCTTCGAGGAGGCCCACTCGCTGGGCATGGCCACGGTGCTGTGGTGCTACCTGCGCAATCCCGCCTTCGTCGTCGACGGCACCGACTACCACCTCGCCGCCGACCTCACCGGCCAGGCCAACCACCTCGGCGTGACCATCCAGGCCGACAT
The DNA here is from genome assembly GCA_035569495.1 of Candidatus Angelobacter sp. Classification (GTDB taxonomy): domain Bacteria; phylum Chloroflexota; class Dormibacteria; order Aeolococcales; family Aeolococcaceae; genus DASRDZ01. The sequence goes on along the minus strand of DATMMX010000032.1, from coordinate 94,539 downwards.
CATCAAGCAGAAGATGCCCGAGACCAACGGCGGCTTCACCGCGCTGAAGTTCGGCAAGACGTCGCCCCTGGTCTACGAGCGGCTGACCACGCCGCATCCCATCGACCTCTGCCGCTACCAGGTGCTCAACAACTTCTCGGGCCGCTCGCCGCTGATCAACAGCGGCGGCGCCTCGTCGGGGGCGAACGACCTGCGCGAGGCGGTGCGCACCGCGGTGATCAACAAGCGCGCCGGTGGCGCCGGGCTGATCTCCGGGCGCAAGGCGTTCCAGCGTCCCATGAACGAGGGCGTGGAGCTGCTCAACGCCGTCCAGGACGTGTACCTCGACGCCTCCGTGACCGTCGCCTAGACTGCGCGGATGCCGACTGCCGGGGGACGACCCGCCGCGAGTCCGCGCGGCGGCGCGCTCCGCGGCGGCATCGACGTCGGCGGCACCAAGATCCAGGCGGTCGTGGTCGACGCGCGCGGCACCGTGCGCGGGCAGGATCGCCAGGCGACGCCGCTGACCAGGGGCCCCAGGGGGGTCGTTGCCGCCATGGCGGCGGCTCTGCGCGGCGCGGCCAGGGCCGCGGGGGTGGAAGCGGCGCAGCTCGCCGGCGTCGGCGTCGGCTGCCCGGGCGCCATCGACGCCGTCAAGGGCACCGTCGCCGAGCCGCCCAACCTGCCCTGGAAGACCGCCTACCCGATCGGGCCAGAGCTGTCCAAAACGCTGGGCGCGCCGGTGTTCGTCGACAACGACGTGCGCGTCGCCACCCGCGCCGAGGTCGAGCTGGGCGCGGGACGCGACTTCGACTCGCTGCTCGGCGTCTTCTGGGGCACCGGCGTCGGCGGCGGCATCGTCCTGAACCGCACCATCTGGCATGGCCGCGGCGCCGCGGGGGAGATCGGCCACACCATCATCCGGCGCGGCGGCGCGCTCTGCCGCTGCGGGCGGCGCGGCCACGTCGAGGCCTACGCGGGGCGGGCGGCGATGGAGGTGCGGGCGCGGCGCAGGATCGCCCACGGGACCAAGTCGGTGCTGCTGCCGATCATGCAGGAGCGCGGCATCGACCGCATGACCAGCGGGGTGTGGGCGCGCGCGCTCGAACACGGCGACAAGCTGGCCAACCACCTCGTCGACCGCGCCGTCGAGGCGCTGTCCACCGGGATCGCCTCGGCGTGCACGCTGCTCGACGTGGAGGCGGTGATCATCGGCGGCGGGCTCGGCGTGCGTCTCGGCCAGCCGTACGTCGACCGCATCGCCGCCCGCGTGGGTCCCCAGGTGTTCCTTCGCGAACGGCCGCCGCAGGTGCTGCTCGCCGCGCTCGGCGACCTCGGCGGGGCGATCGGGGCCTCGCTGCTGGTGGGAGCCCAGGCAGCGAAGCCCCGCCCGCGCTAGGGAGTGCGATAGGCGACCACGTAGCCCTGCTGCGCGCTGCCCGCGGTGGACGCCCCCGTGCTCGCCGCCGCGTAGATGGTGTGGTAAGCGATGGCGACGCCGCTGCTGGTCAGCGCGGCGTTGGGGAACTGCGTGTCGAGCACCATCGGGCGGTGCAGCAGCGGCTGGCCGGTGGCGGTGTTCCAGGCGTCGAAGCAGCCGAGGGTGTCGACCGTGTAGGCGACGCCGTTGGCGATGCTGAAGGACTCGTAGTGGACGCCGTCGGCGACCGGCGAGACCCAGCTGCGATTGCCCGTGCCGCGGTCGAGACCGAAGAGCGCGCCGCCGGGTGTGGCCTCGCCGACCACCGTGCTGCCGTCGACGGCGGTGCTCGCCGCGTTGCACGCCTGGCAGGTGGCGCCGACGATGGTGTTCCACACCGGCGCCATCGAATGCGCGTCGGCGACGTGGTAGACGCCGGACTTCTGCAGCTCACCCACGACGAGGTGGCCCCCGGCGGTGAACAGGTTGGGGGCGGCGCCGAAGTCGAGGTCGAGCTGGCCGCAGGCGGGGTCGTCGAGGGGGTCGGGGGCGGTGGCGCTGGCGGAGCACACCGGGGTCTGCGAGGCGGCCTGCAGGGTCTGCGTGTACTGGTCGACGTTGCCCTTGTAGGCGGCGACAATCTGGCCGAAGCTGGCACTTTCTTCGCGCATGTCGATCTCGAGGATGGCGTTGGTGTGCTCATCCTCCCGGTCCTTGCTGTACGGGTTGCCGGCGCCGACGTAGGCGAAGCCGCTGCGCGCGTCCCAGGCGGGCGTCGACCAGATGCCGCCGCCCGCGAAGCCCTGCGCCTGGTGCGCGGGCGTGATCGTGGTGGTCAGCTTGACGATCTGGCCGGACTCGGTGTCGATCAGGGCGAAGCCGCCCTGGCCGGTGGGATCGCCCTCCGGCGGCGAGAAGCCGGCGAAGACGCTGTCGCCGATCACCTGCGGGGTGGCGTTGGTGTAGTAGCCGCTGCCGGTGCTGATCGGCTTGCTGGTCCAGAGCAGATGGCCGGTGTGCTCGTCGAGGGCGATCGCGTATGGGCCATGGGTGGCCGCATCTCCGGTCTCGTTGATCAGCGCGTAGACGCGCCCGTCGCGCACGGCCGCGCCGCCGACGATGCCGCCGCCCAGCCCGGGGGTGACCACGGGCGTGACGTGGCGCCAGACCAGCGCGCCGGTGCGGGCGTTGAGTGCGTAGACGCCGCCGTTGGTGGCGGTGAAGAAGACGCAGCCGTCGGTGGCCAGCGGGGTCGACTGGAGCTGCCCGCTGTCGCCGGCGGAGGCCAGGGCGAAGGTCCACGCCGGGGCCAGGCCGGCCGCGTTGGCGGTGCCGATGGTGGTCTCGGCGCTCTGGGTGCGCGAGTTGTAGGGGTCGTGGCCGTAGGACGGCCAGGTGCCGCCGGGCGCCGGTGTGTCGTGGTCGCAGGGAAGCGCAGGGCCGTCCTCGATGCTGCTCGGCGCAGTGGCGGTGGTGGACGTGGACGCGCCCGTGGTTGCGCGCTGCGGAGTGGCCGCGCCCTTCTGGGGCGCACCCGATGCCGTCGCGGCGTGCAGCGCGGCAGCAGCAGCGGGCGTGGCGCCGGCCGCGGGCGGCGCGGGCGCGGCGACGGGCTGGGCGGCGAGGGCCGCCGTCGCCGGGATGCCGAGCGCAGCGGCAAGGGCTGCGGCGGCGCGCACGGCGCGGGGCGCGCCGCGACGTGGGAGTGCGTTGTGGTGCACAGGCGAACCTCTTCCTTGGCTGTCCCGCCGTCGCCGGAAACATACCGCGCCGGGTTACGCGCCCGCCGGGCGAGGCTCAGCGCCCGTTCGGCACCACGTCGGAGAGGACGGTGCGCGGCGCTCCGGTCGGCGGCAGCTCGGGGCGCCCGAACAGCCAGCCCTGGCCCAGGTGCACGCCCAGCTCGCGCATGTACAGCGCCGTTCCCTCGGTCTCGATGCCCTCGGCGATGGTGCTCGCGCCCAGCTCGTTGGCGAAGGCGACCACGGCGCGGATGGCGGCGCGCGGCCCGGCGGTGGCGGCGTCGATGACCAGGGATCGCGCGATCTTGACGAAGTCCGGCGAGGTGGCGGCGAGGACTTCCAACGTGCTGTGGCCCTCGCCGACGTCGTCGACGGCGAAGCGGAAGCCCTCGCGACGGTAGGCGGAGACCACCACCTTGAGGCGGCTGAGGTCGCCGACCAGCTCGCGCTCGGTGATCTCCAGCACCACGTCGCGCGGGTCGCGCTGCGCCGCCTCCATGACCAGCAGCATCTGGTCGACGCGGTGCACGGGGTCGACCAGGCCGCTCATGTTGCAGTTGACGAACACGGGAATGCCCGGGGGCACCCACGTCGCCCCGGCGAGCGCGGCGCGGCGGCACAGCCAGTCGAGGTCACGTCCCAGGCCCATGCGCTGCGCCGAGCTGAACATCCGCTCCACGCTGATGTCGATCTTCTCGCGGTTGGGACGGGCCAGCGCCTCGTAGGCGACGATCGAGCCGGCGCGCAGGTCGACGATCGACTGGTAGGCGGCGACCACGCTGCGCTCGTCGAGGAGCTGCTGGACGATGGCGTTCCACTTGGTGCCGTCGCCGCTGACGACGGGGGCGCCGGTCTCGGCGATGCGCACCCGGTCGCGACCGCTCAGCTTGGCGGCGATCAGCGCCTCCTCGGCGCGGCGCACCAGCTCGACGCAGCTGTCGCGCCCGTTCCACGCGGCCAGGCCGACCGACACCGTCTGATCCTCGGGCACCGCCATGCGCAGGCGCTCGATGATCACCGTGCCGTGCTCGACCCCGCACTGGCGCAGCAGCACGGCGAACTGGGCGCCGTCGTAGCGGGCCAGGGTGTCGGTGTCGCGCAGCACCTGGCGCCAGGTTGCGGCCATTCTCTGCAGCAACCGGTCGCCCTCGGGGTGGCCGCGGAGCTGGTTGAAGGCGTCGAAGCGGTCGAGGTCGAGCAGGGCGACGATGAAGGCGGCGCCGTCGCGGCGGGACCGCGCCATCTCCCTGGGCAGCTCCTCGTCCCAGGCCCAGCGGTTGGCGGCGCCGGTGAGCTGGTCGGTGCGCGACAGCTGCTCCACCTGCGTGACCGCGTCGCGGAGGCGGCCGACCAGGTGGCGGATGGTCAGCGCGGCGACGCAGAAGGCGCCGGTGATCATCGCCCACTGCTCGCGTCCCAGGTCGACGCGGCTGCTGGTGGCGGCGGTGTGCGGCGAGGTGAGCATGCCGATGGCCAGCGCGCCCAGGCACAGCGCGGCCAGCGCCAGCACCGAGAGTCGCACCCTGGTGAAGCGCTGCGCCCGGCGGCTGGGCGGGACCACGAAGGGCAGCCGCTGCTCGCCCGGCAGCAGCTCGACGGCGGCGTGGCGGCTGCGCCAGGGCAGGCGGTGGCCGCGGCGGCCGGCGGCGTCGACGTAGGCGCTCATCTCATCCCGCCGCCGTGGCCGGCACCGTGGCCACGGTCTCGAAGCTGGGCCGGCTGAGCAGGTAGCCCTGCGCGTGGGTGATGCCGATGCGGCCGATGCGCTCCGCGTCGTCGACGGTCTCCACGCCCTCGGCGATGACCAGCGCGCCGCTGCGCTGCGAGAAGGTGAGCACGGCGCAGAGCGCGGCGTGCTCGATGCCGCCCTCGCGGGCGTGGGTCAGCGCCGGCGCCACCTTGACGAACTCGGGAGTTGCGGCCACCAGCGTCTCCAACGCGGAGCGGCCGTCGCCGATGTCGTCGATGGCGAAGCGGAAGCCGTGGCGGCGGTAGTCGTTGAGCACGGTGCGGAAGCGCTCGGGGTCGGCGATGTGGTCGCGCTCGGAGACCTCGAGCACCAGCCGCCGCGGCGACACCTTGTGGTAGTCGAGCAGCAGCAGCATCTGGTCGACGTCGTGCAGCGGGTCGAGCAGCGCGGCCAGGCTGACGTTGAGGAAGAGCACCGATCCGCCGGGGATGCGGCCGGCGCTGCGCAGCGCGGCGCGGCGGCACAGCCAGTCCATCTCGCGGGTCAGGCCCATGCGCCTGGCGTTGGCGAAGACCTCGCCGATGGGCACGCCGGTGGAGCGTCCCGAGGTGCGCGCCAGTGCCTCGTAGCCGATCGGGTGGTCGCTGCGCAGGTCGACGATGGGCTGGTAGGCGGTCATCACCGCGTTGGCCTCGATGAGCTCGTGCACCGCCACCACCCAGCCGCTCGGCGGCGGCGGCGCGGTGTGGTTCCACTCGGCGACGGTGAGCCGGTCGCGACCGTGCTTCTTCGACGTGTACAGGGCGTCGTCGGCGCGGGAGACCAGGTGCAGCGGCGACTCGCGTCCGTCCCAGGCGGCCAGGCCGACCGAGCAGGTCTGCCCGTCGGGCGTCGACTCGCGCAGCCGCTCCAGCGCCATGGCGGCGTCGGGCAGGGTGCAGTTGCGCAGGATCACGGCGAACTCCTCGCCGCCGTAGCGGGCCAGGAAGTCGTCCTCGCGGAGCTGTCCCTGCCAGGCGGTGGCGGCGCGGCGGAGCAGCATGTCGCCCTCCTGGTGGCCGCGCGAGTCGTTGTAGGTCTTGAAGTGGTCGAGGTCGAGCATGGCCACGCAGACCGGGCGTCCCTCACGGCGGCAGCGGTCCAGCTCGGCGGGCAGCGCCTCGTCCCAGGCGCGCCGGTTGGGCACCGCGGTGAGCGTGTCGGTGCGGGCGATGGTGTCGAGGATCTGCACGTACTCGCGCAGGCGCAGCACCAGGCGGTGGATGAGCACGCCGCCGAGCAGGAAGGTGCCGACGGTGAGGAACCAGTGCAGCCGCGAGGCGTCCATCAGGCCGGCGCCGGTGGCGTCGCCGGACTCGGCGAGGTAGACCGCGGTGGCGGTGGCGGCGCTGCCCACCACGGTCAGGGCGCGGCAGGTCCAGCGGTTCATGCGGTGGGCGCGCAGCCAGAGCAGCGCGGCGGCGCCCATGCCCGCGCCGATGAGGGCCAGCACCGGGGCCCGCGAGTCGGTGTCGGGCGAGATCACCATGGCGGCCAGGGCGAACAGCGAGCCGAGCAGGAACAGGTAGGCGAGGGCTCGGGACAGCGCCGCATAGCTGTCCCGCTGGCTGCGCAGCCTGACGGCGGCCGCCGATTGTGGCGTGGTCCGCGTGCTCAGCGAGGCCAGGTTGACCGAGACGCGGCGGGGACGGCGGAATAGACGTCGTGCTGCTCCCACGCCGCCAATGGAACACCGGCGATTGCGACTTCCTCGCTCCCACCGTGTCGCGATGGCATGACAGCGATCCTCGCGATCAGCGACGCCACGCTCGCGGTGCGCTGCGGGGACAATGACGGCCGTGTCCCCGCCGCGCGTCCTGGTCGTCAACCCCGGGTCGAGCTCGCTGAAGTTGAGCGTGCTCGGGACGGAGGGCGCTGTGCTCGCGAATGCCGAGCTGCCGGGCGGCGGTGGAGCTGTGGACGCGGCGGCGCTGCAGGCGTTTCTTCGGCGGCCTGACGCCGGGTTCGACGCCGCGGGGGTGCGGGTGGTGCACGGCGGGCCGCGGCTGCGCGCGCCGGTGCGGGCCGATGCGGGGGTTGTGGCCGAGCTCGACCGGATCTCCGACCTCGCGCCGCTGCACAACCCGCCGGCGGTTGGCGCGCTGCGCATCCTGCTGCGCCTGCCCGCGGCGCCGCCGGTGGTGGCCTGCTTCGACACCGCGTTCCACGCCTCGATGCCCGAGGCGGCTGCGCTGTACGCGGTGCCGTGGCGATGGACCAGCGACTACGGCGCGCGGCGCTACGGGTTTCACGGTCTGTCGCACGCGTATGCGTCGCGGCAGGCGGCGTCGCTGCTGGGGCGCGAGGTGACGGGGTTGCAGCTCATCACCTGCCACCTCGGCGCGGGCGCGTCGCTGGCCGCGGTGCGCGACGGCGTGTCGGTGGACACCACCATGGGCTTCACGCCGATGGAGGGGCTGGTGATGGCGACGCGCTCGGGCAGCGTCGACCCCGGGCTGCTGCTCTACGTGCAGCGGACACACGGCGTGGCGGCGGCCGACGCCGAACGAATGCTCGACCGCGAATCGGGGCTGCTCGCGCTCAGCGGCGTGTCCGGTGACATGCGCGAGGTGCTCGACGCATCGTCCCGCGGCGTTGCCCGTGCAGTGCTGGCGATCGACGTGTACGTGCACCGGCTGCGCCGTCTGATCGGAGCGATGGCCGCGTCGCTCGACCGGGTCGACGCGCTGGTGTTCACCGGCGGCGTCGGTGAGAACGCCGCGCTGATTCGCGAGCGGGCCTGCACCGGTTGGATGACGGGCGTGCCGGTGCTGGTGGTGCACGCGCGCGAGGACCTGGAGATCGCCCGCGAGGTGCGAGCGCTGCTGGGTGCATCTGCGTAGGCTGGGCGGCATGACCACGAGCACCACCACGCCCGTCCAGCGGCCGGCGCTCAGCGCCACCGAGCTCGACGCCATCCACGCCTGGTGGCGCGCCGCCAACTACCTGTCGGTCGGGCAGATCTACCTGCTCGACAACCCGCTGCTGCGCGAGCCCTTGCGGCCGGAGCACGTCAAGCCGCGCCTGCTCGGCCACTGGGGCACCACGCCGGGGCTCAACCTGATCTGGGCGCACATGAACCGCGTGATCCGGGCGCGCGACCTCGACAGCATCTACATCTGCGGCCCGGGGCACGGCGGTCCGGGCATGGTCGCCAACGCCTGGCTGGAGGGGACGTACAGCGAGATCTACTCGCACATCCCGCAGAGCGAGGTGGGCATGCGGCGGCTGTTCCGGCAGTTCAGCTTCCCCGGCGGCATCCCCTCGCACGCCGCGCCCGAGACGCCGGGGTCGATCCACGAAGGCGGCGAGCTGGGCTACGCGCTGGTGCACGCCTATGGCGCCGTGTTCGACAACCCGCAGCTGGTGGTCTGCTGCGTGGTCGGCGACGGCGAGGCGGAGACCGGTCCGCTGGCGACGTCGTGGCATTCCAACAAGTTCGTCGACCCGGTGCGCGACGGGGCGGTGCTGCCCGTGCTCCACCTCAACGGCTACAAGATCGCCAACCCGACCGTGCTGGCGCGCATCCCTGAAGAGGAATTGCGAGCGCTGCTGGAGGGCTACGGGCACCGGCCGATCTTCGTGTCGGGCGACGACCCGGCGGTGGTGCACCAGCTGCTGGCGGCGGCCATGGACGACGCTCTGGACGACATCCGGCGCATCCAGGCTCTGCACCGCAGCGGCGGTGACGGCGTGCAGCGTCCGCGCTGGCCGATGATCGTGCTGCGCACGCCGAAGGGCTGGACGGGGCCGCGCGTGGTCGACGGCGTGCAGGTCGAGGGCACCTGGCGGGCGCACCAGGTGCCACTCGACGCGGTGCGCACCAACATGGATCACCTGCGCATGCTCGAAGAGTGGATGCGCAGCTACCGGCCCGAGGAGCTCTTCGACTCCGGCGGCGCACCCGTGGAGTCGATCCTTGCACTGGCGCCGCTCGGCGAGCGGCGCATGAGCGCCAACCCGCACGCCAACGGCGGCCTGCTGCTGCGCGACCTGGAGCTGCCGCCGTTTCGCGACTACGCGGTGCCGGTCGACGCGCCGGGGGTGAGCTCCGCGGAGCCGACGCGGGTGCTGGGCACCTGGCTGCGCGACGTGGCCCGCGCCAACCGGCACAACTTCCGCGTCGTCGGCCCCGACGAGACGGCGTCGAACCGTCTGTCGGCGCTGTTCGAGGCCACCGATCGGCAGTGGGACGCGCTGATCATTCCCGGTGACGACCACCTCGCCCCGTCGGGACAGGTCATGGAGATTCTCAGCGAGCACGTCTGCGAGGGCTGGCTGGAGGGCTACCTGCTCACCGGGCGGCACGGGCTCTTCAACAGCTACGAGGCCTTCATCCACATCGTCGACTCGATGTTCAACCAGCACGCCAAGTGGCTGAAGGTGTCCCGCGAGATCGCCTGGCGCCGTCCCATCGCCTCGCTCAACTACCTGCTCTCCTCGCATGTGTGGCGCCAGGACCACAACGGCTTCTCGCACCAGGACCCCGGCTTCATCGACCACGTGGTCAACAAGAAGGCGGACGTGATCCGCGTCTACCTGCCGCCGGACGCCAACACGCTGCTGTCGGTCGCCGACCACTGCCTGCGTTCGCGCGACTACGTCAACGTCATCGTCGCCGGCAAGCAGCCGTCGCTCAACTGGCTGTCGATGGACGGCGCGGTGCTGCACTGCACCCGCGGCATCGGCACCTGGGACTGGGCGTCGAACGACGGCGGCGAGGAGCCGGGCGTGGTCATGGCGTGCTGTGGCGACATCCCCACGCTGGAGACGCTCGCAGCCGTGGCGTTGCTGCGCGAGCACCTGCCGTCGCTGCGCGTTCGCGTGGTCAACGTGGTCGACCTGATGCGGCTGCAGCAGCCGTCCGAGCACCCCCACGGGTTGCCGGAATCCGAGTTCGACGCGCTGTTCACCACGTCACGGCCGGTGGTCTTCGCCTTTCACGGCTACCCGTGGCTGATCCACCGGCTCACCTACCGCCGCCGCAACCACGACAACCTCCACGTGCGCGGCTACAAGGAGGAGGGCACCACCACCACGCCCTTCGACATGGTGATGCTCAACGACCTCGACCGCTTCCACCTGGTCATCGACGTCATCGACCGCGTCCCCGGGCTCGGCTCGCGCGCCGCCCACCTGCGCCAGCGCATGGTCGACGAGCGCATCCGCCACCGCCAGTACACCCGCGACCACGGCGAGGACCCGCCGGACATCCGGGACTGGGTCTGGCCCGGCGACAACCCGGGCTAGGCGCCTCGCAGGCCGCGCAGCGCCTCGTCGGCGTCGATCACCGGGACGCGCATGCCGGGGAAGCGGGCCAGGCGGTTGTGCGAGCGGATGCGCTGATTGAGGCCGGCGGCGTCGCGGCGGAAGGCGGCGGCCGCGGCTCCCCAGCGGGCGCGGTCGCGGTTGCGCTCCGCCGCGGTGGGCAGGGCGGCGTGGCGTTGCCACGAGGTGTGCAGGGCGCGGAGCAGGGATTCGCGGTCGCGGAGCAGGTCGCGGCGTTCCTCGATCCAGGGCGGGGCGAAGCCCTGGGCGTGGAGGATGTCGTAGGCCATGCGCTCGTCGGCGGGGACGAACGGGTTGACGCGAAGATCCTGGGGCTTGCCGGGCATGTGCGATCAGGGGGTGAGGATCGACTCCAACTCGGTCAGCATGGCGCGCACCTCGGGCTGGGCGAAGTGCTCGCGCGCGGGGGCGAGGCGGTCGATGAGGTGGTCGGCGAGGGTCGCCTTGGCGTCCATGGGATGGAGTGCACCACTGATGTACGCCGCGGCCAGCTCGTCGTAGGACTCGAAGGTCACCGGGCCGCCGTTGGCCTCGCTGCGCTCGACGCGCAGCGGCCCGTCCTCCATGCCGAACACCAGGTGCTCCAACCAGTTCAGCACCGGGTTGAAGTTCACGTCGCCGGGCGGGCAGAAGGCGCGCATCACCTTGCGGCGCACCTCGTCGGGCTCGTCGTGGATGAACACCGCCGAGGACGGGTCCGACTTGCTCATCTTCATCGACGCGTAGGCGTCGCGCTCGCGGCCCTCGGGGATCGGCCACGCGGGCGGTTTCTTCAGGCCCAGCAACAGCGGGTGATGCGCGGCCAGCGGCTTGAGCCGGCGTCCCTCCGCGTCACGCAGCGGGTTGTTGCGCAGATGGGTGGCGACGTCGCGCGCCACCACGTGCGCCTTGCGCTGGTCCATACCCGCGTGGGCGATGTGCACGCGCAGGGCGAAGATGTCGGCCGCCTGCATCGCCGGGTAGATCAGCTTGGCGAAGTCGACCTGCTCACCCTCGTTGCGGCCGAGGATGGAGATGCTGCGCTGCATGCGCGCCAGGGTGGTGTGCTTGGACACCTCGATCACCGTGGCCCAGTAGTCGGGATCGCCCGAGTACAGGTCGCTGCCGAGGACGAAGCTCAACACCGACGGGTCGCCGCCGACGCACTTCATCGACGCCTTGAAACCCTCGGTGAAGTAGCCGGTGGCGACGCGGTGGATGACCTCGCGGTCGCCGCCCAGCTTGTCGTTGATCCAGGTGTGCCAGTCGGCGAGGAACACCGTGCAGTGCACGCCCGCGGCGGCGAAGTCGCGCACCTTGCTCATCGACATCAGGCCGGTGCCGAGGTGGATCATGCCGCTGATCTCGAAGCCGATGTAGTGGCGCAGCTCAACCCCGGAGCGGAGCAGGGCCAGCAGCTCCTCGTGGGTGAGGAACTCGGCGAGGCCGCGCTCGACGAGGGCGGCGCGCTGCTCGACGTCGTCCACTGTGAGAGTCATGCGGAGGAGTCTGGTCCCAGGGGGTGGATTCGAACCACCGATACACGGTTTTACAGACCGTTGCCTTAGACCACTTGGCTACCCTGGGCGGGTCGGCCCGGCCGGCGCGGCGGCCGAGGTGGCTCCGGCCACGGAGTGTGGAGGATACCCGATGGAGGCGCCTCCGCGGCGCCGCCGGGCACGGGCGTGGCCGAGGGTCACAGGCAACTCTGAGCGAAGGTTCGGACGGGTCCCAGCGGCCGCGCCGAGAGTGTGGGCATGGCGACCGACATGTTCCTGCAGGGTCTGGCCGGAACGGCGAGAGCGACGGCGAGCATGGCGCTGGTCGACGTCGCCGTCCCGGTGCACGACGAGGAGCGCGACCTGGAGCGCAGCGTCCGCCGCCTGCACGACCACCTGATGCGCCGCTTCCCCTTTCCGGCGCGCATCACCATCGTCGACAACGCCAGCACCGATCGCACCTGGTCGATCGCGCGGCGGCTGCACGACGAGGTGCCCGAGGTCCGGGCCATGCGCCTCGACCGCAAGGGACGCGGGCTCGCGCTGCGCACCGCGTGGTCGCAGAGCGATTCGCCAGTGCTGGCCTACATGGATGTCGACCTGTCCACCGGGCTGGAGGCGCTGCTGCCACTGGTGGCACCACTGCTCTCCGGGCACAGCGACGTGAGCATCGGCAGCCGTCTCGCCCCCGGCGCACGGGTGGTGCGTGGTCGCCGGCGCGAGGTGATCTCGCGCAGCTACAACCTGCTGCTGCATACCGCGCTGCGCACGCGATTCCGCGACGCTCAGTGCGGCTTCAAGGCGATCAGCGCCCAGGCGGCGCGCGCCCTGCTGCCGCGGGTGAGCGATGAATCGTGGTTCTTTGACACCGAGCTGCTGGTGCTGGCCCAGCGCATGGGCATGCGCATCCACGAGGTGCCCGTCGACTGGGTGGACGACCCCGACTCGCGCGTCGACATCGTGCCCACCGCGCTGGACGACCTGCGCGGGGTGTGGAGGCTGCTGACCGCGTAGTCGCGACAGGCGTCGGGACCGCTTGCGCTAAGGTGGCGGCCCGATGGCCAGGCCCCTCCCCCGCCGCCTCGCCCTGCTGCTGAGCGCTGTCGCCACGGCGCTGGCCGCCTGCGGATCGCCACCGGCGCCGGCGCCCGCGCCGACCGCGCGGCCCACGCCCACCGCCGCGGCAACGGCGACCGCCGCACCGACCGCGGCCGCGACGGCCACCGCGAGCGGCACCGCCAACCCCTGCGCCGTGGGCCCGCAGACGCCGCCGCAGGGCACCATCCCCGCCGCCTTCGCCACCGCCCTCGCCTTCGCCCCCGACGGCCGCCTCTTCTGGACCGAGCGGTCAGGAACCGTGCGCGTCTGGCAGGACGGCGCCGCCCATGACTTCGCCAGGGTCTCGACCGTGACCACCGAGCGCGGCGGCGGCTACAGCGAGCGCGGCCTGCTCGGCCTGGCCATCAGCCCCGACTTCGCCACCGACCGCTTCGTCTTCGTCTTCTACTCCGACGCCAACTACACCCAGCAGCACGTCATCCGCTGGCGCGACTGCGCGGGTGTTGCCGGTGACGCCAACGTGATCATCACCCTGCCCTCCGGCGGCGACTGCTGCCACAAGGGCGGGCGGCTCGCCATCGGTCCCGACGGCATGCTCTACGTCACCCTCGGTGAAGAGCACACCTCGCAGGCGGCGCAGAGCACCAGCGACGTGCGCGGGAAGATCCTCCGCTACCGGACCGACGGCAGCGTCCCCGCCGACAACCCCTTCGGCGCCACCAACCCGGTGTGGGCCTACGGTCTGCGCAACCCGTTCGGCATCGCCATCTCGCCGAGCGGGCAGATGGCGGTGACCAGCAACGGTCCGTCCGCCGACGCGGGCTCGCCGAGCACCGGCTACGACCTCTTCTACGCGTCGGTGCAGCGCGGCACGGGCTACCAGTGGCCCGACTGCTACGGATACGCGCATCCGCTGGCGACCTCGTCGTGTCCCGCGGGCCAGCCCGGTCCGGACTGGAGCAGCGAGAACAGCACCGTGGTGCCGACCGGCGTGACCTTCGTGGACGCCGCGGGCCCCGCCGCGTACGCGGGGCACATCGTGTTCTGCAGCTTCACGCGCGGCATGCTGGTGTTCACCCCGGGCAGCCCGCACGGCTCCGTGTCGGGCGGTCCCTCGACGTGCACCCTCGACGTCAAGCAGGGCCCCGACCACGCCCTCTACTGGTCGGACACGGCGCACATCTACCGCGCCGCCTAGGCGAGCTCTGCCCCGTCGCGTTTCCCAGCGACCTCCCAGCGGCCGCTGCAGGTTGTCCCAGTGGCCGCACCGAAACTGCCGTCCATGACCACAACCCTGCACTCTCCCGACGCACCCGTGGCGCACGACCGCCCCGCCGGCCGAGCGCGCAGCGGTGCCGCCGGACGACTGCGTGGCCTGGTTCGCGGCAGCGTCGCCGATCCGGCGTGGGTGCGGCCCAGCCTGCTCGCCCTGCTCGGCGTGACCGCGCTGCTCTACCTGTGGAACCTGGGCGCGTCGGGGTGGGCCAACTCGTTCTACTCGGCCGCGGTGCAGGCGGGCAGCACGAGCTGGAAGGCGTTCTTCTTCGGCTCCTTCGACGCCGCCAGCTTCATCACCGTCGACAAGCCGCCCGCCTCGCTGTGGGTGATGGACATCTCGGCGCGCATCTTCGGGGTCAACTCGTGGAGCCTCCTGGTGCCGCAGGCGCTGGAGGGCGTCGCCGCGGTGGGGCTGCTCTACGCCACGGTGCGGCGCTGGTTCTCGCCCGGCGCGGCGCTGATGGCGGGGGCGGTGATGGCGCTGACGCCGGTGGCCGCGCTGATGTTCCGCTTCAACAATCCCGACGCGCTGCTGGTGCTGCTGCTCGTCGCCGCCGCGTATGCGACGACGCGCGCGCTGGAGAAGGGAAGCGTGTGGTGGTTGGTGCTGTCGGCGTCGCTTGTCGGCACCGGGTTTCTCACCAAGATGCTGCAGGCGTTTCTCGTGTTGCCCGCCCTGGCGGGGGTGTACCTGCTGGCGGCGCCGGTGCCATTGCGCCGGCGGTTGCTGCATCTGCTGGCGGCGACCGGTGCGCTGCTGGTGGCGTCGGGGTGGTGGGTGGCGATCGTGCAGCTCATCCCGGCTTCGTCGCGGCCGTACATCGGTGGCTCGCAGGATAACTCTCTGCTCAATCTGATCTTCGGCTACAACGGCTTTGGCCGGATCAGTGGCAATGAGACGGGCAGTGTGATCGGCGGCGGGCCGGGCGCTGCGGCGGGTGCGTCGCCGTGGGGGCCGACGGGGTGGGATCGGCTGTTCCTCGGCAACTTCGGCGGGCAGGTGTCGTGGTTGTTGCCGGCGTCATTGCTGCTGCTCGGTGTGGGGCTGTGGGTGACCAGGCGGGCACCGCGGACCAATCGGGCGCGGGCGGCGCTGGTGATGTGGGGCGGGTGGTTGGTGGTGACTGCGCTGGTGTTCAGCTATGCAGCGGGGATCATTCATCCGTACTACACGGTGGCGCTGGCGCCGGCGATCGGGGCGGTGGTGGGGATTGTTGTCGCCATGCTCTGGCGGAGGCGTGCGGAGCTGTGGGCACGGGGGGTGCTGGAGGTGGCGCTGGTGGGGACCGCCGGGTGGGCGTATGCGTTGTTGGATCGCAGTCCGGATTGGATGCCGTGGTTGCGGGTTGGGGTTGTTGTGGGCGGCGTTGGTGCGGCGCTGGTGTTGCTGGGGCTGCCGCGGGTGGGGCGGGGGTCGGTGGTGGTGGTGATGGGTGCTGTGGCGTTGTTGGCGGCGGGGGCCGGGCCGGCGGCGTATACGGTGGATACGGTGGTGAACGCGCATGCGGGGGCGATTCCGAGTGCGGGGCCGGCGGTGGTGGGTGGTGGGCTAGGCGGGGCGCGGGCCTTCGGTGGGGGCGGTGTCCCGGGTTCCGCCGGCGGATTCCCCGGCTTCCCTGGTGGCAACGGTGGTCCCCGCGGCGGGTTCGGGTTTGGCGGCGGCCCCGGTGGCGGCTTTCCAGGCGGCGGCGCAGGTGGGGTGGTGGGTGGGCCGGGCGGTGGCGGCGGCGGTGCAAATGGGGTGGCGGGTGGGCCTGGCGGTGGCCTGCTCTTCGGCAGCAACCCGAGCCCGCGGGTGACCGCTGCACTGCAGCAGGACGCCTCGCGGTACACCTGGGTTGCTGCCACTGTCGGCGCAAACTCCGCCGCCGGCTATCAGCTCGCCACCAACGACCCCATCCTCGCCATCGGGGGCTTCAACGGCACCGACCCCACCCCGACGCTGCAGCAGTTCCAACGACTCGTGGCCGGCGGCCAGATCCACTACTTCATCGCCGGCGGCCGCGGCGGCGGTCCCGGGGTGGGCGCGTCGAGCAGCTCGACAGCGATCGCATCGTGGGTGCAGGCGAACTTCGCGGCGACCACCGTCGACGGCACAACGCTGTACGACCTGACATCCGGTTCGGGGTCCTGAATCCCGACAGCACTGCTGTCAACGCCGGTTCCGCGGCGGCGGGACGCCTGGTAGGGTGGGGCTCCGCAGCCCCATCCACCCCATCCCCGGAGGCCCCCGCGAGCATGACGACAGCGCGCGCTGCCGCCACCCCCACCCCGATGCGCGGCTCGTCCAACCGCTGGGTGGTGCTGGTGCTGGTCTGCATCGCCCAGTTCATGGTGGTGCTCGACGCGACCATCGTGAACGTCGCCCTGCCCGCCATCGAGAAGGGCCTGGGCTTCTCCCCCGCCAACCTGCAGTGGGTGCTCAACTCCTACCTGCTGATCTTCGGCGGCTTCCTGCTCCTCGGCGGGCGCGCCGCCGACCTGTTCGGCAGGCAGCGGCTGTTCCTCATCGGTGTCGCCGTCTTCTCAGGCGCGTCGCTGCTCAACGGACTGGCGCAGAACCCCTCCATGCTGATCGCCGGGCGCGCCCTGCAGGGGCTCGGCGGCGCGCTGGTCTCGCCCGCGGCGCTGTCGATCATCATCGCGACCTTCCCCGAGGGGCGCGAGCGCACTCGCGCGCTGGGCGTGTGGGGCGCGATCGCGGCGGGCGGCAGCGCCTTCGGACTGATCCTCGGCGGCGTGCTCACCGACCTGGTGTCGTGGCAGTGGATCTTTTTCGTCAACGTGCCCATCGGGGTCGCCGCCTTCGTTCTTTCAGCCAGGTTCGTCCCGAACTCGAAGGCCGAGAATGTCAAGCCGGGGCTCGACATCTGGGGCGCGCTGACGGTCACCGGCGGGCTCACCGTGCTGGTCTACGCCATCGTCAGCGCCCAGTCCAACGGCTGGGTGTCGGGGATCACCTTCGGTCTCGCCGCCGTCGCCGTGGCCCTGCTGGCCGCCTTCGTGGCCATCGAGTCGCGCTACCACGCGCCGCTGATCCGGCTCGGCATCTTCCGGGTGCGCACCCTGCTCAGCGCCAACCTGGCGCTGCTGCTGGTGGTCGGCGGCATGTACGCGCTGTTCTTCTTCTCGACGCTGTACGTGCAGCAGATCCTCGGCTTCAGCCCGCTCAAGGCGGGCGTCGCCTTCCTGCCGGTGACCGTCGGCATCGGCGCCGGCTCGGGGCTGGCCCAGGGCTTCATCCGGCGCACCAACCCGCGCACGGTGACCATCACCGGCCTGTGCATCGCCGCCGCCGGCATGCTGCTGACCACGCGCATCACCGCCGACGGCAGCTACCTCACCCAGATGCTGCCGGGGCTGGTGGTGATGTCGATCGGCATGGGCCTGACCTTCGTGCCGCTGACGGTGATCGCCACCAGCGGCATCGACAAGGACGACGCCGGGCTCGCCTCCGGGGTGTTCAACACCTCGCAACAGGTGGGCGGGGCGCTCGGCCTGGCCATCCTCGCCACCGTCGCCGCCGACCGCACCAGCTCGCTGCTCAGCGGCGGGGCGGGCCACGCCACGGCGGTGGTCGACGGCTTCCGGCTCGCCTTCTACCTCGGCGCCGGTCTGCTCGCCCTCGGCGCGGTGCTGCTGATCACCATCATCCGTGCCCGAGATGTGGCCCAGCCTGTCGAAAACGCCGAGGCGGCCTGAGCAGAGCCCGGCCTACTGCCCGGTGAACTCGGGGTCGCGGTGCTCGGCGATGGCGCGCAGCGTCTCGGCGAAGTCGTCGCTGGTGGTGGCGCTGAGGTAGCTCGCTGCGACGACATCGGCGTCGCCGCAGCCCTCCGCGTGGGCCACCGCCGCCTTGAGAAATCGCAGCACCAGCGGGGCGGAGTGGACGATGCGATCAGTGAGCTCGGCGGCGGCGTTCTGCAGCCGCCGTGCGTTGACCACCTGGTGCACCAGTCCCAGCCGCAGCGCGTCGGCCGCCTCGACGCGCGGGCTCGCGTAGAACAGCCACGCCACCGCGGGCTGCCCGAAGCGCCGGGTGAGGAACTCGACGCTGGGCGGCGTGTAGGGAATCCCCAGCCGTGCCGCGGGAATCCCGAAGCTGGCCCGGTCCGAGGCGATGCGCAGGTCGCAGCGCAGGGCCAGCTCGCAGCCCGCGCCCAGGGCGGGACCGTCGACCACCGCCACCGTCGGCACGGGGATGCTCGGCAGCAGTGCGAACAGCTCGTCGGCCGCCTCCTTGGCGCGGCCCGACTGCATGTCGCCCGCGGCGCTGCCGTCGAGGCGCAGTCCTGAGCAGAAGGAGCCCGGCTCGTGCCCGGTGAGCACCACGCAACGCACCTGGGGATGGTGCGCCTCGTCGCGCAGCGCGGTGTCGAGGGTGACCAGGTCGTCCACCGACAGCGCGTTGCGCGTCGCGGGATGGTGCAGGCGCAGCCAGAGCACGCCCGCCTTGCGCTCGACGTGCACCGTGGGCTCGGTCACCTCGACAACGGTAGCGGGCGCGCTCCGCTCGGCGCTCGGGTCAGTCCCCGGCGCGGGCCGCGTCGAAGGTGCGCAGCACGGTCTGCGCGATCAGGTTCTGGCCGGTGATGCTGGGATGCACGTCGCAGCCGGTGGGGTTGCTGGGGCTGCCGTTGAGCAGGCCCGCGACGCAGGTGTGCCCGCCCGCGGGCGTCGCCGCCCCCTGGAACGCGGAGAAGACGTCGGCAACCACCGCGCCGTGGGCCGCGGCCGTGCCGGTCAGCGCGCCGTTGAGCAGCCCGGTCAAGCCGGTGCCCGCGGCGTCGGCGTAGTCCAACGAGTAGTAGTTGACCACCACGAGCGTGCCGTGGAAGCCGGTGGCGCGGATGGCGCCGAGAATGCTGTTCATGTTTGCGGCGATGGTGCCGAGCGCGCCGGACAGGCCGTTGGCGATGCACAGCGGCGGGTTGAGCGCGGCGGCACAGGAGGATTGCAGCACGAAGAGGTCGTTGGCACCCAGGCTGACGCTCACCAGCTTGGTGTTGGGATGCGCGCCGAGGAAGGCCAGCGCGTACGCCTCCTGCGTGCCCGGGTACGAGACGTGCAGCGGGAAGTGGGCGCGGAACGTGCGGCAGCCGTTGTCGGTCCCGGTCGATGAGATGAAGCCGCCGGTGGCCTCGCCGGGGCAGGCCGCGTTGCTGACGTCGAGGTGCCGCGCGGCACCGACCACCTGCGGGTAGCCGATGAAGTTGTCCGGATTGACATAGGCGAAGGCGTCGTGGGTGATGTAACCGAAGACGACGCTGTCGCCGAGGGCGAGATACGGCGCGCCGTCCCCCGCGGATGCCGGGGCACCCCCGGAGAGCGAGAACGCCAGCGTGGCGGTGACGCCGACCGCGACCGCGGTGGCGCGCAGCCTGTTGATGAGGTGCGAACGCATGTTGTTCCCCCAACCGGTGAATCTGCGGCCACTACAGCACAGTGCCTCGCACCTGCGCAAATCCCCGCAGGCGCATGCGCCCGGACCGGGGGACCGCTGGGCTAGGCTTTCGGCACGCCACACCGCCCACCGCGAGGGACACCGATGACCGACGAGATCGACGACACCACCGCCGCCCTGGTCGGCCATGCCCTGGTGCGCTGGATCGTCAACGAGGATCCGGCCGGGGTTGACCAGTACGTCCCCGAGCTCGAACCGTCCGAGATCGACGACGCCAAGGCGGCCCGCATCGGACGCACCATGGTCGAGCTGCTGCAGCGCATCGACGTCGCCTGACCACAGGCTCACACACACGACGCGGCGCGGGCGAGCAGCAGCTCTCGCTCGCGCGCGTTGCGGGTCAACGACGCGGCGCGCTCGAACTCGGCGCGCGCGGCGTCGCGACGGCCCAGCTTGAGGAGCAGGTCGCCGCGGACGCCGGGCAGCAGGTGGTACTGCTGCAACGCCGGCTCGGCGGCCAGTGCCTCCACCGCCTCCAGACCGGCGGCGGGACCGAAGGCCATCGACACCGCGACGGCGCGGTTCAGCTCCACAACCGGTGACGGCGCGAGCTGGGCCAGCGCGTCGTACAGCGCGACGATGCGCGGCCAGTCGGTCTGCTCGGCGGTGCGGGCGCGCGCATGGCACGCGGCGATGGCGGCCTGCAGCGCGTAGGGACCGAGCGCACCGCCGAGCGACTCCGCGCGCAGCAGCGCGGCGAGCCCGCGGCGGATGAGCAGCTGGTCCCAGCGCGCGCGGTCCTGGTCGAGCAGCAGCACCGGTTCGCCGCCCGGCCCGACGCGCGCCCGGGTGCGCGACGCCTGGATCTCCATCAGCGCCACCAGCCCGTGCACCTCCGGTTCGCGCGGCAGCAGTTCGGCGAGCACGCGCCCCAGTCGCAGGGCGTCCTCGCACAGCGCGGGACGCAACCAGTCGTCACCGGCGGTGGCCGCGTAGCCCTCGTTGAAGACGAGGTAGATCACCTGCAGGACCGAGGCGAGCCGCTCCTCGCGCTGCTCGCCGCGCGGCACCTCGAAGGGCACGCGCGCCGCCGCCAACGTGCGCTTGGCACGCACGATGCGCTGCGCCACCGTCGCTTCGGGAACCAGGAACGCGCGCGCGATCTCGTCGGTCGTCAAGCCGCCGAGCAGGCGCAGCGTCAGCGCGACGCGCGCGTCGACGGAGAGCACCGGATGGCACGCGGTGAAGATGAGGCGGAGCAGGTCGTCCTCGATGCGTGCGTCCCCGTCGAGCGCCGCGTCGAAGTCGGATTCCAAGAGCTGCTGCGCGTCGAGCAGGCGGCCCAGCTCGTCGTGCTTGCGGTCGAGCGTGGTGCGGCGGCGCACCAGGTCGACCGCGCGGCGCCGGGCCACGGCCATCAGCCAGGCGCCCGGCTTCTCGGGGACGCCCTGCGCCGGCCACTGCTCCAGCGCCGCAACCAGCGCGTCCTGGGCCAGCTCCTCGGCGGCGCCCAGGTCGCGCACCATGCGGGCCAGGGCGGCGACCAGGCGCGGCGACTCGATGCGCCACACCGCCTCGACGGCGCGATGGGCGTCGCAACCGCTCATCGCGCCGTCACCGGCCCGGTCGTGCCACCGCGGGGTCTGGCTACCGCCGCTGCCCCCAACCCTGCTCGGCGCGCATCTTCTCCTCCTGCTCGCGCAGCTCGGGGCTGAACGCGTCGCCGAAGTCCTCGGCCTCGTGCACCTGGCGGATCTCCAGCTCCACGTCGCCGTCCAGGCGCGGCCAGCGCTTGACCCACTCGATCGCCTCCTCCTTCGACTTCACCTCGATGAGGTTGAAGCCGGCGATCAGCTCCTTGGTCTCGGCGAAGGGGCCGTCGATCACGGTGGGCACGCCGTTGCTGAAGCGCACGCGCGCGCCCTTGGAGCTGGCCTGCAGGCCCTCGCCGGCGAGCAGCACGCCGGCCTTGACCATCTCCTCCATGTAGGCGCCCATGGCCTCGAAGAGCTCGGCATCGGGGGTGGCGCCCGCCTCGGTCTTGGCGTCGGCCTTGCGGATGATCATGAAGCGCATCTCGGGTCTCCTGGGTCGGTCTGGTGCGGCCCGCTCGGGGTGGGGCCTCTACCTGATGCGTCGGACGGGGTCGCCGGAAATCGACATGGTGCCGGATTTCGACGCTCCTGGCCCCGTCGCCTTGGGACTTTCGGCGGGGGGTCGGGTGCCATGCGACCCTGGCCCCATCCCACGCCAAGGTCCCAGGATCGCCCGGATGGATCAACCGGCCCCGTACGTCCACTGGGGCTTCATCCTCATCTCGCTGCCCAACCTGGTGCTGATCCTGGTCATGGTGGGCATCTTCGTGCTCGCCCTGGTGGCGCCCTTCCCGTTCCACCGGCGCGAGCACTGGGCCGACGAGCAGCCCGCGGCGCTCCCCGAGGAGCCTGAGGCCGCCCCTTCTCGGAGCTGGACGCTCGCGGTGCGGGGCAGGATCGCGCACCGCCTGCCGCTCACCGAGCTGCTCCCCGACCGGCAGCCGTACTACGTCGGGTCGTGGGTCTACGTGTTCGGGGTGGTGAGCATCGCGGCGCTGGTGTGGGTGGTGGTGAGCGGCGTGATCCTGGTGCTCTTCGGTCCGCAGTGGTGGCACGTCTCGCCGCAGGGGCGGTTCGTCAACAGCCTCCACTTCTGGAGCGTCCAGATGTTCTTCATCTTCATGGTGCTGCACCTCTGGGGGCAGTACTGGGGCGCGGGCTGGCGGCACGGGCGCGCCTCGACGTGGATGACCGGGGTGGTGGTCTTCCTGGCCGGCATCGTCACCGCGTTCACCGGCTACATCGCCCAGCAGAACTTCGATGCTCAGTGGATCGCGGTCAACGCCAAGGACGCCATCAACGCCTCGGGCATCGGCGCCTTCTTCAACCCGCTCAACTTCGGGCAGATGTACGGCCTGCACGTGATGCTGCTGCCCATCGCGGTGACCCTGCTGGTGATCCTCCACGTCGTCCAGGTGCGCATGCGCGGCGTGGTCAGGCCGATCGACGACGACGCCGAGGTGGCCGCGCAGTGAGGCGCCGCGCGCGCTACGACAAGCAGACCTACTACCGGGGCGTGCGCACCATGCCGTACGACCTGGTCAAGGAGGTGGTGGTCGCACTCGGCCTCGTCGGGGTCATCGTGCTGGTGCTGTCCGCCGTGCTCTCCTCGCCCGACGTGCCCTCGCTGACCATCCAGCGCTGGGCCCAGAACGACGCCGTCGACTTCGTCACCACCGCCACCGCGGAGTTGTCGGGCAGCAGCACCTCGTCGCAGTACGGCCCGCCGTACAACGACGGCACCGCGTCGGTGCAGACGCTGTGGTTCCTCCATCCGCAGCAGTGGGCGGGAGTCCACCAGCCCGTCGACGCCCAGGCCGAGTTCGTCCTGCTGCCGCTGCACCAGGCGTCGCCGGGCGACGTGCAGCTCGCCTCGGCGCTGACCACCTACGAGGGCGCCCAGGACCCGCAGCGCACCGCCTGGCTCGACGCCTACACCAAGGCGCTGGGCGACGCCACCGAGCAGGACGGCAAGGTTGTGGTCAAGGATGGCGACTACGGGCCGGTGCCGGTGCTCACCGACCGCCTGCTCGGCGTGGCCCGCAGCGGCGGCCTCGACGGGCTGCTCCAGGCCAGCGACAAGTTCTACCAGACCGACTACACCCGCCCGCTGCTCTTCATGGGCGACGGCAGCGCGCTGTCAGGGCTTGCCAAAGAGCAGAACCTGACCAGCAGCCAGTGGGGCGTGATGAACGAGACCGGCCGCTATCCCGGCCAGGCGTGGCTGTGGCTGTACACGATGTGGTACCAGGTGGCGCCGTTCAACCGCGCCGACGGCGGCTTCCTGGGCGTCAGCGCCGCCAACGCCGACCTGGCCGTGCTGTTCGTCATGGGCGTGCTCACCGCCGCCCTGCTGCTGGTGCCCTTCATCCCCGGCCTGCGCGACCTGCCGCGCTGGATCCCCATCCACCGGCTGATCTGGAAGCGGTGGCGCCGCTGAGGCGCCTCCCCGTTTCTTCACCGGCCGACCCGAAAACCTTCACTCCCGCTTGGCCCAACACCCACGCGCCGCTGCTTCACTGGAGGCGGAGGCCACACGCCGACGCAGCCCTGACGTTTTGCCCAGGTGTGGCCGAAACGGGAGGGTGCACCTGTGGACGCGACCAAAGGGGGCGGCGGGTTCCGTCGCGCGCTCCGCGTTCTGCAGTCGACGCCGGTGCGCATCGCCGGCACCGGCATCGGGGTGGCGCTGCTGCTCCACGGTGTCGACGCCGGCGCCGCGGCGCGCAGCCTGGCCGGTGTCGATCCCGGCTGGCTGCTGCTGTCGGTGCTGCTCACCGGCGTCGCCTACGCGCTGAGCGTGGTGGAATGGGGCGTGCTGCTGCGCGCGGCGAGCCCGGCGGCGACCTGGCGGCGGATCGGCTCCTGGCAGGTGCAGTCGGTGTTCGCCGGCTCGGTGGTCCCCGGCGGCGCGGGTGGCGACGCGCTGCGCGCCGTGCACGCCTCGGGAGTTGCGGGCAGCGGGCGCGGGCTGGCCTCGCTGGTCTGCAGCCGGATGGCGGGCTCCTGCGGGATGGCGAGCTGGGCGCTGCTCGGCGCGGTGCTGCTCAACGCCGAGTTCGGCTGGATCACCGTCGCCGCTGCGGCCGCGCTGGTGGGGTTGATCATGCTCGGCTGGGTCACCGCGCTCGCCGCCGCGCCGCTGGTGGCGCGCTGCACCGTCCACCGCTCCAAAACATTGCGTCGCGGCGCAACCCTGGCGCTGCCCCTCACCGACGCGCTGCGCTGGTTCCGCGGCCGTCGCGACGCGCTCGGCTGGTCGGTGGTCGCCGGCGTGCTGGGCTGGACGGTCAACCTGTTCAGCCTGGCGGCACTGGGACGCGCCGTCGGCGTCGACGCCGGGCCGCAGCTCTTCGCCGTGGTGCTGCCGCTCTCGCTGCTGACCACGCTGGCGCCCTTCGCGGTGAGCGGCATCGGTCTGCGCGAAGGCGTGCTGGTGGGCCTGCTGGTGCACGCGGGCGTCGAGCCGCATCGCGCCGGTGCGCTGGCGGTGCTGGTCGACCTGCAGCCGCTGCCGGTTGCGTTGTGTGGCGCGATGCTCTGGCTCACCGAACGCAGCGGCGCCGCGGCGCGCCAGCCAAACCTTAAGCCTGCCTTGCCACTGCCATAACCGGCGGACTCCTACGCTGCCGAACGACCGCCTGGGGTGACCGGGCAGCGATGCAGGAGAGCCACATGACACGAATGCGAACACGCGCCCTGGTTGCGGGGTGCACCGCGTCGGTCCTCGGTGCGGCGGTGGCGCTGCCGCACGCCGCGTCGGCGCAGGGACACGTCAACACGCAGGTGCAGCACGTCCTGCTGCTCTCTGTCGACGGCCTGCACCAGACCGACCTGGCCTGGTATGTGAACCAGCATCCCGCGTCGGCGCTGGCCAAGCTGACCCGCGGCGGCACCGAGTTCACCGGCGCGCAGACGCCGTATCCCTCGGACTCCTTCCCCGGCATGGTGGGACAGGTGACCGGCGGCAACCCGTCGAGCACCGGCGTCTACTACGACGACTCCTGGAACCACGGCCTGCTCCCCGCGGGCACGTCGCCCAGCGACTGCCATGCGGGCACGGTGCCCCTGGGCGCCGAGGTCACCTACTTCGAGCA
This sequence comes from Candidatus Angelobacter sp., assembly GCA_035569495.1. Taxonomy (GTDB): domain Bacteria; phylum Chloroflexota; class Dormibacteria; order Aeolococcales; family Aeolococcaceae; genus DASRDZ01. The sequence continues at coordinate 69,469 of DATMMX010000032.1, read as the reverse complement.
GGCCGACCTCAACCAGCACGCGCTCGACGCCGGACAGGGTCTGCCCAACCTGCCCAACGGCATCATGCAGATGACCGGCAACCCGCGCACCCTGCTCGACCCCGCGCAGCTCCCCGTCGACCCGGCGACGTGCCAGCCGCTGTACCCGGACCAGTACCTCAAGGTGAACACGGTGTTCCAGGTGCTGCACGACGCGGGCCTGTACACCGCCTGGTCCGACAAGCACGCCTCCTACGAGATCCTCAGCGGCACCGCGGGCACCGGGCTCAACGACCTGTTCACTCCTGAGATCAACAGCGGCGCGCCCAACACCGGCTCCTCGGTCGACTGGACCCAGGACAACGCCTTCACCCAGCAGTACGACAGCTACAAGGTGCAGGCGGTGCTCAACGAGATCGGCGGCCTCGACCACAGCGGCAGCAGCGCGCGCCCGGTTCCTGCCCTGTTCGGCATGAACTTCCAGACCGTGTCCACCGCGGAGAAGCTGCCCACCTCGAACGGGCTGGCCGGCGGCTACCAGGCCGATGGCGTCACCCCCGGCCCGCTGCTCTCGCGCGCGCTCGACTACATCAACACCAAGGTGGGCGCGATGCTGCAGGCGATCAGGCAGAACGGCCTGGAGCCCAACACAGTGGTCATCCTCTCCGCCAAGCACGGCCAGTCGCCGCAGGAGCCTTCGGCGCTGACCCGCATCCCCGACGGGCCGATCATCGACGCCCTCAACGCCGCATGGCACAGCGCCCACCCGGCGGCGGCCAACCCGCTGGCGCCGTTCTCCATCGACGACGACGGCATGCTGATCTGGCTCAACGACCGCTCCGACACCGCGACGTCGTTCGCCAAAAACTTCCTGCTCAACTACTCGGGCACCGGCAACGACATCAACGGCAATCCCAAGCCGTACACCCAGGCCGGCAACGCCGCCATCTTCGCCGGCGCCGACGCCGCCGGCTACCTCCATGTCCCGCAGAGCGACCCGCGCGTGCCCGACCTGATCGGCATCGCCCAGCACGGCGTCGTCTACACCGGCCACATGGGCAAGATCGCCGAGCACGGTGGCGCCTCGGCGCAGGACCGCGACGTCGCCCTCGTGGTCAGCGGCGACCCGCTGCTGCACCACGGCGTGGTCGGCGGCAGCGTGGAGACGACGCAGATCGCGCCCACCATCCTGCAGCTCCTCGGCTTCGACCCCAACCTCCTGCAGGCAGTGCAGATGGAGCACACGCAGGCGCTCAACCTGGGCTGAACGACCGCAGGTCGACGCGTGGGCGCGCCGTGCGCCTACGCGTCGATCTTGCGCGGGCGGGCGAAGGACGCGGCGGCCAGGGCCAGGAGCGCGAGCAACGCGAAGAGGATGGCGTGCTTGCTGTGCTTGGCGGTGGAGCTGGCCAGGAACCCCGTGACCGTGGTGGCGTAGAAGATCGACAAAGCGGCGAAGACGGCGGCGAGGGCGATGCACGCCCCGACCAGTCCCCAGCTCTTCTGCATGGGTGCGAACCTCCTTGTGGTGGTCGGTGTCAGCGGATGACGGCGAGTCCGACGGCGCCCAGCGCCGCGCAGTAGTACGCGTACGGGTCGAGACGACCGACGCGGAAGTAGCGGATCAGGAAGCGGGCGCTGAAGTACGCGGCAATTCCGGCCAGAACTGCGCCGAGCAGGTAGGTGCCCAGCGGCGCGTTGTGGCCAAAGAGCTGCGGAACTTCGAGCAGCCCGGCGGCGAGGATCACCGGCGTGGCCAGGAGAAACGAGAAGCGCGCCGCCTCCTCGTGGCGCAAGCCCGCGGCGAGGCCGCCGGCCATGGTGATGCCGGCGCGCGAGATGCCGGGGAACAGCGCCGCGGCCTGGCAGGTGCCGATCAGCACCGCCGCAGGAAAGGAGAGCTGGGTCACCTCGCGGTACGACTCCTCCTGCGACTCGCGGGCCAGCTCGCGCTCACCGCGGCGGCGCTCGTCGCGACGGCGCAGCGCCTCGGCGCCGAGCAGGATGGCGCCGTTGACGATGAGGAACGCCGAGGCGGTGCGGCCGTTGGCGAACAGCGTCTTGAGGCGCTCCTCGAAGATGACGCCGAGCACGCCCGCGGGGATGGTGCCGACGATGAGCAGCACCGCCATGCGCTCGTCGGCGTCGCGAATCTCACCGCGCACGGTGGCGCGCACGAAGCCGACGATCATGCGCCGCCAGTCGTCGCGATAGATGATCAGCAATGCCGTCGCCGTGCCCAGGTGGAGCAGCACCAGCAGGGGCACGAAGGTGGGGTCGGCGGGGTTGAAGTCGAGGTGGAGGAGCAACGGCACCACCACGGCGTGGCCGAGCGAGGACACCGGGAACAGCTCGGTCGCGCCCTGCAGGAGCCCGAGGAACGAGACCAGCCACAGCGACACGGGTCGGCACGATAGCAAGGCGGGGTGGCGAGGCGGGCATCCGGTTAACAGGTGGCGCGGGCTGCAATGCGCGGTGGTGCGGCGCGCGTCTGCACTCAGCGATGGACCCTCTCCTCAACTCCCGCATCTCCCGCCGCGACGTGCTGCGCGGTGGCGCCGGGCTCGCCGCGGGCGCCCTCGCCGCCAGCCTCGACCCGCTCGGGCTGGGCCGCGCCCTGGCCGCCCCGCGCCGCCGCTGCGGCTCGCTCAGCGACATCGAGCACGTGGTCATCCTGATCCAGGAGAACCGCTCCTTCGACCACTACTTCGGCACCCACCGCGGGGTGCGCGGCTTCTCCGACCGGCACGCAGTGCGCCTGCCCGACGGCAGCTCCGTGTTCGCCCAGCCCGACCCCTCGAACACCGGGGACGCCCCGGCCGGCCGCCTGCTTCCCTTCCGCCTCGACACCTCCGCCCCGCCGCCGGGGCCGAACGGGACCTGCACCGAGGACATCACCCACGCCTGGGGCGCCCAGCACGACTGCTGGAACGGCGGCCGCATGGACCGCTTCGCCCAGGTCCACCGCGCCGCCGACGACCCCTACGGCGCCGCCACCATGGGCTACTACACCCGCGAGGACGTGCCCTTCTACCGCGCCCTGGCCGACGCCTTCACCCTCTGCGACGGCTACCACTGCTCGGTGCTCGGCCCCACCGACCCCAACCGGCTCTACGCCATGACCGCCTCCATCGACCCCGCGGGCCTGCACGGCGGCCCGGTGCTGAGCAACCCCAACTACCAGCACTACGGCAGCCTCTCCTGGACCACCTACCCGGAGCGCCTGGAGGCGGCGGGGGTGACCTGGAAGCAGTACCTCGACCCCGAGCTGCAGTCCTCGTCCTCGAACGTCCTCCAGCTCTTCGCCGCCTACCAGGACCCCAAGTCCGACCTCTTCGCGCGCGGCGTGCTGCCCACCTACCCCGGCGACTTCGCCCGCGACGTGCTCGCCGGCTCGCTGCCCCAGGTGAGCTGGCTGCAGCTCAACGACACCACCTCCGATCATCCGCCGGACCCGCCCGGCCTCGGCGAGGACGCCCTGCACCAGATCCTGCAGATCCTCACCGCGCGCCCCGACGTGTGGGCCAAGACCCTGCTGCTGGCCACCTGGGACGAGAACGGCGGCTTCTTCGACCACGTCGTCCCGCCCACCTCGCCGCCGGGCACGCCCGGGGAGTGGCTGACCGCGGGCGGTGCGCAGCCGCGGGGGCCGATCGGGTTGGGCTTTCGGGTGCCGATGCTGGTGATCTCGCCGGTCAGCCGCGGCGGGCTGGTCTGCTCGGACACCCTGGACCACACCTCGACGCTGCTGTTCCTGGAGCGGCGGTTCGGGGTCGAGGTGCCCAACCTCAGCGACTGGCGCCGGGAGACGGTGGGCGACCTGACGGGGGCGCTGAACCTCGCGGCTCGCCCCGACGCCTCGGTGCCCTCGCTGCCCGCCACGGTGACGCGTGACGCCCCGGTGGCGGTGGGGTGCGCCCAGGGCGGGGCGCTGCAGAACCTGGTGGGCGTGTCCTCGGCTCCGTATCCGGTGCCCTCGCCGCAGCGGATGCCGGTGCAGGAGCCGGGGCGGGCGCGGCGGCCCAGCGGGGTGTGTGGGGGTCGCGGGTTCAGGGGCGACCCTAGCTAGAACCAGTCCTGTTGACGCGGCGGTCAGTTGCACGAACCGCACGGTGGTTCTGTTCAGACGCTTGACACGCACCATCTCCGTCTTGCATCCTGCGCATCTCGCGGCGTTGCGGGCGGGCACCAACCGACACGCCACCTGACTGCAGGAAGGAGTGTGTCGGTGAGGCCTCAGTTGGCGGGTACATTTCGCTTTGTATCGCTGCACATGGTTGTGCGCAGACGTCCGGGGCGATGGCTCCGCTGGCGTCGCCTGGCGGCGCTGCTCGTCATGGCGTTGGCGCTCTGCGCAACAGCCACCGACGGCTCGGCAGCCATCTACCTGTGGGTGTCCCAGTGTGCACCCAACCCGACCGGCGGCAACCTGCCGCCTGACGGGTCGTGTGTTGGAGGCGCCGGACTCAGCCCGACCCAACCGACGTATGCCATCCACCCGTCAGCGACGTTCCTCACCGTTCAGCAGGGCCTGTCAACCACCAGCACGTTGACCGTCGTCCCCTGGAACGGATTTCAAGGACAGGTCACGATGGCGGTCGCGCTGTATCCCAGCAGCCCGGTCGGTACGAGTGAACCGGCGGCCACGTTCAGCAACGGAACGCCGGAGACGCAGTCGTCGCCCAACGGCAGCGGCCAGTACGCGGGCCAGGTCCTGACGTTCGCCGTCCCGATCGGTACCAAGCTGGGCGAGTACCAATACACGGTTCAAGCTGAATCGCCGCTGGCCAACCCCCCGTACGTCAGCGGAAGCCTGTGGTTGCGTGTGATTGGTGCGGGCGCCGGCAGCGGTCCCAACGACGGCGGCTCGTGTCCCGATCCCAACTGCAACTTCACCAGCGGCGGGACGGTCATGTCCTCGCCTCAGGTGTTCGTCATCCTGTGGGGCTCGCTGTATGCCAGTGACACGCTCGACGCCATGCCGGCAGCACTCAAGGCCACGGCACAAGACCTCCCCGGCAGTCAGTATGCCGGTCGTCTCGCGCAGTATGGCGTCGGCGGCCTCAGCTACGGTGGAGGCTACGTCGATACCCAAAACGACGGGGCACTCAACGATCCTCTCAGCGCCAACGACTTGATCAACGAGATCAACCGCGTGAACTCCATCACGGGCTGGGGGAGCGGCAGTGGCAACCACATTTACGTTGTCGAGCCCGAAGCCGGGTATTCGATCCAGAACACGGCCGGAACAGGCACGCACGTTTGCGCGTTTCACGACTGGAACTCCAATCCCTCATACGCCTATGTTGCCCTCCCGAACTTCGACAACGGCAACTACTTCTCCGACTGCGTCACCGGAGAAACGGCGTCTCCGCAGAATTCGGACGAAGAGGTCATGACTCACGAAATCGTCGAAGCGGCCACCGATCCGCAGTTTGGATCAGGATGGACGGTTGGCAATCAAGAGATCGCGGACGTCTGCAACTGGGATTCCACCCTGGTGTCCGGCGTCCGCTACGCGACCGGGTCGGAGTTCTACGACAAGGGGGCCGGTCAGTGCACGGGGCAGCAGGAGGGCGGCTACTGGCTCACATCGAGCAGCGGCTGCATCACGTCAGTCAACCATGCAAGTTGGCATGGCGACGAGTGTGGTACGGCGCTCAATCAACCGATCTCGGGTGTCGCCGCTCATCCGTCCGGCCAGGGGTACTGGCTGGTGGGGCAGGACGGCGGGGTATTCGCGAAAGGCTCAGCCCAGTACGAGGGGAGCTTGCCGGGACAACATACAAGCCCTGTCGCGCCCATCGTCGGCATCGCCTCGACGCCGGACGGGGGTGGCTACTGGTTGGTTGGAGCTGACGGAGGAGTCTTCGCTTTCGGGAACGCCCCGTTCCTAGGCAGCATGGGTGGGAAGCAGCTCAATGCGCCGGTTGCGGGCATCACCAGCACGCCGGACGGCCAGGGCTATTGGCTGGTCGGCCAGGACGGCGGAGTGTTCTCGTTCGGAGACGCCCTCTTCTTCGGCAACGCCCTCGGTCAAACCTACGGAAGCTGTTCCGGCGCCACCAGCGAAGCATGGATTGGCATCAGCTCGTCCCCGGATGGCGATGGCTACTGGCTGTTCAGCAACATCGGCGACATCGTTCCGGCGTCCGCCCAGGGTGCGTCCGGCAACCCGGCACCGTTCTTCGGCAGCGCCGTGTGCGACTCCTCTGCGCCGATGACTGGTGCGGCCTTCAACTTTGATCGCTGGGGCACCTTGGCGCTCGATGCGAACGGAAGCACCTATGCCGTGGGCGACATTTCGGGGCCGAGCAGTGGCGCCACCGGTGGCCGCTTCGTCGGCATCGCGTTCGTTCGGTAGGAAGGGAAGAAGCACCATGACGATCCCGTGGAAAAATGGTCTGATCGGTCTGGCGACCGGAGCAGTTTTGGCCGCCATACTGGCGGGAACCCTGGCGTCACGCCACGCTGTCGCCAGCCAACCCGGCGCGGCCTCTCCTCAGAGTCGAGCGGTCGCGACGCCAGGCGTCTTCCGCCACCGGACGACGTGGGTCGATGATGCGGGTGGGACCGTTCCCAACCCCGCCATCACACCGGTCCCGCCCTGCTCCCCCGACGACCTCAGCCTGTCCGTGGAGCCCGACCGATCCAGCTACAACAGCGCCGACACCGTCACCTTTCTCTTCGACGCACGGTTCAAGGGCGTCCGGACCTGCCGCGTGACCACAATGTGCTTCCCTGAAATCACCGTCTGGGACGCCAACGGCGGGAAGGTGTGGAGCACGTTCGGGGAAGTCGCCGGCGGCGCCTGCGCCGGCACGCCCCCCGCCTTGTTGAGCAAGCCGAGCCAGCATCTGCCCGTCATCGAGCAATGGCGCCAGGACGACTGCGGCACGTTCTGCAACGAGACGAAGCGGTCGCAGGCGGCGCCAGCCGGACAGTACACCGCCACGGGGACGTGGCGGGAACTCGGGACATCACCGCCCAGTCGAGCCTTCACCCTGCGGTAGGGCTCGTGAAGAAACGGGGAGGCGCCTCAGCGGCGCGACCGCTCAGTCCTCGCGACGCCCGCGCTCGCGGTGCTCACGAGGCAGGCCGCTCGGCGATGGGCGCGCCCCCGGCTCCTGGTGCGGCGCGGGGGTGTGCGCGGGGTCGGGCGAGGGGTAGGGGTCGGACTGGGTTTCGGCGGTCAGGCATTCGGGGTGCTGCGCCGGGTCGTTGGGCGGCGCGACCGGCAGCAGCGGGATCGACTGATCGGGCCGGACGAAGTTGAACGCCGCGGTGAGGTCGCCGACGGTGTGGCGGCGCCATTCGGTGATGTTGGCGGCGCGCACCCCGAAGCGTCGTTCCAGGAAGCGCAGCAGCGAGGTGTGGTCGAAGCGGTCGCGGCAGACGAAGCCGCCGCGGCTGAACGGCGACACCACCGTCATCGGCACCCTGAAGCCCAGCCCGATCGGCTCGCTGTGCCCGGCGACGAACTCGCCCGGCGTCCCGGCGGGCGGCGTCGGCGGTACGACGTGGTCGAAGAAGCCGCCGTTTTCGTCATAGGTGACAAAAAGTGCGGTCTTCGACCACAGCGGCGAGGCCATCAGCGCCCCCACCACGATGCTGGTGATGTTCTCGCCGTCGTGCGGCGCGGCGGCGGGGTGCTCCGACTGCACCACGCCCGCGGTCAGCCATGACACCGACGGCAGCGTCCCCAAGGCCGCGTCGCGGAGGAAGTCGTTGGGGAACACCGGCGCGAGATTGGCCTGCAGCTGCGCGGCGCGCGCGGCCATCGCCGGATCACCGCTGTAGTTCTGCGGCCAGTACTGCTCGAACAGGTAGATCGGGTTGTCCTCGTAGCTGCCGTCGGGATTGCCGTAGTAGCGCCAGGACACGCCCGCGTCGGTGAGCTGCTCGGGATAGGTGATCCAGTCGCGCGAGAACACGCCCCAGCGACCGCCCGGCGACGCGGGAACGGCGTCGGTCAGCTTGCGCGTGCTCAGCACGGGGCCGCCGTATTTGCCAAGCGGGTCGAGCATGCCGGTGAGCGCGTAGAGGCGGTTCGACGAGGTCGAGCCCATCACCGAGCAGTGGTAGGCGTCGCACAGCGTGAAGGCGTCGGCGAGGGCGTGGTAGAAGGGCAGGTCGCCGCGCTGGTAGTAGCCCATGAAGCTGCGGTCGCCGTCGCCCGCGTGGGCCTGCGCCCAGCGGTCCATGGCACCGTTGTTCCACGAGGTGTGCTGGTCGCCATAGCCGTGGGTGATGTCGTTGGTGCACTCCCCGGTCTGCATGGCGCCGAGCTGCGTGGTGTCGAGGTGGAACGGCACCACGCTGCGCGCCGCGCCGCTCGAATCGACATACCGCTGGCGGAACACACCCGGCCGCGCGTGCCGGTCGTCGAAGCCGCGCACCGCCGGGTAGGTGCCGAAGTAGTGGTCGAAGGAGCGGTTCTCCTGGGTGAGGATGACGACGTGCTCGATGTCCTCAAGCCGTCCGGCACGGGGCGGGGCGGCGAGGGCACGGAGCACGGGATCGGAGAGGAGCGCCGCGCCCGCCAGCGCCGCGCCTCCCTTGAGCAGGTCGCGACGGGTCAGCAGGGATTGGGCCACATCAGCTTCGGACGGCCGCTGCGCCCAACCCCTTGCACGTCTTCCGCAGACGTTAACCCTAGGCGGCCGTCTCGGCCTCGCCACCACCGATGCGCGCGGGCGGCGCGGCCGCAGGCTTGATGCGCAGCACCTTCTCGACCCAGGCGGGCATCCACCAGTTGGCGCTGCCGAACAGGGCCACCAGCGCCGGCACCAGCAGCGCGCGCACCACGGTGGCGTCGAGCAGGATGCCCGCGCCGAGGCCGGTGGCCAGCACCTTGATGTCGGTGTTGGGCGCCGAGGCGAGTGAGCCGAAGGCGAGGAACAGGATCAGGGCCGCGCTGGTGACCAGGCGTCCGGTCCGCGCCAGCCCGGAGATCACCGCGGACGTGGTCGATCCCGTGCGGTCGTACTCCTCGCGGACCCGGGTGAGGATGAACACCTCGTAGTCCATCGACAGTCCGAAGAGGAAGGCGAAGATCATCAGCGGGATCCAGAAGGTGATCGCGCCGGTCGCGGGAATCCCGAAGAGCAGGTTCGAGCCGTGGCCCTGCTGCCAGAAGAAGGTGAGCAGGCCGAAGGTCGCCGCCAGCGAGAGCAGGTTGAGCAGCACCGCCTTGGCGGCGAGCAGCGGCGAGCGGAAGGCGCGCGTCAGCAGCACGAACGTGGCCAGGGTGATCAGCGTGAACATCAGCGGGAAGTTGCCGAACACCGCGTTGCCGTAGGCCGTCTCGATGGCGCCGATGCCGCTGACGCCGACCACACCGGGCTGTCCGTTCAACGCCGCGGTGGCGCTGTCGACCACGGCCAGCGTGTCGCTGTTGACCGTCTCCTGCTGGGGCAGGGCGATGACGTCGGAATACCCGGCGCGCGTGCCGTCCGTGCCCGCGGGCACGAAGGCGGTGGTGACGCCCGGCACCGTGGCCAGCTTGTCGCGCACGGCGGTCGCCCTGTCGGAGCTGGTCAGCACCTCGATGGGAGTCAGCACACCTCCGGGGACGCCGCCGTCGAGCAGCGTCGCGTAGGCGTCGTGCGCGGCGCCGTTCTGCGCCTGCGCGGAGGCGCTGGTCATGCCCACCTTGAGGCTGAAGATCGGCACGATCAGCACGCCGAGAATGGCCGCGCCGAGCACCGCCGCGGCGGCGCGATGGCGGACGATCATGCGCGCCCAGCGCGACCACACCCGGCTGGCCTGCGCCTCGTGGCGCAGCCGCGGCCAGTCCATGCGCACCCCGACGCCGCCGAGCAGTGCGGGCAGCAGGGTGAGGCTGACCAGCACGGAGACCACCGGGATCAGCATGCCGCCGAAGCCGACGCTGCGCAGCCCCGGCACCGGCAGGACGATGAGCGCGACCAAGCCGATGGCCACGGTGAGTCCACTGAGCAGCACTGCACGTCCCGCGGTGGCGACGGCGGTGATCACCGCGTCGTGGTTCTCGGCGCCGAGGGCGCGCTCTTCGCGCCAGCGCGTCACCACCAGCAGCGAGTAGTCGATGGCCACACCGAGCCCGACCAGCGACACCAGGAACTCGACGATGAACGAGATGTCGGTGAGATACGTGAGTCCCAGCACCACCAGCAGGGTGGTGAGGATCGACACCGCCGCGATCAACAGCGGCACCAGTGCCAGGAACGAGGCGAAGACGATGGCCAGCACCACCAACGCGCCGGCGCCGCCGATCAGCGTCTCGACCAGCACGCCGGGGCCGTTGGCGTCGCCGCCGGTCTGCAGCGCCTCCAATCCGGTGAGGGTCACCTTGGAGTCGGGCAGTGCTGTGCGCAACGTGGTGATAGCCGAGTCGCCCAGGGTGTCGGCGCCGAAGGTCTTGGGGATGGGTTCGAAGAGCAGGCCGAAGGTGCTGCGGCCGTCGTTGGTGATGAAGCGCGCGTCGTGGGTGGCGGCGTAGTCGACGACGCGGACGCTCGGCTCGGCCCTGCGCACCTGCTCGAACGCGGTGGCGATGGCCCGGTTGGTGGCCACGCTCTGCCCCTGGGGCAGCGTGACCACGGCGATCGCCGGCCCGGTGTCGCCGCCGTTGCCGAAGGTGCGGGCGATCTGCCGCGCCGTCTCGTAGCCGGGCTGGCCGGGCAGCGAGAAGTCGAAGGTGAAGCGGTTGGACACCGCGCCCGAGCCGGCCACGCCGGCGACGAAGATCGCCGCCCAGAAGGCGAAGACGAGGCGGCGGTGATGCAGGATGCGGCGGGCCAGGCGGGCCGGCCAGGAGTCGAGATTGGTCAAGGGTCGTGCCGGGGCCATCGGGAACCTCCTTGCGCTCAGCTCAGGCCGCGGGTCCGGTCAGGCCGTGCCGCCCGTAATCATTTCGTCTGTAATGGTTGTGCGATGGTAGTATTGCTGGGTGACTGATGTCAAGGAGCGCTTCGGCATCGAGCCCGGCGGCGGCGGGCCGCTGGACAGTCTCGGCTTCCTGCTCTCCCAGCTCGGCTTCGAGGGGTCGCGGCGCTTCCACGCGGCGCTGGCGCCGCTGGGCATCGACCCGCGCCACTTCCTGCTGCTGCGCTTCGTGGCCCGCGAGGAGGGTCGCTCGCAGCAGGCGCTCGGCGAGATGCTGCGCATCCCGGCCAGCCGCATGGTGGCGCTGGTCGACCAGCTCGAGGAGCGCGGGCTGCTGGAACGCCGCGCCAACCCCCACGACCGCCGAGCGCGCGCCCTCCACGTGACACCCGCGGGACGGCGCCTGATGAGCCGGGCGCTGAAGCGGGCCACCGCCCACGAGATGAGCCTGGGCACCACCCTCAGCGACGCGGAGCGCAGCAGTCTGGTGGCGCTGCTGCAGAAGCTGGCTGTGGAGATGCAGCTCACCTCCGGCGTGCATCCCGGCCTCAGCGTGGAGCACGAGCAGCCCGAGGACTGAGCGGACCGCGGTTCTGGCGTTCATCGCCTCTGGAGACGCCGCGTCGCGCCGGGACTCATCGCTGCATCCGCTCCGCGCAGCGCTGCGTACAGCGAGAAGAGGGCGCCACCGCGCCTGTCGCAGCGACTCAGGAGGCAGCCCATGCGCAAACGACGACCTTTCATCGTCGGCGTGATCCTCGCGGCCACCGCGGGGTTGACCATCACGCCCTGGGCGGTGTCGGCATCGAGCCACCGCGAGGCACCGCTGATCAGTGAGGACCCGGTGGCTGACAACACCGACCTCTACGCCTTCGTCAGCCCCGACGCCACCGGCACGGTGACTCTCGTGGCCGACTACGTGCCCTTCGAGCAGCCCGCGGGGGGCCCCAACTTCTACCGGTTCGGCGACGACGTGCTCTACCAGTTCCACGTCGACAACGTGGGCGACGGCCGCAGCCACGTCACCTTCGATCTGCGGTTCACCACCACGACCGTCAACAGCCAGACATTCCTTTACAACACCGGCCCGATCAGCTACGACGCCGTGCACAACCGCTACCTCAACTGGAACCGGCCGCAGACGTACACCCTGACCATGCATACGGACGAGGGTGACGGAGGCACCGTCCTGGGCAGCGGCCTGCTCACCCCGCCGGACGTGGTCGGCTCGGCGTCGACCGGCAACGCGGCGCACTACCACGCGCTGGCACAGGCGGCGGTGCACACGCTGAACACGCCGCAGGGCGACGTCACCGTCTGGGCCGGGCAGCGCGACGACCCGTTCTTCGCCGACCTCGGCGGCATCTTCGACCTGCTCAACCTGCCGCCCTTCGGCACCGCGGGCCACGACTACCTGGCCGGCCTCAACACGCAGAGCATCGTGCTGCGCGTGCCCAAGGCCATGCTGCACAGCGAGAACGCCAATGACAACGTGGTCGGCGTCTGGGCCAGCGCCTCGCGGCACAAGGTGACCGTGCTCGAGAAGGGCAGCAAGGACGAGTCCGGCCCCTGGGTCCAGGTCTCGCGCCTGGGCAACCCGCTGGTCAACGAGGTGATCACCGACTTCGCCACCAAGGACCTGTTCAACGGCAGCAAGCCGCAGGACGACAAGCAGTTCCTCGACCGCTTCACCACACCGGAATTGGCGGCGCTGATCCACGCGCTGATCGATCCGCAGACGCCGACGACCAACCGTCAGGACCTGGTCGCGGTGCTGCTCACCGGTCTGCCGGGGCTCAACAAGTCGGCGCTGGCCAACCCGACACTGGCCGACGAGTTGCGACTCAACATGTCGATCGCGCCCAGCAGCGCGGATCCCAACGCGGTCAACCGCCTCGGCGTCCTCGGTGGACAGCTCGACGGCTGGCCCAACGGGCGCCGGCTTGCTGACGACGTGGTCGACATCGCGGTCCAGGCGGTGGCCGGGGCGACCGACGGCGTGAGCATCCCGTCCGTGGTGGGCGACGGTGTCAACGCCAACGACGTGCCCTTCCAGGCGCACTTCCCCTACCTCGCCGACCCCCACATGCCGTGAGCACGACGCAGGTTCCGCCTGCGCCCACCTCGGGAAGGAGGGGCTCCACACGGAGCCCCTTCGTCCTCGGGGCGGCGTCGGCTTTGGGGATGGCCCTGGTGGCGTGCGGTGGTGGTGCTGCCGCGCCGGTGACGCATGCGTCGCCCGGCGCCGGTGTTGCCGCCGTCGCGGTGGCCGATGGCACCGAGCAGCTCATCGCCGCGACCCAGGCGCACCTGCGCAGCGCGCCCGACGACGTGCAGGCGCTCGACACGCTCGCCGCCGCGTACCTGCAGCGGGTGCGCGAGGTCGGCGACCCCTCCTACTACGCCAAGGCGGACGACCTGCTCGGCTCGGCGCTGGGCCTCTCGCCGCACGACGGTGAGGCGACGCTGCTCAGCGGCACCCTGGCCCTGGCCCGGCACCGCTTCACCGACGCGCTCGCCTGGGGACAGCGCGCCGCGCTGCTCGACCCGCATGGCGCGGGGCCGCTCGGCGTGATCACCGACGCGCAGGTCGAGCTGGGCCGCTACGGCGACGCGGTGGCCACCGTGCAGCAGATGGTCGACGTCCGTCCCGACCTCGCCTCGTACAGCCGGGTGTCGTACCTGCGCGAGCTGCACGGCGACGTCGCGGGCGCGATCACCGCGATGGGCATGGCGGTGACCGCGGGTGGGCCGGTTGCGGAGAACGTCGCCTACGTGCAGGTGCTGCTCGGCAACCTGTCCTTCAACAGCGGCGACCTCGCCTCGGCGGAGACGCAGTACCAGGCGGCGCTGCAGCAGGACCCGGGCTACGTGCACGCCGAGGCGGCGCTGGCGAAGGTCCGCGCGGCACAGGGGCGCGTCGGCGAGGCGGCGGCGCTGTACCGCACCGCGGTGGCGACGTATCCGCTGCCGCAGTACGTGATCGCGCTCGGCGACGTGCTCACCGCGAGTGGCGACAGCGCCGGGGCCGCGCAGCAGTACGACCTCGCCGCCGCGGAGGACACGCTGCTCTCGGCGACGGGTGGCGTCGACGTCGACCAGGAGCTGGCCCTCTTCGACGCCGACCACCACCGCGACCTGCCCGGCGCGCTCGCCGCCGCGCAGCGGGCGATGCGCGACCGTCCCAGCGTGCAGTCGGCCGACGTGCTCGCCTGGACGCTGTTCCAGAGCGGCGACCTGCACGGCGCGCTGGATGCCATGCACCTGGCGCATCGGTTGGGCACGCGCGACGCGCTGATGTTCTTCCACAGCGGCATGATCGAAGCCGCTTTGGGCATGGCTGCGCAGGCGCGCGACGACCTGTCGACCGCGCTGTCGATCAACCCGTCGTTCTCGGTGCTGCAGAGCGGGATGGCGCGCTCCACGCTGGAGGGACTGTCACGATGATCGGCCGCCACCTGCGCGCACGCCGTGTGGTTCTCGCCGCGATGCTCGGCGCGGCCGCGGCGGTGCTGCTGCCGCTGACCGCGCTGGCGCATCCGCTCGGCAACTTCACCGTCAACCACGCCACGGCGGTGCTGCTCGACGGCGACGTGCTACGGGTGCGCCACGTCATCGACTACGCGGAGATCCCGGCGTTCCAGGAGCAGCAGGCGATGGGCGCTGACAGCCCGGGGTGGCTGTCGCGCCGGGCCGCGACCGTGCGCGACGCGGTGCACGTCGCCGTGGACGGCGCCGCCGTCTCACTCGGCGTCGCCGATCGCAGCATGGCGTTCCGACCCGGGCAGGCGGGGCTGCAGACGCTGCGCGTCGAGGTGCTGCTCACCGCGCGCGTCTCGCCGGGTGCGACGCACACCGTCACCGTGCACGACGGCGACGACGCGGGGCGCATCGGCTGGCGGGAGATCACCGTGCAGGTGGCGGGCGGCGCAGCGGTGGAGGCGGCGGACGTGCCGTCGACGTCGCCGAGCGACATGCTGCGCTCATATCCGCAGGACCGGCTCACCTCGCCGCTCGACGTCGCCGACGCGCGCCTGCAGCTGCGAGCGGGATTGGTGAGCAGCGACACGACACTGCTCGGGCCGGTCGGCGGTGCGGCCACCGCGGCGCGCGACGGGCTGGTCGGCCTGCTCGACTCGCACGGCGACGGAGCACTGGTGCTGCTCGCGGTCTTCGCTGCGATGGCGCTCGGCGCGGCGCACGCGCTCTCTCCGGGGCACGGCAAGACGGTGATGGCCGGGTACCTGGTGGGGACGCGCCGCTCCTGGCGCGACGCGGTGATGCTGGGGGCGACGATCACGGTGACGCACACCGCGGGCGTGTTCGCGCTGGGGTTGCTGACGCTGTTCGCGGCGACCGTGGTGGCACCGGAGCGGCTGTATCCCATCCTGACGCTCGGTTCGGGGGCGCTGATCCTGGTTGTCGGCGTGGCCATGGTGGCGGTGCGGGTGCGCTCGGCGCGGCGCGGTGGGCCGCTCGCGGCGCTGGCGGAACACGCGCACGCGCACGGCGATCACGGGCACACCCACCACCATGAGAACGCGCACGACCACGCGCACGCGCATGACCACAACGCTGCGCAACGGACCTCGCGCCGCGGCCTGCTCGCCCTCGGCGTCGCCGGTGGCCTCGTCCCCTGCCCGTCCGCATTGCTGGTGCTGCTCGCCGCCGTGTCGCTGCACCGCATCGCCGGCGGCATCCTGCTCATCGTCGCCTTCAGCGCCGGGCTGGCCGCGGTGCTGGTCGGCATCGGCACCGCCATCGCCTCCGGGGCGCGCGCCGTCCGCCGCGTGCCCAACCTCGCCCGCGTCCGCGCCCTGCAGCGCGCGGCCGCCGTGCTGCCCGTGGCCAGTGCCCTGCTCATCTCCGCCGCCGGTCTGGGACTGACCGTGCAGGCCCTTTCAGGAGTTGCCTGACATGCGCAGACTCGCCCTCGTCGCCATATCGCTGGCCGCCGTCGTCCTCGCCGCGTGCGGCGACGCCACGCCGTCGACAACCGGCGTCGCCGCCACCGTCAACGGCGCCTCCGTGAGCATCCAGGCCTACAACGCCGCCGTGCAGTCACTGCGCGAACGCCTGGAGCAGCGCACCGGCCACGCCCTCAACGCCGCGGTGCCCGCCGACGCGCAGCGCCTGCAGGGCATCGAGGCGGCGGGAGTTCGCGCCGTGGTCGCCACCGCAGTCATCGAGCAGATCGCCACCGCGCATCACGTCACCGTCAGCGACGCCGACGTCAGCGCCACGCTGCAGCGGCTGCAGAGCACCGCGGGCAACGCCGACGCGCTGGTCGCAGACCTGGGCGCCAGCGGGCTCAGCGACGCGGGCACGCGCGCCGCGGTGCGTGAGCTGCTGGTCCAGCAACGCCTGCGCGCCGCCGACCCGACCGGCTACGACACGGCCTTCGCCAGCGCGCTGCGCGACGCCAAGGTCACCGTCTACGCACCGCCGTGCACGACGCAGCACGCCTATCCCGCCTGCCTGCAGGGTCTCTAGCCGGTCGCCCGCCTGCGCCGCCTGCGCACCAGCACCGTCCCCGCCACGACGGCAATCACACCCCCGGCGCCGAGGACCGTGGCGCCGGCCGCACCACCGGTCATGGGAAGACCGACCTCCGCCGGCGAGGCCGCACCCACCGAATCCGACACCACGCGCGCGGTCTCACTGTCGCCGTACTCCAGCCGGTACGCGTCGCCGACGTTGGAGTTGCCTTCCAAGAACCTGACGTGCTGCACCTGCTGCGCATGGGTGCCGGTGTACTTGACGATGTAGAGCCCGTTGCGAATGTCGATGAAGTAGATGAGCCCGTTGCTGATGATCGGGTAGCTCCAGGCGATCACCCCGTTGCTGCCCGGCTCCAGCGCGGGATCGGGCGTCACCGAGTACGCATTCGGAGCGGGCAGGAAGAAGCCCGCGCCAACCGGATTCGCCGGGTCGCGCAGGTCCACGGCACGCAGACCGCCTGAGTGCCACGTCACCAGGGCCAGGTCGGGCAGCACCGTCGGGTTGTGCGACGCGTAGCTGCTGAAGTTGTCCTCGGCGAGGACGTTGACGTAGCCCGGGCTGGTCGGCGCGGTGCAGGACGTCTGCTGGTTCTTGTCGATCTTGTACTGCGACACCACGGTGGGCCGCGCCGCGTCGGCGATGTCGACCACGCGCGCCCATCCCCACGGGCAGCCACTCAACGCGCGCCCGAATGCCTGGGTGCCGACGTAGCCCAGCTTGCCGTAGATCTCCTCGGTGGTGAACAGGTACGGCCGTCCGGGGATCTTCACCGCCGAGTGCGCGCCCTGGTTGTCCCAGTAGGCGCGCTGCGCGATCGGCGTCACCAGGGTGATCTTCGGGTTCGGCGTCCCCGCCGCGACCTCGTGCGTGTCCGCGACCAGCACGCCGCCACCGAGATGGGCCATGTAGAGCTGGGTGCCATCGGGGGTGAGGCTGATCGAGTGCAGGCGCACGTCGTAGCACGGCGAGGTGCCGTCGTCGGGCAGCGGGCAGAGCTGCTTCTCCGCGGCGGTGTACAGCGAGGCGACGTCGAAGTGGGCCAGCTCGCCGACCTGCGCGCTGCGCCATTTGCTGATGTCGAACACCGACAGTGCCAGCCCCCGGCCCGACTGGTTCGGCGACGTCGAGTACACCAGCGCGCGCCCCGCCGGGTTGGCCGGGTCGACCCAGAGGAACAATTCGTGCGGCATCGCCTTGGGCACGAAGGTGGTGACCAGGCGCGGCGACGACGGAGTGCTGATGTCGAAGAAGGCGATCTGCTGGAAGTTGGGCGGGCCGCCCACGTCGCCGTTGCCGGCGCACTGGTGGAGGATGTCGCTGCAGCTCATGTAGACGACCATCAGCATCTGCTGCTGTGGCCAGACGCGCAGCTCGCGCGACGTGTAGCCGTCGACCAGGTGCGGGTCGACGCTGGTGACGCTGACCTCGTTGACCACCTTCGGCTGCGACGGGTCGGCGGCGTCGACGACGAGCACGCCCGGATGCAGGTGGTGCGGCTCGGAGTCGGTGCGGCTGCCGATGTAGACGTAGTGGCCGTACAGGGTGATGGCCGCGTTCTCGCCACGGTTGTAGAGCGGCTCGTGGCCGACCAGGGTGAAGTTGGACGACGTGCCCGCCACCGCCGCGCCGGGGTCGAGCGCCTGCGCGGTGGTGCCGGCGCCGGCGCGCGGACCGGCCACCGCGAGTGCGGTCACCGCGATGACCACGGACGCGCCAAATCGCGCGAATGCCACACGGCGCATTGCCAGGCCTCCCGGGAGACTCCGCTGCAGTTCAGTTGGAGATGACCGCCGCGCCCGCCACCGCGTTGCGGTCGACCCGGCGACTAGGTCTGCGGCAGGCTCGCCTCGAAGAGCTGCGCACCGGTCGGCGACGCCGTGCCCGGCGCCGGCTCCAGCGTCGCCGCCACGGTGACGTCGGCGGGCGCCTGGCGGTGCACCACCGCGCGCCACGTCCCGTCAGGCTGCTGCGAGAGCACGCCCGCCGCCGTCGCCGCGCCACCACTGCGCAGCAGCCACAGCTCGTAGACGCCGGGCGCGCCGCCCGCGGTGCGCGGGCCCGCGGCGAGGCCGTGCAGCGACACCACCGCGTCGCCGCTGCTGCGGTAGTACGTCAGAGTTCCGGCCAATCCCGGCTGATTCACGCCGGCCTGCAGCGGCAGCGTCTCCAGCGGCGCCGCGCCGCGCGTGAGCAGCAGGACCGCGGCCAGCGCCACGGCCGCGACGCTGCCCGCAAAGCCGAACGCGGTGGCGGCGCGACCGCTGGGCACGCGCTGCCAGGCGCGGCGCCACCAGGGAGAGGTCGCGGTCTCGCGCGGCTCCTCGCGCGCGGCGGGACGCACCGGCTGCGGCGCGATCGACTCGAGGATGCGCCGGCGCAGCTCCGGCGGCGGCCCGTCGGGAACGGCGGCACGCGCGATCATGTCGAGCGCCAGCGCGTACTCCCGCTCGGCCGCCACGCAGCGCGCGCAGGTCTGCGCGTGCAACCGTGCCTCGCGCAGCTCGGCGGCGTCGACGTCGCCCATGCCGGCGAGGGCCAGGGTCAGCTCGGCGTCGTCGCAGCTCACGGCGAGCCCTCCGCGTCGCCGGAGGGCTCGACCAGCAGGCTGCGCAGCCGCTGCAACCCGCGCCGCATCTTCGACTTCACCGTGCCCAGCGGCATCTCCAGCCGGGCACTGATCTCGCTCTGCGAGAACCCCTCGTAGAAGGCGAGGCCGAACATGCGGCGCATGTCGCCGGGCAGCGACGACAGGGCGCGGCGCACCCGCTGGCGCTCGGCCTCGGCGCTGACCTCCTCCCACACGTCGACGGCGTCGCTCGGCGTGTCCCAGCGGTCGTCAGCGCTCTCCGGGCGCACCCGGCGGGCGCGGATGCGGTCGCGGGCGCGGTTGCGCACGATGCTCAGCAGCCAGGGGCGAAAGCTGCCCCTGCCCGGATCGAAGCGTCCACGGTTGCGCCACACCGCAAGAAAGGCCTCCTGGACCACCTCCTCGGCGGAGGCGGGCTCGCGGAGCAGGATCATGGCGGTGCGGTAGGCGGCGGCGCCGTGGCGGTCGTAGAGGACGGCCATGGCGTCGGTGGCGCCGGCGGCCAGGGCGAGCAGCGCGGCGTCATCGTCCATCGCACCCAGTGCGGCGGGCGTCGGCGGACTGCCGCCCGCCTCACCCACGGCGACAGCGCCCGGTGCGGGTTCCTGCGCTGCGCGGCACGCCTGCATGATGCTCCCTCGCGGTGGCGAGCGACAGCCCGCCTCGCCGGCCTTTCAGAATGGATACGGGCGGCGGGCGCGGTCGGATGCGTCAGGCTAGCCGGACCGCCTGCGGCGCCGCCACGGCCCGGCCCCGAGCGCGATGCCCAGCGCCGCCAGCGACGGCAGCGCGGCGGCGGGCGCCGGACCCGCCGTGTTGGGAATGCCGATCGCCGCGGTGACCGGAGGCGACCCGTCCGGCGGCGACGCGCCCGGTTGCGGTTGCGGTGCGGCGGTGCTGCCACCGCCGCAGCTCATCGCGCTGTCCTGCGCCGCCACCAGCCCGCGCCCGCAGGTCAGCCGCGCGATCGAGGCCAGGTGGTCGGTGCTGCCGGTGGCGCCCTTGTCGCACGCGGCGTCGTCGCAGGGAGCGGACTGCTGGGTGTCGCAGGTGCCGCTGCAGCCGTCCGCGTAGCCGATGAGGACGTGGCCGTCCTTGTCGGCGGTGACGTCCATGAAGTCGTAGAGGTTGCGCTTGGCGGGGCTGGGGCAGTCGCCGTTGCCGGCCAGGAACATGCAGCCGCGCTCGACGGGGTCGCCGGGCGTGAGGTTCTGCACCGTCCAGGTGGCGCCACCGTCGTAGGTGAGGGCGACGTAGAGGTACCAGAGGCCCTGGAAGGTCTGCATCTCGGGGTTGCCCGCGGTGGGACTGCCGAGGAAGGCGTAGGCGGCGCGCCCGGGGTCACCGGCGATCACCTCGGGAAAGGTGACGTTCTGCAGACCCATCACGGCGCCGACGTCGACCGAGGGCGACCAGGTGGTGCCGCCGTCCTTCGAGGTGCTGATCATGGGATGGCCGCCGACCTGGGTGCCGCCGCCGTCGAGCACCGCGCCCTCGTAGCCGAAGAACCAGGTGCCGGCGCTGTCGGCGGCGGCCGCGGGGTCGCTGCGCGAGGTGGCCACGCTGTCGGGGATGACGTTGACGGTCCAGGTTACGCCGTTGTCCGTCGACACCACCGCGGCCTGGTTGGGGAAGCTGCCCCCGGCTCCCGCCGCGGCGGTGACGCCGCCGGTGACCGGCGCGGGCGCGCAGGCCTGGTTGGGGACGATCGCGGTGCCGTCGGGACCGACGCGCACGTGGCCGTGCAGGCCGCCGCACTGGGCCAGCGAGTAGATGGGCACGCCGGTGGCGTAGGTCACGCCGCCGTCTGGGCTCATCGCGCAGAACGCCGCCGCCACCGCCTGCGAGCAGTAGTACACCGCGTGCGGGTAGATCGCGCCGCCGGTCAGCGGCGCGGCGAAGGGGCCGCCACCGACCGACTGGTGGTCGACGCCGGACGGCGGCCCGCAGCCCTCGTCGGGAGTCCAGGTGGCGCCGTCGTCGTCGCTGTACTCGGAGAGGCTGCACTGGCCGGCGAGCTGCGACACGATGGTGCGGCCGGTGTCCCTGTCGGTGAAGAGGATGGGGTCGAGCGACTGCCGCGAGGTGAGCGGTGCGCTGACGTCGGTCCACGTTGCCGCCGGGGTCTTCGCGCTGTCGAAGGTCACGCGATAGGTGGTCAGCAGCGACTGGTACATGACCGCGCCCGTCTTCCAGTCGGCGCCGATCGACGGCTCCTCGCCGGTGTGCGCGCCGGCGGAGTCCGCGGGCGGGCTGTAGATGGTGAAGACGTTGCTCCCCGCGGGCGCGCTGCCGACCGTCGAGGCGAGGCCGCTCAGCGCGGATGCGGCGAGACCGGCCGCCGCCAGGGCGACCGCGGCGAGGCGCACCGTACGGGCGCGCGAATTGTGGGCGGGAGCAGAAATGATTGGGGCCACGACCAGAGGGACCGCGCGACGGTCCCCGACGTTGCCGCCAACCACCCCCGCGGTCCGCGGTTCTGACTGCTGGTCAGTTCAAAAACTCGAACATTGAGCAGCGGGTGTTCCGAAGGCAACGCTGATCCGGTCGCGAAGTGGCAACGGCCGGGTTACCCCCCAATCCTGGGGGTGGGGGCGGTTCAAGAATGCGCTGGGCCCCCGCGGGAGGCGCCCCCGCGGTCATCACCTGAGGTCCATCCCCATGTCGAACGGTCAGGGCAGACACCGTCTCGGCGGCTGGTCGTTGCGAGCCCACGTTCTCGCGCTGACCGGCCTGTTCGTCGCCGCCCTCGCCGCGGGCGCGATCTACACCACCGTGCAGTCGGACGGCTACGCCCGCCGGACGGTCAACACGGAGACGTCCTACGCGGCGCAGACCGCGGCGGCCGGCATCGCCACCGACATCAGGGATCTCCGCGCCGGCGTCGCCGCCACCGCGGGGACGCCCGGGCTCTCCGGGCTCTTCCGCGCCGGAGCCAGGTGCACGCTCAACTTCACCGGCGTCGGCCCGTTCACCACCGGCCATCTCGACGTGGTGCAGCCCGACGGCGCCATCGCCTGCTCCTCCTCCACCCACGCGCGCGGCCTCAGCTACGCGTCGGCGCCATGGTTCAGCAGCGCGCTGCAGACTCCGGCGCTGCTGGCACCCTACGTCGACCCGGTGACCGGCAACCAGGTGGCGGTCAGCACCGCGCCGATCGCGGGCGGCGGCGTGGTGGTCGGCGCCATCGACCTCGCCCCCGCGGCGGGCGGCCTGGCCACCACCCTCGGGGGACCGACGCACTACGAGTTCCTGCTCACCAGCGCGGACCAGAACAGCGCGCTGTCGCGCTCCATCCACCCCGCCGCCTGGAGCGGCACCTCGCTGGTGGGCACCGCCTTCGCGCGGGGCGCCGGCAACACCGAGCGCTCCGACGTGGACGGCACCACCCGCCTCTACGGCACCGCGACCGTGCCCGGCGTCGGCTGGCACGTCTACGCCGGCGAGAGCGCCGTGGTGGCGCTGGCCGACGCGCGCAGCCTGGCCAGCCGCGACATCGCGGTGATCGTCGGCGGCGCGGTGGTGGTGCTGATGGCGCTGCTGCTGGTCTACCGCCGCATCGCCCGCCCCATGGTGCGGCTGGAGGCCGGAGTGCGGGGGGCGCAACCGGCCGCGGCCTTCACCCCGCTGGCGGTCTCCGGGCCGCGCGAGGTGGCAGCGCTGGCGGCGTCGTTCAACGAGCTGATGGCCGCCATCGACCAGGAGCTGACCCAGCGCCGCGAGGCCGAGGCGCGGCTCAGCGGCAGCCTGGCCGAGATCGAGATCGTCGACGCCCAGCGCCGCCGCCTGCTCGACAAGCTGGTCACCGCCCAGGAGGAGGAGCGCCGCCGCATCGCCTCCGACGTGCACGACGACTCGGTGCAGCTGATCGCCGCGTCGATCATGCGGGTCAGCCTGATCCGCCAGCAGCAGACCGACCCGGCGAGCGAAGAGCAGCTGGCCAAGCTGCAGGCCAACCTCGAGGGCGCGGTGGAGCGCCTGCGCAACCTGCTCTTCCAGCTCCGCCCGCCGTCGCTCGACCGCGCCGGGTTGAGCGCGGCGCTCACCGAATACTTCGAGCAGTGGGCGCCGGAGTCGAACATCGCCTACCGCATCGACAACCAGCTTTCGGCCGAACCTGACCAGAACACGCGGGTCGCGCTCTTCCGCATCGCCCAGGAGGCGCTCACCAACGTCCGCAAGCACTCCGGCGCCGCCCAGGTGACGGTCACCCTCGACGACAACGGCGGCGGCGTCCGCCTGTGCATCGAGGACGACGGCGTCGGCATCGACTCCGGCAACAGCGACGGCTCGTCGATCGGCCACCTCGGCCTGGTCACCATGCGCGAGCGCGCCGAGCTGGCCGGCGGGTGGTGCCGCATCTACGGCGCGGCGGCGCACGGCACCGTGGTCGAGGTCTGGCTGCCCGCGGGCGGACGGCCCGCGGCAGTGGCCGAGGCGCTGGCGGCGGCGGTGTGAACGCGGTCGCCACCGCCCCGATCCGCATCGTGGTCAGCGACGACGACCCGTCGATCCGCGAGGTGCTCGCCGACATCATCGGCCTGCAGCCGGCGTTCGAGCTGGTGGGCACGGCGTGCACCGGCGAGGAGGCGATCGCGGTCTGCCTGGAGCAGCGGCCGCACGTCGTGGTCATGGACGTGCGCATGCCGGGAACCGGCGGCGTCGGCGCGGTGCGCAAGCTCAGGGAGCTGCAGCCCTCGACGCGCGTGCTGGCGCTCTCCGCATACGCCGACCGTGGCGCGGTCACCGAGATGCTCACCGCCGGCGCGGTCGGCTACCTGGTCAAGGGCGCGACCGCCGAGCAGATCGTCGAGGCGCTGCACAAGGCGGCGCGCGGCATGCCCTCGCTGTCGCCGGTGCTGGCGCCCGCGGTGGTCGACGCGCTGCGCGAACACCTGGCCCTCGACCACAACGCCAAGGAGGGGCAGCGTCGCCGCCTCGCCGCCATCCGCTCGGTTCTGGACAGAGAGCGCATGAACATGGTGTTCCAGCCGATCGTCGAGCTGGACTCGGGGAGGACGGTGGGCTTCGAGGCGCTGGCCCGCTTCTGCGACGATCCGTCGCGGTCGCCGGCGGACTGGTTCGCCGACGCCGAGATGGTCGG
Organism: Candidatus Angelobacter sp.; assembly: GCA_035569495.1. Classification (GTDB taxonomy): domain Bacteria; phylum Chloroflexota; class Dormibacteria; order Aeolococcales; family Aeolococcaceae; genus DASRDZ01. Next base: position 45,428 of record DATMMX010000032.1, on the reverse strand, counting down.
GCTGAGCGTCGACCTCGAGCTGATGGCCATCCGCCTCGCCCTGCAGGCCTTCGACGAGCTGCCGCCCGACACCTACCTCTCGGTCAACGTCGGCCCGACCTCGGCGCTGTCCGAGCGGCTCATCCCGGTGCTGCTCAGCGTCGCGCCGGAGCGCGTGTACCTGGAGATCACCGAGCACGCGCCGATCGCCGACTACGGCCAGCTCGTGGTCGCGCTGGCACCGCTGCGCGAGCGCGGCGTGCGCCTGGCCATCGACGACGCCGGCTCGGGATTCGCCAGCCTGCGCCACATCCTCTCGCTGTCGCCCGACCTGATCAAGCTGGACATCAGCCTGACCCAGGGCATCGACACCGACCGCTCCCGCCGCGCCCTGGCCAGCGGCCTGATCTCGTTCGGCGAGTCGGTCGGCACCTGCCTGCTCGGCGAGGGCGTGGAGACCGCCGCCGAGCTGGCCGCGCTGCGCGAGCTGGGGGTGCCCTTCGCCCAGGGGTACTACCTGGGGAGGCCCGGGCCGTTGGCGTAGCCGACGAAGCCCTAGTTGCCGATCTGCATGCCCGCGGGCGAGAGAACGTACCAGCTGCCGCCGAACTGGTCGAGGTTCTGGCCACTGGTGTCACCGGGCTTCTGGTCGCCGGCGTAGTAGTACAGCGGGTGTCCGTTGTACGTCACCTGCTTGCTGCCGTCGCCGCGCGTCACGGTGGTGAGCACGCTCGCGGTTGCCCCGCTTCCGGCAATGGGCGCCGCGCCACTCGTGAACGGCGGCCACGCCGACGCGCACGCCCCTGCGCACGCCGACATGGTGGCGGTGTCCTTCTCGAACAGGTAGAGGGTGCGCCCCTTGTCGTCGGTGAGGATCTGGCCGAGGCTCGACGCACTCACCGCGACGGTCGCGACCACCGGTGCTGCGGTTGCATTCGCTCCGGCGACGCCGCCGGTCGTCGACGTGCCGCCGTATGCCGTGCCACCGCATGCGGCGATCAGCATTGCAAGCCCTGCGGCGGGCGCGATGAGCAGGAGTTTGTGGGCAGCCGGAACCATGCGCGTGAAGTGGACCATTGCGTGTGCCGAGCCTCCGAATCGCCTTCTGTCGCAAGGGAATAGGGGGGCGCGTTACACGCCGGACGAAGCGGGCGGGGTGCACTTCGACACCCCGCCCACACGTCAACGGATCAGGTCTTGTTGCGGCGGCGGCGGCTCAGGCCGAGCAAACCCAGGCCGCCCGCGGCCAGGCCACCGGCCAGACCGAGGGGCAGCACCGTCCCGGTGAAGGGGATGGACGCGCCGCTGCCGCCGATGGCCGCGGCCACTCCGCTGCCCGGCGTGGCGCCCGGCCCCGTGGTGATGCCCTCGACACCGCTCGCCGGCGTGGGCGTGGGCGTCGGGGTGAGGCCGCCGACGCCACCGCCCGGGGTCGGTGTGGGCGTCGCGCCGCCAACGCCACCGCTGGGAGTCGGAGTTGGCGTGGAGGTCGCGGGCGTCGGGCTCGGGGTCGGCGTCGGCGTGGTGCCCGTCCGGGTCACGCCGCAGTCCACCCAGAAGACCTTGTACTTGTCGTCGCCGACGCTGGCGCCGGTGCGCGGGTCTTCGAGGTCGAGCTTGAAGTGGAAGCCCTGCTTGTTGACCGGGGCGTCGCCGGCGGCCATGGCGTTGGCGATCAGCGTGTGCACCGGCACCACCGCGATCACCTGGCTGCCCCCGGCGCCGGTGTCGTAGTGCCAGGTGGCCGAGTAGTCGGTCTCCTTGCCGCCGGAGGGCGCCCAGCCCTGGATGGCGAACGGTCCCGAGGCGTCGTTGAGCGCGGCGCCCCAGACGGCGATGTCGTTGCAGCCCAGGTGGGGGTCGTTCTCTTGGCCCACCTGGCCCTGGCCGGCCGCGTCGACCCAGACGTCCCCCTTGTTGTTGCCGGCGCCGCTGCCGCTGCTGCCCTTGCCGCCCGGCCCCGCCGCCGCCGGCGTGGCTGTGGCCAGCGCCAGCATGGCGACCGCCGCGGCCAGCCCGCACGCGGTTCCCCCCGCCCGTCTCAGCGCATTCCCTTGACCTTTGGTCACAGCGTGTCGCCTCCTCTGCCGCCGTCTCTGCCCCGGGGCGGCATCTGTGGTGAGTGTCTACCTCCTAGACAACGTGATACCGACGATGTTGCACCAAGTGAGCCAACCGTGGCAATCCGGGAGCGGCGGAGCGGCCGTCAGGGCCTGGTCAGGGCCTGGCGAGGCTCGAGCTCAGCTCCGCGGGGACCCCCGACAGCCCGAAGAACGACACCGCGTTGCCGCCGAGGATGCGCCGCTTCTCGTCGTCGGACACGCCCGCGGCGGCGAACTGGTCGCCGAGCGCTGCGGCGGTCCGCGGCCACGTCCCGTGCGCGGCTGGGAAGATGCGCGACCACATCACGTTGTCGAGGTTGAGCATGTCGCGGATCTGCAGCCCGGTGCGATCGACGGCGAAGTTGTGCATCAGGTTGTTCTTGACGTAGTGGCTCGGCGGGTGGGGCATGTCGGAGCCGGCCCAGTGGCGGTGGCGCATGTAGTGGTCGTCGGCCTGCTCCGCCCAGTACTCGACCCAGGCGATGCGGTCGTGCACGTAGTACACGCGCAGGTCGGGGATGCGGTCGAAGACGCCGGTGGTCATCAGCTGCGACGCCGAGTACGGCGCGCCGCCCTTGGTGGTCAGGAAGTTGATGGTGAACATGATGCCGGTGCCCTCGTTGGCACCCATCCGCGCCGGGTCCTCGACGATCCCGCCGCCGAATTCGGCATGCGCCACCATGGCAACGCCGAGCTTCACCGCCTGGGTCCAGAAGGCGTCGTCCTCGGGGGCGGGTCCGCCGCTGCCGTTGGGCCACTGCTGCAGCTGCAGTCCGCGCACGCCGGGCAGCGCCGCGACGCGAGCGAGCTCGTCGAGCGAGTCCTGGAGGCTTGACGCGGGCAGCAGGCCGACGCCGATGAGCCGGCTCGGGTCGGCCGCCGTGTACTCCTGCGACAGCCAGTCGTTGTAGCCCCTGGCCACGGCGATCGAGGCTTCGGCGGGCAGCCGGGGCAGGCGGCGAACGCCGAAGAACGGCGGCAGCAGCACCTCGGCGTCGATGCCGTCGCCGTCCAGCTCGCGCAGGCGCTGGGCGCCGTCGCCGGTGCCGGGCAGGCCGATGCCGTACTGCACCGCGTCGACCGCCCTGCCGTCCCTGGACAGGAAGAGGTTGCGCGGCATCTGGACCACCTGGTCAGTGACCGGCATGACCCAGGCTGCGCTGCCGTCGACGGTGGTGACCGTGGGGACGAAGGCGCGGAACTCGGGGTCGACGTAGTGGCGCCAGACGTCGGGCGAGACCTCGGTGTGCGAGGCGGCGGAGACGACTTCGACCTTGCCCATGGTCAGTTCGCCGCGGGGAGGTTGAAGAGCTCGACGGCGTTGTCGCGGACGATGCGGCGCCGCTCGTCGGCGGGGATGCCGCCCATCTGCTCCTCGATGCTCTGCAGCGACATCGGCCAGTCGGTGTTCATGTGCGGAAAGTCGGTGGACCACATGATGGTGTCGATGCCGATGGTGTGGCGCAACCGCACCGCCATGGGGTCGACGATGAAGCTCCAGCGGAAGTGGCGCTTCATGTAGTCGCTGGGCAGCCGCGGCAGGTCGGCGTTCACCCACAGGCCGTGGTCCTGGTACCAGGCGTCCACCTGCTCGTACGCGTAGGGCAGCCAGCCGCAGAAGGTCTCGGCGCAGAAGATCTTCAGATCGGGCAGCCGGTCGAAGACGCCCGAGAGGATGTACTTCAGTGCAGCGGTGGCGTTCATCGACTTGCTGAGGTCGAGCTCGACGCCCTTGGGTGGCCACTCCACGCGCGGCGCGGGGAAAGAGCCATGCGAGCACAGGGGGATTCCCAGCTCCAGCGCCGCCTCGAAGAAGCGATCGTCGCCCGGCTCGCACTCCGGGAAGTTGACCACGCCGTAGATGCCGGGCCGGCCGGCGACGCGGCGCATCTCGGCGATGGCCTCCTCGATGCCGCCCTTGGGCAGCAGCGCGAGTCCGAGCAGGCGCTCCGGATCGGCGGCGGTGTACTCCTGCGACAGCCAGTCGTTGTAGCCGCGGCAGATGGCGGCGTCGGCCTCCACCGGCAGGTTGACGCCGCGCGTGCCGAACACGGCGGGGAAGAGCACGTCGGCGTCGACGCCGTCCTCGTCCATCTCGCGGAGGCGGCTGTGGCCGTCGCCGGTGCCGGCCAGGCCGGGCCCGTAGCTGATGCCCGTCGGCCGCGAGTACTTGTAGCGGTTCTCCACGCCGGGCCGGGTGATGGCGAACTGCAGGCCGAGCGGGACCAGGCCCGCGCCGGGCATCTCCCACGCATCGCCGCTGCCGTCGGGGAGGCGGACCACCTTTGGCACGAACTGCCTGAACTCGGCATCGACGTAGGGCCCCCACTGGTCGGGCGGCACCTCGAGATGGGAGTCCGTCGAGACGATGTCGTACGGCCTCACCGGCAGTCCTCCAATCCGTTGACCACGAGCCGCCCTGGGGCGCCCAGCGGGAGCAAAGCTAACGCGCGCTAGCCTTGCTGTCAAGGGCCCCGATGTGGTGGCGGCGGAACGAGTCGAGGAGGTGGTCGAGGCCCCAGAGGTAGCGCTCGCGCGAGGCCTGCGAGGTGAGCCTCTGGCCGCCGCCGATCGTCCAGTCGGACTCGCCGCCGAGCAGGTGGCCCCAGGTGAAGACGAGCAGGGTGGGCATGACCTGTGCCCGGTCGGCGTCGCTGAGCCCGGCGTCGCGGAAGAGCTCGGCGAGGTACTCGGCATTGCGCTGCGACGAGGGCGTGGTCGGCAGCCGGCGCGCGATGCGCCCGGCCAGGCCGGGGTACGGAGCCACCTGGTCGAAGACGCTGACGATGAATTCGCGCAGCCGGTCGAGCCAGTCGCCGCTGCCGGCCTCTGGATGGTGGACCTGGCCGAGGATGTTGTTGACCAGCCTTTCGACGATGTCGTCCTTGCTGGCGAAGTGGACGTAGATGCTCGGCGCGGTGACCCCGAGCTCGTCGCAGAGCCTTCGAATGGTCAGCCCGTCGATGCCGTCCCGCCGCGCCACCCGATCGGCCGCGGCCAGCACCTGCTCGGTGTTCACTGCGCGTGCACGCACGCGCATCAGCTTAGCCGCGACAGGCGACCCAGGGCGGCGAGGGTGAGCGTTGCCAGCAGGGCGACGCCGGACGCGGCGACCAGCCCCGCCGCGGGGCCGGACGCTGCGGCGACCGCGCTGGCCAGCAGCGGCCCGACGATCAGCCCGACCGCCGTCGCACTCTGCACGAAGCCGAACACGGTTGCGCGGATGTGCACGGGTGTTTCCAGGCTCAGCATGGTGGCGATGCCCGGTGCCAGGGTGCCGCTGGCGATGCCGAAGAGCGTCACCGCGGGGAGGATGACGAACAGCGATCCACCCGAGGCCATGGCGATGACCGCGCCGGCCATGAGCAGCGTCGCGATGACGGCGGCGCGACGATGGCCCGTGCGTCCCGCTGCTCGCGAGTACAGCGCCGCGGCGAAACCGGTGCCGGCTCCGCTCAGCGTGAACGCGACTCCGGTGATCACCGTTGCCGCCGCGGTGTAGAGCGCGACGATGCGCAGCACCAGCAACGGCTGCATCGCCCCGGACACGGTCAGGTAGAGCGCCTGGACGACGAGCAGCAGGCTGATGATTCCCATGGTGTGCCGGCCGAGCGCGCGCACATCGCGCCAGCCTCCCGCGCGCCGTGGCTCGCCACTGATGTGACGCGGACGTCGTGTCTCCCGCACCAGCAGGAGCACGGGGATGACGGCGCAGGCTTCGATCGCCGCACCGACGAAGTAGGTTGCGCGAAGGCCGAGGAAGCCCGCGACCGCGCCCGACACAGCGGGACCGAGCGCGGTGCCGAAGGCGCCCGCGGCGCTGATCCAGCCCAGTGCGAACGGCATGCGCTCGGTGGGCGTCTCCGCGGCGGCGAGGGCGATCGCCACCGGCGTCGTCCCCGAGAGCAGGCCGAAGGCGATGCGGAAGATGACCAGCTCGGCGACGTTGGTGGACAGCCCCATGCCCAGCACGGTGATGGCGCCGCCCAGCATGGCTCGCATCAGCATCGGCTTGCGCCCGTAGCGATCCGCGACCATGCCCCACACCGGCCCGGAGACGAAGAGGCCGACGCCCAGCCCAGCGGAGGCAACGCCCGACCAGACGGCGAGCTGGTGCGCGTCGGTGATGTGCAGCTCGTTGCGCAGGAACAGGGGGATGAACGGGAAGGTGAAGCTCAGGCCGAACATGGCGGCGACCTGGCCGACGAAGAGCGCGACGACGTTGCGCTTCCAGTCGACGGCGCCCTCCTCGGTTGCGGGGGGCGCTCCCGCGGCGGTCGTCACCGCCCCGGCACCGGCCGGCGGGCACCAATGATGACCATGGCTATGATCATCAGGAAACTCTAACCGACCACCCGCGGCAACCGGCGCCACGTGCCAGGCGCCTCCCTTGCGCTACTATCTGCGCATGGATGCAGATATGCAGGAAGGCGCCCGGCTCGACATGCCCACGGATGACCAGGTGGAGGTCGCCGTGCGCACCTTTCAGCTCCTCGGCGACGGCACGCGCCTGCGGGTGGTGTGGGCGCTGCTCCACGGCGAGTACTCGGTCGGCCAGCTCGCCGAGCTGGTCGGCGTCCAGCCGGCGGCCGTCTCCCAGCATCTCGCCAAGCTGCGCCTGACCCGGCTGGTGCGGACCCGGCGCGAGGGCACGCGCATCTTCTATGCCGCCGAGGACGTGCACGTCGTGCAGCTGCTGCGCGAAGCGCTGTACCACGCCGACCACGTCGCGCAGGATCTGCCCGACCACGGTCCGGCGGGATGACGGCGCCGCTCGTGTCCCGGCACCGCGACGCCGCTGGGACCGCTCGACACGACGAGCGGGGTCACCGGCGCGCCGCCAACCGGGCGATCGGCGTGTCCGCGATCGGTCTGGCGGTCACCGGCGGCCTGGAGCTGGCCATGGCCATCGTCACCGGCTCGGTGGCGCTGCTCGGCGACGCGTTGCACAACCTGGCCGACGTCTCGACGTCAGCGGTCGTCTTCATCGGCTTCCGGGTTTCCCGGCGACCACCGAGCGCGCGATACACCTACGGGTACGAGCGGGCCGAGGACCTCGCCGGCCTCGGCGTCGCCCTGGTCATCTTGAGCAGCGCGGTGTTCGCCGGGTACGAGAGCTATCGCAAGCTGGTCGGCGGCGGCACGCCGTCGCATCTCGGCTTCGGCATCGCCGCGGCGGCCCTCGGCATCATCGGCAATCAGCTGGTGGCACGCTACAAGGCCACCATCGGCAGGCGCATCCAATCCGCGACGCTGCAGGCCGAGGCGAAACACTCGTGGCTGGACGCGCTGTCGTCGCTCGGCGCTCTCGTCGGACTGGTGCTCGTCGCCACCGGCCAGCGCTGGGGTGATCCCATCGCCGGATTCGCCGTGACCCTCTTCATCCTCCACGTCGGCTACGAGGTGACCGCGCAGATCGTCCACCGCCTGATGGACGGCGTCGACGACGCGGACATCACGGCCGCGCGCGACGCGGTCCTCACCGTCCCCGAGATCGAGGACGCCACCGTGCGCGGGCGGTGGATGGGGCGGTCGTTGCTGGTCGACGTCGAGGCACGGGTGGCCGCAACCATGACCATGGATGTGGCCGCGACCATCGGTGCGCAGGTTGAGAATGCGGTTCTGCAGGCGGTTCCGTCAGTCCGTCAGGTGCGATTCATCCCGCGCACGCGAGCGCCGCAGCCGGCCACCGTGCTGACGCCGACCGCCTGAGCACCTAGCCCGGCGCTGACCACCTGGTCAGCTCGTCCTCCGCATTCGCCAGCGCACCCGCCTCCAGGTCGGCGGCGATGTCGAACCGCTCACCGCGGACGACGCTGTCGAGGGACAGGCGCTCGCGCCAGCCGACGTCCTGCAGCATCGGACGCGCGGGAAGGTCCACCGGCCAGCCGATGCACAGGTACGCCACCGGTATGACGTGCGGCGGGATGGCCAGGATCTCGCGCAGCTCGCCCGCCTTGAGGATGCTCACCCAGCCCACGCCGAGACCCTCGGCGCGCGCGGCGAGCCAGATGTTCTCCACGGCAAGACAGGTGCTGTACACGTCGGTCTCGGGCTGGCTGTTGCGACCAAGCACCTGGGTGCCGCCGCGCGTGGGGTCGCAGGTAACGCACACGTTCACGGGCGCCTCGCAGATGCCCTCGAGCTTGAGGCCGAGGTACTGGGATCGGCGCGGCTCGTCGAAGAAGCACGCGGCCGCCTGCCGTTCGCGCAGGTACAGATCCCTGACACGTTGCCTGGTCGCCGCCGAACGGATCACCAGGAAGTTCCACGGCTGCATGAAGCCCACCGACGGCGCCCGATGGCCCGCCGTCAGCAGTCGCGCAAGCGCCGTGTCGGGCACGGGGTCGGAGCGAAACAGCCGCACGTCGCGCCGCTGATGGATGGCGCGGTACACGGCGTCGCGATCGCCGTCTGGAAAGGCATACCGGTGCGCGTCGCCGGCGGGGTCGGGGGAAGGGCTGGCCATGGATGACAGCACCGATCATACGGTTTGTCCAACGCCCTCGGTCAACGCACTGCGCCGGTCACGGCAGGTGCGCGCTGTAGGTGATCACGGCGAAGACCTCCTTCTTCGCCTCGCGAGTCAGCACCTGCGCGTCGGCCGGCAGGTCCAGCGTGGTGGTCCGCGTGGTGTGCAGGTCGTTGGCCATGGCCGCCGGCACCGGCAGGGTCACCTGCGCCAGCGCGGCGCCGCTGCTCGCGTACAGGGTGATCGAATCGATGGTCAGGGTTGCGCCCTGCACAGCATAGGGGAAGTGGTCCATGGTGAGCTGGGCGCTGAAGTCGGCGGCCCCGGTGGTGAAGGCGTACCACTCGGTGGGGAAGTCGTGGCGCAGGCTGAGCAGCAGCGCGAGCGCGGGCGTCGGGTCGCCGATGCCGCCCGCCGGCGGGAGCTGGTGCGGCACCGCATGCGTCGCCAGCGCCTGGCCGCCGTCACGCGCGGTGTAGCGCACGTGCAGGATGACGTCGCTGATGGTCGCGTGGTCGAAGCTGGGCACGCCGGGAAGCGAGAGGTCCCAGGTGCTGATCGCGCCCGCACCCTCGAAGGGCAGGAAGCGCTCGTCGCGCAGGTTGGTCTCGAACATGCCGCTGTCGGACACCGCGCCGCTGGTCACCACCGTCTGCACGTTGCCGTAGTAGTCGACGAAGCGCGGGTCGTCGTGGGTGGTGTCGCGCGGATAGCTTGCGCCCGCGACCGGTGACACGCGCACCGAGCTGTGCTGCAGGTCGAGCGTGCAGTTGACGCTGGTGTAGGGACCCACCACCGACGGGATCGACACCGCCACCGTCTTGATGCGGCGCATGTAGTGCCCGGGGCAGTCGCTGTCGTAGAGCCATTCGGGGATGGTCACCGTGCAGGTGCCGGTGGCCTTGAGCGCCAGCAGCGCCACCGGATCGAGGCGGCGCAGCGACACGTGCTTGGTCAGCTCCAGCTCGCGCCGGTTGTAGTCGTGGTAGTCGAGGTCCATGCGCTTGACGTCCAGGGAGAGCGCCTCGCCGCTGAGCAGGCCCTGGTGTCCGCTGTCCCAATAGTTGGGCTGCACGTAGGTCACCGCGTCGAGCTCGGGACGCATCAGCTCCCATTTCATGGTTGCCTCCGCCTTGCGCGCGGTGTCGAGGGCGAAGCGGTAGTACTGGTAGTAGAGGTCGGAGAGCTGTCCCTGCATCCAGCCGTAGAGCTCCTCGTTGCTGAACTTGCTCTGCAGGAAGGCGAGCACCTCCTGGCTCTGCCCCACCTGCGCCTTGGCGTTCTGGTACTCGTGCGACGCCGCCTGCTCGGTGATCAGCGAGGTGAGCAGCTGGCGGCCGATCTGCACCAGCTCGCGCGCGGCCAGGTTGGCCTGCAGCATCCACTCGTCGGCGCGACGCTGGTAGCCAGCGGTGCGCGCCGCCATCTGGCCCTGGTCCTGCTGCCACGTCGCCAGCAGGCGCAGGATCGACGCCGCGGTCCTGACGCTGTCGGCCAGGACGTCGCCGCCGAACACCTTCGAGTGCGCGCCCAGCCCCCACCAGTGCAGGTCGACGTTGACCGTGGGGATCATCGACAGCGGGGCGGCCGCCGTCTCGACGATGGACGACGCCAGGTGCTCGTCGCGCGCCGTCGGCATGTGCTGGTTGAGCTCGGCGTCCTCGTTGTTGTTGAGGTACAGCGGCCCACTGCCGGACGCGCCCGACTGCGTCGCCGGCGAACCGCCCTGGGCGATCTGCAACTGCGGGTACGCCTTGACCGGCACGGGCAGGTCGTAGCGGGCGACCAGGTCGCGGTAGACGTCGTCGAAGGTGTCCTCGGTCAGCTCGACGCCGTGGTCGATGGCGAACGTCGCGGGGACGGTGGTGGGATCCGGCGCCAGCCCCAGCAGGCGCAGGTAGAACGTGTAGCGCTCCACCGCGGTGGCGCGGGTGCGCACCAGCGCCTCGGTGGCCGCCTGCGCCTGCTTCCACTGCAGGAAGCGCACGTTCTGCACCAGCTGCTGCATGGTGATCTCGTTGGTCTGGCGAAGCTGGGCCATGTGCTCGGCGTCGCCCTTCTCGATGGCGGCGAGCAGCGCGGTCCCGAAGGCGCGCACCTCGCTGCACAGCTCCTGGCTCTTCTGGATCAGCAGCGGCGCACGCACCGCGCTGACCGGCTGGTTGAGGCCGCTGACCACGCTGCCGATGTCGAGCCCGGCCGCGGCCGCCTTGACCAGCAGCCCGGGATCGATGGGCGGGTCGAAGAGCGGCATGAGCTGGACCTTGCCCTGCAGGTTCTCGCAGTTGCGGATCTTGGTGAGGCGATCCGCGACGGTGTCCCAGTAGCCGAGCAGCTTGGCGTTGGGCGGGATGCAGAAGTACAGCGAGCGGCCCAGGCCGAACAGCGCGCCGGTGTCGCCGTCGCCGCCGGCCGGCGCGGGCGCGGTGATGTTGAAGGGGAACTGGCCTTCGAGCTGCACCAGCGCATTGCTCATCAGGTCGAGCGTGCTCTTGAGGTCGTTGAACGACTTCGCCCCGGTCGTGCCCACCGGCGGCACCCGCTGCGGCCGCGGACCGAGCAGGTTGGCGGCGAGCACGTAGCACAGCGTCGCCTCGTTGACCGTCTCGATTGTCATCTGCGCGAACAGGCTGTCACCCCATGCGATGAGGTTGTCCAGGTACTTCATGACCACGTAGTACTGGAAGGCGACCGCGCGTGAGCGGGCCACCGCGAAGGGCATGAAGGCGTGGTGGATGCTCGCCTGGTAGGCGGTGATGACGTCGTTCTTGTCGCGGAGCTGATCCGCGTTCAGGTCGCCGTTGGGCGTGCTCAGCAGCGTCAGCAGAGCCGTCAGGTCCAACTTGGCGGGGTTCCTGCGGAAGTAGAGGAACTTCCAGAACCGCGCCGGGGCGGCGATCGTGGTCTCCTTCGACGTCGGGTCGAAGACGTAGTGGAACCACTTCTGCGCCTCCGCGAAGCGCTGCGTCTGCGAGAGGTGCACGGCCACGGCGACGGGGATGTGGTACAGCAGCTCCCAGTTGTAGCCGGCGTAGGGCAGCGCGTGGTCGAGGTCGATCGCCTTGGGCGACAGCGTCACCGAGGTGGCGGCGCTGCCCACCGTGTACTCGCTCGACGAATACGGAGTGGTCCAGCCGTCGAGCGTGGTGGGGTCGAGCGCCGCGGCGATGGGGTCGCCGGTGGCGTCGTTGATGCGGCCGATCAGCCTGCCGACGAAGGGGTGGTAGAAGTTCTCGAACGCGTAGTCGTAGGTCTCGAGGTCCCAGGTCACCCAGTCCTGCTCCCCGGTGAGCAGGAGGACGTCCGAGTTCTCGTGGAAACGGCTCTGATATCCGACGGGCTTCATGCCGGTGTCTCCCCGTTGCTGCCGGCGCTCGCCTGCCGGCCGGCCTGAACCGCCACGCTCCCGGTGGCTCCGATGTCGCGTCCCTGGAAGCTGAGCGACGCCGGGTCGGCGATCACCGCCCTCATCCCCTGCGCGATCACCTGCTGCGCCGCCACGGGGTCGCCCATCTCGATGGGCAGCTTCTCCACCGGGTCGCCCGGCGGAACCCGCTGCGGGCCGACCACGGGCGGGATCTGCACGACGTCCCCGATACCCAGCGGGGCCTTCTCCCACAGGCCGTAGCCGCGGTAGCGGTCGATGAGGATGACCGACGCGTCGCTGGTGACGTAGAACACGTTGCGCACGTCGCCGAAGAAGAAGGGCATGTCCCACTGGTCGATGTCGAGCGGCTGGGCGGGGACGGCGCGCTGCGGCAGGTGGCCGGTGAGCACGTCGACGTCGGCCATATGGGTGAGCGACGACTTGTACTCGGCGCGCAGCGTCTGCGCACTGGACGCGGTCACCGCGGGGGGCAGGCCGCGCGTCCGCGGCGCCATGGTGAGCTGCACGGGCGGCACGTTCCCCCAGGTCACCGGCGCGCTGTGCGTGTTGTGCAGGACGAAACCCGTGGTGAATCCCCAGGTCAGCAGAGGACCCATGCCCACGGGACCGGCGATGGTCCAGGGTGCCCAGGCGCGGTTGGCGATGTCGACGTAGAGCGCCTCGTCGGTGGCGTCGACGTTGTGCCAGGGCCGGAGCATGAGCGTGGAGCGGTCGAGTGCGTCGCCGATGACGAACTGCAGGTTGACCGGGTGGTCCACATCGGACGTCTTGGCCGGCTGCCACTGCCCGTTGTAGTACTCACTGAAGTACAGCACCGCCGAGGTGGTCATGCGGGTCTGACTCGGCGCCGTGGCGGCCACCTGGGAGGTGAGGTCGCCCAGGTGCTGCTGGGCGAGCGTGTTGCCGGTCGTCCTGCCGGGCAGGTGCGACCCGATGTTCGACGCGTCCACCGCGGGCTTCTGCTGGATCTGCAGCCAGAGCAGGACGAGCCGGTTGTTCCACTTGTAGATGGCCACCGGGTCGTCGTCGATCTGCAGCTTGACCTCCTCCCACGGCGTCCAGGCGCCGCCCTCGTAGCGGCGGTAGTGGTACTTGCGGTGCGCGCCCGCGGTGCGGGCGATGACGTGTGCGACGTCGTCCCCACCGGCGGCGGTGGCGGGTTGGTAGTACAGCGCGCACGGCTCCAGCTTGGCCACCTGCTCCAGCTTGGACAGGTAGTCGAGGTACGCCGAGGCAGCGCCGTCGTCGCTGATGTCGCTCTGCAGCAGCTGCTTGAGGGTCGTCTTGAACATCGGCGACTGGTCGTCGCGCAGGCTGGGATCGAGCCAGTTCTCCGGCCAGAGGAAGACCTCGCGGTTGGCCTGCCAGACGCGGTAGCGCTTGCGCCACTCCCACTGCTGCGCGTCGATGCTCGCCGGGTCGACCATGGGTTCGAGGTTGCGCAGCGAGCGTTCGATGAAGAGCTGCACCGAGGAGAGCGCGTGCCGGATGCGCGACGTCTCCATGCAGGGCTGCATCTCGACGTCCATCAGGAAGTAGTTGAAGAGGTCGTCCGCGGTGGGCACGCGGTTGGTGCCGGTGGCGATGCCCAGCTCGGCCAGGATGGCCTCCCCCGACGTCACCAGGATGTAGGCGACCAGTGCGTCGCGCTGCATCTCGCGCAGCGTGTCGTTGGCGGGCTTGACCGCGTGCAGCCAGTCGGCCTGCGCGTAGCGCGAGCGCATCGCCGCCTCGAAGTCGGAGACCACCGCGTCGGTGGGGTCGCAGGTCGCCGCCGCGATCAGCGTGCCCGCGCTGAGCCGGCAGGTGGTGACCACCGCGAAGGCGGCGTCGAGCCGGCGCAGCGACGCGGGCAGGTCGGGCACCAGCCAGAGGTCGGTGACGCCGAACAGACGCAACACCAGCGCCTGCAGCGACGCCGGTGCCCACCCGGTGAGGGCGAGCAGCCTGCCGGTGTCGTGCGAGGTGCGCACGGCGGTGAGCGCGTCGAGCAGCTTGATCGGCGAGGTGGAGAATCGCGCCTTGAGTCGCGCGAAGTCGAGCACGGCGCGCAGCACCCGGGCCAGGTCGGCGTACTGCAACGACGGCGCCGGACCGTTCACGGTGAGGGCCGCGGGCCACGCCGCGCCTGCGACGCCGACGGTGAGGCCCTCCGCGGTGGCCAGGTCGATCAGCTCGGCGGGCGTCAATGACAGGTCGGCGGCCAGCCCGGTGGTCTTGAGGAAGCGCAGATAGCTGGTGGCCACGTGGTCGACCAGCGCGGCGGCGAGCAGCGACGGCGAGGGGATCGGCTGCCATCCCGCGCCGGTCGTCTCCCACGTCACCGCGAACGTGCTGGTCAGCCCTCGCGCGGTGATGCGGATCGCCGTCGGGCTGCCCGCGCTGAAGGATACGGCGGCGGCGTTGCTCCACACGTTGCCGGCGCCGACCGCCCCGGCGACCGGCGCGCCGGCGATGCGCACGTCCACGGTGGCGCCGGCGTCGACGGCGATGCGGATGTCGTAGTCGCCGTTCTGCGGCGCCAGCACCCAACCCGACCAGGTGGCCGCGAACGGCGCCACGCCGGCGTCCTCGGGCGGACGCAACGGACTTCCCGGTCCATAGCTCAGCGAGCCCACCACGTCCAGCGTCTTGTCGGGCGGCAGGGTCGGGTCGTTGGCGAAGAAGTAGGCGACGCTGAGGCCGCCGGCGGCCAGCGCGGTGAAGTCGTCGACGGCGGGCGACGCCGGCGCGGTCGCCGAGGGGATCACGCCGCCGGTGTCGAGCAGCCTCGGGGCGAACCCGGCGTCGCTGCCCGCCGCGGCGGTCACCGCGGTGAGTGCCTGCTGCTGCTTGCGCCGGTCGGCCAGCAGCGGCAGCAGTTGGGCCAGCAGCGCGGGCAGGTTGCCGAGCACCGTGGGATCCGGCGAGCTGACGTAGTCGGTGTAGAGCGGGCGCAGCCGGAGCTGGGCGTTGTCGTACCTGGCGAAGAACGTGTCGAGCGACTGCGTGGCGGCGGCGCCGAGCGACACCAGCGCGGGCGTCAAGGCCACGTCGGCGGCCGCGGCGACCTCCATGGCGGTCAGGGTTGCCGCGTCGAGGTACCCGGTGAAGCTGAGCCGCTTGGCCAGGTCGTCGTAGCCGAGCCGGCCGTGGCCGGCGCTGACCACCGCGGGCGGGAGTTGTGGCTGGGTGTAGCCGAAACTGATCGACACCACGTTGGTCTGGTCGAGCAGCCCCACGTAGGTGGCGGCGACGGGCGCGCCGAGCACCAGCGCCATCAGCCCGCGCGCGGTGTCGAGCGTGGTCGTCGGGGTCACCGCGAACTGGCCGTCGATGGCGACGAACGCGCTGCGCAGCGCGGCGGCCAGGCCGGTGACCACGCTGCCGTCCGGCTGCGAGACGCCGCTGAGGTCGACGTTCCAGAGCAGGTAGAGCGCCTGCACCGGCGACAGCCCCGCCGCGGCCATGTCCTGCACCATGCGGATGAAGTCGAGCGCCGGCGACGACACCGGGTGCGCGTCGTCGGCGACGGGCGGCGCGAAGGGGTCGATGCCGGTGTGCACGGTCAGGCTGAGCAGCTCCAGCACGCTGATGCGCAGGACACGGGCCAGCCAGGCGCGCCGGTAGACGGCGCTGATCCGGTCGAGCGCCAGCGGCGTGGTGCCGTCGTAGCCGAGGCCGAGGGGCGAGCCGGCCGCGGTGCCGGTCCCGGTGATCAGGTCGAACTCGGTGCTGGTCAGGTTGAGTGCCGCGCACAGCGCGGTCTTCTCGTCGAGCAGGTGGCCCGGCGGCGGCGTCAGCACGGTGCCGTCCTGGGCGGGCCGGAACGGGCTGGGCTGTCCGACCGGCCGCGGCAGCACGCTGGGGCTGAGGAACATGCGCGCGTACAGCGAATCCGGCCCCGCGGTGCCGATCGGCGCCCACAGGGTGAGCACGCTGTCGAGGTCGCTCTGCAGGTCGAGGCCGAGCAGGTCGACCAGCTCGTACACCAGGCCGATGCGCGGCAGCGTCGCCAGCATGCCGCCGTCGAGGAGCTGCAGGTCGGTGCTGCCACCGGGACCGGTGGGCTGGTAGAAGGCGCTGAGCAGGTCGTCGGTGTGCTGCACGCTGAGGCCGAGCCGGCGCCACAGCCGGATGAAGCGCAGCAGGCGGACGAAGTCGACGGGTTGGAGGATGTCCGCCGCGGGATCGGGGTTGAGCCGGCGCAGCAGCATCTTGGTGGTGTCGCACGGCGCGCCCGCGACGTCGATGACCACCAGGTCCATGATGCTCGCGTAGTTGTTGGTGACCCACGCGGCGACGCCGTCGAGGTTGACCGCGCCGTAGCGCGCCGGGTCGAGGCCCGCGGGCAGCAGGGCGGCGAACTGCGCGGCGGTGAGCGTGCCGTCGTGCACCTGCTTGAGCACGTCGGCGGTGACCTCGAGGTCGTCGAGCAGCGGGATCAGCGCCGCGCTGGGGTTGATGAAGCGGGTGCGCAGGATGTCCTCGACGTCGGTGTAGGCGACGCCGGTGCGGCGCGAGAACTCCTGCAGCGGCGACATCTGCGCGACCACGTCCGTGCCCGGCGCGTAGCCGTACACCTCGGCCAGGGTCAGCGTGCTGTCGGTGAGCAGCCGGTACTCGAGCCGCGAGATGCCCAGGCGCTCGGCAAGGATGTCGCGCCAACCGTAGGAGTTGCGGTCGGCGGGGATCGGCGCCTCCAGCGTCTCGCCGGTGCGCAGCACCTTCATCACGTCGTGCAGCGTGGTGCCCAGCGTGGTCAGCCGGCTGCGCAGCCGTTCCAGCTCGCGGTGGAAGGGCAGCGGCGCCGGGAACCAGACCTGCTGCAGCGTGGTGTAGGCGGCCTGCGCATGGGTGTCGTCGTCGTTCTGCGGCGCGGCGTCGAGCGCGGCGTGCGACACGGTGCCGTCGGTGTCGTGGCCGGCGTAGCCCGCCATCGACAGGCCGTTGCCGGCGTAGTACTCCAGCGTCTCGTTGACCAGGTCGAGGTAGGGCAGCGCGATGTTGGTGTTGTCGCAGGTCAGCGGCAGCGCGCCGATGTCAGGACGGCGATGCAGCAGCACCGACTGCGGGTTGTCGAACGGTGCGCCGGCGGCGACGTCGACGAAATGGAGCAGGTCGACCAGGTACGCCGCCGGGCTGATGATCGACTGGCAGTCGTCGCAGGTGCAGTAGTCGAGGTTGCCGAAGAGGTCGTCGAGAGTGGCCTGGGCGAACACCGGTGAGGGGCCGCCACCGTTGCCGTGGACGGGCGGGCCGGCGTTGCCGAACAGGCCGCCCCAGTGGCGCAGCGGGTCGATGACGCTGCCGAAGACACCCGATCCCAGCGCCGGCGCCCGCTTCGCGCTGAGGTAGTCGAGGGTGACCCCCAGCGTCGACGCGTACACGGTGCGCGCCCGCGCGAACACCATGCGCGCCTGCGCCTCGCCGCCCAGCTTGTCGGCGCAGGTGCGCAGGAATCCCTCCTGGCCCATCTGCACCACGGCGTACGCCGAGTCCACGCCGGCGCCGAGCAGTCCCGCCATGGTGGTGTGGTCGGGGGTGATCTGGTACACGCGCTGCAGGCGGGTGACCTGCTCGACCACCGGCGGCGCGGCCACCGTCCCGGTGCGCGCCAGGTAGCGCTGCACCGGCTCGACGCCGATGTCGAAGGTCGCCTGATGCTCGCTGAGGAAGGTGGCGACGTCGTGCTGCGCGCCCGCGTCGCCGAGCGGCAGCGTCCCGGTGCCGACCATGTGCCCCACCGTGGCGGTGGGGAAGCCGACGCGCACGTGCGCGGCGAGCAGCTCCGCGTAGTTGGCCTTCTTCTCGTCCACGGTGGTGCCCGCGATGCCGTCCGGCGGCTGCACGTCCTGGAGCAGCGCGCTCCACGCCGATGCGTCGGCGTAGCCGCGATCGACGAGGTCGCCGGCGGTGAGGACGGGGCGATCGCGCTGCGCGTTGTGCAGCGCCGCGACCAGCGGCGCGTTGTTGACGGTGAGGTAGGCGAGCGCGCCGTCGAGCTGCAGGCGCGCAGCGGTGTCGGCGCCGAAGGCCTGCTCGACCTGGCTCCACAGCTTCTCGGGCTGATCCTGGTACTGCACGTAGAGGGAGGCGAACTGCCCGGCGCGCGCGGGGTCGTTGCCGAAGGTGGTGTGCAGCAGGTCGCCGAGCGTCGACGGGCCGACCCTCGCGGGCGCGGTCAGCAGATGGTTGGCGGCGACGGCCTGGAACTGTTGCAGGGCGGCGGGAATGTCCTGCTCCAGCGCCTGGGGGATGACCCGCTGCGCGATCGCCTGCTGCCACACCGCCTGCACCGTTGCCGGTTGGGTGAGGTGGAGCTGCACCGGGTCGCTGGGCAGGCCGGCGCGCAGCAGCGCGTAGTAGAACGCGGGATGAATCGCCGAGACAGCAGCAGCCGTGGCCGCCGCCGCGCCGCCGCCGGCCGGTGATGCGCCGTTGGTGGCGGCGCCACCTTGCACACCCAGCTGAGCGGCCAGGCTGCTCATCGCCACCGCGCGAGCGTCCCAGCCCGACTTGTTGGCCAGGTAGGTGATGTCCTGGCGGTCCGGGCCCTCCTGCAGGTCGGCGAGCGAGCCCGGGATGATCTGCGCCAGCGCGGTGGTCAGCGTCTCGTACTCGCTGGGCAGCGGCAGTCCCGCGGGCAGGGACACGTCGAGCCGCTCTTCCGGGCTCGCGTTCCAGCGCACCACCGAGCCGGCGGCGACGGCGTTGTCGTGCAGCGCCTGCACCTGCAGGTCGGGCCGGGTCTTGTGGCGCTCCCTCAGGTCGGCGTCGGTGAAGCCGGCGCGCAGGGTGAAGGTGCCGCCGGCGTCGGTCTGGCCGCGCACCGCGACGACGTCGCCGCCGACGTTCTTGTCGACCAGCTGCACGACCAGGCCGCCCACCGCGGGACTGTCGGGACTGCTGACGGTTCCGATGACCGTGTAGACCGTCTCGGTGAACGGGCCGGCCGGTGTCGACGCCCTGCCGTCGCCGTCACCGTCCTGATCGCGGTCGCGCTCGAAGTCGCGGTCGGAGTCGGATCGTCCTGCACGGCTGGGGTCTCTGCTGCTGTCCATGTTGTCTCCGCGTGAACCCGAGAGTCCGTCAGAAGGCGGCGCCCACCACGCCGCCGACGAACACTCCGCTGCTGTGGAACGTGAGTGGTCCGACCTGGTCGGTCTGGAAGCGTGGCCCGAAGGTGGCCCCGGCGCTGAACACCGAGCGGCCACCGTCGAGCCGCAGGTTGTACAGGCCGCCGATGTTGAATCCGCCCGAGCTGGTGCTGCCCGTCGCACCCGCCGTGCCGCCGGGCGGCGTCAGCGCGCTGCCGCCGCTCGCGTAGTTGTAGAAGCCCTCCGCGAGCAGGCTGACGGCGGGCACCTTGCTGATCCCGAATGGCGTCCCGGGCTGCGAGTAGTAGCCAAGATTGACTGTAACGTTGGCCACAGCGCCGGCCGAGAGGGCGGGTGCCAGGCTGGCCGTCGGCCCGGTGGTGGTGCTCGCCGGAGAGATCGAGGCGGATTCGCCCGTGGCACCGCTGACGTTCGCCCCCAGGGCGACGCGCGGGTAGTCGTTCGACGGACCGCCGATGTGGTACTCGTAGCCGAGGGCCAGCGCTCCGCCGAGGTTGCGCGGCGTCGTCGCCCACGGCGGCGACTGCCCGAAGGTCTGCACGAAGGTCAGGTAGGCGGTGAAGTTGTGGCGCGAGTCCTCCGTGTTCAGCGTCGCGTGAGCACCCCCGCTCACCGAGCCGGCGCTGAGGGCCCCGGTGGTGTCGCCCGTGCCGGTGATGCCGAGCACCGCCTCGAAGGAGAACGGGCCGGCCTTGGGCAGTCCGTAGGCGAACGCGAACGCCAGCAGCGACGACCCGACGCCGAGCGTCGAGCCTCCGGCGGCGACCGAGGCGTTGGCGAGCCGGAAGTCCGACGTGGGAGCGGGCTGGTAGACCTGGATCGGGTTGATCGGCTGGGGATCGGCCGGCGCCACCACCGGCGGCGGCGGCGGCGGCGTGTACGCCGGGAGCTGCAGCTGGTAGTGGAACACCGGCCGGTCGTAGACAAGTCGAATGCCCGGGCCGGGACGCCCGTCGGCGGGCGGCGCGGCCGGCTCGAAGTGGAACCGCGGTGTGTCGTCCGCACCCTGGTCGGCCGTCGTGCCCTGCGTGCCGGTCGGGTCGTGCAGGATGACCGGGTTGTCGCGGCAGTAGGTGTAGAGCCCCGCGCCGTCGACCAGCCCCGCCGGGTCGGCCGACGTCCACCGCCCGATCCACGCGGCGTAGTAGCGCGCGCCATGGCATCCCAGCGAGCTCTCCTCGTCGCGCTCCTTGCCGGCGAAGCGATATCGCTTGAGACTGACCTCGGCCGCCGACCGTCCCGCCTGGAACGACGTCGCCCCATACGGGTAGTACTCCTCGTAGGTGATCACCGCGGCGTTCTCGTCGAGCTCGACGCACGCGGAGCCGGCGTGGTTGCCGTGCTGGTAGCGGGTGGCGGTGGCCGGCACCGCTCCCGGCTGCGCCGCGTCGACGGTCGTCGTCTCGATCATGGCGAGCATGCCGCCCGGGCCGCGCACGATCAGCGTCTGCCGTTCCAGGGTCACGGCGTGCAGCGGCGAATACTCGCGATAGACCTCGTAGTCGCCCTGGTAGATGCGCTCGTGCGCGACTGCGCCCGCGGCGGTGACGGTGGACTTGCGCAGCCGCCCTGCGCCCGCGTCGTACCGGTACCAGGTGGTGCGCGGGTCGCCACCGGCGACGACCTGGCGCGCGGTGGTCTGGAGCTGGTCCTTGAAATCCCACGAGAGCAGGGACAGGTGCGGCATCGCCACCATGTTGCCCGCGGCGTCGTGGCCGTAGAGCTCGGTGGTGGCGCCGATGGTGGTGCTGCTCAGCCGGTTGTTGTGCGGTGGGACGTTGGGAGCGTCGTAGCTGTAGCTGCGCGTCCAGCCACCACCGGCGTTGGTGTGCACCACCGTGGCGATGTTGCCGACCAGGTCGTAGGTGTACGCCTCGGTGTAGTTGCGCATCGCCTGCGGATCGGTGGGCAGCGGCACCGCACGGCGGTCGGCGTCGTCCCACGTTGCCGGCGCGGACGCGGACTGGCCGATGTGCTCGCGTCCTGCGGCGTGGGTGAGGCGGTAGATGGTGTCGTACGTGTAGTCGCCGGTCGGGGCCACCAGCTGGTTGGCGAAGAAGATGGTCGACTGGGCGGCGTCGGCGACGCGGGTGATGTTGCCCACCGGGTCGTGGGTGTAGGTGAGGTCCTGCACCGGGCTGCCGCCCGCGGGGCGCGTGGTCACCAGGTGGACGAGGCGGAAGGTCTGCGGGTCGTAGCTGAAGGTGCTCACGGCGCCGCTGCCGTAGGCGATCATCTGCCGCTGCGCCTTGGCGTCGTAGGCCACCGCGTTGACATATGTGGTCGGGGCGCCCGCACCGTGCAGGGCCACGGTGACGCCGTCGAGCAGCGACCGCTGGTTGTAGGTGTGGGTGGTGACGCTGCTGTCGGGCGTGGTCACGGTGACCGTGCGGTTGAGCGCGTCGTAGGTCGTCGCGGTGGTGAACGTCTCCGGCGCGAGCGGGGATGCGCCCGACCAGTCGACATCGGCGCGCACGTCGTCGAGCACCTGGCGGCGCACCTCCAGCAGGTTGCCCTTGAAGTCGCGGTGCGCGTTGGTGAGCAGGCCCGCGCCGTCGCGCTGTTCGTACACCGTTCCGCGGAGGTTGGCGGCGACGTCACCGGGCTGCCCCTCGCCATACAGCGCGGACTCGACCAGTCGCAGGGCGCCGCCGCCGTCGCTGACGGACACGCCGAGCGGGCGCCGCGCCGCGTCGTAGGTGTGGCGCACCTCGTGTCCGCGGCTGTCCCAGCTGCGCAGCGGCTTGCCGGTCGCGTCGAGCAGCGTCCAGCGCTCGCCCGCGTCGACGCTGCTCGTGTGCACGGTGCCACCGCTGACGTCGTAGTCGGTGCTCATCACCGTGCGGCCGAGCGCGTCGACGGTGGCGAGGACGCGTCCCTGGATGTCGAGCACGGTGTGGGTGCTGAACTGTCCGGCCACGCCGTCGGCGATGGTGTGGCAGACGCGGCCGAGGGTGTCGACGTCGGAGACCAGCGGCGTGTGCGCGTGCGCCGCGGCCTTGGTGGCGGCGTCCTGCTGATCCCCGCCCAGTGCGCCGCCGATGCGCGCCGTGTACCACTCGCTGTCGAGCACGGTGTCGTTCTCGTCGGCGGCGAGCTGCCGCCACGGGTCGAACTCGACGCCGGTGAAGGTGCCGTTCGGCTTGTCGACGCGCACCGGGCGGCTCAGCGGGTCGTAGCGCGTGATCGCGGTGACGCCGGTGAGCACCAGCAGCGGCTCGGCGGTGTAGGCGGGGGTGGTGTCGAAGAAGGGCTCGTATGCCTTGACCGGGTTGGCCTTGTTGTCGTTGACGACGCGGCCGGTGCCCACCCATCGCGAATCCGTGTGCACCAATGTGAGCTTGCCGGCGGCCACCACCGGCGCGTCGCCGGGCTCGGCCTGCGCCTTGGTCAGCACCGCTCGGCCCAGCCCGTCGCTGTACGCGTACGTCTCCAGCCAGGGTGTGGCGGCATCCTTGTGGCGCACCCTTGCCCGCGTGTGCACGAAGACGGGAGTAGGACGGTCGGGGTCGTGGGCGACATCGGCCGCCCAGGTGCTGTAGGCGTCGAGGCCGTAGTCCACGCGCGTGGTTGGGTCGTCGGTCGCGGACGGTTCAGGCGTGGTGACGTCGAGGTGGTCGCCCTCGTCGGCGCCGCCGGGCAGCGCCTTGCCCATCTGCGCGGTGGCCACCACCATGCCCAGCGCGTCCACGCGCACGCCGCTGCGGTTGAGATTGGGGTCGGTCATCAGCCACGGCTGCATCAGCCGGTAGTTCACCGACGCCGAGGTGACGTTGCCCACCGGGTCGGTGCTCTGCACCACCACCAGGTCGTGCTCCCAGGCGATGCGCGAGACGTTGCCGAAGCAGTCGACGTGGCCCTGGGGCAGGAAGAAGTGCTGGCGCGCGAAGGCGATGTCGGGGTTGACGGGGTCGGCCGAGTAGAACAGGCGCGGTGACGGCGCCCACCAGGAACCGTCGCCGTCGAGGTCGGCGTAGCCGCCCTGCGTGGTGGCGATTGCGGTCACGCCAGCGACCTTGGGCGCGTAGATGCTGGTCGCCAGCCCCGCGGTCATCGTCAGCGTGTAGGAACGGTCGACCAGGGCCAGTGACCCGATGGTCATCAGCGGCAGCGGACCGCTGAGGTCGTCGGCGCGGTACACGGTGCGGGTGCGCCCGATCAGGCGCTTCTCGATCCCCACGCCAGGTGCCACCTCGACGGCGATGGTGGCCGCGGCGACCGCCTGTCCATGCAGTGTGTCGGGATCGAGGAGCGCGGCGTCGGTGTGCGCACCCAGGCCGGTCAGCTCGTAGGTGCGCACCTCGACGGGCACGCCCAGTCGATACCAAGCGGGCTGATCGACCACGTTGGCGACGTCGCGTTCGGTGTAGGTCACCGGCGTCGCGTCCTGCTCGCTGACGGCGCCCGCCGTCCGCCGCGCGTAGCCGGTGCTCGCTGATTTGATCGCCGTGCCGTAGGCGTCCACTTCGAGGGCGAGCTGGTGCGACACCCGCGGGTCGAGGACGTTGCGCTCGTAGTGGTACGACAGCGTCTCCAGGTCGGAGGCGTGGACGCTGCCGTAGCTCAGCTTCGTTGGGGCCTGCAGCAGACGCACCTGGTAGCGGTGCTGAGTCACCGCGTACGGGACGTTCGCCTGCGGCGCGCCGTCATCCGCGTACACCTCGGTGCGCAGCACGCGGCCGCGCAGCGCGCGACAGGCCTCGCGCATCTCCTCCGGCGTGGTCGCGCCGTCGAAACGCGTCGCCTGCAGGTGCGCCGCCTGCGCGTCCCCGACGAAGTAGTCGCGGGACAGCACGGTGGCGATGTCCTCGCCGCCGATGTAGGCGCCGGTGTGGAACCAGGTGCGGGTGCGCACCGGCGGCAGGGCGAACTCGGCGCCGGCGATCGACGGCGTGCTGCTGAACGTGCCCGCACCCGACGCCGCGGGCACCGCCTCGGCGTCGACCTGCTCGACCATGCCGAAGCCGCGGAACTCGCGCTCCACGCCGTCGAAGTGGCCGTGGTGATAGCTGTAGCTGCTCACCAGGCGCGTCCCGGTGACCCGCTCGCGCACCTCCTGCCGGGCCACCACCTGCACCGGGAAGGCGAGGCGGGTCGCCCAGGGGCGCCCGGCGAGACGGTCCTGCAGGTAGAAGCGCGTCGACGTCGCGTAGGTGAGCGACGTCTCGGCCCCGGTGTTGTTGACAACTCCGACCAGAAGGTGCGGCTTGACACCGCCCATGAGGTCGACGTAGCGAAGCTGCTGCCCGCCGTCACCGGGCAGCGGCGACGACCAGACCAGGCAGGTGGTGCCGGCGCCGAGCAGGTCGAGCGTCACCAGCGAGGCGACGTCGTCGACGGCGGGGAAGTCGTGCAGCGTGACCGCGTCGGCGAAGCCGTTGCCCGACCGGTTGAAGTGGACGCTCGGTCCGCGGGCGGCGAGGTAGACGATGTCGGCGGTGCCCGACCCGTCGACGTCGGCGAGGCGCACGCGCTTGGCGTCGAAGCTGTCGGGGGCGTCGAACCACGGCGCGCCGTCCATGGCCACCTTGGCGCCGAAGCGGCCGTAGCCGAGGTTGGGCCAGTAGCAGACCTCGCCGTTGCGGATGCGCACCAGGTCGCTGAGCCCGTCGCCGCTCATGTCGGCGAGGTAGACGGAGGAGTCGCCCTGGTTGAGCACCAGTGCGGGACCGGCGTCCTCGTCGTACGTCGTGGCCACGCGTTGGGGCGGGCCGAAGCCGTCCTCGGCGAGCCAGCGGTACCAGGTGAAGGCGTCGTCCTCGGTGAGCAGCACGTCGGCGAGGCCGTCGCCGTCGAGGTCGACGGTGCGCACGTCGGGGCTGGACCAGTCGATGGCCGCGGTGGTGGGGAACGGGGTGAACGGAGCCCACTCGTCGCCGTCGCGCGCGAAGTACCCCGCCGCCGGGGGCGCCATCTCGACGGCGCAGAGCCTGCCGTCGCCGTGCAGGTCGGCGAGCTGCGGTGAGCCCGTGCCCGGACCGACCGGCTTGTGGGCCACCACCGCCACCGGCTCGAAGCGCGCCGCCGGTGGCGAGCCGTCGGGCGCGTAGGCGCTGACGTTGCGCTTGTAGTACCAGGCGCCGTCGTCCTCGGCGAGGACGCCCTGCAGGCCCTCGCCGTCGAGGTCGGTCCAGCGCCAGCGGCGGCCGTCGACGCCGGCGGGCAGGTTGGCGACCACGTCCTCGGCGGCGACGCGCACGGTGTCGTGCACCGCCACCGGCGACCAGCTGAGTTGCAGCGGCGGGAGCTGTTTGGTGTGGTACGTCCCCGTGGCCGCGTCGAACACGTAGCCGGTCTGCGTCACGGACGAGAGCAGCGAGTACACCGGCAGGGTGGGATCACCGGGCGCGTCGGTGGTGTAGGCGAGGTCGGTGGAGTGGACCAGCACGTCGGCCGCCGGCAGCTCGTCGGGGAACGAGTGGAAGACGAGGATGCGCCGGCAGAGCCGGTGGGTGCGGATCTCGAAGGTGGAGCGGTAGCTGGAGAACGAATCGGCGCGGCACGGCCACGCCGCCGACTCGGCGAGCTGTGGCGCGGCGAGGTCGTGGTCGCCGTAGTCGACGACGACGTGGAAGCGCCACACCGCCGGCGGAGTTGGGTCCACCGCTGGCCGAAACGGTGTGGCGTTGCCGTAGTGGATGCGCTTGAGGTGGAGGTTGGCCGTGGCCACGCGTCCGCCCTCGCCCATGACGTGCGGGACGCCGGTGGTGTCCTCGCGCTTGTACTCGTAGGCCACGGCGTTGCCGCGGTCGTCGTAGCTGAGCGAGAGCAGCCAGGTGAAAACATGCGCAGGGTTTCCCGGTTCGACGACCCGGCTGGAGGTGTCGGCGCCGAACACCGAGGTGACGTTGTCGCGGGTGATCGTCCGCCAGTGCACGTCACCGCCGGCGATCGCCTGCCAGCGCTCGACGCGCGCGAAGACCGCCTCCACGCGTGGCCGGTAGCGGCGCACCATGAAGTGGCCACCGGGATCCGGCAGCGGCGCGTCGGGAAGCGGGACCAGGTCCTCGGCGTCGGAGAGCACGAAGACGTCGGAGTCCTCGGCGTCGCGGTAGCGCGGCAGCCCCCTCGACGTCTTGCGCGTGATCGACGGCACCGAGAGGCGCCAGCCCAGACCGAAGACGCCGTTGCCGCCCCCGGAGTCGTAGCTCAGCGAGAGCGACGGACCGAAGCCCTGCCTGCCGGGCGTGACCGGCACCGGCACGTTGAGCTGCGACGCGCCGGTGGCCAGACCGACGGTGAGCTTCTCGTCGATGCCTTTGACCGCACCGCCGCCCTTGGGCAGCGTGATGCCCGGCAGGGCCGCCGCCCGCTGCCGGTCAGACGCTGCGTCCGGACCGCGCTGCGGCGTGGGCGCGCTCGTACCCCCCGAAGAGCGATCTGTCGTCCGCCGACGATCGTCGACCATGCCTGCCTCTTGGTCGCGGTGACGCTTTGAGGGCGCCCAGGCGGCGCATCATGGCAGCCGGCGGGATGGGTGTCAATCGAGGACTCAGCCCCCGCCGGTGCCGTTGATGCAGATGCTGCGTCTGCAACTCGCTGAGCGGCAGAGTCGGCGACGCGGCACCATCGGTGAGATGGAGCCCAAGGTGGGGATTGAACCCACGGCCTCTTCCTTACCAAGGAAGTGCTCTACCACTGAGCTACTTGGGCCGGCCCGCTGAGCGCGGGCTACTCTACCACCCCCCACACGGCCGAGCATCCGGCCCCGTCATTCCCCGGAAAGACGCGTGGGCTATGCTGCGGCACGATGCGCCTTCGAACGCTCGTCACCTCTCGTGGGCTCGCGGGGGTGGTCGGTGCGGGGGTGTTGGGCGTGCTCCTGTGGCGCGCCGGGCCCGCCCAGGTGTGGACCGCGCTGCGCACCCTCAGCCTGCCCGCGCTGCTGCTCGCCATCGCCCTGAACGTGCCCATCACCCTGGCCCGCAACCTGCGCACCCGGCTGGTCCTCAGCCGCCTCGGCCACAGCGTCGGCTGGTGGAGCCTGACCCGCTCCCAGCTCGCCGGGCAGACGCTCTCCAACCTCACCCCCGCGGCCAGCGGCGACCTGGTCCGCGCCTGGATGTGGCGTCGCGACGACGGCGTCCCCGGCAGCGACGGCGTGGCCGCCGTGGTGTACGAGCGGCTGCTCAGCCTCGTCCTGCTGATCGGCGCCGGCGCCGCCTTCCTCGCCCCGACCATCGCCGGCCCCAAGGTCACCGCCGCCATCTGCGCGGGCGCCGCGGCGCTCATCGCCACTCCCTGGCTGCTCGCCCGCAACCTCCCCGCCCGGCGCGCCGCCACACGGCTCCTGACCGCAGCCGCCCGCCTCCCCTACCTCAGCACCCGCACCCAGGCGGTGCGCAGCATGGGCCACGCCGTCGGCACCCTCGCCGCCGACACCAACCTGCTGGCCACCTTCACCGCCACCACGCTCGCCGTGTTCGTGCTCAGCGGCCTGCAGATCTGGCTGCTCGCCACCGGCCTGGCCGCGGGCGCGCCCGGCCTGGGCATCGCCGCCGCCACCGGCATCTACGGCATCTCCCAGGCCGGCGGCAGCCTCAGCGCCCTGCCCTTCGGCATCGGCCCGGCCGACGCGGTCGTGGTCGGGCTGCTGCTGCGCAGCGGCGTCCCCTTCGGCATCGGCACCACCGTCGCCCTGCTGCTCCGCGCCGCGGTCACCCTGCCCATCGCGCTCGCCGCCGCCGCCGCGCTCGCCGCGGGACGCCGCGCCCGCCGGGGCCGGAGCGAGGACGACCCGCCGCTCGACACCCTGGCCCCCGCGTGGCGCTGATCGCCAAGCCACGACGCATCGCGGTCACCGGCGGCGCAGGGTTCATCGGCTCCCACACGGTAGAGGCGCTGATAGCCCAAAGCGCCACCGTCCTCGTCCTCGACGACCTCAGCCACGCCGCCCCCGCCACACTGCCGCCCCAGGCGGACCTGGAGGTCACCGACTGCGGCAGCGACCACGCCGCCGAGCTGCTCAAGCGCTTCAAGCCCGACGCCGTGCTCCACCTCGCCGCCCGCGGCGGGGTCAACCGGGCGATGCGCGACCCCGGCGAGCACCTGCGCACCGCGGTGGCCAGCAGCGTCGCCTTCTTCAAGTCGGCCACCGACGCCGGGGCGCGCACCGTGGTCACCGCCTCCTCCGGCGGCGCGGTGTACGGCGACTCCCCCACCCTGCCCGCGCACGAGCAGCTCAGCCCCAGGCCGCGCTCCGCCTACGGCGCCAGCAAGGCCGCCGAGGAGCTCTACCTCGCCTCCTTCCGCCGCCTCCACGACGGCGTCAACACCCTGGCGCTGCGCTACGGCAACGTCTACGGCCCCCGCCAGGACGGCACCGGCGAGGCCGGGGTGGTGGCGATCACCTGCACCCGCCTGCTCGCGTCGCAGCCGCCGATCATGCGCGGCGACGGCGAGCAGACCCGCGACTTCGTCTTCGTCCTCGACGTGGTCGCCGCCAACCTCGCCGCGCTGCGCAGCACCTACTCGGGCGCGGTCAACGTCGGCACGGGGCGCGAGACCAGCGTCACCACGGTGGTGCACACGCTCGCACAACTCCACAAGGGCGGCCTCACACCGCAGCACGACCCCGCGGCGCCCGGCGAGGTCCGCCGCGGCTGCCTGGCCACCGACCGCGCCCGCCGCTGGCTCGACTGGCGCGCCGCCACCACCATCGAGGACGGCCTGCGCAGCACCTGGGACTGGTTCAGCGCCCAGACGGCCCCCGCCGCGCCAGCCGGATCCGGAACAGCACCAGCTCCTTGATCGCCCGGGCGATGGCCCGCGGCCGCGCCCCGCTGCGCACCCCCATCTGCCGGGGATGGTGCGGCACGCCGACCTGGGCCACCCGCCGCCCGCCGCGCTGCGCCTTGACGTAGAGCTCCGCGTTGATCAGCGCCGAGCGCGACTCGATGTCGATGCTGCGCAGGAATTCGGTGCGCATCACCTTCATGGCGCAGTCGACGTCGCGCACGCGCAGCCCGTAGAGCAGGCGCAGGAGGGTGTTGAACACACCGCTGACCAGCGACCGCAACGCCGCGTCGTTGCGCTCCTCGCGCCAGCCGCCGACCAGGTCGGCACCGTCGAGCAGCGGGATCAGCAGCGCGAAGTCGGCGACCTCGAACTGCCCGTCGGCATCGGTGAAGGCGCTGTACTCCAGGCGCGTGGCGCGCAGCCCGTCGGCGACGGTCAGCCCGTAGCCGCTCTTGGTCTCGTGGCGCAGCACCTGGAGCGCGAATCCCCGCTCGGCGGCGATGGAGCGCGCGACGTCGCCGCTGCCGTCGCCGCTGCCGTCGTCGACCAGCACCACCTCCCACGCATCCGCCAGCGTCGGCATGACGTCGGCGATGTGGGGGAGCAGCCAGCGCAGGTTGTCCGCCTCGTTGTGGCAGGGGAGCACCAGGCTCAGGCCGGGCAGGCGCCGGGCGGAGGTCACCCGCGGTCGAGGCAGGAGAGGCGCATCGGCGCGGGATACTACAGCGCCCGTGCCAGCGCACCTCTCGACGTCGCCCCTGCCCACGACCGGCCCGGACGCCGCGCCCGCCACCCTGCAGCCCGAGGGCCGCGGGCGCCTGGCCCGGCTCTGGTGGCTCCCCGGCGCCCTCGCCTTCGCCCTGCTCCGGGTGCCCTCGTTCCTCGAGCCGCACTGGTATACCGACGAGGCCGGCTATCTCACCACCGGCCGCGAGATGCTCAGCGGCAAGCTGCCCTACTCGCAGGTCTGGAACAACAAGCCGCCGCTCCACCTGGCCACCGCCGGCGCCGTGGCCAAGACCGTGGGCGTCAGCGAGACGGCGCTCCACTCGGTCACGTTCATCAGCGGTGCGCTGGCCCTTGCAGCACTGGCCTACCTGGCACGCCGCCTGTTTCGGACATGGAAGGCCGCAACCGCCATGCTCGCCGCCGGCGCGCTGCTGGGCCTGCCCTTCTTCGACGCCGAGCTGTTCATCCCCGAGTCGCTGCTGATCGCGGCGACGACCTGGGCGGCCGCCATCGTCATCACCAGGCTCCACGCGGGTCGAACAGGCGGCATCCGCTGGGTGATCGGCGCCGGGGTGCTCGCCGCCGTGGCACTGGCATACCAGCAGACCGCGCTCGCCGACGCCGCCGCCCTCGGCCTGATCCTGCTCGTCCACCCCGCCGCCCGCCTCCGCCACGCCACCACCTACGTGGCCACGGTGGTCGCCGCCACCGCGGCGTGGGTGATCCCACTGGTGGTGCTGATCGGGCCGCACACGCTGTGGTTCGCTCTCGTCGGCTTCTACCTCGGCGACTACAACCTCAGCTCCCAGCCCGGCGCCCACGGCCCGGTCCTGCTGGCGCTGCTGGCGCTGACCGTCGCCTTCGCGGTCGCCGGCGCCCTGATCGCCCGGCGGCGGCGCAGCACCCACCCCGGCTGGATGCTGGCCGTGTGGGCCATCGCCACGCTCTGCGTCCCCGCCGCCGCGCAGCAGCCCTTCGCCCACTTCCTCACCCCCGCGCTGATCCCCTGCGTGCTGGTCGTCGTCGCCGTCCTGCCCGAGCGCCGACCGTCGCTCGAAAGCGTGCGCCGGAGCGGGCGCCGGCTCGCCATCACCGCACCGCTCGCCGCCAGCCTGCTCACCGCCGCGCTGCTGGCCCGGTCCGCGGGCGTCGACTGGATTCCCCAGGGGGCCAGCCAGGACATGAACGGCTACAGAAACCTGGAGACCTACTACGCCGGCGCCTGGCAGGTGGCCACCGGCCGCCATTCCTGGACCGAGTGGGAGTCGGAGTTCGACCTGCGCGCCCCCGCCGACACGGCCGTGGCGCAATGGCTCAAGGACCACGGTTACAGTGGTGCAAGGGCTGTCGTCTGGTCCTCGGACGCCTGGCCGTACCTTCTCGCCGACCTCCCCGTTCTCCTTCCGACAGCGCCGATCTACAACGACCAGGTCCTGCTCGGGTCCAACGGAGAAGTAACGAATCGGGTGCGTTCGCTGAGCCCGTCCATAATCCTCACCGAAGCCGACGACCTGGCCTATTTCTCCGAGATCGACGGCCTGCTGAAGAGCGACTACCGGCAGGTGTTCAGCTCGACCGTCGACACCGTGTACCTGCGCAACGATCTCAACGCCCCCGCCTCGTGACCTGAGCACCACAGCACGACATGATCCGGCCCTCCCGCCCGCATCTCCGGCGCCTCCTGCCCCTGGGCAGAGCGCTCCGGGTGTTCGTCGTCGTGCTCGTCCTCGGCTCGCTGGGCGGCGCGGTCAACGCGGCCCATCCCTTCAGCGGCACGCTGGCGGGCAGCCCCGCCGAGGAGCGGCTGGCGGCGTACGACGCCACGCCCAACATCGGCGCCTCGCCGCTGCACATCGTCGAGCCCGGCTACGCGGTGTGGGCCGAGCCGCACTCCGCGGTGGTCACCCTGGCGACGCCCGAGGGCCGCGTCTACACCAGCATGCCGCTGGCCGCGCTGGCCGGGCGCACCCAGCTCCCGGCCGCCGCCACGCCCCAGACCACGCTGCACGGCGGCGTGCTGACCACGCGCATGCTCGACGCCTCGGGCAACGTGCTCTGCCAGGCCGACCTCACCCCCGGGCCGACCAGTTTCACCGTCGCCTTCTCCGCCCCGATCGGTCCCACCCCCGCGGTGGAGACCGCCTTCTTCGGCGACGGCCACCGCGGCCTGGGCATGACCACCGTCGAGGACGGCTACACGCCGGACCCCCGCGGCCCCGCCTCCTCGCTGGCGCCGCAGGTGTCGACGGTGTCGCGCACCCCGTTCGCGCCGCCGCCGTTCCAGATCCAGCTCCGCGCCACGCCCGGCTGGTTCGGCATCGGCCTGGTCCAGGTGCCCTCGGCGAACAGCATGCGCCTCGGCCGTGACGGCGCCATCTCCATCGACTACCCGCTGACCCAGGCGGGCAGCCAGGCCGACCTCGGCGCCGGCCCGGCCCAGGACGGCCTGGTGCGCTTCCCGCAATTCGTGGTCACCTTTGCCGCCGACCCGCAGTCCGGGCTGCGCGCGTACCACGACGCGCTGGTGTCATTGCGCGCGATGACGGTGGCGTCGCCGCCGGGCTCGCGGCCGGCGTGGTGGAGCGAGCCGCTGGTCGACACCTGGGGCGAGCAGGTGGCGCTCAAGGCGCATCGCGGAAGTCCGCTTTTCACCGCCGACTGGGTGCGCGCCTTCGTCGCCGACTGGAGGGCGCGCTACCACGTCGACCACTTCACCCTGATCATCGATTCGCGCTGGCAGGAGCGCATCGGCGACCCCATGCCCGACCCGATCCGCTTCGGCGGCGTCGCCGGGATGCGCAAGCTGGTCGACGACCTGCACACCCAGGGGTGCCACGTGCTGCTGTGGTGGCCGATGTGGGCGCACGGGGTCACCACCATCCCGATGAGCGCCAAGCAGGCGCGCCTGGCCACCGCCGACCGGCTCATCGACCCCACCGCGGCCGAGTTTGCGTCGCAGATGACAAATACGGTGACGTCGCTGCTGGGCAGCGGTCCCGACCAGCTCGGCGCCGACGGGCTGAAGCTCGACTGGCAGTACGACATCCCCGCGACGCTGGCCAACCCCGGCCAGGCCTACGGCGCGCTGGCGCTGTACCGCTACATGGACGCCATCCACACCGCCGCGCACGCGGTGCGCCAGGACGCCATGGTCGACGCCAGCGCCGCGGCGCCGCAGTTCGCCGCGGTCGCCGACACGGTGCGTCTCTACGACGCCTGGAACGCCGCGGAGTGGGACCGCCGCGCCGCCATCGTCGCCGCCGTCAACCCCGACGTGCTCATCGACGGCGACGGCTGGCAGGCGGACGTGGTGTCGATCGTGCCCCACACCGTGGCTAGCACCGTGTACGGCACGCCGTCGATCTACTTCAGCAAGACCATGATGGGCGGCATCCCGGTGGCGCCGTCGCTGAGCGATCAGCTCGGCGCGGTGCTGGCGCTGTCGGGCACCAAGGGGCAGGGACGCGCCGTGGCGCTGGCCGACGGCGAGTGGCAGTACGAGGTGGGCACCGTGGTCACGGCGCGCACCTTCGCCCACGACCACGCCCTG
The DNA here is from genome assembly GCA_035569495.1 of Candidatus Angelobacter sp. Taxonomy (GTDB): domain Bacteria; phylum Chloroflexota; class Dormibacteria; order Aeolococcales; family Aeolococcaceae; genus DASRDZ01. The sequence continues at coordinate 12,370 of DATMMX010000032.1, read as the reverse complement.
GTGGTGCGCACGCCGGGGTGCAGCAGCGCGACGTGGAAGAGCACGGTGGCCAGCGCGGTGGCGGGACGGTTGCTGGTGCCGATGACCGGCAAGCACCTGGTCGGCGCCGTCGATTCGGCGGGGCACCACGCGGTGGCCACCGCGGTGGCGCACGGCGTGATGCTGACCATGCGCGCGGGTGGCGTGTACCAGCTCACCTTCAGCGGCGGCTGCTGACGGCGCCTCGGGTTTACGCCTTCTTGGGCAGCCCGATGGTGCGCGCGATCATCGCGTCGCGAACGCGGTCGGGGATGCGGCGCACGATGGCCTGCACGTGCGCGTCGGCGCCGACGATGTAGCGCGTGCGCGGACGCCTTGCGGTCAGCGCGTGCTCGACAACTTTGGCGACCTTCTCCGCAGGGATGGCGTGCGACGCGGTCCGCTCGGTGATCCTGCGCATGCGCGGGATGGCGTCGCCGTAGAGCGCCATGGCGGCGCTGGGCCACTTCTCCTGCGCCTCGTCGACGTCGCGCAGTCCCTTCTCCCAGATGGGAGTGCTGATGGCGCCGGGCTCGACCAGGGCGACGTGGATGCCCCACGGCCGCAGCTCGCCGCGCAGTGAGTCGCAGAGCGCGCTGACCGCCGCCTTGGTCATCGAGTAGGCGGCGAGGAAGGGGACGGCGAAGCGTCCGCCGATCGAGCCGATGCAGACGACGCGGCCGTTGCCCTTGCGCAGCAGCGGCAGGAACGCCTGGGTGGCGGCGACCACGCCGACCACGTTGACCTCGATCATGCCGCGCAGCTCGGCGAGTGGCAGGAACTCGGTGGGCGCGCCGCCGCTGATGCCGGCGTTGTTGACCAGGCCCTGCAGGCCCTGCGCGCCGACCTGCTGCTCCACGCTGCGCACCGCCGCGGCGAGCTGCTCGGCGTCGGTGACGTCGAGCTGCAACGGGGTGATGCCGCCCGGCGCCTCGGCGCGCAGGCTCTCGCCGTCGGCGGGCTTGCGCACCCCGGCGAAGACGTGGAATCCGTTGCGGGCCAGGCGCAGCGCGGTGGCGCGCCCGATCCCGGTCGACGCGCCGGTGACGACGACGGCTGCAGCCATGGGGGTTCTCGCCTCCGATTGGGCTCGTGATGCCTTCCTGCTCTGTGGCTTCGCAGTATGCCCTGGCGCGCAGGCGAACACGCGTGCACGGTGATCTCACCCGGACCGGCTCCGGCTTGTGCTGAAGTGTTGCGCCGTGCACCGCCCGGGCCGTCGCGCCGACCGCGTGGGGCTGGCCTTCGTCGTCGTCTCGGCGGTCAGCTTCGGGACGCTGGGCGTGTTCGGCAAGCTGGCCTCGCGGCACGGCCTCACCCTGCCGACGCTGCTCGGGCTGCGCTTCGCCCTGGCGGCCGCGGCGCTGTGGCCGCTGGCGCTGCTGCGGCGCGAGGTGGTGTGGCTCGGTGTGCGGCGTTCCGCGGGGCTGGTGGCGATGGGCGGGCTGTACGTCCTTCAGGCGGCCGCGTTCTTCTCCTCGCTGCGCACCATCCCCGCGGCGATCACCAGCATCCTGCTGTACGTCTACCCCGTGCTGGTGACTCTGCTCGCGCGCTTGCTCTTCGGTGAGCGGCTGACGCGGATGCGACTGCTGTCGCTGGCGCTGGCGTGCGTCGGCGTGCTGCTCGTCGTCGGCCCGGCGCCGGCGGGACACCTGGATGCCGGCGGCGTGCTGCTGGGACTGGCGTCGGCGGTGGTGTACTCGACGTACATCCTCACCGGCGGCGTGCTGCTGCGGGGCGTGCCCGCGCTGTACGCGACCTCGGTGATCACCACCGCCGGCGGCGCGTCGTTTCTGCTCTTCGGTGCAGCAACTGGACGGTTGCACACGCCGAGCGCAGCGGGTTGGGGCATCGTCGCCGGCATGGCGATCGTGCCGACGCTGATCGCCGCCTCGCTGTTCCTCGCCGGGCTGGCGCGGGTCGGGCCGACGCGGGCGTCGATCGTCTCGACGTTGGAACCGGCGACCACCGCGGTGCTCGCCGCACTGGTGCTCGGCGAGGGGCTGTCGGCGACACGACTGCTCGGTGGCGCGGTGGTGCTGTGCGCCGCCGTGATGGTCTCGCTGACGCCGAGCCGGAGAGGGGATTCGAACCCCTGACCCTCCGCTTACAAGGCGGACGCTCTACCTCTGAGCTACACCGGCGCGCCGGTGGGCAAGGGTAACACCGGGTCGGCGCGGGCTCAGGGGATGGCGTCGGGGTCGGGTGGGTCGCCGCGACGGAGGCGTTCCAGGCGGGCGCGCACCTCGGGACTGAGGTGGTGCTCGACGCGGCGGGCGCTGTCCGCCTGGTCGCGCAGGTGAGTGGCGCGCTCGGTGGTGCCGGTGGCGGCCGCGCGGACCTCGGCCTCCAGGGTGCGCGCGTCGATGGTGGTGACGCCCATGGCCCGGACCATGTCGCGCTGCAGCCGGTCGGAGGTGGCCACGACCACGTCCTCGGCGAAGCCGCCGCGGGTGGCCAGGTAGGCGAGCCGCTCGATGAGGTGGTCGGCGGACTCGTGGCCGCCGCTGAAGCGGACCAGCACGCCGTCGACCATCTCCTCGCCGCCGCGCCCGGGTCCGCGCGGGGCGTCGAAGACGACGGTGACACGCACCTTCTCGGTCGCCGCGTACTCGGCGAGGGCGGCGATCAGGCGGCGGCGCGCCTCCTCCAGCCCGTGGGTCTGCAGCGCGGCCTTGAGCCGGGGCCAGGCGTGCACGGTGTTGTAGCCGTCGACGATGAGGGCGCGCATCGACCCATCATCGCGGAGCGAAGGCCCGCTGGCGCGCCGCCTCGTACATCAGCACCGCCCCGGCCGCCGCGGCATTGAGCGAGGCGACGTGCCCGAGCATGGGCAGGGAGACCACGGCGTCGCAGTGGCGGCGGGTCAGCGGGCGCAGCCCCTCCCCCTCCGCGCCGACCACCAGCGCGACCGGGCTGGTGTAGTCGAACTGGTCGTAGCGCATGGCGCCGTCGGCGGCGAGGCCGACGCGCCACACGCCGGCGTCGCCGATGCGCTCCAGCGCCTGCGCCAGGTTGGTGACAGAGACGACCGGAACGTACTCGGTGGCGCCGGCCGACGCTTTGGCGGCGGCGGGGGTCACCGAGGTGGCGCGGTGGCGTGGAATGACCAGTCCGTCCGCGCCGACGGCGTCGGCGGTGCGGGCCAGGGCGCCGAGGTTCTGCGGGTCCTGGATGCCGTCGAGCACCAGCAGCAGCGCGGGGTGGGGAGCGCGTTCGAGGAGCTGGTCGAGGGTGAGCGGCTCGCGGGAGTGGAAGTATCCGGCGACGCCCTGGTGGTGCTCGGTGTGGGCGATGTCGTCGAGGCGGCGGCGCGGCGCGTCCTCGACGGCGATGCCGCGCTGCCCGGCCAGCTCCAGGATCTCGGCGAGGCGCGGCTCGGGCTTGACGCCCTGGGCGACGACCAGCTTGCGCGCGTTGCGGCCGGCGCGCAGCGCTTCGAGGACGGGGTTGCGGCCGTAGAGGATGTCCACCGGTGTCGCGTGCGGCTCAGCCGCGCCGCCAGCGCTGGCCCTGGGGGGTGTCCTCGACGGCGATGCCGCGGGCGGCCAGCTCGTCGCGCAGCGCGTCGGAGCGGGCCCAGTCGCGCGCGCTGCGAGCGGCGGCGCGCGCGTCGAGCAGCTCCTGCTCGTCGGGGGCGAGCTGCGATTCTTGTTCGCGGGCGACCAGGGGGAGCACGCCGAGCACGTCGTCGACGTGCTCGACCATCGCGAGCAGGCGCTGCCCGCCTTCTTCGGTGACGCTGCCCTCGTCCAGCAGGCGGTTGGCCTCGCGCACCGCGGTGAAGAAGACGCCCATGCCCTCGGGCAGGTTGAGGTCGTCGTCCAGCGCGGCGTCGAAGTCCTCGGTGGCGCGCCCGGCGATGCCGACCGACTGGTCAGCAGTGGCGCCGTTGCTCGCCGCGGGCTGCAGCTCCACCAGCCGGTCGCGGAAGGCGACGATGCGCTCGACCGCCTGCGACGCCGTGTACAGCGCCTCGTCGCCGTAGTTGAGCACCTTGCGGTAGTGGGTGCTGGCGGCGAGCAGGTAGCGGATCGCCGAGGGTTTGGCGCCCTGCTCGACCAGGTCGCGCACGGTGTGGAAGTTGCCCAGCGACTTGGCCATCTTCTCGCCGCTGATGCGCAGGTGCTCGCTGTGCGTCCAGAGGCGGACGAACTCGTGCCCCGTCGCCGCCTCGCTCTGGGCGATCTCGTTCTCGTGGTGGGGGAAGATGTTGTCGACGCCGCCGGCGTGGATGTCGAAGTGCTCGCCGAGCAGGCTCATGCTCATCGCCGAGCACTCGATGTGCCAGCCGGGGCGGCCGCGGCCGAGGCGCGTGTCCCAGCCCGGCTCGTCGGCGCCGACCGCCTTCCACAATGCGAAGTCGCGCGGCGACTCCTTGTCGTACTCGTCGGCGTCGACGCGGCCGCTGGCGCCGGCGACCAGCGCGTCGGCGCGCACGCCGCTCAGGCGTCCGTACTTCGGGAACGCGGCGATGCGGAAGTAGATCGAGCCGTCGCTGCGGTACGTGACGCCCTGCTCCTCGAGCTTCTCGATGAGGTCGACCATCTGCTCGATGTACTCGGTGGCGCGCGGGTAGTCGTGGGCGCGGCGCAGGCCGAGGGTGTCGAGGTCCTCGAAGAAGGCGTCGATCCACGGCGCCGTCTCCACGTCGAGGTCGACGTGGTGGGCGATCGCGTTGCGGATGATCTTGTCCTCAACGTCGGTGAGGTTCATCACGTGGGTCACCCTGGGGAAGCGCTGCTCCAGCACGCGGCGGAGCACGTCCTCGAAGATGAAGGTGCGGAAGTTGCCGATGTGGACGCGCGCGTACACCGTGGGACCGCACGTGTAGACGCGCAGGTTGGCCGGCTCCAGCGGCTGCACCGGCTGCAGCCGGCGCGTCATGGTGTCGAAGAGGCGCAGCGCCATGGCGGCGTCAGGATATCGGGGCGAGCAGCACCACCGCCGACGCCGCGATGCCCTCGCCGCGGCCGGTCATGCCCATGCCGTCGGTGGTGGTGGCGCTCACCGCCACCTGCGCCGGCTCGACGCCGAGCGCCCCGGCCAGCGCCTGTTGCATCGCCTCGACGTGGGGCGCCAGGCGCGGGCGCTCGCAGATCACCACCACCTGCGCCGAGTCGACCACCAGGCCCTTCCGCCGGGCCAGCTCGGCGGCGTGCTGCAGGAGCACCAGGCTGCTCACCCCGCGCCAGCGCTCGTCTCCGGAGGGGAAGTGGCGGCCGAGGTCGCCCTCGCCGGCGGCGCCGAGCACCGCGTCGGCGAGCGCATGGGTGGCGACGTCGCCGTCGGAGTGGCCTTCGAGTCCGTGGTCGTGGGGGACCTCGACGCCGCCGAGCAGCAGCGGACGCCCGGGGACGAGGCGGTGGGCGTCGATGCCGTGGCCGACGCGCAGCGTGGTCATTCGGCCTGCACCGCGGCGCGCACCGCGTCGAGGTCGACGGGGCGGGTCACCTTGAGGTTGACCGGGTCGCCCATGACCACGTGGACCTCGACGCCCATGCGCTCGACCAGGGCGCAGTCGTCGTCGGCGCGTACCGCGTCGGCGAGGGCGCGGCGGTGGGCGGCGGCGAGGATGTCGGCGCGGAAGCCCTGCGGCGTCTGCACCGCGACCAGCTCGCCGCGGTCGATGGTCTCGACCACGCGGCCGTCGCCGGTGACCCGCTTGATGCTGTCGACCACGGGCACCGCGGCGGTCACCGCGCCGTGCCGCCGGGCGGCGTCGAGGACGCGGTGGAAGACGTCGGGGGGGCAGAGGGGTCGGGCCGCGTCGTGGACCAGGACGTGCTCGGCGCCGGGCACCGCGGCGAGGCCGGCGCGCACCGAGTCCTGGCGGTGGTCGCCGCCCTCGACCAGGCGAAGGTCGGCGATTCGCGCGGCGGCGCCCTCTTCCTCCAGCGCGTCCCAGCGCTCGGTTGGCGCCACCAGGCAGACCGTGTCGAAGCAGCTCGCCGCGCTCAGCGCCTGCAGGGTCCAGGCGATCAGGGGGCGGCCGGCGACGTCGAGCCAGAGCTTGTCGGCTCCCATGCGCACGCCCCGGCCGTAGGCGGGGACGACGGCGGCGACGCTCAGCGGTTGCCGACCCGGGTCGGCCGGGTGCCGGGGCGCCGGGTGGGGGCGCCGGTACCGCCGTTGCGAGGCGGCGGCAGGGGCGCGTCGTCGGGCGAGCCCACCATGGCGAAGATCATCCGGCCGGCGGGCGTCTGCAGCACGCTGGTGACGGTGACCGGCACGGTGCTGTCGATGTGGCGGCGGCCGTTCTCCACGACCACCATCGTGCCATCGTCGAGGTAGCCCACGCCCTGGTGCGGCTCCTTGCCGTCCTTGACGATGGTCACCTCCATGGTCTCGCCGGCGCTCACGATGGGCTTGAGTGCATTGGCCAGGTCGTTGAGGTTGAGCACGCGCAGACCCTCGACCCGGGCCAGCTTGTTGAGGTTGAAGTCGTTGGTCATCAGGCCGGCGCCCATCTGCCGGGCCAGCTTGATCAGCCGCCAGTCCACCTCGGAGGCGCCGGGGATGTCGGTGTCGAGGATCTCGCAGACCACGTCGGGGCTGTTCTTGAGGGTCTCGACCACGTTGAGGCCACGGCGGCCGCGGGAACGGCGCATCGGGTCGCCGGCGTCGGCGACGCGCTGCAGCTCTTCGAGCACGAAGCTGGGGATGACCAGGCGGCCGGGGATGAAGCCGGTGGCCACGATGTCGAGGATGCGGCCGTCGATGAGCACGCTGGTGTCGACCAGCACCGGCGGGCCGTCCTGCGGCGGGGGGCCGTCGTCGTCGACGATCGACGCCGCGGTCGTCCGGCCGCCGGGGCGGCGGGCGGCCTGGGAGAACACGGCGGCGACGTCCACCCTGCGCCGCATGCCGGTGTGGACGCCGATGTAGACGAAGGCGATGGCCAGCACCAGGGCGACGAAGTAGCCGATGCCCGCGGGGATGCCGCTGAGCAGCACCGCGACCAGCGCGGAGACCACCAGGCCGACCAGCAGGCCGAGGACACCGCCGAGCAGCTCCCCCGCGGGCGCGGTCTCCAGCGTCCGCTCCAGCCAGAGGAAGGGCTCGACGCTGAGCAGCGGGCCGGCCAGCGCGCCGCTGATCAGCCCGGCGGCGCCCGCGGCGAGCAGGGCGATGAGGGCGACGGTGCGGTCGCTGTGGAGCGGGCCCTGCGAGTTGGAGATGATCCAGAGCCCGTAGAAGACACCGCCGAGCAGGCCGACCAGCGCCCCGACCAGGCGGGCGAGGCGGCGGATGCGCTTGAGGGGGGCCGGGTCGTGGCGGGGCATGGGCCTCGATTGAACCACAGGCCAGTCGTACACAACGCCACGACTTCGTCGCAGCCGGGGCGCTTTCGGTGTTTGCCGGGGTGGGCCGGCTCAGGACAGCAGTCGCACGCCCTCCGCGAGAGTGGCGACGCGATGCAGGCGCATCCCGGCGGGTGCGGCGCCGCCGTATCCGGCCGGGACCACGGCCCGTCCGAGGCCGAGCGCGGCGGCCTCCTGGAGGCGCTGCTCCATGCGGCGGACCCGGCGCACCTCGCCACCGAGGCCGATCTCACCGAGCACTGCGCAGCCGGTGGGCAGGGGCGCCTTCTTCACCGAGGAGACGATGGCCAGGGCCACCGCCAGGTCGACCGCGGGCTCGACCAGGCGGACGCCGCCGACCGCGTTGACGTAGACGTCGGCCTCGCCGAAGGGCAGCCCGGCGCGGTTCTCCAAGACCGCGAGGAGCAGGTGCAGGCGGCCCAGGTCGAAGCCGGAGGCGGTGCGGCGGGGCAGGCCGAAGTGGGTCCTGGCGGCGAGCGCCTGGACCTCGACGGCGAGCGGCCGGGAGCCTTCGCAGGTGACCGTCAGGGTGTTGCCGGGCACGCCCAGCGAGCCCTCGTCGAGGAAGGCGCGGCCGGGCGATTCGGCCTCGGCCATCCCCGCCTCGCCCATGACGAAGATGCCGAGCTCGCCGGTGGCGCCGAAGCGGTTCTTGATGCCGCGGAGCAGGCGGTGGTCGCCGTGGCGCTCGCCCTCCAGGTAGAGGACGACGTCGACCATGTGCTCCAGGGTGCGCGGGCCGGCGATTGCCCCCTCCTTGGTGACGTGGCCGACCACCACCACGGGCACGCCGGTCGACTTGGCGCAGAGCAGCAGCCGGGCCACCGCCTCACGCACCTGGGTGACGCTGCCGGGCACGCCCGGGACGGCGGCGTCGTAGACGGTCTGGATGGAGTCGACCACCGCCAGCGGTGGCGCGCAGGCCTCGATGGTGCCCAGCAGCACGTCGAGGTCGGTCTCGGGGAGCACGGCGACCTCGGCGCAGGCGCAGTCGATCCGCTCCGCCCGCATGGCGAGCTGGGCGGCCGACTCCTCCCCGGTGCAGTACAGGGCGGGGCGGTCGGGGCGGCCGAAGCGGCGGGCGAGCTGCAGCGCCAGCGTCGACTTGCCGATCCCCGGGTCGCCGCCGAGCAGGATCAGCGAGCCGGGCACCACTCCCCCGCCGAGCACCCGGTCGCACTCGGCCAGGCCGCTTGGCATGCGGGTGGCGTCGGTGGTGCTCAGGGAGTCGAGCCGGCGCGGGGTGGCCACGAGTCCCAGGCCCGAGCCGGCGGGCCGCACCCGTCCGGCGACGAGCCGCGGCGCCTCGGCCGCGGATTCGGCCAGGGTGTTCCACTCCCCGCACCCGGGGCAGCGGCCCTGCCACTTCGGCGACTCGGCGCCACAGGCGGTGCAGACGTGCCGCACGCGGGCGGCGGTGGGGCGGCGGGCGGCGGGTGCGGTGGCCATGTCGGGCAGCCTACCGAACGCATGTACGGTACGTCAAGGTGGTTCTGCGAAGACAGAAGAATGCTTCGGTCGTGTGCAAGACCCGCCCCCGCCGGGCCGTCACATAGCCGGGGGAAGGGACGGCACCAGCAAGGCCACCGGAGGCACACAGCCAGCATGCAGTCGACCACCCGCACCCTGCGCGCCACGCTCGGCGCCGCCGCCACCACCGCGCTCGTCGCCGGCGGCCTCGCGCTGACCACGCTGCACGCCCAGGCGGTCAGCGGCGGCGGCTACAACCCCGCCCAGCAGGGCTGCTCGAAGGCCGCCGACCGCAACGACCAGCCCCAGTCCACCGAGCCCGGCTGCCACAACGCGACACTGCAGCTCAACGCGGGCAGCGGCGGCTACGCACAGCGCTGGCACGTGCTGTCGATCAACAGCGACCAGCTTGCCAACGGGCAGAGCCCGCATGCGGGGTCGGTCGCGGTCGACCCCGGCAACGGCACCACCTACATGCTGCGCTTCGACACCGGGACGGGCACCTTCATCCTGGTCAACCCGATCGGCTTCGCGACCGACGTGGCGACGTGGGTGATCGGCGGCGGACAGGGGGCTTTCCCGTTGCCGCAGCAGTTCGTCGGCACGCCGGGACAGCCGTCGGTGAGCGTCGTGCAGTTGAACACCGCCAAGCGCAACCCCGCGGATGCCGTCACCAACCAGCAGGTGTACTTCGGCGCCGACGACAACCTCGACAACGGCGAGCACGACGCCGTCAACCCCACTGCCGACCACGGCAAGGACCGGCGCGTGGCCAACGGCCCGTCGGACGGCGGCGCGGTGCAGGCCAACACGCACCTGCAGGGCAGTGCGAGCGACCCGGCGTCGCTGGTCAGCAAGAACGTCGACCCCACCGACATGCACAACCCGCTGCGCGCGGCCGACGCGGGCACCGGCGCGTGCGCCGACGGTCTCTGCGCCGGTGCGGACACGTCTCGCCGCAAGGCGTACCAGGGCGGCTGCACCAAGTGTGCTGACCAGTCGGTCTACAACGACCAGAACAGCACCAACTGGCGCTCGCCCGACTGCAACAGCGGGAGCACCGCCAACCAGAACGACTGCGGGTCGGGCTGGAGGACGGGCAGCGAGCAGGGCAACATCTACCAGCCGTACAGCGAGCGCGGCGCGTACTACACCGATCCCGGCGTCTTCGTGTACGAGGATCCCGATCCTCAGGCTTCGCCGCTGACGTCGGGGGTGCTGCAGTATCCGATCTGCGAGCTGTACGCGGGGACGATGGGGGTTTGGGTGTGCAGCAACCAGGTGGTGCCGTCGCCCGGAGCGGCGGCGAATGGACCCGCACCGGCCGCGCCGCAGCAGCGCTCGGCGAAGACGGCCGCGCCGGCACCACACGCGGCAGCGACACGGCCGGTGCAGGCGCAGGCACAGCAGCCGAACACCGCCGCCGGCGGAGCAGGCACCGGCCTGGTGATCCCGCCGCTGCCCGCGCTGGCGACGCCAGGGTCGATCCTGCCCAGGTAGGACAGGGTTCCCTGGGGGAGGGGGCTCGTCCCCTGGGTAGAGGGGGGTGCGGGGAGAGGGGTCGCGTCTCCCCCGCATTTCGCGGCGTAGCCGCTCCGCTGTTTGGACGCCCGGGCCACGGCCCGCCACGGGCGCACAGGAGTGCGCTGCTGCTGGTCGCGGTGCGCAGAAAGACTGACGCCGTCGGCCCCGACGCGCTCTCAGCCGTCGAACGCCGACCAGCAGATGTCGTTCCGCAACCGCTGGTCGTCGAGTACGAGTTCGCGAATCGCCTCCGGGAGTTGGTCGCGCTGCCACTGGCACTCGAGTCGCCGTGCGGTCTCGCCGTCTCCTGTCGGCGCGGCAGCACGTGCGGCCTTGATCGCATAGGCGGCCGCACCGAGCTCGTGCGCGGCGACGTGTGCGACTGCGGCGGCCTGGGCGGCAGCGTACGCGGCATGCCGTGCTGCCCCACCCAGATCTCTGGCCGCGGCGTTTGCATGGCCGGCCGCCGCGCGAGCCTGCGTCATGGTGATCTCGCCGCGCACCCAGGCACGGGCCTGCTCGATCGCCTGACGCGGTCGCTGGTCCCCAGGCCGGGCCGACTCGAAGAGGTAAAGGACGTGCTCCGCGCACGATGCCGCCCACAGGGCGAGGAGTTGGTGATCCGCATCGCTGAGGGTGCCACCGCGGCGGATTGTCGTGAATCGAGGGTCGCGATCTTTCGCCAGGATCACACGCAGCACCCTTCTGCTCGCATCTGCCCAGGGGGGAGTGTAGTAGTTCCGGCAGCCGCACGGCTCGGCTCTGGAGAGCGAGCCGGAGGAACGCTGGTGACCATCGCCGGCTCGCCCGAGGCGCGGGCCCACCGAGGGCCTGGCGATCGACTTTGTAATGGACTCCGATCGTGGCCAACTGGGTGAGATCGTCCAGCGGGTGCGGGACGGACGACTGCGTACGAGCATCGGCAAGGTCGCGACCCTCGACGACGCCGTCGCCGCCTTCAACCCGACCGAGCGGATCGTCGGGCAGACGATCATCCGCGTTCGTCGTGAGCGGCACGCGCCCATCGGTGCAACATTTCCACCAAAGAGACAGATGACCGAGGAGACAATCCCCATGAAGGCGATCGTGGTGACGGACCAGGCTGCGGGAACGGCCGGGATGACGCTGGTGGAGCGCCCCGAGCCGCCGGCAGCGATCAACGACGTCGTTGTTCAGGTTCATGCGTCGGGATTCGTCCCGACTGAGATGGCGTGGCCCTCGACCTGGACCGATCGGGCCGACCGTGACCGAACACCGTCGATCCCTGGGCACGAGCTGGCCGGAGTGGTCACCGCTCTCGGGTACGGCACGACGGGGTTGTCGGTGGGACAGCGGGTGTTCGGCCTCGCGGACTGGCATCGCGACGGCACCCTGGCGGAGTACGTGGCCGTCGAGGCACGCAACCTCGCGCCGCTCCCGGGCGACGTCGACTACACGGTGGCCGCGAGCCTGCCGATCTCGGGCCTGACCGCATGGCAAGGGCTGTTCGAGCACGGCCGCATTCAGGCGGGGCAGAGCGTCCTTGCGCACGGCGCGGCCGGCGCAGTCGGGACGATGGTGACGCAACTCGCACGCGAGGCCGGCGCATGGGTCATCGGCACCGGACGCGCCGCCGACCGCCAAAAGGCGCTCGACTTCGGCGCGCAAGAGTTCGTCGACCTCGACAACGACGTCCTGGAAGACGTCGGAAGAGTCAACCTGGTGTTCGACGTCATCGGCGGCGACATCCAGAAGCGGTCCGCAGGCCTGATTCGAGCCGGAGGAACGCTGGTGACCATCGTCGGGCCGACCGAGGCGCGGCCCACCGACGGCCAGGCGGTTGACTTCGTTGTCGAGTCCGATCGCGCCCAACTGAGTGAGATCGTCCAGCGGGTGCGGGACGGACTGCGGACGAACATCGGCAACTCGCGACCCTCGACGACGCCGTCGCCGCCCTCAACCCGTCCGAGCGGCGCAAGGGGAAGACAATCATCAGCGTTCGTCCGTAAGGACTCGGGGTCAGCGACCGTTCCTGCGCTCCTCGTGGAACA
>DATMMX010000031.1:0-125499 GCA_035569495.1 Candidatus Angelobacter sp. | reverse complement strand
CTGGCCCTTGCCGCCGTCGATGAGGATGAGGTCGGGGAGGGTGCCGAAGCTGTCGTCCGCGGCCGCGGCGGCCCGCCGCCGGGGGCGGCGCGCGGGCTCGGTGGCGGGGGCCTCGGCGACCGCCAGCGCGTCCTCCTCCCCCACCGGTTCGGCCACCCGGCCGCCGCCGTTGCTCCCTGCGGGATCGTCGACGGGGACGTCCTCGGCGGCGGCGCGCCCCAGGTGGCGGCCGATCCGGCGGCGCAGCGTCTCCTCGATGGAGGCGAAGTCGTCGGCGCCCTCGACGGTCTTGATGCCGAAGTGCCGGTAGTGGGCGGGACGGGGCCGTCCGTCCTCGAACACCACCATCGAGCCCACCGAGTTGGTGCCCATGGTGTTGCTGATGTCGTAGCACTCGATGCGCCGCGGCGGCTCGGGGAGGTCGAGCTGGACCTGCAGGTCGGCGAGCAGCGAGGCGGACCGGTCAGCGTCGAAGTCCTCCTTGATCCGCTGCTGCCGCAGGGCCACCGACGCCGTCTCGCGCGCCTGCTCGACCAGCTGGCGCATCGCGCCGCGCTGTGGCACGCGAAGCTCCACCGGACCGCCGCGCTGCTCGGCGAGAAAGTCGGCGAGCACCTCGTGTTCCTCCACCGGGTCGGAGAGCAGGATGGTCCGCGGCACGCGCGGCGCGTTGCCGTAGAACTGGGCGACGAAGCTGCCGAGGCACTCCGGCGGTGAGAGCTCGGCGACGCCCTCCAGCTCGTGCGTCTCCATGCCGGTGACCCGTCCTTCGCGCACCGCGAGCAGCGCCACCATGCCGCGGCCGCCGTCCAGCGAAACGGCGACGCAGTCCTGGTCCTGACGGCCGCCACGCAGCATCTTCTGCTTCTCGGCAACGCGCTCGACCGCGCGCAGCCGGTCGCGGTAGCGGGCCGCGGCCTCGTAGTCCAGCTCCACCGCGGACTCGGCCATACGCTCGCTCAACTGCGCCGTGAGCACCGACGAGCGACCCTCCATGAAGAGCTGCACCTGCTCGAGGAGATCGTTGTAGGCGTTGGGGTCGATGCGTCCCTCGCAGGGGCCGCTGCAGCGCTTGATGTGGTAGTCGAGGCAGACCCTGCCGCGCCGGAAGATCTCGTCGCTGCAGGTGCGGAACGGGAAGATGGTGCGCAGCAGCCGGACGGTGGTGCGCAGCGACTGCGCGTTGGTGTACGGCCCGAAGTAGCGCGCGTCGTCGCGGGCCAGGCGGCGGGAGTAGTACGGACGCGGGAACAGCGAGGCCCGCTGCGCGCCCTCGCCGCGCGGCGCGCGTTCCACCTCCCGTGCCGTTCCGGGCGCGTGGCGGTCGGGGGTGCCGGGACGCGGGATCTTCAGGTAGAGGTAGTTCTTGTCATCTTTGAGACGAACGTTGAAGCGCGGCCGGTAGCGCTTGATCAACGTGTTCTCCAGGATCAGCGCCTCGCGCTCGTTGAGGCAGGCGATGGTCTCGAAGTCGAAGATGCGCTCGACCAGGTGCCGCGTCCGCGGCGGATGGGCGGCCACCGTCGAGAAGTAGGAGCGGAGGCGCGAGCGCAGGCTGGCCGCCTTGCCCACGTAAACCACGCGCGCGTCGAGGTCGCGCATGAGGTAGACGCCGGCGCTGTCGGGGGCGGCCCGGAGGCGCTCGCGCAGCAGCTCGGGGTTGTCGATCAGCCGGGCCTGCCGCGCCGGCCGGGTGGCGGGCGGGGGCGGCGCTGTCATGCGCCCAACTCTACGGCCTCCCCGGGCGGGCGCCGCGCCGGGCCGGCGTGAGCTAGGCGTGGGCTGAGCGCACCTCGCCCCGTCCCATGCGCACCGCCGCGAGGGCGGCCTCGGCGGCGTCGAGGTGGGAGGCGACGCGCATCGACTCCAGGCGCAGCAGCGGCTCCATGCCCTCGGCCGGCAGCGGCATCGAGAAGTGGTAGCCCTGGCCGTATCCGCAGCGCAGGTTGCGCAGTTCGTCGAGCTGGTGCCGTTCCTCGATGCCCTCGGCCACGGTGTCGATGTTGAGCGTCCGGCCCAGCTCGATCACCGCGCGCGCCACCGCCGCCTCCTCCGACCCGTGGGTGATGCCGTCAACGAAGGACTTGTCGATCTTGATCGAGTCGATGGGGAACTCGCGGAGGTAGCTCAGCGAGGAGTAGCCGGTGCCGAAGTCGTCGAGGGCCAGCCGGATGCCCAGGGAGCGCAGGTTGTTGAGCGTCTCCAGGGCGCGCGAGGTGTCGCGCATCAGGGCGGTCTCGGTGATCTCCAGGGTCAGACACGAGGGGTCGAAATGGGTGGCGTGCAGGGCGGCGACGATGTCGTCGACCAGCTCCGGCTGGCGGAGCTGCCGCGCCGAGATGTTCACCGACACGCCGAGGCGGTGCAGGCCCAGGTGCTTTTCCTGCCACTCGCGCACCTGGCGCATCGACTCGCGCAGCACCCAGCGGCCGATCGGGACGATCAGCCCCATCTCCTCGGCGACGGGGATGAACTCCTTGGGCGAGGTGAGCACCTTGCCACCGCGCGCCCAGCGCACCAGGGCCTCGACGCCGACGATGTCGCCGCCGGCCAGGGCGACGATCGGCTGGTAGTGGAGGACGAACTCGTCGGCGCCGATGGCGCGGCGCAGGTCCGCCTCCATCTCGACGCGCTCGGAGAGCAGGGTGTGCATCTGCTGCTCGAAGACCAGGTAGCGGCCCAGGCCGTCGACCTTGGCGCGGTACATGGCCAGGTCGGCGTTGCGCAGCAGGGCCTCGGCGTTGCCGTCGGCGCAGCCGCTGACCGCGACGCCGACGCTGGCGGTCACCGATAGCTCGCGCCCGTGCACGCTGATCGGTTCGCGGAGGGCTTCGAGGATGCGCTCGGCAACCACATCGGCGTCGGTGACGCCCTCGGAGTCCTCGGCGAGGATGGCGAACTCGTCGCCCCCCAACCGGGCGGCGACGTCGGTGGCGCGCAGGCAGCTCCGCAGTCGCTGGCCGACGGCGACCAGCAGCTCGTCACCGGCGGCGTGTCCCAGACTATCGTTGACCATCTTGAAGCGGTCGAGGTCGAGGAAGAGCACGGTGACGCGCGAGCCGCCGCGCCGCGCCCGGGCCAGCGCCCGCTCCAGGTGCTCGGTGAACAGGGCGCGGTTGGGCAGGCCGGTCAGCGAGTCGTGGTAGGCGAGGTGGCGCATCTCCTCCACCACCTTGGCGTCGTTGAGCGCCAGCGAGGCGTGGTGGGCGAAGGCCATCAGCATCTCTCGCTCGGTCTCGGTGTAGCGCCGGTCGGGACGGTTGGTGGCGACCACGATGCTGCCCACCGGGCGGCCATTCTCGTGCACCGGCGCGGCCATCGCGGCGCGCAGGTCGGCCTCGGCGAACGCGGCCATGGCCATGTCGGCGTTGGCGTAGTCCTCGACCACCACCAGCCGGTCCTCGATGATCGCCCGGCCGCCCACGCCCTCGGTGATGCGGCTGCGCCGCAGCTTGGCGCGGGTTTCCTCGTCGACGCCGGTGATGGAGACCAGCGTCATGTAGTCGGGGTCCTCGCGGTCGACCAGGCGCAGCCCGATGACCTCGTCGCCGAGCAGCTCGCCGGCCCCGGCGACGATGGCGTCGAGCACCTCGTGCAGGGGCGCCCGTCGCGAGATCGAGACCTGGATCTTGGAGAGGCGTTCGAGCAGCGCCTGGCGCTCTTGGAGCATGCCCAGCAGGCGGAGGTTGTCCGCCGCCTGCTGCTCGCTGACCTCGCGGAGGCGGCGCTCCCGCTCCAGCATCTGCAGGTTGTCGAGGGTCAGCGCCAGGCCGCGGGCCATGGCGCGCAGCAGGCTGGTCTCCTCGGGCTCGAAGCCGACCCCGGAACGGCCCAAAACCAACCGTCCGGGCGTGCCGCCCTCGACGGGTACGGCGACGGCGTGGAGCAGACCGAGGCCTTCGACGTGCAGGTCGCCGCGGCTCTGCGCTGCGATCCGGCGCAGCTCGTCCACGGGCACCTGCCCGCGCGGAAAGCCCACCGAGTCGGTCACGCCGGCCTCGTCCACCACGGCGGCGATCTCGGCCTCCAGAGCCTCGGCGGCCCACTGGATGGCGCCCGCGATCGCCGAGCCCTGGTCGCGGCAGGCCGCCACCGCCACCAGGAACTCGGAGAGCTGCTGGGTGGACCAGCTACCGCCCGACGGCGTCATCGGCGTCCCATCAGCTCAGCGCCAGCACCACCAGCGTCTGATTGTGGAACCCGCTGATACCACGCGTCCGCGCGATCTCGCCGTAGGTGTAGAACCCGGCGACCGGTGCGCCGCCGGCATGGTGGCCGATGCGGCCGACCTCGTCCGCAACGCCCTCGCTGCCGAGGACACCACGGCGGGCGATGCAGTCGAAGGCGATCAGGCCGATCGGTGGGTTGCCGTCGAGCCCGTCGAGGGCGTCGGTGCAGGCGGCGTCGGTGGCGCTGAGCACGGACTCGGCGTCGCCCTCCATCATCCAGGCAAGACCGCCCTGGGGCACCTCGGCGATGCAGCCGATGGAGCGGTCGGCGAAGCCCGCCTCGGCGACGAAGCGCACCTCCTCGCCGCTGCGCCGGCTCAGGCCCAGCGGATGGGTCATGGCGAAGCGGGTGAAGACGGCGGCGTCGGTGCGCGCCTCGGCCGGAGCGTCGAGACGGTCGAGGTAGACGTCGAGGGCGGGCTGGTCGTCGAGGGCGAGCACGCGGTTGCCGCTGCTCGAGGTGACCAGCATGGGGTCGCCGACGCGCCGCCAGCCGTGGCGCACGCCGATGCCCAGCGGGGCGTCCGAGGCGATGGCCGCGGCGACCACGCCGTCGGTCAGCACCTCGTTGCCGAAGAGCTGCTCGGTCCTGGCCATGCGCAGGTCGTCGCCGGCGCAGCCGCCGACCAGGGGCACCGCCGCGCCGACCACGCCGTAGGCGCCGCGGACGACCTCCTGCTGGTCGCCGGCGAGGCCGTCGGTGAGTAGCAGGAGCACCTGGTGCGGACGGGGCTCGACCCGCGCGATGCACTCGCCGACGGTGGCGCCGGCCTGGCGCAGGTCGGCGGAGGCGCCCCGGGACACCGCGGTCGCCACCGAGAAGCCGTCGCCGCCGAGCGCGGTGACCACGACCCCGGAGTCGCCCGGGCCGTCACCGGCGATCTCGCCCGACGTGGAGCAGCCGATCAGCGGCGCGTCGGGGCAGATCTGGCGGATGCCGGCGAGCAGGGCGGCGAGGTCGTGGGCCTGGGAGGCGAAGACCACCAGCAGCTTGGTGCCGGTGCCGCGCACGGCGAGGGAGGCGGCCTCGGCGCCGGCCTGGCGTGAATCGGCGGTGGGCGACGTCCCTACCCCGACCCAGCGCATCGCCGCCGCGCCGTGGTCCGAGTCCGACGTCACCGCAGCGTCGCTGATCTGGGTCATAGAAGCCAAACCTCCGGGCGCCCGGCGCCCGCGTGGATTCGTTCACAGCCTCGATGGAGGCGTCGGCACGAGGCTACGGCCGCCGAGCGCGATCGCAACGCGGATTTACAGGACTTCCACGGAGAGTTGCAGGCGGCGCATGCGGGCATCACCGGCGCGTTCCACCCGCTGACCGGCGGTCAGACGGACTGGGCTGCTTCCAGCTCGGCGAGGAACTCCGGCTCGTCGAGAACCCGCACCCCGAGGCGCTGCGCCTTCTCGAGCTTGCTGCCCGCCGACGCGCCGGCGACCACGGTGTGCGTCTTGCGGCTGACGCTGGACGACGGCGACCCGCCCAGGGCGCGGATGCGCGCCTCCGCCTCGGGGCGGGTCATCGCGTCGAGGGTGCCGGTGAGCACCCAGCTCTGCCCGGTCCAGGGGCCGCTCCCCGCCTCCGACTGCTCCGGCTCCACGCCCACCTCGCGCAGGTGGGCGAGCAGCTCGCGGCCCTGGTCCGAGGCCAGCCAGTGGTGGACGTGTTCGGCGACCACCTTGCCGATGCCCTCGGTGGCCAGCAGGTCCTCCTCCGAGGCGCCGGTGAGCGCGTCCAGGGAGCCGAAGCGGGTGGCCAGGGCGAAGGCGGTGTGCTCGCCGACGTGGCGGATGCCCAGGGCGTTGACCAGCCGTCCCAGGGGGACCACCCGCCGCGCCCGGATCGAGCCCAGCAGGTTGTCCGCCGACTTGTCCGCGAAGCCGTCGAGCTGGAGGAGCTGCTCGCGGGTCAGCCGGTACAGGTCGGCGGGCTGCTCGGCACAACCGCGCTCGACGAGCTGGTCGATGACCGCGTCGCCCAGCCCCTCGATGTTGACGCCGGCGCGCGAGGCGAAGTGGCGCAGCTTCTCGCGCCGCTGCGCCGGGCAGAGCGGGTTGACGCAGCGGCGCACCACCTCGCCCTCCTCGCGCACCAGCTCGGTGCCGCACGACGGGCACTGATCGGGCATCCGCCACGGCTGGGCGTCCGGCGGCCGCTTCTCCATGACCACGCGGACGATCTCGGGAATGACGTCACCGGCCTTGTGCACCACCACGGTGTCGCCGATGCGCACGTCCTTGCGGGCCACCTCGTCCTCGTTGTGCAGCGTCGCCCGGCGCACCGTGGTGCCGGCGAGCACCGTCGGCGAGAGCTGCGCCACCGGCGTGGCCGCTCCGGTGCGGCCCACCTGGACGCGGATGTCCTCGACCACCGCCTCCCTCTCCTCGGGCGGGAACTTGTAGGCGATCGCCCAGCGCGGCGAGCGGGAGACGGCGCCCAGCTCCGCCTGCTGGTCGAGCCGCGAGACCTTGACGACCACGCCGTCGGTCTCGTAGTCGAGGTCGTGGCGGCGGTCGCCCCACCGGTCGAGGAAGGCGAGGATCTCGTCGAGCGAGGCGGCGGTGCCGTGGTTGGGGTTGACCCGGAAGCCCAGCTCGCCGAGCAGCTCGAGGATCTCCTTCTGGCTGCGCGCCGGACCGGGCGGGTCCATGGCGTAGGTGAACATCGACAGTCCGCGGCGCGCGGTGATCCGCGGGTCGAGCTGGCGCACCGCGCCCGCCGCGGCATTGCGCGGATTTGCATAGGTCGGCCTGCCCGCCTCCTCCAGCTCGGCGTTGATGCGCGCGAAGCTGGCCTTGGGCAGGTACACCTCGCCGCGCACCTCGAACTCGCTGGGCAGCCCCTTCGGCGTCGCGCGCAACTGCCACGGGATCGCCTTGACGGTGCGCACCTGCGCGGTGACGTCCTCACCTTCCACGCCGTTGCCACGCGTCGCGCCGCGGACCAGCCGGCCGTCCCGGTAAGTGAGCGAGATGGCCAGACCGTCGATCTTCAGCTCCGTGACGTATTCGTCGACATCGGCCACAACTCGCTCGACGCGGCGGACGAACTCGGCGACCTCCTCGGGGCTGAAGGCGTTGTCCAGCGAGAGCATGGGAGTGCGATGGCGCACCTTGCGAAAGGCTTCGACCGGCGCGCCGCCGACGCGCTGGGTCGGCGAATCGGCGGTCTGCAACTCCGGATGGCGCTGCTCGAGGTCGAGGAGCTCACGAAACAGCCGGTCGTAGTCGACGTCGCTGATCTCCGGCGCGTCGCGCACGTAGTAGAGGTTGGCGTGGTGGTCGATCTGGCTGCGCAGGTCCGCGGCCCGCTGCCGTGCCTCGGCGGGGACCTGGTCGCTCACTGGGCGCGCGACAGCGCCGGGCCGGCGTCGGCCACGGCGAAGATCTTCAGCCCCGCCTCGTCGAACTTGATGGTGACCTCCTCGCCGGAGCGGGTCATGATGCTCTTGAGCACGGTGCCCAGGCCGAACTTGCGGTGGCGCACCCGCATCCCCTGGTCGTACTGCTGGGGCAGCACCTCCACCGGGTTGGGACGCACCGCGTGGGCGTGGATGGCGCGGTGCACCGCCCCCGGCGCGCGCGGGTCGCCGGGCGGCGGACCGCCGGGGCGCACCGGGATCTCCACCAGCTCGGGGGGGAGGTCGCGCAGGAAGCGCGAGGCTTCGGCGAGCTGCGGGGTGCCGTGGACGTGGCGACGAAAGGCGTGCAGCAGGTAGAGCCGCTGCCGCGCCCGGGTGATGCCGACGTAGGCGAGGCGGCGCTCCTCGGCGAGGCCCGCCTCGCCCTCCTCCATGGCCCGCAGGTGAGGCATCAGCCCCTCCTCCATCCCGGCGATGAAGACGACGGGGAACTCCAGGCCCTTGACCTGGTGCAGGGTGATCAGCGTCACCCCCGCCTTGGTCGGGTCGAGCGAATCGACGTCGCTGACCAAGGCGACGTTCTCGAGGAACGCCTGCAGTCCCTCCGGTGGCGGCGCGTCGGCGTACTCGCCGGCGAGGCCGACCAGCTCGGTGACGTTGCGCCAGCGCTCCTCGTTCTCCGGCGTGCCGTCCTGGAGCATCAGCTTGTAGCCGCTCTCGACCAGGAGGCGGTCGACCAGCTCCGGCAGCGAGAGCTGCTGGGCGTCGCCGCGCAGCCCCTCGACCAGCTTGCGAAAGCTCTCCAGCGCGGACACCGCAGCCGGTCCGAACTCCTCGCTCTCGTCGAGCCGGGCCACCGCCTCGAAGGGCGGGACGTTGTGGCGCCGGGCGAGGCGTTCCAGCTCCTGCACGGTGCGGTCGCCGATCTTGCGCCGCGGCACGTTGACGATGCGCGCGAAGGACACCGCGTCGCGCGGGTTGGCGATCAGCCGAAGGTAGGCGAGCACGTCCTTGATCTCGCGGCGCTCGTAGAAGCGCGGACCGCCGATGAGCTGGTACGGGATGCCGCGACGCAGCAGCACATCCTCCAGCGCGCGCGACTGCGCGTTGGTGCGGTACAGCACGGCCATGTCCGTGTACGACATCTCCTCGGTCTGCACCAGCCGCTCGATCTCCGAGGTGACCGCGACGGCCTCCTCGGTCTCGTCGTACACGGAGATGATGCGCACCTTCTCGCCGCCGAGACGTTCGGTCCACAGCTGCTTGGCGGCGCGCTCGGTGTTGTGACGGATCACCGAGTGGGCGGCGTCGAGGATGGTCTGCGTCGACCGGTAGTTCTGGTCGAGGGTCACCACCGTGGCGTTGGGATGGTCGCGCTGGAAGCTGAGGATGTTGCGCACGTCGGCGCCGCGCCAGCCGTAGATCGACTGGTCGTCGTCGCCGACCACGGTGACGTTGTCGTGCACCGCGCCGAGGATCTGCACCAGGCGGTACTGCGCCTTGTTGGTGTCCTGGTACTCGTCGACGAAGATGTGGCGGAACTTGTGCTGGTACTTGGCGGCCACCTCGGGAACGTCCTCGAAGAGCTCGACGACGCGCACCAGCAGGTCGTCGAAGTCCAGCGCGCCGGCGGACTGCAGCTCCCGCTCGTAGGCGCGGAACGCCTCGGCGATGCGCGCCCCGTAGTACGCGCCCGCGGTGGCCGCGTACTCGTCGGCCGACTGCAGCTCGTTCTTCGCCGCCGAGACCTGGTGGGCCACCTGCGCCGGCGGGAAGCGCTTGTCGTCGACGCCCGCGGCCTGCATGGCGCGGCGCATGGCGGCGACCCGGTCGGCCTCGTCGTAGATGCTGAACTCGCGCGGGATGCCGATGGCGATGCCGTCGCGGCGAAGGATGCGCGCGCCGATGGAATGGAAGGTGCCCAGCCACATCCCGGTGGCGCGACCGCCGAGCAGCACCTCGATGCGCTCGCGCATCTCCCGCGCCGCCTTGTTGGTGAAGGTGACTGCGAGGATCTCCTCGGGCCGCGCCCGCTCGGTGGCGATGATGTGGGCGATGCGGTGGGTGAGCACACGCGTCTTGCCGCTGCCGGCGCCGGCGAAGATGAGCAGTGGTCCATCGGGCGCCTCGACGGCGCGGCGCTGCGCCTGGTTGAGGCCGGAGAGCAGGTCGGTGGTTCCGAGCGTGGTCAGAGGGTCGGCTGGGACGCGACGCGCTCGGCGCCGCGGGGGGTGGTCGCAGGGGCCGTGTGAGGGGACACGGGCTCGACAGTGTAGGCGTCGGGACGCCGGTCGCCGAGCAGGTGGTTGCGCGGCGTGCGCTGCCGTGCCGCCGCGGCGCCGCCGACGGCCACGTCCGCGACCAGCAGCGCCTCGGCGTCCGCGGGCGCCGGACCGGCCACCGGCCAGCCGTCGGCGCCGACGATGATCGACGCGCCAAGGAAGGTCAGGCCGCGCTCGCTCCCGATGCGGTCGGCGCAGGCCATCACCACTCCGTTCTGCGCCGCCGTGGCCATGGCCACGTAGTCACCCTGGCAGTAGCCGCGGTCGTCGTACACGGTGCGCTTGAACGACGCCACCCAGTTGGTGGGCACGGCGACGATGTCGGCGCCGGCCAGGGCCAGGGCGCGCACCGGCTCCGGGAACCACAGGTCGTAGCAGATGATCATGCCGACGCGGCCGAAGGGGAGCTCGACCACCGGCAGCGAGGTGCCGGGCACGAACCACGTCTGCTCGTCATAGAAGAGGTGCAGCTTGCGGTAGGTGGCGAGGCGTCCCGAAGGGCCGAGCAGCACCGCGCTGTTGTGGCGGCAGTCGCCGTCGCGCTCGTCGAGGCCGCAGACGATGTGCACCCCCGTGTCCCGGCTGACCGAGAGCAGCGCCGCGACCGTCGGTCCCTCGTCGGGATCCTCCGCCATCGCCTGCGCCTCGGCCTCGGACTCGAAGGTGTACCCGCTCGACGCCAGCTCGGGCAGGACCACCAGGTCGGCGCCCTCCGCGGCGGCGCGGCGCGCCCAGAGCACCGCCTGCTCGCGGTTGCCGTCGAGGTCGCCGACGTGCGGCTCGTACTGGGCCACGGCGACGCGCGCCGAACGGCCCGGGGATGCCTCGCTCATGGAGGCCACGGTACCAGTCAGCCGCCCGCGTCGAGCAGGGGCAGGGTGATGGTGAAGGTGCTCCCCTCGCCGAGCCGCGAGTCGACGGCGATGTCGCCCCGGTGGCGACGCACGGTGTCGCGCGCCAGGTACAGCCCCAGCCCGGTGCCGGCGATCGCCGAGTTCTCCGGTGTGACGATGCGGCCGAAGCGGGTGAAGATGCGCGGCAGGTCGTCCGCAGCAATGCCCAGGCCGCCGTCGCGCACCGACACCAGGGCCACGCGGCGCTCGTCGTCGGCGGCGCAGCGAACCGCCACCTCGCCCACGGCAGCCCCGACCGCATCGCGCAGGTCCACCGCCTGCAGGCGCAGTGGCGCCGACTCGTGGTCGGCCAGCCGGGCGGTGTCGATGATCTGGTCGACGATGCGGTTCATCGCCTCCAGCCGCTCCATCACCGTGGGCAGCACATCGGCGGTGCGCCTGCTCAGCTCGCCGAGGCTGCCATCGGAGAGCATCGACATGTAGCCGCGCACCACGGTGAGCGGTCCGCGCAACTCGTGCGAGGCGAGGTTGAGGAAGTCGGACTTGGCCCGCTCCAGCGCGGCGATCCGCTCGGCGTGGTCGCGAGCCAGCGTATGGCGCATGGCGTTGCCCAGGGCCAGGCCGGAGATGTGGGCGACGGCGGTGAGCCGCTGCATCTGGGCCTCGTCGAAGCCGTCGCGGGCGCCGATGGTGATGACGCCGAAGATGGCCTCGCCGATGTGCACCGGCGCCAGCGCGTAGCTGCGCAGTCCGCCGTCGCGAACCCGTTCGCGAGTGGCCTCGGGAACGTCGAGGTCGCCGTCGAAGCTGCCGGTGACCGGCTGCTCGCCGGCCGCCACCTCGGCGAGCTGGGGATGGTCGGCCAGGGTGTAGGTGGTCTGGCCGAGGCGCGGGCCGTCGCGGTCGTACTCGGCGATCCTGACCAGCCGGTCACCATCGAGGCGGAGCAGCGAGGAGCGGCGCGGCGGAGCGCCCGGCGCGGTGACGATGGTGGCCGCGATCTGCACCACGTGCATCGCCGCCTGCTGCTCGTCGAGGGTGGCGCTGAGCGCCTGGGCCACCTGGCGGACCAGGGCCAGCTCGTCGAAGCGCTGCTGCTCGGCGAGGCGGCGGGCCTGTTCGCGCTCCTCGGCGAGGCGGTGCTCGGTGCGGTCGAGCGCAGTGATCAGCAGGTACCCGGGATGGCCGGCGGTCACGCCGGCGATGGGGCTGACCATCCAGTCCCACACCGTGACCCGCCGCGCACCGTCGCCGCTCGCGCCGTGGACGAACTCCCAGCCCGAGAGGTGGCGGGAGACGCCGCTGGCGGCCACCTCGCCGAGCAGGGCGGGGACGCCCGCCTCACTGACCCCCTCCCACAGCTCCTGCCACGGCTTGCCCAGCGCGGGACGCCGCTCCTCGGGGACCACCGCGGCGCTGCGCGGGTTCTGGTACAGCACCCGGAACGGTGCACGGCCCTCGACGACGATGACCGAGATGGGCAGGGTGTCGAGCACGCCCGCCAGTGCGTCGATGACGCGCTGCGGATCGCCGGCCAGCGCCGCGCCCAATCCCCCGGTCTGCTCGCTGATCACCGCCCCTCCGCATCACCCCGCACGCGCGACCAACGTGGTCCCCGCAATTGCGTCAAGGCTATCAGAGCGCCCGCGCACGCACTCCGACATTCCGGTCGATCCCTCGGTCTTGACAGACCGGGCGCCTAGCTAGAAGTCCATGTCCCCGTGGCCGTGACCATGGCCGTGGCCGCCGTGGCTGTGGTCGTGGTCGTCGTCGTCCTCAGGTTCGGGGGCGTCGGCGATCAGCGCCTCGGTGGTCATGATCATGGTGGCGATCGAAGTGGCGTTGAGCAGGGCGCTCAGGGTCACCTTGGCGGGATCGACGATGCCGCGCTCCAGCATGTTGCCGAACTCGCGGGCGGCCGCGTCGTAGCCCTCGGCGGGACCCATGGCGTGCACCCGGTAGGCGACCACCGAGCCCTCGTCGCCGGCGTTCTCGGCGATGGTGCGCAGCGGCTCCTCGGCGGCGCGCCGGACGATGCCGGCGCCGACCAGGTCGTCGCCCTCCAGCCCCAGCGCGTCCACCGCGGACGCGGCCCGCAGCAGGGCGACGCCGCCGCCGGGGACGATCCCCTCCTCGAGCGCGGCGCGCGTGGCCGCCAGGGCGTCCTCGACCCGGGCCTTGCGCTCCTTCATCTCCACCTCGGTGGCGGCGCCGACCTCGAGCACGGCCACACCGCCGACCAGGCGAGCGAGCCGCTCCTGCAGCTTCTCCTTGTCCCAGTCGGACTCGGTCTCGGCGACCTGCTGGCGGATCTCCTCGACGCGGGCTTCGATGGCGGCACGGTCGCCGCCGCCCTCGACGACGGTCGTGTCGTCCTTGGTGACCACCACGCGGCGGGCGCGGCCGAGCAGGTCGAGGGTGACCCGGTCGAGACGCAGGCCCACCTCCTCGCTGACCACCTGGCCGCCGGTGAGGATGGCCAGGTCCTGGAGCATCGCCTTGCGGCGATCGCCGAAGCCCGGGGCCTTGACCGCCACCGCGGTGAAGGTGCCGCGCAGCTTGTTGACCACCAGGGTGGCCAGCGCCTCGCCCTCGACGTCCTCGGCCACGATGAGCAGCGGGCGCCCGGTCTGGACGACCTTCTCCAGCACCGGCAGCATGTCGGCGACGGCACCGACCTTGCGGTCGGTGATCAGCAGGAAGGCGTCTTCGAGGACGGCCTCCATGCGCGACTGGTCGGTTGCGAAGTAGGGCGAGATGTAGCCGCGGTCGAACTGCATGCCCTCGACCACTTCCAGCTCGGTCTCGAAGCCCTGGCCGTCCTCGACAGAGATGACGCCGTCGCGGCCGACCCGGTCGAAGGCCTCGGCGATCATCTCGCCGATCTCCTCGTCGCCGGCGGAGATGGCGGCCACCCGGCGGATGTCGTCGCGGCCGTTGACCGGCGTGGCGCTGGCGCGCACCGCTTCGGCGATGGCGTCGGCGGCGCGCAGCATGCCGCGGCGCAGCCCGGTCGGCGACGCGCCGGCGGCCAGGTTGCGTAGCCCTTCTCCGATCATCGCCCGGGCCAGCACCGTGGCGGTGGTGGTGCCGTCGCCGCTGACGTCGTTGGTCTTGGTGGCCACCTCCTTGACCAGCGCAGCGCCCATGTTCTCGAAGTGGTCCTTGAAGTCGATGTCGCGGGCGATGGTCACGCCGTCGTTGCTGACCAGCGGCGCGCCGAACTTCTTGTCGAGGATGACGTTGCGGCCGCGCGGGCCGAGGGTGATCGACACGGCGTCGGCGAGGGCGTCGACGCCGCGCTTCAGCGCCTCACGCGCCTCGACGTCGAAGATGAGCTGCTTGGCTGGCATGCGGGATCGGGTCTGCTCAGCTCTTGCCGTTGGCGACGACGGCGAGAATGTCCTTCTCCGACAGGATCAGGTACTCGTCCTCGTCGACCTTGACCTCACTGCCGGCGTACTTCGCGTAGATCACGCGATCGCCGACCTTGACGTCGAGGGCGACACGCTGGCCGGTCTGCTCGTTGAAGCGACCGTTGCCGACCGCCTCGACCAGGCCCTCCTGGGGCTTCTCCTTGGCGGTGTCGGGAAGGACGATGCCGCTCTTGGTCATCTCCTCGCGCTCGAGGGGCTTGATGACGACACGGTCAGCGAGAGGACGCAGGTTGACGGCCACGAAGAAGACCTCCTCCGATCGGGAAAAATCGGCTTAGCACTCGGGGGTGGAGACTGCTAACACTCTAGAGGATCGAGTGCCAGGGAGGCAAGGGGAGGGTGCGGCTCCCCGCCGCGGGGGCCGGGCGAGCCCGCGCTGATCGAGTGCCAGGAGGCAAGGGGAGGGTGCGGCTCCCGCCGCGGGGGCCGGGCGAGCCCGCGCTTGATCGAGTGCCAGGAGGCAAGGGGAGGGTGCGGCTCCCGCCGCGGGGGGCGGGGCGCCCGACGCGGCGAGGGGGCGGGGCGAGCGTCTGTCTAGGCGCCGGCGGCGTGGAGGACGAGGTCGGTGCCGTAGGCGACGAGGAAGCCGGTGAGGAGGCCGACCATGGCGACGTCGTGGGCGCCGATCTTGCGACCGGCGTGCTGCAGCTCGCCGATGACGTAGAGGATGGCGCCCGCCGCCAGGGCGAGGAAGAGGACGGAGATGGCGGGGTGGCCACCGCCGGTCTGGTAGCCGATCAGGGTGCCGGCGAAGGTGGGTCCGCCGCCGATCAGGCCGAGCAGGCCCAGCAAGCGCCAGGTCGGGCGCTGCCCGAACAGGGGCGCGGTGATGCCGAAGCCCTCGGTGACGTTGTGCAGGCCGAAGCCGATCACCAGGACGAGGAACAGGCGGTAGGCGCCGCCGGCGGAGGACTGGCCGATGGCCAGGCCCTCGGAGAAGTTGTGCAGGCCGATGCCCAGGGCGATGAACACGGCGACGCGCTCGGCGGCCGAGAGCGGCTGGCGGCGGAGGGCGGTGGCGACGGCGGGCGGCTGGTCGAGAGTGGTGGCGGCGAGCGCGCCCGGGCCGGCGGGCATCTGCGGGCGGCGGCGCTTCATCACCGGCTCGAAGGCGACCAGGCCCAGGGCGCCGGCGGCGAGGCCGGCGGCGAGCAGAAGGCCGTAGCCGATGCCGGTGCCGCGGCTCTGGTCGAGGGCGCCGGTGATCGTCTCCGAGGCGTTCTTGACCACGTCGTAGAGCAGGAAGATCAGCACGCCGACCGAGGCGGCGGTGAGGAAGGCGAGCCGCGAGGGCTTGGGGCGGCCGAGCCGGGCGATGGGCAGGCCGAGGAAGATGGTCAGGCCGGCGAGTGCTCCCAGGCCGGCGGTCTGGGCGAAGGTCATGGTGGTCGGCTCTCCAACGGGCGCCGTGGGTGCTGGCCCACGAGCGGAATTAGGGTAGCTTAACTTTTCGGCGCTGAGATCGGTGGACGCGGACGTGGATTCAGGCGAACTCGCCGAGCCCCGGGTCGACGTCGAAACCAGGGGTGTCGGGGCCGTGGACCTGGAGGCGGTGCCAGCCGGCGACCGCGATCATGGCGGCGTTGTCGGTGCAGTACTGGAGGGGCGGGATGACCACGCGCAGGCCGCTGAACCGCGCCCGCACCGCCTCGCGCAGCGGCGCGTTGGCGGCGACCCCGCCGACCACGGCGATGCGGTCGGCGCCGCTGCGCTCCACGGCGCGCCCGAGGCCCGTCAGCAGCTGGTCGATGGCGGCGCGCTGGAAGGAGGCGGCGATGTCGGCGACCACCTGGGGGTCGCTGGGGACGCCTCGCGAGTCGAGGCGCGAGGGTCCGAGGTCGCGGACCGCGTAGCGCACCGCGGTCTTCAATCCCGAGAAGGAGAACGAGTCGTCGAGGCGGGTGCGCGGCAGCGGAAAGCGCGACGGGTCGCCACCCTCCGCAGCGCGCTGTACGGCGGGGCCGCCCGGATAGGGCAGGCCGAGCATGCGCGCCACCTTGTCGAACGCCTCCCCCACCGCGTCGTCGCGCGTGGCGGCGAGACGCACGGCGTCACCATGGGAGCGCAGCAGCACGCAGTCGGTGTGGCCGCCGCTCACCACCAGGGCCAGGTACGGCGGCTGCAGGTCGGGCTCGGCGAGCATGGCGCTGTAGACGTGGCCCGCGAGGTGCGACACACCAACGACCGGCAGGCCGCGCATCAGCGCCGCGCTCTGCGCGTAGGCAGTTCCGACCAGAAGTGACCCGATCAACCCCGGTCCGCGCGTGACCACGATGGCGTCGACGCCGTCCCAGCGATTCTCCAGGGCCAGCAAGGCCTCGTCGACGGTGGGGGCGATGGCGTCGAGATGTGCGCGCGCCGCCAGCTCGGGGACGACGCCGCCGTAGCGCGCGTGCATGTCGACCTGCGACGCGACCACCGAGGAGAGCAGCTCGCGCCCGTCGCGCAGCACCGCGGCGGCCGTCTCGTCGCACGAGGTCTCGACGGCGAGCAGGTTCAGTGGTCGGGGTACCCGGGCGGCGGCTCGTCGCCGAGGCCCTCGACGGTCACCGGCAGGGTGTGCAGCATGGCGGTGAAGTTGCGCTTGAAGGCGGGGGCGTGGATGCTGTCGCTCCACATGATCAGGGCGTCCTCGCCGTTGTCGGTGTAGTAGCCGCGGCGGCGGCCGATGGCCTTGAAGCCGAAGGCCTCGTAGAGCCGGATGGCGTGCTCGTTGGTGGGCCGCACCTCGAGGGTGATCCAGCGCGCGCCCAGCGCGTAGGAGCGCTGCACCAGGGCGGCGAAGAGGGTGCGGCCCCAGCCCTTGTTCTGGTCGGCGGCGCGCACCCCGATGGTGGTGACGTGGGCTTCGTGGAACACCTTCCACAGGCCGCCGTAGCCGACGATCTCGCCGCCCTCGCGCATCACCACGTAGGAGGCCTGGCGGTTCTGCGAGAGCTCGCGGTGATACGCGTTCTTGGGCCAGGGCGTGAGAAAGATGTCCTTCTCGATCGCCTGGATGGTGGGGATGTCCTCCTCGCGCATCGGCTCGATGGCGACTCGGGGTACGACCTGCATGTCCTGGCGTGCCGTGTGAATTGCGTGGCCGTGAGCGACCTTTCGGCCATCATACGCGCGGCCCTCGCGGCGCAGACGCATCACCGGCAAGGTAGATCGGCTCGAGTCCGGCGCGAAGCAGTGGCGCGGCGGCCAGTGCCGCCGCCGCCGACATGGCCAGTGCCGCGGCGGCGCGCGGGGCGCAGGGCTCAGCGCCGTTCACGTCGTCGAAGCTGACGGCGGCAAACCCCGGTGCCGGCTGCCAGCCGCCGGCCTCGACGCGCCGGGGCTCGTCCTCATGGTGCAAGACCATCCCCCCGCGGCGGAAGCGGGCCACGTAGAGCGCGCCACGACCCGCGTCGGCGACGGCCTCGACCAGCTCCACACCGGGCGGGGCGGCGCGGGCGACCACGTCGAGGGCGCCGATGCCGTGCAGGGGAAGGTCCGCCGCGTGCGCCAGTCCCAGCGCCGCGGCGATGCCCACCCGCAGGCCGGTATACGACCCCGGGCCGAGCACCGCGGCGACGGCGGTGGGCCGTCCGCGGGCGAGCAGCGCGGCGAGCGCGGCGGGAAGCTGCCGATCGAGATGGCGCCCTTCCAGGTGCTGCTCGGCGAGCACCGTCCCGTCGCCGCCGGCGAGCACGCACACGGCGTGGCGCCGCGAGGCGGTGT
Source organism: Candidatus Angelobacter sp. (assembly GCA_035569495.1). Taxonomy (GTDB): domain Bacteria; phylum Chloroflexota; class Dormibacteria; order Aeolococcales; family Aeolococcaceae; genus DASRDZ01. The sequence continues at coordinate 107,633 of DATMMX010000031.1, read as the reverse complement.
CGACGGCGAGCACGGTCACGCCAGCGAGTCCAGGGCGGCGCGCAGGTGCGGCGGCAGCGCGCGCATGGTGATGCGACGCCGCTCGCCGTCGAGGACGTCGATGTGGACGTGCACCGCGTTGAGCTCGTCGAGCTGCGGTGCGTACGAAGCCCACTCGACGGCCAGCGCGCCGTCCTCGGCGAGCGTGTCGATGTCGAGCGAGTCCAGGTCCGCGTACTCGCCGAGGCGGTAGCAGTCGATGTGGTGCAGGGTGACCACGGTTCCGCGGTAGACGTGGTGCAGGACGAAGGTGGGGCTGCGCACGGTGAGCGGGTCGGCACCGGCACCGGCGGCGAGGCCGCGGACCAGGACCGTCTTGCCGGCGCCGAGGTCGCCGTCGAGGGCGAGCACGTCGCCGGCGCGCAGCGCGGCGCCGAGCGAGCGGCCCAGGGCCTCGGTGCGCAGCGGCGAGTCGCTGAGCAGCACCGTGGCGTCCGCGTTTTGGTCGATCATGACCCGAAGTGGCGGGACGACACGGGCGGCAGCGGCAGCACATCGCCACCATGGCACGCGCGCAGGGTGAGGCCACGGCCCTCGGCCAGGCGGCCGACGACGTGCAGTGCGGCCAGGTCGCGCGGCCAGTCGCGCAGCAGTGCGTCGAGCTGCCCAGGGGACACTGCGGCGAGCAGCTCGAAGTCCTCGCCGCCCCCGAGGGCCAGGGCGCTCCACTCGTCGCCAGGGAAGGCATGGCGCAAGGCCGCGTCAACGGGCAGCGCGTCGAGCCACAGCTCGGCGGCGCAGCCCGAAGCGTCCGCGGAGCGCCGCGCGTCAACCAGCAGGCCGTCGCTCACATCTCCCGCGCAGCGCACCCCGGCCGCACTGAGCGCAACTCCCTCGCCCAGCCGCGGCACCGGGTCGAGCTGGGCGCTGCGCCAGGCGGCGACGACAGCGTCCGGCACAGCCGCGGCCGGCGATCCGTCCCGCAGCAGGCGCAGCCCTGCCGCGGCGCGTCCCAGCACTCCGGTCACCACCAGCGCGTCGCCGGCGCACCCCGCGTCGCGCCGCAGCGCCCGTTCGGCGGCGACCACGCCGCCCGCCACCACGTCGATCACCATCGGCCCGTCGATGGCGCTGACGTCGCCGCCGACGATGGGACAGCCGTGCTCGGCGGCGATCTCCTGCATGCCGTCGTGCAGCGCCTCGACGTCCGCGAGCGGCGTGCTCGCCGGGGCGCACAGGGTCACCAGGCACCAGGCGGGCAGCGCGCCCATGGCGGCCAGGTCGGACAGCGACACGGCCACGGAGCGCCGGCCCAGCAGGTGCGGCGTGATCCACTCGCGGCGGAAGTCGACGTTCTCGACCAGCGCGTCCTGGGTCAGCACCAGCGCCCGGCCGGGCGGGGGCTGCCACATGGCGGCGTCGTCGCCGGGACCGAGCAGGACCGCGGCGTCGGTGACGGGGCGGCGACCCGCCGCCAGGCGCGCCAGCAGGCCCGACTCGCCCACGTCGGCGAGGGTCAGGCCGCGCGATGCACCCACGCTACGAGGACGAGGTCGGCAGCCCCGCGGTGGGACTCGACGCCACCGCCTCGAAGCTGATCTCCGCCCGTCCCGCCAGGTGGGCGCGGCGTCCCGCGGCGACGGCGTCGCGGAAGGCGCGCGCCATCTCCACCGGGTTGCGCGCCCGCGCAATCGCCGTGTTGACCAGCACCGCCGCCGCGCCCCACTCCATGCAGCGCACCGCCTCGCTGGGCACGCCGAGCCCGGCGTCGACGACGACCGGCACGTCGAGCCGCTCGATGATCAGGCGGATGTTGAACGGGTTCTGGATGCCCAGCGTGGTGCCGATCGGCGCCGCGCCGGGCATCACCGCCGCCGCCCCCGCCTCCTGGAGCCGCAGCGCCAGCACCACGTCGTCCGACGTGTAGGCGAGCACGGTGAACCCCTCCTCCACCAGCACCCGCGTGGCCTCCAGAGTTCCGGCAGGATCTGGCAGCAACGTGCGCTCGTCGCCGACCACCTCGACCTTGACGAACTCGCTGAGGCTCGCGGCACGGGCCAGGTGGGCGAGGCGGATCGCCTGCGCCGCGGTGGTGGCGCCCGCGGTGTTGGGCAGCAGCGTGAAGGGCGAGAGGTCGACGCCCGCCAGCTCGTTGCGACCGCCCTCCAGCGAGAGGCGGCGGATGGCCAGGGTCACCATGTCGGGCTCGGCGGCCTGCAGGCACGCACCCAGCACCTCGTCGGACGGGAACTTCCCGGTGCCGTGGATCAGCCGGTTGCGCAGCACCGCGCCGCCGATGCGCAGCTCGTCCGCCGTCGCGGTGTCAGTCAGTGTCATGGTTGGCCGGAACCTCCGTTCATCCGCCGCCGACGAACTGGAGGACTTCCAGCTCGTCCCCGTCCGCGATGCGCGCCGCGGCGAAGTCGTCCGCGCGCAGGATGCGCATGTTGTGCTCGACGACGACGCGCGGCGCCTTGACGCCCAGCGCGTCGAGCAGCCCCGCCACGGTCAGCCCCTCCTCCACCTCGCGCGCGTCGCCGTTGACGCGGATGCTGATGCTCACACGACCGCCTCCGCGCCAGCGCCGACGCCCCCCGCCGCGGCAACGACAGCGCGCAACGCACGCGCCGCCGCGGCCACGTCGGTGGCGGAGCACACCGCCCGCACCACCGCGACCCGCCGCGCCCCCGCGTCCAGCACCGACCCCACGTTGGCGGCGTCGATCCCCCCGATGGCGAACCACGGGATGCCCACCACCGACGACGCCACGTCTCCCACGCAGGCGAGCCCAACCGCCGCCCGCCCCGGCTTGGTCGGCGTGGCGAACACCGGCCCGACGCCGATGTAGTCCGCCCCCTCCTCCACCGCCGTCAGCGCCTGCGCCAGCGAATGCGTCGAGCGCCCGACGACACGCCCCGGCCACAACCGGCGCGCCACCGCAACATGCAGGTCGTCCTGGCCGAGATGCACCCCGTCTGCGTCTACAGCCATGGCCACGTCGAGCCGGTCGTTGACCACGAACACCACACCCGCCGCCGCGGTCACCGCGCGCACCCGCTCGGCCAGCCGGAGCAGAGCCAACCCGTCCTCCCCCTTGCGCCGGAGCTGCACCACGTCCGCCCCGCCGTCGCACGCCGCCGCCACCACGTCGAGCACGCGTGCGGCGTCGTGGGCGGCCTCGGTGACCACGTAGAGCCGCGCTGTGGCGAGGCGCTCGGCGGTGCTGAGGGCGGTCATGGTCTCCACGCCGAGGGGAACGACGGAGCCGACCGGGTGGCCCATTGCTCCGACCGCATTACCGGCCGGGTCGTTCGGGGTCGCCGCCTCCGTGGCGGCCTCTCAGCTTCGAGCTCCCCCTGGGGTGCCCCGATGATACGCCGCCCCGCCGCCACACGCCCGCTGCACCGGCCAAACAGTATCGTCATAGCCTAAAGGTTCGCGTACAGAAGTGTTCGTGTTATCCTAAGCGCCCGCAGCCCAACAGCTCCCCAAGCGCGCCCAGGAGACACCAAAGCCTTGCCCACCGGCCGTTCCACCAGCCCCGCCCCGCTCAGCGAGCGCTCGCGCATGGTCATCCTCGGCGCCGTGCTGCTCGTGCTGTTCCTCGGCTCGCTCGACCAGACCGTGGTCGGCACCGCCCTGCCCCGCATCGTCACCGACCTGCACGGCAGCGACCAGTACGCCTGGGTGGTCACCATCTACCTGCTGACCAGCACCATCACCGTGCCCATCTACGGCAAGCTCTCCGACGTCTACGGGCGCAAGCCGCTGCTGATGATCGGTGTCGTCCTCTTCCTGATCGGCTCGGCGCTCAGCGGCCTGAGCCAGAGCATCGACCAGCTGATCGTCTTCCGCGCCATCCAGGGCCTCGGCGCCGGCGCGCTCTTCCCCATCTCGCTGGCCATCGTCGGCGACATGTTCTCGCCGCGCGAGCGCGGCCGCTACCAGGGGTTGTTCGGCGCGGTGTTCGGCGTCAGCTTCCTGCTCGGCCCGCTCATCGGTGGCTTCTTCACCGACCACGTGAGCTGGCACTGGATCTTCTACGTCAACCTGCCCATCGGCATCCTCGCCCTGTTCGTCATCTCCACGGTGCTGCACAACGTGCGCCGCGGCGACACCCGGGTGCGCGACTTCGACTACCTGGGCACCGCGGTGTTCACCGCCGGCGTGGTGCCGCTGCTGCTCGGCCTGAGCAACAAGGGCACCACCGCGGCCGACGGCACGCTGCCGTCGTGGGGCAGCTTCGGGGTCGGTGGGCTGCTGCTCATCGGGGTTGCGCTGCTGGCGCTGTTCGTCTACGTCGAGGCGCGCGCCAAGGAGCCGATCGTGCCGCTGACCCTGTTCCGCGACCGCACCTTCTCGGCGTCGATCGCGGCCACGCTGATGGTCGCCATCGGCATGTTCTCGGCGATCATCTACCTGCCGCGCTTCTACCAGGTGGTGCGCGGCGTCAGCGCGACCCAGTCGGGCTACGAGACCTGGCCGCTGCTGGTCGGACTGATCGGCGGCAGCGTGGTCGCCGGGCGCCTGATCAGCCGCACCGGACGCTACCGCTACCTGATCGTCGCCAGCACGCTGTTCCTCATGGTGGGCACCGGGTTGATGACAACCCTGACCGCAACCACCAACAACTACGTGCTCTGGGCGATGATGCTGCTGGTCGGCCTCGGCGTCGGCCCGGGCATGTCGGGCTTCACCACCATCGTGCAGAACGTGGTCTCGCCGCGGCTGATGGGCACCGCCACCAGCTCGCTCACCTTCTTCCGCCAGATGGGCGGCTCGATCGGCCTGGCCCTGGCGGGCACGCTGTTCAACCAGCAGTTCGCCAGCCTGCTGCCCGGCAAGCTGGTCGACGCCGGGGTGCCGCAGAGCGTCGCCGACGGCATCGCCAACAGCCCGTCGCGCGGCTCGCTGACCGGTGTCGGCGCGGCCCAGGGCGCCGCCAACGTGGTCACCGGGGTGCACAACGCGTTCGCCGCCGCCACCGCCGAGATGTTCTGGATCGGTGTCGTCTCCGGGGTGATCGCCTTCGTCGCCGTGCTCTTCGTGCGCGAGGTGCCGCTGCGCCGCCGCGACGAGCCGCAGCCACTCGGCGACGGCGCGGGCCTGCCCGGCGAGGAGCCGGCGGTGGTCGGGGCGGTGGCATGAGCCGCACCCACCGCGCCGCCGTCGAGGCCGCCATGGCCGCGGTCGGCGAGCTGGTCGCCGAGCGGCGGCGCAGCTCGATGGCCTGGGTGCGCGGCTGCGACGTCTCCATGGCCCAGCTCCACGTCCTGGCCACCCTGCACGAGCAGGGCGACATGACCGTGGGCGCGCTGGCCGAGGCGCTGTCGATCTCGGCGCCCTCGGCGAGCGCGGTGGTCGACCGGCTGGTGGAGCGCGACCTGGTCCGCCGCGAGCGCTCCGCGGACGACCGGCGCATCGTGCGGCTCTCGCTCTCGGACGCCGGGCGGCGCTTCACCGAGCAGGTGCACGGGCTGGGCGCGGAGAACTTCCGGCGCATCCTCGCCGAGCTCAGCGACGACGACCTGGGGGACCTGGTTCGGGTGACGCTGCGGCTGCGCGACGCATCCGCCGCGGTGGCGGACCGTGAGCAGCGGGACGACCCGCCAGCCGCAGCCGCCGGCTAGGACGCCGGGAAGCGCACCTCGACCGCGCCGCGCCGATCGCCTAGCGCGTCGACGCTGAGCACCCCGCCAGCCACGGCCGCCCGGGCCCGGCAGCGCAGCAGCCAGCCCGGCTCGACGCCGCCCTCGGCGGCGCCGATCGGCGCCGGGGCGCTCATCGCCAGCAGCGTCCCGTCGAGGCCGCTGCTCAGGGCCAGACCCGCCGCACCGGCGTCGCCCTGCAGGGCGGCGAGCAGGAACTCCTGGGCGATCCAGACGATCGCCGCGCGCACCGCTTCGCCCTCCGGCTCGCTGCCGCCCCAGGCCACCTCGACCATCAGCCGTGGCTGGTGCCGGTCGGCGCAGCGCCGCAGGGTGGCGTGGAGCGGCTCGCCGTCCGCGGGGGTGAGCAGCAGGGTGTGGGGCAGGGAGCGCAGGTCGTCGACGGCGTCGGTGACCCGGTTGCCCAGCTCGCGCAGTGCGACCGCGCCGCCGGGCGGATCGTGCTCGACCTGGCGCTGCACCACCTCCATGTCCAGGGCGACGCCGCAGAGCACGTCGAGCACGGTGGCGACCAGCTCGCGGGCGGCGCGGGCGCGCTGTTCCGAGGACTCGTCGAGGAGGCGGCGGACCAGGTCGAGGTCGGCCTGGGGCAGCGGTGTCTCGGGGGCGGGGTGGGCGGCCTCCCAGGCGGCGAGCTGCGCGCCCACGGTGCTCAGCAGCGTGCCCGCGGTCTCGTCGGCGGCAACCCGCTCGCGCAGGCGCGCCTGGGTCTCGACCAGCGCGGCCGCCTCGTCGGGGCGGACCCGGTCGAGGTGGCGCTGGGCGAGGAGCCACTGGCTGGAGACCCGCTGCAGCTCGTCGCGGTTGCGCACGGCGCGGGCGCCGAGCACGTCGCGGGCCACGGTCAGCCAGGCCAGGTGCGCGGCGAGATCCTCCTCGGGCGCGGGCGGCGCGGGGATGGCCTCGGGCCAGGCCTCGTCGGGCGCGCCGGGCTCGGCGACGTCGCCGTGGGGGGTGCCGGTGAGCTCGCGCTCCTCACCACCGGCCCCGACCAGGATCTCCTGGCGGCGCTCGATGGCGTCGAGGTGGGCGAGCTGCTCCTCGAGGACGGGGTCGAAGGCGTCTTCGAGCACCGGTGCGTCGGACACGGCGCCATTGTGGCGGCCCGGACCCGGCGCCGCGCCGGCTTCATGCGAATGCATCGATCCCGTCATGGGTCGAGGAAACGGCGGGGCACGCGGGCCGACACCGCACAGAGCACCTCGTAGCTCACCGTCCCCTCGACGGCGCCGACCTCGCCGGCGGGCAGCTCGGGCCCGACCAGGGTGGCGACGTCGCCCGGCGCGACACCCTCGGCCGCCGAGACGTCGACGCTGACCTGGTCCATGCTCACCCGCCCCAGGATGGGGCAGCGGCGCCCGGCGAGCACCACGCTGCCCCGACCCGACTGGGCGCGGTGCACCCCGTCCGCGTAGCCCGCGGCGACGGTGGCGACGCGGGTGTCCCGGGCGGCGGTCCAGGTGCAGTTGTAGCCCACCGACTCGCCGGCGGGGACGGTCTGCACGTGGGTGACCAGGGCGCGCACGCTCATCGCCGGCGCGACGGCGAGCGGCGGGCAGTTGGGCGGCAGGTAGCCGTAGAGGGCGATGCCCGGGCGGACCAGGTGGTGGCGCATGTGCGGGAAGCGCAGCGCGGCGGCGCTGTTGGCGCAGTGGACCAGCGCGTCGGAGGCGAGCTCGGCCACCGCCGCCACGGCGGGCAGGAAGCGGTCGTGCTGGCGCTCGGTGTGGCCGGGGTCGTCGCCGTCGGCGTCGGCCATGTGGGTGAAGACGCCGGTGATGTGCAGGTGCTGCGCCGCGGCCGCGGCGGCGGCGAGGACGCCGGGCAGATCGCCCGGGTCGATGCCCTGGCGGTGCATGCCGGTCTCCACCTTGAGCTGGACGCGCGCCCGCTGCCCGGCGCGGCGCGCGGCGGCGACCACGGCCGGCACGCCCGCCGGATCGGCGACGGTGACGTCGATGCCCGCCTCGACCAGGGCCTGGTGGGTGTCGGGAGGCGACCAGCCGACCACCAGGATCGGCGCTGCGATGCCGGCGCGGTGCAGCTCCAGCGCCTCGCCGGGCAGGGCGACGCCGAGCCAGGTGGCGCCCCCGTCGAGCAGGGCGCGCGCCGCCGGTGGGCCGCCATGGCCATAGGCGCCGGCCTTGACCATGGCCATCAGCTCGACCCCCTCCCCCATCGCGGCGCCAAAGGCGGCGGCGTTGCGGCGCAGGGTGGCGAGGCTCACCTCCGCCCACTTCATCGGGTGGACGTCGGCGGGAAGGGTCACCCCCGCCTCTCGACCGCGCGGCGGACGCGCTCCTGGGCGGCGGGAAGGGCGTCGAGCACGTCGGAGGCCAGCGACCCGGCGCGGCCGCGCTCGCGCTCCACCGCGGCGCCCGCCTCGGCGTGCACGGTGACGGCGGCGACGGCGGCGTCGAAGGGGTCGGCGTGGGCGGCGAGGAAGGAGCCGGTCAGCCCGGCGAGCACGTCGCCGGTGCCGCCGCTGGCCAGGGCGACGATGCCCGGGTGGTTGTCGGTGTGGAGGCGACCGTCGGGCGCGGCGACCACGGTCCGGGCGCCCTTGAGCACCACGACGACGCCGTGCTCCTGCGCGTAGCGGCGCGCGGTGCCCTCCCGGTCCGCCTGCACCGCGGCGGTATCGGTGCCCGCAAGGCGGCTCATCTCGGCGGGATGCGGCGTCACCACGATCGGCTGCCCACTGCGCCGCCAGTCGACCTTCTGCAACGCCGCGATGTTCAGGCCATCCGCGTCCACAACTGCCGGGCGCGTCAGCGTGTGCAGCAGCGATGCAATGGCATGCTGGGTTTCGTCGCGCTGGCCGAGGCCGGGGCCGATCACCAGGGCGTCGGCGTGTGGCATGTGCTGGGTGCGCAGCTCGGCGAGGGAGTCGTCACCGAAGGCCCCGCGGCCGCCATCGGGCAGCGGATGGGCCATCACCTCGACGCACTTGGTGGCCAGAACGGTGTAGATCGCCTGCGGGACGCACACGCGGATCAGCCCCGCCCCGCCGCGCGCCGCGCCCATCGAACACAGATACGCGGCGCCGGTGAATCCATACGCACCGGCGACGACGACCACGGTGCCGAACGTCCCCTTGTGCCCCTCGGCGGGACGCGGCGGCAGCGTCACGTCGCCAAGAAGCGGGGCCGACAGCGGCTGCGCAAGCGGGTCGGCCGGCGGCACCAGCACCGCGACGGCGACGGCGAGGTTGCGCTCGTGGCTCAGCGTCAGGGCGATGCCGCGGTCGACGCCGCGCACCAGCGCCGTCGGCGCGCCGCCGCGGCGGTTGACGACCTCGATCTCCTTGTACAGCGGCAGCGGGTACTCGCCCAGCGAGCCGAGCAGCTTCTTGACCGCCTCCTTGGCCGCCCAGCGCGTCGCCAGCCGCTCGGGATGTCCCTCGCAGCGGATGCGCTCGCGCTCGGTGTAGATGCGCCGCATGAACTTGGCGCGCCGCTCGGCGACGGCGACGATGCGCGACACGGTCGCCACGTCGACGCCGATGGCGGCCTGCAGCGGCGCCGGAGTCATTCCACCGTGACGGACTTGGCCAGGTTGCGCGGCTGGTCCACGTCGCAGCCGCGCTGCACGGCGACGTGGTACGCGAAGAGCTGCAGCGGCACCACGTTGACCAGCGGCGAGACCATCTCGTCGCACTCGGGAACGGTGAGCACGTCGCGGGCCAGGTCGGCGTCGAACGGGTTGTGGCCATCGCTGACCACAGCGATCACCGGCGCCTCGCGGGCGCGCACCTCCTGGATGTTGCTCACCGTCTTGGGCAGGGTGCGCGCCACCGTGGCGATGGCCACCACCGGCACCTCGGGGTCGAGCAGGGCGATCGGCCCGTGCTTCAGCTCGCCGGCGGCGTACCCCTCGGCGTGCACGTAGCTGACCTCCTTGAGCTTCAGCGCGCCCTCCAGGGCGATCGGGAAGTTGATCCCGCGCCCGATGAACATCGCATTGCGCGCGTGTGCATAGCGCTGCGCCATCTCGGCGATGTGCGCCTCGTCGGCCAGCGCCGACTCGATCAGCTCGGGGACGCGCCGCAGCTCCTCGGTGATGCGGTGGTGCTCGTCGATGTCGAGCTCGCCGCGCGCGTCGCCGAGGCGCAGCGCCAGCAGCAGGCCGCAGGCCATCTGGGTGACGAACGTCTTGGTGGCGGCGACGCCGATCTCCGGTCCTGCCTGCATGTAGAGCACGCCGTCGGCCTCCATGGCCAGCGCGCTGCCGACCACGTTGGTCACCGCGACCACCGTGGCGCCACGGCGCTTCGCCTCGCGCACCGCGGCCAGCGTGTCGGCCGTCTCGCCCGACTGCGAGATGGCCAGCACCAGCGTGTTGTCGCCGACCAGGGGATCGCGGTAGCGGAACTCGCTCGCCGGCTCGACGTCGACGCGCACGCGGGCCAGCTCTTCGATCAGGTACTTGGTGACCAGGCCTGCGATCCACGCGGTGCCACACGCGACGACGGTGACGGCGCGGAAGCGCGCCAGGGCCGCGTCGTCGAGACCCAGGTCGGGCAGCGACACGGTGCCGCTGTCGTCGATGCGCCCCAGCAGGCACTGGCGCAGCGCCTCGGGCTGCTCGTGGATCTCCTTGAGCATGAAGTGCGGGAAGCCGCCCTTCTGCGCCTGCTCCGCGTCCCAGTCGACGGTGATCACGCGGCCCTCGACCGCCTCGCCGAGCAGGGTGGTCACGGTGACGCCGTGGGGACGCGCCGCGGCCACCTCGCCCTCGCCGAGGATGAGGATGCGCTTGGTGTAGGGCACCAGCGCGGTGATGTCGCTGCTGACGAAGGACTCGCCGTGGCCCAGGCCGACCACCAGCGGCGCGTTGAGCCGCGCGGCGACCAGCAGGTCGGGCTCGTCGGCGCTGAACACCACCAGCGCGTAGGCGCCGTGCAGGCGGCGCAGCGTCTGGCGCACGGCGGCGGCGAGGTCGCCCCGGTAGAGCTCCTCGATGAGGTGCGGCACCACCTCGGTGTCGGTGTCGCTGGTGAACTCGTGGCCGCGGGCGCTGAGTTCGGCGCGCAGCTCGCGGTAGTTCTCGATGATGCCGTTGTGGATGAGGTGGAGGCGGCCGGTGCAGTCGGTGTGGGGGTGGGCGTTCACCACCGTGGGCCGGCCGTGGGTCGCCCAGCGGGTGTGGCCGATGCCGAGGTTGCCGTCGGGCATCCCGGTCTGCTCCAGCCGCCGGGCCAGGTCCTCGACCTTGCGCTCGCTCTTGACCACCGTGGAGTGGCCGTCGTGGGCGAGTACGGCGATGCCTGCGGAGTCGTAGCCGCGATATTCGAGGCGGCGCAGGCTCTCCAGCAGGACGGGCGCGCAGGGGCGCGGTCCGGTGTAGCCGATGATTCCGCACATGTGACTGGGGGAACGTCTCCGTGCCGGGGGGCGTTACGGGGTTGGGCTGGCCGCCGGTGTGGGCGTGGGGGTCGGCTGCGGGGTCGCCGAGGGGGCCGGCGTCGGGCTCGGCGACGGGGTCGGCAGCGCGGTCACGGTGAGGGTGACGCTGACCGTGTCCGGGCTGGCGGTGACCCCCGCCGGTGTCGACAGCTTGACCGCGATGACGTGGTCGCCGGTGGTCAGGCCGTTGAGCGGGATGGCCACCGTGGAGATCGAGTCGAGCCCGTTGAGCAGGTCCTGGGGCCCGTCGAGGACCACCGTCAGCGGGACCGAGCTGATCGCCGAGAGGTAGCGGCCCACCGGCAGCGTCCCCGACACCTTGGGCACCACCGCGCTCGACCGCGAGGTGGTCACCGACGACACCGTGATGGTGATGGTCACGGTGGGGTTGGGCACCTCGAGGCCGTTGGCCTTGCGCCCGAAGCGGTCGAAGATCACCGCGCGGTACTCGCCTTCGAGGTTGGTCTTCTGGTTGGCCAGGTTGACGTGCACCTCGGCGCGCAGCCCGGTCAATTCGCGCTGCGGGCCCACCACCGCGACCGCGTTGGGCACCACCGGCTGCACGGTGGCGACATAGCCGGTGGGCGGCGTGGCGTCCATCACCACGGTGACCGGCACGTTGACCGAGTCGCGCACGTCGACGTCGGCGCTGACCGTGGCGGGGACCTGGTCGAGTGACACCGTCGAGTCGTTGTTGACGACGTGCAGCGGCACCTGCTGCACCCCGGTCTTGCTGATGACCCGGTAGTCGACGGTGACGCGCAGGCTGTTGGGGTCGAAGGCGGTGACGTGGTCGCGGGTGCCGCTGATGCGCACCTGGATGTCGGGGATGGTCGAGGCGAGCAGGTACTTGGCGGGCAGGCTGGCGGGGTCCTGAGGGACGTGCACCGCCACGGTGCGCGACTCCGGCGGGTTGCTGGCGTACACCACTCCGACCCAGGTGACCAGGGCGACGCCGCTGGCCAGCGCTTTGAGGCGCAGGTTGCGGGTCAGGAAGCCGGGCAGGCGCATCGCCGTCAGCGGCCCCGGGTGAAGCTGCGCAGCGCGCCGGTGCGCAGGAAGGGACGCGGGATGCTCACCCGGCCCGACACCGGCTCGGCGCCGAGCAGGTTGGCCAGCATCTCGCTCAGCTTGGCCTGGTCGAGACCGCGGTAGATCTTGCCCTGGTGGGCCACGCTGATCAGGCCGGTCTCCTCGGAGACGATCAGCACCACGGCGTCGCTCTGCAGCGTCAGGCCGAGCGCGGCGCGATGCCGGGTGCCCATGCGCCCCACGCCGGGGATGGCGTCGGCCAGCGGCAGCACGCACCCGGCGGCGACCAGCCGCGTGTCGCGAACGATGGCGGCGCCGTCGTGCAACGGCGAGTTGGGGAAGAACAGCGTGACCAGGATCTCCGCGGTGACGTCGCCGTTGACGCGCACGCCGGTGATGGCCACGTTCTCCAGGCCGGTCTCGCGCTCGAAGACGATCAGCGCGCCGGTGCGCCGCTCCTGCAACGTGGTGGCGGCGCGGATCACCTCCTCGACGACGCGGCCGATCTCCAGGCTGCCGTGGTGGCCGACCAGCGCGCGCACCCGGCTGAGCCGCCCCACCTGGTCCAGGGCGCGGCGCAATTCCGGTTGGAAGAGAACGATCAGGGCCAGCAGGATGGCCTGCGAGCCATTGGTGAACAGGAAATCCAGCATGCGCAGGTGGAGCTGCGAGGCGATGAAGCCGAGGAAGAAGAGCACGCCGACGCCGAGCAGGAGCTGCACCGCCTGGGTGCCGCGGATCAGCTTGAGCAGCTGGTAGAGCAGAAAGGCGACGACGATGACGTCGACCACGTCGCGCCAGCCCACGTTGCTGAAGAAGATCTGCGCGTCGTGGACGAAGGTGCTCACGTCGTCAGGCTGGCCTCTCGCTCATCCGCGGGGGCACGCGCGCCGTCGTGGCCGAAGACCAGGGCCAGCAGCGCCTGCTGCACCCACATGCGATTCTCCGCCTGGTCGAAGACGATCGACTGGGGACCATCGATGACCCTGTCGGTGATCTCCTCGCCGCGGTGCGCGGGCAGGCAGTGCATCACCCGCGCCGACGGCGGCGCCATGGTCAGCAGCGACTCGTTGACCTGCAGGTGGGCGAAATCCTCGCGCCGCCGCTGCTGCTCGGCCTCCTGGCCCATCGACGTCCAGACGTCGGTGTAGATGATCTGCGCCTCTTCGAGTGCCTCGCCTTTCTCGTGCGTCAGGGTGAAGCGCGCATTGCCGCTGCGCAGGCTCTCCGCACGGTCGAGCACGTCGGGTCGCGGCTCGTATCCCTGAGGGCAGACGATACGGAAGTCGACGCCGAGCAGCGCCGCGGCGTAGAGCCACGACGTGCACACGTTGTTGCCGTCACCGACATAGGCGACTTTGGCGCCCTCGACGCTGCCGGTGGCTTCGATGACTGTCATGCAGTCGGCGAGCACCTGGCAGGGGTGCTCCACGTCGGTCATGGCGTTGATCACCGGGCCGTCCGCCCACTGGGCCATGCGGGTGAGGTCGCGGTGGCTGGTCAGCCTGGCCACCACGCCGTCGACGTAGCGGTCGAGGATGCGGCTGACGTCGGCGACCGACTCGCGCTCGCCGATCTGGATCTCCTGGGCGAACAGCGGGATGGGATGGGCGCCCAGCCGGTGCGCGGCGACCTCGAAGGAGACCCGGGTGCGGTTGCTGGGACGCTGGAAGATCATCGCCAGGGTGCGGCCCTCCAGGGGGCGGCCCAGGTCGGCGCCCGCCTTGGCGGCGGCGGCGAGGTCGAGGACACAGCGAATCTCCTCGGCCGTCAGGTCGGCGATGGAAAGGAGGTCGCGGCCGGAGAGCGTGGTCGGCATGCTCAACCGAGTATATGTGCGGTCGATAGAAAAGGCGGGCGAGCGGGCCGATACCGGGCTGCTACGGTGTGTCGCGTATGAACGTGCTGGTCATCGTGGATGGCGGCCTGGTCGAGACGCTCCAGGCCTCGCCGCTGGTGCGCAGCCTGGCGACGGGGCTGGAGGCGGCGCGCGTGACCGTCGCCTGCGCTCCGGTGGCGGCGCCGATCGCCGCGCAGATGCCGGGCGTGGTCGAGGCGCTGGGCCTGGAGGCGCTGGCGCCGGACGGGGTCAACCCGGGGTCGCTGCTGCGCGGCTGGCTGGCGCTGCGGCGGCGGCGCTTCCACGCGGCGGCGGTGTGCGCCATCGGCGGCGCCGCGCCCACGCTGGCGTTCTTCACGGGGATCCCGCGGCGCGCCGGGGTCGCCTCCGGCGTGGCCACCCTGATGCTCACCGACCACGTCGACCGCGAGGGCACCGAGAATCGCGCGGCGCTCTGGCTGCGACTGGGCGCCGCCCTGGGCGTGCCCGCGGCGTCGACCCGCGCCGAGTACGACCCCGGCCATGGCGCGCGCATCGCCGCCGAGCAGCGCATGCTGGCCAGCGGCTTCGAGGACGGCCGGCTGATGATCGCCGTGGCGCCGGGCAACGGGTTCGCCGACGCCGTGCCGCTGGTGGCGTCGCGCAGCCTGGCCTGGGAGCCGGAGCGCTACGCCCACCTCTGCAACGAGCTGACCCGCCGCCACGGGGCGGGGGTGGTGGTGCTGGGCACCGCCGACGACCGGCTGTATGTCGACGCGATGCTGATGGACGTCGAGTCGGACACGCTCGACCTGGCCGGCGAGGTCACCTCGCTGCCGGAGGTGGCGGCGGTGCTGGAGCGCTGCGACCTGCTGGTCTGCGGGGATTCGCCGCTGCTGCACCTCGCGGCGGCGGTGGGGACGCCCTCGGTCGGCTTGTTCGGGCCGACCTCGGGGACGGTGCGGGCGCCGTACGGGCCGGAGCACCGCGTGGTGCAGGCGGTCGACGGCGGGGCGCCGAGCCTCAGGCAGATTCGGGTTGATGATGTACTGGCTGGAATTGAGGCGGCGGCTCTCTAGGCGCGGCTGAGCCGCGCACGAGGGGCGGGCAGATCCCGCCCCTGGCGGCTGGCGCGCCGCCACCCCACCCTCGGCACATGCCCGTACGCTGACGCGCACGGTGATGCGCCGTTCACCTGCTCTTCGCGCGGCTCAGCGGCGCACGAGGGGCGGGCAGATCCCGCCCCTGGCGGCTGGCGCGCCGCCACCCCACCCTCGGCGCATGCCCGTACGCTGACGCGCACGGTGATGCGCCGTTCACCTTATATACAAAAAATTCCGGCGCATCACGTCGAGGTTGTCCAGCGCCGTGGCAACTCCCCGCACCACGCATCCATCCGGCTCCCCCGCGACGCGCGCCGGCGCGCCGATGATCCCCGACACCCACCGGTCGAACCCCCGCAGCCGCGCCGCCCCACCGGTCAGCACCGCGCCGTCGTGGCGGATGTCGTCGAGCAGCGCCGCCGGCGTCTCCGCCAGCACCTCGCGCAGCGCCTGACCGACGTCCTGCAGCTCGGCGCGCACCACCTCGCCGATCTCCGTCGAGCTGACCCGCGCCTCCCCCCGCTCACCGCCCGCCGCGTCGACGCCCGGCACCAACAGCCGCCGCTCCTCCGCGAGGGGCACCGCGGCGGCGATCTCCAGCTTGACGTCCTCCGCGGTCGCGCCGTCGATCCCCAGGCCGTGCGCCGACGCCAGGTGCCGCGCGATCGCCGCGTCGAGGTGGTGCCCCCCGCGCCGCACGCACCGCCCCACGATCAGCGACTCCACCGACACCACCGCGATGTCCGTCTTGCCCGCACCCGCATCCACAATCAGATGCCCGTGCACGGTGGTGATCGGCAGCCCCGCACCGGAAGCGGCGGCGAGCGGCGCGTCGATCAGGTACGTGGTGCGCGCGCCGACGCGCACCGCCATCTCCATCAGCGCGCGACGGTCGTGCCCCGACATCGCCGACATCACCGCCAGCATCACGTCGGGCTTGAAGATGCGCTGCCTGCCGACGCCGCGGTTGATCGCGTGCTGCAGCAGCGCCTCGTATGCGGCCATGTCGCCGATGGCCCCGTCGTGCACCGGCGCCACGGCGGCGATGCCGGCGCGGACCGCGCCACTCGCCGCCGCACCCGCGGCGACCACCCGCAGACTCCCCTCCTCCACCGCCACCAGCGACGGCTCGGCGGACAGCGGCTGCTCGCCCTTGACCTGCATGCGCAGCGTCGCCGTGCCGATGTCGATGGCCAGCTTCTTGCCGAGCATGGCGCTGTGCGCGTCAGTCCCCGACGACGCCGCTCAGGTCGCGCACCGGCGAGCCGGGCGGTCCCTCGGTGACCCGCTCCACCTGGGCGCCCAGGTCGCGCAGCTTGCCCTCCAGGTCCTCGTAGCCGCGGTCGAGGTGGAAGATGCTGTCCAGCTCGGTCACCCCGTCGGCGCACAGCGCGGCGATGACCAGCGCTGCGCCACTGCGGATGTCGGGCACGGTGACCCGCGCGCCGCGCAGCCGCGAGGGACCGTGGACGATGGCGCTGCGTCCGCGCAGGTCGACGTCCGCACCCAACTTGCGGAGCTGCTCGACGACGGTGAAGCGGTCCTCGTGGATCGCCTCGCTGACCATGCTGGTTCCTGCCGCCTGTGTCATCAACGCGAGGAACTGCGACTGCAGGTCGCTGGCGAACCCGGGGTGCGGCCAGGTGGTGACGTCGACGGGATGGAGTCGCGGCGCGCCCACCACGCGCACCTGGCGGCCGCCCTCGACCACCTCGCAGCCCGCGGCGCGCAGCTTGCGCACCAGGAAGTCGAGGTCGGCGGGGCGCATGCGCTCGACGACCACGTCGCCGCCGGTCGCCGCCGCGGCGATCATGTAGGTGCCCGCCTCGATGTAGTCGGTGGTGACGCGGTGGGTGGCGCCGTGGAGCAGGCCGCCGACGCCCTCGACCACGACCAGCTCGGTGCCGGCGCCGCTGATGCGCGCGCCCATGCCGCGCAGCATGCGCGACAGGTCGACGACGTGCGGCTCGCGCGCCGCGTTGTTGATCACGGTGATGCCCTGGGCCAGCGCCGCGGCCATCATCAGGTTCTCGGTGCCGGTCACCGTGGGCATGTCGAGGTCGATGCGCGCGCCCTGGAGACGGTCGGCGGCGGCGACGTAGGCGTCCGGCGTCTCGTGCACGTCGGCGCCCATGGCGCGCAGGCCCTCGACGTGCTGCTCGACGCGGCGCATGCCGATGCGGTCGCCGCCGGGACGGGCGATGTCGGCGTGCCGGGCGCGGGCCAGCAGCGGGCCCAGGAAGAGCAGCGAGCCGCGCAGGCCGCCGGTCATCGCGGCGCCCAGCTCGGTGGCCCGGATCCGCGCCGCGTGGATGCGCCACGTCGAGGTGTCGACGCGGTCGACCTCGGCGCCGAGGTGGGCGAGCATCGCCGCCATGGCCTCGATGTCCTCGATGTCGGGGACGTTGGTCAGCTCGACCGGCTCGTCGGTGAGCAGCGCGGCGGCCATCAGGGGCAGGGCGGCGTTCTTGCTGCCGGAGATGGCCACGGTCCCGCTCAGGCGCGCGCCACCGGTGATGCGGAGCAGCTCCATCGGCGGCAAGGGTACCGGAGGCGGCCCGCAGCCGGAGGCCTGACCGGCCGGTCTACGGCTCCGGGTGCGGCTGCCCCGGCGTGGTGCCACGGTGCCCGCGGCCGCCCCGCTTGCGCAGCTCGGCGATGCGCAGCCGGAACAGGGCGCGTTCCAGGGCCGCGGCGGCGGCGGCCACGTCGACGTCGCCGGGGCGCTGCTCCATGACCTGCTGGGCGCGGCGGCGCGACTCCTCGGCGCGAGCCTCGTCGATGTCCTCGGCGCGCTCGGCGGCGTCGGCGAGGATGACCACCCGGTCGGGCAGCACCTCCAGGAAGCCGCCGGCGACGAAGAGGTACTCCTCCCGGTTGTTGTTGCGCACCAGCACCTCGCCGGTGCGCAGCGGGGTCATCAGGGGGATGTGGTTGGGGAGCACGCCCAGCTCCCCGGCCAGCCCGGGGGCGCGGACGAAGTCCGCTTCCTCGCTGAGCACCCGCCCCTCGGCGGTGACCATCTCGACGTGCAGCTTTGCCATGACCGGCGCGCCTAGCCCTCGGAGTCCATGCGCTTGGCGTTCTCGACGGCCTCGTCGATGGTGCCGCACATGTAGAAGGCCTGCTCGGGCAGGTCGTCGTGCTTGCCGTCGAGGATCTCGGCGAAGCCGCGCACCGTCTCGGCCAGCGGCACGTACTTGCCGCCGCGACCGGTGAAGACCTCGGCGACGAAGAACGGCTGCGACAGGAAGCGCTGGATGCGCCGGGCGCGCGCCACGGTGAGCTTCTGGTCTTCGGAGAGCTCCTCCTGGCCGAGGATGGCGATGATGTCCTGCAGCTCACGGTACTGCTGCAGGGTCCGCTTGATGCCCTGGGCGACGCGGTAGTGCTCGTCGCCGACGACGCGCGGGTCGAGGATGCGCGAGAAGGAGTCGAGCGGGTCGACGGCCGGGTAGATGCCCTGCTCGGAGATGGCGCGCGACAGCGACACGGTGGCGCCGAGGTGGGCGAAGGTGGTGGCCACGGCCGGGTCGGTGAAGTCGTCGGCGGGAACGTACACCGCCTGCACCGAGGTGATCGAGCCCTTCTTGGTCGAGGTGATCCGCTCCTGCAGGTCACCCATCTCGGTGCCCAGCGTCGGCTGGTAGCCGACCGCGCTCGGCATGCGGCCGAGCAGTGCGGAGACTTCCTGACCGGCCAGCGTGTAGCGGAAGACGTTGTCGATGAAGAGCAGGACGTCCGCGTTCTCCTCGTCGCGGAAGTACTCGGCCAGGGTCAGGCCGGTCAGCGCCACTCGCGCGCGCGCACCCGGCGGCTCGTTCATCTGCCCGAAGACCAGCGCGGTCTGCTCCAGGACGCCGGAGTCGGCCATCTCGCCATAGAGGTCGCGGCCCTCGCGGGTGCGCTCGCCGACGCCGGCGAACACCGAGAAGCCCTCGTGCTCCTTGGCGATGTTGCGGATCATCTCCTGCACCAGCACCGTCTTGCCCACGCCGGCGCCGCCGAAGAGGCCGATCTTCGAGCCCTTGGCGAAGGTGCAGATCAGGTCGATGACCTTGATGCCCGTTTCCAAGATCTGCGTCGAGGTCTCCTGCTCGGCGACCGACGGGGGACGGCGGTGGATCGGCCAGCGCGTCGGGTTCTCGATCTGCGGCTTGCCGTCGATGGGCTCGCCGATGACGTTGAACATGCGGCCCAGCGTCTCGCGCCCGACGGGCACGGTGATCGCCTCGCCGGTGGCGCGCGCCGCGACGCCGCGGGGCAGGCCCTCGGTGGTGTCCATGGCGATGCAGCGGACCACGCCGTTGCCCAGGTTCTGCTCGACCTCGAGCACCAGCGGCGACTGGCCCTCGCGCTCGATGACCAGCGCGTCGAAGATGTCGGGCAGGTCGTCGCCCTCGAACTCCACGTCGACGACGGGACCGATCACCTGGGACACCTTGCCCGTGGTGGTTGCGTGCCGTTCCGGTGCCATTGCCATGTGTGCTGTCAACTCCTGCGAAGCGATCGGTCAGCCTTCCAGCGCCGCGGCGCCGCCGACGATCTCCATCAGCTCGGTGGTGATCGTCGCCTGGCGCAGCTTGTTGGCGGTCAGGGTCAGGTCACCGATCAGGTCGGTTGCGTTGTCGGAGGCGTTGCGCATCGCCGCCATGCGGGCGGCCTGCTCCGACGCCAGGTTCTCCAGCACCGCCTGGTAGACCTGGGCCTCGACGTAGCGGGGCAGCAGCGCGTCGAGGACGGCGCGCGGCTCGGGTTCGTAGATGAAGTCGGCGGCCACCGGCTCAGCGGCCTGCGGCGGCTCGACGGGGAGCACGCGGCGCAGCGTCGCCTCCTGGCGACCCGCGGAGATGAAGCGCGC
Source organism: Candidatus Angelobacter sp. (assembly GCA_035569495.1). GTDB lineage: Bacteria > Chloroflexota > Dormibacteria > Aeolococcales > Aeolococcaceae > DASRDZ01. The sequence continues at coordinate 87,762 of DATMMX010000031.1, read as the reverse complement.
GAACACCACGTCGACCTGGTCGGCGTCGCCGCGCTCGTACTGCTCCATGGCGACGCGGATGGCGGGCAGGATCTCGCCCATGGTGGGGCGGTCGCCGATCATCGACTGGTCGGCGATCAGGTCCTTGCGCAGGCGGCGCATCAGGTCGCGGCCCTTGCGCCCGATGGTGACAACACTGACCGGAACTCCGGCGTTGTTCATCTCGCGCACGGCGAGCCGGGTGTTGTTGGAGTTGAGCGCCCCGGCCAGGCCGCGGTCGGCGGTGACCAGGATGATCACCCGGCGCCGCACCTCGCGCACGTCGAGGTAGGGATGCCGGTACTCGGGGGTGCGGCGCATCAGCTCGGCCATCACCGAGGTGATCTCGTCGGCGTAGGGACGCGCCGCCGTCACCCGCTCCTGGGCGCGGCGCATCTTCGCCGCGGCGACGAGCTCCATCGCCTTGGTGATCTTGCGGGTGTTCTGGACGCTGCGGATGCGGCGCCGGATGTCACGGAGCGATGCCATGCGCTTAGCCCGCGTACCCCTTCTTGAACTCGTCGAGCGCGGCGCGCAGGCCCTGCTCGGTGGCCTCGTCGATGGCCGCCCTGGCCATGATCGACTGCTCGATCTCGGGGTGGCTCTGGTCCATGAAGCGCAGCAGCGAGCGCTCGAAGTCGGTGACCTTCTCGACCGGGATGTCGTCGAGGAAGCCGCGCGTGCCGGCGAAGAGGGCGACGACCTGCTTGGCGAAGGACATCGGCTCGTACTGCGGCTGCTTGAGCAATTCGGTCATGCGCTGGCCGCGCTCCAGCGAGGCGCGCGTCGAGCGGTCGAGGTCGGAGGCGAACTGGGCGAAGGCGGCCAGGTCGCGGTACTGGGCCATGTCGAGGCGGAGCTGTCCGGCCACGCTCTTCATCGCCTTGGTCTGCGCCGCAGAGCCGACGCGCGACACCGAGATGCCGACGTTGATGGCCGGGCGGATGCCCGCGTTGAACAGGTCGGATTCCAGGTAGATCTGCCCGTCGGTGATGGAGATGACGTTGGTGGGGATGTACGCCGACACGTCGCCGGCCTGGGTCTCGATCACCGGCAGCGCGGTCAGCGAGCCGCCGCCGTAGGCGTCGTCGAGGCGCGCGGCGCGCTCCAGCAGGCGCGAGTGCAGGTAGAACACGTCGCCGGGATACGCCTCGCGCGACGGCGGGCGGCGCAGCAGCAGGGAGAGCTGGCGATAGGCCTGAGCGTGCTTGCTGAGGTCGTCGTAGACGATCAGCGCGTCGCGACCGGCGAGCATGAAGTGCTCACCCATGGCGCAGCCCGCGAACGGCGCGATGTACTGCAGCGCGGCCGGCTCGGCGGCGGTCGCCGAGACGATGATGGTGTGCTCCATGGCGCCGTACTGGGCCAGCGTGGCGGCGATCTGCGCCACCGTCGAGGAGCGCTGGCCGATGGCGACGTAGATGCAGACGACGCCGGTGCCCTTCTGGTTGATGATGGTGTCGAGGGCCACCTGGGTCTTGCCGGTCTGGCGGTCGCCGATGATCAGCTCGCGCTGGCCGCGGCCGATGGGGATCATGGCGTCGACCGCCTTGATGCCCGTCTGCAGCGGGGTGTCGACGCCCTTGCGGGTGATGACACCCGAGGCGACGCGCTCGACGGGCAGCATCTCGTCGGTCTCGATGGGACCGCGGTCGTCGAGCGGCTGGCCCAGCGCGTTGACCACGCGACCGATCAGCGCGTCGCCGACCGGCACCTGGGCGACGCGACCGGTGGTGCGCACCCGGTCGCCTTCCTGGAGGTGCTCGTACGGGCCCATGATGGCCGCGCCGACGCCGTCCTCGCGCAGGTCGAGGGCGAGGCCGTAGACGGCGCCACTGCCGTCCCGCGGACCGGGGAACTCCAGCAGCTCACCGGCGATGGCCTTCTCCAGGCCGTAGATGCGCACGATGCCGTCGGTGACCGAGGTGATCACGCCCTCCTGGGCGTCGACCACCGGGGCCTCGAAGGCGCTGATCCGTGCCTTGAGGATCTGCCCGATCTCGTCGCTTCGAATTGCCATTGTCGTCGTCTCGTCCTTGTGGTTTTAGGCCAGCGCCGCCTGGAGCTGCTCGAGCCGGGTGCGGATCGAACCGTCGATCACCCGGTCGCCGATGCGGATGACCAGGCCGCCGACGATCGACGGGTCCTGGCGCACCGTGGTCTGCACGTCGCCGCCCAGCTTCTCGGCGAGCTGCTTGCGGATGCGCTGTTCGAGCTGGGCGTCGACGGGCACCGCCGTCACCACCTCGGCGCGGAGCACGCCGGAGTAGCGGTCGGCGAGCGCGTCGTACTGCTCCAGCACCAGCGGCAGCACCGCGGCGCGGCCGCGCTCGGCGAGCAGTCGCGCCAGGTTGCGGGCCGGGGGCTGGGCGTTGGCGAGCAGCTCGGCGACGAGGCGTCCGCGCTCGTGCTGGGGGATGCGCGGGTCGTGCAGCGCGGTGGCGACGTCGGGCGCGGAGAGGATGGTGACCACCTCGTCGAGTGCCCTGCGCCAGCCGGGAATGTCCCTGGCCTGCTTGGCCAGGTCGAAGTACGCGTGCGCGTAGCGGCGGGCGATCTGCAGCTCGCCGGCCATCAGGAGGCGCCTCCGCGCCGCGCCTGCGTCATCCCGCGGTCACCTTCTCCAGCGACTCCTCGATGAGCCGCTGATGGGTGCGCCCGTCGATGCTCTGGCCGATGATCCGCCCGGCCGCCTCGACGATCAGCGCCGCGGCCTGGGCGCGCAGCTCCTGGAGCGCGCGGTCGCGCTCGGCGGCGATGTCGGACAGCGCCTTCTGCAGCTCTGCCTCGGCGTCACGACGGCCGCGGCTGCGGACCTCGTCGGCGTCGGCGGCGGCCTCCTGGTGGGCGCGGGCGATGATCTCGCGGGCCTGCCCGCGGGTCTCGTCGAGGATGCGCTGCACCTCGTCGGTCACCTGGGCGAGCCGCTTCTCCGACTCCTCCGCCGCGCGCAGCCCGGACTCGATCCGCTCCGCGCGCTTGTCGAGGACGCGCACGATCGGTCCCCAGGCATAGCGCCAGAGGACCACCGCCATCAGCACGAAGATGACGATCTGGAGGACCAGCGTCGCGTTGAAGGTGATCAGCCCGGCGTCGGCGACCACGGTGGACACCACTTTCTGCGTCGCCTCGACTACTTCTGCAGCGGGTTGGCGAAGAGCAGCAGCAGGGCGATGCCGAGCGCGATGATCGGCAGGGCCTCGATGAGACCGACACCGATGAACATCAGGGTCAGCAGGCTGCCTCGAGCCTCCGGCTGGCGGGCCGTGCCCTCGACGGTGCGGCTCGACACGAGACCGTCGCCGATGCCCGCGCCCAGCGCGCCCAGGCCGAGCATCAGACCCGCGGCGACGGCGGAGAGGCCCAGGATCAGTCCCCTATCGGTCAAGGAAGGTTCCTCCTCGTGGGGCGCGCCGCGACCGGCGTGCCCATGGTGTGTGTGGTGACGTGAGTGGCCGCGCGGCGGTCACGCATGTGCAGGCTCGGTTCTGTGGGCCGGCTCCGCCTCGTGCTCGGCGTGGTCGACCTCGGTGCCCATGGCGATGTAGGCGATGGTCAGCATGGTGAAGATGAACGCCTGCACCGCGCCGACGAAGATCGAGAAGAGCACCCAGACGGTGCCGGGGAAGGGCGCCAGGAAGGCGGGGAACAGCGAGATGATCAGCGCCACCATCAGCTCGCCGACGAAGATGTTGAAGTAGAGACGGAAGGAGAGCGTGACCGGCCGCGACACCTCCTGGATCAGCTCCAGGAAGGCGAAGACGACGCGCGTCCAGCCCCAGGGGCCCTTCCAGCGCGGCTGGACGATGCTGAAGTAGTGCTTGATGTAGCCGCCCGGCCTGCGGAACTTGATCGAGTACCAGTGCAGCAGGCCGATGCTGAACAGGGCCAGGCCGATGGTGGTGTTGATGTCGTTGGTCGGCGACTTGAAGACCGGCAGCAGGCCCAGGAAGTTGCTGACCAGAATGAACATGAACAGGCTGATGGCGACGGGCGCGATGTGGATCGGCTTGCTGCCCAGGGTGTCCTTGATCAGCCCGTCGAGGAAGTCGATGATCGACTCGACAGCGTTCTGCAGCCGGCCGGGCCTGCCCTCGCGCATGTTGCGCCTCAGCAGGAAGGCGAGCAGCAGCAGGATGCCGCAGACGATCAGCGTGTTGTAGACGGTGTCGACGTTGATCGCCAGCAGTCCGCTGCCGACGGTGGGGTGCTGGACGTCGATGGTGCCGGAGCTAGCGAGCAGATGCACTGTGGTGCCTCCTCTGCTGACCCTCGATGCGCAGCGACACGACCGCGACCAGCACGGCCGAGATGGGGAAGAGCAGGAAGCCGGTGATGACGCCGACCTTGTCGAGCCCCTGGGCGACCAGGGCGATGCCGATCAGCAGGCCGACCATGACGAAGCGGCCCATCAGCAGCCCGGTGAGCGCGCCGGCGCGGACCTGGCCCTCGGCGCTGTCGACGCGGTGCAGCGAGCGGAGCAGCAGCCACACGTCGGCCACCGCGACCGTCGCGCCCACGACCACGCCGGAGACGGCGGAGGTGCGGCCGGCCACCGCGAGCAGCCCGCTCAGCAGCAGCGCGAGGGAGGCGATGGTCAGGATGGTCGCCCGGGCGAACCGCCCGTAGTCGGTCAACCTGGTGGTCATGTGTGGTCAGCATCCGCACACGCGGACGCCTCACTCCTCCAAAGAAACGGAACCCTGGTACGGACGTCATCAACGTCCAGGACCGCCGTCCCCGTGCGTCAGTCGAAACCGATCGCAGCCTCCGAGCTAGCTCGCTCCGAACCCACGAGGGAAGCCCCACCTGGGACGGCTGCGAACCACAGCGCTGAGGCTGCTCTCGCTCTCGCTTCCGCCGGAGGACTGCCCGACCTGGCCGAGGACGGGCGGAGTTTAGCAGAGCAGGCCTCGGCGACGCTGACGCGCCGGCCGCCGCTAATCCACCTCCCCGCCGTGCCGGATGCGCGAGGGGGCCGCGGGGCGCCCGGGGAGGGTCAGGTAGCCCGCCTCCTCGCTCTCCACCACCGGCTCGCGCCGCATGTTCCGCCAGATCAGCCCGACCAGCGCCACCGCCAGCAAGGCGACCGCGACCAGCAGGACGCGCCGGTGCCCGAACAGCGCCAGCCCGATGCAGCCGAGGATGGCGGTGGCCAGGTAGAAGGTCAGCGCCGTCTCCCGCGGCGTGAAGCCGAGGTCGAGCAGGCGGTGGTGCAGGTGGCCGGTGTCGGCGTGGGTGACGTGGCGGCCGGCGCGGCGGCGGCGGACGATGGCGAACGCGGTGTCGCCGATGGGCAGCCCCAGCGCAACCAGCGGCACCAGCAGCGACAGCGCCACGGCCAGCTTGGCCACGCCGAGGATGGTGATCATCCCCAGGGCCACGCCCAGGAAGTGGCTGCCGCTGTCGCCCATGAAGGTGCGCGCGGGCGCGAAGTTGAAGACCAGAAATCCGACGCAGCACCCCATCAGCGCGCCGGTGAGCACGATGACGTCGTTCTGCGCGTTCTCGGTGGGCCCCAGGCGGTTGATCGCCGCCAGCAGCAGCACGCCCGCCACGATGGTGACAACTCCGGCCGCAACTCCGTCGACGCCGTCGAGCAGGTTGATCGACACCTGCATGCCCAGGAACCACACCAGGGTCAGCGGCAGCGCCATCACGCCGAGGTGCAGCACCGTCGCATTGGCGCTGCCGGGGAAGGCGACGAAGGTGATCGACGCGCCGACGATGTAGGCGAGCAGCCCCGCGCCCAGCTCGATGGCCACCTTGACGCGCGGGTTGAGCCCGAGGATGTCGTCGACCGCCATGGCCACGGTGATCGCCCCGGTGATGCCGACGATCTGCCAGCGCGTGGCGATGCCGCCGCCGAACGCGGCCACCGCCACCGCGAAGCCCAGGAACATGGCCAGCCCGCCCAGCCGCGGCGTCGGCGCCTTGTGGATGCGCCGGGCCTCGCCGGGCTGGTCGACCGCGCCGCGCCCGATCCGCCGCGCCAGCAGCATGGTCAGCGGCACCGCCGCCATGCAGACCACGCTGGCCAGCAGGAAGGGCGGCAGCGCCGGCAGCCAGGGGGTGGTGGTGGCGGTCAGGGACAAGGGCGAGCGATCCTCAGGTCCGGTACGGCAGCGGGAAGCGGCGGCACAGCGACAGCGACGCCTGGCGAACCTCCGCGTGGGTGCCGAGGTCCTCGAAGTTGTTCAGCATGGCCGCGAGCATCTCGGCGATCTCGTCCATCTCCCCGGCGCCCATGCCGCGGGTTGTCACCGAGGGCGTGCCCAGGCGGATGCCGTTGGGGTTGAAGGGCGTGGCGCCGTGATACGGGAAGGTGTTGCGGTTGACGGTGATGCCGACCTCGTCGAGGGCGTCCTGCACCGCCTTGCCCTTGAGCTGGTGGGGTCGCAGGTCGATGAGCATGAGGTGGTTGTCGGTGCCGCCGCTGACCAGGGTGACGCCGCGGCGGGTGAGGCCCTCGGCGAGCGCCTTGGCGTTGCCGACCACGCTGGCGGCGTACTCCTTGAACTCCGGCTGCATGCACTGGTGCAGCATCACGGCCTTGGCGGCGATGGCGTGGTTGTGCGGGCCGCCCTGGGCGCCCGGGAACACTGACTTGTCAACGGCCTCGGCGTGCTGCGACTTGCACAGGATCATCCCGCCCCACGGTCCGCGCATGGTCTTGTGGGTGGTCAGCGTGACGAAGTCGGCGTGGGGAACGGGGCTGGGGTGCTGCCCACCGGCGACCAGGCCGGCGAAGTGGGCCATGTCGACCATCAGGTAGGCGCCGACCTCTCTGGCGATGTCCGCGAAGGCCGCGAAGTCGAGGATGCGGGGGTACGCGCTGTAGCCGGCGACGATCAGCTTCGGCCGGACGTCGCGCGCCCGCTGGCGCACCTGATCCATGTCGAGCCGCTGGGTGGCCTCGTCCACGGTGTACGACTCGAAGTGGTACAGGCGGCCGCTGAAGTTGACCGGGGACCCGTGGGTGAGGTGGCCGCCGTGGTCGAGCCCCATGCCCAGCACCGTGTCGCCGGGCTGGAGGAAGGCCATGTAGACGGCCATGTTGGCGCTCGACCCGCAGTGCGGCTGGACGTTGGCGTGCTCGGCGCCGAACAGCGCCTTGGCCCGGTCGATGGCCAGCTGCTCGACCTTGTCGACGACCTGGCAGCCGCCGTAGTAGCGCCGCCCCGGGTAGCCCTCGGAGTACTTGTTGTTGAGCCAGCTACCGAGCGCCTCCAGCACCGCCGGGGAGGCGATGTTCTCGCTGGGGATCAGCTCCAGGGTCTCCTCCTGGCGGCGCAGCTCCTCCTCGAGGAGGTCGGCCACGGCAGGGTCCACAGCGCGCACGGCGGGCTTCAACGGGGTGTGGATCAAGGAGACCCCTCCAGGTATGGGCTCAGCTCGTCGGCGCCGAGGGGACCGGTCCGCAGCAGTCGGGGCGGGTCGACGCTGCAATCGATGATAGTGGAGGGCAGTCCGGCTGCGGGCCCGCCGTCGAGGATGGCGTCGACCTCGGCGCCGAGCAGGCGCTCGACCTCCTCGGCCGTGGCGGCCGCCGGCTCGCCGTGGCGGTTGGCGCTGGTGGTGGCCAGCGGGCCGGTGCGTTCCAGCAGGGCGCGCAGGCCGGGATGCGCGGGGACGCGCAGGCTGATGCTGGCGCCGTGGCGGGGGATCGCCGGGTGTCGCGGCTCGGCCGCGGGCACGATGATCGACAGCGGGCCGGGCCAGAAGCGCTCCGCGAGGCGCGCGGCTGCCGGGTTGTCCCGCAGGCGGCCGTAGCGCTGCATGTCGGCGGCGGTGGCGCCGAGCAGGCTCAGCTCCATCTCGGGGGGGCGGCGCTTGATCTGGAAGATGCGCTCGGCGGCCTCCGGGTGGTCGGGGTGGCAGGCCAGGCCGTAGACGGTGTCGGTGGGGACGGCGACCACCCCGCCGCGCATGACGGCATCGACGATGCTTTCGAGGCTCACGGCCGCTCGGCGGCGACGACCCGGTCGCGGTCGGTGAGGTCGTGGATGCGGCGGGTGTGCGCGTCGGTCACGTGCTCGCGCAGCAGCGCCTCGACCTGCTCGGCGCGGCGCGGGTCGACCTCGAAGGCGACATACGCATGTGGCAACAGCAGCCCGTCCACGCCGTCGAGGATGCGCCGGTAGGCGTCGAGACCATCGCCCGACGCCAGCAGCGCGGTGTGCGGCTCGTAGTTTTTGACATCAGCGACCAGATCACGCAGCTCGCTCTCGGTGACGTAGGGCGGGTTGCTGAGCAGCATGTCGAACGGCGCGTGCCGGCGCAGCGGCTCGGTCCACGTCCCCTGGACGAACGTCACCCTCTCCTCCACCCCGTGCCGCCTGGCGTTGGTGCGCGCCACGTCGAGCGCTTCGGCCGACACGTCGGTGGCCACCACGTGCGCCTCCGGCAGCTCGCACGCCATGGTGATGGCGATGCATCCGCTGCCCGTGCCCACGTCGGCGATGCGCGCCCCGCCGTGCTGCAGCGCCGCCTCGACCAGTGTCTCGGTGTCGGGCCGCGGGATCAGCACCGCGGGGGTCACCACGAAGCTGCGGCCGTAGAACTCGCGCTGCCCGACCAGGTAGGCCACCGGCTCCCCCGCCGCCCGCCGCCGCAGCAGCGCGCGCACCGGCTCCAGCTCCTCCTCGCGCAGCGGGCGGTCGTACTGCAGGTACAGGTCGAGCCGGCGCAGCCCGAGCGAATGGGCGGTGAGCAGCTCGGCGTCGAGCCGCGCGGACTCGCTGCCCCGCTGAGCGAGGAACCCGGTGCTGAGGCGCAGCACCTCGATGAGGGTCGGCACGGCCGGCAATGCTAGGCGCGGACCGGGGCCGTCGGCTCCTCGTCGAGCATGCGCCGCGCCTGCTCCTCCTGCATCAGCGGCTCGACGACCATGTCGAGGTCGCCCTGGAGGACCTTGTCGAGCTGGTACACGGTGAGCCCGATGCGGTGGTCGGTGATGCGCGACTGCGGGTAGTTGTAGGTGCGGATCTTCTCGCTGCGGTCGCCGCTGCCGACGTAGGAGCGGCGGGTCGCGGTCAGCTCCGCCTGGCGCTCCGCCTGGGCGAGGTCGAAGAGGCGGGCGCGCAGCACGCGCAGCGCCTTGGCCTTGTTCTTGTGCTGCGACTTCTCGTCCTGGCAGGTGACGACCAGGCCGGTCGGCAGGTGGGTGATGCGGACCGCCGAGTCGGTGGTGTTGACGCTCTGGCCGCCGGGACCGGTGGAGCGGTAGACGTCGATCTTGAGGTCCTTCTCGTCGACCTCGACCTCGACGTCGTCCGCCTCGGGCAGCACCACGACGCTCGCCGCGGAGGTGTGGATGCGCCCCTGCGACTCCGTCTCGGGAACGCGCTGCACACGATGCACGCCGGACTCGAACTTGAGCCGCGAGTACGCGCCGTGCCCGTGCACCTCGAAGACGACCTCCTTGAAGCCGTGTCCTCCCGACTCGTTCTGGTCGAGCACCTCGACGCGCCAGTGCCGGCGCTCGGCGTAGCGCAGGTACATGCGGAACAGGTCGCCGGCAAACAGCGCGGCCTCGTCGCCACCGGTGCCGGCGCGGATCTCGACCACCACGTCGCGGTCGTCGTTGGGGTCGGTCGGCAGCAGCAGCAGGCGCAGCTTGGCATGCGCCTCCTCCTCGACGGCGCGCTGGGACGCCGCCTCCTCCTCGGCGAGCGCACGCATCTCCTCGTCGCTCTCGCCGTGGGTCATCTCCTCCGCCTCGCGGGCCGCCGTCTGTGCCGCGCGCCAGGTGCGGCCGACCTCGACCACCTCGCGAAGCCTGGCCTGCTCCTGGGAGAGCCGCTGCACGCGGTCGAGGTCCTCGTAGGCGTCGGGCGCGCTGAGCTGCGCGGACAGCTCTTCGTAGCGCTCCTCCAGGGCGCGCAGGCGCGTCTCGATTCCAGCCATGTGCGTGCGGCCTTAGGAGGCCAGCGGGAGCGGCGCGCCGATCTCGCCGGCGCGCGCGGCCTGCAGGGCGGCGATGGCGACCTCCATCTGGCGGTCGTCGGGCTCGCGGGTGGTGAGCAGCTGGGTGGCCAGGATGGGCGCGACCAGCACCCGTCCCACCGCGGTGTCGCGAATCTTGGCCAGCCCGCGGATGCCCTCGTAAGAAATTGCGGCCACGACCGGCACCAACACGATGCGGCTCAGCACCAGCAGCACGGGGTTCAGCCCGCCCAGCGGCGCGAACACCACGATGCTGACAAGTGCGACCACAACCAGGAAGCCGGTGCCGCAGCGGGGATGCAGCCGCGAGGCGCGGCGCACGTGCTCGACGTCGACGGGGTCACCGGACTCGTAGCAGTTGATCGTCTTGTGCTCGGCGCCGTGGTACTCGAAGACGCGGTTGACGCTGCGCATCGAGCCGATCAGCACCAGGTAGCCGAGCAGGATCACCGCGCGGGCGATGCCCTCGATGACCACGAAGCCAACGCTGCGCGGACCGCGATGGATCAGCGCCGCGGCGCCGAGCGGAAGCCCGACGAAGAGCAGCAGGCCGAAGATCACGGAGATGCTCATGGTCACGCGCATCGCGCCCTTGCTGAGCTGGACCTCCTCCTCCTCCATCTGCACGTTGGCCGACCAGGTCAGCGCGCGCATGCCCAGGTGGAGCATCTCCACCAGCCCCTGGACGCCGCGGAAGAACGGCAGCTTCCAGAGGCTGCTGGTGTAGACCTTGGAGGTGAGCGGCTCCTGCTTGACCAGGATGGAGCCGTCCTTGCGGCGGGCGGCCACCGCGTAGTGGTCGCGCCCGCGCATCAGGACGCCTTCGATGACGGCCTGGCCGCCATAGAAGAACGGCTGCTTGGGAACGGCGGCCATCGCGGCGTGAGCTCGGTGAGCCCGTCAGGCCTTGGCCGACGCCTTCTGGGCGCGGCGCCGGAAGCGCTCGACCTGCCCGCCGGTGTCGACGATGCGCTGGGTCCCGGTGAAGAAGGGGTGGCACACGGAGCACACCTCGGTCTTCAGCTCAGGCAGCGTGGAGCCGGTGGTGAAGGTGTTGCCGCAGAGGCAGTGGACCACGGCGTCGTGGTGGTAGGTCGGGTGGATCTCGGTCTTCATGGCACTACAGTCGTGTTGGAGGAGGCGAGCCAGCATAACACGGGCTCCGCCGGCCCTCCGGGGGCGGTCACTGGATCGTGCTGGCCACCTGGGCGGACAGCAGCGCGGCGTGGGTCTCGGTCATGGCGACGGCGGTGATCGCCAGCATGGCCACGTAGGCGACCGCGATCCACATGCGGGTGCGGCCGGGGATTCTCTCGTATTCGGGGTTGGCGCCGCGGCGCTTGAAGCGCTGCAGCGTGCTGATCCCGCCGATGACGAGGATGAACAGCAGGAACGGGTTGAAGGAATGTCCCGTGGCCACTGGGCCCGCGATCAGCAGCAGGATGACGCCGAGGCCGACCAGGTTGACCCAGGGGCTGAGGGCGCTGGCCACCCGTCCGCCGTCGAGCGGGCTGAAGGGGACCAGGTTGAACAGGTTGATCAGGAAGCCGACGTAGGCCAGGGCGAGCAGCAGGTTGTGGGTGTACGTGCCGGCGGGCGCGGCGCCGGAGAGGATCAGCGCCACGATCGCGCCCATGGTGCCGACCACCGGGCCACCGATGGCGATGACCGCCTCCTGGCGGACGTCCTTGGGCGGCTGCTTCAGCCCGATCACCGCGCCGAACGGCCCCAGGAAGATGGGCAGCCCGGTGCGGATGCCCTCGTGGCGGGCGAAGAGCAGGTGGCCGGACTCGTGGATGGCGATCAGGGCGATCAGGCCGATGCCGTAGGGGGCGCCGAAGATGGTGGCCATCAGCGCCACGCTGATCACCATGGAGACGATGGTGGGGCCGAACTTGGCCAGCTTGATCAGGGGGAGCGCGTACTTGCCGAGGGCGGCGGCGCCGACGGCGACCGGGCCGGCGGCGCGGCGGGCGCGGGCGAGCGGGCTTTGCTCGGGCTGCGGCTGGGGAGCGGTGGGATACGTATCCACGACAGCAGTGTGATACCCAGCGGTGATGCGGGTGTAAACCCGGCGCACCACGCGCGCGAGAACCCGGCGCATCACGCGCGCGGCAGCGTGCGGCATGCGCCGAGGGTGGGGTGCGGCACTCCAGCCGCCAGGGGAGGGATCTGCCCTCCCCTCATGCGCGGCGCTCAGCCGCGCGCAAAAGCCCGGGTGAAGTTGCCGTGCTCCAGCTCGGGCAGGTCGCGGCGGAAGCGGTCGAGGGCGGCGCGCATGCCCAGGCCGGGTTCGGTGGGCGGCAGCACGCGGACCAACCAGTCGTGATCGACGTTGAGCGAGCGCCACTGCACCTGGCGGACGCCCATGTCTTTGCAGGCGTCCAGGGTGCGGTCGAGCTCGTCCGGCGCGTCGGTGACGCCGGGGAAGGTGAGCAGGTTGAGGCACACCTGCCCGCCCGCCCGTTGCATCACGCGCCCGCACTCGAGCACGTCGTCGAGCGAGTAGCCGATGGGGCGGTAGTAGGCGCGGAACACCGCGTCGGTGAACGATATGGCGCTGATGCGCACCGAGTTGCAGCCGGCGTCGATCAGCCGCTGCAGCGCGACCGGGCTGCTGCCGTTGGTGTTGACGTGGATGGTTGCGTCGGGGTGCAGGCGGCGGATGCGCGCGGTGGCCTCGGCGAGCGCGTCGTCGCGGGTCAGCGGCTCGCCCTCGCAGCCCTGCCCGAAGCTGACGATGTGGGCATCCTCGCCGGTCAGGTGGTAATTGGCAAGGTTGGCCAATTCTTCCGGCGTCGGCGCGTAGCGCATGCGCGGCTGGGGGGTCGGCACGTCGTCGGGCTGCAGGGAGATGCAGCCCAGGCAGTCCGCGTTGCACGCGGGCGAGGCGGGCAGGGCGGCCTCGTAGCGGCGGTAGAAGGTGTTCTGCGCGGTGTAGCAGTTGTGTTCGAGCGCGCAGACGCTGAGCTGCTCGACGATGCGGTTGCCGGGCAGGGCGCGGCGGGCGGCCTCGACGGCTTCCGGCAGGTCGGGGCGGCGGAAGCGTTTGGGCTCCCACCACTGCAGCGTGTCGGTGCGCAGTGCCGCCACCACCAATTCCCCGCGGTGCTCGGCGACGGCCGTGTAGCCGAAGAGCGGCAGACGCGGCGCGCCTCTTTGCGGTTCCGACGCGGGAAGCAGGGTGCGCAGGTGCCCCACCGGCAGCACCGCCGCCACCGGTACGGCGTCCTCCCCCAGCGTGATCGGCTCGCCGCCGCGCGTGAAGGCGAGCGCGCGCCTGCCCGGCAGATGCGCAACCGTCGCCGCCTCCGGCAACGGGATCACGTCGTCGGCGGTCAGCGGGACCAGGCGCGACCCGCTCCGCGCCGCCGGGCGCACGCCGGGGAGCACGTCGAGACTCCCGTCGCGACGCGCGATCAAGCACTGCATGACGCCGCGATCATAGGGTGACCCGGCGCGAAGCCCGGCCCGCGTGCCTCCTCAGACCCCGGAGCCGCGCCACTCCTTGCGCCGCCAGGGCTGATCGGCGAACGCCGCACGCACCGCCTCGCGGACCTGGGGGTCGCCGACCACGTCGGCGCCGGTCAGGGCCAGCGCCTCGGCGCCCTGGATCAGCGCGGTGTAGCCGCGGTCGGAATCGGCGGCTTCGCGGAAGTCGTGGGTGTGGCAGGCGACGCCCTCGTCGGCGATGCCGACCTCGGGGTGCAGGGTGGGCACGGCGTAGGACATGTCGCCGACGTCGGTGGAGCCGACCCGGTCCCAGGGCTTGGACTCGACGGGGTCGAGGCCGACGGCGCCCAGGTGCTGGTGGCAGCGCTCGGCGAGCACGGGGTTGGAGCGCAGGTCGAGGTAGGTCTCCTCCTCGACCAGCTCCAGGGTGCAGCCCGTGGCCAGGGCGGCCGCCTCGAAGATGGCGCGGAAGCGGACGTTCATCTCGTGCAGGTAGGCGCCGTCCCGGGCACGGGTGATGAACTCGCCGCTGGTGCGCTCGGGGATGATGTTGGGCGCGGTGCCGCCCTCGTAGATGGCGCCGTGGACGCGGGCGTCGTCGCGGAGCTGCTGGCGCCACATGGCGATGCCGGTGTAGGCGTGGACGAAGGCGTCGAGGGCGTTGATGCCCTGCTGCGGGTCGGCGGCGGCGTGCGAGGCGCGGCCGGTGAAGGTCCAGCGCCAGTGGGTGCAGGCGAGCGCGTACATGATCGCCTTGGTCATGTCGGCGGGGTGGAAGATGAGCGCTGCGTCGTACTGGTCGAAGACGCCGTCGTGGCAGAGCGGGATCTTGCCGCCTCCGCCCTCCTCCGCCGGGCTGCCCACGACGCGCACCCGGCCGGGCAGGCCCGCGTCGCGCAGGGCGAGCGAGAGGGCGATGCCCGCGCCCGCGCTGCCGGTGCCGATCAGGTTGTGGCCGCAGGCGTGGCCGAGGCCGCGCAGCGCGTCGTACTCGCAGACGAAGGCGACCCCGGGGCCGTCGCCGCTGCCCGCGTCGGCGATGAAGGCGGTCTCCATGCCGCTGGCGCCGCGCTGCACCTTGAAGCCGTGGCGCTCCAGCAGGTCGCAGAGCAGTGCTGCGGAGCGACGCTCCTCGTAGGCGGTCTCGGGGTTGTGGTGGATGTCGCGCGCGACCGTCTGCAGGTCGGCGGCCAGCTCCTCGAGGTGGCGGTGGATCGACGAGGCGAGGCTGTCGGTGGCGACGGACATCGCGGAATCTCCTCGAGACGGACGGCGCTGCTGCGGCACCGCGCATTGTCGCCAAAAACTCCCCGCGCCTACCTTATCTCCGGCGCGTCCTCGGGCTGGCGGGCGACGTGGTGCTTGGTGCTGATCTCCCGCACCGTGCCGCTGCGAGCGCGCATCACCATGCTCTGCGTCTCCGCCCACCAGGCGTGGTAAAGCACGCCGCGGAGCAGCCCGCCGCCGGTGATGCCGGTGACCGCGACGCTCACGTCGGTGCCGGGCACCAGCCGGTCCATGCTCATCGCCGCCTCCGGGTCGAACCCCGCGGCGACGATGGCGGCCGCCTCCTCTTCGTGGCGCACCCACGGCCGGCACTGCAACTCACCGCCCAGGCAGCGCAGCGCGCACGCCGCCAGCACCGCCTCGCCGGTCCCGCCCGCGCCGAGCATCACGTCGACCCCGCTGCCCGGCACCGCGGCCATGATCGCCGCGCCCACGTCGCCGTCGCTGATCAGCGCCACCCGGGCGCCCATCTCGCGCACCCGCTCCAGCAGCGCCTGGTGGCGGGGCCGGTCGAGCATGGCCACGGTGAGGTCGTTGACCCGCACGTCCATGGCGAAGGCGATGCGGCGCAGGTTGTTCTCGGGCGTGTCGGTGATGTCGATCGAGCCGCGCGCCTTGGGGCCGACCGCGATCTTGTGCATGTAGGCGACCGGCGGCGGCTGAACGATGCCGCCCGGCTCGGCGGAGGCGGCGATGCTCAGCGCCTGGGTGAGGCCGCGGGCCACCAGGCTGACGCCGTCGACGGGGAGCACGGCCAGGTCGATGTGCTCACGCCCTGCGCCGATGCGGCGGCCGGGCATCAGCGAACTGCCGGGCGCGTCTGGACCGATCACCACCCGCGCGTCGAACGGCATGCTCGACAGCGACTCCTCCATGGACTGCTGTCCGGCGTCTCGGGTGCCCGCCTTGTCGCCCCGCCCCAGCCAGCGGCCCACGGTGAGCGCGGCCGACTCGGTGGCGCGGAGCAGCTCGAGGCCGTGGTTGATGTCGCGCAGGGGCGTGCGCGGGCGCAGCGAGGAGGCGCGGGACGGGGCGGTGCTCATCCCCGACACGATAGATGCGCGGACGGGGGTCGGGCGGAGTCGTGAGCCATGTGTCACAGGCGGCGGGTTGCGCTGATGCGGGCGCCTACCCCCTAAGTCTCGCCGAGTTCGACAGGAGCGAAGTGCGACCCTGGGGATGGTTGTACGGCGAAGACCCACCCGCAGTTGGGATTGCTTCGCCACGCCAGATCGAGCGCGCGAATGGTGAGCACCCAATCGCCACTTCCCAGGCGGGCGCCTCCACGGTCCTCGCGAAGTCGGCTCAGGCCTGCAACGGTAGGCCCGGCTACAGCGAGAACGGTCTGATGCCGGCTCACGCCGTACTGAAAGCGACATGGCCTGGTTCCGCGATTATCGACTTCGTAGAAGAAGGCATATTCGCCTGCCTCCGCCACCTCAATCTGGCGGACAAGCACGCCAGCGCCGCTGACGACGACCACCGGCTTGCTGCCACACCCGAGAAGACCGGCGCCCAGCATGAGTAATCCACCGACAGCCCGAGTACGACTTCGTCGATTCGTGCCCTCACCTTGACGATCCCGCCTCATGTAGCGTGGCGCCACACGCTCAGGGCCCGAACACGACGGCGTCGGGAAAGGCGCCAGCAGGCACCCGCTCGGTCGCACCATCCCTCAGGCTGATGATCGCGAGCTGATGCGTTCCCACACACGTCGCAAGCAGCGTGCCGCTTTTGGCCGCAAGCGCGCTGATCGAGCGACAGGCGCTGTAGTCTCTCATGGACCCCTGGTTGGGAACCCATCGAATGGCCCCGAGTTCGGGAAGTACCCACCACACTCCCGATCCCTGCACAACGACCGGGCCGGCGAATGGTGTAGTGGCGCTCGCTAGCGAGTGTGATTCACCAGTCGACAGATCAACGCTGAGCAAAGCCGCATTACCCCCTGGAAGGTCGGGCCGTGCGGCCCCCACACTGACGACGGCCTTTCCATCGGCGATGTCTAGTCCACTCAACGCCTTGGGAACGCGCCAGTCGTGCGCAATGTCCATCCGCGGCGTCAGGAGTTGGAGCAGGTGCCCCTGGCTCGTGGCCACCCAGAAGCTGCTCGAGTCACCGCTCACAGCGACACTCGCACCGAACGGCAGTTGTCGCCGGCCCACAACCGCCATGGCC
Organism: Candidatus Angelobacter sp.; assembly: GCA_035569495.1. GTDB lineage: Bacteria > Chloroflexota > Dormibacteria > Aeolococcales > Aeolococcaceae > DASRDZ01. Next base: position 70,881 of record DATMMX010000031.1, on the reverse strand, counting down.
ACTGGGTCCAGAATGTAAGCAACGGATGTATCAACGTGGTGCGGGTTGACGATCGCAAGTAAATCGCCGCGTCCGTCCATCGCGACCAGGCTCACAAACGGATTTCCTGTTTCGGCCGATGCGTCGGTACCAGATGACCCGTCGGCGAGGACCAGGCTCGCTGGCGGGAGGAGCGTCGCCCTCGGCCTTCCAAGGCCGGTCGGGCCTATTCCAATGTCGATGACCGTGCCGTTGAGTCCGCCCGCGACAAACAAATGCTTCTGCCACATAACCGCCTTTTGAGGCGGCTGAGGCCCGACCAGCGTCGGATAACCGGCAAGGGGAACTGCCTTGAGGCCACCCCCTTCCACGGTCTCCACACGAGGCGCGGGGCCAAGAAAGCGACCCCGCGCCAAGTCAAGTGCATAGACGCTCTCCGATCCGGAGTCTACGACCAGCGCCAGTGAGCCCGCCGGCGTCTCTCTCGGCTCACTCGGCGCAGTGATTGGATGACCAAAGGGGATTGGACTATCTGCAGAGACCGGCAACAACGACACTATCGTTGGTTGCCCGGCAGCCGGCGAGTTGCTGCAGCCGACACACGCGACGGCGCAGACCAACGCCGCGACCGAAAGGCCAACGCGCCCACAGATCATCTGGCGTCGCTCAATTCGAGTAGTCGATCAATGTGCCGAATGAGAAGTAGTAGTTGTAATTTCCCACCGATGTCGGTGTCTTCCACGCTGACCCGGACTCAATTGCCGTCGGCTGCTTAGTACAGCCGCTGACGTCTGAGTTGATGTACCAGGCGCCGGTAAACATGGCTCCGTTCCCGTTTGCGGGGCCTTGGATATCCCCTGAGATGTACCCAGCCGAGCTGTTGAAAGTTGCGTTGTAACCCGCGCTGCTGCCCCCAACATTCACGCCCAGGGACAGGCTCTGCGACGTATTCTGGCCCACTCCGGTCGTGCCCGTTGGCCACAGGCCGATCGGACTGGATCGCGAATCGCTCGCCTGCTGAACGTTCTGGAGCGCGCAAACAGTGTCGCCGTCGCTGCTGATGTTGGTAAGCGTGTCGGCGAAATCGTAGAAGTTGCTCGAATCTGAAGAACTAAGCGGATCCAGTAGTGACATGATGGCGGCACCGTGGAGATGGGGCCCTTGGCTGCTGTTGTTCAGGTACGCTGTGTCATTCCAATATAGCTGAAGGTTGTTACACGTCGCATTGCCGACGCACCCGCCATTGGTATAGCCGCCTCCGTTCATGGTCGCGGTCGAATCGAGCGCAGTGTTGCCTCCGGCCGGAGTGACGGAGTGAAACCCGCCCGACGTTGTTGCGCCGATGCCCGCGGTGGGGCGGCCGCCGTTGCCGATGCCCAAGGCGGTGGCACCAGAAACGAGCTCGAGCACGCGGCCCGACGCAACAACGCCGGCCGCCGTCCACTGGACCTTCGGGGCCGTAAGGTCGTACGCCTGCTGTTGGCACTCATAGGCGAAGTGATTGTAATCAAGCGGCGAATATTCGTAGCAGAGAGTCAGCGCAGCGGCGGGCGCCGCGGATGCAAGCTGGATCGAGAGAGTTCCAACGGCGATTGAAGGCAAGACGGCGAGGCGCAATCCGCGACCGCGGAAGGCGCCGACGCAACGCGAAAACCCAGGCATAACACTCCTATTGGACGTCCGCCCCCAGACACGCCCTTGCGCAGCTGGAAGAGCGACAAACGGTCCCAGCCACGTGCTCCCTTCCTATGGGACACGTGAAAAATTGCGGCTACTACTTGCAACGATGATCAGCTAGACCACCATCCTCCGCCTCCCTTTCATGCCCTTCCCTGCCCGACCAGAGGTCGGAGCGCAAGCTTATGACCCCATCTGCGTGGATGTCAAGTCGGGTCGACTGCCGCCGCCGTTCGCCCGCGGAGGCTCAGGCGGTGGCCTGGCGCTGCGGCTCGGCCGCGGCGTCGGCCACCGCGGGCAGCGGCGCGGCCGGCTGCAAGCCCGCGCGCACCGCGACCGCGCCGACGAAGTCGCGGAAGAGCGGGTGGGGGTTGCTGGGGCGGGAACGGAACTCGGGGTGGAACTGCGAGGCGACGAAGAAGGGGTGGTCGCGCAGCTCGATCACCTCGACCAGGCGGCCGTTGGGTGAGGTGCCGCTGAAGATCATGCCGGCTTCGGCCAGAACGTCGCGGTAGTGGTTGTTGAACTCGAAGCGGTGGCGGTGGCGCTCGTAGACCACCGGCTCACCGTAGGCGTCGTGGGCGCGGGTGCCCTCCTGCAGCTTGCAGGGGTAGACGCCGAGGCGCATGGTGCCGCCCATGTCCTCGACGTCGCGCTGCTCGGGGAGCAGGTCGATCACCGGGTGCGGGGTGAAGGCGTTGAACTCGGTCGAGTTGGCGTCGTCGCTGTCCAGAACTTCGCGGGCGAAGTCGACCACGGCGCACTGCATGCCCAGGCATAGCCCGAGGTAGGGCGTGCCGGTGTGGCGGGCGTGGCGCGAGGCGCGCACCTTGCCCTCGATGCCGCGGTGGCCGAAGCCGCCGGGAACGACGATGCCGTCGACGTCCTGGAGCGCCGAGAGGTCGCCCGCCTCCAGGACCTCGGCGTTGACCCACTCGACGCGCAGGTCGACGCCGTGGTGCACCGCCGAGTGGCGCAGCGCCTCGATGACGCTGATGTACGCGTCCGGCATCTGCACGTACTTGCCCACCACGGCGACGCGCACCGGCGGCTTGGGCGCCTCGATGCGGCGCACCAGCTCCTGCCACTGCGACAGGTCGGGCGCGCTGGCCTCGATGCCGAGCATCTCGCAGATGTAGTCGCCGAGGCCGGCGTCCTCGCACATCAGCGGCACCTGGTAGATGGAGCGCGCGTCGGGGACGTTGATCACCGCGCGCTTCTCGACGTCGCCGAAGAGGGCGATCTTCTCCTTCTGCGACTGGTCGATCGGCCGCTCGCTGCGGGCGACGATGACGTCCGGCTGGATGCCGATGCTGCGCAGGGTGTTGACGCTGTGCTGCGTCGGCTTGCTCTTGAACTCCTCGCTGGCGGCGATGTACGGCACCAATGTGAGGTGCACGTAGCAGACGTTGCGGCGGCCGACGTCGTTCTTCAACTGCCGGATCGCCTCCAGGAACGGCAGCGACTCGATGTCGCCGACGGTGCCGCCGACCTCGACGATGACCACGTCGGGCCGCGGCTCGGCGTCCTCGGCGACGCGCAGCACGCGCTCCTTGATCTCGTTGGTGATGTGCGGGATGACCTGCACGGTGCCGCCGAGATAGTCGCCGCGGCGCTCCTTGGCGATCACGCTGGAGTAGATCTTGCCGGTGGTGACGTTGCTCGCCTTGCTCAGCGAGATGTCGACGAAGCGCTCGTAGTGGCCGAGGTCGAGGTCGGTCTCGGCGCCGTCGTCGGTGACGAAGACCTCACCGTGCTGGTAGGGCGACATCGTGCCCGGGTCGACGTTGAGGTAGGGATCGAGCTTCTGCATCCCCACCGTGAGGCCGCGCGCCTTGAGGATCGTGCCGATGCTCGCCGCGGTGATCCCCTTGCCGAGCGACGAGACCACACCACCGGTCACGAAGACGAATTTGGCCACGCGCGCTACTCCCAACAGCGGGTTTTGACAATGCTAGCACCGCCCTGACCGGGTGGCGTACTCATGTTCGAAGCGCGATGCATGGGCGCCTCGACGGGCATCAGGAGGCCGACGCCCTCGGTTCCAGGACGACCACCCGGGTCTCGTCCACCGTGCCCGACGAGCCGGTGAGGTTGAGCTTTGGCTGCGGCGCCCAGGAGCCCTCGGCGAGGCCCATCTCCTTGGCGAAGCGGTCCACCGAGTCGTACTCGCCGGGCAGCCCGGCCACGGCGTAGCGCACCGGCACCACGATCGCCGGCTCGATCGCCGCCACCAGCTTGGCCGCCTCGGTGGCGTTGTAGGCGTCGTCGCCGCCGACCGGCGCCAGCAGCACGTCGACGTGCCCCAGCGACTCGATCTCGTCCTCGGTGAGCTGACGGCGCAGCCGCCCCACCGCGGCGACGCGGACCTCGTCCACCTCGACGCGCATGATCGTCGTGCCGCCCGCGGGAAGCCCGAAGACGCGCACCCCGCTCAGCTCGAACTCTCCGGGACCGGCGACCTCCTGCGGCCGCCCCTCGGCGGGGCGCAGGCTGGCGAAGTCCGTGTCGCCCTCGGTGCGCACGACGATGTCGGGCGTCAGCTTGGGGAGGCCGGGGACCGCTCCCGGGGGGATCGGGTCGATGACGACCTGCACGTCGCGTCCACGCAGGCGGACGCAACCGAGACCGACGAAGGTGAGCTCCATCGGGGATTGCATGGTACGGCATCCCCAGGCCGGTGAGGCCCGAGCCTACGCCGCGCCGTCGACCACGGTCACCGAGAGCTGGAGCTGCTGGCGGTCGCGGGTGACGCTGAGGCTGACCGTCTGGCCGGCCTCCAGGCCGAGGGCGGCGGGGTCCAGGGGGTGGGAGGCATCGACCGCGACGCCGTTGACGGCGGTGACCACGTCGCCCTTCACCAGGCCGGCCTTCTCACCCGGGCCCCCGGTGGCCACCGAGCGGACCAGGGCGCCGGAGGGGAGCCCGGCGGCGGCGGCGGTGGCCGGGTCGAGGAGGACGCCGACGACGCCGAACGTGGGGCGCTGCGAGGTGCCGCCGTGGGAGAGGCGGTCGACCAGGGCCGCCGCGTCGCGGCCGCTCAGGGCGACCACGCCGGGGAGGGCGGGGTCGCCGGTGACGTTGACCACCACGCCGACCACCTGGCCGGCGGCGTCGAGCAGCGGCCCGCCGTCGCCCTGGGGGTCGGGGGTGGCGTCGACGGTCATGGCGTCGAGCACCTCGGCCGCCGCGGGGCCGCCTGCGGGGATGCTCAGCGAGCGCCCGACCGAGCTGACCGTCCCCGAGTTGACGCTGACGCCCCCGAAGGGCGGGGCGCCGACGGCCACGACGAGGTCACCCGGCCGCGCCGCCGCCGAGGCGAAGCCGAGCGAGGGCAGCTCGGTCGCGCCGACCGCGCGCAGCACGGCGATGCCGTGGGCGACGTCCGCCCCCGCGACCACCGCGCTGTAGACGTGCCCGTCCGAGGTGGCGACGTGGAGCTGGGTGGCGCCCTCCAGTGCATGGGCGCTGGTCACCACCAGCCCGTCCGAGCTGGCCACGAAGCCGACCGCGAAGCCCTTGGGCTGCCCGAGCAGGTCGGCGGGCGCCACCGCCTGGGTGAGCACCTTGACCACCGCGGGCGCGGCCGCGCTCGCCGCGGCCCCGGCGCCGGCCGCCGCCGCCTGCGACCCGCCCGGGTTGCTCGGCGGCTGGGTGGTGATCACCCGCTCGACCGGCCCGTAGTGCTGGTAGATCCCCCACGCCGCCGCCGCCCCGCCGATCAGCCCGAGGCAGATGCTCAGCACAATGGCGGGCAGCAGCGGCACCCGGCGCAGCTCGGCCACTCCGCGGCTCAGGCGGCGGGGGCCGCGTCGCGGGTGCGCAGGTAGCGCTGCAGCCCCGCGGCGTTGCTGTGGAAGCCGTTGAGCAGCTCCAGCTTCTCGCGCGCCCGCCCCTCGGCGTGCTCGGCCGGGGCGAAGCGCTCGGCCAGCGCCGCGGCGATGTCGTCCACGCCCGCCTCCTCGCTGTCACGCATCACCTGCGCGGCGACCGCCACCCACGAGTGGAGCAGCCCCTCCGCCTCGTCCAGCGTGGCCATGGCGTCGGGCACCACGCCGTAGTGGGTCAGCACCACCTGAGTCGGCCGCAGCGCGGCGAAGCGGTGCAGCGAGCTGACCGCCAGCTCCAGGTCGAAGTCGGGCGGCGGCACCGCGGGCCGGAGCACGCCCACCTCGGGCAGTCGCACCCCCACGGCGTCGCCGACCAGCAGCGTCCCGGTGTGCTCGTCGAGCACCGCGTGGTGGTGCTTGGCGTGCCCCGGCGAGTCGACCAGGGTGAGCACGCGCCCGTTGCCCACGTCGATGCGATGCCCGTCCGCCGCGGCGACCAGGCGCTCGGCGGGCACCGCCACCATCCGCCCGTAGAGGCTGTCCAGCAGCGGTCCGTAGACCCGCGCCGCGGAGTCGATCAGCCGCGTCGGGTCGGCGAGGTGGCGCGCGCCGCGTTCGTGCACCACCACGGTGGCGTTGGGAAAGGCGAGGGCCAGGTCGCCGACGCCGCCGGCATGGTCGAGGTGGATGTGGGTGAGCACCAGCCAGCGCAGGTCAGCCGGCCCGACGCCCGCGGCGGCGAGCGTGTCGCGGACCGTCTCGACGCTGGTGCGCGCGCCGGTCTCGATGAGCGCGGGCTGGGGACCGTCCACCAGGAAGCCGGCGGTGAGCTGGTCCCACCCCCCGATCATGGTGTCGAGCTGGCGGATGCCGGGCGCGATCTCCTCCATCGCCAGGCAGGGTACCGGCTAGTGCGTCGGACTCGGCGCGGGCGACGGGAACGGCGACGGGCTGGGCAGCACGTTGAGCGCCGTGAGCTGGTCGATGTCGCGCTTCACCGCCGCCTCCTCGGTGCCGTAGGTGGCGAAGTCGCCCTTCTGCAGCGCGGCCTCGGCCCTCTGCTCGTGCTGGTACAGGTCGAGCAGCAGCCCGTAGGCCTGCGCCGAGAGGCCGGCCGGCGGCGTCGCTCCCGGCGTCGGCGAGGCGCCCGGCGACGGCGTCGGGGTCGGGCTGCTGGTGGGCGGACTCGTCCCGCTGGTGGTCGGCGCGCCGGCGATGGGCTGGCCGAACAGGGTGGCCAGCGCGTCGCCGAACGACGAGCCCAGGGCCACCGCGTTCTGCGTGCCCGCGATCACGTACTTGAGCTGCGGGAAGCTGCCGTTCGACGCCTGCACGTAGAGCGGCCGCACGTAGAGGAACGAGCGGTTGTTGAACGGCAGCACGATGACGTTGCCGAGCACCACGTTGGAGCCGCCGCCGCGCAGCAGGGTGAGCTGCGGGCTGATCTTCTGGTCGGTGTTGATGTTGTTGTCGAACTGCAGCGGGCCGAGCACGTTGGCGCCGTTGTTGATCGGCACCGCCACCAATTTGGGCTTGAAGCCGGTGGTGTAGTCGCAGCGCGCGGCGAGCCACGCGGTCATGTTGTTGTTGGCGGTGCCGCCACCTGTGTTCGCCGCCGGAGAAAAGGTCTGCAGCAGCACGAACTGCGGCTGGGTGTCACCGGGCAGGGTCAGCTCGACGTAGTACGCCTGCGTCGCCTGCTGCTGGTTGTTGATCTGCTCCTCGGCGAGGCGCCACAGGTCGCTGCGGTTGTAGAGCACGGCCGGGTCGGTGATGTGCGCCGCGGTGTAGACCAGGGACTGCGCGTGGAACAGGTCCTCGGGGTAGCGCAGGTGCGCCCGCAGCGACATGGGCATCTTGTCGAGCGGGCTGAGCAGGCCGGGGAAGATCGACATGTAGGTCGCCGTCATCGGCTCCGACGGGTCGACCGCGTACAGCGTGGTGGCGCAGGTGCGGGCGTCGATGGTGGCCTTGACCGCGTTGCGCATGTACGACGTGCCGTTGTCCTGCTGGAAGGACTCGGGGAAGCGGTCGCTGGTGACGTAGCCGTCGACGATCCAGACCAGGTGTCCGCTGGTCGGGTCGGCGACCACGTAGGGGTCGGCGTCGATGGTCAGCCACGGGGCGAGCTGCTGCACCCGGTCGACCACCTGGCGGTGCAGCAGTACCCGCGAGTTGCTGGTGGTCTGGCTGGTCAGGAACAGGTCGAGGCCGCTGAACTGGTTGAGCGACAGGGCCAGCCGGTCGAAACCGCCTGGCATGGCCATGCCGCCGGTGGTGCCGAAGTGGGTGGTCAGCTCGCTCGACCCCGACGGGTAGTCGAACTCGGCCTGCTGGGTGTTGGCGACCACCGGCTGGGTGGTGTCGGCGCCGCAGTAGATGCGCGGGTCCTTGACCTGCAGGTCGAGCGGCGCCACCGGCGACTCCAGGGTGAGCGGCTGCGCGCCGGCGAGCACGTCGGGCTTGCCCTCGTTGCCGACGCTGCTGACCGAAACTGCGGTGATCCCGTAGCCGTGCGTGAAGTTGAGGGCGCGGTTGACGAAGGTGGGGTTGGGGATGCTGCTCTCGCTGATCTCCCGCGGGCCGAGCATGACCTCCTTCTCGGTGCCGTCGGGCGCCTTGTAGCGGTCGACGGTGATGGTCGGGAAGGTCTGGTAGCCGCGGCTGCGGTCGATCTGGGCGAAGGTGTCGGGCAGCTCGCGGAAGTCCTGGATGCGCACGTTGGCGAGGGTGCCCGGGTCGGCGGAGAGGTCGCTGGGCGTGGGCGCCGTGGGCGCGGTGCCGGGCGGGTTGCCGAACTGCTGCTTCTCGACGTCGCGGCCGACCTGCAGGCCCCAGGCGTCGCGCGAGGTGGCCAGGTAGTCGCTCATGGCCGGCGACTGCGCGGTCTGCGCGTTGGGGTTGACGCTGGCGTTCTGGTAGATCGCGGCAGGAATTCCCTGCGACAGACCGGCCAGGGCGAGCCAGCCGACCAGCAGGCTGCCGAGCACGATGCCGGTCCCGTTCGGCGAGGCGCGGCGGCGCAGCAGGACGACGGCGAGGGTGGCGACGGCGAAGCCCACCGCCACCCACTGCAGCGCGCCGAGCACGGGCCGGATCACGTTGCGCTGGGTGGCGTCGAGGCCGACGAAGTTGTCGTGCTGCGACGTGGAGAGGTGGTAGGCGCCGAAGTGCGCGCCCAGCGCCGCCAGCACGAACACCGCGGCCAGCAGCACGCCACCGTGCATCACCGCGGTGCGCAGGGTGTCGCGGGCGGTGCGCCCGGCCGGCGGTTGCAGCGGCAGGGGCAGGTCCTCGGGCGACGTCTCCACCACCACCGCCAGCAGCGCCAGCGCGACCGTCACCACCAGGCTGACCACCACCGCGCCCCAGGCCAACCCGATGACGTGGTCGATCACCGGCAGGGTGAAGAGGAAGAACGAGTAGTCCTTGCCGAACACCGGGTCGGTGTGGCCGAAGCTGTGGCCGTTCTGCCAGAGCAGCACGTCCTGCCACTGCTGGGCCAGGTAGATGCCGCCGGCGATGCCGACCACCAGCGCCAGGGCGATGCCCGCCCACAGCGCGATGCGCCCGCCGCGCCGGTCGATCGACCCGGCGGCGATCACCCAGAGCGGGATGCTCAGCGCCACCAGACCGCCGGTGATGGCCAGGCCGACGAAGAAGAGCGAGAGCTGGGCCCAGAACGGGTTCCAGAACACGTTGGTGTGGCCCAGGCTGTCGAGGAAGAGGAGCTGGACGCGCAGGCCCATCAGCGAGATGAGCACGACCACCACCAGCACGATCGCGGCGATCACGCCCAGCACGATGCGGCGCCGCCGGGGGAGGATCGGCCCGGTGCGGACCACGCGCGGCCGCCCGCCGAAGGGTGGCCTTCCGCCAAAGGGGGGGCGTCCGCCGGAATCGCGGCGTGGGTCGAAGAACGCGCTCATGAGGTGCGCCGCGCAGTGTACGCGCCGCGACCTGCCCCGTCGGTACGCGGGCTAGCGGCGGCTGAGCAGCAGGCGGACGTCGAAGGGGTCGCGGCGGCGGCGGACGCGGCGTGAGGTGACCTCGGGCCGGAGCTGCACCATGTACGGCTCCTGCTGCCTCAGCACCTCCTCGATGGCGTCGGCCACCAGCATGCCGATCTTGACGGTCGGCACACGCTCCGAGACCAGGTCGGCGATCCGCTCGTTGACCACCGTGACATCCAGCTCGTGGGCCTGCTCCAGCACTTCGAGGCAGTCGTCGAGGCGGCGGAGGCGGATCCTGCGCTCGTCGGCGTCAGGCGACATGGGCGAGATCATGGTCACGAACGCTACAGCATCGACGGGAGCGCTGGGGATGCCCTGGTGGCAACGCAACGGTCAAGGCCGATACGCGATGGTCACGAGTGCGCCCCGCCGCGATGACGCGGCTCGGACGGAGGCGGTGTGGGACGCCCCCGGCCGAGCCGCGCCAGGCCTATTCGGCGAGCGCGGGGACGGGACGGACGGGCCTCCCGGTCAGGTCGACGTCGGAGGCGTCCATCTGGGCGTCGCGCACCTGCTCCAGCCACCGGTCCCAGGTGAAGGACTCGGTGCAGCAGGCGGTGTCGGCGTCGACGGGCCCGCCCGGCGTGATCACCGTCTCGCCGGAGAGCACTTCTGCGATCAGCGTCAGTACCACGACTGAGGTCCTCCTCGATGTTCGGCTGACGTTGTGTTGCACCCCCACTATGCAGGCCGGCCTGCCGGCGGCGCAACCCCAGGATAGCCCTCAGAGCTGATCGTTCTCTGCGACACGCTGCACAAATTCCTGATCAGACAGTTGCTGCAGCGCGTGCACCGCGACGCGGGCGCGCCGCGGCGCGACCGTTGCCGTTGCCGCCCTTGCCGTTGGGCGCATGGGCCAGCGCGGTGCTGGGAATCGGGTGGTTGCCGAGCAGCGGGCGCAGGTATTCGCCGGTCGCGCTCCGCTTGTTGACCGCAACTTCTTCAGGTGTTCCCTCGGCGACAATCTCTCCACCGCGATCGCCGCCGTCCGGCCCCAGGTCGATGATGTGGTCGGCCGTCTTGAGCACGTCGAGGTTGTGCTCGATGACGATGACCGTGTTGCCCGCGTCGGTGAGCCGGTGCAGCACTCCGAGCAGCTTCTCCACGTCGGCGAAGTGCAGCCCGGTGGTGGGCTCGTCGAGGATGTACACGGTGCGGCCGGTGTCACGACGGCTCAGCTCGGTGCTCAGCTTCACGCGCTGCGCCTCGCCGCCGCTGAGCTGCGTCGCCGGCTGGCCGAGCCGGATGTAGCCGAGGCCGACGTCCTGCAGCGTCTGCAGCTTGCGCGCGATTCGCGGCTGGTTCTCGAAGAGCTGCGCCGCCTCGTCGACGGTCATCTCCAGCACGTCGGCGATGCTCTTGCCGCGGAACTTCACCTCCAGCGCCTCGCGGTTGTAGCGCCGTCCCTTGCACACCTCGCAGGCGACGTAGATGTCGGGCAGGAAGTGCATCTCGATCTTGATCATCCCGTCGCCCTCGCACGCCTCGCAGCGGCCGCCGGGGACGTTGAAGGAGAAGCGCCCCGGCTTGTAGCCGCGGACCTTGGCCTCGGGCAGCTGCGCGAACAGCTCGCGGATGTAGGTGAAGACGCCGACGTAGGTCGCCGGGTTGCTGCGCGGGGTGCGCCCGATCGGCGACTGGTCGACGTTGATCACCTTGTCGACGTGCTGCAGTCCCTCGACCTTGGTGTGCTTGCCGGGTCGCTGCTTGGCCTTGTACAGCACCTGGGCCAGCCGCGCGTAGAGGATGTCGTTGACCAGCGTCGACTTGCCGCTGCCGCTGACCCCGGCGACGCAGATGAAGGTGCCCAGCGGGAAGGCGACGTCGATGTCCTTGAGGTTGTTCTCGCGCGCGCCGCGGACCAGCAGCTCGCTGCCATTGCCCTTGCGGCGCTTGGCGCTGTAGGTGATCGCGCGCTCGCCGCGGAGGAACTGGGCGGTGACGCTGTCCTGAACCTGCAGCACCTCGTCCAGCGTGCCCGCCGCCATCACCCGCCCGCCGTGCTCGCCCGCGCCGGGACCGATGTCGACGACGTAGTCAGCGGTGCGGATGGTCTCCTCGTCGTGCTCGACGACGATCAGCGTGTTGCCCAGGTCGCGCAGGACCTTGAGGGTGGCGATCAGCTTGTGGTTGTCGCGCTGGTGCAGTCCGATGCTGGGCTCGTCGAGCACGTAGAGCACGCCCATCAGCTTGCTGCCGATCTGCGTGGCCAGCCGGATGCGCTGCGCCTCGCCGCCGCTCAGCGTGCCCGCCGCGCGATCCAGGGTGAGGTAGTCGAGGCCGACGTCGTGGAGGAAGCCGAGGCGCTCGCGCACCTCCTTGAGCACCTGCTTGGCGATGTACTGCTCGCGCTCGGTGAGCCGCAGCGTCTGCACCCGGTCGTGGGCTTCGAGCACGCTCATGCCGGTGAAGTCGGCGACGCTCATGCCGTCGACGGTGACCGCCAGGAACTCCGGCTTGAGCCGCCTGCCCTCACACGCCGGGCACGGCTTCTGCATCATCAGCCGCTCGATCTCCTGCTTGACCCAGTCCGACTCGGTCTCGCGGTAGCGGCGCTCCAGGTTGGGGATGACGCCCTCGTAGTGGGCCTCGAAGCTGCGCGTGTGTCCGCTGTGGGACACGTAGCGCATGCGCACCGTCTCGTCCTTGGGCAGGCCGTAGAGGATGACCTTCTGCTGCTTGGCGGTGAGGTCTAGCCAGGGCTGGTCGAGGGGGATCTTGTACTTGCGGGCGACGGCCTCGACCACATCCATTTGCCAGCGCTGGGATGGGCCCTTGGTCCAGCCGGACAGGGCGCCGTCCATGATGCTCAGCTCGGGGTCGGGGACCACGGCGTCGGCGTCGACCTCCATGCGCATGCCCAGGCCGGTGCAGGTGGGGCAGGCGCCGTGGGGGGAGTTGAAGGAGAAGTTGCGCGGGGCGGGCTCCTCCATGCTGATGCCGCAGTAGACGCAGGCGTAGTCCTGCGAGAAGAGCTGCTCGCCGGCGTCCCCGTCCGCCGGGATCAGGAGGATCAACCCGCCGCTGAGCTTGGCGGCCTGCTCCAGCGAGTCGTTGAGCCGGGAGCGCAGCTCCGGGTTGATGACAACCCTGTCGACAACCACCTCGATGGTGTGCTTGAACTTCTTGTCGAGGGTGATGGTCTCGCTGAGGTCGCGCATCTCGCCGTCGACCCGCGCCCGCACGAAGCCCTTGCGCTTGGCCTCCTCGAAGATCTCGCGGTGCTCACCCTTGCGGCTCTGCACCATCGGCGCGGTGATCATCAGCCGGGTGCCCTCGGGCATGGTGAGGATCTGGTCGGCGATCTGCTCGATGCTCTGCTTGCTGATCTCGCGGCCGCAGTTGGGGCAGTGGGGATGGCCGATGCGCGCGTACATCAGGCGCAGGTAGTCGTAGATCTCGGTGACCGTGCCCACCGTCGACCGCGGGTTGCGGCTGGTCGACTTCTGGTCGATGGAGATGGCCGGCGACAGACCCTCGATGTGGTCGACGTCGGGCTTTTCCATCAGCCCGAGGAACTGGCGCGCGTAGGCGCTCAGCGACTCGACGTAGCGGCGCTGTCCCTCGGCGTAGATGGTGTCGAAGGCCAGCGAGGACTTGCCGCTGCCGGACAGCCCGGTGATCACGATGATGCGATCACGCGGCAGGGTGAGGTCGATCCCCTTGAGGTTGTGCTCGCGCGCACCGTGGATCTCGATGGTGTCGTGGGGCATTGGAGGACTCGCTAGGGTACCGGGTCGCGGTGGGCGGGGTGCATGCACCACAAGGAGCGCCGGGGGCGGCACCATGACAGGGTGCCCGTTCCGCCGCCCGGCCAACCCTATCCGCGCAGCATGCGCACCCAGGTCGTCATCGAGCCGCGGCCGTACTCGATGGACCGGCTGGCGGCGCTGGTGCTCGGCCTGCCGGGCGTGCTGCTGCTGGTCGCCGTCGCCGCCCTGATGGCCTCCGGGCGCCTCGACGGCGGCGCCGCGGGCGGGGCGATCGCCGCCGGGGTGGCGCAGATCGGGCTGGCCGCGGCGCTGTGGGTGCGCCTGCCCGGCTCGCGGCTGCTGGCCATCCTGCTGATGCTGCTCTGGGCCGGGGCGCTGGTTGCCCTGGTGGACGACCGGGCCGCCCCTCCCCTGCTCCTCCCCGCCGTGCTGGCCATCGCCCTGCTGCTGCCGCTCCCCGGCGTCACCGGGGTGCGCATCCGCGCCGCGGCCGCCCGCAGCCGCGCCCTGCCCGTGGCGTCCCTGCTGCTCGTCGCCCAGGGCGTCTGGCAGGCGGTGAGCACCGTCGGCGGCCTGGTCCGCTCCGCCGCCAACCCGGGCATCGGCGCCGCCCTCGACACCGCGGGGCGGCTGATCCTCGCGGTGGTCGAGGTGCCCCTGGAGCTGCTGCTCTTCCCCCTGGTCGGCGTCCTGCTGCTGGGCGGCGGCTGGTTCGCCCGGCGCGTGGCCATCGCCCTGGAGATCCTGGTGCTCTTCGGCGGCCTGGCCGGCCGTTTCGACACCACCCGCGCCCAGGTCAGCGGCGGCATCGCCGTGGTCGTGCTGGGCCTGCTGCTGGTCCACGAACGACAACAGCCGCGGCGGTCCTGACGACCACCGCGGCTGTGTCAGTTCTGGACGGGAGCGACCGTTACTCGCCGCCGGCGGCGCCGGCTGCGGCCTCGGCCTTCTCCTTCTTCTCGCGCTTGGTGCCCTTGTTGACCAGGGACATCTTCACCTCGCCCTCGGTCAGGTCGACGACGACGGTGTCGCCCGGGCCGTGCTTGAGGCGGAGCAGCTCCTCGGAGAGCGGGTCCTCGATGACGCGCTGGATGACGCGGCGCAGCGGGCGCGCGCCGTAGATCTTGTCGAAGCCCTCCTCGACGATCTTGTCCTTGGCGGCGTCGGTGACGGTGAAGGACAGCTCCTGCGCCGCCAGGTGGACGGCCACCTTGGCCAGCATGAGGTCGACGATCTGGCGCATCTGCGCCTGCTCCAGCCGCTGGAAGACCACCACCGCGTCGACGCGGTTGAGGAACTCAGGGCGGAAGGCGCGCTTCAGCTCGTCCATGATCACGTCGCGCATCTTGCCGTGCTCGGTGTCGGTCGTCCTCTCGTCGGGGATGGCCGGCTGGAAGCCGAGCGACATGTTCGCCTTGAGGTTGGACACGCCGAGGTTGGAGGTCATGATCACGATGCAGTTGGAGAAGTTGACCGCCTTGCCCTTGGCGTCGCTGAGCCGGCCGTCCTCGAGGATCTGCAACAGCATGTTGAAGACCTCGGGATGCGCCTTCTCGATCTCGTCGAAGAGCACCACGCTGTAGGGACGGCGGCGCACCGCCTCGGTGAGCTGTCCGCCCTCGTCGTAGCCGACGTAGCCGGGCGGCGAGCCGACCAGCCGCGCCGTCGAATGGCGCTCCATGAACTCCGACATGTCGAGCCGGATGATGGCGTCCTCGTTGTCGAACAGGAACGCGGCCAGTGAACGCGCCAGCTCGGTCTTGCCGACGCCGGTGGGGCCGAGGAACATGAACGACCCGATCGGGCGCTTGGCATCCTTCAGGCCCGCGCGCGCGCGGCGCACCGCCTGCGAGATCACCTTGACGGCCTCGTCCTGGCCGATCAGCCGCTCGTGGATCTCCTCCTCCATGCGCAGCAGCCGGGAGGTCTCCTCCTCGACCAGCCGCGACACGGGGACTCCGGTCCACGACGACACGATCTCGGCGATGTGCTCCTCGTTGACGTCGGGAATGGTCTGGCCGAGCTTGTCGCGCCAGGCCATCTCCTCGCTGACGTACTTCTCCTTGAGCTTCTTCTCGCGGTCACGGAAGGACGCCGCGGTCTCGTAGTCCTGGCCCGCGATCGCCTCCTCCTTCTGGATCTGCAGCTCGCGGATCTCCTTCTGCATGGCGCGAAGGTCGTCAGGAGTGGTGGTCAGCTTCATGCGAACGCGCGCGCTGGCCTCGTCGATGAGGTCGATCGCCTTGTCGGGCAGCGAACGGTCGTTGACGTAGCGCACGGACAGCTCCGCGGCGGCCTTGAGCGCCTCGTCGGTGATGTGCACGCGGTGGTGCTTGTCGTACAGCGAGCGGATGCCGTGCAGGATCTCGATGGTCTCGGCCAGCGACGGCTCGTCGACGAACACCGGCTGGAAGCGGCGCTCCAGCGCTGCGTCCTTCTCGATGTACTTGCGGTACTCGTTGAGGGTGGTCGCCCCGATGCACTGGATCTCGCCGCGCGCGAGCGCGGGCTTCAGGATGTTGGCCGCGTCGATGGCGCCTTCCGCGGCGCCGGCACCGACCAGCGTGTGCAGCTCGTCGATGAAGAGGATCACCTCGCGCGACGAGCGGATCTCGTCGAGGATCTTCTTCAGCCGCTCCTCGAACTCGCCGCGGTACTTGGTGCCCGCGACCAGCGCGCCCATGTCGAGGGTGAGCACGCGCTTGCCCATCAGCGACTCGGGGATGTTGCCCAGGATGATGTGCTGCGCCAGTCCCTCGGCGATGGCGGTCTTGCCGACGCCGGGCTCGCCGATGAGCGCGGGGTTGTTCTTCGTGCGCCGCGAGAGGATCTGGATGACCCGCTCGATCTCCATCTCCCGACCGATCACGGGATCCAGGGTGTTCTTGGTGGCGAGCTCGGTGAGGTCGCGGCAGAACTGGTCGAGCAGCGGGGTCTTGGAGGGCTTCTTCTGCGCCTCCTTGGCCTCCTCCTCCAGGCCCGACTCGTGGAGCAGCCGCTCGATCTCGCCGCGCACCTTCTCCAGGGTGGCGCCGAGGTCCTCGAGGACGTGGGCGGCGATGCCCTCACCCTCGATGAGCAGGCCGAGCAGCAGGTGCTCTGTGCCCACGTAGTTGTTGCCCATGCGACGCGCCTCTTCGAAGGAGATCTCGATGACCTTCTTCACACGGCTCGTCGGGATGATCTGCTGGATGATGATCCGCTCGTTGCGGCCGAGAACGGATTCGATGGTGCTGCGCACCTTGTTGATCTCGACGCCGAGGTTGTTGAGGACCTTGGCGGCCAGACCTTCGCCCTCGCGCAGCAGCCCGAGCAGCAGGTGCTCAGTGCCGATGTACGAGTGGTGAGAGCGTTCGGCCTCCTCCTGCGCCAGGGTGAGGACCTTCTTGGCTCTCTCGGTGAACCGTTCGAAGG
The DNA here is from genome assembly GCA_035569495.1 of Candidatus Angelobacter sp. Classification (GTDB taxonomy): domain Bacteria; phylum Chloroflexota; class Dormibacteria; order Aeolococcales; family Aeolococcaceae; genus DASRDZ01. Next base: position 54,255 of record DATMMX010000031.1, on the reverse strand, counting down.
GATACAAGTGCTGGGTCTCCTGGTACCCAGGGATCCAGCGGGGGGCCCGCCCTGGAGAAAAGGGGTGACCCGGTCCGACCGGTCCTGAGCACGTCCATTATGCCCACCCCGCTCGCCAGCGAATCAACTTGCGCCGTGCGGGGGGTGAAACGGGTTTGTATAGGGGTCGACACCCGGTTAAAGGACGAAGCGCCCAGGCCAGCAGGCCCGGGCGCTGCGTGGCTCAAGCGAGGAGACTACTCCTCGTCGTCGTCTTCGTAGTCGGAGTAGTCGGTGGCGGCCGCCACGGGGGCGGGAGTGCGCTCCGGGGAGGCGCCGTCGGCCTCGGGCTCGTAGTCGACACCGGGGTAGAACTCGGCGCCGCCGCTGGCGCCCTCGGGCCCGCGGCCCTGGAGCTGGCGCAGCGACAGCGAGATGCGCCGCCGCACCTTGTCGGCGTTGAGCACCATGACGGTGACCTCGTCGCCCACCTTGAGGACGTCCTCGGTCCGCTCGACGTGGTCCCAGGACAGCTCGCTGATGTGCAGCAGGCCCTCGACGCCGTCGGCGATCTGCAGGAAGGCGCCGTACTTCTTGGTCTTGGTGACCTCGCCGGTGACCGCCTTGCCCGGCGGGAAGCGGTCCTCGATGGTGTCCCAGGGGTCGGCGCTCATCTGGCGCAGCGACAGCGAGATGCGCGACAGCTCGGGGTCGAGCTTGATCACCTTGACCTCGACCTCGTCGCCGACGTTGAGCATGTCGCTCACGTTGTTGATGCGGTCCCAGGAGAGCTCGGAGATGTGGATCAGGCCGTCGGCGCCGCCCAGGTTGACGAAGGCGCCGTAGCTGGTCAGGCCGCTGACCTTGCCGCGCACCAGGTCGCCGACGTGGAGCTTCTCGAAGAGCTCCTCGCGCTGCCGGGCCCGGTCCTCGTCCTGCGCCGCGCGCTGGGAGACGATGAGGCGGTTGCGCTTGCGGTTGACCTCGAGGATCTTGACCGGGATCTTGGTGCCGACCAGCTCCATCAGGTTGCCGCTGAACTGGCGCGCCACCTGGCTGCTGGGCAGGAAGCCGCGCAGGCCCATGATGTTGACGATCAGGCCGCCCTTGTTCTGCTCGCGGACCTCGGCGTCGATGATCTCGCCCGCCTCCTCCTTCTCCGCGGCCTTCTGCCAGATGCCCTCGGCGCGCGCCTTGCGCAGCGAGAGGACGACGTTGCCCTCGTCGTTCTCCGGCTGGATGACGTACACCTTGACGTCGTCACCGGGGTTGAGCACGACGGGCGTCTCGCCGCGGGCCTGGAGCTCGCGGTTGGAGATGATGCCCTCGGACTTGGCCCCGATGTCGACGAGAACCTCGTCGGGGTCGACGCGGACCACCGTCCCGTCGACGATGTCGCCGTGGGACAGGGCGCGGATGACGTGGGCCTCCTCGCGGAGGAGGTCTTCCATGGTGAGGTTCTCGGGGTCCTGGACCTGAACTGGGGCCAATGCGCTCCTTCTGTTTCCTGCCTGCTGTCGTGGCTGCCGGGCGCTGGAGGCGCCGGAGTGGAGACGAGCCGGATCGGGTGCGGACTGGGTCCGCGGAACTTGCTTGCCGCGGTTGGGGCGTTGAACGGGCGTGCTTGGAGCAGCCGTGCCGAGCGGCTGGGGGAGTGTACCACCGGTGCCGCTGAGGGCAATCCGGGGCGGCACACCTCTTTAAGGGAGAACGCTCAGAAACGGCAACGGGAACCAAATTCCTTTAGGGGACCAAAGCATGTGGGGTGTGTTTGGCGCGATTGGGGCTGAACTCACAGAAACGCGGCCTTGGCTTAACAACTCTCTACCCAACGTGCGTTCCCCTTGGCGCGGCGCCGTGCGAGCCTTCCCCCATGCGCATCACCATCACCTGCGAGGACTGCGGCAGGCGGCATCGCCTGGAGCGGGGCGTCGAGCAACCCGGCCCCATCTGGATCGTCTGCCACGACTGCGAGCTGCCCCTCCGCGCCGTGCTGGAGGAGACCCCGCCGAACAGTGAGCGCTTCCGCGAGGTGTGGTCCGAGGTCTTCGACATGAGCTCGTCCGGCGCGTGACCCTGCCCCACTTGGGGTAGAAACGTGCTCATGGTCATCGACGTCAGCGAATCCACCTTTGCCACGGACGTCCTGGAGCGATCCAAGACGGTCCCCGTCGTCGTCGACTTCTGGGCTGCCTGGTGCGGCCCGTGTCGAACCCTGGGCCCCCTGCTGGAGCGGGCCGCCGAGCGCCGCGAGGGCGAGGTGGTGCTGGCCAAGGTCGACGTCGACGCCAATCCCCGGCTGCAGATGCAGTTCGAGATCCGCGGCATCCCCGCGGTCAAGGCCTTCCGGGATGGCAAGGTGGCCGGCGAGTTCGTCGGCGCCCAGCCGTCCAACGCGGTGGAGCGCTTCTTCGACTCCCTGGTGCCCTCGCCGGCGGAGCGGCTGGTCGCCAAGGGCGACGAGGAGTCGCTGGCCAGGGCGCTCGAGCTGGACCCCGGCAACGCCGCCGCCCGCACCGGGCTGGCCCGCCGCCTGCTCTCCCGCGGCAAGCTGGACGAGGCGCTGGACATGCTCCGGCCCGTCGAGCACGACCGCCTCGCCGCCGCGCTGATCGCCGAGGTCGAGCTGCTCCGCGACGGCGGGCTGAGCGAGCCCCTGCGCACCGCCCTGCTCCGCCTCGTCGACGGCGACCCCGCAGGCGCCCTGCCGGTGCTCATCGAGTCGCTGAAGGAGACCTCCGGCGAGATGCGCGACCGGCTGCGCCGGGTGGTCGTCGGCGTCTTCACCGAGCTCGGTGAGGAGCATCCGCTGACCGCCAGGTTCCGCCCCCAGCTCGCCGCCGCGCTCTACTGACCGTCGCCGCTTTTCCGGCTACCCTAGTGGGCGATGCCCACCCAGGCCCCCGTCGAGGTCCCCGTCGAGTCGCCCGTCCGGCGCGAGCGCTCGGTGCGCGACTTCGGCTGGAACGTCGTGGTGTGGAACGACCCGATCACCCTGATGTCGTACGTGGTGCTGGTGCTGCGCAGGCTGTTCGGCTACGACGAGCAGACCGCCACCAAGCTGATGCTCCAGGTGCACAACGAGGGCCGCGCGGTGGTGGCCTCCCAGCCGCGCGAGCAGGCCGAGATCTCGGTGACCCGGCTGCACGCCTTCGGGCTGCAGGCGACCCTGGCCCGCGGCTGAGGGCCTGAGCCGGTGGCCGCGGTCCGCCGCCATCACGGTCGTGTCGAGGTGCGCCTCGACGTCGAGGAGCGCGCCGGGCTGCTCAGCATCATCGAGACGCTCAGCCCGCACCTCGGTACCGCCGCGCGCACCGCGCCGCGCGCCTACGACGACCCCGACCTGGAGGACGACTACGCGCGGCTGATGCGCCCCGAGGTCGAGGCCTCGCGCGACGCCGACATCGAGGCTGTGCGCGACTCGCTGCGCGGCGAGGGCGAGCGGCGCGAGCTGGACGACGCGCAGGCGCTGTCCTGGGCCCGCGCCCTCAACCACCTGCGGCTGGTGGCGGGCGCGCTGCTGGGCATCGAGGCGGACGGCTGGGACGACGAGATCGACCCGTCGCTGGTCGAGAGCACCGAGTTCACCATGCTCATGGCGCTCGGCTGGATGCAGGAGCGGATCGTCCAGTCGCTGGACGCGTGAGCGCCTAGTAGCGGGTCACCTTCATCGAGAAGTCGAGCGCCACCGCCGAGTGGGTGAGCGCGCCGACACTGATGAAGTCCGCGCCGGCCAGGGCGTAGGCGCGCGCGTTGGTGAGCAGCACGCCGCCGCTGATCTCCACCTGGGCGCGGCCGCGGATGATCTGCATCGCCTCGCGCACCTGTCCGGGCGCGAAGTTGTCGAGCAGGATGCGCGGCGCCTTGTCGTTGAGCGCCTGCTCCAACTCCTGCAGGTTGCTGACCTCGACGTTGATCATCGCCTCGGGATGCGCCTTGCGCACGGCGCGCAGTGCGGCGCTGACGCCGTTGGCCAGGGCGAGGTGGGTGTCCTTGATCAGCACCGCGTCGTACAGGCCCATGCGGTGGTTGGTGGCGCCGCCCATGCGGGTGGCGTACTTCTCCAGCAGGCGCATGCCGGGCGTGGTCTTGCGAGTGTCGAGGATCTCGGTCTTGGTGCCGTCCACCGCCTTGACGTACTTGGCGGTGATGGTGGCGATGCCGCTGAGGTGCTGCAGGTAGTTGAGGGCGACGCGCTCGGCGCGCAGCATGGCCCGGGCCGGCCCGTAGAGCCGGGCGACGATGGCGTCCTCCTGGACCTTCTCGCCGTCCTTGGTCTTGGCGTCGAACTGGAGGCGCTCGTCGACCAGCTTGAAGACGCGCTCGGCGACGGGCAGGCCGGCGATGACGCCGTCCTGCTTGCAGACGATCTTGCCGCGGCAGGTCATCTCCGGCGGCAGGATGGCGTCGCTGGTCAGGTCGCCGTCGCCGACGTCCTCGGCCAGGGCCGCCTGGATCAGCGGGTCGAGGTGCTCGGGGGCGAGCGGGTCAGTGAGTGGCGAGAGCGTGGCGGTCAAGGCGTGATCCTCTTTCTTTGTGCATGACCCAGGTGCCGAGCCAGCGCTCCTCGCTCTCCGGGAAGTCGGAGCGGAGATGAGCGCCGCGCGATTCGGTCCGGGCCGTGGCGGCGGCGACGACGAGCGACGCGGTGACCGCGGCGGCACGCAGGGCCACCGCGTCGAGCCGCTCGGCCCCGTCGCAGTTCTGGATGATGCCGTCCACCGTGTGTGCGGCGGTGCTGAGTCCCTGCGCGTCGCGCACCAGGCCGACGTGCTCCCACATGGTGCGGCGCAGGCGATCGGTGAGTGTGGTGACGTCGGGGGCTGTGTTGTCGTTGTCATTGCCGGCGGTGTCGGCGTTGCTGCCATGTGTGACTGCAACTGCCGGTGGCATCTCGGCGTTGTGGTCGAGCGCGGCGTCGACGGCGCGGTGGGCGAACACCACCGACTCCAGCAGGCTGTTGCTGGCCAGGCGGTTGGCGCCGTGCACGCCGCTGCTGGCCACCTCGCCGCAGGCGTAGAGGCCGGCGATGCTCGTGCTGCCGCGCAGGTCGGTGCGCACGCCGCCGATCAGGTAGTGCGCGGCGGGCGCGATGGGGATGCGGTCGTGGGCGATGTCGATGCCGAACTGCAGACAGGTGCGGTGGATGGTCGGGAAGCGCACCGCCGCGCGATCGCGCAGCGGCGTGCAGTCGAGGTACACGGCGGGTTCGCCACTGCGCTGCAATTCGTGCCAGATCGCCTGGGCGACCACGTCGCGCGGGGCCAGCTCGCCGCGCTGGTCGACGCCGAGCAGGAAGCGCTCGCCCTCGGCGTTGACGACGTGGGCGCCCTCGCCGCGCACCGCCTCGCTGATCAGGAAGCGCGGCGCGCCCTCCAGGGCCAGCGCGGTGGGGTGGAACTGGACGAACTCCATGCCGGCCACCTCGGCGCCCGCCTCCCAGGCCAGGGCGATGCCGTCGCCGGTGGCGGGCTCGGGGTTGGTGGTGTAGCGCCACAGCCGCCCGGCGCCGCCCGAGGCGAGCACGGTGGCGGTGGCGGCGAAGCTGCGGCGCTGCCCGGTGTCGCCGTCGACGCACTCGACTCCGTTGCACCGGCCGTCCTGGTCGAGGAGCAGGCGGGTCGCGTGGTGGCGCTCGTAGACGTCGACGCCGAGCCCGTGCAGGCGCTCGATCAGCGCCGACTCGATGGCCAGGCCGGTGCCGTCGCCGCGGGCGTGGAGGATGCGCGGGCGGCTGTGCGCGGCCTCGCGGCCGACCATGAGCGCGCCGTCCTGGGTGTCGAAGCCGACCCCCCACTCCACCAGCTCGCGAATGCGGCGCGGCGCCTCCTCGACCAGCGCCCGCACCGCGCGCTCGTCGCAGAGCCCGCGGCCGGCGGCGACGGTGTCCTCGAAGTGGAGGTCGGGCGAGTCGTCCCCGGACACGGCCGCGGCGATGCCACCCTGGGCGTAGCGGCTGCAGCCCTCGTCGAGCGCCGCCTTGGTGACCACGGCGACGCGGGCCCGCGGGGCTGCGCTCAGCGCCGCCACCAGCCCGGCGATGCCGCTGCCGATGACGACCACGTCGTATGCGCGTGCTGAGCGCGCGCCCCCGCCGTTCATCAGTGCACCGCCACCCGCTCACGCGCCCGCGGCTTGGGCCGGTTGCGCTGGTCGACGTGGACCACGCGCGGCCGGAAGCCGGCCACCTCGCCCTCGTCGAACTGGCCGTAGGTGATCAGGATGACCAGGTCGCCCGGCTCGCCGATGTGGGCCATGGCGCCGTTGAGGGCGACCTCGCCCGGCTCGCCCTCGATCGCATATGTGATCGCGCGCGAGCCGTTGGTGACGTTGACGATGTGCAGCTGCTCGCCGACCACGATGTCGGCCAGCTTCATCAGCTCGGGGTCGATGCTGCAGGAACCCTCGTAGTGCAGATCGGCCCGCGTCACCGTGGCGCGGTGGATCTTCGACTTCATCAGGACACGCTGCACGGTGGGCTCCATTCGGCACGTCCCGGCATTGGGTTCGACCGCTCCGCCGCCGCGTCCGAGGCTTCGGCAAGCGCCGGAACCCCGTCGTAGCCAAGGCGAATCGTGTCGATCAGCCGAGCTGTTGCCATTCTACCAGCGAGCACGATTCGGCATCCTTTGACGGCCTCGTCCACCTCGCTGAAGGTCTCCGGGTCGACCACGGCGACGTAGTCGGGGGCGATCGCCGGGCTGCGCTCGAGCTCGGCGCGGACGGCCGCCACCAGGCGCTCGGCGCGGCGCTCGCCGGTGGCATACAGGCTTGCGGCGGCGGCCAATCCTCGCGGGATGGCCAGGGCCTGGGCGCGGTCCTCGGTGCTCAGGTAGGCGTTGCGGCTGCTCAGGGCCAGGCCGTCGCCGTCGCGCAGCAGCGGGCAGGCGACGATGGCCACCCCGGTGTCCAGGTCGCGGGCCAGGCGCTGCACCACGGCGAGCTGCTGGGCGTCCTTCTCGCCGAAGTAGGCGCGGTCGGGGCGGGCGGCGACGAGCAGCTTGGCGACCACGGTGGCGACGCCGTCGAAGTGGCCGGGGCGGTGGGCGCCCTCGAACGCCTCGGTGAGCGGACCGTCGAGGTGGACGGTGGTGCGGGCGCCCTCGGGGTACATCGCCTCGACCGCGGGGACGAAGGCGGCGTCGACCCGCTCCTCCGCGAGCATCCGCAGGTCGTGCTCCAGCGGGCGGGGGTAGCGGCTGAGGTCCTCTCCCCTGCCGAACTGCGTCGGGTTGACGAAGATGCTGGCCACAACTCGGTCGCACTCCTCGCGGGCTCGCGCCAGCAGGCTGCGATGTCCCTCGTGGAGCGCGCCCATGGTCGGCACCAGGCCGACGGTCATGCCCGCGGCGCGCCAGCGCTCGGACTGCAGGCGGAGGTCGTCGGGGGTGTCGAGGAGGCGCGGCGGGTCGGACATGCTGTTCTGGGTTCAGTGGTAACTGTGCGCGTCGTCGGGAAAGGCGCCGTCCTTGACGTCCTGCGCGTACGCGCGCGCGGCGGCGACGGCCTGGGCGCCGAGGTCGGCGTAGCTGCGCACGAATTTGGGCATGGGGTCCTGGGTGAGGCCGAGCAGGTCGTGGATGACCAGCACCTGGGCGTCGCAGTCGGGGCCGGCACCGATGCCGATGGTGGGGATCTCCAGCTCTCCGGTGATGGTTCTGGCCAGGTTCCGCGGAATCCCCTCGAGCACCACGGCGAACGCGCCCGCCGCTTGCAGGTCGCGCGCGTCCTTGCGGATGCGCTCGGCGGCCTGCTCCTCCTTGCCCTGCACGCGGAAGCCGCCGAACAGGTTGGTGAACTGCGGGGTGAGGCCGACGTGGCCCATCACCGGGATGCCGCGCTCGGTCATCTTCGCGGTCAGGTCGGCCGCGTAGCCGCCGCCCTCCAGCTTGACGGCGTGCATGCCGTTGGCGAGATACGCGGCGGCGTTGTCGATCGCCTGGGCGGTGCTCGACTGGTAGGCACCGAACGGCATGTCGCCGACCAGGAGCTGCTCGGGGGCGCCGCGGGCGACGGCGCGGGCGTGGTGGAGCATGTCCTCCATGCTCACCGGCAGGGTGCTGCGGTGGCCGAGCATGAGCATGGCCAGCGAGTCGCCGACCAGGATCACCGGGATCTCGGCGGCGGCGAGGATGCGCGCGGTGGTGTAGTCGTACGCGGTGAGCATGGCGAAGCGCTCGCCGCGCCGCTTGTGGTCGCGCACCGTGTTGATCGTGACAGGCATGGCCGGAACTCGCTCTGTGTGCGGTGGCGCTTGGCGCGCGGCTAGGCGGTGGCGCTCAGGTGGCGGAGGGCGCGAGCGGTGCGCGTCGGCTCGGCACCGGCGCGGCGGGCCTCGGCGCGCTGCCCGGCGGTGGCCAGCAGGGTGGCCACGCCCTCGCGGCCGGTGGCCCCGGCCAGGGCCAGGGTGTCGCGGGCGAGCAGCAGGTAGAGGCGGCGGGTGGCCTCGTCGTTGCGCAGGGCGCGGAGGTGGCGGGCCACGGTGTCGGCGTCGTCGCGGACCACCGGGCCGGTCAGCGCGGCCTGGGCGCCGAGGCGGCGGACGTTGCTCGCCGCCCCTTCGAGCAGGGTGGCCAGCGCCTCGGTGGCGATCGCCTTGTCCACCCCGGCGGTCTCCAGCAGTCCCGCGGCACGGGCGAGCAGGGCCAGCGGGGCGTTGCCGGCGAGGACGGCGGCGGCGTGGTAGAGGGCGCGGTCGCCGCTGGGCGCCGCGAAGGGGATGCCGCCGAGGTCGGCGACCATGCGCTCCAGCACGGGGCGGAGCGGCGCGTCGGCGTCGACGCTGAAGAAGGTGCCGCGGAGCACCCGGGGGCTGCTGTCGGCGGTGAGCGCCTGGAGCGGGTGGACGGCGCCGACCTGGGCGGCCATCTGCCGCGCCGCGGCCAGCGCGGAGGCGTTGTGGGCGCCGCTGCAGTGCACCAGGGCGTGGCCGCGGAGCGCCATGCCGCTGGCGGCGATGGTCGCGGCCAGCCGGGTGACGGCCACGTCGGGCACGGTCAGGAAGGTGACGTCGGCGGCCTGGGCGGCCTTGATCGGCGTCGCGACGTGGCGGGCGCCGACCTGGTCGGCCAACTCCTGCGCGTGCGCAGGGGTGCGGCTGGCGACCGCGACCACCTCGTATCCCGCCTCGTGCGCGGCCCTGGCCAGCGCCCGACCGGCGCGCCCTGCGCCGACGAAGGCCAGCGTGGGCAGGCTGGTGCCCGGGTGCGCCCGGGGAGCGACAGCGTTCTTCACCGTCTCGGTCACCTCGATGATCCAAGCGTTGCTGACGTGGTCGCACCGGGCTGGACGATGCCCGAGGTCAATCGGCAGGTGGCGCTGGCCCTTCGCGGCCCTGGCGGGTCCACGCGGGTTGACACCACCGCATCCTCCAACTCGATGCGTGGCGGAAAGTGTATATCCCGGCGCATCACGCGCGCGTCAGCGTGCGGCATGCGCCGAGGGTGGGGTGGCCGCGCTCCAGCGGCCAGGGGCGGGATCTGCCCGCCCCTCGTGCGCGGCGCTCAGCCGCGCGACAAAGCGGCCGGGCCGCTAGGCCCCGGCCGCCGCCTGGGGCTGGTCCCCGGCGGCGAGGCGGGCCTCGGTCTCGTCGATGATCCGGCCCATCTCGGCGTTGTCCATCGTCTCCACCTCGATGAGGCGCTCGGCGAGGGCGCGGAGGACCGCTTCGCGCTGGCGGAGGACCTCCTTGGCGCGGAGGAAGGCGGAGTCGACGAGGTGGTGGACCTCCTGGTCGATCTCGCCGGCGACCTCCTCGGAGTAGTTGCGCTGCTCGCCGAGGTCGCGGCCGAGGAAGACCAGCTCCTCCTTGGTGCCGAAGGCCAGGGGCCCGAGCTTGTCGCTCATGCCCCACTCGGTGACCATCTTGCGGGCCAGCGAGGTCGCCTTGCGGATGTCGTCGGAGGCGCCGGTGGTGATGTTCTTCTCACCGAGGATCAGCTCCTCGGCGCAGCGGCCACCGAGGATCTGGGCGAGCTGGTCGACCAGCTCGGCCTTGCTGACCAGGTACTTGTCCTCCTGGGGCAGCGAGAGCGTCCAGCCCAGGGCCATGCCGCGCGAGACGATCGAGATCTTGTGCACCGGGTCGGTGTGCTCCAGGGTCCAGCCGACCAGGGCGTGGCCCATCTCGTGGTACGCGATGGTCGCCTTCTCCTTCTCGGAGATCATTCGCGACTTGCGCTCCGGGCCGGCGATGACCCGCGCGATGGCCTCCTCGAGGTCCTTCATGCCGATCACCTTGCGGTTGTTCCGCGCGGCGAGGATGGCGGCCTCGTTGATCAGGTTGGAGAGGTCGGCGCCGGAGAACCCGGGGGTCTGCCTGGCCAGCGTCTCCAGCTCGACCGAGGGGTCGAGCGGCTTGTTGCGCGCGTGGACTTCGAGGATCGCCTTGCGGCCGCGGATGTCGGGCCGGTCCAGGGTGACGTGCCGGTCGAAGCGGCCGGGGCGGAGCAGGGCGGGGTCGAGCACGTCGGGACGGTTGGTGGCGGCGATGACGATGACGTGGGTCGCCGTCTCGAAGCCGTCCATCTCGACCAGGAGCTGGTTGAGGGTCTGCTCGCGCTCGTCGTGGCCGCCGCCCAGCCCGGCGCCGCGCTGGCGGCCGACGGCGTCGATCTCGTCGACGAACACGATGCACGGCGAGTTCTTCTTGGCCTGGTCGAACAGGTCGCGCACGCGCGAGGCGCCGACGCCGACGAACATCTCGACGAACTCGGAGCCGCTGATGGAGAAGAACGGCACCCCGGCCTCACCGGCGACCGCCTTGCTCAGCAACGTCTTTCCGGTTCCGGGAGGACCGACCAGCAGCACGCCCTTGGGAATGCGCGCGCCCACCGCCGTGAACTTGTCGGGGAACTTGAGGAACTCGACGATCTCGCTCAGCTCGATCTTCGCCTCTTCGACGCCGGCGACGTCGGCGAACGTCACCGCCGGCTTGTCACCCGCGACCAGTCGCGCGCGACTGCGTCCGAATGACATGGCCTGGTTGTTCCCGCTCTGGGTCTGGCGCAGCATGTACCACATGAAGCCTGCGATCAGGACCAGCAGGACCAGGTTGGGGAGGATGATGCTCCACAAGAAATTGCCTCCCCCGTTGTTGTCGTCTTTGTAGTTGAAGAAGTTGTTGTCGTTGAAGAGCCGGTTGATGTCGGTGGTCGGCGCCACCAGGGTGCGGTACTTGACGCCGGCGGCGGAGTACCAGTCGATGGTCTGATTGTCCCCTTCCACCACGGTCTGCTGGTTGGGGTCGTCCGAGATGATATTCGCCTTGTCGCTGCAGTCGACGGTGGCGCCGCCACCGCTGCCGCCATGGCACGACTTGTACGCCTGCAGGGCCTTGCTGAACTGCCCGGCCGTGCGGTCGGTCGGACCCTGGCTCGGAAAGCTCCGGTAGGCCAGCAGCGCCACCATGGCGATCGCCGCAAACAGGAGGAAGTAGATGAGCGAGCGCCGCTGGCCTCTCATGCGCGGCAGTCTAGCATGGGGTCTGCGAACCCCCTGCTCGTGACAGGAGCGTCGCCGGAGGGGTCTCCGCGGCCAGCCTGCGCTGATGCTCGGCGAGCGCGACCAGCCGCCGCCGCGCCGCCGGGAACACCGCTTCCAATGCGGGCAGCAGCTCGTGCCGGACGCGGCTGCGCAGGAAGCGGGGGTCGGCGTTGGACGGGTCGTCGAGGACGGGCAGGCCCAGGACGGCGCAGTAGGCGGAGGCCTGCGCCCGCCAGACGCGGAGCAGCGGGCGGGCCAGCATGCCGTCGCGTGGCGACATCGCTCGCAATGCGCGCGGCGTGGCGCCGCTGAGGGCGCGCATCAGCACCGTCTCGGCCTGGTCGTCGGCGGTGTGGCCGAGGGCGATGGCGCTGGCTCCGACCTCCGCGGCCAGGGAGCGCAGCGCCTGGTGGCGGGCGGTGCGGGCCCGGTCCTGCAGCGAGCCGCCGGGGGCGACGGACACGCGCAGGGCGTGGAAGGCCAGGCCGCGGGCGGCGGCGACCGCCTCCACCATCGACGCCTCGTCCGCCGAGCCCTCGCGCAGCCCGTGGTCGACGTGGGCGACGCAGAGGTCGAGCCGCCGCGGCGGGGCGAGCCGGGCGAGCGCGTCGAGTAGCGCTGTCGAGTCGGGCCCGCCGCTGCAGGCCACCACCAAGCGCTCACCCGGCAGGAGCACGGCGTCGCCGTCGAGCGCCCTGGCCACGGCGCGGCGCACCCGCGCCACCTCGGGCACGCGCTGGGCGGCGGGGATCGACGGGGCGGGCGGCGGCACGGTCATGACAGGGTGCCGCGAGCATACTGCCCCGGCGTCAGCGCGCCGGAGCGACCCTACACTGGGCGGACGCAGATGTCCGGGCTGTCCCAGTTCACCGCTCCCGCGCGCGCCTGGTTCGAGGCGAGCTTCGCGGCACCCACGGCGGTGCAGTCGCAGGGTTGGGACGCGGTGGCGGCGGGGCAGCACACCCTGATGTGCGCACCGACCGGCAGCGGCAAGACGCTGGCGGCGTTCCTCTGGTCGATCGACCGGCTGGCCGCCGAGCCCGCCCCGGCCGAGGCCGACCGCTGCCGGGTGCTCTACATCTCGCCACTGAAGGCGCTGACCGTCGACGTCGAGCGCAACCTGCGCGCGCCGCTGCGGGGGATCGCGCTGCAGAGCGAGCGGCTGGGGCTGCCGGTGCCCGACGTGGCGGTCGGTGTGCGCACCGGCGACACGCCGTCCGCGGAACGGGCGCGCATGGAGCGGCATCCGCCGGACATCCTCATCACCACGCCGGAATCGCTGTTCCTGATGCTGACCAGCAACGCGCGGCGCATCCTCAGGTCGGTGCGCTGGGTGATCGTCGACGAGATCCACTCGGTGGCGGCGACCAAGCGCGGCGCCCACCTCGCGCTCTCGCTGGAGAGGCTGTGCGCGCTGACCTCGCGCGAACCGCAGCGCATCGGGCTGTCGGCGACGCAGAGGCCGCTGTCGGAGATCGCCAATTTCCTGGGCGGGACCGACCGGACGGTCAGCATCGTCGACGTCGGCGAGCGCAAGACGCTGGAGGTGCGCGTCGAGGTGCCGGTCGAGGACATGGCGGCGCTGGAGCGCGGCGTGGAGATGCCCAGTGGCGCGGCCTCGGCGATCGGCGACGATCCCGGCGGGCCGCGGCGCAGCATCTGGCCGGCCATCCATCCCCGGCTGCTGGAGCTGATCCGCGAGCACCGCTCGACCATCGTCTTCGTCAACTCGCGGCGGCTGGCCGAGCGGCTGGCGGCCAAGCTCAACGAGCTGGCCGGCACCGAGTTGGTGCGCGCCCATCACGGCTCGATCGCCCGCGAGCAGCGCGTCGCCATCGAGGACGCGCTCAAGCAGGGGACGCTGCCCGCCATCGTGGCCACCTCGTCGCTGGAATTGGGCATCGACATGGGCGCGGTCGACCTGGTCATCCAGGTGGAGGCGCCGACCAGCGTGGCCTCCGGGGTGCAGCGCATCGGCCGGGCGGGACACAACGTCGGCGACGTGTCGCGCGGCGTGGTCTTCCCCAAGTTCCGCGGCGACCTCCTGGAGTGCGCCACGGTGGTGGAGCGCATGCTCGACGGCGAGATCGAGACCACGCGCGTGCCGCGCAACCCGGTCGACGTGCTGGCCCAGCAGATCGTGGCCATGACCGCGCTCGACGAGTGGCGCGTCGACGAGCTGCGCGCCCTGGCGCGGCGGGCATATCCGTTCAGCGAGCTGGGTGATCGCGCCTTCGAGGCGGTGCTGGAGATGCTCGCCGGCGCCTATCCCGCCGACGAGTTCGCCGAGCTGCGACCACGCGTCGTGTGGGACCGGGTCGCGGGCACGGTGCGCGGGCGGGCCGGCGCGCAGCGCCTGGCGGTGACCAGCGGCGGCACCATCCCCGACCGCGGGCTCTACGCGGTGACCCTGTTCGAGGATGGCAAGCGGGTCGGCGAGCTGGACGAGGAGATGGTCTACGAGACCCGTCCGGGCGACGTCATCGTGCTCGGCGCGACCTCGTGGCGCATCGCCGAGATCACCCACTCGCAGGTGCAGGTGACGCCGGCGCCCGGCGAGCCGGGGAGGATCGCCTTCTGGAAGGGCGACTCCATCGGCCGGCCCACCGAGCTGGGCATGGCCCTGGGCCGCACCGTGCGCGAATTGGCCGGTGCTGACGAGAACTCGGCGGTGGCCCGCCTGCGCGAGCGCTCGGCGTTCGACGAGCGCGCCGCCACCAACCTGCTCGCCTACCTGCGCGACCAGCGCGAGGCCACCGGCGCGCTCCCCGACGACCGCACCGTGGTGGTGGAGCGCTTCCGCGACCAGCTCGGCGACTGGCGGGTCTGCGTGCTCTCCTGCCTGGGCGCGCGGGTGCACGCGCCGTGGTCGCTGGCGGTGACGGCGCGCCTGCGCGAGCGGCTCGACGCCGACGTGCAGGCGATCCACAGCGACGACGGCTTCGCCCTGCGCCTGCCCGACGTCGACCGTCCCCCGCCCGTCGAGGACCTGCTCATCGACCCCGAGGACATCGACGAGCTGGTCACCGAGCAGCTCGCCGGGTCGGCTCTCTTCGCCGCGCGCTTCCGTGAGAACGCCGCGCGGGCGCTGCTGCTGCCGCGGCGGCGTCCCGGCGAGCGCACGCCGCTGTGGAAGCAGCGCCAGCGCTCCCACGACCTGCTCCAGGTGGCGGGACGCCATCCCTCCTTCCCCATCCTCGTCGAGACCTACCGCGAGTGTCTTTCGGACATCTTCGACATGAACGCGCTGCGCACCCTGATGGGCGACCTGCGCTCGCGCAGCGTGCGCCTGGCCGTGGCCGACACCGAGCGCGCCTCACCGTTCTCGTCGTCGCTGCTCTTCGACTACGTCGCCGAGTTCATGTACGAGGGCGACGCGCCGCTGGCCGAGCGCCGCGCCCAGGCGCTCTCCCTCGACCGCGACCTGCTCGCCGAGCTGCTGGGCAGCGCCGAGCTGCGCGAGCTGCTCGACCCCGAGGCGACCGCGCTGCTCGAATTGGAGCTGCAGGGCCTGCTGCGCGACCGCTTCCCGCGCGACGCCGACGAGGCCCACGACCTGCTCCGCCGCCTCGGCGACCTGGACGACGGCGAGGCGGAGACGCGCGGCATCACCGCGGAGTGGCGGCACGACCTGCTGCGCACCCGGCGCGCGGCGCGGGTCAACGCCGGCGGGACGCAGCGCCTGATCGCCGCCGAGGACGCGGCGCTGTGCCGCGACGCGCTGGGCGCCTCGCCGCCGCCGGGTTTGCCAGAGGCGTTCCTCGCCTCGCCCGACGATCCGCTCGGTGCCCTGGTCCTGCGCTACGCCCGCACCCACGTGCCGTTCAGCGCGGAGGACCCGGCGCGCCGCTGGGGCCTGCCGCTGCGCGACGTGCACGGTGCGCTGTCGCGGCTGGCGGCGGCGAGCGCGGTGCTCGAAGGCGAGTTCCGCCCCGGCGGCAGCGGCCGCGAGTGGTGCCATCCCGAGGTGCTGCGCACCCTGCGCCGCCGCAGCCTGGCCGCGCTGCGTCGCGAGATCGAGCCGGTTGCGGCAGAAACTCTGGGCCGCTTCCTGCCCGGGTGGCACGGCGTCGGCGGCGGGGGTGATGGCGTCGAGCGGCTGGTCGAGGTGCTGCAACAGCTCCAGGGCCTGCCCCTGCCGGTGTCGGTGCTGGAGCGCGACGTGCTGCCCGCGCGCATGTCCGGCTACTCGCCCCGGCTGCTCGACGAGCTGATCTCCATGGGCGAGGTGGTCTGGGTTGGGCGCGGCGCGCTGGGCAGCGGCGACGGCCGCGTCGTCCTGTACCTGCGTTCCGATGCGGCGCGCCTCGTTCCCGAGCCCCTCGACGCGCCCGACATGGAGCTGCACACGCGCATTCGCGAGGAGCTGTCGCAGCGCGGCGCGTCGTTCTTCCACGATTTGCTGCGCGGCATCGGCGGCGACAGCGAGACCCTCGTGGACGCGCTGTGGGACCTGGTCTGGTCGGGCGAGGTGACCAACGACACGTACGCGCCGCTGCGCGCACTCGGCCCGCGCACGCGTGGACCGGTGCAGCGCACGTCGCGCCGTCCGCTGATGCGGCTGGCACCACCGCGCGCCGCGGGACGCTGGTCCTTGGTGCGCGGTCTGCGCGAACCGGCGCCCGCGTCCACCGAGAAGCTGCACGCGCTCTGCGGCGTCCTGCTGCAGCGCCATGGTGTGCTCACCCGCGAGGCTGCGCTCGCCGAGGGTGTGCCGGGCGGCTTTGCCGGGCTCTACCCGGTGCTGCGCGCCATGGAGGAGGCGGGGCGCATCCGCCGCGGCTACTTCGTCGACGGGCTGGGCGGCTCGCAGTTCGCCCTGGCGGGCGCGGTCGACCGGCTGCGCGCCGAGGCGCAGGGTGACCCTCGTGTCATCGCATTGAGCGCCGTCGACCCCGCCAATCCATACGGCATCACCGTTCCCTGGCCCGAGTCGCCACTGCGCATGGCCCGCGCCGCCGGTGCGTTCGTGGTCCTCGACGGCGGCGTGCTGCGCCTCTGGCTGGAGCGCGGCGGCCGCTCGCTGGCCACCTTCGGCGAGGTCACCGCCGAGCACGTCCACGCGCTCGCCCAGGCGGCGACGCGGGCGGGACGGCTGGAGGTGGTCAGCGTCGACGGCGGCCCGGTGCACGGCAGCGCCGTCGCCCAGGCGATGCGCGACAGCGGCTTCGGCCCGTCGCCACGCGGCCTGGTGCACTGGGGTGAGCGGCGCGCGCTGGTCGGCGCGTAGATGCCCGAGGGCGACACCATCTGGCGCAGCGCCGCGGCGCTGCGCCGGCGCCTCGAAGGCCACACCGTGCAGAGCGCCACGCCGGCCACCGCCCTGGGACGGCTGAGCGGACATCGCATCACCGCCGTCGACCCGGTCGGCAAGCACCTCTTCATCCGCTTCGACAACGGCCTGTCGCTGCACAGCCACATGCGCATGCACGGGGCGTGGCACCTCTACGCGCCGGGCGAGCGCTGGCGCCGACCGGAGCACATGGCCCGCGCCGTGCTGCAGACGGACGACACCGTGGCCGTGTGCTTCCTCGCACCGGTCATCGAATTGGTCAAGGATGACAGCAACTCGGTGGGCCACCTCGGCCCCGACGTGCTGGCGCCGGGCTTCGACGCCGCAGCCGTCGTCGCCCGCGCCCGCGCCGGCCGCTTCGACACGCTCGGCGAGGTGCTGCTCGACCAGCGCGTCTGCGCCGGCATCGGCAACATCCACAGGTGCAACTCGCTGTGGCAGCTCCGCCTCGACCCCTGGCGGCGGGTGGCGGACACCGACGACGACACATTGCGCCGCCTCTTCACCACGGCGCGCGACCGCATCCGGCGCAGCGCGGTGGCCAGAGGCTTCGTCGCCGCGCCCGCGGTGCACGGGCGGGGCGGCCGGCCCTGCCCGCGCTGTGGCACGGCGATCGCGGTGCGCGCCCAGGGCGAGCACGCGCGGCTCACCTACTGGTGCCCCCTGTGCCAGGGAGTCCCGGCGCCGGTCGCGCAAACCCCTTGGCGCTGAGTCACAAAAAAGTCTGGACTCCAGCAGTGACGCACGGCCTGTCCTGCCCTGTTGTATAGGCGCTGGACGGCGGAAGGCGTGGCCGTAATTGCACTGGCTGCACCGTCCAGGCCAGGCGGGGGCTTCAGACGTTGGACAGCGCCGACAACCAGGCACGGCTGCATGCCGAACGATGGGCGATGCTCCTCCCCCACCGCGAGCTGGCGGTGGCGATGGTGCTGCGCAGCACACGCAACCTCGCCGAGGCCGAGGACTGCGTGCACGACGCCATGCTCCGCCTGGTCCGGCGCGACGACCTCGACCCGGCGCGCGTCCGCGCCCTGCTGATCCGGGCGGCGCTGCACGTCGCCATCGACCACCACCGCGCGGCGGCCAGGGAGCAGAGCGCGGTGGTCAGGCTGGGCGGCGGCCTGGAGGCGGACGGGGTCTCGCCCGAGCAGGTGCTCGAGCAGCGCGTCGAGGTCGCCCGGATGCTCGCCGCGATCGACAGCCTGCCGCGGCGCGAGCGCCAGGTGATGCGCCTCCGCCTCGCCGGGCTCAGCGTCGCCGAGGCGGCCGCCCGGCTGGGCATCTCCGTCAAGTCGGTGGAGGGCGCCTACACCCGGGCGCGGGCCCGGGTCCGCTACCTGCTCGGCGCCGGCTTCGCCTGGGTGGCCGACCGGCTGCGCCGCATGGCCGCGCCGGAGCGGGAGGCGGTGGTGACCACCGTGGCCGCGCTGCTGCTGGTCGGGCCGAGCTGGGCTCGGGCCGACTGCGGGGGGCTGCCGCTGCCCGGCGGTGGGTCGTCGCCGCCAGGTCTGCAGGCGCGCGGCATGGCGGTCGCCGGTGACAGCGGGCATCGCGACGGCTCGGCGCCCACCTCGGGCGGAGGCGGCGACACCCCTGACGCGGGGCAGGGCGAGCCGGCCCACCCGCCACGGTACCCGCCGTTCCATCCCCGCTGGGGCCTGCACCAACCTGCGCCCAACCCGACCATCAGCGTCCCCATCGGCGTGACCCTGCCGACCCCCGACCCGTCTGCCTATCCAGGCGCGCTCTACGCCGCACCGAAGGCGCTGCGGAACTGCCTCAACTCCACTGCCCGCAACCCCTCCGTGTCCTGCTAGCCGCGATCACCTAGCGCCCGTGCCGCCGCCGCGACGGCTTGCTCGGACCCGCCATCATCCGCGCCGCCTCGGTCTCGACCGCGCGCCCCATGGCCAGCCGGAAGGTGGCGTTGACCGCCTCCCCCGCCAGCGGGCGCAGCCGCTCCAGCGCCTCCTGCACGCGCGGCCAGTCGGCGTCCGGCTTGCCCTGCGCCTCGAACGGCGTCCACACCGTGTCCACGAACATGCGCACGAAGGCGCGGGCGATGCCCTCGGCGTGGCGGTTGAGCCGGTCCTGCACCTCCAGGCCGGCCTCGATGGGGATGCCCAGGCTGACCAGCGCCTCACCCGCGCGGATCAGCGAGGGGCTGAGCACCTCGTAGCGCCCGTCGCCGAGCGGGGCGATCAGGCCCAGCTCCTCGGAGCGGCGCAGCAGC
Organism: Candidatus Angelobacter sp.; assembly: GCA_035569495.1. Taxonomy (GTDB): domain Bacteria; phylum Chloroflexota; class Dormibacteria; order Aeolococcales; family Aeolococcaceae; genus DASRDZ01. The sequence goes on along the minus strand of DATMMX010000031.1, from coordinate 35,266 downwards.
TCGGCGTCGGGCCGCGAGGCGCCGGCGCGGGTGGCCAGCTCGGCGGCGTCCATGATCTCGGTCTGCTCGTCCTCCCAGGGCTCGCGCAGGGCGTGGGAGAAGGTGAGCGCCTTGGTCGCCGTACCCGGGGCGGTGCTCTGCAGCAGGCGGGCGATGGCGCCGAGGTTGAAGCCGTCCGCCTGCATGTCGACGATGAGCTGGATGCGGGCGACGTGCTCGGGGCCGTAGAAGCCGGTGCGGCCGCGCACCTCCGGCGGGGGCAGCAGGCCGCGCGACTGGTGGGCGCGGATGTTGCGCACGGTCATGCCGGTGACCTGGGCGAGCTGGTCGATGGTGTACCGGACCGGGTCGTCGGCCCCCGGGGTCGGTCGGCTGGATTTCCTGCTCGGGCTCACGGCTCGGACATTGTGGCGTGCTCGCAGGCTTGACTGCTTCATGAATGCATGTATCATCATTCGATGTCACGATGGCCTGCGTGATTCCCCCAGGAAGGAGCGCCATGATCCTCGCCGCCGCCCCGAGCTTCGGCCACACCACGCTGCTGGAATGGCTGTGGGTGGCCGTGCCCGCCGCCCTGCTGACCGGCGCGCTGGTCCAGCTCTGGCGCACCGGCACGCCGGCCACCGACCTGCCGCGCCTGCCCTTCGCCCGCGGCCTGTCGCGTCTGAACGACTCGCTGCGCCGGGTCACCGGGCTGCCCGGCTGGTGCGCCGGCGGGCTGTTCACGGCGATGTGGGCGCTGATCGTCGCTGTGGTCGGCTTCTTCTGGGACGTCGCCTGGCACATCGACTTCGGCCGCGACACCGAGCTGTTCACCGTCCCCCACGTGCTCATCCTCACCGGCCTGCTCGGGCTGGGCGCGGCCGGGCTGTTCTCCATCGGCCTGGCCAGCGTCGAACGCGCGCCGACGGCGTGGCGGCTGGGCGGCCTGCGCATCCCCCGCGGCGCGCTCGCCCTCGGTGCGCTGAGCGCCGGAGCCGCGCTGGGCTTCCCCCTGGACGACCTGTGGCATGCCACATACGGCGTCGATGTGACCATGTGGGGACCGACCCACCTGATGATGATCGGCGGCGCCTCGCTGGCCCCGCTGGCGCTGTGGCTGCTCGCCGCCGAGGCGGGTCCCGACGCCGGCAGGCCGTGGGCGCGCACCCACGTCCGCCGCCACCTCGCCGTCGCCGTGGCCCTGGGCCTCTCCACCTTCCAGCTCGAGTTCGACATGGGCGTGCCCCAGTGGCAGGCGCTCTACCAGCCGGTGCTGATCGTGCTGGCCACCTCGATCGCCCTGGTGGCGGCGCGGGTCGCCTTCGGGCGCGGCTGGGCGCTGTTCACCGCGGCCAACTTCCTGGTCTCGCGCGGGGTGCTGGCGCTGCTGGTCGGGCCCGCGCTGGGCCACGTGGTGCCGCGCTTCCCGCTCTACCTGGGCATCGCGCTGGTCATCGAGGCGGGCGCGCTGCTGCTGCCGCGGCTGGGCGCGCTGCGCGGCGCGCTGCTGATGGGGCTGGGTGCGGCGACGCTGGGGCTGGCGTCGGAGTGGGGCTTCAGCCAGGTGTGGGGGCGGCATCCCTGGCAGGCGGGGATGGTCGCTTCGCTCTGGGTGGCCGTGCTCGCCGGGCTGGCTGGCGCGGTGCTGGGGACGGCGCTCGGCAACGTCCTCGCCCATCGCCGCGCGGGCCTGTCTCGCTTTGCGGTGCTGGCGGCGTTCGCGGGGGTGATCGCGGCGCTCGCCCTGCCGGTGGCGCGGACCACCACGCCGGTGAGCGCGGTTCTGCGCACCTCGCCCGCGGGTCCGCAGGTGGCCGCCTTCGACCGTGACGGGCTGCCCTCGCCGTATCAGCTCATGAACGTCTCGCTGACGGTGTCACCGCCCTCCGCCGCCGTCGGCGCCGACTGGTTCGAGCTCAACTCCTGGCAGGGTGGCGCGTCGCAGCAGACGCCGCTGGTTTCAGACAGCCCTGGCCATTACCGGAGTGCCCAGCCCGTGCCCACCGGCGGGACGTGGAAGACGCTGGTGTGGCTGGCCAAGGGGCCGGTGATGATGGCCACGGCGGTGTCGTTCCCCACCGACCTGCAGTACGGGCAACCACCGGTGACGCCGAAGCCAGTGCAGACGGTGCAGTTCGCGGCGTCGAGCACCTGGCTGATGCGCGAGTCGCACGACGGCGCGGTGTGGCCCGCGGTGCTTGCCTACACCGGGCTCTTCGGGATGGCCGCAGTGTGGGTCGCGGTGCTCGTGATTGGCTTCGCCTCGCTGGGCCGCGGCCGCGGTGGTGGGGACGGCTCGGTGCGCATCCCCGAGCGGGCGCTGCGCGGGCGCCGCGCCATGCGCGACGCCCGCGTGCCCGCGGGCTGAGGGCTCTGGCGCCTCAGCTCGCCGTGTTCTGCGCGTTGGTGGTGACGTTGACCATCAGGGTGCGGTTGCCGACGACCATCTGCGCCTGGCCGTTGGCGGTGTGAGTCTGGGTCAGCTCACCGTGGAGCTGGATGGTGTGGACGCCGTTGCCGACGTTCATCGCGACCCAGTTGAAGGCGTTGGCGTGCTCCGTCTCCAGGTAGGTCTTGATGGTGGCGTTGGGGTCGGCCGTGAAGCCCGAGGTGGTGCTGCTGTAGGCCTGGTTGCAGAAGACCACGTGGCCGTCGTCGCTGGTGCCCTGGGTGGCGGGGACGACGCCGACGTCCTTGCCGTCGACGGTGACCCACATGCGGATCTGCCCGAAGGCGCTCTGCGTGTCGTTGCCGGTGGTGGTCACCTGGGTGATGATCGAGCACTCGCTGGTCACCGAGAAGGCGAGGTCGGCGACGTTCGAGGTGCGCATCTGCGCGGAGAGCAGGACCACGTCCAGGTTGGGCGCGCTCACCGCGATGGTGGAACCGCCGACGGTCATCTTGTCGGCCGGCAGGTTGCCGCTGGTGCCGCTGCCCGACGCGCTGGTCGCGGTGGTGCCGGAGCTGGTGCCGGTCGCCGCCTTGGTGGTCGCGCTGCTGCCCGTCGCCGCGCCGGCCTGGGAGCCGACCTGGGTGGCGGCGCCGGTCAGGTTGCTGCCGGCCGCGGTGGCGCGGCTGTTGGCGATGACCGTGAGCGGCACGCCGACGCCGATGACGGTGAGCGCGGTGGCCAGGCGGATGGTTTGGGCTTTGCCCATGTTCCGGGTCCCTCCTATTCCTTGACACGTTGGGGGGTGGAAAACTGACAGTGCCCCTGCTGGTTCCGATCACATAGACGGGCGGCGGGTGAGTTGTCTTGCAGGGCGGAGCCGGCTCTCAACATAAGTCGAATACTTGACTTTTTTCTAGTATTCGGCTTTCACTGTGCGGCATGCCGCCGAATGCGCGCCGCAGCGCTCCGGTCCGCCCGCCCACCGTCGAGGTGCTGGTCTCCCCCGCCGCGGAGATGCTGGCCACCCTGGCCGTCTTCACCGACCGGGCGCGCGGCGACTACGCGGTCGGCCCGCAGTGGATGGCGGCGGTGGAGCGCGACGCCGGGCGCAGCCTGGTCGCCGCGGTGCAGCGCTTCAGCGGCGGCAGTGACATGGTCTGGGCCCACCTGCTCAGCCTCGCCTACGACTCGCCGCCGCCCCGCGAGACCGGCACGTTTCTGCAGTTCCTGGCTACAACTGAAGCACGCGAGCTGAAGCTGCGGCTGGTCGGCCACTACGTGCGCTTCTTCCGCCGGGCCACGCCGCCGCAGGTGATCGAGGCGGCCGTCGACGGCGACGCGGCGGCGCGGCGCGAGTTCCTGGCCACCTCCTACCCCACCGCCGCGGCGTGGCAGAGCGCGCTGCGCCACCTGCTCCCGCTCGACCCGGTGGCGCTGCGCGACGAGGCCGTCGAGCTGCTGCGGCAGTGGGACCGCCGCGTTTTCCGTTCGCGCGCCGCACCACTGATGCGCACGGTGGAGACCGACGCGGAGCGCATCACCGCCATGGTTCGCGCCGGCGAGCAGCTCGACACCCTGCTCACCGCACTCAGTGGCGAGGAGTGCCCGCTGGAGCCGGGGATCCGCCACGTGCTGCTGGTGCCCTCGGCGGTGACCCGTCCGGTGGTGCACCGCTTCGACCATCACGACACCAAGGTGCTGGTCGTCCCCGTGGCGCCGTCGAGCACGGGTGACGCCGGCACGCCGCCGGAGGCGCTGACGCGCACCCTGCGCGCCCTCGGCGACGCGCGGCGGTTGCGCGTCCTGCATCAGCTCGGCGGCGGCGACCTGCGCCTCGCCGAGCTGTCGCGGCGCAGCGGCATGGCCGCGACCACACTGCTCCACCACCTCGCCATCCTCCGCGCCGCCGGGCTGGTCCAGCCCCTGCCCGGCGACCGCGGCTACAGCCTGCGCACCGAACCCCTCCACGACCTGCAGGGCGCACTCTCGACCTGGCTGGGCATCGAAGGAGAGCTGTGATGCGCTACCGGATCCTCGGCAACAGCGGCCTGCGCGTGTCCGAGCTGTGCCTCGGCACCATGACCTTCGGCGACGATTGGGGCTGGGGCGCGCCCCCCGCCGAGTGCGCCGCCATGCTCGACGTTTTCCTCGAAAATGGCGGCAACTTCGTGGACACGGCCAGCAACTACACCGACGGCAGCAGTGAGCGCATCCTCGGCGAGCTGCTCCAGGGACGGCGCGACGAGGTGGTCCTGGCCACCAAGTACACGATGACCTCGCGGCCCGGCGACCCCAACGGCGGCGGCAACCACCGCAAGAACCTGGTGCAGTCGCTGGAGCAGAGCCTGCGCCGGCTGCGCACCGACCGCGTTGACCTGCTCTGGCTGCACATCTGGGACGGCACCACGCCGGTCGAGGAGGTGCTGCGCGCCCTCGACGACATGGTGCGCGCCGGCAAGGTGCTCCACGCCGGCATGTCGGACACGCCGTCGTGGGTGGTGGCGCGCGCCTGCGCCATCGCCGAGCTGCGTGGCTGGACGCGACCGTGCGCGGTGCAGGCGCCGTACTCGCTGAGCAGCCGCGACGTCGAGCGCGAGCTGCTGCCCATGGCCCAGGCGCACAACCTGCCGGTGCTCGCCTGGGCGGTGATCGGTGGCGGCGTGATCACCGGGAAGTACACCGCGACCGATGGCGGCCCGCGCCGCTACGGCGACCTCACCCCGCGCGAGCGGACGCGGCGCATCGTCGCCGAGGTGCAGGCCGTGGCGGGCGAATGCGGGATGACGCCGGCGCAGGTTGCGCTGGCGTGGATGCGCGCGCCGCAGCGCCGGCCGCACGTCATCCCGCTGCTGGGCGCGCGCACCGCGGCGCAGCTGCGCGAGAACCTGCGAGTTGTCGACCTCGACCTGCCGGCGGAGGCGGTGGAGCGCCTCGACGGCGTTGGGGCCATCGAGCACGGCTTCCCGCGCGACTTCCTCGCCGACGAGGAGATGGTGGGCCTGGTGTTCGGGAGCACCCGAAGGCTGCTGGAGGTTTAGCGGGTCGTGTCCAGCAGCAGCTTGCCCACCGTCCCCCGCGAGCGCAGGTCGCGGTGCGCCTGGGGTGCGTCGCCGAGCGGGTAGGTGGCGCCCACGATCGGCTTCAACTTCCCCTGCTGCACCAGGCCGAACAGCTCGGCGAGCGGCTCGGCCAGCATCTCCTGGGGACGCTGGAAGCAGTGCATCATCCAGAAGCCGATGATCGCCGAGCTGTGCCGCAGCAGTGAGCGCGGGTCGACCGTCTTGGGCTGCTCGCGACCGGCGACCCCGAAGAAGGCCAGCCGCCCGAACGGCGCCAGCGCCTGCAGGCTGCGGTCGAACACCGAGCCGCCCACCATCTCCAGCACGATGTCCACGTTGTTGCCATGGTTGGCGGCAACCAGGGCGGCGGCGAGCCCGTCCGGGTGGTCGTAGCCGATGGCCACGTCGGCGCCGAGGCTGAGCGCGAGCTGCCGCTTCTCCTCGCTCGACGCGGTGGCGATCACCCGTCCCGCGCCCCACAGCTTGGCGAGCTGCACGCTGAGCGTGCCCACCCCGCCGGCGGCGGCGTGCACCACCACCGACTCGCCGGGCCGCATGTGGGTGCAGGTCTTCAGCAGATGCCAGGCGGTGATCCCCTGCACCAGGAGGGCCAGCGCCTCCCCCACGTCCACGCCCTCCGGGACGGGGAAGGTGACCGGCGCGTAGGCAAGCGCCTTCTCCGCGTATCCGCCGGTGGTGAAGGCGACGACGCGCCGCCCGTCGGCGGTTCGCCCGGCCACCTCGCCGCCGGGGACGAACGGCAGGGTGGGCGAGGTGACGTAGCTGTCCTCGACCTGGTGGGTGTCGGCGTTGTTGATGCCGGCGCGCTCGACGTCGACGAGCACCTGTCCCGGGCCCGGCACCGGGTCGGGGAGGTCGACCAGCCGCATCTGCTCGGGGCCGCCGAATTCACTGACCTGGATGGCTCGCATCCGCGCATGATGCGGCAGCGCATGCCGGACGCGGTAGCGAGCGTTCAGTTTGGTGAGATGTCCCCCGCCACCGCGAGCGTCGACGTCGGCCTGCTCTACGAGCGCCACGCGCCGGAGATCCACGACTTCCTGGTGCGCACCGTGCGCGACCACGCCACCGCGGAGGACCTCACCCAGACCACCTTCATCCGCCTCATGGAGCGCGGCGGCAGCGTGCGCGAGGTGGACAAGGTGCGGCCCTGGCTGTTCACCGTGGCCCACAACCTGGCGGTGACCCACGTCACCCGCCGCCGTCCCACCGACCCCATCGAGGCCGCCTTCGACATCGCCAGCGGCGAGAAGGGCCCCGAGGACGAGGCGCTGGCCATCGCGGCCGCCGCCCTGGTTTGGGACGCCGCCGCCAGCCTGGAGCCACGCCAGTACGCGGTGCTCGACCTCAGCGTGCGGCGCGGTTTCACGGTCGGCGAGATCGCCGGGGTGCTGGAGATCACCCCCGCCCACGCCGCCGTGGTGGTGCACCGCGCCCGTGAGGCGCTGGCCCAGGCCATCCGGCTGCTGGTGGTGGTGCGGCAGCGGCGCCACTGCGCCCGCCTGGCCGAGCTGGTGCCCGCCGGGACCGACATGCTCACCGCCGACCTGCGCGCCTCGGTCGACCGGCACATGCGGCGCTGCGAGGTGTGCAGGGAGGTCGGCGCCCGGCTGACCGAGCCCGACCAGCTCCTCGCCCTGCTGCCGCTGCTGCCGCTGCCCCTCGCGCTGCACACGCCGCCACTCCTTCCGCACGGAGTGGCGCCGCACCACGTCGTCCACCTGGGGAACGCCGCGCGGAAGGTCGGCCACACCCTTATGCAACCCGCGGCGCTGGCGACCATCGGTGCCCTGGTGCTCGGCGGCACCGGGCTGGGCATCGCGCTCCACCACGGCTCAGGTGGCCCGGCGCCCGATCGCACAGTCCAGGCGGTGGCACCGCGCAGCGGGCTGGGCACCGGTCCCGGCGGCACCGCGGTGGCTCCCGGCGAGACGGTGGCCCAGGTCCCCCCGGGCGACGGCCACGGCGGGAGTGCTTCCGCGGCGCCAAGCCCCACTCCAGCGCCGGTCGCGATCGACTACGGCAACGACGTCCTCTTCATACCTGTCACGCCGCCGCCCGTCGGACTGGGCGACCAGTCCGCAGGCAACACCCCGGCCCCCGGCCCGCAGCCGCTGCTCGACCGGTGGGTCGGCCCCGTCTCCACGCCCGCAGGGCCGGCCTCGACACACGTGGTCGTCTGGCAGCCGACGACGGGCAAACCCCCGTCGGTCACAGTCACGGCCGCGGGCCAGACCGTGGGTCCGGCGCCCTCGTCGCAGGCGGCGGTGCACTCCCCGGTCTTCCGCCTCCACCTCGGCTGAGGTCTTCCTGATAGGCGACCGGCGGGTGAGAGCCACCGGCCGCCAGATCAGGAAGGGCCAAGGAAGGAAGGGAGAAATTCGAAGGTCAGGCCACCGCGCCGTACTCGCGGCGGTACTCCTCGCGGAAGCGTCCGCGAGCGCGGTGGAGCAGGGTCTGCAGCGCGGTCACGGAGGTGTCCATGAGGCGCGCGATGGTCCCGTAGTCGAAGCCGTAGACCTCGCGGTGGACCAGCACCTCGCGGTAGCGCCGGGGCAGGCGGTCGAGCACCTGGGCGACGCTGCGCATGTCCTCGACGGCGTCGAGGTCGAGCGCGCTGCTGTCGCCGCGGTCCTCGCGCTGGCGCACCACGCGGGCTTCGAGGGTTCGCTCGCGCTGCAACCCTCGGGCGTAGTCGACGGCGAGGTTGTGGGCGACGCGCATCAGCCAGGGGCGGAAGCGGTCACCGGCGTCCGCGGGCAGCCGCCGGGCGGCGCGGAGGAAGGCCTCCTGGGACAGCTCCTCGGCCGCCGCCTCGCCGACCAGCCGGGTGAGGTGGCGCAGGACGAGCGGCTGATGGCGGCGGTACAGCGTCTCGAAGGCGGCCACGTCACCGCCCTGGAAACGCCGGACCAGCTCGGCGTCCTCGATCTCGACTGCCTGCAACACCGTTCTCACTCCCTTGCACCGCCCCCGGTGGGCGGCTTCGAGAGTGGGACTCGGCGGCGCCGCGATCCTTACGGCCAGAGTCGTGACGAGTTTGCCCCGCTTGCCGCAAGTGAGCGCCTGCACCACCTGTTAACTACTTCGCCACCAGCAGTCAATGTGACAGCATGGCTAGAATCTTGACCGTCACGGCGATCCCGGTAGGGCGAGGTGCCCAGGGGCTGCGCGGGTCGCCGGTCGACGCCACCAAGGAAGGATTCGTCACCAACGGACCGGGAGGTATCCACACATGAGTCGTCGCTGGGCATTGATCGCTGCCACCCCTGCAGCCCTCGCCGGCCTCGCCATCGCCACCTCGGGCGCGTTCGCCGGGACGGCCGGCACGCCGGTCGCGCAGAACGAGCTGCTCTGTGGGATGTTCACCGCCGCCGCCGACAACTTCGCCGGCCAGAGCGACATCGACCATCCCGACGGGGCGACGTCGAGCGGCAAGACCTATCCCTACTCGGGCCAGAACTGCGAGGCCAGCCAGCCGAGCAGTGACGGCACCTACGCGTGGACGATCGCCCACAGCAACGTCCACACCGGCGGCGGCCCGCAGGACGAGCGCGGCACCGAGCACGTCGAGTTCGCCCTCACCGTGAGCGGCGGCCAGGAGGCCGGGGCCCAGGGCCACGTCACCAACTTCGACCTGTCCAGCGCCGACAAGACGGCGGACACCTGCGGCAGCCGCGACGTCTTCTACGCCAGCGGCCACCAGTTCGACGCCGCGGGCTCCTGCTCGCCGTCGGGCCCGGGCAACTTCAACACCCACGGTGGCGCCGCCGCGGGCAACCACTTCCGCGGCAACTACGGGACCGTCGTCTACCAGTGGGGCGACATGACCAGCATGAGCCCGTGCCAGAAGGGCTCGATGAACTACTGCTTCGAGGCGGTCCTCGAGGGGCAGACCAACTAGGTCCCGCGCCGCCGCACTCCCCGGGCCGTCAGCCCGGCGGACGCGGCGAGCAGGATCGCGACGATCACCCAGCCCGCGGGCGGCAGGCCTCCCCCACCTCGGGGTGAGGCCCCGCCCGCGGTGCCAGGGGCGGCGGCGGCGGATGCCTTCGCGGCGGCTGCTGCTGGAGTGGCGCTTGTGGCGCCTGCCGCCCGTGCGGCGGACGACGCGCCGGGCCGATTGGCCACGGGCGGCAGGGGCGTCGCGCCCGGGCGGGCCGGCGCGGAGGCCGCGGCGCCGAGGGTCGACCGGCAGGCGATGCAGGCGACGCCGTCGAAGCTGCCGGCGAGCACGCCGCCACCCTGGTCGGCGGGGACGGCGAGCAGGGAGAGGACGCTGGGCAGGCCGGTGGCCAGCGCCGTCCAGCCACCGCCGGAGCGCTGGTAGACGCCGCCGTCGTAGGTGCCCGCGAGGGCGGCGCCGTTCCCCGCGGTGGCCAGCGCCTGGATCCAGGGATCCTGCTGCGGGAAGGCCGCCGCGCTCCACGACGCGGCACCGCCGCCGCGCTGGTAGAGCCCGTCGTCGGTGCCCGCCAGGAGCGTCGACGGCGACGCCGGGTCGCGCCAGAGCGCGGTGACCCAGCGGGAGCCCAGCCCGGCCGAGGCGTCGCTCCAAGCGCCGCGCCCGTCCGCCGAGCGCAGCGCGCCCGAACCCGCCGTGCCTGCCCACGCGCCGTCCCCGCCAACCGGCGCGAGCACGGCCTGCGCCATGGCACCGGGCATGCCCTCGGCCGCGGGCACCGTGGTGGCCGGCGCCCAGGTGGTGCCGCCGTCGTCGCTGCGCAGGGCAAGGCCGTCGCTCGAGCCCTCGTGGCCCGTTCCCGCCAGGAGGACACCGCCCTGCGAGGCGAGCGCGTCGACGCTCTGGCCACTCAGGCCCGCGCTCTGCCACACGTTGCCGTCACCGCTGCGGATGGCGCCCACGTCAGTGCCCGCGATGAACTGCGCCCCGTCCACCGCCAGCGCGTTGACCCGCCGCGTCGAGGGCACCGCACTCACCGCGCTCCACCCCGCGGCGGTCAGCCGGAACAGCCCCGCGTCGGTCCCCGCGTACGCCGTCCCACCGAACCACGCCAGCGCCTGCACCGCCCGGCCCGACAGGGCGCCGGACTGCGCTGCCGCGGGCTGCTCTGCGCCCAGCGCCACCCACAGCATCGCGACGGCGGCAGCGAGCGAGACGCGGCGCATTCCCATCAGACCCCGTGATCGGTGCGAATTGTGGTGGCGGTACCTGGACTCGAACCAGGGACATACCGGGTATGAGCCGGGTGCTCTACCAACTGAGCTATACCGCCAGCGCGTGGCGCTGGGGAGATGGGGATGGTTGCGGCGGTTGGATTCGAACCAACGACCTTCGGGTTATGAGCCCGACGAGCTGCCACTGCTCCACGCCGCCCGCATAGTCTACCCGACCGCCCCGGTGGTCCCGCCCTCCCCGCGTCAGTGGTGCGGGGTGGGCACGCTGAAGACGAACGGGGTGGGCGAGGCGCCCTGCGTGGGTCCGCCGATCGGGGTCGGGGTGGGCGCGGGGGTGGCGCCGGCCGAGGGCGACGGGTGGAAGCTGGGCAGGGTCTTGAGGTCGATGCCGCCGCCGGGGGGCAGGCTGGCCCCGGGCGAGGTGACCACGTAGACCTGCTCGCCGGGCACCACGTAGCCGAGCTTGCGCGCCTCCTCCATCAGCCACTCGCGGGTCTGGGCCTGGGCGATCTCCGCCTTGCGCTGGTCGATCTGGTGGCGCAGGGCGTCGTTCTGCTGCTGGGCGGCGCTGAGCTGGCCGTCGAGCGAATGGCTTGCCGCCATCTCGGCGTAGACCGCGTACGCCACCCAGCCGCAGACGACGGCGATGGCGGCGGCGATCAGGCGCCGGGGGGACAGGCGACGCAGCGGTCGGCGGGAGTGTCGACCGCGCGGGAGTCGTAGACGGATGGCTTCGGCCCTCGAAGATGTGTGCAGTGGCTGGCCGTTGCCCGCGAGTATACGGCCGGTTGCGCGTCGCGGAGCGCGCTCGCGGCGTTTGATTCTCGCGCGGCTCCGCGATGCGCCGGCCTTTTCGCGCTACCGAGTCGACTCCCAGCGGCGCTGCCAGTCGTCGGCGTCGATGCCGTGCAGGTCGATGGTCTCACCGCGCGCGGTGGCTTCGAGAGTCGCGAAGCGATCGGCGAACTGCGTGGCGCGGCGGCGCAGCGCGTCCTCGGGATTGACGCGCAGACGGCGGGCGGCGGCGACGGCGGCGAAGAGCAGCTCGCCGACGGCGTCCTCCAGCTCGGGCGGCGCGGGGGGCGGGCCCGCGGAGTGGCCGCCCGGCGCGGCGGGCGCGGCAGCGGGTGCGGGAGCGGTGGCGGCGACGCGCTCCCCGGCCTCCTCCAACTCCTCCAGGGCGCGGCGGGTCCAGGCCAGCGCGTCGGAGAGCTGCGGGGTCTCGTCGAAGCCGAGCCGGGCGGGGCGCTTCTGCACGCCCAGCGCGAAGGCCAGCGCGGGCAGCGACCGGGGCACCCCCTCCAGCACGCTCAGCCTCTCCCCCTTCTCGCGCGCCTTGAGCTTCTCCCAGTTGACCACCACCTCGTCGGCGCCGCTCACCGCCACGTCGCCGAAGACGTGCGGGTGGCGGTGCACCATCTTGGTGCGGGTCACCTCGGCGACGTCGCCGATGTCGAAGCCGTCCTCGCGCTCGGCGGCGATGGCCGAGTGCATGAGCACCTGGAGCAGCACATCGCCGAGCTCCTCGCGCAGGGTGGACTCGCCGCCCTTCTCGATCGCCTCCAGCACCTCGTAGGTCTCCTCCAGCAGGTACTGGCGGAGGGAGCGGTGGGTCTGCTCGCGGTCCCACGGGCAGCCGCCGGGGGCGCGCAGCCGCTCGACCGTCTCGTTGAGCGCCCTGAGCTGGGCGGCCGCCTCGTCGCGCATGGTTCGTGACACCTCTGTCTTGTACGTTCGCGGCCGTGACCGCCGCTAGGCGGTGACCGTCATTTCCTTCTGGCGGGCGCGCTCCAGGCGCCCCAATTCGCGGAGCATGCGCAGCAGCGTCTCCTGCCACTCGCCTCGCCGCACGTCGAGGCGCAGCCGCGTGGGAGATGCGGTCACCGTCTGCCGAAACTGCAGCGCCGTGCCGGGCAGGTCGAGCCCGTGGCCCAGCGGCAGGCGGACGATCACCGCGCCCGACTCCTGCTCGACGCCGATGGCGCCGCACGCCGCCGCCAGCAACCGCACCCGCAGCGAGTAGACCAGCTCCTCGGCGGGCGCGGGCATGGGGCCGAAGCGGTCGACCAAGCCGCGCGCGCGCTGGTCGAGCTCGGCCTCGTTGACGCACGCGGCGAGGTCCTGATAGCAGCGCAGCCGCAGCCGCTCGTCGCTGACGTAGCTGGGCGGCAGGTACGCCGCCACCGGCAGCGACACGGTGATCTGCGCCGGCGACTCGATGACCGGCTTGCCCTGCAGCGCGTCGACGGCGTGGCGCAGCAGGTTGTTGTACAGCTCCAGCCCCACAGCGGCGATCTCGCCATGCTGCTCCTCGCCGAGCAGGTTGCCGGCGCCGCGGATCTCCAGGTCGCGCAGGGCCAGCTTGAAGCCGGCGCCGAGGTCCTGCAGGTCCTGGATGACGTCGAGCCGCTTGTCGGCCTTCTCGGTCAGCGAGCGCTCCGGCGGGTAGAGGATGTACGCGTAGGCGCGCTGCCCGGCGCGGCCGACGCGGCCGCGGAGCTGGTAGAGCTGGGCCAGGCCGAGCCGCTGCGCGTCGTTGACGATGATGGTGTTGGCGTTGGAGATGTCGAGGCCGGACTCGATGATGGTGGTGCACACCAGCACGTCGACGTCGCCGTCCATGAAGCGCTGCATCACCGCGGCGAGCTGTCCCTCGGGCATCTGCCCGTGCGCCGTCTCGATGCGCACGCCGGGAAGCAGCTCGCGCAGCTTGTCGGCCTCGCGGTCGATGCTCTGCACCCGGTTGTGCACGAAGTAGACCTGGCCGCCGCGGGCCAGCTCGCGCGAGATCACCTCGCGGATCAGCGAGTCCTCGCGCGCGGTGACGAAGGTCTTGATCGGCTGGCGTTCCTCGGGCGGTGTCTGGATGACGCTGAGGTCGCGGATGCCGGCGAGCGCCATGTGCAGCGTGCGCGGGATCGGCGTCGCGGAGAGGCTGAGCACGTCGATGGCGACGCGAAGCTGCTTGAAGCGCTCCTTCTGCAGCACGCCGAAGCGCTGCTCCTCGTCGATGATGACCAGGCCCAGGTTCTTGAACTGCACGTCCTTCTGGAGCAGGCGGTGGGTGCCGATGACGATGTCGACGCCGCCGCTCATCAGGCCGCGCAACGTGTCCTCGATCTGCTCGGGGGTGCAGAAGCGGGAGAGCTGGCGGACCGTCAGCGGGAACGGGCGCAGGCGCTGGCTGAAGGTGGTGAAGTGCTGCTGCGCCAGAACCGTCGTCGGCACCAGCATGGCCACCTGCTTGCCGTCCGCGGCCGCCTTGAACGCGGCGCGCAGCGCCAGCTCGGTCTTGCCGAAGCCGACGTCGCCGCAGACCACCCGGTCCATGGGGCGGCTGACCTCCATGTCGCGCTTGATGTCGTCGAGCACCAGCTCCTGGTCGGGCGTCTCCTGGAAGGGGAACGACGTCTCCAGCTCGTGCTGCCAGGCGCCATCGGGCGGGAAGGGGTGTCCCTGCGAGGCTTCGCGCCGCGAGTACAGCGCGATCAGCTCGCGCGCCACCTCCTCGGTGCGCTGCTTGACCCGTCGCTTGGTGCGCTCCCACTCGCCGGTGCCCAGCTTGCTCAGCCGCGGGTTGGCGTCGCTGCCGCCGACGTATCGGTCAACCCTGTCCAGATGGGCGACGGGGACGTAGAGCTTGTCCCCGTCGGCGTACTCCAGGGTCATGTACTCGTGCTCGCCCTCGTCGTCGCTGACCCGGCGCATCTCGACGAAGCGGCCGATGCCGTGGTCGGAGTGGACGACCACGTCGCCCGGCTCGAACTCGATGACGAAGGCGCGCTGGGCGGCGCGCGGGCCGGTGGCGGCGCGGCGGCCGCGCACCGACGTGGATTCGGCGCGGCGCTGCCCGCGGGCCAGCGGCGAGCCACGGCGCTTGACCACGCCGAACAATTCGTGGTCGCTGTAGATGTCGAGGTTGGCAGTTTCTGCGCTGAAGCCCTGGGACAGGTCGGCCGGCGCGGCGACCAGGCCACCCGGCGGGATGTCGGTGGCGGTGGCGTCGAAGTCGTCGGCGTTGATCGGCTGCAGGCCCTGCTCGCGGGCCAGCTCCTCGACGCGTCCCTCCTGGCGGGAGAGCATCAGCACGGAGCGGCCGTACTGCAGGCGCCCGGTGACGCTGTGGGCCAGGGCGTCGAAGCGCCCGGTGAAGGATTCGACGCCGCGCCAGCCGAGGTCCTCCGTCTCGGGGCCGTCCTGCGCTTCGCGGACAAGCTCCACGACGCGATGCTCCGCAAGCAGGGTGCGCCCCTGGTCGAGGGAGAGCAGCCCGGTGCGCGCGCCTCCCGGCAGCTCGCCGCGCTCCTCCTCCTGCTCGCGCAGTCCCTCGGCTTCGAGCAGGTGCCGCTGCGCCGCGCGCCACAGCGATTCGCGGCTGCCGGCGATGAGCACGATGGCGTCCGGGCCCATGTGGTCGAGCAGCGTGGTCGGCGGCTCGCCCTGCAGGTACGGCGTGAAGACGTCGACGCCCTCGGCGTAGATGCCGCCCTCCAGCCGCTCGCGGTCGCGCTCCCAGATCTCGCGCACCTCACCGCGCGGCTTGCCGAAGTCGAGCGCGTCGACGGCGGCGATGGCCCGCGCCACGGTGTCGGGCGACAGGTCCAGCTCGCGCGCGGGGATCACCGACACCTGCTCCAGCTTGCCGATGCTGGTCTGCGTATCCGGGTCGAAGGCGCGCAGCTCCTCGACCACGTCGCCGAACCACTCGGCGCGCCAGGGGCGGTTGCGGTCGAGCGAGTAGACGTCGAGGATTCCGCCACGAACGGCAAATTCTCCCGGCGACGAGACCGCCACCTCGCGCCGGTAGCCCAGCGCGACAAGCCGCGCCACCAATGCGTCGCGCGGCACCGTGTCACCGGCGGTGATGGTGAGCAGGCCGTCGCGCACCAGCGAGACTGGCAGCGTCGGCCGCAGCAGTCCCGACGGCGACGTCACCACCAGCGCGGGACGCTCCTGGGCGAGCAGCGACAGTGCCAGCAGGCGCCGGCGGGTCACCTCCTCGCCGGGGGCGATGCGGTCGAAGGGCAGCGTGTCCGACGCCGGGAACAGCGCCATGCCCGCCTCCCCCGCCCACACCGCGCAGTCGTTGTAGACGCGCTCGGCCTCGGTGGTCAGCACCAGCACGCGGCGCTGCGCCGCCTCACGCAGCCACCAGGCGAGCAGGCCGACCGCGCCCGAGGGCACGCCCGACACGACCATGTCGCCGCGCGCGTCGAGCAGCCGCTGCAGCGGTTCGAGCGCGTCGAGGCGGCCGCGGAGTGTGGTCCCGCCGTCAGCCATCGGCCGCCTCGGCAAGCCGCTCCGGCTTGGCCGGCTTGGGCGCGGCGTTGAAGGTCGCCGCCGCCTTGTCGAGCCCGTCGCGGACGATGGCGACCACGGCGTCGGCGGCGCGGGGCACCACCTCCTCCATCAGGGCGCGCTCGTCCGGGGTGAAACGGCGCAGCACGTAGTCGACAGGATCGACGTCCTCGGGCGGCCGCCCGATGCCCACGCGCACGCGCATGAAGTCCTTGTAGCGCCAGGAGTCGGCGAGCGACTGCACGCCCTTCTGCCCCCCGGAGCTGCCGTTGCGGCGCAGGCGGAGGCGGCCGAGGGGGAGGTCGAGGTCGTCGTGGACGACGATCACGTCTTCGGGCGAGATGCCGAACTTGCTGGTGAGGTGGACGCCGGCGCGGCCGCTGAGGTTCATGTACGTCTGCGGCCTGGCCAGGATGAGGTCGAAGCCGTCGACAGCGCCCTCGGCGACGCGGGCGGGGCCTTCCTTGCGCTCCTTGGCGAAGCGGCCGCGGCGCTCCAGCTCGTCGAGCACCATCCAGCCGGCGTTGTGCCGGGTGTGCGCGTAGCCGCCGCCGTGATTGCCGAGTCCGATGACGAGAGTGGGCATGTGTCGGGTCAGTGTTCCCCGGTGACCAGCTCGGCAACCTCCTGGTCGGGCAGGAGGCGGCGGGTCAGCTCCGTCATGGTGGCAGCCTCGGCGGCCTCGGCGTGGTCGTGGCCGAGGCAGTGGAGCAGGCCGTGCACCGCGAGCAGGCGCAGCTCGTGCTCGGGGTCGGCCGGGGCCTGGGCGATGGCGCGCTCGACGGAGATGGCGACGTCGCCGGTGTGGGCGCGGTCGTCGCCGGGGAAGGCGAGCACGTCGGTGGGGGCGTCGACGCCGCGGAAGTCGCGGTTCAGGGTGCGCAGCTCGGCGTCGACGGTCAGGCGCACCGCCAGTGAGGAGCGCGCGGGCACGCCCAGGGTGTCCCCGCAGCGGCGCAGCAGCGGGCCGAGGCCGGCGGCGCGCACCACCTCGGTGGCCTCGCGACCCAGGGCGGGATCGGGATGCAGGGTGACTCTCATGGGCACAAAAAACGGGCCCGTCCCATGCAAGGACGAGCCCGTCGACTTTGTTCGCGGGTTGTCACCCAGCCTTGAGGCGACGCTTCTTTGCCGCCACCAGCTTGCGCTTGCGGCGGACCGACGGCTTCTCGTAGTGCTCGCGTCGACGAACCTCCGAGAGAATGCCGTTCTGCTTGATCTTCTTGTTGAAGCGGCGAAGCGCGCTCTCGAAAGTCTCGCCCTCACGGACCTTGACCTCCGACACGGTCGGGTACTCACCTCCTTCGTTCAGCCAGGACATGGCCCTGGGCTGACGTGCATGAACTTGCCGACGGGCAGGCGGGGTAGTGTAGCGCAGGGGGATATTTCGCTCGCCCAGCGAGCAGACGGGGCGGGCAGATCCCGCCCCGCGGCGGCCGTCGGCCTGCGGCGCGCCGGTCGCCTGCCCCACCCTCGGCGGGCTGAAGCCCACCGGCTCGTGGCACGCTGTGCCACCACGATGCCCAGCGTCCCTCTCGACCCCGACCAGCGCGCCGCAGTCGACCACCGCGGCGGCCCCTGCCTGGTGCTGGCCGGACCGGGCAGCGGCAAGACCCGGGTCATCGTCGAGCGCTTCCTCACCCTGGTCGAGGAGGGCCTGCACCCCGAGCGGCAGCTCGTGCTCACCTACACCGTCAAGGCCGCCGCCGAGATGCGCGACCGCGCCGAGCGCGTCCACGGACCCTTCAACGGCGACGTGCCGCTGACCAACTTCCACTCCTTCGCCCGCCGCGTGGTCCGCGAGTGGGGCTGGCTGGTGGGCATCCCGCCCACTTTCCGCGTCCCCGACCAGGCCGAGCAGTGGCTGCACCTCGACGCCGTGCTCGCCGATCTGCGCCCGCGCACGCTGTGGAACCCGCTGCGCCCGCACGACCAGATCGACGACCTGCTCCGCCTGTTTGGCGCGGCCAAGCAGGAATTGGTCACTCCTGACGCATACGCGGGGTGGGCGGCCGCGGCGCTGCTGTCCTGCACCGACCCCGCCGAGCGCGCCCTGCTGGAGCGGCACGACGAGTGCGCCCGCGTCTACGCGCGGCTGCAGGACCGCTACCGGGCCAGCGCGCTGCTCGACCACGACGACTGCATCCTGACCTGTGAGCAGCTCCTGCGCGAGCATCCCGCCGCGGCGCGTGCCGTCGCCGCGCCGCTCGGCCAGGTGATGGTCGACGAGTACCAGGACACCAACTACGCACAGGCGCGGCTTGTCGAAACGCTGGTGGCGTCGCACCGCAACGTGCTGGTTGTCGCCGACGACGACCAGGCGATCTACAAGTTCCGCGGCGCCTCGCTGGCCAACCTCAACCGCTTCCGCCGCATGTACGACGACGCGCGCACCATCGTCCTGGGTCGCAACTACAGGAGCACGCGACAGATCGTCACCACCTGCCGCGCGGTGATCGACGCGGCGGCGGCGTCGTCGCGCATCTCCAAGGAGCTGGTCGCCTCGCGCGGCGACGGCAGCCACGTCGAGCTGTGGGAGGCGCCCGACGAGCGCAGCGAGATGCTCGCCGTCGCGGGCGAATGCCGCCGCCTGCTCGAATCCGCCGCGGTGTCACGCGCCGCGGACATCGCCATCCTCTTCCGCCAGCACGGTGACATGCGCTCGGCGATGGCCGCGATGCAGGAGATGGGCGTTCCCTACCAGGTGCACGGCGGGCGCGGCTACTTCCAGCAGCCGGAGGTCAAGGACCTGCTCGCCCTGCTCACCGCGGTGCAGGTGCCCGCCGACTCGCAGGCGATGATCCGCTGCCTGCACCTGCCGTCGTGGCGGGTCAGCGCGCGCGGGCGCATCGCGCTGGTGGACGCCTGCCGGCACAGCGAGGTGCCGCTGCGCGAGATGGTTCTCGGCGGCGTCGCGCTGGAGCTCGACGATGACGACACCGCCGCCGCCCGGCGCTGCGCGGGTGACCTGCTCGAGCTGAGCGGCATGGCCACGCACGAGGACGTGCGCACCATCTTCCACGCCGCGCTGGAGACGAGCGACTTCCTCGGCATGCTCGACCTGTCGCGCGAGGTCGAGCGCATGCAGGCGGGCGCCAACCTCAGCAAGTTCTACGAATTGCTGGAGGCGTTCGCCGACTGGAGCACCGATCTTCGCCTCGACAACGCGCTGCGCTACCTCGCCGTGCTGCGCGACTCCGGCGCCGCCGACGAGGTGGCCTCCATCGAGCCCATCGAGGACGGCGTGCTGCTGCTCACCTGCCACGCCGCCAAGGGGCTTGAGTGGCCGGTGGTGTTCGTGCCACGTTGTGTGGAATCTCGCTGGCCGGGGCGCAGCGGCTTCGGCACCCGGCTCGCGCTGCCCAACGAGCTGGTCCCCGAGGAGCCGCCGCCGGGCGACGGCATGGTGGACGAGGAGCGCCGTCTGTTCTACGTCGCCGCCACGCGTGCCCGCGACCGGCTCGTCTTCACCCGTGCCGGGCGCTATCCGCGCTCGTTCTCCGACGAGCGGCTCACGCCCTTCCTCGCCGCCGTCGCCGACCCCGAGGCGCAGCCGGTGGCACGCGCCGTGCAGTACGCGCCCGCGCCGCTGCGACGCCGCCGCCGTCCCGAGGGCGACGCCGTGCCCTCGCGGATCGTCTGCAGCGTCAGCGACCTGCGCGACTTCAAGGCCTGCCCGCGCCGCTTCGAGTACCGCCATCGCTACCACATGCCGGTGCGCGAGGAGGTGCGCTCCTGGTACGGCAAGCTGATCCACGGTGTCCTCGAACACGCGGGCACCAGGCGCCAGGCCGGCGAGGAGGTGGACGGCGACGCCTTCGCCGCGATGTGGCGCCACGCCTGGCAGGCCACCCCGGGTCCCAAGGGCGCGCACGGCGACCTGCTCGACTACGGCGAGGAACAGCTCCGCCGCTACGCGCAGACGGCCGCCTGGCTCGACGCCTGCATCACCGACGTGGAGCGCCGCTTCACCCTGTCCCTCGACACCACCGCCGAGCTGACCGGCCGCTTCGACCGCCTCGACGACGGTCGCCCGCCCACCGTGGTCGACTACAAGACCGGGCCGCCGCGCGAGGAGGCCGCGCTGCGCAGCGACCTCCAGGTCCGCGCCTACGCGGTCGCCCTGGCCCGGCGCACCGAGACCGACGAGGTCGCCGTCGAGCTGCACCACCTGCAGACCGGTGAGGCCACCCGCATGGTCTTCGGCCCCAAGGAGCTGCAGCGCTTCACCAATCACCTCTCGGTGAGCACCGCGGAGCTGGCCCGGGCCTGGCGCGAAGGCGACTTCCCGCCGCGGCCGTCGGCCTGGCAGTGCCGCCGCTGCGACTACCGCACGGTGTGCGACGAGGGCCGTGAAGCCGCCGCCCGCGGCGAAGCGTAGCCGCGCCCTATCAGGCGCGCTCAGATGCGCGCCACACGGGGGAGCAGATCTCCCCCGACCCCCTCTCGGCGGGCTGAAGCCCGCCGGGCGAGCCAGAAGGCTCGCTTTAACGACCAAGGAGCGGACACCGCGAGGGTGCCGCTCCCCGGTTGGAGGGGAAGAACGAGGGTCTAGGCGGCGTTGAACCGCCAGGTCGGGGCCAGCGGGCCGCCGACCAGCTCCACGTCGTCGGGCAGCTCGGTGCGCCACGGGAGCATGAGGTCGAAGACCACCTCCTGCACGGTCCAGAGGCCGTCCATGGTGTCGGTGATCTTGGGGCGGGGCCGGGAGCAGACGTCCCGGACCAGGTCGGTGGCGGCGGTGTCGCCGGTGAGCCGGACACAGCGCCGGGCGCTGGAGAAGACCTTGGCCGCCGCCTCGGCGAGGTCGGGCGGGCACTCCTTGAAGCCCTGGAGATGAGCCTCCTCACAGGCCTCGATGCAGGTGTCCACCCTCTCGATCAAGCGCCGCAGCCGGGTCCGCTCCGCCAACTCCCGACGGTGACGGCGACGAGCCTCGTGCACCGCGTCGGTCGCGTTCGCGATCAGCAATTTGGCATCTCCCACACTTGGTCGGCGCCCATCGGTCGCCGCTCGCTGCGGAGTCTGAACGGCCCAGTCGTTGACATCAATAGCGTTTTTAGTATCGAATCATTGCATGGACCGCATCAATTCCGAAGGCCTGCGGGTCTTCCTCACCGTTGCCCGCCTCGGCCACCTGGGCCGGGCGTCCGAGGCGCTCCACCTCGACCAGTCCACGGTCAGCCGCAAGATCGCCCGGCTGGAGGACGCGCTGGGGGTGCCGCTGTTCGACCGCGTCGGCCGCTCGATCCGGCTCACGCCCGCGGGCGACCGCTTCATCCCCCGCGCCGAGCGCCTGCTCCACGAGCTCCGCGAGGCGATCGCCGACGCCGCCGGAGCCGCCAACCCCGAGGCCGGCGAGGTGCGCATCCGCTTCCTCCACACCGTCGGCGCACGCTGGCTGCCGGAGCGGCTGGCCCGCTTCCTCGAAGCCCACCCCAGCATCCGCTTCACCCTCCGCGAGGGCCAGTCCAACGAGGTGGTCTCCGGGGTCCTCGACGGCGACTTCGACCTCGGCATCCTCGGCCCGCCGCCCACGGCGAGCCGCGACCTGGAGATCGTGCCGCTGTTCCGCGAGCGGGTGGCCGTGGTCGTGCCCGCCGCGCACCGGCTCGTCGGCCGCAGCTCCTGCACGCTGCACGACCTGGCCGAGGAGCCGCTCATCCTGCCCCGCTCCCGCGGCGGCCTGCGCAAGGTGGTCGACGACGCCTTCTCCCGCGAGGGCATCAGCCAGCGCCTCGCCTACGAGGGCGACGACTTCACCATCATCCAGGGCCTGGTCGAGGCCGGCCTGGGCATCACGCTCATGCCCATGCCCCTGCCGCTGCCGAGCACCAAGGTCGCCGTGATCCCGCTGCGGCAGCCGGCCATCGCCCGCACCATGGCGCTCTGCTGGGACCGGCGGCGCACCCTCCCCCCCGCCGCCGAGGCCTTCGCCCGCCACCTCACCCAGACCGCCTCCGAGCCCCTCGACCCGCCGATCGGCGCGCCCCAGGCGGCCGCCGCGTCGTAGCGGGGAGGGCGGCCTGGGTCCACTACACTCAACCGCTGACATGGAGATCGTCCTCGCCGCCGTCGCCGTCGTCGTCCTCATCGCCGGCGTGGCCGCCTACGCACGAGGCATGCGCGCCGCCCGGCGCGCGGGAGGGTCCGGCGCCGGAAGCGGCCCCACCGCCGAGCGCAACCCGCTGGCCCAGGTGCGGCAGCAGGCCGCTGAGACCGTCGCTCAGGCACGCCATGCCGCCGTCGAGGCCCGCGAGGCCGCCATGGAGGAGCTCACCCTCCGCCGCGCCGACCTCGACGCCGGTCAGGCCAGGCTCGACCACCAGGAGCGCGTCCACCGCGAGCGCCGTGACGCCGTGGACGCCCGCCGCGACGCCGCCCAGCAGGCCCGCGACGCCGTCGACGCCGCCCGCGAGGCGCTCCAGGCGCAGCGCGCCGAGACCGTCGCCGCCCTGGAGCGGGTCGCCGCCATCGACCGCGACTCCGCCGCCCGCGCCGTGCTCGACCGCGTCGAGGCCG
The DNA here is from genome assembly GCA_035569495.1 of Candidatus Angelobacter sp. GTDB lineage: Bacteria > Chloroflexota > Dormibacteria > Aeolococcales > Aeolococcaceae > DASRDZ01. The sequence continues at coordinate 12,853 of DATMMX010000031.1, read as the reverse complement.
AGCTGGCCGGCGACCACCAGGGCCGGGTGGCCCGCGCCATCGAGGCCCGCGTCGGCGAGCTGGTGCCCAGCGCCAAGGAGCTGATCGTCGAGGCCATCCAGCGCCAGGACGGCTCGCACATCGACTCGGCGCCGCGCACCGGCCCGCTCGCCCTGGAAGCGCTCTCCGAGGAGTCGCGGCAGCGGCTGCTCGACGCCCTCGGCGCCGTCGCCGCCGACACCGGCGCCGACCTGGGCGTCGACCCCGAGCGCAACCAGGCGACGCTGCGCTCGCTCGACCCCATCGGCCGCGAGGTCGCCCGCCAGGCGTCGCTCGAAGTCCTGGAGCGGCGGCTGCGCGCCGAGGAGGTCCCGCCGCTGTTGCTGCAGACTCGCAACGGCCTGAGCCGCCGCATCACCGACCTCGGCGAGCGCGCCATGTGGGAGATGGGCATCACCGGCCGCCCCGAGCTGGCCGAGCTGCTCGGCACCCTGCACTACCGCTTCTCCTACGGCCAGAACGCGCTGCTCCACTGCGAGGAGACTGGATACCTCTGCGCCGCGCTCGCCGCCGAGCTGCGCATGGATCCCGCCGAGGCCCGTGCCGCGGGGCTGCTGCACGACATCGGCAAGGCCGTCGACCACGACGTCGAGGGCTCGCACGCCATCATCGGCGGCGAGCTGCTGACCCTGCTGGGCACCGAGTCGGGCATCGTCCACGCGGTCAAGGCGCACCACTTCGACGAGGAGCCCTCGACCGACCTGGCCATGCTGACCATCTGCGCCGACGCCATCTCCGCGTCCCGCCCCGGCGCCCGCCGCGACACGCTGACCACCTACCTGCAGCGTCTCGAACAGCTCCAGCAGATCGCCACCCGGCACACCGGCGTGGAGCGCGCCTTCCCCATGCAGGCGGGCCGCGAGGTGCGCATCTCGGTGCGTCCCGAGCAGGTGCCCGACGCGCAGGTGCCGGCGCTGTGCGCGGAGATCGCGCGCGAGATCGAGGCGGAGATGACCTATCCGGGCATGATCAAGGTGACCGTCATCCGCGAGATCAGCGCCCAGGCCACCGCGTCGTAGACGGTAGGTTGTGCGCGTGATGCGCATCGCCATTCCCAGCCGGCAGGCGATCACCGACCTGCTGACCCGTCCCCTCCCCTTCGGCAAACGCCCGCTGCCACTGCACGACTCGACACCCGATCCCGGGCTGTTCGGACCGGACACGGTGACGTGGCGGGTGATGCACGAGCCGCTGCTCATCCTCGGCGGCGGACGCGCGCTGCTGATGCAGGCCGCCAATCCCCTGGTGGCGCAGGGCGCCATCGACTTCAGCGCCTACGCGGAGGACCCCTTCGGGCGGCTGATGCGCACCATCCGCTGGGTGACCATGGTCACCTACGGCACGCGCGCCGAGGCCGCGGCGGCCAGCGACGTGGTCAATCGCATGCACACGCGCATTGTTGGAACGCTGCCCGCGACGCATGCGACACCGCGCAATCCTGCGCGGCGCAGGTACAGCGCGCTCGACGGCGAGCTGCTGCGCTGGGTGCACGCGTCGTTCGTCGACACCATGCTGGTGACCCACGACGCGCTGGTCGGCGGATTGAGCGAGACCGACCGCGACGCCTTCGTGCGCGAGTGGGACGCGGTGGCCGCGCTGATGCACGTGCCGCCGCGGCTGCTGTGGCCAACACACCGCGCGCTGCGCGAGTACGTCGACGGTGAGGTCGCGCGGGGCGTCGCGGTGCCGGGCGCGGGGTCGCGGTTGGTGTCGCGCACCGTGTTGCGGCCGCCGCTGCCGTCGCCGTGGCTGCGGCCGGGGTGGGACGTGGTCGCCTTCACCACGGTGGGGCTGCTGCCCGCGGCGGTGCGCCGCGGCTACGGCATCACCTGGACACCCGCGCACACCGCCGCGCACCGCGCGCTGTGCCTGACACTGCGCACGGCGCACGACCGGCTTCCGCAGCGGCTGCGCATGTCGCCGGTGCACGAGCTGGCCATGGCGCGGAGCGAAGGGCGCTGGCCGCGCCAGGAATCAGCCGCCTGATCCGTCTGTAGGGCATGTGGGTCGCCGTCATCGCCACCCTGGTCCTGGTCGGGTTCATGCTCTGGGTCGCCGCGCTGCTCGACCTGATCCGCGCCACCGACATGGATCCCACCGCCCGGATGATCCTGGCCATCGCCGTGATCTTCGCTGCGCCGCTCGGTGTGCTGCTGTGGTTGTTCGTGCGCGGCGGGCGGCTGGGCGCGCTGGTCGCGGTCTCCGTGGTGGCGCTGACCGCCGGGCTGGTCATCAGCGTCGCCGCCGGGGCCACGGCGTCGCACGGCCCGGTGCAGGTGGTGCAGCAGAGCGTGACCGGCGGCTTTGGCGGCAGCGTCAACACCGGCCACGACGGGTCACCGTAAAGCCGCGACTCAGCCCGCCTGGGTGAACTCGAGGATGGCCTGGGCGGCGCGCTCCGGGTCCTCGTGCCAGAAGAGGTGGCCGAGGCCGTCGAGCAGCACCAGCCGGGCGCCGGGGATGCGCTCCGCCAGCACCTCGCCGTTGCCGGGCGGGATCACCGCGTCCTCGGTGCCGTGCAGGACCAGCACGGGCATGCGCAGCGTGGGCAGGCGGTCCCAGGGGTCGTGCTCCCGGACCGCCTGGTACTGGGCGCTGAAGGCGCGGGCGCGCACCGGGTGGCGGCCGCGCTCGGCGATCTCCGCCTCGACGAAGTCGGCATGGGCCGCGCGGAACGCCGGGGTGTAGAGCACGGTGGTGGCCAGGCGGTACGCGTCGGCGGGAGTGGTCGCGCCCTTGCCCAGCAGCGCGCGGGTGGCGTCGCGGTCGGCGGGGACGGCGTGGGCGCTACCGGGGCTGGTGCAGGCGAGGATCAGTTTGCCGACCCGCTCGCCGTGGTCGAGGCCGACGTGCTGGGCGACCATGCCGCCCATCGAGGCGCCGAAGACGATCGCGGTGTCCTCGCCCGCCGCGTCGAGCACGCAGCAGGCGTCATCGGCGAGCTGGCGCATCGAGTAGGGGCCGTCGGTGATGTCGGAGTCACCGACGCCGCGCGGGTCGAAGACGATGACCCGGTGGCGTCCCGCGAGAAGCGGGACCAGTGGCGCGTAGACGCGGCGGGTGGCGCCCAGCCCGGGGATCATCAGCAGCGCCGGTCCGCTGCCGTGCGCGGTGGCGGCGAGGGTGATCCCGTCCGCGGCGCGGGCGGGGACGTGTTCGACGGTCGCGGGCGCCACGCGGCGCCATGCTACGCGGGGCGTTGCGGCGCCCGCCTCGTAGACTGGCCGGCGTGCCCCGTTTCTTCGTTCCCGCGTCGGCGGTCGGCGGCGGCCGCGCGTCCGTCGACGGCGACGACGCCGCCCACCTCGCCCGCTCGCTGCGCGCCACCGCCGGTGAGCGCATCGTCGTCGCCGACGACGCGGGCACCGAGCACGGCGTGCTGCTCGACACGGTGACGGCGGAGCGTTGCGCGGGCGCGGTCGAGTGGTCGCGCCCCGCGACGGGTGAGCCCGGCGTCGAGGTGCACGTCGTCCAGGCGCTGGCCAAGGACGGCATGGACGAGCTGGTCGAGGCGCTCGCCGAGGTGGGCGCGGCGTCGATCTGGCCGGTGACCACGCGGCGCACCGTCGTCCGTCTCGACGCGCGCCGCGCCGAGCACCGGGTGGCGCGCTGGAACGCCATCGCCCGCAACGCCGCGGGGCTGGCGGGACGGGCGCGGCCGCCGGTGGTGCACCCGCTGCGCGGCATCGCGGACGTGCCCGCCGCGCTGCCGCCGAACACGCGGCTGATGGTGTGCAGCCCGGAGGCGGTCATGCCGCTCAACGCGGTGCTGGTGCGGCGCGAGACGCGCGTCGCCGTGTGCGTCGGTCCCGAGGGCGGCTTCGACGCCGAGGACCTGCAGGCGCTGCGCCGCTCCGGCGCGCACGAGGTGCACCTCGGCCCGCGGGTGCTGCGCGCCCGCCTCGCCGCGGTGGTGGCGCTGTCGGTGCTGCTCGCCGGCGCGCGCGAGCTGGACACGCCGGTGACGCCCGCGCCATGACCCGGGTCGCCCTGACCGCGCTGGGCTGCAAGGTGAACTTCGCCGAGATGGCCGAGCTGGCCGGCAAGCTCGCCGCGGCCGGGCTCGACGTCGTCGGCGAGGACGACCGCGCCGACGTGCGCGTGCTCAACTCCTGCACGGTGACGCTGCAGGCCGACGCCACCACCCGGCAGCGCCTGCACCGGCTGCGCCGCGACGACCCGGAGGCGCACCTCATCCTCACCGGCTGCAGTGTTGATGCCAATCCCGGCCAGTACTCGCGCGCCGTCGACGCGGTGTTCGACAACGGCGCCAAGCCGGGCATCGCGGACTACATCGTGGCGCGCTTCGCCGGCCGGTCGACGCCGGTCACGCCCTCACCGCTGCGCTCGCGCGCGTTCCTCAAGATCCAGGACGGCTGCGACCACCGCTGCACCTACTGCATCGTCTGGCGCGCGCGCGGCGGCCACTCGCGCAGCCTCGCCCCCGACGAGGTCCTGCGCAACGTGGACAGCGCTCTGCGGCGGGGCCACCGCGAGCTGGTGCTCACCGGCGTCGACCTCGGCTCCTACGGCAGGGAGCATGGCACCACGCTGGCCGCGCTGCTGCACACGCTGCTCGACCGCATCGGCGACGCGCGCGTCCGGCTGAGCAGCGTCAACGCCAACGACGTGACCCCGCAGCTCGCCGAGCTCAACGCGCACCCGCGCCTCTGCGCGCACTGGCACATGCCGCTGCAGTCGGCGTCGGACGAGGTGCTGAAGCGCATGCACCGCGGCCACCGCATGGCCCAGTACCGCAGGGTGGTCGAGCGCCTGCGCAGCGCCGACCCGCGCACCGAGCTGACCACCGACCTGATGGTCGGCTTTCCCGGCGAGACCGAGGACGACCACCGCCGCACCGTCGCCTACGTGGCGGAGGCGGGCTTCCTGCACTGCCACGTCTTCCGCTGGTCGCCGCGCCCCGACACACCCGCCGCAACCCATGGCGAGCGCGTCGACGACGCCATCGCCCGCCGCCGCAGCGCCGAGGTGCGCCGCGCCGCCATCCGCAGCGGCAGCGCGGCACGGCAGCGCGTCCTGGGCAGCACCGCCGAGGTGGTCTGGGAGCGCGTCGACGCAGAGCAGGCCCGCGGCCTGACCGACACCTGGCACACCGCCGTGGCCACCCCCGACGCGCACACCCGGCCCGGCGCCCTGCGACGGGTGCGGCTCGACGCCGTCGCGGGCGACACCCTGCGCGCTACCCTGCTGGCGCCATGAGCGAGGCCGACTGCATCTTCTGCGCCATCGCCGCGGGCACCATCCCGGCGACCATCGTGCACCGCGACGCCGACGTGGTCGCCTTCCGCGACCTCAACCCCCAGGCGCCGGTGCATGTGCTGGTCATCCCGGTCGAGCACGTCGCCTCGGCGCACGACCTCACCCCCGCCCACGATCGCATCTGGGGGCGCGTCCTGCACGTCGCCCAGGCGATCGCCGAGGACGAGGGCGTCGACCGCGACGGCTACCGACTTGTGGCCAACATCGGCCGCAACGGCGGGCAGACCGTCGAGCACCTGCACGTCCACCTGCTCGGCGGCCGGCAGATGACCTGGCCGCCCGGCTGAGGACCCAAAAACCGCGAACCCCCTTGCCAGATCGGGGCGTTGCCCCCACGATGACAGGCACCCCCCGCGTCCTTGACGCTCCAGCACACGTCGCACCCCACCGCCGAGGACTCCATCCATGTCCCGCATCCTGGTCGCCGAAGACGACCCGCTGGTCTCCCGCTACCTGATCCGCTGCCTGGACAGCGGCGGCTACGAGGCCGAGGTCGCCGACGACGGGGTGCGCGCCATCGCCAAGCTCGCCGGCGGCGGCTGGGACTGCGTGATCACCGACCACTTCATGCCCCGCGCCAGCGGGCTGGAGGTGATCGCCGCGGCGCGCCGCCTCGACCCCACCCTGCCCTGCGTGGTGGTCACCGCCATGAACGACATGGAGCTGGCCGTGAGCGCCATGGCCGAGGGCGCGGTCGGCTTCATCCCCAAGCCGTTCCGTCCCGACCAGCTCCTGGTGGTGGTGCGCAACGCCCTGGAGCGGCGCCGCCTCGCCGTCGAGTCGACGCGGATGCGCCTGCTCGGCCCGCTGCTCGAGAAGTTCGCGATGATCCTGGCCAATACTCTGGAGGCCAAGGATCTCAGCACCCACCTGCACTGCGAGCGCCTGGTCGAGTACGCGGACTCGGTGGCCACCTGCCTGCGCCTCGCCCCAGAGGAGAGCGAGGCGCTGCGGCTGGGCGCCTGCCTGCACGACATCGGCAAGATCGGCGTCCCCGACGTGCTGCTGCAGAAGGCCAACGGGCTCGACGAGGAGGAGTGGCTGGTGCTGCGCCGCCACGCCGAGATCGGCGCCGCCATCCTGGCGGACATCGAGGGCTGGGGCGAGGTGCGCCGCGTCGTCCGCCACCACCACGAGCGCTACGACGGCAACGGCTACCCCGACCGGCTGCGCGGCATGATGATCCCGCTGGGGGCGCGCGTGGTCTCGGTGGTCGACGCCTACGACGTGATGACCGCGGGGCGTCCCTATTCGCCGCCGCGACCCGCGGAGCAGGCGATGGAGGAGCTGATCCGCCAGCGCGGCTCACAGTTCGACCCCGACGTGGTCGACGCCTTCCTCGAGGTGCTGGAGCGCAACCCGCCCGCCCAGCTCATCGGTCGCGACGCGCTGCGGGTGCGCGGGCTGACCCGCTGAACCGTCCCGGTCCTCGCGCGCCGCTGCTGGTCGTCGCCATGGCGCTGCTCTCGGGATGCAGCTCGGGCGGCTCGGGCAGGCCCGCGCCGGTGCCGACCGCTCCGTCAGCATCGACGGCCGCCGCCGGCGGCGGCACCGCGAACCCCGCGCCGCAGCAGCAGCGCATCGCGCTGTTCGGCGACGGCCTGGTCGACGGCGCCGGCCTCCCCGACGACCGGTGCCTGGCCTGCCTGCTCGCCACCAACCGCCCCGACCTGCTCGTCCTCGACCTCGGCCTGGGCACCGAGGCGAGCGACACGGTGCTCGGCCGCGTCCACGACGCCACCGAGCAGCGCCTCGACGCGGTGGTGATCTGGGTGGGCAGCTACGACGCCGCCGCGGGCAACTCGCCCCAGCAGTACGGCGCCAACATGGACCTGCTCCTCGACGCCTTCCAGGGCACGCGGGTGGTGCTGTTGCCGCCGATCACGGTGCCGGGCAACCGGGACGTGACGCCGTATGTCGCGGTGCTGCGCCAGGTCGCGCAGCAGCGCGGCGTCGCCCTCACCGACGTGTCCACCGCGCTGCGGTCGCCCGACTGGCAGAGCGGCGGCGAGTGGCTCGGCCCCAACGCGGACGCGGCGCTGGCCGCGCTGGTGTCCTCGGCGATCGCGCCCCGCACCGCGGCGACGACACCGTCGACGGCGCCACGCAAGCGCGCGGAGCTGATCGGCGACTCGCTGACCTACGGCGCCGGCCTGGATCCGCCCCAGGACCTGCCCAGCGTGCTGCGCGGGCTGCGCCCCGACCTCGACGTCATCACCACCGCGGCCGGCGGCCAGGAGTCGGGCGACGCGCTGGCGCGGGCGCGCCAGTTCAAGCTGCTCCACCCCGACGAGGCGGTGATCTGGCTCGGCGGCCAGGACGCCGACGACGGCGTGCCCGTCGCCCAGTTCCGCGACAACCTCACCAGGCTGGTCGCCGCCATGGCGCCGGCAAAGGTGATCCTGGTCACGCCGATTGCCGACTACTCGGTCAGTGCCACCGGGTACAGGCCATTTCAGGCGGCAACTCGCGCCCTCGCCAGGCAGCTCGGCGTCCCCCTGATCGAGGCCGGCGACTTCCCCCGCAGCGCCTACCAGAACGACGGCGCCCACCTCGACGCCGCCGCCGACGCGCAGGTCGCCGCTCTGTACGCCAGGGCGCTCTAGGCGGAGGGCGGTGAACGGCGCCGTGCCGCCGCAGCGGCGCGGGCCAGAGCAGCGCGCGCTCGGTGGCCGGCGGTGGTCGTCTGGGCGCGCCGGATGGCGTTGCCCGCACCGCGCAGCGCACCCGCGCGCAGCTTCGACGGCGCGGCCGGGCGCGTCGCCTCCAGCGTGTGCGTGACCGTCTCCTGCTTACTCCAGTGCCGCCCCATGGCGACGCTGAGCTGCTCGATGCACTCGTGCCCGTCGGCGCAGCACTGCTCGATGATCATCTGGGTCAGCACGTGCGACGGGCTCTTCGCCGAGAACTCGGGGTCGAACGCGTAGTTGTACGGCGTGTAGCGGCAGCCGTCGTCGAAGCCGATCTGCGCGGCCAGCGCGCGCTCGCCGCCGAGCAGCCGGAGCACGACCAGCGACGGCTCGTCGCGCACCAGGTTGCGGTACATGTCGGCCTCACCGGAGAGCAGGCCCGGCTTGCCACGCGCGGTCCAGCGCCGCTCGAACATCTCGACGAACTCCTCGACGGCACCGGCCGCCGCCGCACCGCGCACCACGTCGAGGCGCAGTGGAGCACCGACCGCGCGCGTCAGCTCGTTCGGCTTGTAGCGCGTGTCCTGCCGCTGCCGCTTGCTCAGCGTGGCGCGGTACTCCTCGAACGGCCGTGACGTGTCGACGCGCAGCCGCGCAAACGGAGTTGCCCGTGGTGACCAGCCGCGCGCGAACTCGTTGAAGCCCTGCGCCAGCGCGCTGTCCGCGGGAACGCAGGTGAAACGGAGCGTGTCCCAGCGCAGCGCGCCGGAGTCGAGGAAGCTGCGCAGTGCCCGCAGCACGCCGGCCTCGCTCCCCGGCGAGACGAGCAGCTCGTTGACGTACTTGAAGCCCAGCCCGTGGGGGTTGCGCACCCAGATGGTCCAGTCGGCCGGCGAGCCGCCGAGCATCTCCAGCACGCGCACGCCGAGGCCGCGAACGTGCGACACCTGCAGCGGCAGCAGCGCCACCAGCCGGTCGCCGTCGCGCACGTCGAGGATCACCGCCTGGTGGTGGCGTCCGTAGGTGCGCCACCAGGCGCGCGCCCAGCCGGGGGTGGCGAAGGCGCTCGCCCCGGGGATGCGCTGCAGCAGCGCCTCCCACTCCGGGGCCAGGCGGTCGAGGGCGGCGGCGCCGCGGTGGGCGCCCACCGTCAGATCCATCGAGGGGAGAGCCTACCCCGACTTGATCAGCGACGCGTAGGTTCCGAGCGAGGCGCCGCCCCCGAAGAGGCTGGGCTCGTCGAGCCACATCAGGCCGACCAGGTTCCAGGCGCGGGCCCGCTGCACGACGGTGGCCATGACCGCGCCGCTGTCGGTGGGGTCGGCGTTCTCGCCGGCGGTGCGGATCCCCCTGGCCGCGCCGAGCGTCGCCAGGTAGTGGGCGGGGGCCATGGTGGTCGGGGTGGCGCCGTCGTCGCCGCGCTCCATCCAGGAGCCGTAGAGCTGGACGTGGGGGTCGGTGATGGCGTTGACCTGGCGCTCCCAGTCGAGGCCCATGGCCAGGGTGCCCCAGCCGGCGGCATTGGTCGAGCCGTCGAGGTTGCGCGCCACCGCGGCGTCGAAGTCGCCGGGGCGCAGGCCCCAGGAGGGCTTGAGCAGCTGCAGCCACGCCGTGGCGAAGTGGGCGCGGTAGGTGCCGGTCAGCCAGTTCTGGAAGCCGGTCAGCGCGTTCATGTAGTAGTCGAGGAAGGCGCGGGCCTGGTCGGTGCCCGCCTGCCCGGGACGCCAGCCGGGGACCGGCGAGTGTGCCTGGGCGTTGCCGTCGAAGGCCCAGTAGCTGTTGCCGTGGCCGTTGTACCTGTCCGGCGGGTAGCGCAGCTCGTTCTGCAGCAGGCCGCCGGCGCGGACGGCGTAGAAGTTGTCGCCGAAGTCGGCAGCAACTCGGGCGATGTAGGCGGCCTCGGCGTCGCGCACGGCGCTGTCGAAGACGGCGTTGGGCACGTCCTCGCTGAGCCCGGCGTGCCACACGTCGCCGTACTGGTTGACGAAGCGGGTGTTGCCGTCGACGTTGAACGCCCAGCCGGGCGGGTACTGCAGGCCCGCGTCGAGGACGACGGCGAGCCCGGCGGCGCGCAGGCCGTCGAGGCGGGCCCGCTGCTGGGCGACGTAGCCGGCGTCGAACTGCCCGGGGGCGGGCTCGTAGGCGCTCCAGTTCAGCTCCAGCGAGCCCACCGTCACCCCGGCGGCGCGCTCCGCGGCGGCCCGCGGCGCGGTCGCCTGGAGGACGCCGAACCAGGGGCCGCCGCCGGGGGGCGCGGGCGCCGGGGCGGTGCTGACGGTGGTCGCCTGGGGGGCGGCGGGCGGGGCGGCCGTGGGGACGGCGGTGGGCTCGGGGGTCGGGGCGGGGGTCTCGTCGCCGCCGCGCAGGGAGCGATCGGGGACGGTCACGGTGGTTCCCAGGATGCCCCGCGCGGACGCGCTGAGCGACGGCGGCGTGAACGGCCTCGCGGCGGCGGGGGCGCTGGGCCGGAGCACCACGGTTGCGCTCAGCAGGGCGGCGGCGCCGACGATGACGGCCGTCCAGGTGCGCTGATGGGGCACGACGTCTCCTGCGTCGGCCCGTGTGGTCTCCTTCGGTAGCCCGGCGGTCTGGTCGCCCAGATCCGTGGCTTTGCGTCGCCTCCTCGCGGAGGTTTTGCCGTTTGTCGAGAGCCGACGCGGTCAGCGTAGCCGCCCGTCCCGGCCGCGTCCTCGGCTGGGACTCGGGTTCGCCACCACCGTCACCGGGCGGTGTCGGGCGTTACACGATCACCAGGGGTTCGCCACGGCTCAACGCGTCGAGCGGCCCCGCAATCGCCGCACTGCCACCGCGCCACCAGCGAGCACGCCCATGCCGAGCAGCCCGCTGCCCCCCGCGGACGGGGCGGCGGCCGCGGAGTTGGGAGTGGAGATCACCCCCGGCGGCGGGGTCACCGGGGCTGGTGTCGCCGCCGCGGCCACCGCCAGGGCCACCGGCGCCGAGGTGCTGGCCAGGAACAGCGGGGTCTGCTCGAAACGGGCGGTCAGGGGGTGCGAGCCCGCGGCCACGGTGGCCAGGGTGAAGGTGGCGGTGTCGGGCGAGGCGCCGCCGAGGGCGGCCGTTCCCAGGACCGTGCTGCCGTCGAGGAAGGTGACCGTGCCCGCCGGCTGGCCGGGGACGGCCTGCTTCGGCGTCACCATGGCGGTCAGGGTGAGGGTGTCACCGGGAGCGGAGGTGGTCGGCGCGCTCAGGGCCGTGGTGGTGGCGACCACCTCGAAGGCGCCGATGTCGCAGTGCTTGCCCTGCGGCCGGGTGACGCTGCGCTGGTCGAGCCCGTTGCCGCCCGCCGGGGCGGCGCACACGGTGTCGTCGCCCGCGGCGATGGCGGGGCTGCCCGGCTTGAGCGCCATGGTCATGGTGGGTCCGCCGTTGGCCTTCAGGCTGTCCAGCTTGGGGTCGCCGTTGACCGCGCTGCTGCTGAAGCCGCAGGAGGTGCCGTCCTCCAGGTTGTGGCCGCCGTCGGTGATGACGCCCATGCAGTTGGTGCCGTTGCCCGCGACGATGCTGTTGGCCGCCGTGGTCGCCGCGTTGGCCTCCGCGAACACGCCACCCACCGGGCCGGCCGACGCGCTCGCCGTGTTGCCCGAGATGGTGTCGTTGGTCAGGGCCACGCTGGCGCCGCTGATGGCGTAGATGGCGCCGCCCTGGAAGGCGGTGCGGTTGCCGGTCACGGTGCTGTCGACGATGGTCAGGTTGGCGCCGCTGCTCGACTGGATGGCGCCGCCGCCGTCGGCGGGCGTGGTGCCCGCCGCGACGCTGCCGCTGATGGTGGTGCGCACCAGGGTCACCGCCCCGGTGGTGTTGTCGTCGATGGCGCCGCCGCCGCTGGCGGCGTTGTTGCCCGAGAAGGTGCTGTCGACCACGCTCAGCGCGTTGCCGCAGTTGACGTCGACGCCGCCGCCGTAGCCGTCGTCGGACGTGGTGTTGTTGAGCGCGGCGTGCCCGCCGCTGATGGTGACGTGCTGCAGCGTCAACGACGTGTGCGCCGTGGGGCACGACGAGCTGCTGCCCGGCGGCGCTTCGCCGATGACCCGGTCCGCCGCGGGGCCGTTGATCACCGTGCTGCCGTCCGGCGCGCCCTGGACGGTCAGCTGCTCGCCGCCGTTGACGAACAGCTCACCGGTGGCGCCGAGGTTGAACGGCCCGGCCACGGCGAACTGGATGACCACGCTGCCGCCGGTGGTGTTGGCCGCCGTCACCGCCGCGCGCAGGCTGCACGGCGACGTGCCGGTGGCCGGGCAGGCGGTGCCCGAGGTCGGGTCGGCGGCCGTGGTCACGGTGAACGTGGTCGTCGCGGCCAGCGCGCCGCGGGGCCCGGCCAGCACGGGGACTGCGGCCAGACCGAGGGCGGCGAGCGCGGCGGTGACGAGACGGCGGCGGGAGAAGCGCATGCAGCGGGCTCCTGGGGGTCGGATGGCGCGGTCCGGTTCCCCCCTGCCCGGCGGTCAGCCGCCAGTATCCCGGCGACGTACCACCGCGCGCAGGCCGCCCCGCTCAGCGGCGCCCGGGTGGCGCTAGAAGCCCACACCCACCACGGGCCGCGCCAGGGGGAGGCCCGCGGCGCTGCCGCCGAAGCCCGCGTCGCCGAAGCAGTAGACGCCGCCGCTCGCCGACACCAGCCGGTAGCCGTGCCCGCTCGGGGTCCGCGCCATGCCGACGATGTCGCCGATGCCCATGCTGCCGGTCGAGCCGTAGCCGCCCGCGTTGCCGAAGGGGAAGATGCCGCCGTCCGAGGCCACCAGCCAGTAGCCGCCGCCGTCCGCGGTGGCGGCCATGCCCACGATGGGGCGGTTGAGCCGCACGCCGCCGGTCGAGCCGAAGCCCCAGGCGTCGCCGAAGGGGAAGATGCCGCCGTCCGAGGCCACCAGCCAGTAGCCGTGGCCGCT
>DATMMX010000030.1:0-33058 GCA_035569495.1 Candidatus Angelobacter sp. | reverse complement strand
TGCATCGGCGGTGAGCTGCCGCAGGCGATTCTCAAGGGCGACATGGACGCCGCCGAGTCGGTGGCGCGCCAGCACATGGAGATCTTCGGGCCCGACAACTACTTCCTCGAGGTGCAGGACCACGGCATCCCCGAGGAGACGCCGATCCGCGACGGTCTGGTGGAGATCGCCCGGCGCACCGGCCTACCGCTGATCTGCACCAACGACTCCCACTACATCCGCAGCGAGGACGCCGAGGCGCACGACATCCTGCTCTGCCTGCAGACGGGCGCGCGCCGCCAGGACGAGAAGCGCTTCAAGTTCCACGGCCCCAGCTTCTACGTCGCCGGCGGCGACGAGATGCGCGTGCGCTTCGCGCAGTACGGCGAGGCGGCCAGCAACACGCTGTACGTCGCCGAGCGCTGCAACGTCGAGATGCAGCTCGGCCAGACGCTGCTGCCGCGCTACGAGCCGATCCCCGAGGGGATGGACGCGGTGTCGTACCTGCGCCATCTCTGCGAGGAGGGATTGCGCCGCCGCTTCGCCGAGCCTACGCGGGAGGCCTGGGAGCGGCTGCGCATGGAGCTCGACGTCATCGAGGAGACCGGCTTCGCCGCCTATTTCCTCATCGTCTGGGACTTCATGCGCGCGGCGCGCTGCGACGGCGTCAAGGTGGGGCCGGGGCGCGGCAGCGCGGCGGGGTCGCTGGTCGCCTACGTGCTGGAGATCACCAACCTCGACCCGCTGAAGTACAACCTGCTCTTCGAGCGCTTCCTCAACCGGGAGCGGGTGTCGATGCCCGACATCGACTGCGACTTCGACGACCGCCGCCGCGACCGCGTCCTCGCCTACGTGCAGCAGAAGTACGGCACCGACCGCGTCGCCCAGATCATCACCTTCGGCACCATGGCGGCGCGCGCCGCGATCCGCGACGTCGGCCGCGTCCTCGACGTGCCGCTGGCCGAGGTGGACCGGCTCGCCAAGCTGATCCCGCAGTCGGTCGGCATCACCCTGGAGGACGCGCTCAAGCAGAGCCGCGAGCTGCGCGACGTGTACGACAACGAGCCGTGGGCCAAGCAGGTGATCGACAACGCCAAGCGCCTGGAGGGCATCTGCCGCAACGCGTCGACGCACGCCGCGGGCGTGGTCATCGCACCCGAGCCGCTGGCCAACATCGTGCCGCTGCAGCGCTCGACGTCGGATCGCGAGTCGATCGTCACCCAGTTCGACATGAACGGGGTGCAGAAGATCGGCCTGCTCAAGATGGACTTCCTGGGCCTGAGCAACCTCACCATCATCGAGGAGGCGGTCGAGTTCGTGCGCCAGGCGCGCGGCGTCGAGATCGACGTCGACACCATCCCGCTCGACGACGAGGCCACCTACGCCCTCTTCGGCCGCGCCGACACCCACGGCATCTTCCAGTTCGAGGGCGCCGGCGCCAAGAAGGTGCTCATCGACATGCAGCCGCAGACGCTGGACGACCTCAGCGCGGCCAACGGGCTGAACCGCCCCGGCCCCATCGAGGGCGGCGTCATCGACATCTTCATGAAGCGCAAGCGCGGCGAGGAGCCCATCGAGTACCTGCCAGGGCTGGCAGAAAAGCTCCATCCCATCCTGGCCGAGACCTTCGGCACCATCGTCTACCAGGAACAGGTGATGCGCATCGCCCAGGCGGTGGCCGGATTCAGCCTGGCCGAGGCCGACATCCTCCGTTCCGCGATGGGCAAGAAGGACAAGGTCAAGATGGCCACGCAGCGCGAGCAGTTCCTGCGCGGCGCCGTCGAGCGCGGCACCGACGAGAAGGTCGCCGCCGAGCTCTTCGACCTCATCGCCTTCTTCGCCGGCTACGGATTCAACAAGTCGCACAGCATCTGCTATTCGCTGGTCGCCTACCAGACCGCCTACCTCAAGGCCAACTACCCGCTGGAGTACATGGCCGCGCTGCTCAACAGCCGCGGCGGCGACTTCGACAAGCTCAAGCAGACCATCCTCGACTCGCGAGCCCGCGGCCTCGACGTGCGTCCACCCGACGTCAACCGCTCGATCGGCGGGTTCAGCGTCGGCGACCTCGACAAGCGCGAGATCCTCTACGGGCTGCACCACATCAAGAACGTCGGCGAGAAGGTGATCGACGCGGTGCTCGAAGCTCGCGCCGCGGGCGGTGCGTTCACCTCGCTGCTCGACCTCTGCGAGCGGGTCGGCTCGCGCGACATGAACCGGCGGGTGCTGGAGGCGCTGATCCGCAGCGGCGCCTGCGACTGCCTCGGCGAGCGCGCCGCGCTGCTGGCGGTGCTCGACCAGGTGCTCGACCGCGTCGCCCAGGTGCGCCGCGAGCGCGAGTCGGGCCAGGTCTCGCTGTTCGGCAGCTCCGATGCGGTGGCCGAGGTGGCGGGGACGCTCACCGTCGAGCTGCACATGCCCAACGTGCAGCCCACCCCCGACGAGACGCGGCTGCTGTGGGAGAAGGAGTTCCTCGGCATGTATCTCAGCGACCACCCGCTGCGCAACGTCGAGGGCGACCTGCGCAGCAAGACCGACACCAGCATCGGGGAATTGGGCTCGCACCTCGACGGCGTCATCGTCCAGGTGGGTGGCTCGCTGCGCGACGTGCGCGCCTTCGTGCCCAAGCGCAGCACCACCGGCCAGCGCATGGCCGTGCTCCAGCTCGAGGACATGAGCGGCTCCTGCGAGGTGGTGGTCTTCGCGCGCACCTTCGAGGAGTGCGTCGAGGCGCTGCGGCCGGACAAGATCGTGGTGGTGCGCGGCAAGGTGGAGTCGTCGCGCAACCGGCCCATGACCGCCGCCGGCGGCAACGGCGGCGGCGCGGCGCCCGACGAGGATCGCAGCGAGCCCGAGCAGCCGACCATCATCGCCGAGGCCGTCTACCTCATCGACGACGTGCGCCTGGCGGCGTGGCGCGGCAACCGCGTGGTGCACCTCGCGATGACCGCGCGGCAGCTCCACCTGCTCGAACCGCTGCGCAACGCACTGCGGCGCAACGGCGGCGACACCGAGGTCATCCTCCACGTCGAGGACCACGAGAAGGTCAACGACTTCCAGCTCGCCGACGAGTTCTGCGTCGACCCCAGCCCGGCGCTGATGCGCGACGTCGAGGCGCTGCTCGGTGCCCACGCCTTCCGCCTCGAAGTCCGTCGCGACAAGGCGCCGGAGCGCGAGGGACGCCGCACCGCCGCACGCCGTTCGTGAGTGGCGGCGCAGGCCTGCCCGATGGCGCTTGGCTGAACCCATGCCTCGCTGACGGTGAGCCGTTCGCGGTCGACACCGTGGTGCTCGACGTCGACGGCGTGCTCGTCGACGTGCGCGAGTCATTTCGCGAGGCGGTGCGCGAGACGGTGGTGGAGATGCAGCGGTCGCTGGGCATGCGCACTCCCTGGTGCCCGTCGCACGAGGACGTCGCCGTGTTCAAGCGCGCGGGTGGCTTCAACGACGACGTCGACCTGAGCATCGCCCTGACGGCGATCGGCGCGGGGAGGCGCGGGGCAGACGCGGCGGCGGTGGCCGCGGAATGCGAGCGCGCCGGCGGAGGCCTGGCCGCGCTGCGCTTCGTCGCGCCCGACCTGCCGCGCATCGCCGGGCGGGAGGTCCTGCGCATCTTCGACGAGCTCTACTGGGGCGGCATGGTCGAGCGCGAGCGGGCGATGGTGCCGCCCGACTTCGTCGAGAAGCTGCGCGAGTGCGGTGTGCGCGCCGTCGCCCTGGTCACCGGGCGCACGCCGCGCGAGCTGGCCGCCGCGCTGCAGCGATTGCAGTGGCGCAGCGACATGCTCTGCGACGGGGTCACCGGCGACATGGTGCGCAAGCCCGACCCCGCCTGTCTCGACGCGATTGCGCAAGCGTGCAAGCCACGCAGCATGGTCTACGTCGGCGACGTGCGCGACGACTGGGAGCTGGTGCGGCGCTGGCGCGAGGAGCGTCCCGACGGCGTGCCGGTGCGCGGCGTGCTGGTCGGCGACGACGCCGAGATGGAGCGCTACCAGCCGCTCGGCGTCGACGCCACCGTGCGGCACACCGGCGATGTGCTCAGTCTGCTGGCGCGCTGGAGGTAGGCGTGTTTAGACGCCCGGTGCCCACAGGCCGAAGATCGCCTTGGCCACGAAGTAGAACACCAGGTAGGTGACCAGCGCGGCCACCGCGGCCAGGTCGATGCCGCGCGACCGCGGCACCACCGCCGCGAACGGGCGGATCAGCGGGTTGGACATCTGCCGGATCACCTGCACGACCGGGTGCCAGGGGTCGGCCTGGAACAGCGAGATGAGCACGCGCAGCAGCACCACCACGCAGAACACGATGGCGATGGTGAGCACGATCCGGCCGATGACGAAGCCGATCTCGTAGCTGGCGTTGAAGTTGGCGATGCCCAGGTCGTTGATCAGGCCGGCCAGCCAGCCGAGCACGATGACGGCCAGGATCGGCGAGAAGTCGATGCCGCCGAAGGTGGGCAGGATGCGCCGGAAGGGCAGCAGCACCGGGTCGACGACGGCGCGGAGGAAGCGCACCACGGGGTGCCACGGGTCGATGCCGGGGAACCAGGTGAGCAGCACCCGGACGATGATCAGGAAGACCTCGATCTGGATGATCGTGGCGATGACGTGGGCGATCGTCTGCACGGGCGCCAGTATAGGCAGCGGGTGGGGCGGGAAACCCGGCTCTCAGCGGACCTTGAGGCGCAGCCTCAGACGGCCGCCTCGCTGACCGTCCGCGGCGCGGGCTCGTCGTGGGCCGCGCGCTCACCGGGACGCCAGCGCCGCCACAGCACGACCAGCACGGGCACGCCGATCACCAGCATGCCGATCGCGGTCCACTGCGCCTGCTTGAGGCCGAGGAAGATGGCCGGCTCGCTGCCGCGCAGGAAGAAGATGGCGAACTGCGACACCGCGTAGAGCGCGATGTACGTGATCGCCATGACACCGTCGGCGACGCGGCGGCGCAGCAGCGTCCACAGCACAAGTCCGATGAGGATCGTCCCCAGCGCCTCGTACACGGCGGCCGGCTGATAGGCGACGCCGAGGTGATAGCCGGGCTGCAGAACCGCGTTGGCGTTGTCGTACGCGGTCGCCCAGGGCAGGCTGCTCTGGTAGCCGAGGATGTCGCCGTTGATCACGTTGCCGATGCGCCCGATCGGCTGACCCACCACGGCGAAGAGCACCGCGGCGTCGACCAGCAGCCAGTACGAATAGCCGCGACGCAGGGCCAGCACCAGGATGGTGGTGAACCCCGCGATGATGGCGCCGAAGAACGCCATGCCGCCCTCCCACACCGCGAGGATGTGCTGCGGGTGGGTGACGTAGTAGAGCAGGTCGCTCTGCAGCACGTAGTAGAGGCGGCCGCCGATCAGCCCGAAGATGATCACCCAGGTGATCATGCGGTCGATCTCGTTGCGGGGAATGCCGCGACGGCTGAGGAACGGCGTCACCGCGAAGCGCCACCCGGCCCAGAAGGCGACCGCGTACATGATCCCGTACCAGTGGATGGTCAGCGAGCCGATCCGCAGGGCCGGGTCGATGTTGACGTGGATGACGCCGAGGAGCGCGGGCACGTCCGCATCATGCCATCCGGCCCCCACCGCGGGGTAACCGCGGGCGGTATCCGCTGTGGGGACGGACGAACTCCAGTCCGCTCCTGCTTAGGGAGGTTGCCATGCGCCCGCACCGCCGCTGCGCCCAGTTCGCCGTGCCCGCCGCCGTCGCCGTCGCCGCGGTTCTTCTCGCGCCGCTGGGCGTTTCGGCCGCCGCGGGCGCGAGTGTCAGCATCGTCGACAGCCCGCCGGCGGCGACGTGCAGCGGCTACTCCTACTGCTTCGACCCGGCCTCGGTGCACGTCGACGCGGGCGGCACCGTGACCTGGACGAGCAACTCCAAGGTGCCCCACACCGTGAGCGCCGACGACGGGTCGTTCGGGAGCGGCGACCTGGGCGCCACCCAGACCTTCCAGCACACCTTCGCCACCTCGGGCACCTACACCTACCACTGCAACATCCACAGCTTCATGCACGGCACCGTCGTGGTCGGCAGCGGGAGCGCGCCTCCGCCCACCAGCCCGCCGGCGCCGCCGCCGACGGTCAACCCGAGGGCCACGAACGCTCCGACCGCGGCACCCACGGCGACGCCGCGGAACACCGCCGCTCCGTCAACGCCCACGCTCGCGCCCCCGAGCCCCACGCCCGCCACCGCGGCCGTCAGCCCCACCCCCGCCCCGCTCGCCGACGCCGGCGGAGCTCCCACCGCCTCTCCCACGCCCGGCGGGGGAGCGCTCCCGGCCGCCGGCACGGCGAGCACCGGCGGGAGCGGGGGAGGCGGCAGCGCGGCCGGCCCGGTGCTCGGCGCGGTGGCCGCCGTGCTCGCCGCCGCATCCACCGCCCTGGTCCTGCACCGCCGCAGACGGAGCTTCACAAAAATTCGCTGACAGATCGGTGGTGGTTGCCTACACTCGGTAACGAACCGTCCGATCGCTCCACACGTAGCGCACGCAGGAGCCTCCGGGCCGGTCCGGGGCAGGCTGACCGTCACCGCCACGGTGACCGGTGACTCGCGCGCATTTCGCGTGAGCTCGCCGGAACACGTGCACGGCGCGGTCAGAACACTGGGGGCAGGCATCTCCACCATGCGTGTGTTGACCGTGGTCACCGAGGCACCACCCATCCGCAGCGGCATCGCGCTCACCGTCGAGCAGCTCGCCGCCCGGCTGTCGGCGCGGGGCCACGACGTCGAGGTGATCAGCGCGGCCGACGTCGGGCGGGTGTCCTTCGGCGAGGTCCGGCTGACCGGGCTGGCCGGGCACTGGCGTGGCATCCGCGAGCGCATCCTCGCCGCGGACGTGGTCCACCTGCACGGGCCGGCGCCGTCGTTCTCGGACGCCTTCCTCGCCCTGTGGCGGACGATTCCGCGCTCACGCCGTCCCCCGCTGGTCTACACCCACCACTGCGAGATCGACCTGCCCGCCGTGGGGGCGGCCTGCCGCCTCTACGAGCGGGCCCACTGGCGGCTGGCGCGCGCCGCGTCGCACGTAGTGGTCAGCAGCGAGTCGTACCGGCGCACCGCCGAGCGGCGCGGGATGCGCGAGGTGAGCGTCGTCCCGCACGGGCTGCCGGAGACCAACGCGCCGCGGCTGGCCAAGGGGCCGCGCTTCACCGTTGCCTTCGTCGGCCAGCTCCGCCCCTACAAGGGCGCCGAGGTGCTGCTGCGCGCGGCGGCCGAGCTGCCCGACGTCGCCGTCGAGATCGTCGGCAGCGGCCACCAGGAGGTGGCCCTGCGCCGCCTCGCCGGTGAGCTCCGCCTCGACAACGTGCGCTGGCTGGGCCGCGCGGGCAACGCCGAGCGCGACCGCGCCCTGGCCCGTGCCCACGTCGTCTGCCTGCCGTCGCTGACCCGGGCGGAGGCGTTCGGCATCGTGCTCCTCGAAGGCATGCGCGCCGGTGCGGTGCCGGTGGCCTCGGACCTTCCCGGCGTCCGCGACGTCGCCGGCGCGACCGGCCTCCTCTGCACCCCCGGCGACCCCCGCTCGCTGGTGCAAGCGCTGGTGCACCTGCGCGACGCGCCTGACGACTGGCGGCACCGGAGCTGGCTGAGCAAACGGGTGTCGGCTCGCTATCAGTGGGAGCAGGCGGCGCAGCGCTACGAGCAGATCTTCGCCGGGCTGCTGGGCATGCCCGAGATGGTCGGCGAGCCGCTGCTGCCGCTGCGCGCGCTGGGACGCATGGTCGGCCCCGCGGACGCCGCTGCCGACGCGGTGCCCGCATTGGGACGCGTGCTCCATCTGCCGGTGCTGCGTCCGCTCGACGCCATGGAGCGGGCCACCTGGCGGGACGGCGACGCGATTGCGGAGGAGACGACGCTGGGCGCCTGAGCCGAGGCGTTCTGTTCGTGGTCGAGCAGCCAGCGCTTGCGGGGCAGGCCGCCGCCGTAGCCGGTGAGCGTGCCGTCGGCGCCGATCACGCGGTGGCAGGGGATGACGATGCCGATCGGGTTGCGGCCGTTGGCCAGGCCCACGGCGCGGGCGGCTGCGGGACGGCCGAGCTGCTTGGCGAGCGCGCCGTACGTCGTGGTGGCGCCGTAGGGAATTGCTTGCAGCGCCTGCCACACCTGCTGGTGGAAGGGCGTGCCGACCGGGGCGAGCCGCAGGTCGAACGCGGTGCGAGTGCCGGCGAAGTATTCGCCGAGCTGCGTGACCGCCGCGAGCAGGGCGCCGTCGTCGCGCGTGCATGCGGCGATGTCGTTGCTGCTGCGCCACGGTGACATGCTCAGCGCAATGAGCGCGCCGTCATCGCGGCCGCGCAGCAGCAGCTCGCCGACCGGCGAGTCGACGACGGTGTAGCAGTCCGGCACGGCGGTTGATTCTGGCAGACGGCTCTGGCGCGTGCCGCGCCGCGGCTAGCGGCGGTCGTGTCTGCGGCGGCGGCGCACCAGCAGCAGCGCGGTGGTCGCCAGTGTCGCGGCGGCGGCGCCGGCTGCGGGAGCGGCGGAGGGCGGCGCGCCCGTATTGGGAATCCCGACCGCGCTCGGGGCGGCGGCGCCCGGCGTGCTCTGCGGCGCCACGGTCGGCGTTGTTGTTGTTGTTGTTGTTGTGCCGCAGGTCCCGCCGGTGAGGCTGGGGCCACCGCTCTGCTGGATGAAGATGGGCAGGCTGGTGGCGCGGGGCTGTCCGGTGACGGCGTCGGGCACCGTGGTGTCGCCGCTGGCGATGATCACGCAGCCGTTGCCGTCGACGCTGTTGGTGAAGTAGTCGCCGAGGCGGCGGTCCTGGCCGCTGGCAACGCAGGTGGTGCCGCTGTCGCAGATGCCGCCCTGGTGGATGGCGCGTCCTGACGCGTTGGTCACCGTGATCTGCCGCGTCGCCGGGTCGAGGGCGTTGCTGATGTGCGCCTCGTAGATGAAGGTGTTGACGTCGGGGACGGCACTGCCGTTGTAGACGTCGCAGTCGGGGTCGACCATCTTGTCCATCTGGTACCAGACCACCGAGAGGTTGCCGTCCGTACCGGCGACGCTCCACGGCCAGAGCACGCGCGCGTTGCCCTGGTGGGCCAGGGAGATCGGGGGCTGGAAGTCCCACTGGCCCGAGCCCCGGTGCTTGCCGACGACCAGCCAGATGTGGTTCGGCAGCGGCGTCGGACCGCCCGGGTTGCTGCTGTTCGGGATCGCGCCGCAGCCGCCCGTGCCGTTGGGGTCGCGCTCGTCGCTGTCCCAGGCGAAGTACATGTTGTCGGCGCTGTCCAGCGAGATCACCTGAGGGACGCCGAAGGGGGAGAAGATGCCCGTGGTGCTGGGCGAGGTCATCACCGGCTGGAAGGTCTCCCCGCCGCCGTTGAAGGCGTCGGCGGCCCTGGCCAGGCGGCTGTAGCCGAAGCCGATCAGGTTGCCGTTGCTGTCCTTGAACTGCGCGGGCTCGATGAAGCTTCCGTCGGTCTTGTCATAAACGCCCTTGCCGAAGCCCGAGTAGGTGCCGCCGCTGCTGCCGAAGCTGCCGTTGTCAGCGAGCACGGTGCTGTCGCAGGCGCTGCCGAAGCTGCTGCTGTGCAGCAGGATGTGGCCCATCTGCTCGTCGTCGGTGGTGAGGAAGACCTCGCCGGGCACGCCGCCGGCCAGCCAGGGACGGTCACCCGCGTGGCACTGCGCGGTGCCGTTGGGCCAGGTCTTGCCGCCGTCCATGGAGGAGAACAGCGCGTCGTTGGCGAGGTCGATGCCAGTGTCGTAGATGGCGCCGGACGCGTCCTCGGTGAGGTCGGGGTCGCTGAAGCCGGTGTCGGAGATGGCTTCGCTGCGGAGCTGCCAGGTCTTGCCCTTGTCATCGGACGTCCAGATCCAGACGTGGTTCTGGTAGCAGGTGCCCGAGGTGGGGTCGGGGCAGGCGAACTGAAGTGCTGACTGGCCGAGCAGGCCCGCGCGGTCGATGTGCGTGGTGCCCTCGTGCGACGAGTAGACGAGGGTGCCGAACTTGCTGCTGTGGATGACGCTCGGCTCGCCGCCCGCCTTGACGTTGTCGACGAAGCTGGGCGGGGAGAAGGTGACCGGATCGGTCGCCGCGCGCGTGCTGGGCACGGTGGCCAGGCTGAAGGCGGCGACGGCCGCGATCGCGGCGGCGACGGCGACGCGCGGGCGGGATGACCTCACGGGTTGGGCCTCCGGGTTGTGCTTGTCGGCCCCTCCCTGCTGTGTTGGACGCCCGCTGGACCCCCGGCGTTGCGCCGTCATCGCGCCGCCAGGAACGGAGGACTACGCTGCAATCACCCCCCCGGCGCACACAGGAGCACTGGCCATGAGGACGACGACGGCACTCGACAGGCGGCAACTCGGCACCTCCGGCATGGAGATCACCACGGTGGGGTTCGGGGCCTGGGCGATCGGCGGCGGGGGCTGGGCCTATGGCTGGGGACCGCAGGACGACGACGGCTCGGTCGCCGCCATCCGCCACGCCGTCGAGCGCGGCATCAACTGGGTCGACACGGCAGCCATCTACGGGTTGGGCCACTCCGAGGAGGTGGTCGGCCGCGCGCTGCGCGACATCCCCGCCTCGGAACGGCCGTTCGTTTTCACCAAATGCGGCATGATCCCCGATCCGTCGCGGCCGTACGAGGAGCCGCAGCGCAACCTGCAGCCGGCGTCGCTGCGGCGTGAGCTGGAGGCGTCGCTGCGCCGGCTCGGTGTCGAGCGGATCGACCTCTACCAGTTCCACTGGCCCGACGAGACGGGCACTCCGGTTGAGGAGTCGTGGGGCGAGATGGTGCGCTTCGTCGAGGAGGGCAAGGTTCGTGCCATCGGCGTCTGCAACTTCGACGTCGCGCTGCTGGAACGCTGCGAGGCGCTGCGACACGTCGACTCGCTGCAGCCGCCTTTCTCGCTGATCCGCCGCGACACCGGTGGCGACGTGATCCCGTGGGCCGCGGCGAATCACACCGGCGTGATCGTCTACAGCCCGATGCAGTCGGGAATCCTCACCGACACGTTCTCGGCGGAGCGGGTCGCGCGCATGGCGGAGGATGACTGGCGGCGCCGCTCGGTGTACTTCAACGAACCGGACCTCTCGCGCAACCTCGCGTTGCGCGACGCGCTGTGGCCTGTTGCGCGGCGGCACGGAGTGACCGTCGCTGCTGTCGCGGTGGCGTGGACGTCGGCGTGGCCCGGCGTGACCGGCGCCATCGTCGGCGCGCGCGACGCGTCGCAGGTGGACGGCTGGATCGCCGCGGGGACGCTGCATCTGACCCGTGCCGATCTCGCGGAGATCACCGAGGCGCTGCGTCGCACGGGTGCGGGCTCCGGGCCCGTGGAGGCGTTGGCATGACGCCGCGCGTTGCCGTGCTGGGCACGGGGAAGATGGGTGCGACGCTGGCCCGGCGGCTTGCCGAGTCGGGCTTGGAGCCGGTGCTCTGGAACCGCACGCGTTCGCGCGCGGAAGCGGTCGGAGTGGGGCATGTGGTGTCGACGCCCGCGGAGGCGGTGCGCGACGCCGACATCGTGATCACCAGTCTCACCGGCGCGGACGCGGTTCGCGCAGCGTACCTGGGTCCGGATGGCGCGCTCGCCGCTGCTCGCGGGCAGCTCTTCGCCGAGATGAGCACGTCGGGACCGGACGTCATCGCGGAGCTGGAACCGCTGGTGGTGGCGACGGGATCGCGGCTCGTCGACGCACCGATCGTCGGTGCGCCGCCTGCGGTTTCGCGTGGCGCGGCCGCCGTGCTCGCCGGCGGCACTGCTGAGGATGTCGCGCGCGCGCAGCCGGTGCTCGCGCTGTTCGGTGAGGTGCGCTTCGCCGGCCCGCTGGGCAGCGGTGCACGGCTGAAGCTGGTGGCCAACAGCATGCTCGGTGCGGTGACAACCGCCGCGGCGGAGCTGCAGACCGCAGGTGTGCTCGCCGGTCTCGACGCGCAGCAGGTCTTCTGGGTGCTCGCCCGCCAGGCCCCGGCGCTGGAGATGCGCCGCGCGGGCTTCACCGACGGACGGCACCAGCCCACGCTCTTCGCGCTGCGCGACCTGCGCAAGGATCTCGACCTCGCCCTCGACATGTTCCACCGCGTCGCCGCGGACGTTCCGCTGGTTGCGCTGGAGCGCGAGCTCATCGGCGAAGCCGCGCGCACCGCGGGCGACCTCGACATCACGGCGGTGATGACGCGCTACCAACCTGCGGCCGCCCGATCGTGACCATCATCGCCGAGCCTTGATGCGCCCGCCAACTCCCTCCACCTCAATATAGTACCGCCTCCCGGGCTTGCGGCAAGCCCGGGGGTGTGGTGCAGAGTTTCCTGACAAACGTTGGGAAGCGAGGAGTGGCGTATGTCCGAGCATGCAGTTGTGATCGCCGGCGGCGGTCCGACGGGGATGATGCTGGCCGCGGAGCTGACGCTGGCGGGAACCGACGTCCTCATCGTCGAGCGACGTCCCAGCTTCGAGCTCGAGAGCTCGCGCTCGCGCGGTCTGCACTCCCGCACCATCGAGGTGCTCGACCAGCGCGGCGTTGTCGATCGCTTCCTCGCCGAGGGGAAGGCGATGCAGGTGCAGGCATTCGCCGGGGTGCCGATGGACATCAGCGATTTCCCCACCCGCCACAACTACGGGATGGCGTTGCTGCAGAGCCACTTCGAGCGCATCCTGGCCGGCTGGCTCGATGAGCTGGGCGTTGCCTTCCTGCGCGAGCGCGCGGTGACCGGCTTCACGCAGGATGGCAGCGGTGTCGACGTCACGCTGTCCGACGGCACATCGCTGCGGGCGCAATTCCTTGTGGGTTGCGACGGAGGGCGCAGCGTTGTGCGCAAGGCGGCCGGCATCGAATTCGCGGGTTGGGATCCAACCACGCGCTGGATCATCGCCGAGGTGGAGATGGAGGAGACGCCGGGATTCGGCTTGCGTGGCGGTGGTGGCATCGGCCCGGCCGAGGAGGGACGGGTGGGCGTCACGCTGATCGTGCCCGATCTGGATGGCACCGATGAGCCCACGCTGCAGGACGTCCGCGACGCGCTCATCCGGGTCGACGGCAGGGACTACGGCGTGCACAGCCCGAAGTGGATCTCCACCTTCACCGACATGACGCGTCAGGCGGTTGCGTATCGCAGCGGACGCGTGCTGCTCGCCGGTGACGCCGCCCACGTGCATGCTCCGATGGGTGGGCAGGGCCTGAACATCGGCGTGCAGGATTCGGTGAACCTGGGCTGGAAGCTGGCTCAGGTTGTCGCCGGCACATCACCGGTGTGCCTTCTCGACACCTACCACGCAGAACGGCACCCGGTTGCCGCCCGCGTGCTGCAGAACACCATGGCGCAGAGAGCGGTGGGCGCCAATGATGAGCGCACGCTCGCACTGCGCGCCATCCTGGCCGAGTTGCTGACAATGGATCAACCGCGCAAGCACATCGCCGCGATGATCTCGGGCCTCGATGTCGCCTACGACCTCGGCGAGGGACATCCGCTGCTGGGGCGCCGCATGCCCGACCTGGCCCTGGTGACCGGTGACGGCACCGTCCGCGTCTACGAGCTGCTGCATAGCGCCAAGCCCGTGCTGCTCAACTTCGGTCAGGCCGGCGGCCGCGACATCGCACCATGGGCCGACCGCGTTCAGCTCGTTGACGCCTCGTACGCCGGCGTCTGGGAGCTTCCCGTGATTGGCGAGGTGGCTGCACCGCCGGCCGTGCTGATCAGGCCCGATGGACACGTGGCTTGGGTTGGCGACGGCAGCGATGCCCGATTGCGCGACGCGCTCACGACCTGGTTTGGATCGCGCGGCGGCGACTAGATCACCTAGTGCCTCCAGCCGTGTCAGGGTGGTGCCGGCGGTGGGAGTCGAACCCACACGAGGTTGCCCTCAACGGTTTTTGAGACCGCCGCGTCTGCCATTCCGCCACGCCGGCACGGGTCGGCGCAAGCTTAGCCCGAGCCGGGGCGCGGGAGGAACTTCCGCCCCCTGCGCCGCGTACTGTGAGGTGATGGACGACGAGTCGCTGCTCGATCGAGCCCGCCACGGCGACTCGGCGGCGTTCACAGCGTTGGTCGAGCGCTACCAGGATGAGCTGTACACCATGGCACTTCGCCTGTTGGGGACACCGGCGGATGCCGCGGATGTGGTCCAGGAGACCTTCCTGCGCGCCTACATGAACCTGCCCAAGCTGCGCTCCGTGTCGGTCCGCGGCTGGCTGTTCCGGGTGGCGGTCAACGCCAGCCGGGACGTGCAGCGCCGCGCCGTGCGCCGCCCGGCCGACCCGCTCGAGCACGGCGACGGCAAGGTGCTGGAGCTGCCCTCCACCGAGATGGGGCCCGAGGCGGCAGCGGAGGCCCGGGAGCGGGCGGCGGCGATCCGCGCGGCGGTGATGACGCTGCCCCTCGACTACCGTGTGGCCGTGGTCCTGCGCGACGTCAACGACCTCACCTACGAGGAGATCGCCGAGGCGCTGCGGGTTCCCCTGGGCACGGTGAAGTCGCGGCTCAGCCGGGCCCGCCTCCAGCTCGCCGGCGCGCTGCGCAACTCGCCGGTGCTGTTCGCCGCGGAGGGCCACGGGTAGACATGGGCACCCGCCACGTCACCGAGCTGCTCTCCGCCGCCTACGACGACGCCCTTACGCCGAGCGAGCGCCGCCGCTATGACGCCCACCTCGCCACGTGCAACGACTGCGCCGCCGAGGCCGAGCGCTTCAAGCAGACCATCGACGCCGTTCACGAGCTGCCCGCCGCGCGGATGCCGCAGCGCGTCGTCCTGCCCAGCACCCCGCCGCAGCCGGAGCGCCGCCGCGGCGCGCGCATGCCCGAATGGCTCACGCGCCTGCCCCGCCCCCGCGCCACCCCCGCCTGGAGCGCCGGCGGGCTCGCCCTGACCGGCATCCTCATCGTCGTGCTGGTGGTCCGGGGCGGCGCGGGAGGGAGCAGCAGCAACGGCACCTCGGCGCTCTCCGACGGCACGGTGGGCGCCGCTCCTGGCCTCGCCCAGACACGGGGTGGCGCTGCCCAGAGGGCGACCACAGGCATCGGCACCTGCCCGCTGCCCCTCGCCGTCCTCCCGCAGCTCAGCAGCGCCCCCGCCGCGCCCCCCGGCTTCGACAACCGCGCCACCACCGGTGACCAGCACCGCCCCGGCCAGCAGCTCCTCCTGGCCACCGCCAGCACCCACGTCGCCCCGGGCGCGCAGGTGCTCATCTACGCCGCCTTGACCACGTCGACCAGCGGCCGGCACAGCGCCGTCATCCCCTGTGTGACGCTGCACCAGCAGGGCGCCGTCGCCCTCGCCCCGGTCGGAGGCGGGAGCGGCTCAACCAGCTACGGGGCCGCGGGCGGGGGCCCGGCAGCGTCGCCCGTTCCCTGCAGCCCCCAGCCCTGCGCGGCCGCGGGCGCCGTCCAAGCACCATCGGCCGTGATCGCAGCCCCCAACGGCACCCTGCTCACCCCCGACCAGGTCAGCGCCTTCGCCCCCTACGCGCTGCTCCCCCCGCTCGCCGTCGCAAGCCCCACCGCCACCGCGGTGGCCAACCTGCCCCTCCAGGTCATCCGCATCCCCGGCGACGCCACCCCCGGCACCGTCCTGCAGCTGGTCGCCCTGATCCCCTCCGGCCTGCCCTCCAGCTCCGACTCCCCGGCGCTGGAGGCGGTACTGACACTCGACGTCTCCTAGACTCACCCGCATGCCCAGCCCGCGTGCGGGCGCGCTCGCCGCATCGGCCGCCATCCTCTTCCTGCTGCCGGCCTGCGCCCCCGCCTCCTCGCCGGCCACCGGCTTCCTCGGCACCGGCAGCCCCGGCCAAGGCGTGCTGGTGGTCACCGCCGGGGGCACCGCGCTGGTCGACGGCCAGGCCGACGTCCCGCCCACGCTCGACCTGCGCGTGGTCGGCTCGACAACGCTCAGCCCCGACACCGTCCGCGCCCGGCTCGACGGCGGCGCCCTCGCCCTGGCGCAGGGAGGCGGCGGCGCGGTGACGGCCAGCGTCGCCCCCATGCCGCTCGGCTCCGCGCACACGCTCGACCTGAGCGTCCCCGACCGCCAGGCGCAGCACTTCGCCTTCCACGTCGCCCCGGCGGCGGGCGTCGCCGCGGCTGTGCACAGCGACAGCAAGGACGGCACCGTCCTCGACCTCGCCTTCGAGTTCGCGCCAACCGACCCGAAGAGCGTTGAGGCCGCGCTGCCCAAGGGGGCAGCGGTCACCTGGTCTGACCAGACCCACCTCCGCGCCGCCTGGCCCAGTGCGCCGGGCGGCAGCCTCACCCTGCCCCGTGACCTCAGCACCGACCGCGGCAGCCACCTGGCGAGCAGCTTCAGCGTCCGCCTCGACGCCGTGCCGCCCGGGGCCCTGCGCCGCCAGGCCGTGCCCGACGCGGGCGCCGTCGCCGGCAGGCCGCTTGTGGTCGCCTTCACGGTCGCGACCGCCGCCTCGCGCGCATCGCTGCAGGCCCACGCCGGCCGCATCTCGGTGGCCAGCCCCACCGGCGTGCGCATCAACAGCGACGGCAGCCTCTCCGGCGAGCCCGACGCCGCAGCCGTGGCCATCGCCAAATCCGCCGGCATCCAGGTCTGGCCGCTCCTCCAGAACGACGCCTCCGACAGCAGTGGCATCGCCGCCCTTCTCCAGGACGACGCCGCCGTCAACCGCCTGGTCGGCGCCGCCGCCGCGCTCGACTTCCCCGGCCTGCACCTCGACGTCGAGGGCGTCCCCGCCGAGTCGCGCGACCGGCTCAGCGTGTTCGTCCAGCGCCTCGCCGATGCGCTGCACCGCCGGGGTCACACCCTCGCCGTGGCGGTGGTGCCGCACAAGCCGGGCCACCTCAACCTCTACTCGGCCGCCTACGACCTGCAGGCGATCAGCGGCACCGCCGACCTGGTCACCCTGATGGCCTACGACGAGCACACCGGCCTGACCGACCCCGGCCCCGTCGCCGGCTACGACTGGGACGGCCAGGTGCTGGCCGGCAGCCTCGCCGAGATGAGGAGCCACGGCACGGCGCTGCTCGGCCTGCCGCTGTACTCACGCGCCTGGGACAGCGGCGACGTCACCGCCGACGCCTACGCCGCGTCGGTGGCGAACGCACTGCAGAGCCCCGGGGCCCGCGTCGACTACGACTTCGGCGAGGCCACCCCCTCGATCCACTACGGCAACGGCGCCGTGCTCTGGTTCGACGACGCGCTCAGCCTGGAGACCAAGGCGTCGCTGGTGGGGGACCAGAAGCTGCACGGCGTCGCCCTGTGGCGACTCGGCTTCGAGGACCCCGGCTTCTGGGCCACCCTGCCCGCCAACCCGCCCCGCCCCTAGACACCCGCTGACCGACCGGACCGACCGCCCGGTCAGCTCTCCGGGGCGCGCGGCGTGTCGCCGAGGTCGGGCAGGTCCATCTGGTTGATCATCTCGCGGAAGATGGCCAGCTTCTCGTCATCCTCCTCGGACATCTCGACGCCGCCCGCCTCGCCCTCGCGCTCGTTCTCGGGCAGCACGCCCGCCTTGTCGAGCACCTCGTCGGCGACGAAGATCGGCGCACCCACGCGCACCGCGACGGCGATTGCGTCGGAGGGACGGGCGTCGATGTCGAGGTCGCGCCCGTTGGAGGTGGCGCTGATCCGCGCGTAGAAGACCTCGTTGCTGAGCGACGTGACCACCACCCGGTGCACGGTGACGTCGACGGCACCGAGCACGTTGACCAGCAGGTCGTGGGTGATCGGCCGCTCCGGGGTGATGCCGGTGATCTTCAGGGCGATGGCGTTGGCCTCGTGGATGCCGATCCAGATCGGCAGGTAGCGCTCCGCCTCCTTCTCCTTGAGGATCACGACGTGCTGGTGGGTCGGCATGTGCACGCGGATGCTGTCGACCGCCATCTCGATGAGCTCACCCATGCCCCGGATGATACTGCCGCCGCCTGAGGGTGCCCGCCTGCGACAGGATCGCGGCGACCCCCCCGCCGGGCCCACCGCCGCTCAGCCCGGGCGGCTCTCGCCGACCGTCGCCCCCTGCCCCGGCGACTCGTCCACCCGCACCTCCAGCCGCACCGGCAGCTCGCCCAGCCGCGCCCGCACCCGGTCCAGCAGGTGGGCGGCCAGGCACTCGCAGGTGGTGTTGGGCACCGGCAGGACCCGCACCTCCGCCTCCGGGAAGACGAACCGCCGCGACCCCTCGCGCACCTCCAGGTGCCCGTCGTCGAGCCGCTCGATGGCCACCTCGGGGCACTCGCCCGGCAGCAGCATGCGGTGGTCGAGCAGGTCGCACTCGGCGCGCAGCGCCGCCTTGAGCGCGGCGAAGTCGACCAGGGTGCCGTCCCGCCGCACCGTTCCCGCGGCGCGCAGGGCGACCCGGTAGTTGTGCCCGTGGATCCGCTCGCTGCCGCCCTCGAGGATGCTGAAGTGGGCGGCGGCGAAGCCGATCCCCTCCTTGTCGACGTCGAGGACGGCGTGAGGCGGGGGGGCGGGGTCGGGCGCCATGCGCGGCTACCATAGCGCGTCGTGGCGCGCGAAACCCTCCTGCTCATCGACGGCCACGCGCTGGTCTTCCGGGCCTTCTTCGCCATGCCCGCGCTGACCAACAGCCGGGGCGAGATGACCAACGCGGTCTACGGCTTCACCTCGATGCTGCTCAAGGCGCTCAACGAGGAGCGTCCCACCTACGCCATCGCCGCCTTCGACCCGCCGGGGCCGACCTTCCGCCACCAGGAGTTCGCCGCCTACAAGGCGCAGCGCCCGCCTGTGCCCTCGGAGCTGAGCCGGCAGATGCCCTGGAGCCGCCAGGTGGTCGAGGCGCTGAGCATCCCCATCATCGAGCTGCCCGGCTTCGAGGCCGACGACGTCATCGGCACCCTGTCGCGCAAGGCCGAGGCCGCGGGGCTCGACGTGCTCATCGTCACCGGCGACCTCGACGCCCTGCAGCTGGTCACCGACCACGTGCGCGTCTACGCGACCCGCCGCGGCATCACGGATACCGTGGTCTACGACGTCGCCAAGGTGTTCGAGCGCTACGGCTTCGACCCGCCCAAGGTGGTCGACTTCAAGGCCTTGCGCGGCGACGCGTCGGACAACATTCCCGGGGTGCCGGGCATCGGCGACAAGACGGCGATGGCACTGGTGCAGCAGTACGGCGAGCTGGAGCAGATTCTCGACGCCGTGCCCTCGATGAAGGAGGGGCGCGTCAAGCGCGCGCTGGAGGAGCATCGCGAGCAGGCGATCCTCAGCAAGCGCATGGCGACGATCGTGGCCGACCTCGACGTGCCGCTCGACATCGAGTCGGCGCGCTACCTGTCGTACGACCGCGAGCGCGTGATCAACCTCTTCGAGGAGTTGGAGTTCCGCAGCCTGGTGCCGCGGCTGCCCATGGCGGGCGGGGACAACGGTGCGGCGGCTGCATCCGCGGCCGCGCCGACGCTGTATTCGCAACCGCAGCCCGCTCGTGCCGCGCAGCCGTCAGGACAGGGTGAGCTGTCCTTCGAACCCGAGCAGCCGCCCGACGCGGCGTCGGTCGAGGTGGTCCGCGACGAGTCGGTGATGCGCGACGTGGACGAGCACCTGCGCGCATCGAGCGGCGTCGCGGTGCGCACCGTCGTCGACGAGCCCGCCCGCCACGGCATCATCGCCGGCGTCGCGCTCGCCGCCCTGGACGACCCGTCGCACGCGTGGTACGTCCCGGTCGGCCACCAGGTGCTCGACGGCTCCGCGTCCGACGAGACCGTCGCCGTGGTCCGAGAATTGCTCGCCGACGCATCCGTGGCCAAGACCGCGTACGACGTCAAGCGCGAGATCCTCGCCTGGCGGCGCAGCGGAACGGTGGTGCGCGGCTTCGACTTCGACATGCTGCTGGCCGCCTACCTGCTCAACCAGCGCACCCGCGTGCCACCGCTGCCGCAGCTCGCCAGCGACCTGGTCGGCGCCACCTGCGACGCCGAGGACACCGTGCTCGGCACTGGCCGCGGCGCACGCCGTCCCACCGACCTGGAGGTCGACGAGGCCGCCGCCTGCTACGGCCTGATGACCGCGCTGACCGGGCCGGTGCGCGCCGTGCTGGAGCGCGACATGGCGACCATCGACGTGCGCCGCCTCCACGACGACATGGAGCTGCCCGTCGCCCACGTGCTCGCCGAGATGGAATTGCTGGGCATCACCGTCGACCCCGACACCCTCGACGCGCTGCGCATCGAACTGGAGACGCGCATCCGCGAGATCGAGAGCGAGGTGCACGACACTGCGGGCTACACCTTCAACATCGCCAGCACCCAGCAGCTCGGCAAGTTCCTCTACGACGACCTCGGCCTGGCCTCCGGCCGCCGCACCAAGACCGGCCGCAGCACCGACGCCGACACACTGGAGGCGCTGCGCACCGAGCATCCCATGGTCGAATTGGTGCTGGAGCATCGCCAGCTCACCAAACTGAAGGGCACCTACGTCGACGCGCTGCCGCAATTGGTGGAGCGCGACGGGCGGGTGCACACGTCCTACAGCCAGGCCGTCGCCACCACCGGGCGGCTCAGCTCCGCCGACCCCAACCTGCAGAACGTCCCGGTGCGCAGCGAGGTGGGCCAGCGCATCCGCAGCGCCTTCGTCGCCCGCGATGCCGACCACGTCCTGGTCAGCGCCGACTACTCGCAGATCGAGCTGCGCGTGCTCGCCCACATCACCCAGGACCCGGCGCTGCTCGCCGCCTTCCAGCGCGGCGAGGACATCCACACCACCACGGCGTCGATCGTCTACGGCGTGGCGCCCGAGCTGGTCACGCGCGACATGCGCCGCAACGCCAAGGTGGTCAACTTCGGCCTGGTCTACGGCCTCAGCGAGTTCGGCCTCAGCCGCGACACCGGCATGTCGCGCGAGGACTCGGGCGCCTTCATCGAGCGCTACTTCGCCAACTTCGCCTCGGTGACGCGGTGGCTGGAGCAGACCCGCGAGCACGTGCGCAAGTGGGGCTACGTGGAGACCATCTTCGGCCGCCGCCGCTACATCCCCGACGTGCTTGCGGCCAACCGCGGCATCCGCCAGGCCGCCGAGCGCATGGCGGTCAACATGCCCATCCAGGGCACCGCGGCCGACGTCATGAAGATGGCCATGATCCGCGTCGACCGCGACCTGCACGAGAGCGGCATGGAGGCGCACCAGCTCCTCCAGGTGCACGACGAGCTGGTGCTGGAGGCGCGGCGCACTGAGCTCGACGCGCTGGTGCCGCTGCTCCGCGACGCCATGGGCCGCGCCGCCGAGCTGTCCGTGCCTCTCGACGTCGATGTCAAGGTTGGCCAGAACTGGAGCGCCATGACGCCGCTCGTGCACAAGATCCTGCTTTGACCACTTGCATCGGCGTCGCCATGCGCAACCGGGGGAAAGCCCCGCAGCATGCCCGAGCTGCCTGAGGTCGAGACCGTCGCTCGCGACCTGCGGGCGGCGATCGTGGGCCGCACGGTGCGCAGCGTCGAGGTGGTCACCCGCGGCGACGTGATCCGCTTCCCGCTGCCCGAGGCCTTCGCCGCCGGGTTGACCGGCGCGCGCTTCGAGGCGGTGGACCGCATCGGCAAGTTCATCCTCTGCCCGCTCGACACCGGCGACGAGCTGGTCGTCCACCTCGGCATGACCGGGCACCTGCTGGTCTGCGCGCCCGACACCCCGCTCGCTCCGCACACCCACGTCCGCGCACTGCTGGACGACGGCCGCGAGCTGCGCTACGACGACGCGCGGCGCTTCGGCCGCGTGCTGCTCGGCTCGCGCGACACCCTGCGCGCGGCGGGCGTGCTGCCCGCGCTCGGCGTCGACCCGCTCACCGCCGACTTCACCGCCGCCCACCTCGACAGCGTGCTGCGTCGCACCACGCGCACCTTGAAGGCGGCGCTGCTCGACCAGGGCGGCGTGGCCGGCCTCGGCAACATCTACGTGGACGAGGTCTGCCACCTGGCGGGCGTGCGTCCCACGCGACGCTGCCACCGGCTCACCAAGCGGGAGCGGCAGGCGATCTACGACGCCATCCCCGTGATCCTGCACAAGGCGATCGCCAACCGCGGGTCGAGCATCGACGACTACCGCGACGTGTGGAACGCCCAGGGCTCGATGCAGGAGCAGCTCCAGGTCTACGGCCGCGGCGGTGAGTCCTGCTTCCGCTGCGGCGCCATCCTGACCCGAACGGTCATCGCCGGGCGCACCACGGTGTACTGCCCCAAATGCCAGCGATGACGCGCCTCCGATGAGGGTCTGCATCGCCAGCTACGACGACGACCCGCCCGAGGGCGGCCAGGGCGTCTACGTCCGCGGCCTGCGCGACGCATTGCAACTGCAGGGCGTCGAGGTGCGCACCGTCAGCGGCCGGGGCGCGAACGCCATCCACTACCCGCGCATCCTCCACCGCGCCCCCCTCGACTTCTCACTGGCGCTGACCCGCGACCCGGCGCCACTCCTGCAGCCGCGCCCCGACGTGGTCCACGCCCAGGGCGGGCCGGGTGGCGTGCTGCTGCCGAGGCGAATCGACGTGCCCCTCGTCTACACCGCCCACCACACCTATCGCCAGGCGTACCGGCAATGGGCGCCGCGCCGTGCGCTCAGCCCGCTGGAGCGCCGCTCCTACAGGCTGGCCCAGGCCGTTATCGCGGTCTCGCCCTCGACGGCGCAGGCGGTTCGCGCCATAGGATTTCAAAACGTCGAGGTGATCCCGCCGGGCATCGACCTCGAGGCCCTGGCGCGGCACGGCGAGTCGCTGCGTGACCCCGGCCTGGTGCTCTTCGCCGGCCGTCTGGAGCCGGAGAAGGGGCCGCTCGACGCCGTCGCCGTGATGCGCGCACTTGAGGAACGCGATCCGCGGGTGCACGGCGTCGTGGCCGGCAGCGGCAGCCTCGACGTCCAGGTGCGGGATGCCGCCCGGCGCAGCCGCGCCGTCGACGTGCGCGGGCGGGTCTCTGACGACGAATTGCGGCGGCTCTATGCGAGCGCCGCGGTGCTGGTGGTGCCGTCGCGCTACGAGGGGCTGGGCATGGTCGCCCTCGAAGCCATGGCCGCGGGCGCGGCGGTGGTCGGCTTCGACGTCACCGGCCTACGCGACGCCGTGGGGGAGAGGGGAGTGCTCGTCCCACCCGGCGACACCGCGGCCATGGCTCGTGCCGTTGGCGAGCTCCTCGCCGACCCGGCGCGGCGTGCGGAAGTCGTCGAGCGTTCGGTGCAAGCCGTGCGGCGCACGCACTCGTGGGGGACTTGCGCTGAGGCGGTGCAGGAGATGTACCGTCAGGTTGCTACCCCCCGCTGACAGCGTCCCCCGCGGCTCACCGCCACCGTTTCGTCACAGCCGCGTCGCAAGAGGTGGGGGACAGAAGCCGTCTGTTCCATGTGACCGGCGCCGAGGAACCGAGGGGTCCGAGGTGGCACGGGGCGGTCGGGGGCAGACGGATCGGTTAGCACCGCATTCGGAAGGCAGGACTCGACAAGCCGTGAGCGAACTTCGCTTCAGCGCCCTCGCGCACCGCCGCCCTGAACAGCCGTCCATTCCTGGAGACATCTGCGCATGAGGACGTTGACCGTGGTCACCGAGGCACCTCCGGTGCGGAGCGGCATTGCCGAGACCGTCGCCCAGGTGAGCGCGGGCCTGCGCGACCTCGGCCATGAGGTCGACCTCTGCACCGCCGCCGACGTCGGCCGCCGGAGCTTCGGCGAGTTCCGCATCACCGGGCTGGTGCGCCACTGGTGGGCCCTGGCGCGCGACCTCACCGGCTACGACGTGGTCAACCTGCACGGCCCCGCGCCCTCGTTCTCCGACGCCTTCCTCGCCCTGTGGCGGACGCTCCCGCGCGAGCGGCGCCCTGCCCTGGTCTACACCCACCACAGCGAGATCGAGCTGAGCGGGCTCGGCGCGCTGTGCAGCGTCTACAACTCGATGCACGCCCGGCTGATGCGCGCCGCCGACGGCGTGGTGGTGAGCACGCCCTCCTACGCCGACGCGGCGCTGAAGGCTGGCGCCCGCACCGTGCGGATCGTGCCCCACGGCGTCGCCGGCGAGGACGCCATCGGACCCGAGCTGGCGCTCCGCGCCGACCGCTTCACGGTCGCCTTCGTCGGCCAGCTCCGTCCCTACAAGGGCGTCGACGTGCTGCTCCACGCCGCCGCCGCGCTTCCCGACGTGGACTTCGACATCTGCGGCACCGGCCACCAGGAGCCCGAGCTGCGTGCCATCGCCGCCCGGCTTGGGCTGCGCAACGTGCGCTGGCACGGCGCGGTCAGCAACCGGGAGCGCGAGGCCGTGATGCGGCGCGCCCACGTGGTGGCGCTGCCGTCGCTGACCCGCGCCGAGGCGTTCGGCATCGTGCTGCTCGAAGGCATGCGGGTGGGCGCCGTGCCGGTGGCCTCGAACCTCCCCGGGGTGCGCGACGTCGCCGGCGCCACCGGGCTGCTCTGCCGGCCGGGCGATCCGCGCTCGCTGGTGCAGGCGCTCTGCTACCTGCGCGACGACCCCAGCGAGTGGGCGCGGCGCAGCGTCGCCTCGGTCGACACCGCGGGCCACTACCGCTGGGACGAGGCCGCGCTGCGCTACCACTACTGCTACAACGAGGCGGTGCTCGACCGCCGCCTGGCCTCGACCGTCGTCCACCTCGAACCCGCGATGGGCTGGGTGCGCAAGGCGGCGATGTCCTGCCGGGCCTCGCTGATGCTGCTCGACCCGGTCGAGCAGGTGCTGCGCATCTCGGCGGTGTCCGGCCTGGCCCTGCCCGACGAGGCGCTGCGCACCCCGGTGCCGCTGCTCGAGTCGCTGGCCGGGCGCGCCCTCATGGCCGGCGAGCCCTGCGTGATCGCCGACCGCGTCGCGCTCCCCGGTGGCTCGCGGCGTCCCCACCTGCGCACCGCGGTGTGCGTGCCCTTCTCGGTGCACGCGGGCGACGTGCGCGGGGTGCTCAACCTCTCGCGCACCCACACCAAGGACTACGGCTGGACGGACGTCGACTGGGCCACCCGGCAGGCGTCGTCGCTGGCCGAGCGGCTGCTCCGGCCCCAGCCCGGAGGCTACCCCGTCCCCGTCGCCGCCTAGGGCTTGGCCGGGCCGGCCGGCGGGTAGACTCGGCTTCCCATGCCGCAGTTCGAGCTCGCCGCGCCGTACACGCCTGCCGGCGACCAGCCCGCCGCCATCGAGGCGCTGGAGCGCGGGCTGCGCGCCGGGCTGCGCGAGCAGACGCTGCTCGGCGTCACCGGGTCGGGCAAGACCTTCTCGGTCGCCCACGTCATCCAGAAGCAGCAGCGGCCGACCCTGGTGCTCTCGCCCAACAAGACGCTGGCCGCCCAACTGTGGGCGGAGTTCCGCGAGTTCTTCCCCGGCAACGCGGTCGAGTACTTCGTCTCCTACTACGACTACTACCAGCCCGAGGCGTACATCCCGCGCACCGACACGTACATCGAGAAGGACTCGTCGCGCAACGAGGAGATCGACCGGCTGCGCAACAGCGCGACCCGCGCCCTGCTGACCCGGCGCGACGTCATCGTGGTGGCCTCGATCTCCTGCATCTACGGCATCGGCTCACCGGAGAACTACCTCGGCGAGTCGCTGTCGGTGAAGCGCGGCGAGTCGATCCGGCGCGACATCGTGCTGCGCAAGCTCGCCGACCTGCAGTACTCGCGCAACGACCAGGACTTCGGCCGGTCGCGCTTCCGCGTGCGCGGCGACGTCGTCGACGTGCAGCCCGCCTACGAGGAGGTGGCGACGCGCATCGAGTTCTGGGGCGACGAGGTGGAGTCGATCAAGGAGTTCGACCCGCTGACGGGCGAGATCCTGGCGGTGCGCGAGGAGTTCCAGGTGTTCCCCGCCTCGCACTACGTGACGCCGCGGGACAAGCTGATCACCGCGCTCGAGCACATCGACCAGGAGCTTCTCGAGCGCGTCGAGCATCTGGAGTCGCACGGCCGCCTGCTGGAGGCGCAGCGGCTCAAGCAGCGCACCACCTTCGACATGGAGATGATGCGCGAGACGGGCACCTGCGCCGGCATCGAGAACTACTCTCGGCACCTGGCCGGGCGCGCCGAGGGCGAGCGGCCCTTCTGCCTGCTCGACTTCATGCCCGACGACGCGCTGATCGTGGTCGACGAGTCGCACGTCGCCGTGCCCCAGATCGGGGCCATGTACGGCGGCGACCGGTCGCGCAAGATTCCGCTGGTGGAATACGGGTTCCGGCTCCCCTCGGCGCTCGACAACCGTCCCCTGACCTTCGCCGAGTGGGACTCGATGGTCGGTCAGATCCTCTACGTTTCTGCCACCCCTGGCCCCTACGAGGAGCAGCACTCGCGGCAGGTGGTCGAGCAGATCATCCGGCCGACCGGGCTGGTCGACCCGCAGGTGGAGGTGCGGCGGTCGGAGGGGCAGATCGACGACCTGCTCCGCGAGATCCGGCTGCGCACCGACCTGCACGAGCGCACCCTGATCACCACGCTGACCAAGAAGATGGCCGAGGACCTGACCGACTACCTGCGCGAGACGGGCGTCAAGGTCCGCTACCTGCACAGCGACATCGACACCCTGGAGCGCGTCGAGATTCTCCGCGACCTGCGGCTCGGGGTCTTCGACGTGCTGGTCGGCATCAACCTGCTGCGCGAAGGCCTCGATCTGCCCGAGGTGTCGCTGATCGCCATCCTCGACGCCGACAAGGAGGGCTACCTGCGCGGCTACCGCTCGCTGATCCAGACCATCGGCCGCGCCGCCCGCAACATCAACGGCCAGGTGATCATGTACGCGGACAACGAGTCCGAGGCGATGCGCCAGGCGATCGGCGAGACCGAGCGCCGCCGCACCCGGCAGATCGCCTACAACGAGGCCCATGGCATCACCCCGATGACCATCGTCAAGGCCGTGCACTCCCTGGAGACCCACCGCGACCAGCAGGTCGAACGCGCCGCCGCCTTCCAGGAGGCCGCCGGGTTGCCGCCGGACGAGTTGCTGAAGCTCGCCAAGTCGGTCGAGCGCGAGATGAAGCGCGCCGCCCACGATCTGGAGTTCGAGCGCGCCGCCGAATTGCGCGACCGGTTGACGTCGCTGCGGCGGCACATGGACGGCGAGCCGGCCGAGCCCGCGGGTGCGGGGCCGCGCGGGCGCGGGCGGGGGAGGCGGCGGCAGTGGCCCTAGGCGGCAGAACCCTGTGGCACGGGCCAGCCTTCGGCCCTTCTGGTTGCCCTCACCCCGTCTTCAGGCGACTGCGCGTGTCCGCTCTGGTCGTCTGCTCGCTGGAAATGCAGCCGCCGAGCTCATCGAGTCCGGTGACGGCGCACGCGTGCAACGAGCGTGACCATGACGATCATCGCGGCAGTTCCCGCCACCACAGACCCGATGACCAGCGATGGTGGGATACCTACCGCGACCGGTGCGATGACCGGCGGTACCTGAGCAGGCGCCGCTGGACGGAGAGCTGCCACGAGGTCGAGCTGAGCAACGAAGGCGGTCCCGTGGCGCTCGGCACCGTCATCGACGACTGAGAGGCTGTACCGGCCTGCAGGCAACGCGTCCGGCCACGGGATCTCGTCGGTGATGCGGTCACCTGGGAGCATTGTGTCGAGCTCCACTCTCTCGGCTCGGTGGTATCCCGCCGGTCCGTCGAGGGTGATCTCGAGGCGAGGCTTGCCGAGCAGCCCGCCGGTGTCCGCCATGTCAAGGGCGATGCCTGCCGTCCCTGTGGTGGGCACTGCTTGCGCGGTGGCTCCGTAGACGTGGAGCTGGAAGTCCGCCGGCCCGGGGACGATCACCTGGACGGCGACCACGGCACGCAGCACCGTGGTGATCCCCTCCGAGTCGCGGGAGGTGCTGCCGGGCTTCGCCTCGAAGGCCAGTCCCGCCAGGTGGTCGCCGGCGGATGCACCCATGGGAACGGTGACGGTGAACATGACCGTCGCGTGCGTGTGCGCAGCCACCGTCACGGTGGACACGCTGGGCTTCACCCACGCTCCAGCGCCGGGTGATCCAACCGCGCGAGCCGCGTACACGGCGCCCGTGCGGACGGAGGTGACGCCGTCGACCGCATCGACCCAGGCGTCGATGGCGGCGTCGTTGGTGTTGGTCACGGCCACCTCGTCCGTCCAGGTCGCACCGGGCGCGACGCTGTGGACGAAGTAGGCTTTGCCTGCCGCGATCGCCGGGTCTGGGTGAGCGGGTGAGACGGTGAGGATCCCGCCCGATCCCGACGTGCCTGCTGCGCTCGCGGGAACGGCCCCGCCCGCCATGGCACCGAGGCACGCCATTGCCGCCAGCAAGGTTCTCGCAAAGGACTTTCTGAGGTTGCGGGGGATCATCTCCACAGTCGAACCCGACGGCGTCTACGGGCCGGACGTGACCGACACCGTCCAGGTGCTCGTGAACGCGCCCGCGCTGACCACTG
This sequence comes from Candidatus Angelobacter sp., assembly GCA_035569495.1. GTDB lineage: Bacteria > Chloroflexota > Dormibacteria > Aeolococcales > Aeolococcaceae > DASRDZ01. The sequence continues at coordinate 4,830 of DATMMX010000030.1, read as the reverse complement.
CTGGGATGGCGACCGACATGTCGGTCGTGAAGTTGTGGTCGAGCTCACCGGTGTTGACCGCCGCGCTGAACAGCGCGACCGCGGTGGGGGAGATCACGAATGGCGCGGTGGCCGAGACGTTGGCAGCCAGGTCAGTGCATCCGGCGACAACGGTCGTGCATGCAGCGGAACCGGGAGGAGTGGCCGTCGTGACCAGAGTGGTGGTGTCGGCGTTGGTCAGCGCAGCCCCGGCGATGGTGACCTTCCAACCCGCGTTGTTGCCGGTGAGGTCGTTCACATCGAGGACGTACGACCCGGTGCGCGTCGTCGCGGTGCCGGTGACGGCAGTGCTGGCGAATGTGATGTCCGGGGATGTGGCGGTGAGTCCACCGGTGGTGATGGTCTCGGTGGCCGTGGCCGCAAATGCCGGCATGACGCTGAAGCCCAGTGCCACAAGGGCGGTCGTGGCCGCGGTCGCGGCGTTAATTCGTTGCAGGCTCAAGAGAAATCTCCTACGCCCCCATTGCCTTTGGTGGCCCGGCGGCCTTCTGTGGCTTTGCCGGTTCGGGAGCTCCTTCAACCTACCCCGTTCCACCGGGCTGTGGGGTTCGCCGCTGTTCCGTTCTCGTACGGGAACACGGCGGCAGGCCCCACACGCGCCTCCTTGATGCTCAGTCAGGTGATGGGGTTGACACCGGCGCCGATGTCTGTACCCTTGTACTATGACGATAGATAAAGGGGGAAACCTGGCAGGCGCCGCCCCTGGCGACTCGCCGCCTGCCTCGGGCGGTCGCGGAGGCTCAGCGGCAGCCCGCGGACCGGCGTCCCCGATCGAGTTCAGGCTCGACCGCTCCTCTGGCTTGCCGACCTACCTGCAGCTCGTCCAGCAGGTCGAGCACGCGCTGCGACTCGGATACCTCAAGCCCGACGACCAGCTGCCCACGGTTCGGGACGTGGTCGCCTCGCTGGCCATCAACCCGAACACGGTGCTCAAGGCATACCGCGAGCTGGAGACGAAGGGCCTGGCAGCCGGGCGACCCGGCCAGGGCACGTTCATCCAGGCCACACTCAGCCAGGTCGCGCTGCCCGAGCTGACGGCGCTTCGCCGCTCTCTGGTTCGCTGGCTGGACAGCGCCGGGACCGCAGGCCTGGACGAGGACGGGATCGTGGCGCTGTTCGCCAGCGTGCTGAGGGATTCTCGTCAGCGCCGAAGCGGCTCCAGCGAGCCTGGCGCGGCACGCGACGGATCGGAGCACGTCGCATGAACGTCATCGAAGCCCAACGGCTTGGCAAGTGCTACGGCGCGAGCTGGGCGTTGCGCGAGTGCACGCTTGCGATTCCCGCCGGGCACATGGCCGCGCTCGTCGGCCCGAACGGCGCCGGCAAGACCACTCTGCTGAACCTGGCAGTAGGCCTGGCAGTGCCGACCGGGGGCATCGTCACGGTGCTCGGTGGCTGGCCCGCCGGGTCGCCGACTGCGTTGGACGGCATCGCATTCGTCGCCCAGGACACGCCGCTCTACAAGAACCTGTCCGCCGCCGACATGCTGCACATGACGCGCAACCTGAACCGGCGCTTCGACGACGCGTACGCCAAAGCTCGGCTGGGGGAGCTCGGCATCCCTCTACAACGCAGGGCCGGCAAGATGTCCGGCGGGCAGCAGGCTCAGCTCGCGCTGACTCTGGCGCTGGCCAGGCATCCGCGGCTGCTCGTGCTGGACGAGCCGATGGCCATGCTCGATCCGCTCGCCCGGCATGACTTCATGGCGACGGTCATGACCGCGATGGCCGACGACGGCGTGTCGGTGTTGCTGTCCACCCATGTGCTGGCCGAACTCGAGCGGGTGGCCGACTACCTCGTCCTCCTCTCGAGCGGGAGCGTCCAGGTGGCCGGCGAAGTCGACGACCTGCTCGCCCGTCATCGCGTGCTGACTGGGCCCGCCACCGAAGCCGGCTCATGCGCCGAGCGACTGAACGTCGTGCACGCCCGGCGCGGCGAGACGCAGGCCCACCTGCTGGTCAGGACCTGCGGAGTGACCGACCCGGTGCCGCAAGGCTGGGAGGCCCACCCGGTCAGCCTGGAGGAACTCACCCTCGCGTACCTGCGCGAGCCGAGCGCTGCGGTGCTGCCCGGTCCGACGCGCGCTGCAGTCGTCGAACCGGCGGGAGTGCCGAGGTGAGCGCGACGACCATGCCCGCGCGGCCGGACCGGGACGCGAGATTGCGACCGATGCCGTAGCGAAGGATGGGTTGGGTCACCTGGCGGCAGCACCGGCTCGCGTTGGCCGGCATCGCCGCGCTGTTCGGGGTGGCGAGCACGTACCTGTTGATCACCGGATTGCAGATGTACCGCGACTACGCGGCCGTCACCGCGTGCTCACCCGCAACCTCCGACATCTGCCACAGGGTAGCCAACGACTTCTTGACCACCTACGTGCGCGGCGTCGGGATCACCTTGGCGCTGCTGCAGACGATCCCGGCACTCATCGGAGCATTTGTGGGCGGCCCGCTGCTTGCCAGGGAATTCGAAACCGGTACCTTCCGCTACGCCTGGACCCAGGGTTTCGGGCGGACACGATGGCTCGTCGCCAAGCTGACGCCACTCGCGATCGCGGTCACAGTCGCCGCCGGAGCATTCAGCCTGCTCGTCTCCTGGTACATCGACCCGGTCATCGGCGCGGGAGACAATGATGGCCGGCTGTATCCGACCGTCTTCGATCTGAGCGGAGTTGCGCTCGCTGCCTGGACGCTGGCCGCGTTCGCGATCGGTGTCCTGGCCGGTGTCCTCATCCGCCGAGTCATCCCGGCAATGTTCGCCACCCTCGCCGCGTGGGGTGGGCTCGCCTTCGTGGCTGGAATGTTCCTGCGACCACACTACGCAGCGCCGCTGGTCACCACCGACCCCAGCATTCCGACCGGCGCGTTGGTGATGAACCAGGGGTGGTTCACGGGCGGTCAGCCGGCCAGCCTGGACATGATCAATCACACTCTTGGTGCCGTCGATGTCCGGGCGATCACGCCCGGGCTGTTCCAACCCGGGCCCGCAACCCCAGCCAACCTCGGCGACCCCGTGCAGTACCTCATCCGGCACGGCTACACGCAGTTGACGACGTACCAGCCGCCCGGCAGATTCTGGCCGTTCCAGTGGATCGAGGGCGGGTGGCTGCTCGCACTCTCCCTGCTGCTCATCGCGATGACGGTGTGGCTCGTCCGCCGCCGGGCGACGTGAAGCGCCGGGAAACACTGAGCACGCCCGATACGCAAACGCTTCGAGGCAACAAGACGTGAAACCGCGGCGACTCAGCCGAGTTCCTGGGCCAGCCCGATAAGAAGTCCTTCAGGTCCGCGGATGTAGCAGAGCCGATACGCGTCTTGGTACTGCACCACTTCGCTGCTGACAAGCTCTGCGCCATGCTCGCGGAGCCGGGCGAGCGTATCGTCGATGTCGTCTACGGCAAACATGACGCGCAGGTAGCCCAGAGCGTTCACTGGGGCGTTTCGGTGATCGGCGATCACAGGAGGCGTGATAAATCGCGAGAGCTCAAGCCGGCTGTGGCCGTCTGGCGTGCGCATCATGGCGATTTCAACGCGCTGGTCACCCAGTCCAGTGACGCGCCCTGCCCACGGGCCTTCTACTATGGCTCGCCCTTCGAGCTCGAGGCCGAGCTCAGCAAAAAAAGAGATAGCGGTCTCGAGGGATTCCACCACGATGCCGACGTTGTCCATTCGTCTAAGCGCCATGCGTCCATTCTACTTGGTGGCTCTGCGCCGCCCCAACACCCGTGGGTCTTGGTTGCGCTCGGACGGGCGTCAGCAATCCCGTGCAGACGTCGGGCGTCGACTCTTTCTCGCACTGTCACGCACAGCGGCACCCGATGAGCTCCTCCGGCGGGCCCTGCCACAGACGTCAAACAGCGGAGCGGCTGCGCCGCGAGTGCGGCGGGAGACGCGACCCCCTCTCCTCCGCCGAAGGCAGAGGGCGCTCTCGAGGAGCCCATCTTTACCGACTGGCATCCACTAATGTGGTGTAAATCGACGGCCGGCCCGGAGCCCGCGAGCGGGGTGGACGAACCACTGGTAGGCGACCTCGACCACGCCCACAAAGCCGATGCCCGCGGCCCGCGGGGCGGGCCGGGCACGGTCGCGATTTCGATGGCCCGCCGGTAGGTCCCGATAGCGGTGTCTAGGCGGCCCTGGCAATGCGGCTACGCTGATCCACGAGGAGGGCAGGATCGGTCGCTATCCCCGAGCCTTATGGACGGACGCTGATGATCGTCTTCCCCTTGCGCCGCTCGGTCGAGTTGAGGGCCGACACGGCGTCGTCGAGGGTCGCGACGTTGCCGATGTTCGTCCGCAGTCGTCCGTCCCGCACCCGCTGCACGATCTCACCCAGTTGGCCACGATCGGACTCGACAACGAAGTCGACCGCCAGGCCGTCGGTAGGCCGCGCCTCGGTCGGCCCGACGACGGACACCAGCGTTCCTCCGGCTCGAATCAGGCCCGCGGACCGCTTCTGGATGTCGCCGCCGATGACATCGAAAACCAGATCGACGCTGCCGACGTCTTCCAGGACGTCGTTGTCGATGTCGACGAACTCCTGCGCGCCGAAGTCGAGCGCTTTCTGGCGGTCGGCGGTGCGTCCGGTGCCGATGACGTATGCGCCGAACTCGCGTGCGAGTTGTGTCACCATCGTCCCGACTGCGCCAGCCGCGCCGTGCGCAAGGACGCTCTGCCCCGCCTGAAGGCGGCCGTGCTCGAGCAGCCCTTGCCATGCGGTCAGGCCCGAGATCGGCAGGCTCGCGCCTACCGTGAAGTCGACGTCGCCCGGGAGCGGCGCGAGGTTGCGTGCCTC
>DATMMX010000029.1:0-26751 GCA_035569495.1 Candidatus Angelobacter sp. | reverse complement strand
GATCTCCAGGGAGGCGAGCACCTGGCCGAGCACGCGCTCCTCCTCGACCACGTCGAGCACCTGCTGGAGGCGGAGCACGTCGCCGAACTCGGGCTGGCGGAGCAGGTTGCGCACCCCGTCGTGGACCACCATGGTGTCCTGGCGGGCGTCGACGGCGCGCATGAAGGTGAGGATGTGGTCGATCAGCTCGTCGCGCAGCGAGGCGACGGGGTGCTCGGGGGCGGCGCCGCGCCGGGCGGCGATGGCGGGGCTGTCCAGGCCCATCAGCTCGCGGTTGAGCTCGGCGGCCAGGGCGCTGAGCGTCTCCTGGGCGGCCTCCTGGCTGAGCTCGACGGGCTGCTGGCGGATCAGGTTGCCCTCCAGCACCAGGATGACCAGGGCGTGGCGCGGGGCCAGCGAGACCAGGTCGAGGTGCTTGAGCTGGGCGATCGCCCCCTGCGGGCCGGTGACGATGCTGACGGCGTCGGTCAGGGTGGCCAGCACCTGGGCGGCCGATTCCAGCAGGTCCTCGACGGCCATGCCCGGCTGGGCGAAGACCGGGTCGGCCTGGCGGCGCACCGTGCTCGGCACCGCCTCCTCCTCCATGAGGAAGTCGACGTAGTAGCGATAGCCCACGTCGGTGGGGATGCGCCCCGCCGAGGTGTGCGGCTGCAGCAGGTAGCCGATGTCGACCAGGTTGGCCAGCTCGTTGCGGATGGTCGCCGACGACCAGGCCAGCATGTACTTGCCGGCCAGCGCGTTGGAGCCCACCGGCACGCCGGTCTCGGTGTAGTCGGAGACGACGGCCTTGAGGATCTGCTGCTTGCGGCGGTCGAGAGGGACGGGGGAATGCTCCATCGGCTTTTAGCACTCCACGGCAAGGAGTGCTAAGAGCTTAGCACGCGCCCGCGATCCCCTTGCCCATGCTGAGCGACTTTCCGCGCCCCTCGGGACGGAAGCGCAGCAGCTCGAGCACCTCCTCCGCCTTCCAGCGCTCCATCGCCTGCGCGGTCTCCATCGAGACGCCGGCGCGGACGAGCTCGGCGACGATCGCCGCGGAGGGAGGCATGTGGATGTGGGCTCGGCTCATGTTGGGGCAATCGTGAGCGGTCCCCAGCGGGCCCGGGGGCGGCGCGAACGACCTGTCACGCGGCCCTGCCACTGACCGCGTGAAGGTGCGCGCAGGACCATCAGTTCTTCACACCCGCCCCCGTGGCCGTCGTCGTTTCGTGTTGAGCGGACGGGTGCGGTCAGGCCGCGCGCGTGTCACAGAGGCGAAGCGCGACGGCGTCGAGCAGCTCCTGCCCGCGCGCCGTGACCCGGGCGACACGGCCGTCCCAGTCGAGCAGTCCTGCCTCCTGCAGCGCGACGGCCTCCGCGCGCGCGCTCGCGTCCGCGTCGTGCAGCGGGACTCCCTCTTCGGTGAGTCGCAGACCGACGAGGATCTTCTCCTGCCAGCGCTGCTCGGTGGTGACCCGCTCGGTGTGCAGCGGCGCACCGCCGACGTAGTCGGGGATGGAGTCGGTGTGCCAGTAGCGGATGGCGGCGATGTCATCGGCGCCGTGGCGCGACTGTTCGATGCCGAGCGAGCGCGCCGCGTCGAGGGGCAGGTGTCCGTGGGCGCCGACCCCGGCGGCGAGGTAGTGCTGGTTGTGCCAGTAGTGCAGGTTGTGGCGGCACTCGCCGCCGGGCCTGGCGAAGTTGCTGATCTCGTACTGGTGCAGGCCCGCACGCGCCGCGGAGTTGACGGTGATCCAGTGCTGGCGCAGCGCGGTGTCGGCGTCGGTGGTGGCGACGGCGCCCGCCGCCACCGCGCTGGCCAGCGGCGTGCCCTCCTCGACGGTGAGCTCGTAGCAGGAGAGGTGCTCGCAGCCGAGGGCGAGGACGCGGTCGAGGGTGTCCTGCCAGCGCGCGTCATCGAGGCCGGGGACGGCGTAGATCAGGTCGGTGTTGACCCGAACGAAGCCGGCCCGGCTGACGTCGTGGACGGCGCGGATGGCCCGGTCGCCGTCGTGGACCCGGTCGAGGAAGCGGAGGATGTCGGGGTGCAGGCTCTGCACGCCGAGGCTGATGCGGTTGACCCCGGCGTCGAGCCAGCGCTCCGCCTTGGCGGCGGTGGTGCTCGACGGGTTGGCCTCCATGGTGATCTCGGCGTCGCGGCTGATGGCGAAGCCGGCGCGCACCTCGTCGAGGATGCCGTGCAGCAGTTCGGTGTCGAGCAGGCTGGGGGTGCCGCCGCCGATGAAGATGGTGTCGAGCGCGACGCTGCCCGGGTCGAGGCGCTCTGCCATGTGACGCAGCTCCGCCCGCAGCGCCTGGGCGTACTCGCGCTGGCCGCGCACACCGCCCACGGATGTGAAGTCGCAGTACGTGCACTTGCGCTCGCAGTAGGGGATGTGCAGGTAGAGGGCGCGGATCATCGCCGCCTGCCCGGCATGCGGTGCATGTAGAACCGGCGATAGACGAAGGGGTAGATCACCGCGCCCACCGCGCCGCCGATCAACCCGGCGACGCCCGCGCCGGCCATCTGCCTGGCGTCGTGCGGGTCGACGTTGTGGCCGCTGAGCTGGATGGCGATGGTCAGCGAGAGCACGTAGACGATGTACATCAGCGCCGCCGCGGCCAGCGTCTCCAGCGGGCGCATGCTTCGTTCCTCGTGGGCGATGCGGCGCGCCGTGGACATGGCCAGCAGCCCGTAGAGCAGGTAGAGGAACGGGCTGACCACCACCAGCGACGACGCGTACGTCGAGGTGCTGTCGAGCCGCGTCGCCAGCGCCGCGACCGGCACGTTGATCACCACCATCAGCGCGTACAGGGTGAGGATGCCGCGCAGCGACCAGGGCGGCGGGTTGCCGTAGCCGGGCGCGTTGTCGATGCGCTCCACCTCGCGGCGGAGCAGGGCGCGCTCATGCTTGCCGCCCGGCGACCCATCCGCCGCACTCGTCCGCTTGCGCCGATTGCCCCTCGACATCATTCGTCCAACGAGAGCACCGCCAGGAACGCTTCCTGCGGGATCTCCACATTGCCAATCCGCTTCAGCCGCTTCTTGCCTTCCTTCTGCTTCTCCAGCAGCTTGCGCTTGCGCGTGATGTCCCCGCCATAGCACTTGGCGAGCACGTCCTTGCGCTGCGCCGACACGGTTTCGCGGGCAACGACCTTGCCGCCGATCGCCGCCTGGATCGGCACCTCGAAGAGCTGCCGCGGAATCAGCGCCTTGAGCCGCTCGGTGAGCTTGCGGCCGTGCAGGTTGGCCTTGTCGCGGTGGACGATCATGCTCAGCGCGTCGACGCGCTGCCCGGCGACCAGCACGTCGAGCTTGACCAGGTGCTCGGCGCGGAAGCCGGTGATCTCGTAATCGAGGCTGGCGTAGCCGCGGCTGCGTGACTTGAGCTGGTCGTAGAAGTCGTGGATGATCTCGCCGAGCGGCAGGTCGTAGGTGAGCACGACGCGGTCGCCGGGCTGGTGAACCATGTCGAGGAATTCGCCGCGCCGGTCCTGGCAGAGCTGCATCATCGCGCCGACGAACTCCGACGGCACCAGCACGGTGGCCTTGACGCGCGGCTCCTCGATGGCCTCGATCATGCTCGGGTCGGGCAGCAATTCGGGGTTGTCGACGACACGCACCGACCTGTCGCGCATGATCACCCGGTACTCGACGCTGGGCGCGGTGCCGATCAGCGAGAGGCCGTGCTCGCGCTCCAGGCGCTCCTGGACGATCTCCATGTGCAGCAGGCCGAGGAAGCCGCAGCGGAAGCCGAAGCCGAGCGCCGCGCTGGATTCCGGCTCGTAGACCAGCGACGCGTCGTTGAGGTTGAGCTTCTCCAGCGCCTCGCGCAGCGCCGGGAAGTCCTCGGAGTCGACGGGGAAGATGCCGGCGAACACCATCGGGGTGACGTGGCGGTAGCCCGGCAGGGCGTGCTTGGTCGGACGCTCCGCGTCGGTGACGGTGTCGCCCACCTTGGAGTCGCGCACCTGCTTGATGCTGGCCACGAAGTAGCCGACCTCGCCGGTCTGCAGGTTGCCGGTTGCGGTCATCGCCGGCGCGAACACGCCCACCTCGTCGACGACGAAGTCCTTGCCGCTGGCCATCATGCGCACCCGCATGCCGTCCTTGATGCTGCCGTCCATCACCCGGATGTAGACGACCACGCCGCGGTAGATGTCGTACTTGGAGTCGAAGATGAGCGCCTTGAGCGGCTGCTCGGGATCGCCGGTGGGGTGGGGGATGCGCCGCACCACCGCTTCGAGGATCTCCTTGGTGCCGATGCCCTCGCGGGCGCTGGCGGGGATGCAGTCGTCCCCGGCGAGGCCGATCACCTCCTCGATCTCCTTGCGCACCAGCTCCACGTCGGCGGCGGGCAGGTCGATCTTGTTGATCACCGGCACGATCTCCAGGTCGTGCTCCAGCGCCTGGTAGACGTTGGCCAGGGTCTGCGCCTCGATGCCCTGGGAGGCGTCGACGACCAGGATGGCGCCGTCGCAGGCGGCCAGGCTGCGCGACACCTCGTAGGCGAAGTCGACGTGGCCGGGGGTGTCGATGAGGTTGAGCTGATAGGTGTCGCCGTCGTCGGCCCTGTACATGAGGCGGACGGCCTGGGCCTTGATGGTGATGCCGCGCTCGCGCTCCAGGTCGAGCTGGTCGAGCACCTGGGCCTGCATGTCGCGCGCCGACACCGCGCCCGTGTACTCCAGCAGGCGATCCGCCAGCGTCGACTTGCCGTGGTCGATGTGGGCGATGATCGAGAAGTTGCGGATGCGGTCGAGCGGGGCGGTCACGGCGGGCAATCGTACAGGGGCCACGCTCGGAGCCCTGCGCAGCCCTCGGCTCGCCCGGCAATCCCGGCGCGGCCCCCGGACGCCAACAGGCGTTCGCTTCCGGGCCGCGCCGCCTATGATCTGCGCATGCCGAGCACCTCGTCCTCAGCGTATTCGGGCCTGCCCCCCGATCCCACCGGCGGGAAGCGGGCCCTGGTCCTCAGCGGCGGCGGCGTCACCGGGCTGACCTACGAGATCGGCGCGCTGCGGGCGCTCGACGACCTGCTGGTCGGGGCCAGCGTCAACGACTTCGACATCTTCGTCGGCACCAGCGCGGGCTCGATCGTCGGCGCCCTGCTGGCCAACGGCATCTCCCCCACCGCCATGGCGCTCGGCGTCGAGGGCGCCAACGCCGACCTGTCGCCCCCCTCGGCGTGGGCCCTCTACAAGCCCAACCTCTCGGAGTTCGCGGGACGGCTGCTGCGCCTGCCGGGCCTGGCCCGCGAGGTGGTCGGCGACCTGATCCGCTCACCCCTGCGCCTCAGCGCGTTCGACCTCATGGGCCTGATCTTCCCGCTGATCCCCTCGGGCCTCTTCGACCACTCCGAGCTGATCCGCTACATCCACGACGTGCTCAGCCTGCCGGGCCTCTCCGACGACTTCCGCGAGCTGGACAAGGAGCTGCACATCGTCGCCACAGCGCTCGACGCCAACGAGCGCGTGGTCTTCTCGCCGTTCAACAACCCACACGTGCCCATCTCGCGCGCCGCGGCGGCGAGCAGCGCCATCCCCATGCTCTTCAAGCCGGTGCGCATCGACGGCATCGACTACGTGGACGGCGGGCTCAAGGGCAACGCCGCCATCGACGTCGCCGTGGACCGCGGAGCCACGCTCGTGGTTGTCATCAACCCCATCGTGCCGCTGGATTCACGGCACATGAACGTGCCCGCGTCGATGCGCCAGCAGGTGGGCTCGCGGCTCACCGACCTGGGCATGCGCGGCGTCTACAACCAGGTGTTCCGCGGCATCCTCCACGACGGCCTCATCGACCACGTCCGCCTGGTGCGCAACCGCCGTCCCGACGTCGACATCCTGCTCATCGAACCCCGTCCCGACGACGAGAAGATGTTCTTCCACGAATTGATGTCGTTCTCGGCGCGGCTGATGACCCTGCAGCACGGCTACGAGTCGGTGTCCACCGGGCTGTACGACACCTGGGGGTATTTGCGCCGGATCCTGCCAAAACACGGGGTGCGCATCACCCGCCGGGTCATCGACCGCAAGCCGCAGCAGGTCCCCGTCGAGAGCGTGGACAGCACCGGCGTGCTGCAGCGGCTGCTCCGCCAGACGGTGTTCGACCGGCGCTCGCGGGCGCGCCAGCTCGGTGAGGACGAGCCCGCGCTGCGCGTGAACGAGCGCGAGGCGGTCTAAAGCGCGTCTAGTCCCCGCCGATGGCGGCGCGGAGCAGCTCGCCGATGTTGACGCTGCGCTGCGTCCCGGCGGCCGACGGCTTGACCCGGTGGGCCAGCACCATCGGCGCCACCATCTCGATCTCGTGCAGCCCCACCCGCGGCCGTCCCTCGTAGGCGGCGAGGGCCTGGGCGGCCTTGCGCGTGGTCAGGTCGGCGCGGTGCCCGTCGACGTCGAGCTCGATGCCCAGCGCGGCGACGGCGACCAGCATCTCGCGGTCCACCTCGACGTGCGGCAGCGAGGCGATCGCCTGGCAGATGCGGTCGGCCTCGGCGCGCTCGGCCTCCTCGTAGGCGTTGACGAAGGCGTCCGCGTCCTCCTCGAACTGCTCGCGCCGCTCCACGATCTCGACCCGCTGCTCGATGTCGCGGATGCCGCTGACGTCCACGCAGAGCCCGAAGCGGTCGAGGAGCTGCGGGCGCAGCTCGCCCTCCTCGGGGTTCATGGTGCCGACGAGGATGAAGCGGGCGGGATGCCAGACGCTGATCCCCTCGCGCTCGACCACGTTGACGCCCATCGCGGCGGCGTCGAGGAGCACGTCGACCAGGTGGTCGTCGAGCAGGTTGACCTCGTCGACGTAGAGGATGTTGCGGTTGGCCTGGGCGAGCACGCCGGGCTCGAAACGGCGCTCGCCCTGCTTGATCGCCGCCTCGATGTCGATGGTGCCGACCACGCGGTCCTCGGAGGCGTTGATGGGCAGCTCGACCACGCGCATGCGGCGCTTGGCCCGGGGCAGCTCCTCGCCGGCGGCGGCGCGGGCGCGGCACTCGGCGCACTGCACCTCGGGCTGGTCGGGCGGGCACCCGTAGGGGCAGTCGGCGACGACCTCGAGCTCAGGGAGAAGCCGGGCCAGCGCCCGCACGGCGGTGGACTTGGCGGTGCCCTTCTCGCCGCGGATCAGCACCCCGCCGATGGCCGGGTTGATGGCGTTGAGCACCAGCGCCTGCTTCATCTCCTCCTGGCCGACCAGCGCGGTGAAGGGGAAGATCGTCCGTTCGAGTGCCATGCCGGACCCATTCTCGCAGAGACGGGGGACCAGCCCGGCCTCAGACCCCCGGCACCTGCCCCGCCACGGCGCTAGTTGCGTTCGCGCAGCGACTCTTGGACGGTCTGCAGGATGGAGCCCTGCGAGAGGTCGTAGAGCCCGAAGTAGCGACCGCCGAGCCGCTCGGCGAGGTCGAGGCAGGCGTTGAAGGAGTAGCCGCCGAACATCGGCGCGCCGCGGGTCCCGCCGCCGATGCGGGGGAGCTGGATGTTCTGCGTGTAGTCGCGCGCCGAATCGATGACCAGGGATCGGATCTTCTCCTGGCGGATCTGCGCCGCCACCCGTTGCGCCTCGACCAGCGGCTCCTCGCCGAACAGCGAGATGTTGCCGCGCCCGTCGCTGATCAGCACCATCAGCGGGTAGACCGCGGGGTCGCGGAGCCGTTCGGTGTGGATCATCTTCAGGCCGGCGACCAGCCCGTGGGTCAGTGGCGTGGTGCCGCCGACGGTGAGCCGCTGCAGCCGCGACTCGGCGAGGTCGACGCTCGACGTGGGACGCAGCACCACGCGCGCGGTGCGCCCGCTGAAGACGATCAGCGCCACCTTGTCGCGCCGGACGTATGCGTCACGGAGCAATGAGAGGACGGCGCCCTTGGTCGCCTGCATGCGCTGCTCGGCGTCCATCGAGGCGGAGGCGTCGACGACGAAGACGATCAGCGTGCCGGTGCGGCGCTGGCGCACCTTCTGGCGCAGGTCCTGCCGCTCCAGGTGCAGCGCGGGCGAACCCGACAAGACGTCGGCGGCCGCGCGGCGTGTGGGCTGGTGCGGCGCGGCCGCGCGCAGGGTGGCGTCGAAGGCGAGGTCGGTGGTGCGCTCCACGGTGGTGCTGCGCACGTAGCGGCCGCGCTTGTCGCCACTGCGGGTGAGCGAGCGCTTGCCCGGGGTACGCCGCGTCTTGCGATCGCGCGGCAGCTGGATGCGCCGCACCGGGAACAGCGAGCCCTCGAAGTGCATCTGCGGCGCGCCCGCGGGACCCTCCTGCGGCTGCGCGTTCTCCGGCGACTGCATGCCGACGCCCTCGCCTCCTCCCCCACCGCCACCGCCCTCGGAGGGCTGCCCCTCCTGCGGCTCGGATTCGGTCTCCGCGCCCTCGGAGGGCTGCTCCATCTCGCGCAGCTTGTCGCGGGCGCGGTCGGCGATGCCGGCGTCACCGGCCTGCTCCTGCTGCTGCTTCTCGCGACGGCGGTGCACCAGGGCCAGCTCGGCGGCGCGCACCACGTCGGGCGGGGTCACCTGCAGCGCCTCGATGGGATGCTCGCGCTCCACCTCGCCCGGACCCTCGAGCACCAGGTGCTCGGCCTCGCGCAGCGCTGCCAGCGTGCGCGCGGTGCGAGTCACGACGATGTCGGCGCGGTGTCCCAATGCACCCGCGTCGACGCAGACCAGCGAGGCGAAATGGCGCATCGTGGCAGGAACTTCGACCAGCGGATGCAGGTCCTCCGCCTTGAGGATGACGTCGCGCAGGCGCTGCTCGGCCACCTCGAACTCGTCGCTCAGCTCGACGCTGCCGCGCCGGTTCTCCTGCTCCATGATGCGCACGCGCTCGGCCACGTCGCGCAGCCCGCGCACGTCGACGCAGAGCCCGAAGCGGTCGAGCAGCTGCGGCCGCAGCTCGCCCTCCTCGGGATTCATGGTGCCGACGAGGATGAAGCGCGACGGGTGCCAGACACTGATCCCCTCGCGCTCGACAACGTTGACGCCCATCGCCGCGGCGTCGAGGAGCACGTCGACCAGGTGGTCGTCGAGCAGGTTCACCTCGTCGACGTAGAGGATGTTGCGGTTGGCCTCGGCGAGGATGCCCGGCTCGAAGCGGCGCTCGCCGTGCTTGATGGCGGCCTCGATGTCGATGGTGCCGACGACCCGGTCCTCGGAGGCGTTGATGGGCAGGTCGACGACGCGCATCTGGCGCCGCGCGACCGGCAGCGTCTCCCCCGCCGCCAGGCGCTCCCGGCAGTCGGGACACTGCGCCTCGGGCTGGTCGGGCGGGCAGCCGTACGGGCAGTCGGCGACCACCTCGATGTCGGGCAGCAGCCGGGCCAGCGCCCGCACCGCGGTGGACTTGGCGGTGCCCTTCTCGCCGCGGATCAGCACCCCGCCGATCGACGGGTTGACCGCGTTGAGCACCAGCGCCTGCTTCATCGACTCCTGGCCGACGAGCGCGGTGAAGGGCAGGACGGTGTGAGCCACGGCCATCTCGCTCATTCTGGCAGGAGCCGCCACGCTCGCCTCCCGGGCCGCCGGCATCGCCGCTATGCTCCGCCGCGATGGCTCTCGACATCCCCGCGGCCGTGCTGGACCTGCTCCGCTGCCCGCAGTGCCACGGCGCGCTGCGCGTCCAGGGCGAGCGCGGCCTGGCCTGCGAGCGCTGCCGCCTGATCTACCGCGGCGACCAGGGCATCCTCGACATGCTCATCGAGGATGCCCTGCCGCTCGACGGGGCCTGAGTGCTGCGGGTCCTCGCCGAGGCATCGTGCCTGGTCGACGCGCGGCGCGAGGCGGGCATCGGCCGCTATGCGACGCTGCTCCTCGACGCCCTTCGCGAGGTGGACGGGGTGTCGGTGGAGGCGGTGGTGCCGGCGCGACCGCCGCGGAGCGAGTCGCGACCGGCGCGGTGGGCCCACGCGCAGCGGCCGGTGGTGGCGCGGGCCTGGCGCGAGCGGCCGGCGCTGGTGCACGGGCTGGGCGGCGAGCCGGTGCTGGGCTGGCCGGCGTCGCGGCAGGTGGTGACCCTGCACGACGTCGAGCTGTGGCACGCGGTCGCCGACGCCGGCGGCGCGCGCGCTGCGGGGCTGGGGCTGTACGCGCGGCTGATCGAGGGCGGCCTGCGCCGCTGCGGGGGGCTGGTGGCGATCAGCTCGGTGGTCGCCGACGAGGCGGTCGAGGTCCTGGGGCTGCCACCGTCGCGCGTGTTCGTCGTGCCGCACGGGGTGCCGCCGGGGTTCTCGGCCGTTGCCTCTTCGGCCGACGAGGAGCTGCGTGTGGCGTGCGGGGTGTCCGCCGCGGACGGGCCCTACCTGATGTGGACGGGCAGCCTGCGCAGCCGCGACCCGCGCAAGGCGCTCGAGGTCCTGGTCGAGGCGGTGGCCGGGCTGGGGCCGCGGGCGGTGCGGCTGGTGATGGTGGGCGCGCCGGGCGCGGAGACGCGGCGGGTGGCGGCACTGGCGCGGCGGTCGCATGTCCACGTGGTTCTGCCGGGGCACGTGCCCGACGCGTCGCTGGCGGCGCTGCTGCGGGGGGCGGCGGGCGTGGTGGTGCCCTCGCTGTACGAGGGGTTCGGGCTGCCCGCGCTGGAGGCGATGGCCTCCGGGGCGCCGCTGGTGGCGACGCGGGCGGGCAACCTGCCGGCGCTGGTCGGCGACGCGGGGGTGCTGGTTGAGGCCGGGTCGGCGGACGCGCTGCTCGGGGGTGTCGCGTCAGTGCTCGGCGATGCGGCCCTGGCGGCGCGGCTGCGGGCGGCGGGGCCGGTGCGGGCCGCGGAGTTCACCTGGCGGCGGACGGCGGAGATGACGGCTGACGCGTACCGGGCGGTGGCTCAGCAGTAGCTGCGCGCGTGGATCACGTCGGCGCGGCCGAGTTGCTGCCGCAGTTGGCACCATCTCGGTAGCTGTAGGCGGCGCCGGGGGTGACCAGGAGCAGGGTGTGCGCGTCCTGCTGGTACAGCTTCCAGTCGCCGGAGGTGGCGATCGGCGTGCCCGGTGAGGCGGGCGCCGCGCCGCGGTCACGCTGGATGTAGGCGGTGCCGTTGGCGTCGATCTCGCCCGGCGCGTCGGCCGGGTAGCGGACGGTGATGGTGCAGAGTCCCTGCGCGGCGACGAAGTGGAAGCCCTGGGGATCGGGGTGGGCGGCGGCCCAGGGTGTGTTGGAGGTGACCGCGGTCGAGCCGCAGGCGGTGGCGGTCAGCGCGGCGGCGAGGGCGGCGAGCCGGGTGCGCACTGTGGTTGCCCGCCGTCCCCAGCGGCTCAGTGGCCGAGCAGGTCGGCGCCGAGCGCCATGCGCTGCTGCTCGTCGAGCGTCGTGCGCGCCTGGAGGTGCGCATGGTCGGCGACCACCGCGACCTCGGCGCCGCGCAGGAACGCCTGGCGCTGCTCGTCGCTGAGCCGGAAGCGCAGGTAGTGGACGCTGCTGGTGCGGTCGTCGCGGCTGCGTCCCTCCTCGTGCACCTGGGCGACGCGCTCGCCGTCGACATCCATGTGCACAGATTCCTCGATGCCGCGCAGGTCGTTGAGCCGCTGGGCCAGCTCGGCCTGGTCGGTGATCTCCAGGAAGAGCGTGGCGCTGAGCTCGCGATCGCCGGGGATCAGCTCGTTGAAGACGTCGACCTCCTCGGCGATGCGCTGCGGGTCCTCGATGCGCTCGGCGCGGAGCAGCTCCTCGACCACCGAGCGCACCGTGTCGCGGTTCTCGAAGACCAGCGACAGGATCGGGCTCAGCGCGATGCGGCGGTGCCGCTTCAGCTCGATGACCTGGCGGCGGGCTTCGGCGCGCACTGGCTCGTACGCGGCCGGCGCGCGCACGTCACTCGGGGCGAGAGGTTGCATTTCTTCCTTGTCTGCGTTGGTGATTGGGCGACGCCCGCGGCGCGCTTTCGTGTTGCGCGCCGCGGGCGTCCGTCAGGTTGGCCTGGCCTGGGTCAGGCGTCGTTGAGGCTGGTCAGACCCTTGGTGAAGCGGCCGGCGTGCGACTTCTCGGCGCGCGCCAGCGTCTCGAACCACTCGGCGATCTCCTCGAAGCCCTCGTCGCGAGCGCTGCGCGCGAAGCCCGGGTACATCTCGGTGTACTCGTAGGTCTCGCCCTCGATGGCGCTCTTGAGGTTCTTGCTCGTGTCGCCGACGGGCACGCCGGTGACCGGGTCGCCGACCTCCTCGAGGAACTCGAAGTGACCGAAGGCGTGACCGGTCTCGCCCTCGGCGACGTCACGGAACAGGCCGGCGACGTCGGGGTATCCCTCGATGTCGGCGCGGCGCGAGAAGTAGAGGTAACGGCGGTTCGCCTGCGACTCGCCGGCGAACGCCTCCTTGAGGTTGGCCTCGGTCTTGCTGCCCTTGAGAGCTGCCACTGTGTCGTGCCTCCTATGGCTTGTGACTGTTGGATCGTTGCTGCGTTGTGGGTGGTTCAGTCGGCGGGCGCCGGGCCCTCGACGATGCACTGCACGCACCAGCCCAGCGCGTGCACGCGCACCTCGTCGACACGGTAGCCATCGAGGCCGTCGCCGCGCAGGGTGAACGGACCGTGGTGCTGGGCGGGAATGTCCTCGACGCTGCCGCAGATCCGGCAGGTGAAGTGGTCGTGGTCGTCGGTGTTGGCGTCGTAGCGCGTCTTGGGGCCGAGGCCGCGCAGCTCCTGGACCCAGCCGGCCTCGGCGAGCAGGCGCAGCGTGTTGTAGACGGTGGCGACGCTGATGCTGGGGTCCTGGTGGCGGACCAGGGCGATGAGCTGCTCGGCGTCGGGGTGGGTGTGCGTGCCGGCCAGGGTGTCGTAGACGAGACGCCGCTGCGGGGTGAGGCGGCGGCCGGTCGGGAGGGTGGCGTGGGTCTTGGGCATGGGGGGGCCGCTTATTGTAGAACGATTCTAAGAACAGGTCGCCCGGCGGGAGCACCGCGCGGCTCGGCTCGGTTCGCGCCCCGCTTGTTTCGGTTCCCGCGCCGCGGCTTGCTTCGGTTCCCGCGCCAGGGGTATTGTTGACAAAAGGAATCGGGAAAGTCGTCTTTCCCTTGCGAGGCATCGAGGCTCATGGGTACGGTCCCCTTCGACCGCAGCGTTCTCAAGGTCGGCCAGGTCATCCTCATGGCCGGGTTGCTGATCGGCTACGTGTTCTCCCTCCTCCACCCGCTCGGCTCGATCGCCCTGCCGGTGCTGGCGGTGATGATGCTGCACGGAGCCGCCGTCCCCTCCCAATCCCTCCCCCGCCTCCTCTACCTGCGCGTGCTCGAGCCGCGCGGGCTGGTGCGGCCGCGGGTGGTGGTCGAGGATCCGGCCCCGCATCGCTTCGCCCAGCTCGTCGGCGGGGTCTTCCTCGCCGCCGGGTCGATCCTCGCCCTGGCCGGGCTGTCCGTGGCGGCATGGACGCTGGGCTGGATCGTCATCGGCCTGGCCTTCCTGAACTTCGCCTTCGACATCTGTGCCGGCTGCATCATGTACGCGCAACTGGTCCGCGCCGGCCTGCTGCCGCTGCGCCGCTCCGCCGCCTGATGCTCCTCGCACCACTCATCGCCTTCGCGGTGATCGCGCTCGCCACGGTGGCGCTGCGCGGCGGACAGGCGCGTCAGCGGCGCCACCTGGTTGGCCGCGTCGTCGACGGCCCGGTCGACCGCCCCGCGATCCTCTTCTTCTCGGGCGCCGCCTGCACCATCTGCCACACCGCGCAGCGCCCCGCCCTGGAGCGGCTGGCGCCGGAGCTGGACGGCCGGGTCGCGGTGCGCGAGATCGACGTCGCCGCTGAGCCGGCGCTGGCCCGGCGCTTCCGGGTGATGTCGCTGCCGACCACGGTGGTCCTCGACGGCGAGGGCCGGGCGCGCGCCGTCAATGCGGGGTTCGCGTCCGCGCAGGTGCTGCGCGGGCAGCTGCTCGACGCCGGGCTGCTCGCGGCCGAAGCGAGCGTCGCCTAGCCGGCACGACCCGCCGCGACGGCATCACCTAGATGTCGATGGCCAGGCCGACGGCGTCCATGGTGGCGTGCTTGACCGCCTCGCTCAGCGTCGGATGGGCGTGGACGAAGCGCTCGAAGGTGTCGGCGGTGACGCCGAGGGCGGGCGCCATCACCATCTCCGGCAGCAGCTCGGTGACCTCCGCGCCGATCATGTGCGTGCCCAGGATGGCGTTGGTGGCGCCGTCGACCACCACCTTGACGAAGCCGGTCGCGTCGCCGGCGGCCTGCGCCTTGGCGCTGGCGCTGAACGGGAAACGGCCGACCTTGACCTCAACGCCGCGCTCGCGCGCCTGCTGCTCGGTGTAGCCGGTCGACGCCACCTGCGGGATGCAGTAGGTGCAGCGCGGCATCTGGACGTGGTCAAGAGGGTGCGCCTCCAGGCCGGCCGCCGTCTCCACGGCGACCACCCCCTCGGCGGAGGCGACGTGGGCGAGCAGCGGCGGGCCGACGCAGTCGCCGATGGCGAAGATCCCCGGCACCGAGGTGCGCATCAAACCGTCGACGGCGATGCCCTGCCGCCCCGTGGCGACGCCCACCTCCTCCAGCCCCATGGCTTCGACGTTGGGGACAACTCCGACCGCAACCAGCACCAGGTCGCACTCCAGCGCCTCACCGCCCTGCAGGTGGACGACCGCGCCACGCTCCCCGCTCTCGACGCCCTCGACGCCGGTGCCGGTGCGGCGCTGGATACCCTGGCGGTCGAAGGCCTTCTCCAGCTCGCGGCTGACGTCCTCATCCTCCTGGGGAAGGAGGCGGGGCAGCATCTCGACCACCGTCACCTTGCTGCCATACCCGGCCAGAACGTAGGCGAACTCACAGCCGATGGCGCCGCCGCCGATGATCACGGCGCGCGGCGGGATGGTGCGCGTCTCCAGCATCTCGCGGGAGGTGAGCACGCGCCGCCTGTCGATCTCGACGCCGGGAATGCTGCGGGCGCGGGCGCCGGTGGCCAGGATGATCTGCTGGGCGCGAACGTCCTCGCCGCCGTCGTCGAGGGCGAGCACCTGCTCGGAGCGCAGCGTGGCCCGGGCGCGGCGCACCTCGATGCCGTTCTTGCGCATCAGGTAGGCGACGCCCCTGGTGGTGCGGTCGACCACGGTGCGGCTGCGGTCGACGGCGGCGGCGTAGTCGGGGCGCACGTCGCCGACGGCGATGCCGAAGCGCTGCGCGTCGCCGATCAGGCGGAGCACCTCGGCGTTGCGCAGCAGCGACTTGCTCGGGATGCAGCCCCAGTTGAGGCAGACGCCGCCAAGGGTGGGCTCCTTCTCGATGAGCACCGTCTTCATGCCGAGCTGCGCGGCTCGAATGGCGGCGACGTACCCTCCGGGGCCGCCGCCGACCACGGCCATGTCGTACATCAGCGGCTCACACCAGCAGCGCCGCGGGGTGTTCGAGCAGCCATTTGATCCGCGCCAGCGCCTCGGCGCCCTGGGCGCCGTCGGTGACGCGGTGGTCGACGGCGAGGTTGAGGCGCATGCGCTTGCCCGCCGTGATCTGCCCGTCGCTGACCACCGGCTCGTCGCGCACCGCGCCGACGGCGAGGACCGAGGACTGCGGTGGCGTGATGATGGCGCTGAACTGCTCGATGCCGAACATGCCCAGGTTGCTGACCGCCATGTGGCCGCCGGAGAGCTCGTCCTGGTGCAGCTTGTTCGACTTGGCGCGGGCGACCAGGTCGTGCAATCGCTCACCGACCTGGCGCATCGACAGGCCGTCGAGGTTGCGCAGCGTCGGCGCGATCAGGCCGTCGCTGAGCGCCACCGCCAGGCTGACGTTGCTGCGCTGGAAGCGGCGGATTTTGCCGTCGATCCAGGAGGCGTTGAGCTGCGGGTGGGTCTGCAGGGTGAGCGCGCAGGCGCGGACGATCAGGTCGGTGACGCTGAACTTGGGCGTCTCCGGGCCGATGCCGTTGATCTCGGCGCGAAGCTGCAGCAGCGGCGCGGCGTCGACGTCGGTGGTGAGGTAGAAGTGCGGGACGGTGGTCTTCGACTCGACCATCGCCCGGGCCAGCGCGCGGCGCAGGCGGGACGGCTCCTCCTCCACGTATGGGTCGTCATCGGCAGAAACCTGGGAGGCGGGGGCGGCCTGCGGCGGGGGCGCCGGCGCGGATGCTGCCTTCGCCGGTGGCTGCGCACCCTCGGCCAGGGAGCGCTCGACGTCCTGGGCGACGATGCGACCCCCGGGGCCGCTGCCGCGCACGCCGGTGAGGTCGACGCCCAGCTCGGCGGCGCGCTTGCGGGCGTACGGGCTGGCCTTGACGCGGCCGTTGCCGCCGGGGCCGGCGCCGGTGTCCTCCTCCGCAGGCGGCGCGGCCTGCTCCGTCGCCACGGCCGCCGGTGGCCGCTCGTCCGCGGCCTGCGGCTTCTCGGCCGGGGCCGGCTCCGCGGCCTTGCCGTTGCTGCCACCACTGTCCGGAACGTCCTCGCCGGGTTCGCCGATCCAGGCGATCACGGTGCCCACGGGGACGGTCTGTCCCGGCTGCACCATGATCTTGCGCAGCACCCCGTCGGCGTAGGCCTCGATGTCGATGTCGGCCTTGTCGGTGGCGATCGAGGCGATGGTGTCGCCGCGCGCCACGGGGTCGCCCTCCTTGACGCGCCACTCGTTGATGGTGCCCTCGGTCATGTCGTACCCCATCTGGGGCATGGAGACCTCGTGAGCCATGTCTCAGCTCCGACCTCCGGTGTCGAACAGGGAGCGCACGGCTTGCGTCACCGAGTGCGCGCTGGGGATCAGCATGCGCTCCAGGTTGCGCGCGTACGGCAGTGGCACGTCGGCCATGGCCACGCGCGCCACCGGCGCGTCGAGGACGTCGAAGCAGCGCTCCTGGATCTCGGCGGCGAGGCTCGCGCCGAAGCCGCCGGTGCGCCAGTCCTCGCCGCAGGCCACGGCGCGGTGGGTGCGCGCCACGCTGGCGGCGACGGTGTCGAGGTCGAGCGGGCGCAGGGTGCGCAGGTCGACGACCTCGCACTCGATGCCGTCGTGGCTCAGCTCCTCGGCGGCGGCGAGCGCTTCGACGGCCATGCGCGAATAGGCGACCAGGGTGACGTCGGAACCCTCGCGGACCACCGCCGCCTCGCCGATGGGCACGGTGTGGTCGTCGCCCTCGGGCACGGGGCCGCGGCGCGAATAGAGCAGCGAGTGCTCGATGAAGATGACCGGGTCGGGGTCGCGGATCGCCGTCTTGAGCATGCCCTTGGCGTCCGCCGGGGTCGCGGGCATCACGACCTTGAGCCCCGGAACACTGGCGAACCAGCCCTCGAAGGTCTGCGAGTGGGTGGCGGCGAGCTGGCCGAAGCCGCTGACCGTGCGCACCACGATCGGCACCGACCACTGGCCGTTGAACATGTAGTGGAACTTGGCGGCATTGTTGACGATCTGGTCCAGCGCCAGGAGCGCGAAGTTGACGGTCATCAGCTCGGCGACGGGGCGCAGGCCGCCCATCGACAGCCCGATGGCGGTGGCCACGATGCCGGCCTCGGCGATCGGCGTCTCCATGACCCTGTCGAGTCCGAACTCCTCGTACAGCCCTTTGGTCACGGCGTAGCTGCCGCCGTAGCCGGTGATGTCCTCGCCGAGCAGGAGGACGTCCCCGTCGCGGCGCATCTCCTCGGCGAGCGCCTGGTGCAGCGCCTCGCGATAGGAGATCTCGACAGTCATGGCCGTTTCTCCAGGGGCGCGGCGTAGATCTTGTCGAACACCGTGGCCGGGTCGGGCGGCGGCGACTCGTCGGCGAACCTGACCGCGGCGAGCACCTGCTCCTCGACCTCGGCGTCGAGGCGCTGCAGCTCCTCCTCGCCGGCCACGCCGGCATCGACCAGGCGCTTCGCGAATGCGGGGATGGGGTCCTTGGCGCGCCACTCGCGGACCTCCTCCCGGGTCCGGTACATCTCCGGGTCGGCCATCGAGTGGCCGCGGAAGCGGTAGGTGAGCGCCTCGACGAAGAACGGCCCCTCGCCGCGGCGCGCGTGCTCGGTGGCCTCGTGCATGACGCGACGCATGTCGACGGGATCCATGCCGTCGGCCTGCGCGGCGGGCATGTTGTAGCCGCGGGCGCGCTCGACCAGCCTGGCCACCGGCGACTGCTCGACCAGCGTCGCCCCCATGCCGTAGAGGTTGTTCTCGCAGAGGAAGACGACCGGCGCCCGCCAGATCATCGCCATGTTCATGGCTTCGTGGAACATGCCGATGGCGGTGGCCCCGTCGCCGAACACGTCGACGACCACCAGTCCTGTCTGCTTCTTCTGCTGCGCCAGCGCGAGTCCGACCGCGACGGGGATGTGGCCGCCGACGATGGCGTGGCCGCCCCAGAAGTGCTTGGACGCGTCGGCGAGGTGCATCGAGCCGCCGCGCCCGCCGACCACGCCGGTCGCCCGGCCGAAGAGCTCCGCCATCACCGCGCCGGGCTCGCAGCCGCGCACCAGCGCGTACCCGTGGTCGCGGTAGTGGGTGATCAGGTGGTCGTCGGGACGGGCTCCGTGCAGGGCGCCGACGGCCACCGCCTCCTCGCCGATGTAGAGGTGCAGGAAGCCGCCGATCTTGGCCTGCGAGTAGGCCTCGGCGGCGTGCTCCTCGAAGCGGCGGATGAGCAGCATCTGCCGGTACATGGTCAGCAGCGTGCCGGCGTCCAACCCGGCGATCGTGGCGTGGTGGCGACGGCGAGATGGTGCCGAGGCCCCGTCCTCCGTGCGCCCGGAGCGGCGGCGCGTCGTCGACGGTCGGCTCGTCGCCTTGGCCATTGGCTCGCATGATAGCGAGCGCGCTCGCGAGTACCGGCATGGCCTGGAGGCGCGTCCGGCGAGCCAAGCCGGGGCGCGTGATGGCATGCTGACGCCGTGGCGACCACACACCCCGCCCGCCCGCGTGAGACCGCGCTGCCGCCGGCGTCCGACCTCTACTCCGTGGACGACCTGCTCGGCGACGACGAGCGGCTGGTCCGCGACACGGTCCGCAGCTTCGTGCGTGACCAGGTCCTGCCGCTGATCGGCGAGCACTTCGAGGCGGGCACCTTCCCCCGCGAGCTGATCCCGGCGATTGCGCAGCTCGGACTGCTCGGCATGCACCTCGACGGTTACGGGTGCGCCGGCGCGTCGGCGGTGGCCTACGGGGTCGCCTGCGAGGAGCTGGAGGCGGGCGACAGCGGGCTGCGCTCGTTCGTGTCGGTGCAGGGCTCGCTGGCCATGTTCCCCATCCACGCCTACGGAAGTGAGGAACAGAAGCAGCGCTGGCTGCCCGAGATGGCCGCCGGCCGGGTGATCGGCTGCTTCGGCCTGACCGAACCGGACGCCGGGTCGGACCCCGGCGCGATGCGCACCAGCGCGCGCCGCGACGGCGACGGCTGGGTGCTCAACGGCACCAAGCTGTGGATCACCAACGGCTCGATCGCCGGCGTCGCGGTGGTGTGGGCGCAGACCGACGACGGCATTCGCGGCTTCCTTGTCGAGCGGGACACGCGCGGGTTCACCACGCGCGACATCGAGCGCAAGCTCTCGCTGCGCGCGTCGGTCACCTCGGAGCTGACCTTCGACGACGTGCATCTGCCCGGCGACGCGGTGCTGCCCGGCGTGGTCGGGCTGCGCGGACCGCTGTCGTGCCTGTCCGAGGCGCGCTACGGGATCTCCTGGGGAGCGCTCGGTGCGGGACGCGCGTGCTTCGAGGCGGCGGTGGCGTACAGCAAGGAACGCACCATGTTCGGCAAGCCGCTGGCGGCGTTCCAGCTGACGCAGCAGAAGCTCGCCGACATGGCGACAACGCTGGTGCAGGGCCGCTTGGTGGCGCAGCGACTCGGTGCGTTGAAGGACGCGGGACAGGTGCACCCGGTGCAGGTGTCGCTGGCCAAGCGGGCCAACGTGCGCATCGCCATCGACATCGCGCGGTCGGCCCGCACCATCCTCGGCGCCAACGGCGTCACCCTCGAATACCCGGTGGCGCGGCACATGGCCAACCTCGAATCGGTGCTGACCTACGAGGGCACCGAGGAGGTGCACACGCTGATCCTGGGCAAGGCGATCACCGGCGTGGACGCCTTCGCCTGACCCGCGGCGCCGCGGCTCAGTACAGGCTGTCGCGGTCATCGTCGGTCCAACCGGGTGTGTCGGTCCAGCCGTCGCTGCGCGCGAAGGAGTGCCATCGACGGCGCGCTACGACCAGGTGATCGAGCAGCGGGATGCCCATGACCGACGCGGCTTCGCGCAGCAGCGCGGTCATGCGGCGATCGTCGCCACTGGGCGTGGCGTCGCCGCTGGGATGGCTGTGGGCGACGACGACCGCCGACGCGTCGCGCCGCATCGCCGGAGCGAACACGTCGCGTGGCTGCAGGCGGGCGACGTTCGCGCCGCCGACCGCGACCACCTCGGTGCCGAGGACCCGGTAGCGGCCGTCGAGGAGCAGCACCGTCACCGTCTCCGCGTGCGCGTCGGCGAGGCTGGTGAAGAGCAGCACGGCGTCGCGTGAGGAGCCGATGGCGGGACGCTCGTCGGGGAACCACCGGTCGGCGAGCTCCCAGAGGGCCGCGAGCCGCAGCGCCTGCGATGCCGGCACGCCGTGGTCGCGGGTGAGGCCCGCGGCGCCCAGGGCGCGACGCTCCCAGAAGGGCAGGCGGGCGAGTGTGGCGCTCCAGCGCAGCACCTCCGCGGCGGGCTCGGGGCCGTCGAGCACCAGCGCGATGAGGGCGGCCACGGAGAGCTGACCGAGCGCGGGAATCACGTCGGGTGCGGCGGCCCGGGCGGGTTGCGAGGGGGCGATCGCGGTGCTCATGGGCCGAGATACTACTTCACATCAGACTGTTCGTCAATGCCATACTACGGACATGACGCACCACAGGATAGTAGAAGTCGAGGGGCCGGGGCGAGCGTGCCCGGGGTCAGGCGGAGGCGCCGACCCCGTCCGGCTGCGCGGGCCATGCCGGCGTCGCCGCGGGCCGGGCGCCGTCCGCGGTCAGCGCGTGCTCGAAGAAACTCCGCACCCGCACCAGGTAGTGCTCGCGGTCGGCGAAGTAAGCGCCGACGTGGCCTGCCCCGGGCACCACCCAGAGCCGGCGGGGCTCGCCGGCGGCGTCGAAGAGGCGCCGGGCATGGCGGACCGGCACGGCGGTGTCGGCGTCGCCGTGGATGAGCAGCAGCGGGCGCGGGGCGATCCGCCCCACCGCGGCGAGCGGTCGGAAGTCGGGCAGGTGCGCGCCGGTCCGCCGAGCGAGCAGCGCCGCCACAGGTGCGGTGAGCACCGCGCCGGGGATGCGCAGCACGCGCTCGACGCCGTCGGCGAGCACGCCGAGAGGATCGCTGAAGGCGCTGTCCGCGCAGACCGCCCGGACCCGCGGCTCGTCGGCCGCGACCACCAGCGAGACGGCCCCGCCCAGCGAGTAGCCGAGCAGGCCGATGGGCACGTCGCCGACGCGGGCGGTGACGGCGTCGATGGCGGCTTCGAGGTCGCGCCGCTCGTAGACGCCGAGGGTGTGCGCGGCGGGGTCGCTGCCCGGCGTGCCCCGCCAGCCGTAGACGACGACGTGGAAGCCGGCGCGCTGCAGGGCAGCCGAGATGCCGAGCACGTCCCCGGCGCGGCCGCGGTGGCCGCCACTGACCACCACCGCCGCCGGGCGGGTCCCCGGCAGATACCAGGCGATCAGGCGCAGGCCGTCGCGGGTGCGCGTCTCGAGGCTCTCGTGGGGAAGGCCGAGGTCCGCGGGAGTCCAGCCCCGCTCGGCGTCGTCGCCCCACTGCATCGGCCGGAAGGCGTGCCAGTAGAGGCTGGAGCAGGCCGCCATCCAGGCGGCGCCGGCGAGCCCTGCGATGCCGCTGCCGACCTTCAATGCCGACCGCATCAACGGGTCACCAGCACCCCGACGATGAAGACCAGCACCAGGGCCACGCCCAGGGCGAGGACCGGTAGCCAGCCGGCGAGGGGCGGGTCGGCTTCTGCTCGCATGGTTGGTTCGCGGGTTGTGAGGGTCGCCTCGGCGAGACCGGCGAGCGCGCGGGAGGGGTCGGGCTCGGTGCCGGGCGGCGGGCCCATGCTGAGGATGGCGATGCGGCCGGGGGCGTCCTCGGGGATGTCGCTCGGCGACGGCAGCGGGGGCAGCGGCGACGCGCTGCGGCGGCGCCGGCGGGCTGCGGGGACGGGCTCGGCGTGGGCGTCGACGCGGATGGCGGCGACGGGCGGGGATGCGGGCTGGGAGATCACGTGTGCTGCGGGGAGGTCGGGGACGGCAACCGGAGCGAGCGGGGTTGGGGCAGGTGCTGCGTCGAGCGCGGCCGCGTCGATATTGCCAGGAACACGGCCGGGCGCCGCCGGAGCGCCATTGGCGGGCGACGCGGCTGGGCTACCGTTGGCGGGCGACGGCGCCGGCTGGCCGTTGGCGCGGGGCGGCGCCATCGGGGGAGCGGATTCCCACGGGGGAGGCGGGAAGCCGCCGGGCGGCGGGAGGGTGAGGTCTACGGCGGGGGTGGACGCGGGTGGGTCGGCGGCGACCTGTTCGGCGCTGGCGACCAGGTCGGCGTCGGTGATGACCTCGTCGAGCGCGTGGCGGAGGCGCTGCTTGCGGGGCACGCGAGGGCCTCCGGTCAGGACCGCTGGCGAGGCTGCGCCAGGCTGACCATCGCGGCGACGAAGCCGACCACCGCAACGACCACCGCGGCGATGATCGACGTGGTGCCGCCGACACCTTCGAGGACCGAGGTGAGGATGAACACGATCGCTCCCACTGCCAGACCGATGCCGAGGACAGCGTAGAAGAGCGGTCCCCGGCGAAGCAGGGCGGGCAGGGTTGGGACGGTCGCGGCGGTCGTGGCGGGTTCGGGCGGTTCGGCGGGGGTGGGCGGGGTGAGCAGGCGGCTGCCCTGGTCGGCGTCGGTCGCGGCGGCGGGGGCGGCGACGGGCATGGAGCCGTCGGCGGTGTCGGGCTCGCCGGCGACGGCCGTGGTGGCGTCGGGCAAGTTGATGCGGATCACGTGCGGGGTGACGCCGGCGGCGGCGGACGCGTCCACCGGGGCGACGACCACGGCGGGCTCGTCGGTGACGGCGCTGTCCGGGGTGATTGCGGGCGCCGGAATTTCGAGGGTGATCGGGTCGGGCGCTGTGACCTCGGGCGCGGCGGGCTCGGTCGGAACGGCCGTGACGGACGCGGCAGGGCTGCCGTTGCTGGACGGAGCTTCGGGAGTGGTCTCGACCGACTCGTCGGTGACGGTTGCCGCCGGGGCGTCCCCGTTGGACGAGGGCTCGGCGGCTGCTGCGGGGGTGCTTTCGGGTGCGGCGGCGGCCTCACCCAATGGCGCAACCGGGAAGTGCGCGGGGTCGATCGGCAGCGGCGCAGGTGGAGTGGTCGGGGCCGTCGCGGTCGGGGCGTCCTCGGGTGAGGGCCAGCCGAGCACGTCCTCGTCGATGTCGATGTCGATGTCGATATCGGGCTCGGCTGCGGCGACGGCCTCCTCGGGCGCGGACTCTGCGGCAACCGGTTCCAAAACGGCTTCGGACTCGGAAGCGGTTGCCGCCTCGGCATCGGGCGGGACCGCAACGTCAGCATCCGGCGCGGCGGCAGGCGCAACAACCGTCTCAGGTTCGAACGCCGCTTCGATCGCAGCCGCGACCTCAGCTGCCGCATCAGCACCAGCGGGCTCGTCGCGCACCGGCACCGTGCCCACAAGTGCTGTGGCCTCCCCCTCCCCCATTCCCACCGTGACGAGTTGGGCGACCAGGGCGCGGGATTCCGACACCGACAGCCCGGTGCGCAGCACGGCGTCCCAGGAGCCACCGACCAGCGCCTGCACGTCGTTCAGCTCGCGCACCACGGCGGGAATCGTGGACTGCGCGGTGTCGCGCGCGGCGCGCAGGCGGCGGGCGCCGCTGACAACTTCGTAGCCGCCGTCCGCATGCGGGCGCAGCAGCAACGGCTGCAGCACGCCGCTGGCGCGGATCGACGCGCGCAGCGCCCGGTAGGCGGGCTCGGTGACGTCGACGTCGCCGCGCACAGCGCGGTCGCGCACCTGCTCGACGGGAATCTGCTCGATGCGCGATTCCGTTGTGGGAGCAAGCCATTGCTCCAGGCTGCTGCCGGTGGGATCGGGCAGCGCCTCGGTCAGGACGTCGCTGATCTGGTCTTTGAATCCCCGCCGTTCAGACATGGGCCAGGACCTCCTCGGCCAGGCTGCGGTACGCCTGCGCTGCCTCGGACGAGGAGGCGTACGCAGTCACCGGCACGCCGGCCAGGGAGGTCTCCTGCAGCTTCACGGTCAGCTTGATGACCGAATCGAAGACACGCAGGTTGGGGATCTCGCGCAGACCGTCGAGCATGTCGCGGCTGAAGTTGGTGCGCAGGTTGACGAATGTCGGAACGATGCCGAGGATGCGCAGGTCCGGGTTGAGACGCTGCCGCGCCGCGTGCACGGTGCGCAGCACCTCTTTCAGACCCTTGATGGCGTAGCCCGACATCTGCACCGGGATCAGCACCCATTGGATCGCCGCCAGTGCGTTGATGGTGTGAAAGCCGAAGTTGGGCGGCGTGTCGTAGAGGATGAAGTCGTAGTCGGCGCCGGTGCCGTTGCGCGACAGCGCGTCGCGGAGCAGCACCTCGCGATTGAGCTGGGTGGGCAGCTCGGCCTCGACCGCGGACAGGTCGGGATTGGCGGGGAGCAGCGACAGGTTGTCCCAGCGCGTCGGCAGGATCACCTGGCCGTTGACCGCGGTGCGTCCGGCGAGGACGTCGCGCAGCGTCATGGGCAGCTGGTACGGGTTGAAGCCAAGCCCCGACGTCAGGTTGGACTGCGGATCGCAGTCGACGACCAGCACCCGCCGGCCCAGCTCAGCGAGCGAGGCCGCGAGGTTGATGACGGTGGTCGTCTTGCCGACACCGCCCTTGCCTGAGATGCAGGCGATCGAGGTGGCCACAGTCGTTGGTGGGTCCTGATTGCAGTCGATGGTTCTGGCCAGGAGGGTGCCGAAACCGGGAAAGGGCCCCCCGCAGGCGGTCAGTGTACGGCTACCGCGCGCGGCGGGAGCCGGTTCGGTGCCACTTCCGGCACCCAGGCGTCACTCCCCTGCGAGATCCCAGATACGGTTGAGGTGGCCCTGCTGGCGGCCCATCAGCACCAGTCCACCGATCACCGGGACGAGCAGCCAGCCCACCACGGAGGCCGGGCGGATCTGCTCGTCAGTGGTAACGCCGGCGTGCTCCTCAACCATGCGGACGCGCTCGGCCGTGCGCACCACCGCGACCAGGCTGAAGGGCAGGAAGAGGATCAGGTAGGGCACCGCCGCCAGCGCGGCGACGCCGGGAAGGGCGCTGTGGGCGGTGATGCCGAGGTGCAGGTCGAGGCCGTAGTGCGAGGCGAGGACGATCCCCGCGGCGGCGGCCGAGGCGAGCAGGCCGGCGAACCAGGGGAGGAAGACGGCCCAGGCCGAGCGGGCCGGATGGACGTGGATGCGGGGGTCGAAGTCGCCCATCTCGGCGTTGACGCGGCGGTGCCAGGCGATGCTGTGGATGCCCAGGGTGAGGATGGAGAGCAGCGCCATGGCGGCGGGCGAGCGGTGCCGCCCGGGGGGGCCGAAGGTGGGGGTGATCTGCTCGCCGAGGCGGTGGCGCTCGCTGGGGAGGGTGGTGGGCATCAGCTCGCGGGGCTGGGCGGTGGGTGAGGCGAGCGTGCTCGACTGCGGGCGGGCGGGCGCGGTGAAGGGGCGCTCGAAGAGCGGCGCCTCGGGGCGCGGGGGGAGGCTCGGCGAGGGCGCCGCGGCGGGCTCGACGGGCGCGGGGGCCGCCGCGACGGCGGCGGCGGGGAAGCCCGAAGGCACGCTCGGGGCAGCTGAGGGGGCGCCCGCCCGGCCCGGCGAGGCCGAGCGCGAGCCCGGCAGGGCCGTCTCCGCCTCGGCCGGCGCGTTGAACCCGAAGGGCGGCGGCTCGGCGCCGTTCGCCCGCGGCGGCGACGGCCAGCCGAACTGGGTGGGCGTCTGCGGCGGCCGGGATTCGAGGACCGCCGTGCCGGGACGCGCGGGATGCGCGTGGGCGGCGGGCGCGTCGCCCGGCCAGGGCCGCTGCGCCGACCGGGGCTCCTCCTCCGGGCCGGCGGGCTCCGATGGGTGTGCGTGCGCGTCCGGGCTGTCGGTCATGAGTGCGTCCTCGAAGGTGGTGGGGCAACCGAGCGGTGCCTACGCTAGCAGGGTTGAGGGCGCAGTGGAACAGGCGTGTGGGACTGGGGAGTGGCTCCGGGTACTGGATTCGAACCAGTGACCTTGCGGTTAACAGCCGCCTGCTCTACCGCTGAGCTAACCCGGAACGTGCGGCGCGGGGAAGTATAGCGAGCGCAGTCCGCGGGAAATCGCTATTCCAGGTAGTCCTTGAGCTTCTTGCTGCGCGAGGGGTGGCGCAGCTTGCGCAGGGCCTTGGCCTCGATCTGCCGGATGCGCTCGCGGGTGACGCCGAAGCGCTTGCCGACCTCCTCCAGGGTGCGCTGGTGCCCGTCGATGAGCCCGAAGCGCAGCTGCAGCACACGCCGCTCGCGCGGGGTGAGGGTATCGAGGATGTCCTCCACCTCGGTGCGCAGCATCGTCAAAGAAGCGGCTTCCGACGGCGCGGTGGCCTCCTTGTCCTCGACGAAGTCGCCGAGGTGGGAGTCCTCCTCCTCGCCGATCGGAGTCTCCAGAGACACCGGGTCCTGCGAGACCTTGATGATCTCGCGAACCTTCTCGGGCGTGATGCCCATCTCCTCGGCGATCTCTTCGTCGGCAGGCTCGCGGCCGAGTTCCTGCAGCAGGCGGCGCGACACGCGGACCAGCTTGTTGATGGTCTCGACCATGTGCACCGGGATGCGGATGGTGCGCGCCTGGTCGGCGATGGCGCGGGTGATCGCCTGGCGGATCCACCAGGTCGCGTA
>DATMMX010000028.1:0-125401 GCA_035569495.1 Candidatus Angelobacter sp. | reverse complement strand
TGGTGATGGGGATCTCCATCTTCATCGACTCGAGGATCATCAGCGTGTCGTCCTCGTCGACCTGCTGGCCGACCTCGGTGACGATCTTCCACAGGTTGCCGACGAGCTCCGCCTTGACCTCGGTCATTCGGTGCCTCCGTTGCGGGTTGCGGGGGAAGGGCCGGGGCGGAATGGTAGGGGGTCGGATCAGGGCGGCGTGTAGTCGGCGGGGTCGAGCGCGGGCCAGTAGACGGTGATGCGGCTGGCGCTGTCGGCGAACGAGTAGGCGGGGATGACGTACGTGCCGCTGCCGGTCTGCACCAGGCGCGCGGTGATCTGCACCTTGTCGACATGCAGATCGACGGGCGTGTCGGTGTACCAGCCGGTGATGTCCTTCGACCTGCCCGCCTGCACCTGGGCCCACGCCGTCTCCCAGCTCACCACTCGGTAGGTCGCCCCGCCGACGACCACGGGGTGGGCGATGCTCACGGTGCTGACCCGCGCGCCGGCCGACACCGTCATGGTGATCTGGGTGGCGTCGCTCTGCCCGGCGAGGTGGGGCACGATGACGTTCCAGGTGGCAAAGGCGGCCAGGTCGCCGTGGCTGACCTGGGTGGCCACCACCGGCGCCATGGGATCGACCAGGCCGCGCTCCAGCAACCAGCCGCGCGCCGCCCGGGCGGCCGTGTCGTTGTCGCGGGGGACCAGCGGCAGGTTGGCGAGCGTGCCGCTCGGCGACCAGGTGAAGGTGGAGATGGCCGGGTCGTAGTTGAGGCCGATGTCGGTCCAGGTGATCCCGATGCCGCTCGAGGTCGGGGCGACGCGGGCACCGAGATGGGCGGCGACGGTGTCGATCGTGGCCTGGTCGAGGGCTTTGACGTGCTGGACGGTGCCGCGCCGCTGGTCGGGCCGGCCGGGCGGCGGGACGCTGGCGCCCGCGACCAGGCTGGCGGTGAGCGCAGGATATGGCGCCGCCGGCGCGGTGATGGCCAGGCGTCCGTAGGCCTGGTCGGGGTCGACGCTGCCGCCGTCCTCCACGGGCCAGACGTACGGCAGCGGGCTGGGGCCCGGTGGGGTGGTGGGGCCGCCGGGTGTCGGCGTGGTCACCGCGGTCGGGGACTTGGTTGCCTTGGCGTGTGTCGCCATCCAGACGCCGGCGAGGACGACGCCGGAGAACGCCGGGATGAGCAGGGCTGCGGTGAGCGGGGTCAGCCGCGGGCGCTGCTCTCTGCGCGGTGCGTCGGGGTGGGAGCCGGGAGGGTCGGGAGGGATGTCCATGTGCGCCGGGGCGCAGTGTCGCGCATCCGGTCAGACGGGGCGCACGCCGTGCTTGCGCCAGGGGCGCTCGAGCTGCTTCGTCTTCGCCGCCGCGTAGGCCTCGACGATGCGGCGGCGGGTGTCGGCGGGGTCGATGACGTCGTCGACCATCGCCCACGACGCGGCCACGTAGGGGTCGATCTGCTGGCGGATCACCTGCACGTACTTCTGGCGCTCGGCGTCGGGATCCTCGGCGGCGGCGATCTGCTTGTTGAAGATGATGTTGACCGCGCCCTCGGGGCCCATCACGCTGATCTCCGCGGTGGGCCAGGCGAACAGCGCGTCGGGCTGGTAGCCGCGGCCGTTCATCACGAAGTAGCCGGCCCCGTACGCCTTGCGCAGCACCACGGTGACCTTGGGCACGGTGGCCTCGCTGACCGCGTAGAGCATCTTGGCGCCATGGCGGATGATGCCCTGCTTCTCCACCTCGGTGCCGACGATGAAGCCGGGCACGTCCTGCAGGAACAGCAGCGGGACGTTGAAGGCGTCGCACAGAGTGATGAAGCGCGCCGCCTTGTCCGCGGCGTCGACGTCGAGCGCGCCGCCCTTGACCATCGGCTGCGAGGCGACGATGCCCACCGACTCGCCGGCGAAGCGTCCGAAGGCGGTGACGATGTTCTTCGCCCAGGTGGGCTTGATCTCGAAGAAGTGTCCGTCGTCGACCAGGCGCTTGATCACCTTGCGCATGTCGTAGGCAGCGCGGGGGTTGGCGGGGACGATCTTGCCGATGTCGCCGAGCTGGCGGTCGCCGGGGTCCTGCGTGGGCTTCTGCGGCGCGCGCTCGCGGTTGTTGCTGGGCAGGAAGCTCAGGTATTCGCGGATCGACGCGATGCACTGCGCGTCGTCCTCGACCTCCAGGTCGCCGACGCCGCTGATGTAGCAGTGGATCTGGCTGCCGCCCATGTCGTGGTCGGTGGTCTTCTCGCCGGTGGCGGCCTCGACCAGCCGGGCGCCGCCGAGCGACATGCTGCTGGTGTCCTTGACCATGGGGACGAAGTCGGCGAGCCCGGGGATGTAGGCAGTTCCTGCCGCACATGGCCCCAACATGCCGGCCACCTGGGGGACCACGCCGCTCATCTGCACCTGCTCGTAGAAGAGCGCGCCGCTGCCGGCGAAGGTGCTGCCCACCGCCTCCTGGATGCGCGCGCCCGCGGAGTCGAGCAGCCACACCATGGGCAGGTTGTTGAGCATCGCCTTGGCGCGCAGCCGGGCCACCTTCTGCTCGCCGATCATGCCCATGCTGCCCGCCATCACGGTGAAGTCGTAGGCGGCGGCGTAGACGCGGCGGCCGTCGACCAGGCCGCTGCCGGTGACCACGCCGTCGGCCGGCGTCTTGTCCGGCTCGGTGTTGGCGACGTGCATCGAGTGCTGGTGGGCGAGCAGGCCGAACTCCTCGAAGGTGCCCTCGTCGAAGAGCAGCGCGATGCGCTCGCGGGCGGTCAGCTTGTTGCGGCCGTGCTGCTTGGCGATCGCCTCCTCGCCGCCCATTCGCAGGTACTTCTCGCGGCGTTCGCGCAGCTCCTCGGTGTACTCGTCGAGCGTCTTGGCGATGTCAGCGTCCCTTGAAGTCGGGCTCGCGCTTCTCGAGGAAGGCGGTGATGCCCTCGACCGAGTCCTCGGTCAGCGTGACCAGGGTGAGCTGCGACTGCAGGTGGCGCAGCGCCTGCTCGTAGCCCAGGCCGTCGACGGCGAAGAAGGCGTCGCGCCCCAGCTTCATGATCAGCGGGCTCTTGACGGTCAGCGACCGGGCCAGCTTCCTCGCCTCGACGCGCACGTCCGCAAGCGGCACCACGCTGTTGACCAGGCCCCATTCCAGCGCCTGGTCGGCGCTGATGCGCTTGCCACTCATGAACAGCTCCATGCAGCGCTTGGGGGCGAGCTGGCGGTTGATGATGGCCATGATCATCATCGGCCACAGACCGACGTTGATCTCCGGGGTGCCGAAGGTGGCGGTGTCGGCGGCGACGATCATGTCGCACGCCAGGGCGAGGCCGAAGCCGCCGGCGAGGGCGTGCCCGTTGACGCAGCCGATCAGCGGTTTGCCCAACTTCTCGATGGCCAGGAACATGTCGACGAAGCCGCTGCGGGCGAGGTGTTTCTGCACCTGGGTGAGGTCGCCGCCGAAGCCGCTGAGGTCGGCGCCGGCGCAGAACGCCTTGTCGCCTGCGCCGGTCAGGACGATGACGCGCACCTCGTCGTCTCGCTTGGCCTCGTCCAGCGCGGCGATGATGTCGCGCAGCATCGCGTCGCTGAGCGGGTTGCGCTTCTCTGGCTGGTTGAGGGTGACGGTGGCGACGCGGTCGCGCACCTCGTAGAGAACGTGGGTGAGGTTCACGTCGCCGCCACCGGTGTGCCGCTGGGGGCGGGAGCGGGCTTGGCGGGCGGGCCGATCGCATCGAGGATCTGCGTTGTGTAGTCGCCGCTGCGGAAGGGCGCACTGCGCAGTACGTGGCGGTGCAGCGCGAGGTTGGTCTTGACGCCCTCGATCTCGTAGCCGTCGATGGCGGCCAGGGCCCGCTCGACGGCCTGCCCGCGGGTCGGCGCATGGATGATCAGCTTGGCGATCAGCGGATCGTAGAAGTGGCTCACCGTGCTGCCGTCGCGCACCCAGCCGTCGACGCGCACGCCCTCGCCGGTGGGCTCGCGATAGTGGGTGATGGTGCCGGGGCTGGGCAGCATGCGGTACGGGTCCTCGGCGTAGACGCGCATCTCGATTGCGTGGCCGTTGAAACCGATCTGCTGCTGGGTGAGGCCGAGCGGCTCGCCGGCGGCGATGCGCAGCTGCATGCGGACCAGGTCCAGCCCGGTGCGCATCTCGGTGACGGGATGCTCGACCTGCAGGCGGGTGTTCATTTCGAGGAAGTAGAAGCGACGGTCGGCATCGACCAGGAACTCGACGGTGCCGGCGTTGACGTAGCCGATGGTGCGCGTGACCAGCAGCGCGGCGGCACACATGCGCTGGCGCAGCTCGGGGGTGAGCGCGCACGACGCCGACTCCTCGATCACCTTCTGGTGGCGGCGCTGCACGCTGCACTCGCGTTCCCCGAGGTGGAGCGCTGCGCCGTGCTGGTCGGCGACCACCTGGATCTCGACGTGGCGCGGGCCGTCGAGGAAGCGTTCCAGGAACACGTCGCTGTCGCCGAAGGCGGCCTGGGCGCGCTGCCGCGCGGTCTTGACTGCGGCCGCGAGCTGCTCGGGGCCGTCGACCTTCTGCATGCCGATGCCACCGCCACCGGCACTGGCCTTGACCATGATCGGGTAGCCGATGCTCTCGGCGACCTTGACGGGGTCGTCGCGCTCGGCGAGGGGGCCGTCGGTGCCGGGAGCGATGGGCACACCCGCGTCGGCGACGGTGAGCCGCGCGGCGACCTTGTTGCCCATCGCCTCGATGACGTCGGGCGAGGGGCCGACCCAGGTGAGGCCCGACTCCTCGACGGCGGTGGCGAAGCTGGGGTTTTCGCTGAGGAAGCCGTAGCCGGGGTGGATGGCGTCGGCCCGGGTGTCGCGGGCGGCGCGGAGGATGGCCTCGATGTCGAGGTACGACTGCTGCGCCGGGCCGGGTCCGATGGGCACCGCGGCGTCGGCTTCGGCGACGAAGGTGGTGTCCGCGTCGACGTCGGAGTGGACGGCGACGGCTTCGATGCCCTCGTCGTGACAGGCGCGGATGACCCGTCGGGCGATCTCGCCGCGGTTGGCGACGAGCACGCGGCGCAGCGGCACGAGCACCTCCAATCGAGTGGCCCGCTGCGGCGCGCTGCGGGCGGATGCCTCCAGGCCGTGGTGGGCGGCCCGCACGATTCTAGCCAGGCGACGCGTGGTGGCTCCGCGATCCCGTGCTACGCTCGGCCGTCTGGCCGCCCCGCCGCAGCGTGTGGCGTGCCGCACGGAGGTGTGTTGAGCATGGCGACGACGGCGAGCAGCTTCACCCGGATGGACCAGGGCACCGCCGAGCAGTGGATGACCATCGGCACCGAGACGGCGGCCAACCAAGGGCGGACCGCCGACCGCATCCTGGGGATGCTCCGCTCGCTGCAGGACGTGGT
Organism: Candidatus Angelobacter sp.; assembly: GCA_035569495.1. GTDB lineage: Bacteria > Chloroflexota > Dormibacteria > Aeolococcales > Aeolococcaceae > DASRDZ01. The sequence goes on along the minus strand of DATMMX010000028.1, from coordinate 120,062 downwards.
CGACGGCTTCGCGATCGACCAGCTCACCCACTGCCTGCAGACCGCCACCCGCGCCGAGCGGGCGGGCGCCGACGACGAGATGGTCATCGCCTCGCTCTGCCACGACATCGGCAAGGCGGTGTCGGTGCCCAACCACGGGGCCATCGCGGCGGAGATCCTCAAGCCGTACGTGCGGCCGGAGGTGTACTGGATGATCCTGACCCATCAGGACTTCCAGGGGCGGCACTACTACCAGTACCTGGGCATGGACCCGGATGCGCGCGAGCAGTACCGCGACAACCCGGCCTTCTCGCTCGGCGAGCGCTTCGCCGACGAGTGGGACCAGGTGGCCTTCGACCCCGACTACGACACCCTGCCGCTCGAACACTTCGAGGAGCGAGTGCGCGCTCTGTTCGCCCGGACCCGGCCTGCCTAGCATCTGACCCTCCTCGCCTCGGCGAGGCGACCGGCGCGGCTGCGTTGCCATCGCGCCGGTGCCTCGGGGTGTTGGCGGCGTTCGTTCAGCGCCCGGGCGCGCCGCTGAGGGCCAGCCCGGACTCGTCGGGTGCGTGGGCGGCGGCGTGGTCGTCCTGCGGAGGAGCGGCGTCGGACAACGCGGTGGCGTTGACCGCATCGCCCTCGGCGCCGCCGTCCTCGCGGCGGTCGAGCAGGCGCATGGTGTCCACGACCACCTCGGTCGTGGTGCGGCGCAGGCCGTCGGAACCGTCGTACTCGCGGGTGCGCAGGCGCCCCTCGACGTAGATGCGGCGCCCCTTGTAGCAGTACTGCGCGCAGATCTCGCCGAGCCGCTGGAAGGCGACCAGGCTGTGGAACTCCGTCGTCTCCACGCGGTTGCCGTCGGGGTCGCGCCAGTGCGTCGAGGTGGCCAGGCGCATGCGCGTGACGGCGCCGCGTGAACCCGCGACGGTCTCGCTGTCGCGAGTGAGATTGCCGATGAGGATGACCTTGTTGACCATGGACTTCTCCTGATTGCGGGCGTGGGCCCGCGGTAGGCGGGGGGAATCGCCGCGCGGCTCACGGCAGTGCTACGTCGAGCGCGGGGTCCTCGGCGATGCCGTCGCGGCGCACCTCGAAGTGCAGGTGCGGACCGGTCGAGTTGCCGGTGCTGCCGACCTGGCCGATGACGTCACCGGCGGCGACCTCGTCGCCGTCGTGAACCGTTGCCGAATCGAGGTGCGCGTACAGCGTCGTCAGGCCGTCGCCGCTGTCGAGGACGACGTGCAGGCCGTAGCCGGTCGCGGACGTGACCACGCGAGCGACGCCGTCGAGGGCGGCGTGCACCGGCGTGCCCAGCGGCGCGCCGAGGTCGATGCCGGTGTGCATGTGTCCCGACGCGCAGCTGTGGTCGACGGGCTCCATCGTGTATTGGGAGCAGCCGAACGGTTGGGTGACGACGGCGCCGTCGACCGGTCGGGTCCACGCACCGGCGGCGGCGCTGACGCCGTTCAGCGCAGCGCGCAACAGCGAAGGTGCGTCGAGCGCCTCGCCGTCGAGCGTCGCGCGCAGAGTGACCGCGTGATCCGCGGCGAGGACGTGGCCGACGACGTCGCCCCGCTGCACAGTTCCGTCCGGAACGTTGTCGCCGAGTCCCGCCACGTCGACGTTCAGTCCCAGGTCGTCACCTGCGCCGCTGATGACGACGCGGCCCGGCGAGGGGACCGCGATCGTCCCGGCGGCGATGGCGAGCAACGCGGTGCCCGCAGGTGCGTGCACCAGGGCGGTATGCCCGGGTGCGTCGTCGACCGACACGCCGGCAACACCCACCGCGACGACGCGGCCGAGGACGCTCCCGGCGTCGTGCATGGCGGCGCCGGTGCCGACCGCGGCACCGCTCAGCACCACGGCCGTGCCTGCGGCGATGACGATGCGGATCATCACGCCCTCCGCGCCGCGCCGTGGCCGGCGGTGGTGTGGACGGCGTGCTTGAAGGCGCGCTCGACGTGGTGGCCGAGCGTCTTGGTCTTCGTCTCCAGATGTGATGCGGTGTTGAGCGCGCCGGGCACCTTGAGCATCAGCACCAGGGTGGCCAGGCCGTAGAAGGTCTGCACGAGGCCGAAGCCGCTGTTGTCGAACGCCAGCGTCATGGCGACGCGCAGGACGACGAGCTGCACCGCTTGCATGAACACGGTGACCATGAACAGGCGCAGCCAGGTGCGCGCGTAGGATCGCGTGTCGGGAAGCACGCTGCACACGGCCGCGACGGGCGAGACGACGATGAGGACGGAGAGGAGCGCGTAGCGGACGACATACGACAGCACCAGCAGCACCAGCGCGATGACCAGCCCGACGACGAAGACGGCGTGGAAGATGTCCTGGGTGACCGACATGTTGGCGACCAGCGGGGCGCTCAGTGACGAGCTCCAGGGCAGGCCGTCGACGTGCATCGCGCCGCCGAGACCGGCGGCGACCTGGCCGAGCGCGTTGTCGAGGTCGATCGCCATCTGCGCCAGCGGCAGTGAGAAGTGCACCAGGGCCACCGCCAGCAGCAGCCGCGGCAGGAGCACCTTGAGCGAGTAGCGGGCGCGGTATGACGTGTGCTCGAAGATGCCGCGCAGCAGTCCGATGATCAGGACGGCGACGAGCAGCACGTCCATGGCCAGTGCCAGGCCGAAGGTGAGGTGACGGAGTGGCGGGTTGTCGGTGAATGCTCGCGTGTAGGCGACGGAGGTGTCGACGGTGCTGAACAGGTAGCGTTGCAGGACGCTCTCCACGTCGTGACGCGCGCCGTCGATGAAGTGGGTGAGCACCCCGACGACGAGGTGCACCACCCACCCGGCGGGGTCGCGCAGTGCCTGCAGGAACGCGAGCGTGTGCATGTCGAGAGGAACGTGCTCAGTGCAGGTTCGACGGCACTGCGGAGAGCAGCGCGTGGGTCAGGGTTCCCGCCAGCTCGACGCCGATCGTCCCGAAGACGATGCGGCCGATCCAGCGCTTGGCCTCCATCACACTGCGCGGCTCCACGGCGATGATCTTGTAGAGGAACGCGACCAGGAAGGCGAGGGCGCCGATGGAGCCGATCAGGCTCTGGGCCAGGCCGACCCAGTTGTCGATGAGCGACTTGAGCTGCTGCATGGCGTCAGCGGCTCCACGGCTCGCGCCGCACGTGGGCGCGCGGAAGACAGACGGACGTGTGCATGGGGCGGCCTCCGGGTTGCAGGAACGGGTTGCTGGATGAGGCCGCCCCTCCGGCCTCCGGCGCCTCGCGCCGACGGGGATGAGACTACTACAGATCTGTGGTGGTTGTCAAGGGTGGACTCGTGCGATTGCGTCGTCGCGCAATTCTCATGGAGCGGGCGGAACGTGCACTCCGCTGAGCAGGCGCGTGGCCTCGTCGCGTGCGAGCGATTCGAGGTCGAGCAGCAGCGCGTACTCGGCCTCGGCGAACGCGCCGGTCTGCCGGTTGAGGCGCGCGAAGAGCTGCGGGGTCAGCGTCTCGATGCCGGCGATCACCGGCTGCGTCGCGTGTGTGGGCGGCGCGGCGAGCGTCCCGCCGAGGTCGGGAAGTGGCGAGGGCAGGGGAGGCGCGTGATGCGCGGGGCGCAGCCACGTCAGCGCGTCACCGGCGGCGTGGACTCCGTGGACGACGAGGCGCACGCCGACGACGGCGAGGGCGATGGCGGCGGCGCTCTCCGCGACGACGAGGGCGCGGAACCAGCGTGGCGGCATGGGGCGATCTCCCTTGTACGGGCTTGGGAACGGCACCCCTCCGGCCGCTGGTGCGCGTGCACCTCCGATGTCGCACAATACACACGCTTGTGTAAGTCGTCAAGAGGTGCTAGGCTCGCCGCATGTCCACGTCGACGATCCGACTCACCGCGTACGCCAGTGGCGGCGGCTGCGCCACCAAGATCGCGCAGAGCGAGCTCGCAAGCATCCTCGCCACCCTCCCGCTCGCCGTCGCCTCCCCGCAGTTGCTGGTCGGCGCTGGCACGTCCGACGACGCCGCGGTCTACAAGCTGAGCGACGACCTGGCCATCGTCGTCACCACCGACTTCTTCGCACCAGTTGTAGACGATCCTGGCGATTACGGCGCGATCGCCGCCGCCAACGCGCTGAGCGACGTGTACGCGATGGGCGGCACGCCGGTGCTGGCGCTCAACCTGGTGGCGTGGCCGGGTGACGACGTGCTGCCGCCCTGGGTCCTCGGCGAAGTGTTGCGGGCAGGCGCCGAGACGGTGCGCAGCGCCGGTGCGGTTCTCGCCGGCGGCCACTCGGTGCGCGACCAGGAGCCGAAGTACGGCCTCGCGGTGGTCGGCACCGTGCATCCCGAGCAGGTCACCAGCAACGCGCGCGGGCGGCCCGGCGACCTGCTGGTGTTGACCAAGGCGCTGGGCACCGGCGTGGTCAGCAACGCCACCAAATTGGGCGAGGCGCCGCCACACGTCACCGCGGCGGCGGTGGAGTCGATGCGCACTCTCAACCGCGCCGCCGCCGAGGCCGCCGCGCGCGCGGGCGTACGCTGCGCCACCGACGTCACCGGTTTCGGCCTGCTCGGCCACGCGCGCAACATCGCCGCGGGCAGTGTTTGCGGTGTGGAGATCGATGCCGCGTCCCTGCCGATGCTGCCCGGTGTGGCCGAGCTGGTCGACGGCGGATGGGTCCCCGGCGGGAGCAGGCGCAACCTCGCGTTCGCGGACGAGTGGGCGGAGTGGGATCCGGCGGTAACGCCACTCCAGCGCGTCATCGCCACCGACGCGCAGACCTCCGGGGGCCTGCTGCTCACGGTGTCGCCGGCGCAATGCGATCAGCTCGTCCAGGACATCCGGGCGAACGGCGGTCTGGCCGTCGTCGCCGGGAGGCTCATCGATGCTCCAGCGGGAACGGTGCGCGTCCGCGCGGCCTGAGCCGCGCCCGCGCTCGCACTCAGACCGAGCGGCGGCGAACCCCGACCTCGTCGAGGTGGTCGAGCAGGTCGCGCGGGTCCTCGTAGACCCGGTACGCCCCCGCACCGGCCAGCTCCTCGCGCCCGTAGCCACCCGAGAGCACGCCGATGCCGAGCGCCCGCGCCCGTTGCGCCGCCAGCATGTCCCACACGCTGTCGCCGACGACGAAGCACGCGGACGGGTCGACGCCCAACCGGGCCGCGGCGGCGAGGAACAGGTCGGGATCCGGCTTGGCGTGCTCGACGTCGTCGCGGGTCACCACGGGGGTGTCGGCGGGGATGCCGAGCAGAGCCAGGCCCATGTCGGCGGTCATGCGCCGGCCGCTGGTGGCGATCGCCCAGGGCGCGCCGGCCTCGGTGAGGTGCTGGAGCAGCTCGCGCGCCCCGGGGAGTGCCTGCACCTCGTCGGCGCGGCGCAGGAAGCCCTCGGCGTGCCGGGTGCGCAGGCGCAGCGCCCGCTCGGCGGTGATCTCCGCGCCCAGCTCGCGGGCCAGCGCGTCGAGGAACAGGCCGCCGCTCATGCCGATGCGCCGGTGGATGCGCCACACCGAGAGCTCGATGCCCTCCTCGCGCATCGCCTCGTGCCAGGCGAGAACGTGCTGGTAGACGCTGTCGACCAGGGTGCCGTCGAGGTCGAAGAGGAGGGCGGGCCGGGGTGGCCTCATGCGGTCATTCTGCCCGCCTCGACGGGGGTTGGGTGCGGCGTGCGGGGTGGGGCGTGGTGTATGGGCCGCACGAACACCGACATCGATGAGGAAGCTTGCATGGTGGTCATGCGCCGCTACGGGCTCACCAGCAAGCGCGACGCGGTCAACGTCGCACTCCGCGAGCTGGCCGCGAGCTCACCGTCGCCGGACCCCGGCGGCTGAGGGGCTCGGGCCGGGAGGGCGATCTCGACCAGATGCGAGAGTCGAGGGTCGCGCAGCCGTGATCCTCGTCGACAGCTCGGCCTGGATCGAGTTTCTTCGCGACACCGGCTCGCCTGCGTGCGACGAGGTCGACCGCCTGCTCGACCGTGAGCTCGCGCTCACCGAGCTGGTGCTCATGGAGGTCCTCGCCGGCGCCCGCGACGACGGGAATCTACACCAGCTCCGCGGCCTGCTCGGGCGGGCGCGGATGGTGCACTGCCTGCCCGGGGACCTCGCCGCCGCCGCGGCGCCCCACCGGCAGTGCCGCCGCCAAGGCGCGACGGAGCGGCGCCTAATCGACTGCCTGATCGCGGCCCGTGGCGGTGCGCGAGGGCATGCCCGTGCTCCATGCGGACGCCGACTTCGAGGCACGGGCGCGCTGCACCGAGCTGGCTGAAGCGATGCCCTTCGAACCTCCGAGAGATTCGTCGCCGCTGTGCCCGTCTCGCCGGTGCCCTCGCTGCTCCGAAGCGCACCTCGTCCGCGCCGCCGGTCTCGTGGACCACCGCCTAATCACGACTGCCGTCTGGATTGCGCAACCGCGCAGCGGAGTGTCCATTCTTATGAACCGCGCCGTTGCGACCATGGAGCCATCAGAGCGATAGGTCCATTCGGGGCGTCCCCGCACGGGGCAGCATCCGTGCCCTTTCACAACGCCCAACACACGCATGCAGATGACCCGCGCTCCGTATCGCGCCCGTTACTCGTATCGTGCGCGCATTGGCAAGACGCGTCGCACACTCACGGCGGCGCGCGAGCAAGACCTCGCTCACATGCAGTTCAACAGGAGAGTTGGCGGATGCACCTCACCAGAGATCGTGCTCGTATCTTCGCGGTGATCACCATGGCGGGCATCGCGGGCGGACTGATTCCTGCGGTAACGACATCCATCATCTCTGCCGTCCCGGCCGCCGCACAGACGGCGGATAGCTACGTCAACGCGGTTCTGGCTGACAGCCCCCTCTCGTACTGGCGACTGAACGACAGCAGCAGCACGGCCTTCGACCGCATGCACAATGTGAATGGTTCGGTCCAAGGTGGGGTGACCCTCCTGCAGCCCGGGCCAATTCCAGGCGGAGCCGCCATGACCTTCAACGGGTCGACGGGGTACGTCTCGTTGGGCACACCCGGATCGCTCGATCCGCAGTCCTGGTCGGTGGAAGCTTGGTTTCAAACCACGACCGCCTACTCGAACGAAGCCAATATCTACCGCAACGCGGACTTCGGCGCGAACCTCTACGCATGCTGCAACAATGGCGGCATCGCGGGAGACATGATCGATGGGAGCAACACGTGGCACGGCGCCGCGTCGTCGGTGAGCTACAACGATGGCAAATGGCACTATGCGGTGTTCGCCCACGGCACCTCAACCCTCAACCTCTTCATCGACGGAGCGCTCAAGGCAACTACGACGACGGCGACCGGCACACGCACTGGCGTCGGCGGCATCGCCATCGGTCGTGACGGCTACCACACCGACGGCTACTTCCAGGGTTCGATCGCCGAGGTCGCCGTGTATGACCATGCACTCGGCGCGTCCCAGGTCGCCGCGCACTATCAGGCGAGCTCCCGTCAGAGCTACGTCTCGACGGTGCTGGCCGACTTTCCCTCCTCGTACTGGCGCCTCAACGACACCGGAGGCACGGCGGTTGACGAGATGGGTAACAACAACGGCACCCTCAACGGCGGAGTGACCACCGCCCAGAGTGGTCCGATTGTGAATGGCGCGGCAATGAGCTTCAATGGCTCGACAGGCTACGTATGGCTCGGATCGCCCGGCATGCTCGATCCGCAGCTTTGGTCAGTCGAGGCATGGTTCAAAACGACGACCGTCTACTTGAATGAAGCCAACATCTATCGCGATGCTCAAGACGGCGCCAACCTCTACGCGTGCTGCAACAGCGGCGGCATCGCCGGCGACATGCTCGATTCGACCGGGACGTATCACTCTGTCGCCACGGGCGCGAACTACGCCGACGGCAAGTGGCACTATGCCGTGTTCACGCACGACAGCAGCAGCCTCAAGATGTACTTGGACGGCATCCTTATAGGTACAACGGCGACGGCGACGGGAACGGCGCACAACCTCTCCGGCATCGCCATCGGCCGCGACGGCAGCAACTCAGACGGGTATTTCAACGGTTCGATCGCAGAGGTGGCCGCCTACGACCATGCCTTGAGTGGAGCGCAGGTCGTCCATCACTTCCAGGCGGCCGGCATGCAGACTCAGCCGGTCGGCGGCCCTGTGCTGGTCACCCAGGCGGCCTCCGGTGGCCAAGGCTGCTCGACCGCCACCGCGGCGCCGCTGCACGGCAACGCTACGGGAAACCCCGTGGACACCGAGTCGGGCAACTTCTGGCACAACTTCAGCGACGTCAGCATCGCCGGCCGCAGCTGCCCTCTCAAGGTGGAGCGCAGCTACAACTCTCAGAGCGCATCGACGAACTCCCCTTTCGGCTACGGATGGCAGTTCAACTACGGCATGGCCCTCACCGTGACCGGGACGTCGCCGAACCAGGTGGCGACGATCAGCGAGGAGAACGGCAGTCAGGTGACCTTCAACCAGCCGGGCTCGGGCAGCTCATGGTCGCCGGCAGCCCCGCGGTTCATCGCGACGCTCGTCCACAACGCTGACGGCACGTGGACGTTCCAGAGGCAGGGTCGCTATACTTATGGGTTCAACTCCTCCGGACAGTTCACCAGCATCACCGACCTCAACGGCTACGCTACCGCCCTGAGTTACACCGCGGGTCAACTCACGTCCATCACCGACCCCGCCGGTCGGACGCTCGCGCTGGGTTGGACCGGCTCCAACATCACCAGCGTCACCGACGGTAACGTGACGCCCAACCGTTCGCTCACCTACTCCTACGACGGCAGCGGCAACCTCCAGGACGTCACGGACGTCAATGGCGGCGACACGCATTTCACCTACGACACCAGCCATCGCATGCTCACGATGAAGGATCCGAAGTGTCAGGCGCTCGGCTCCGCGTGTCCCGGCATCCAGAACCACTATGACGCCGGCGGGCGCATCGACTGGCAGAAGGATCAACTCAACCGCCAGACATCATTCAGCTACGCCGGCACTCCGGGCGATGGCAACGGTGGCACGACCACGGTCACCGATCCCAAGGGCAACGTCACCGTGGACGGGTACCAGTTCGGCCTGAGAACGTCGGTGACCCGGGGATACGGCACCGCGCAGGCGGCAACGACCAAGTACCTCTATGATCCGGCGACCCTGGTGATGACCGCGGTCATCGACCCCAACGGGAACCAGGCCACGCAGACCGTGGACAGCAACGGCAACGTACTCACCACCACCGACGACCTGGGTCGGACGGTCGCCAAGACCTACAACTCCTTCAACGAGCCGCTGACCGTGCGGGACGGCAACGGCGTCACCACGACATATACGTACGACAGCCACGGCAATCTCTCCAGCAGTTCCCGCCCCCTCTCGGGGACAGCGTGCCCATGCCAGGTCACGACCTACAACCGCGCCGACTCCACGCACCCGGGTGACGTGACCAGCATGGTCGACTCTGACAGCAAGACGACCACGTACGGCTACGACACCTACGGCGACCGCAACGCCACCACGGATCCGCTGGGCGACAAGGCAACGACGGTCTTCAATGCCGACGGGTGGATGACGTCGTCGGTCAGTCCCAAGGGAAATGTCAGCGGGTGTGGTTGCGCCTCGACGTACACATCCAGCTACGGCTACAATGCCTTTGGGCAGGTCACGACCGTCACCGATCCCCTCGGGCACGGCCCAACTCGCCATTACGACGCGGATGGCAACCTGGACAGCTCTACCGACGCCGACGGCAACATCACCACCTACGTCTACGATGTCGCCAATCAGCAGACCCAGGTGAAGCGCGCGGACAGCCCGCAGACGGTGGTCACCACCGACTACAACGCTGACGGCACCGTACTCGACCAGAAGGATGGCAAGAACAACGCCATCCAGACCTACGCGTACGATCCGCTGGCGCGCGTCTCGTCCGTCACCGACGCGCTGAGCAACACGACGGCGTACACCTACGACGCGGCCGGGAACCGGCTGACCCAGCAGGATCCCGGCGGAAACTGCACAACGACGCCGAAGACGGGCTGCATATCCTCGACCTACGACGCCGGCAACCAGCTCACGTCGGTGACCTACTCCGACGGAGTGACGCCCAACATCACTGCGATCACCTACGACGGGGACGGTCAGCGCACCTCGATGAGCGACGGCACGGGCACGTCGTTCTGGACCACCGACAACCTGAACCGGCTGACCAGCTACACCAACGGCGGCGGAGCCCAGGTGCAGTGGTCGTACAACCTGCGCAACCTTGTGACGAGCATCACGTATCCAGGCAGCAAGACCGTCAACCGCGGTTACGACGACGCGGGTCGCTGGACGTCGGTCCAGGACTTTCTGAGCCCATCCAATACCACCAGCTTCGGGTACGACGCCAACTCCAACCTCACCACCGAGACGTTCTCCACCGGCTCGGGAGTGGTCGACACGTTCAGCGTCGACGCGGCTGACCGGATCATGAGCATCAGCAGCGCCAAGGGCTCGACGAGCCTCTTTGCCGCGACCTACACGCGCGACAACGCCAATCAGGTGACGAGCGACAGCTCGATTGCGACCACGACCGCCTCGTACAAGTACACGCCCCGGAACCAGGTCTGCTATGCGGGTTCCTCGTCCACGTCGGCGTGCAGCAGCCCTCCGACCGGATCCCAGCCTTTCAGTTACGACGCGGCCGACAACCTGACCAGCCTTGGGTCAACGACGCAGCAGTTCAACGCCGCGGATCAACTGTGCTGGACGCTCTCCGGCTCCAGCAGCAATGCGTGCGGCACCGCTCCCACCGGGTCGACCACGTACGCGTACGACACCCGAGGGAACCGCACGTCAACGACGCCCGCGACGGGACCGGGGACGTCCTACTCCTACGACCAAGCCAACCACCTGACGACGTGGACGCAAGGCTCGGCAACGACGACCTATGGCTACGACGGCGACGGCCTGCGGATGACCAAGACGTCCGCGAGCACCACCAGCCAATTCGTCTGGGATCCCACCCAAGGCCTGCCCCTCCTGCTCCGCGATGGCCCCAGCACCAACTACACCTACTATGTGTACGGACCCGGCGGCCTTCCCGTCGAGCAGGTGAATGGCACGAATGCGCTCTTCTATCACCACGATCAACTGGGCTCCATCCGCCTCCTCACGGACGCGAGTGGAGCGGCTCAGGCAACCTACTCGTATGACCCGTACGGCAACCTGACCGCGTCGAGCGGCTCCGTCGCCAACCCGTTCCGATTCACCGGACAGTACCTCGACGCCGAATCGGGGCTCTACTACCTCCGCGCCAGGTACTACGACCCCGTGACCGCCAACTTCCTCTCCCGCGACCCGGCGCTCTGGACCACACGGGCGCCATACGGCTACGCAGATGACAACCCGCTGAATGAGGCGGACCCGACCGGGTTGTGTTCGTGGAATCCGTTCGACAGCAACTCGTGTGAGATCGCCGAGCCGTCGAAGCAAGTGTCGTCGTGGGCGGGCGACATCAACCACTTCATCAACGACAACACCTTCGGCTTCTGCATTCAGGGCTCGGCCGGTCTCGGCGTCGGCGTGTCAGGCTCTGCATGCGTCGAAGCCAATGCGCACAGCTTCGGGTTGACCGGGACAGCGGGCGCCGGCGTCGAGATTCCGGGCGGTGTGAGCTTGACCGCGGGTCCGCAGCTTGGCCTCGGTGCGCACGACGTCTCCGATCTCGGTGGGCCGTTCACGTATGCCGGTGCTTCGGGCGGAGAGGGATATGTCGGCGGTCTCGACTTTGCATACGGCACCGGCAACTGCGGTCAGACGGTCACAACCATCACCCCCTCCCTGGGTGTCGGCCTCAACCTTCCATGGCCAGTCTCGGGGCACGCTGGGGCAAGCAATACGTGGGTGTGGCAGCCATGACAGCGCAGGGCGAAGTGCGAAGCGCACGCACCCACCGCTTCGTCGGCGGGATGCGATGGCGCGGGTCGAACGCCTCTTGGCCGTTCGCCGAGCTGGTGATGGAGGACGCCGGAGTCCGGGTACGGCTTCGATCCAGTCTGTTGCGAGCTGCACTAGGACGGTGGTTCCCGAGTGTTGCTATCGCGTGGGCTGATCTCCAAGAGGTGCGACGCATCCGAGGCGGCGTGCCGTTGCCGGGCAACGGTGGCTTGGACTTCACCCAGGCAACGCAACCATCCGCTCGGCTTGTGTTCTGGTGCAGTACCCGAAGGCGCGACGAGGCCGCTGATCTGCTCCGAGTCCGAGGGGTGGTCGTCGTCGATGGTGGGAAGGTGTGGTGATTTGCTTGCGCAGGCCGTGAAAGCGCGGCCCTCGCTGTATGGAGTTGTGTTTGGACTAGCCAGTGCTCTGGCCGGATGTGGCGCTTCGGTGTCAGTCCATCCCTTGGTGAACGACGGTGCCTACAAGGCCGTCTGGAGCAAGGACTGGGCACCCGTCATCCGCGATGCGCGAGCATGGGGGCCGAATGGTGCCTCTCCCGGCGTGTGCAACAAAGGGGGAACTAAGCAGGGGTGCTACAACACGGACGAGAAGGTGGCCACAGAGTTGCAGCAGCTTCGCAATGATCTCTTGGCAACAAACACGCCAGCAGAGTTTCGCGACGCTGCCGCCACCCTCGACCAGGCGCTCATGCTGGAGGTTGATGGGCTCCACCAACGAGACAGCGCCATTGCGCAGAACAACGATGCATCGTTCGGGCAGGCCGTGGCAACGCTGAAGAGCGCCAACGCGTTGTTTACCAAGGCGTACCAGCAATTCCCCGACTACGACCGTCCGACTCCGGCGCCCTTCGGCGGGCCGAGTGGATACTCCGGTTGACCTTGCTCGCGTCGTGCGATCCCATCGCGGCCAGCGCCTCGATGACGGGGAGCGTCGGCTGGTTGGCCCCGCGCTCCAAACATGCCTACGCTGTAGGGAATCCGCTCAACGCGACGGACCCATCGGGCCAATGCCTTCTGTTCGGTTGCGCGATCGATGGAGTCCTGCAGGATCACGGCCTTTGCGTGGTCACCGACGCCAACTGCGCCAATTCGCTCGCCAGCCAAACTCCGGGACTGAAGCACGTGGCAAAAGCCGCATATGACGCACAAGCCCCCTCGCCAGGGCAGGCTTATATGCAGACATGCTTCGGTGTCGTATTGTTCCAGTTGTGCGACACAGCGACGAAGGGCGGCTCTGGGCTTGACCCGGTTTGACGGACAGCCAAGATATGGGGCTCTGCCCCGTTCTGGAGGTCCACATGCCGCGTCGAGAGCGCCGGAGATTCGCTCCGGAATACAAGGCTGAGGTGGTCGCGCTGGTGCGCAGTTCGGGCAAGACCGTGGGCCAGGTGGCCCGCGACCTCGACCTCACCGAGACGGCGGTGCGGGAGTGGGTGCAGAAGGCGGAGATCGAGGAGGGGACACGGCCGGGCCTGACGGCTGCGGAGCGCGAGGAGCTGGTGCGGCTGCGCCGCCAGGTGCGTGTGCTCGAGGAGGAGCGGGCCATCCTCAAGAAGGCAGCGGTTTTCTTCGCCAAGGAGACCCGGTGAGCCGGTACCGGCTCGTCGAGGCGGAGAAGGCCCAGTACGCGGTCACCACGCTGTGCCGCGTGCTCCAGGTCTCCCGTGCCGCTTACTACGCTTGGAGCACCGCAGCGCCGTCGACGCGCGCCCGCAGCAACGTCGACTTGCTGGAGAAGATTCGTACCGTCCACGCGCGCAGCCGGATGACCTACGGAGCGCCGCGCGTGCACGCCGAGCTGCGTGCCGCCGGCGAGCGCTGCTCGCGCAAGCGGGTGGCCCGACTCATGCGCCAGAACCGGCTTGCAGGGCGCTACCCCAAGCGCTTTCGGCGCACCACAGTGAGCAACCCCTTCACCGCGTTGCCCGACCTGGTGCAGCGCGACTTCGCGCCGTCGGAGCCAGACCAGCTGTGGGTCACCGACATCACCTACGTGCGCACCGGCCAAGGCTGGCTCTACCTGGCCGTCGTCCTCGACTGTTTCTCGCGTCGCGTGGTGGGCTGGGCCATGCGCGACAACCTCGCGACCGAGCTCGTCCTGCAGGCCATGCGCATGGCGTTGCTGCAGCGCGCGCCACGGCCAGGCCTCGTCCACCACTCCGACCGCGGTTGTCAGTACACCTCCGACGCCTACGAGAAGTTGCTCGCCGCACACGATGTGCTCCAGAGCGTCAGTCGCCCCGGCAACTGCTACGACAACGCTGTCGCCGAGAGCTTCTTCGCGACCCTCAAGGAGGAATTGGTGTACCGCACGACGTGGTCGACCCGCGAGCGGGCGCGGCTGGCCATCTTCGAGTACATCGAGGCTTTCTACAACCGTGAGCGCCGTCACTCCGTCCTCGGCAATGTCAGCCCCGAGGAGTTTGAAACTTGCCACCGTGCCGGTCAGGCAGCATAGTCAGAGTGTCCGCCGAACCGGGTCAAGCCCATACCTTAGCCGTACTCTGCTGGGTGTTTGGTATCGCGATCGTCGTGGCCGGACTCGCCGGCATCAGATTTGTGTGAACGCCTTGAGGACACAGAGCGACGAGTTGCTATGACCACTGCAGTGCAAACTGGCAAGTTGCCTCGAACAGTCTTACTGGCGATGCTAGGGCGGACGGGTGCACGTCTTGCGAACGCCAGGTACGCGACCGGCGCCTGGGGAGTCCTGAATTAGGGGGTCATCAGACTCGGGTGGGGTATGCACGAGGGCCAGGATGTCTTCCGACGGGCGGTGGGCGGCGACCAACATTGTGGCATTGGGATTGTTCAAGTGAGGTCGAGATGACGATTACGTCGGAAGAAGTTGGCCAACTCTGCCGGCGACTCCAGTCTGAGTTTGAGCGCAGATTTCGTGACGAGGGCATCGATTTCGTTGTTGGCTACGGCAGGAACGCGGTTACCGCAGAGTTGGTTTGGGGTAAGACACGATTCCCGCAGGGTTGGGTTGTGAAAGTCAAATATGACGATGGCAGTCAGCTTTCGCAGGTGGAATCGGAGCTGAGACAGCGTTTCGACGCGCTTTTCGCGGCTCGCCTGCGGACGGAATAGATTCCGGCCTCGCTTACCTGCGAGCCCGCTACTGCGACCCAAGCACGGCACAGTTCCTCCCCCGGACCTGCTCACCTCGGTGACCCGCCAACCCCATCGCTATGTGACCCACAACCCGCTGAATGAACTGATCCCGCGGGTCTGTGCTCGAGGGATCCGTTTGATAGCGAGTCCTACGAGTTCGCCGAGCCGTCGAAGCAGGTCGGCTCCGATCTGGGGGGCCCGTTCACCGACGCGGGTGCGAGTAGCGGAGAGGGCTAGGATTTTCGGTCTTGACTTTGCGCATGGCACCGGAAGCTGTGGCCAGACGGTCACAACCATTAATCCCTCGATGGGTCTTGGCGTCAATTTCCGTGGCCGGCCTCGGTCCACGCCCGGGGCGAGCAGCAGCTGGGTGGTGTGGCAAGCATGACGGCTGAGGGTGCGATGCAGGGCGCGAGTACCCATCGCTTCGTCGGTGGAATGCGATGGCGGGGGTCGAATGCATCGTGGCCGCTCGCTGAGCTTCTGCTGGAGCAGGGCGATGTTCATATTCGACTTCAATCCGGCGTGCTACGGCATGGGCTTGGACGGTGGTTTCCGACTGCCGTGATGCCCTGCGGTGATCTACAGGAAGTGCGCCGCATCCGTGGAGGCGTGCCGATGCAGGCAACGGTGGCTTGGCGCAAGGAGTCGTCATTGTCGATGGTGGGAAGGTGCGGTGATGCTCAGACGGAGGCAGGAGTGACCTGTTGTTGCACCGAGTGAGTGGGCGACCGTCTCCGCGTGTCGTCCTGGGGGGCCCTTGACGAAGGCGAACAAACGTTCTAGCCTGACGCTCCCATGCGTCGCGAGCCGCTCACCCTGGTCGAGAAGGAGTGCCGCACCGCGCTCAACCGGGTCCGTGGCATGCCCTTCGACTGGTCGCTCAACCCCTACACCGGTTGCGAGCACCGCTGCACCTTCTGTTACGTGCGCGCCTTCGAGCAGCGCGCCGATCGGCCCAGCGACGACCGCTACGGGCGCACCGTGCTGGTCAAGACCAACGTCGGCGCGGTGCTGCGCGGCGAGCTGGGGCGGCGGTCGTGGAAGCGCGAGCCGGTGGCGATCGGCTCGGCGACCGATCCCTACCAGCCCGCGGAGGGCCGCTACCGCCTGACCCGCGGCTGCCTGGAGGCGCTGCACGACCACCGCACTCCAACCCACATCACCACCCGCGGCCCGATGATCGTCCGCGACCTCGACGTGCTGGTGGCGCTGAGCCGCCGGGTGCGGGTCACCGTCTGCGTCAGCGTGCCCAGCCTCGACCCCGAGGTGGTGCGGCGCACCGAGCCGGGCACCGCTCCGCCCCTGCCGCGCCTCCGGGCCTTGCGCGCGCTGGTCGACGCGGGTGTGCGCGCCGGGGTGTTGATGGCGCCGATCCTCCCGGGCATCAGCGACGACCCGCGCGCGCTCGGTGAGGTGGTGCGGGCGGCGCGCGACGCCGGGGCGGCGTTCGCCGGTGTGGGGGCGCTGCGGCTCGCGCCGGGGACGCGGGAGCACTTCATGGAGCACCTCGCCGCGGACTGGCCGGAGATGGTGGGGGAGTATCGCCGGCTGTTCGGCGGGCGCGCCGGTCTGCCCGCGGCGTATACGGCGGGGCTCCAGGAGACGGTGGCGAAGCTGCGCGAACAGGTGCGGATGGCGGACCGGCCGGCGACGTACATCACGCCGGAGCCGCAGCCGGAGCAATTGAGGCTGCCGATGGCTTCATGACGAGCAACGGGTCAGGGGCAAATCGCCGGCTTCGTGACGGCAACGGGTTACAGGGGAGATCGCTGGCGTCCTCGACCATGCGAGCATGCGCGCCCCCATGGCCAACGACGAGCAGGCACTGATCACAGCGGTGCGAGCAACCGTCGCGGGTTTCGACGCGCGCACACCGCGCGAGGTCGAATCGCGACGCCGCTTCCTCGCCGAGCTGGACCGCCTCCCGCGCCCGTTCGACGAGGACGCCGACCCCGTCCACGTCACCGGCTCGGCGATCATCGCCGGACCCCAGGGCGTCGTCCTCCACTTCCACAAGCGCCTGCACATGTGGCTGCAGACCGGCGGCCACGTCGAGCCCGGCGAGACGCCCTGGGATGCAGCGCTGCGCGAATCGCACGAGGAGACCGGCCTCCCGCTCCGACACAGCAACGGCGCACCGCACTTCGTTCACCTCGACGTGCACCCCGCCGCCAAGGGCCACACCCACCTCGACCTGCGCTACCTGCTCGAACCCGTGGATCCCGACGCCCAGCCCGCGCCCCCGGCCGGCGAGAGCCAGCAGGTGCGCTGGTTCACCTGGGACGGCGCCATCGAGGCCGCCGACGCCGGGCTCGTCGACGCGCTGCACCGGCTGCGGCCGCAGAATCACCCTGGATGATCACCCCCGACGACATCACCGCCGCCGCCCACCACAGCCGCGCGACGCTCACCCCACTGCAGGACTCCGGCCGCTGGAATGAGCAGGCCCGCGAGCTCGACTGGAGCTGTCGCGACACCCTCGACCACGCCGTCGCCGCGCTCGTCTTCTACAGCGGGCAGCTCGCCCTGGCCATCCCGACGCGCAACCCTCCGCTGCGGTCCAACATCACCGGCGTCGACCCGAGCACCCTG
The DNA here is from genome assembly GCA_035569495.1 of Candidatus Angelobacter sp. GTDB lineage: Bacteria > Chloroflexota > Dormibacteria > Aeolococcales > Aeolococcaceae > DASRDZ01. Next base: position 102,530 of record DATMMX010000028.1, on the reverse strand, counting down.
CTGCAGCAGCTCAACTCCGCGGCCGCCATCCTCGCCGCCGTTGCCCGCGACGCCGGTCCCCAAGCCCGCGCCTACCACTTCACCGGAAGCGCCGACGCCAGCGGCTTCGTCGCCATGGGCTGTGCCGAGGTGATGATCCACACCGAGGACATCGCCGCCACCATCGGCCCCGGCCACCGCGCCCCCGACGACCTCGCCGACCGGGTCACCCGCCGCCTCTTCCCCTGGGCGCCCCAGCACCCGGACCCCTGGCAGCGCTTCCGCTGGTGCATGGGCCGCGCCGCCCTCCCCGGCCATCCGCGCCAGGGCCCGGATTGGCTGTGGCACTCGGCGCCACTCGACGAATGGGACGGCGTCCCGAGAACCGACCCTCCGTCCGCCCAACGCGCCTGAAGCCGAGCGGCGGTCAGGCGGTGGCGCCGCCCACCCGGACCACCCACCGCTCGGGGTGCTCCAGCTCCGCCATCGACGGCATCATCTCCGGCCCCTCCCACACGCGATTGAGCAACGCCAGCCCACCACGCTCCACCACCTGCTCGGAGAAGCGCTCGCCCATCTCGTACTGCCGCATCTTCATGCTCAGCCCGGTCACCTTGAAGACCAGCCGCTCCAGCGGCGAGCGCCGCGCGCTGCGGTCGTGGAAGGCGGTCTCCAGGCTGTCGAAGCCGGCGAGGTGGCGGCTGCCCACCTGGTGCATCACGTAGTTCGAGTACCCCTCGCAGATGCTCATCACCGCCTGCACCCGCCCCACGGTGCGCAGCTGCGAGCGCACGGTGGAGGGCAGCGCCCGGACCACCTCCAAAGTCGAGCCCAGCCCGCGACCCGAACCGCCGCCGCCGGACGCGACGTCCGGGGCCAGCCGCGCCATCAGCTCGGCCATGAGCAGCTCGTTCATCATCGCGCCGAGGTGTTCGCGCAGCCAGGGGTGCGCCTCGAACTGCCAGGCGTGGGTCAGCTCGTGGAGCACCAGCCAGCGCCGCAGCGTCTCCCCGGACACGTCGTGGCGCGACTCGAAGAGCTCGACGTTCGGCTCCACCAGGTACAGCGCCGACGCCGCGGGCTCGCCGTCCACGGCCGTGGGGGCGAGCATCAGCACCGGGTCGTACTGCCCGAGCACGCGCTGCGACATGAACCCGAAGAGCTCGCCGACGTAGCGCGACATCAGCACCCGCGAGAGCGCGGTCGCCCGCGACTCGGGGATCTGCTCGCGCAGCCGCTCGACGGGGGCGAGCATCCGCTGCACCATGCCCAGGTTGCGGTCGATGAAGCCGGCGCGGTCGAGCACCGAGAAGCGCGGATAGCCGGAGACGGGCGTCGACACCACCGACGCCATCAGCGGCGCCATCTCGGCGGCGATGGCGTCGTACTGGGCGCCGAGCTTGGGCGCCATCAGCGCCGTGCCGGTCGGCCCCCGCTCGCCCGAGCGCTGCTTGGCGACCCGCCGCACCAGCTCCCAGTCGAGCAGCCGCCGCTCGTCCACCGGCAGCGGCCGGGCCAGGGCTCGCAGCGACATCACGGCGACGCCCGCGGCAGCGCCCAGGATCGCCTGACGGGAGGAGGGGCGGCTCATGACACCCTCGATGGTAGGCCGCCCACCCCAACCCGGCGCCGGGGCGGCCGCCCGCCCGCGCTTAGCACTCCCCCCGCCCGAGGGCTAGCACTCGCCACGCCGGAGTGCTAATATCACCCCCGACACTCTCCGGTTCCCTTTGACGACCCTGCCCGACCAGCATCGCGAGCAGGAGGAGGATTGCATGGCCAAGCAGCTGCTGTTCGACGTCGAAGCTCGGGCGCACCTGAAGCGCGGCGTCGACCGGGTCGCCGACGCAGTCAAGATCACCCTCGGCCCCCGCGGCCGCAACGTCGTCCTGGACAAGAAGTTCGGCTCCCCCACGATCACCAACGACGGCGTCACCATCGCCAAGGAGATCGAGCTCGAGGAGCCCTTCGAGAACATGGGCGCCCAGCTGGTCAAGGAGGTCGCCTCCAAGACCAACGACATCGCCGGTGACGGCACCACCACCGCCACCGTGCTGGCCCAGGCGCTGATCACCGCCGGCCTCCAGAACGTGGCCGCCGGCGCCAACCCGATCCAGCTCAAGAAGGGCATCGAGCAGGCTGTCGAGGTGGTCGTCGCGGCCATCAAGGAGCAGTCGGTCACCATCAGCGACCGGGAGAAGATCGCCCAGGTGGCCAGCATCTCCGCCGCCGATCCCGCCATCGGCGAGGTCGTCGCCGACGCCATGGAGAAGGTCGGCAAGGACGGCGTCATCACCGTCGAGGAGAGCAAGGGCCTGGAGACCGAGCTGGAGCTCGTCGAGGGCATGCAGTTCGACAAGGGCTACATCTCCCCCTACATGGTCACCAATGCGCAGCGCATGGAGGCCGTGCTCGAGGAGCCCTTCATCCTCATCACCGACAAGAAGATCTCGGCGATCGCCGACCTGCTGCCCATCCTCGAGAAGGTGGTGCAGAGCGGCCGTCCGCTGCTGATCATCGCCGAGGACGTCGAGGGCGAGGCGCTGGCCACCCTCATCGTCAACAAGCTGCGCGGCACGTTCAACGCCGTCGCCGTCAAGGCGCCCGGCTTCGGTGACCGCCGCAAGGCCATGCTGCAGGACATCTCCATCCTCACCGGTGGCCAGGTGATCAGCGAGGAGGTCGGCCTCAAGCTCGACTCCGCGCAGCTCAACTCGCTGGGCAAGGCGCGCCGCGTCACCGTCACCAAGGACGACACCACCGTCGTCGAGGGTGCGGGCTCGGCCGACGCCATCAAGGGCCGCATCGAGCAGATCAAGGCCGAGATCGAGAAGTCGACCAGCGACTGGGACAAGGAGAAGCTCCAGGAGCGTCTCGCCAAGCTGGCCGGCGGCGTTGCCGTCATCAAGGTCGGCGCGGCCACCGAGACCGAGCTCAAGGAGAAGAAGCACCGCATGGAGGACGCCGTGTCGGCGACCCGTGCGGCCGTCGAGGAGGGCATCGTGCCCGGCGGCGGCACCGTGCTGATCAACGCCATCCCGGCGCTCGACAAGCTCAAGCTGGAGGGCGACGCCGCCACCGGCGCCGCCATCGTCCGCCGCGCCCTGGAGGAGCCGCTGCGCCAGATCGCGCAGAACGCCGGCGCCGAGGGCTCGGTGGTGGTGGAGAAGGTGAAGTCGCTGCCCAAGGGGCAGGGGTTCGACGCCTCCACGGGTACCTACGTCGACATGGTCAAGGCGGGCATCATCGACCCGACCAAGGTGACCCGCTCGGCTGTGCAGAACGCGTCGTCGATTGCGGCGCTGCTGCTGACCACCGAGGCGTTGATCACGGACATTCCGGAGAAGAAGAATGGTGGCGGCGCGCCGCCGATGCCGGAGTATTAGTCGCTAGAGACTCGAACTGAGCAACTGGAGAGCGGCTCGGCCCCCACAAGGGTCGGGCCGCTTTTTCTTTCCCGCCCACCCGCCCGGATTCAACGGATGGCCCGCCCGCCCCGACGGACTCAGACCACCGCCGCCTCGGCCATCATCGTCGCCACCAGCGAGGTGTGGGTGCGCAGCAGCATCTCCACCTTGTCGCTGGGCAGCGGCCGCGACAGCCCGTAGCCCTGGCCGTGGTCGCAGCCCATCGCCTGCACGTAGGCGAGCTGCTGCGCCGTCTCGATGCCCTCGGCGACGATCTCCACGTCGAGCATGCCGAGCATGCGCACGATGGCCAGGGTCAGCGAGCGCTCCTCCACGGCGGTGTCGATGCCGGCGACGAAGGTGCGGTCGATCTTGACGATGTCCACCGGCAGGCGCCGCAGATAGCCCAGCGACGAATAGCCGGTGCCGAAGTCGTCGATGGCGATGCGCACGCCCGCGTCGCGCAGCGACTGCAGCCGCGCGCAGGCGGTGTCGAGGTCTTCGAGCAGCACCGTCTCGGTGATCTCCAGCACCAGGTTCTCCGCCTTGAGCCGCGCCGCCATGACCTCGGAGAGGACGCGGCGGGCGAACTCAGGGTCGCGCAGCGCCCGCGACGAGACGTTGACCGACACGCGATGCGGCGCCGCGTCGCCCAGCGTCTGCTGCCACTCGCGGAGCTGGCGCAGCGACTCGCGGAGCACCATCTGGTCGATGGCCACGATCAGCCCGGTTTCTTCCGCAAGTGGCACGAACTCGGCGGGGCTGAGCAGCCCGCGCTCGGGGTGCACCCAGCGCAGCAGCGCCTCGACGCCGGTGATCCGCCCCGTGCTCAGGTGCACCACGGGCTGGTAGTACGGGGTGAGCCCGCCCTGCTCCATGGCGCGCTGCAGGTCGGCCTTCATGCCGTGGCGCTCCTCGACGGCCACCTGCATGCTCTGCTCGAACAGCTCCCAGCCGCCGCCCGACCCCTTGGCGCGGTACATGGCGATGTCGGCGTTGCGCAGCAGGTCCTCGGCGTCGGCGCGCGCATGTCCCGCCCACACCACGCCGATGCTGGCCCGCACCGAAACCTCGTGGGAGTCCAGGGCGAACGGCGTGGCCAGCGCCTCCTCGACGCGCTGGGCGACGCGCACCGCGTCCTGTGGCGTGCGCGAGTCCTCGATGAGGACGGCGAACTCGTCGCCGCCGAGCCGCGCCGCGGTGTCGAAGGGACGCAGGCAGGCGCGCAGCCGCTCGGCCACCGCCACCAGCAGCTGGTCGCCCGCGGAGTGGCCGAGACCGTCGTTGATCAGCTTGAAGTCGTCGAGGTCCAGGTAGAGGATGGCCACCGACTCCTCGACCGAGCGGCGGTTCAGCGCGTGCTCGATGCGGTTGGTCAGCAGCGCCCGGTTGGCCAGGCGGGTCAGCCCGTCGTGGAACGCCTGGTGCTTGAGCTGCTGCTCCAGGCGGCGGTTCTCCAGGGTCACCGACGCGTGCGAGGCGAGCGCCTGGACCAGCTGCATGTCGCTGCCGTCGAAGTTCGACACGTCGCCGAGGCGGTTGGCCACCATCAGGGTGCCGAACACGCCGGAATCGCCGGTGAGCACGGTGGCGATGACGTCCTGCAGGCCGCGCTCCTGCAGCGCAGGACGCAGCGGCGTGTCGCTGCGCCGCGGGATCAGCAGGTTGCCCGTCGAGGCCACCGCGGCGAGGCACAGCGGATCGCTGGCCGCCTCGGGGTACGCCGCCAGCGGCTCCAGCCGTCCCGCCGACAGCGACGCACGGAGCGGCGTCGACTCCGCGTCCAGCGCGAACAGCACCACCTCGGCATGCTCCGCGCGCGCCATCTCCGCGGCGTGCGACAGCACCACCGCAGCGGCGGCGGCGAGGTCGGGTGAGCGCTGCAGCTCATGCGTCGAGCGGTACAAGGTCTCGACGCGCTCCTTTCGAATGCGCTCCCCCGTGTACGCGCGATACGCGCCGAGGAGCACGATCGACGGCGGCAGCAGCAGGGCGATGGCCCGCGCGTCGCCGAGGAACAGCATCACGCCGGCGAGTCCCATCGAGCTGTTGGCGATCGCCCCGGCCATGGCGAAGGCGGCCATCTGCGGCCACTGCTTGAGCAGCGAATGCCCCTCGGCGAGCGAGATGGTGACCACGATCACGGTGCCGCTCATCAGCGTCACCAGCGCCACCGAGCCCAGCGTGCCGATCCACCCCGCGGGCCCCGCCGGGTCGTGCGTGCCCACAGCGAAGCGGAACAGCAGCGCCGCGACCGCGCTCTCCACCGCGATCAGGCCGAGGTTGAAGATCAGCTTCATCGGCGACTGGCGGCGGTGGCTGACCAGGGCCAGCGCGCTGCCGGTCGTCTGCGCCAGCACCATGTGCACCGGGCTTGCCGAGAACAGGGCGATGACCAGCACCATCTCGCGCAGCGAGAACGAGTGCGCCTCGCGGTGGTAGTGGATGTGGACGACGCAGACCTCGGCCACCGCCGCGAGCAATGCCAGCACCGGCCACGGCACCTCGGGCACCACGCGCAGCGGCGACACCGAACGCAGCGGGCCGAGCGTCAGCGCCGCGGCGATCAGCACCAGCACGGTGTTGACGCCCCAGACGCGGGCGGTCCCGGTGGCCATCACGCGGGCAAGCGCGGGCCGAGCGGGTCCGCCACGGCGGATCGCCACTCGGGCCGATGCTCGCTGCATAACGGTCCTCCGGATCAGGGGTAGGGGGATGAGGTAGCGGTCAGACCCAGTCGGAATTCGACCAGCTCTGTCCACTCCAGGTTTGCCCGCTCCACGACTGCCCGCTCCACGACTGGCCGTTCCAGACGGCGCTCGACCAGGTCTGGCCGGACCACGTCTGCCCGCTCCACGACTGGCCGGACCACGTCTGCCCGGACCAGCTCTGCCCGCTCCACGTCTGCCCGGACCAGGTCTGGCCGGACCAGGTCTGTCCACTCCAGGTCTGCCCGGACCAGCTCTGGCCGCTCCACGACTGGCCGGTCCAGTCGGCGCCGCTCCAGGTCTGGCCGTTCCAGGTGCCGCCCGACCACGACTGCCCGGCGGCCTCCAGCGTCGCCATCGAGGCGCTGTTGAACGGCGAGCTCTGCACGTCCTGCTCGCCGGTCAGGGCGACGCCGTTGTTGACCAGGTGGATCGAGCCGCGCGCCTGCTCCAGCGAGCCGGTGCCGTTCGACTGCGTGTAGTTCTGCGTCGCCGACGCCACCGATGGCGTCGAGGCGTTGAGCGCGTTGCGCAGGTTCAGCTCGCCGTGGCCCTGCGCGTTGGCCGGCTGGTCGTCGAGCCAGCGTGCGCTGCCGTCCAGCAGCGCCTTGACCTGGTCGGGGTTCATCGAGGGCCGCTGCGACAGCACCAGCGCCGCCGCGCCCGACACCACCGCCGCCGCCTGCGAGGTGCCGCTGCCCCGGAAGAAGCGCGAGGTCACCAGGCCGGTGGCGCCGTAGGTCTGGTCGATGAACGAGTTGGGGTCGCGCAGCGACACGATGTGCACGCCGGGCGCGACCAGGTCGGGCTTGCGGATCTTGCTGCGCTGCGAGAAGACGGCGACCTGGTCGTCGTCCTTGGCCAGCGTGCCCTCGGTGTCGGCGGCACCGACGGCGAGGACGAAGGGATCGGTCGCCGGGTTGGCGAGCAGGCCCGACGCCGTGGCGCCCTGGTTGCCTGCGGAGACCACCACGACGATGCCGCTGCGCCAGGCCACCTCGGCCGCATGTGCGAGCGGGTCGAGGGTGTACGCCTGCGCCCCGTCGGTGCCGAACGACAGGTTGAGCACGCGGATGTTCATGCCGTTGTCGTTCCTGTGCTGCACCACCCAGTCGATGGCGGCGATCACCTGCGACACGTCGGTGTTGCCGTTGGCGTCGGCGACCTTGACGCTGACGATCCGCGAATCCGGCGCCATGCCGACGAAGTCGGCGCTGTCGTTGACATATTGTGTCGCCGCGTCGTCGCGTCCCGCGATGATGCCGGCCAGGTGGGTGCCGTGGCCGAAGGTGTCGAGGTACTGCAGGCCCGGCACCTGCGACTCGAACGACAGGTCGGGCCCGTTGACCACCTTGCCGGGCGCGGTCAGGCCGTTGACGCCGACCACGCCGGAGTCGATCAGGGCCACGTCGACGCCCTTGCCGGTGTAGCCCGCGGCCCAGTAGCTCTGCGCGCCGGCGATCCTGGTGGTGTTGAACGTCGAGCCGATGTCGGTGGTCGGGTCGTAGCTGGTGCCGTTCATGTGCAGCGGCGCGTTGCCGCTGACCCCGGTGACCCCGGGGCGCGTGGCCAGCCAGCCGGTGGCGTCGCTGGGCACGGTGGCCTCGACGCCGTTGATGATGCCCAGGGTGCGGACCACGTGGCCGCCGGCAGCGCTGACGTCGGCGGCCGCGGCGCGCGCGTCCTGCGGCGAGCCGGTGCGCAGGATGACCGAGACGGCGTGACCGGTGAAGCGGGTCGCGGCGGCGACCACCGGCATCGCCGGGATGGCCGCGAGCAGCACGCCGAAGAGCAGCACCGGCAACCGCACCGGCTTGTTGCGTCGCTCGTCCCAGGTCAGACCGTAGACCACGGTGTCCACTGCGAACCCCCAGTTCTGCATGACTCCTTCCCGGCACCAAAGGGTTCGGGTGCATGCAATCTATGTGCGTGAATCACCTGCGGAGATAGCCCCGGCGTCACGGTGTTTGCATCGCCTGTAAAGGTCCGATACGGCGCCGTTACATCGCCTCGTGAGAGCTCGCGCGGCCGTCGCGGCGTGCGGTCTGGGGAGTGCGCCGCGTCACCTGATCGCAACAGCGGGACTGTCGGGAAAGACGGTCAGCCGGTGGGGCAGTCGACCGCCAGGTAGGCCCGCGTGCCGAGCGCGGCGTCGGGCCTGGCGTGCAGGGTGACCTCGGCGCCCGCGGCGGGCTGGGCGCAGCCGCCGGCGAGCCGGACGAAGACGCTGCGCGCCCCCGCCTGCACGTACCCCTGGGCGCATCCCGAGCCGCAGCCGCCGACCGGCTGGTAGGCGCCGCTCAGGGTGGCGGTGCCGTCGGCGGCGACCGAGCGCACCGGGTCGCCCATCAGGCCGCGGATGCCCACCACCGCGGCGACCGCCACGGCCAGCACGGCGAGCACCACCACCGGCGGTGCCCACGCGGGACGGCCGTTGCGCGGCGGCGTCTGTGCGGGGGCCGGGGCAACTGCGCTGCTGGGCATGTCGCCGTACGGTACCCCGTTCCCGTACGGTGTCGGTCGTGGCGCCCGCCCCGATCGCCTTCGTCACCGACTACGGCACCGCCGACACCTACGCGGCCGCCCTGCACGCCGCGGTCTGGCGGGTCGACCCGTCGCTGCTGGCGCTGGCCGATGCCCACGGCGTGCCGCCGGGCGACGTGCTCGGCGGGGCGTACCAGGTCAAGGCGATGGCCGCGGCCATGCCGCCGGGCGGGGTGGTCTGCGCGGTCGTCGACCCCGAGGTGGGCACCTCGCGTGCCGCGCTGGCGGTGGATGTCGCGGGCGCGCGCTTCGTACTGCCGGACAACGGTCTGGTCTCCTACGTGTGGGCCGAGTGCCCGCCGCCGTCGCGCCTGTGCGTCGCCCTGCCGGTCCCCGAGGATGCGGCGCCGACGTTCCACGGCCGCGACGTGTTCGCCCCCGCGGCGGCGCGCCTGGCGGGCGGCGCCGCGGTGCGCGACCTGGGTGCGGTGCACGGCGAGCCCTGCCTGCTCGGCGCCGCCTTCGCGCGCGTGGAGCCGGACGTCGCCACCGGCGTCGTGTGCGCCGTGGACCGCTTCGGCAACGCGGTGACCACGGTCCGCGACCGCGACGTCGCCGGTCGCCGGGTGACGGCGGTGGAGTGGGACGGCGGTCGCAGCGTGCTGGTGGTGCGCACCTACGCGGAGATCCCCGACGGCGCGCTCGGCGTCCTGCTGGGCAGCGCGGGGCACTGGGAGGTGGCGGCGCGGTCGTGTCCGGCGGCGGAGCTGGGCGGCCCTTCGCGCGGCGCGGTCATACGGGTGCACATGGCATGACCGACGACGACCTCGCCCATTACGGATCGCTGACCGCCGAGCAGGTGGCCGCGCTGGACGCCGCCGCGGCGCGCAGCGGCGTGTCGACGGTGCAGCTCATGGAGATCGCCGGCTGGCAGGTGGCGCGCTGCGCCTGGCGGCTGCTGCACCATGCGCCCGGACGCGTCGGAGTTGTGGTCGGGCGTGGCAACAACGGTGGCGACGGGCTGGTCGCCGCGCGGCATCTCGTGGCGTGGGGATGCAGCGTGCGCGCGGTGGTGATCGCGCCGTCGGCGTCGGAGCTGCGCACGGTGCTGGCGTCGCATCTCGCGGCGGCGGAAAGCTCTGGTGTGCACACGAGTTTCGCCGTCGACGCGGCCACGGTGAGCGAGGCGCTGCGCGGCTGCGCGCTGGTGCTCGACGCGCTGCTCGGCACCGGGCTGCGCGGCGCGCCGCGCGATGCGGACGCGGCGGCGATCACCGGGATGGAGCACACCCATCTGCTCGCCGTCGACGTGCCCAGCGGCATCGACGCGACCACCGGCGAGGCGCACCAGCCCGCGGTGCGCGCGGCGGCGACCTGCACCCTCACCGCGATGAAGCGCGGGCTGTGGACGGCGACCGGTCGCACCCACGCCGGGGCGATCACCGTGGCCGACATCGGCATGCCGGTGGCGGCCTGGCGGGCGGCGGGCCTGCAGGCGCCGCACGGGGTGCGCGGGGGAGAGTTGCTCGAATTGGGTTGAGCGCAGCACCACAGGGTGGTTGACGGCCATACCACACATATGTATGCTGCCCACCAAGCTCGCGTGCACCGCACGCCAACGTCATGATCAACGTCGCAGCACCCGCTTTGCCCGATGCGAGCACGCTCGCCGGACTCGTCCGCGAGCACCTCGACGATCTCGTCACCTACGCGACCCACCTGGTGGGGGACGTGGACGATGCGGTCGAGTTCGTTGCGGGCGGCATCTACCACGCCTCTCGCTACCCCCCGGCGCGCCTGCAGACCGACGGCCGCGTCGCCCTCTACCGCGCGATCACCCGCGCCTGCAGGCAGGAACAGCGCTTCCCACCGCGCCCCCACGGCCCCGCCCGCTTCTTCCGGCGCGGGCGCGCGCCCTTCCACGCCGACGTCGACCCCGGTGACGCCGCCCGCATCAACACGGTGAAGCGGGCGCTGATGACCGTCCCCTTCGAGCGCCGCGCGGCCCTGCTGCTGCGCGACATGGGCGGCCTGACCTACCGGGAGATCGGCACCGCGCTGGAGTGCTCGCCCGAGGCGGCGGCCCGGCTCCTGGCCGGGGCTCGCCGCGAGTTCGGCACGGTGTACCGCGAGATCGCCATATGAAGTGCTCCCTCCTCGTCCTCAGCAGCCACCTGGACGGGGAGCTCGAGGTCCGCCGCCAGGGTGAGCTGGAGGCCCACCTGGTGGGATGCCAGCGCTGCCGCTCGGGGCTGGGCTACCTCCGCGAGGAGGTCGAGCGCGTCTCCGCCCTGGGGCGCGTGCGCGTCGCCGAGCACTCGATGGAGGCGCTGCTGGTGCAGCTCGGGCTCGCCGAGGCGCCCGAGGACAGCGTCGACATGACCGGCACCCCCATGCCCGGCGGCTCCTACTGGGCACCCCCCGAGCTGGCCGCCGACGAGACACCGTCGCCCGATCTGGCCGATGCCGCGGCACCCGAGCTCATCCCCTCACTTCCCCACGCCGTCCCCCCGGCTCCACCGGCCACTGCCGCATCCCCCCCGACACAGGTGCGGCAGTGGCCACCCCCCTCCATTGACCCGGACCCAGCGCCGTTCGCTCCCCCGAGCGCCGGCGCTTTCCCCCCCGGTGGACCTGAACCCTCCGAACCTCCCACTCACGTCACAGCCTCCGGAGGAGATGCCGAGATGACCGCCAGCCCGCCCTGGACCCCCCACCGCGAGGCGCCCCCCGAGCCCACCTACCCGCTCACCGACGAGGACGTGCTCGACGAGCCCATCCCCGTCGAGCGTTTCGGCCCCCCGCAGCAGGCCAGGCCCAGCTTCTTCGAGCGCCTGCGCGACCGGGTCGCCGTGCGCCGCGCCCTCTCCCGCTCCACCGCCGAGTACGACGACTCGGTGCAGATCGTCAGCGGCACCGGCGCCCCGCTCCGCTCCGGCCGCGCCCGCACCGAGGTGGAGCGCCGCCGCCTGGACTCCATCCAACCGGCTGCGCCCGCCATGGTCGGCGCCCAGCCCGCCGAGGCTGCGGAGCTCTCCGATCCCGGCGACGAGGTCGACCTCGGTCCGCTGCCCAAGACGGCCCCCTTCGTCACCCCCGGCGGCGCGCACATGCCGCGCCCCATCCAGCCCGGCCAGCTCGCCATTCCCGGCACTGACGACCACCCCGCCCGCCAGGTCATGGGCACGCCCATGCCCACACGCGCGGAGACGCCGCCCGACCGCGACGAGCCCCCTCACCCCGAGCTGCCGGCCGCGCCCCCGCCGCGCCCCGACTGGCCCACCCCGATGCGCCCCAACTCGCCGGTCCCGCCGCCCCGGCACACGCTGGAGTCGGCGATCGGCGCGCCGCCCCCGATGGCCCCTCGCCCGACCGCGCCCGACCCGCTCGCGGAGGCGCTCTCCGAGTACGAGCGCGGCCGCGCCGCCTCGGCCGAGCCGCGTCCGTGGCGTCCGCGGGAGATCCCCGAGGACATGCCCCAGGCCGAGCCCGCGCAGCCGCGCGGCGAGCGCGCCGCCCCCACCGTCGACCGTCCGCGGCACAGCCCGTCGCAGCTCCGCGAGGGACGCCGCCTGCTCGCCATCTTCGGCGCCGCCACCCTGGTGATGCTGATCGTCGGCGTGGTCAGCGGCCGCACCACCACGCCGCTGCCGGCGAGCAACGCCTCCTCGCCGTCGACGCAGCCGTCGCACGCGGCCAACCCGGCGCCCAGCCAGCCCGCCGCCAGGGCCTCGGCCGCCGCCCCCCAGGCGAGCGCCGCGGCCCCGCAGGCGTCCGCCAGGCCGGCGCAGAACCCGGCCCCGGCCGGCGTCCCGCAGCTCACCGGCGTCAAGGTGCTCGGTGACACCGGCAGCGGCTACCAGGTCAGCGACTTCCGCTACGGCCAGCACCCCAACGACTTCCGCATCGTCCTCGACATGGGCCCCGCGGGCAGCGCTGCCGGCACGCCCAAGGCGACCGTCGGGTTCCTCGACAGCACCACCCTGCTCGTCGCCATCGAGGGCGTCGTCCCCGCCGGGTCGACCGGCTCGCTGCCGCCGGGCAGCGTCGCCACCGGGGTCAGCCTGCTGCAGCCGTCGCCGTTCCCCAACGCGGTCACCTACCAGATCAAGGTGGCCCGCGCGGTGACCTTCAGCGCCGGATACGTCCCCGGCCCGCTGCGCCTGGTGCTCGACCTGGCCGGATGACGGCCCGCGGCGGCGTCGCCGTGGCGGCGCGCTAGCATCCCGGCCCGCATGCATCGCTCGCGCCTCGCCATCCTCGGCGCCGCCGGCCTGACCGTCCTGCTCAGCGGCTGCGACTCGCCGCCAACGCCGTACCCGCCGACCACCCCGGTGCCCACGGCGCCGACCCTGGCCCCGCAGACGATGGTGCTGCGTCCCGACCAGATGAAGGCCTACCTGCGCACCCAGGACTCGACGGTCGATGCGGGGACCCTCGCCGACCAGGAGGGCGACCAGACGCTGGTCGCCAGGCTGAAGAGCCAGGGCCTCCAGCTCGGCGCCCGCGTCTCCTTCTCCGACCCCAACCAGGGTGGCGCGGCGACGCCCTTCGCCACGGTCATCTCCCAGGTGATCTTCTTCCACGACGCCACCGGCGCCACCGCCTTCGTCAGCGACGAGACCAAGCGCCGCGCCGTTCCCCCCACGGGCGGCACGCTGTCGCCGATCCCCAACCTGCCGCTCGGCGGCGCCGACAGCATCGTCGGCATGGCCGCCAGCACCCCCGCGCAGTCCACCGGCGAGCCGCCCAGCCGCGCGGTCTTCGCCATCATCCGGCGCGGCAGCGTGGTCGCCGAGCTGCTCGGCGGCGGCCCCGCGTCGACGGCCACCGACGCCAACTTCACCGCCCTGGTCCAGCTCCAGGAGCAGCAGCTCAGCGCCAAGACGAGCTGAGCCCGCCGCAACTTTCCGCCCGTCGCCGGCGGCGCGTCGGTAGGGAAGCAGGCAGCCCGCCTCGCTTGGAGCGGACGGGCTGCCTTTGACAACGGAGACTGCTAGCGGCCTACTTGGTCTCGCACTGGATGTATTGCTGGGGATTCGAGGCCGGGGCGGTGCATTGCGGGGTGAGGCCACCGGGCTCCACGAAAGCCTGAGCGACGAGCAGTTGCCCCGGTGGCTCGCATGTACGTTCGTTGAAACACGTCGGCAGGTTGGCACCGTCGGACACCATGCCGAATCCGTACGTTCCAAGTGCCGAGTGATACTGTGCGACCCACGCACTGATGGGCCATGTGCGCCGATAGAGCAGCTTCCCGGTGACGTTGTCGTACACCTGGGTCACGCCGGATACCTCTTCCATGGACCACCCACCCGGAAGGGAGATCCCCGGAGCGGTCTGCGGAGCGGCGGATGTGGGCCACGCCACACCAGGCTCCATCTGCGTGATCTTGGAGAGGATTGTGCTCAGTGCCTGTTGCTCCGTGATGACGGAACCTGTTGTCTGGGCATCAGCAGTCACGACCCGCAGCGAGCCGACAAGCACACTGTGAGTCCCAGCGCCGGAGTTTGCTCGCCACAGGCCGACGCCCAGAGCCAGCGCCGCGACGACGCCGGACGCCACCATCTTGCGGGTGCTCATGATCTTTGGCATCGCTCACCCTCCCGTCGGACAGCGCGACGTGGAGTCCCAGTTGCAGGTGCCCCAGCCGCTCTGGTCACTCGTGTACTCAGAGAACCGTTCTCCCGACCAAGCAGTGATGCGCACCATCTGGTCGAACTGGATGTCGCATTGGTTGTTGTTGTTGCCCTGGTAGTTCCACCAAGGCGACGTGTAGTAGTTGTCCGTCTGAGAGTCGGTCGTGGTGTCCATGGCGAGATTGCCGCAGACCCACGCTCGGTCCTCCTGCCACACGTCCTGCTCGTTGCCGTTGGAGACACCGGCGTGGTACCAGTATTGGTCCCATGTGTTGCCGTCGTACGGGCCGCCCTGCGGTCCGCCGACGCACTCGTTGACCGACGCTTCGGCTACGGGGGTGTAGCCGTCCTGGAAGCTGTTGCCGTCCACCTCCCACACCTCGGCTGGGTAGTAGCACGCCACCGTGTCTGCGTGCGCCACCAACACCGTTGTTGTTGACATGGAGGCAAAGGCCAGCATGCCGGCAAACACGGCGGGTAGGCGCTTCCTGCCGATACCCAAGTGACAAAACCCTCCCGGGAGCGCCCGACGGGAGCGCCGATCCCATTCTGTGAGCATGTTCCGCTATGGCAGCCCGTCGCTTGCCTTGCTTACGCCGCTATGGAACTCCGGCAACGGACGATGGTTCCCGCAAACCAAGCGCCGACCCAACGAAGGGACTGAGCATCACGTGCGGTTCGCACAGGCGACGTTGCCGCCTCTTGATGGCTGCCGGGGCGCATGCCCCTGTACACGTTGTGCTGCCCGCCGAACACGGCGACCTCCTAACCCTTCCGATTCACCGCCCAGGTCCGCCCCCCTAGTCGGTGACGGGACCATAACGCTTCGGCTCAGACGATTTCAAGCCCTTTGAATCGACCGACGCGCTCTCCGCCTCGCCGCACCTCAACGCAGGCACGCTCTGCGCGGCGACCAACGGCAACCGTGAGGTCGCCGCCGACCAGCCGGCGGCGCGCCCCCCGCCATCGCACCGTCCGCCGCCGCGGGCGCGCTGCTCGCCGCACTGGCCATCCGCCGGAGGCGCCGCGGCAGGCGGCTCAGTGGTTGAGGTAGACCTCGCGCACCTGCCCGCAGCGCTTGCACGACTCGAAGATCACGCTGACGAGCTGCCGCTCACACGGCACCGCGGCGTGGTCGGCGAGGTCGGTCTCCAGCCCGGCGTCGCAGGCGCACTCCCTGGGGTATTGGTCGAGCTCGACCGCAACTGACTGGGCGCAGGCCTCGCACCACATCAGCTCCACGCGCGGGAAGCGGTAGCCGCGGTTGGTGCTGAGCAGCATCTCCATCACGTCGGTGCGCAGCACGGTGCGGCAGGCCGGACAGGTGAGTGGGCGCACCCGCCGCTGGGTTGCGGCCAGGTGCGACACCTACTGCGCCTCGGCGTGCTGCACGTCCGCGACGGTGGCGCCGCCGAAACGCTCGCGCAGCTCGAACTTGAGCACCTTGCCCGCCGGGTTGCGGGGCAGCACGTCGGCGAACACCACCGTGTGCGGCTGCTTGTAGCGGGCCAGCCGCCCCTGGGTGAAGTCCTTGATGTCCTGCTCGCTCGGCGACGTCCCCGGCCTGGCCACGACGATGGCGCACACCGTCTCGCCCCAGCGCGCATCGGGCACGCCGATCACCGCCACCTCGGCGACGTCAGGGTGCTTGTAGATGGCGTCCTCGACCTCGGCCGGGTAGACGTTCTCGCCGCCGCTGATGATCATGTCCTTCTTGCGGTCGACGATGTAGAGGAAGCCCTCGTCGTCCATGACGCCGACGTCGCCGGTGTGGAACCAGCCGTTGCGGATGGCCTCGGCGGTGGCGTCGGGACGGTTCCAGTAGCCCTTCATCACGTTCGGGCCACGGACGACCACTTCTCCGCGCTCACCCGGCGGGACCGGCTCGTCGCGGTCGTCGACGCAGCGCACCTCGGCGAAGAAGGGCGGCAGCCCGGCGCTGCCGATCTTGTCGAGGGCGCGGTCCACGGGCACGATGGAGGCGAAGGGCGCCGTCTCGGTGAGGCCGTAGCCCTGGGCGAAGCTGATGCCGCGCTCGCCGTACAGGCGGATCAGCGCCTCGGGCACCGGTGCACCTCCGCAGATGAAGTTGCGCACGCTGCTCAGGTCCGCCGCGGCGAAGGCGGGATGCTGCGACATGAACAGGAACATCGCGGGCACGCCGAACATGGTGGTGATGCGATGGCGCGGGATCAGCTCCAGCACGCGCGTGGGATCGAAGGAGCGCTCCAACACCACCGTCGCGCCCTTCAGGAACGCCAGCAGCGGGGTGACGTTGAGGCCGCCGATGTGGAACAGCGGCGCCACCACCAGGGTGCGGTCGTCGGCCAGCGTGTCGTAGGCGAGCAGCGCGTTGATGTTGTTCCACAGGAAGTTGCCGTGGGTGAGCATCGCGCCCTTGGGACGTCCCGTGGTGCCCGAGGTGTACATGATCACGGCCACCTCGTCGGGCGTCACCTGGGCGTCGATCTCGCTGTCGCGCTGGTCGTGGAGCACCTCCTCCCAGGCGCGAACGCCGTCGCGCGCGGTGGGGGAGACCAGGTTGCGGCAGGGGATCTCGCCGCGGATGGCGTCGATCACCGGGGCGAACATGTCGTCGTGCACCAGCGTGTGCACGCCGGCGTCGTTGACGATGAAGCTCAGCTCCGGCGCGGTCAGCCGGAAGTTGAGCGGCACGAAGATGGCGCCCAGCTTGGCCGCGGCGAACATGGTGACGAAGAAGCGCGGGTGGTTGAGGTCGAGGTACGCGACCCGGTCACCGTGGCTGACGCCGAGGGCGCGCAGCGCGTTGGCCGCGCGGTTGACGTGCCGGTTGAACTCCGCGTAGGTGACCGACTGCTCCTCGAAGACCAGCGCGGTGCGCTGCGGCGAGAGCGCGGCGCGGCGGGTGATCCAGTGGCCGAGGCCTTGGTCGTTGGGCATGGCGTTGCTGCTCCTTGTACTACGCCAGCGTGCCGCCGTCGACAACCAGCACGGTTCCGTCCACGTAGGACGCGGCGTCGGAGACCAGGAACAGCGCCGCCCCGGCGATCTCGTCGGGGTCGCCGACCCGGCCCAGGCAGGTCCCGGCGACGGCGCGGTCGTGGATTGCGGGCGTCTCCACCAGCACGCGCGCGAAGTCGGTGCGGATCAGCCCCGGGGCGATGGCGTTGACCCGGATGCCCTGGCCGCCCATCTCCCGCGCCATCGTCTTGGTCAGGCTGACCAGCGCCGCCTTGCTCGCCCCGTAGGCGCCCAGGAACGGCTCGGAGCGCAGCCCGCCGATCGAGGCGATGTTGAGGATGGTGCCGCCGTGCTCGCCGAGCCAGGCGCGGTGCGCGGCGCGGGCGAACAGCCACGGCCCCTTGACGTTGACCTCGTGCACCTTGTCGAAGGCGGCCTCGGTGCTGTCGACGAGGGGGCCGAACTCGGGGTTGGTGGCGGCGTTGTTGACCAGGATGTCGAGGCGTCCGAAGGCCGCCATGGTCTGCTCGGTGATGCGCTGGATGTCCTCGGCACGCCCGGCGTGGCCGGCTGCGACGACGGCTCTGCCCCCTGCGGCGGCGATCTCGTCGACGACCGCCTGGCAGGCCTCGGCCTTGCGCGACGACACGGCGACCTGGGCGCCCGCCGAGGCGAGGGCGATGGCGATGGCACGGCCGATGCCGCGGCTGCCACCGGTGACCAGGGCGGCGCGGCCCTGCAGCGAGAAACGGTCGAGCACGGACACGGTCACCTCTTCCTGATGGGCGGACTGGCTGGACCGGGGCATGATAATCACCCAACAGCCCATGCCCCTGCGTCCCACCCTGCGCCGCCGCACCTCCCGGCGTCCCCGACTCGCCGCGGCGGCGGTTCTCGCCTGCTCGCTCGGGGGCGCGGCCGCCCTGCTCGCCGCGGGCACGGTGGTGCACGCACCGGCGCCGCTGGTGGTGCAGGCGCAGGTGTGCGTCTCGCCGCTGAGCGGGCTCACCTGCACCCCGCCGCCGCACACCAGCGGCACCTCCAGCCCGCCGCACACCACCACGCCGGGCAAGCCGCCGCCGACCAGCACCGGCGGCCACCCGTCGTCCCCGCCCTCGACGTCGGGCGCCCAGCCGTCCCTCGACCTGCAGCCCAGCGCCGACGCCCTGCCCACCCTGCCGCCGCCCTCGCCGGGAACCCCGCCCGCGCCGCCGGAGCTGTCGGTGCAGTCGATCAGCCTGCAGGTGGCCTCGGCGCGGCCCGCCCGTCCCGGCGGCACCACCCTGGTCCAGGGCACCCTCGAAGCCCAGCGCGGCGCCGACACCTACTCGGTGCCCCACGCCAACGTGGTGCTGACCATCGCCTCGGCGCCCGGCCACGGCGCCAACGTGATCCCCGCCGAGCTGGACAGCGGCGACACGGGAGTGGTGCTGGTCACCGTGGTCACCGGCGACCAACCGGGCGACACCGTGATCCACGCCGTATCGGGCAACGCCAGCGCCGACGTCACCGTCCACACCGATGCGGTGGCCGCCGCCACGGCGACGCCGAGCAACCTCCCGGTTGCGGTCGCCCCTGGCGGAAACTCGCGCTCCGACACGCGCGGCTACCTGATCGCCTCGCTGGCCGCCCTGATCGTCGCCCTGATGGCCGGCTACATCACCGCGCTGGTGATGGGACGCATGCCCAACCCCTTCCAGCGCCGCAGCGTCTGGGGACGGCGCAGCCGCTAGTTCGGCGACACCTTGGCGATGGTGGCGCCGGTGCGCGCCAGCATGCGGTCGAGCAGCGTCTCCTCGCGGCGCAGCAGCGCCATGCACATGCGCAGCCGCTCGGCCGCGTCGCCCGCTTCGAGCATGCGCTGCTTGTGGGGGATCTCCACCTGCAGCGCGGCGGCGGCAAGGTAGCCGAGCAGCTCGGGGTCGTCGGGAAGCTCGTCGACGCTGGGGTCCTGGGAGGCGAGCTGCTGCAGCGTCGCCGCGTAGCGCTGGAAGGATTCGCGCACCTCGGGGGCAAGGCGGTGCAGAGCGGCCGGGTCGCCTGGGGTGTCCTCCAGGTACTCGACCTCGCCGGCGGGGAAGGGGTGGCCGTCGATGCGCCGGGTCACCCGGAAGCGCGTGGCGCCGGTGACCAGGAGGTTGGCGCGCCCGTCGTCGAGGCGCTCGTGGCGGCGGATCTGGGCCAGCGTGCCCACCTCGTAGGCGACCGCGCCGCCGCCCACCTCGACGCCCTCGCGGATGGCCACCACCCCGAAGCCGGTGCCCTGCTCGTCGCAGTGGCGCAGCATCGCCCGGTAGCGCTCCTCGAAGACGTGGAGCTGCAGCGGCATGTGCGGGAACAGCACCACGCCCAGCTCGAAGAGGGGAATCTCCACGCCCATGGTGGGCAGTGTATCGAGGCGCGGCCCCTAGAACGAGAAGGCGCGCTCGCCACGCAGCCAGTGGGGCAGCGCGCCGACCAGCGCCTCGGGACGCGTCTGCGCCTTGACCATGTACTCCAGCGCGCCCAGCGACATGGCGTCGTCGACGAGCTGCTTCTCCATGAAGTTGCTCAGCACCACCACCGGCACGTCGCGCATCTCACCGGCGCGCAGCGCCTGCAGGAAGGCGATCCCGTTCATGCGCGGCATCATGATGTCGAGCAGGACCAGGTCGGGGCGCTTCTCGTTGGTGCGGTCCAGACCCTCGACGCCGTCGCCCGCGCAGCGAACCGTGTAGCCGCGGCTCTCCAGCAGCATGCGGTACAGCCTGGAGATGGCGGGGTCGTCCTCGACCAGCAGGACGTCGCCGCTGATGGGCAGGTCGTCGGGCACGCCGTCGTCGTTGATGTCGAACATGGCAGGATCGAAGTGGGTCTGGGCAGGCGGCGCCTGCGGAGTTGGGGGTGCGGGGAACGACCAGGTCTTGGTGGCGCCGTCGAGCACGGTGAGGCTCGGGCTGCCGTTGGGTGCCTGCTCGGGCGCCTTGGTGGGGACGTCGCGCTCGCTGAGGACGGCGAAGTCCGCGGCGGGCTCGACGGGGACCGCCTGGCCGGACCAGCCCAGCGTGGTCGGCGCCGGGAACCACCCGTTTCCGTTGTGGCCGTTGCCGTTCGCCGCGGCGGGTTCGTCGGCCGCGCCGTTGCGGCTCGCCTCGACCTCCGGGATCACCCATGCGGCGGCCTTCTCGGCCACGGGATTGACGTAGTCGGCCGGCGGCTGCGCAGCCTCCTCAGCCGCAGCAATCGGCTCCGGCGCTCTTGCCGGCTCCGGGGTCCGTCCCGGCGCCGGTGCAACACCCAGCGCCGCCGGACTCGCCACATCGGTGGCCCGCCGTGGCATCGGCGGCGCAACTAGAGCGTCTGCCGTCGTATGCGCGCTGTCACGCCCCGCCACCGAATACACCTCCCGCTCCCGCCGCGACGCAGCCCGATACGTCCCGCCCATCTCCGCCGCCGCCGCAGCCGCCCGCTCAGCCGCCACCTTCGCCGCCTCCGCCGACGCCACAGCCGCCTGCAACTCCCTCCCCAACCGCACCCCCTTCCGCGCCCACAGCACGATGATCCCCCCCTCCACCAGCACCAGCACCGCCAGCGCCAGGATCAGGTAATCCCGATTCCCACCGATCGCATTGAGCACATCATCCAGGCGCATCGCAGGTCAGGTCTCCCGTGAGGGCGGAACTCACCGCCGCCCATCCGCGACCCGACGCTAACACCCAGTTTCCGACCCCCACCCCGCTTCAGGCGTCCTGTGCACACCGCGTTACCCGCGCGTTGCGGCCCCCCGACGAGCTCTACGCCGCCTTCCCGCAGTTGCGAGCGTGCTTGACGATGCGCTCCCGCTTGGGCTCGCCCGGCTTGCGGGTGTGCCGGAAGGCGATCTCCACGCTGATCTCGTTCTGCCGCATGAAGTTGCCGCAGACGGGGCACTTGACGGAGGTGAGGATGTCCTTCTGGGAGGTGACTCCCTTGGATTCCTTGATGGTGTTGGCCATGTTCGGCGGCTCCTGACGCGATGACGCAGCGGTGCCCGGGTGGACCCGGCGCGGACGGCAATTGTACGTTCCCCACGGCGCGTCGCCGCCGACCGGGTACCATGCACGCCGCCATGGAAGGTCGTGCCCCCGTCGCCCGCCGCCGCGTCGCCGCGGCCCTCCTCGTGCTCGGCGGCGCCGTGCTGCTCAGCGCCTGCGGGGCCAACGGCGAGGGGGCGCCACCCGACGCCGGCTGCCCGGCCGGCACGGTCAACTCCTGCACCTCGCCGACCGCCGCCCCCGCGAGCAGCGGCTCGTCGAGCGCGACCGCGGCCGCCGACCCCTGCTTCACCACGCCGACGCCCACGCCGGCCCCGGGCGGCGACGCCTTCTGCACCTCGGTGGTGATCAGCACCACCCTGCAGGACGGCCTCGCCTACGGCGACATCAAGGCGGGCAGCGGCCCCAGCCCCAAGACGGGCCAGCAGGTCACCGTGCAGTACACCGGCTGGCTGCAGTCCACCGGGGTGATGTTCGACAGCTCCCGCCTGCCGGGACGGACGCCGTTCCAGTTCCAGATCGGCGGCCAGGTCATCCAGGGCTGGAACGAGGGCGTGCCGACCATGCAGGTGGGTGGCAAGCGGCGGTTCATCATCCCGCCGTCGCTCGGCTACGGCGCCCAGGGCAGCCCGCCGACCATCCCCGCCAACTCGACGCTCGTCTTCGACATCGAGCTGCTCTCGATCGGCTAGGAGCGGGGCTTAGCCCCGCGAAGCCCGCAGCAGCCGCCGCACCACGTCGGGGTGCCGCACCGCCACCCGCAGCAGCGACCGCGCCCGGAACCGCGTGCTCAGCGCCTCCGCCACGAACCACGGCGGCACCGCCTCGATCATCCCCACGCCGCGGTCCCAGGAGGCGTCCTCGAACCGCCCCAGCGCCCGGCTGACCCGGTACGCGATCCCGAAGTCGCGCCCGAACTGCCCCCGCCACGCCTGGTCGAACGCCGCCACCGGGGTGTCGTCACCCCGCTTCACCGCCTCCGCGACGGCCCGCCCCACTCCCGTCCCCGCGCGCATCACGAAGCGAATACCCTCGCCCACCAGCGACGACCCCTGCGCCGCCGCGTCGCCCACCGCCACCACGCGCGGCCCCACCAGGACGGGCCGCGGCCGCTCCGCGGGAAACAGCCCCGCATGCATCTCCACCGGCTGCGCCCCCTCCAGCATCGGCGCCAGTGCGGGCAGCGCCATCAGCCGCTCCAGGTAGTCGCGCGGGTCGACGTCGACCTCCGGCTTGAGCACGCCCACGCCCACCCGCACCCGCCCCGGCGCGCACGGGAAAACCCAGCCGTACCCTGACGGCGCCACCGCCGCGCCCATGATCAGCCAGCAGGTGTCCGAGGGCACGCCCGGCGCCGCCAGGTCGAGCTCGGCGCCCACGCCGCGCCGCACGAACCCCGGTCGCCCGGCCGCGCGGCTGAGCACGCACGCGTTGCCGGTGGCGTCGATCGCCCAGCGTGCCGCCGCCCGCCACTCGCCGCCGTGCGAGCGCACCGTGAGCACGACGCCGTCGTCGGACACGGTCATCGCCGACACCGTCGAGCGCAGGTGCAGCTCCGCCCCCTCCTCGGCCGCGCGCGTCGCCAGCCACTGGTAGAGCCCGCGCACGTCGAGCACGCCGACCACGCCTGGCAGGGTCACCCGGCAGGACCGCGACGGGCCCACGAACTCCACGTGGCTCACCGGGTTCCACAGCGAATCCGGCACCCCCAGCGCCCGCATGTCGGCGACGAAGGTGCCGCCGCTGGTGCGCGTCGGGATGCCGAAGGCGGCGTCGCGCTCCAGCACGGCCACCCGCATCCCCTCGCGCGCCGCGGCGATGGCGGCGCAGAGCCCGGCGGGTCCACCCCCCGCGACGACCACGTCGTACATGCGGGACATCATCCCCGCTGGCGCCCGCGCCTCGCCTTGCGGGGCCCCCGCCGTCACCCGCTACCCTACGGCGGACATGGCCGACTACCCCACGCCCGTTGACGCCAAGCACCGTCTCCTCGTCTACAAGATCGAGGACAGCATCCTCCAGGGCGAGCCGTACGACGACGAGAAGTGCGGCACCTGCAGGTTCTACGCCGGCATCGGCGACATCGCCTACTGCAACCACATGAAGCTGCGCATCCTCGTCGGTGAGCGCTGGTGGTGCCAGTGGTGGGAGCCGGTGGAGGACGAGCAGTGAGCGTCAGCCGCGACGAGCAGATGGAGCAGGAGAACCAGGAGCTCCAGGCGCTGATCCGCGAGGCCCGGCTGCGCGGCTCACCCAACGCCGAGCAGCGCTGCGACAACTGCAGGTACTACGTCGGCGAGTACAAGAAGATCGCCTACTGCGACCACCCCAAGCTGGAGATCCTGGTCGGCGACGACTGGTGGTGCCAGTGGTGGGAGGCCGCCGAGGCCTAGTGGCTGCTGGCTAGCCCTTGCTGACCGCGCGCCAGAGCCCGTAGGAGAGGATCACCCCCACGAGCAGCAGCCCGGCGGGAATGCCCAGGACGTAGAGAAGGTTGGGGGCGGGCGTGTCTGCCAGCAGCGACATCGTCACTCTCCGCGGTGGTGGGTTCCTGCGTCGCCCAACTATGTAGCAGGTTGAGGCCCTGGTTGGCGCGGGCCGGGCCCCGGAAGGATGCCGCGGGGGACGGGTGGTCCCCCGCGGCAGAGGGGAGGGGATGTCGTTGGTGATCCGCCGTTATCCCTCATGACGCGGCAGCGTGGCGATGTTGACATCGAGCGTGCGATTTGCACGGAGCGACACGCAGCGTCGAGAATGGGTGCGCGCCAAGGAAGGCGTTCTGCGGGACATCAGCCAACCGCACGTCCTCGAACGGGAGATCGGCAACGCAATGAAGCATGTCCTCGATACGCGTCGCAAGGCGGGCGTGGCCGCGTCGGTGCTGATCACCGCCGGCGCCGCGCTGGGCAGCACAGTCCTCGCCGCGGGCGGTGGCGGCACGGCCGGCACCGGGTTCCTCGCGCCGGTGCAGGTCCCGGGGTCCGGCGGCCTCGGCGAGCCCAGCCTGGCCGTCGACAGCAGCGGACGGCTGATCGCCACCGCACCGCAGTCGATCGGCAACATCAACGGCGGCGGCAGCCCGGTGTGGACGTCGACCAGCGGCGGCGCCACCTGGTCCGGCCCGGTGAATCCCACCGGCGACCCGGTCAGCGGCGGCGACACCGACCTGGCCGTCGACAGCGCCGACAACATCTTCCAGGCCGACCTGTGGCTGGGCAACAGCGCGATGGCGGTGTCGACCGACCACGGCGCCTCGTTCCTCGCCAACGAGTACGGGCACACCCAACCGGGCGATGACCGTCCGTGGCTCGCGTATTCCAAGAAGGACAACGCGATCTACATGGTCTACGACGGCGTCGACGCGGTGCACGTCGCCAAGAGCGCGCCGCTGGTGGCGCCGCAGGCGGGCGTGCTTCTCGCCCAGGACGTGCCGGTGATCCCCGAGTCACTGGTCAGCTTCACGCTCGGCGTCTCGGGTGTGAACGCTCCGCTGCGGCAGTGCGTGTGCCCGCCGGGCGGCATCGCGGTGGATCAGAACGGCGGGGCGGTGTACGTCACCTACAGCCGGCAGAACGGCGGCGCGTCCGGTGGCGGCGTCGGTGTGTCGCGCTCCGACAACGGCGGCCTGACCTGGACCAACATGTCGATCCCCGGCACCGGCAGCACGGGCAGCGCCTTCGACGTCGAGTACAACTTCGCTCCGGTCAAGGTTGACAACAACGGCACCGTGTACGTCGCCTGGAGCGAGGGCAGCGGCTTCACCACCGACGCCAATGGCAACCGCGTCGCCTCCGGCGGCGTCGCCACCAAGTACGCGTACAGCACCGACAAGGGCGTCACCTGGAGCGCGCCGAAGACGCTGTCGACATCCAGCGGCACGACGACGTTCCCGACGCTCGACGTGGTCTCGCCGGGCGTGATCGACGTGGCCTGGTATGGCACATCCGCCACCGGCGACCCCAACCTGGTGCCGGCATCAGCGTCGTGGGACGTCGACTTCACGCAGGTCACCGCAGCCAACACTGCGTCGCCCGCGTTCACGCCGTCGGTTGCGGTGAGCGGCATCCACAGCGGCTGCATCCAGACCGGCGGCAGCGGCAGCGCGCTGTGCGGCGACCGCAGCCTGCTCGACTTCTTCCAGCTCGCCGTGGACCACAACGGCAAGGCCAACGTGATCTACACGGCCGGCTCGGCGTCGTCGGGCACCAACCTGTTCGTGGTGCGCCAGAGCTAGGCCGCTAGGCCGCGGCGAGCAGCCGACCCAGCAGCGCGCCGGCGAGCGACGCCACCAGCACCATGGCGCCGATCAGCACCATGCCCCGGCGCCGGGCGCTGGACATGCGCTGGGTGCGCTGCGGCGGGGCAGCGATGCGGTGGGCGCCGGTGAGGGCTCCCACCGCATCCTGACCCATTCCCCGTTGCGCCGCGGGCGCGACCAGCGTCGCTGATGCGACGGCGCACTCGCGTCGATTCACGTCGTCGAACCGGACCACAGACATCGCTGCCTCCCCACACTGCTGAGAACCAAGCCGGGGCTGGAATCGGTGCGGGTCGTGGGCGGGAACTGTTGCCGGGACGCCCCGCCTGCGTCGGTGCGCAGGACGGGTTGCGGCGAGTGTAGGAGCGGGCGTGCGGCGCGGCCCGGCGCGGCACACACCCGTGATCGCGTTGCGCAGGGCCGTTGCACGATTCGGCGACGGCGGCGTTGTGCCGGGTCTCGTGCGGTGCGGGGTTTGCCTTGTGGGGCCTGGGTTTTGCGCTGCCGTGGCTTCGCGTTCCGCGGCTTCACAGGGCTTTACCGCCGCCGCCCGTGGTGTAGGGTTGCCGGCATGTGCCGATCCATCAAGACGCTGCGCGGCGCCACGCCGCCCCCCAGCCGCGACGACGTGCACGCCGCGGCGCTGCAGTTCGTCCGCAAGCTGAGCGGATACCGCGTGCCCTCCCAGGCCAACCGCGCCGCCTTCGACGCGGCGGTCGACGACATCGCCGCCGTCACCGAGCGCATGCTCGGCGAGCTGGTCGTCCCCGGGAGGGCCGCGGCCGCCGCTAGGCCCTGACCCGCTCCGCGAAGTTGGTCAGCCCGACGCGCCATCCGTTCGGCGAACCCACCGCCTCGCGCATCTGCTCCCAGCCCTCGCCGTGCCGGTCGATGTGGCGGTGCTCCAGCTCGACGCGGGTGCGCGCCTCGCCCTCGGGAATGAAGCGCACCTCGATCTCACTCGCCCTGGCCGGGTCGGTCTCGACCTGCCAGGACATGGTGATGTCCCACGAGAATACGAGGCGGCTGGGCGGCTCGTAGGCGAGCACCCGCGCCCAGCGGCACTCGCTGCCGTCGGTGCCCCGGTCGATGACGCTGCCGCCGGCGCGCGGCTCGAAGATCATCTCCGCCAGCGGCGCCTGGAGGATGTGGTGGCTGGTCGGCCACCAGCTCGCCATGTCCTGGGTGAACACCGTGAAGGCCCTGTCGACGGGGGCGTCGACCGTGATCGTCTCGGTCACGGTCGTGCTGCCGGTCTGTGTGCTCATGCTGGGCGTCCTGCTATTGGTAAGTAATGACTTACCGAAGCGTAGCGGCGGCGGGCGGGCTTGTCAAGCCACCTGCCTCCCGGAGGCGCGACGCCGGGGGAGCCCGCCTGATGCCGCGGTGTAACGGCGGGCGCAGGCCTGGACGGATGCGAGAACACCAAGTGTGTGTATATCCGAGAAGGCGGCCGCGGGTCGAGGCTCAGAGTCATGTCGGAGAGCACGGAGTAAACCGGCGGCACCGACCCGGGCCGCCCGGCGAGCCGGATAGGTCCGGCGTCGACTCAGGGATGCGGTCACGCCCGGTCGAGGCGACCAGCGGATGATAGGGCGCGCCGCAATTGGTCCGTCGCTATATAGCTGGTGCTCCGCCCCGACCCTTCGGTCCGGAGCCAGCCGGCGGCCGCAAGGGACCGAAGGTCCAGTACGGCAGTTGCGGGTGCGATGCCGTGTCTTCCGCGGTGTCCGCGGTTGGTAAGAGGATGACCTGTCACGGCTCGCACGAGCGCGTCCACGCAGCGAGGCGAGAGTTGTTCAAGCGTGCTGAGGTGAGTACAGCTGTCGTGCTGGGCGCTGGCTGCCTGTGCTTGCTCGCACGATAGCTGCAGACGTTGCCGACACACGTGTAGGCAAAACGAGGCCCATGACAGCATGTCTCTGGGACTGTGACCCCTTGCGAATTCCTGTGCGGCGACGTAGTCCCCGCGATGGTCTATCAACCAGGGGTCGATGGCGACCCAATCCGTGGGCAAACCGGTCCCTTCGGCAAGCACGGCTGCGAATCCTATGAGCGCCAACGGGCCTGACCACGGTTTGTCGAGCAGCGTTCGTTGAACTGCCGTCATAGTGGCGACCGCCCGAATCGGGCGGGGCACGGCCGCGTCTGATCCGCCCAGTTGGTCGAGCACGGCGGGCAGTTGTCTCAAGGCGTCTTGACCGGCCGCGCTGGTCGTAGGGTTCCCGGCCTGGATCAGGAAGAACAGCTCTTGGCACAACCGCAGACTCCATGGCTCTGGCAGGGCCCCGATGCCCATGCTTGCGCGTTGCCAGGCGAGGGCGAGACCTCGCCAACGAGGGTCTGTCCCTGCTGGGCCACCGAGAGGATCGGCTGCCAAGGCGTGAGCCACCGCGTCCGGCACAGGCTGCCCTTCGAGCGCTAGCGCCGCGCTCAGGACCGTAGCTCGTATCCCAGTCGAGAACGGATCGAACCATGGTCCGCCGCGCTTCGCTAGGGACGACAGCGCGCCCAAGGCGTCGTAAATCTCACCCACGACGTCAGTGAGTGCTGGCGCAATTTGCCAAGCGGTGGTCACTCAAATGTTCGAATATTCGACTAGAAGCTGATATCATAATCTCATGCCCGAGGCGGAGCCCCCTAGTCCTTACGCGCCAGACGTCGACCTGGCGGCGTAGCATGGCGACCCCCGAGGCGGAGGTTCGCCGTCAGCCCGCTGGGAGCAGGAGACAAACAACGTGGCCGAGGTAGACGTCGAGGGCGGTATTGACGTTCCAGACGCCATCCGGGGTCCGTTCGAGCAGCTCAGCCGTATGGCGGATGCGGAGGTCGAGGCCCTGCGGGCCTGGCTCGCAGCCCAATCGCCAGTGGATGGTGGCTCCGAACTGCTCCGGCGACTGACGGACGCGCCCCTTTCGCCTGGCGCCCGGGAGGCTCTACTCGCGACACTCGCGGCTTTGGGTCTACGGCGGATCATAGGGTGGTCTGTCGACCGCGTGGCAAAGGAACTCGCAAGCTCGAAAAGCTTGTCGATCTCCGATGAAGAACGTCGGTCTCTGGAGGAGAGGTTGGCGACTCTCGGAAAGAGCGACGCCGTGTGGATTTCAACGCGAGCGACGGATATTGCCAGTGATGGGGAGAGAACGTTCCATGACGCTAGGACTATCACGAGCGTCCGCCCAGTGCTGCCCCACGCCCGGACGGACGAGGCTACAGCGGGAGTCCTCGTTCACGAGTTGACGCTTCTCTTCCATCCCAACGGTGACGAAGGCGAAACGGAGCAGTTCAGGGTGATATTGCAGCCTCGCGACATCGCTAGGCTTCAACGGATTCTCACCCGGGCCACCGAGAAGGCGGCAGCGGCGGTTGTATCCTCCGAGCGAGGCGGGGTGGTTGTGCTCAACGGGTCAACGGAGTAGGCGATGACCCAGCTTGATGCCCGGTGCGTAGATGAGTCGCATGCATGGACTGACGTTGCTGCGCTGCGCTCCCCCGTGCAGCTTTGGATGACAAACATCAAGGCGAGCGTGCTGAGCAACGAGGCGCAACTCCTAGGAGCTCTCCTTGGAGAGGGAACGAGGCCAGAACCTGGTAGGCCACCCGAAACTGCGTACCGTACGGTGGCCAGCATCCGGCATTACCTTAGGCCCTCGACAAGGCGACGGATTCGCATATTTCTTTCGTATTCCGCGGACGAGAGATCAGAAGAGATCAGAACTCTCGATCACTACCTGAGGGGCGGTCTGTCAGGGGCTGGTCACTCGTACTTCGCAATCGCGCCCGCGATCCGCTACCTCGGTTGGTCACCGTCGGGCGCTCCAGACGAGGATCTCTCTGGCGACGAAGTACCGGTCGGCGACAGCCGCGAAGCGATTTCGTCTGTGGTGAATGGGTCGCTCGTCGGATCGGAGTTGGGCTGGGTGCAAACGAACCGTAACACGCTCCGCCAGCGGTTCCAGGGCGAATGGATAGCCGTGGTTGAGGGTGACGTCGTCGCGCACTCCCAATCGCTCGCTGCGTTGCGTGATGAGTGTCTGGCACTTGAGCTATCGCGTCCTCCTCTGATCGTTCGCATGACGGACGAGGCGCTGGGGCGGTTCAGCGCGTGGCATCGGTAACTTACCGAGGGTTGGCTCCATATGGGCCGTTGGATGGGCGCCAAGCGCCTATCGTGCAAGTCACTGTAACCGCCGGGTCTATATCCTTCTCCCTCCCCGGAATCCTCGACAGCGGATCCGAGGAGACCCTTATGAATGTCGACGACATCCGCGAACTGTTCCGTGTTCGCCTGCCTCGGAGCGGAACTGCCCGAGTTGAGACTGCCGGCGGTGGCGCTGAGGCTTGGGTTACACGCCTCACACTTGAGATGTGGGGAAAGCTGATGGGAACGACGGTGAAACTCACCGCCGGAATGCCACGCGGCTTAGTGATCCTGGGTCTAGTTCCAACTTTTCAGGAGTTCCTCGTAGGATTCAATCATCCCCTCGCCGAGGTCAGCTACGAGCCATTGTGACGAGTGGCGATACGTTTTGCGCGTCGGAAATCCAGCCGCTCAGCGATTGTGCCGATCGCTGGTAAGGCGAGTCCTGCGAGGACGATTACCCCAGCTCCATTGCGGCTGTCCAATGATCGAAGGTGCGCACCGACGACGGAGCCGGGGAGCGTTGTGACCCAAGCGGCGAACGCCGGGATGGTCGCAAGGGTCGCCCACACTGTGGCATACGTCCACGCATGCCCCGGGCCACCAGCCTCCTCTTGCGTGAGCTTCAGCTGTGCAACGAAGGCCAGGAGCGGTGCGAGGGCCCATGTAATGAAGAAGAAGGTCAGCGCTAACGAGGTTCCCTGGTTGCCAATTGCTCCGGCGATCACGACATAACCCGCTACGAGATCAAAAGGAAGGTATGCCATCACGGCGTCGAGAAACACCTTCGGCGAGGCCACAGGAGCAGCCGCGTGAACCGCCTCGTTCTCCCCGTCGGCGGGCGCCGTAAAGAATGCATGGCCCATCGGTGTACTCGCGCGGGCAACACGGGCGTTATGGCGCGCGGTTCGCTGAGCTAGGGCGAAGATGCTCATGTCCTTCCTCACTACCGTTCCACGCGGCAAGAACGGTTTGCGTCCAAAACGGGAGTGTAGGTCATCGTCGGCGGTCAGACCTTTGCGCGCCGCACGAGGTCGTAGAGAGCCGGAGCGGCGTACCCCGTATCGGATTTGAACCGATGATCTCCGCCTTGAGAGGGCGGTGTCCTGGACCACTAGACGAACGGGGCGCGCAGGGGCGGCCGCGGCCCAGGAGGCCACGCCGCGCGGCGGACCCGCATTATACGGCGGCCCGCGCCGAGCTCCCCGGCCCAAAAGCGCACCGAACACAACGGAGTGGCGCCCAAGCAGCCGCAGAGGGGACAATGCGCCGCCGTGGACGTCCGTCACTGTGTCATCCCTGCCGCCGGCCTGGGCACGCGCTTCCTGCCGGCCACCAAGGCGCTCCCCAAGGAGCTGCTGCCGGTGCTCGACCGTCCCGTGCTGCAGTGGGGCGTGGAGGAGGCGGCGGCGGCCGGGATCGAGACGGTGGTCATGGTGATCAGCCGTGGCAAGGAGCTGCTCGCCGCGCACTTCGACTCGGCGCCCGACCTGGAGCGCACCCTGGAGGCGCGGGGCAAGCTGGAGGGGCTGGAGGCGGTCCGGTACGCGCAGAACCTGGCGAAGTTCGCCTACGTCTACCAGCCGGAGCCGCTCGGGTTGGGACACGCGGTGCTCCAGGCCAGGCCGGTCGTGCAGAGCAACCCCTTCGCCTGCCTGCTCCCCGACGACCTGAGCTGGGGCGCCCGCCCCGTGCTCGCCCAGCTCGTCGACGCCTACAAGGAGTTGCGCACCCCGGTCCTCGCCCTGATGCGCGTGCCCAGGGAGCAGATCAGCCGCTACGGGTCGGTGTCGGTCGGCGAGACGAGCGGCCGCCTGCATCGCGTCACCAGCATGGTCGAGAAGCCCCGCCCCGAGGAGGCGCCGAGCGACCTGGCGATCATGGGACGATACGTGCTCACCCCGGCCGTCATGGAGGCGCTGGAGCACACCCGGCCCGGCGCGGGCGGGGAGATCCAGCTCACCGACGGCATCGCGGGGGCGCTCGCGGACGGGCCCGTGTGGGGGCTGGAATTCGAAGGGGAGCTGCTCGACGTGGGCACGCCGGAAGGCTGGATCAGGACATTGGTGCGGACGGCGCGGGATCACCCGGCGTTCGGACCTGCGTTGGAGCAGGCGCTCCGGGAGTACGTTGCGTGAGCACCTGGTGGAAAGTGATGCGGCGCGAGTGGGGCGCGGCGACGTTCGTGATCACCGTGGTGATCGGGGCGATCGCTGTGGCCGTTTCGCTGCTGGTCAATGGGGCGCACACTGCCGCGCCGGCGCCTCTGCCGCCCTGCCCGACCTACACCCCGTACACGCCCTACCCCACGCGTGCGCCGGGCCAGTCGCCCACGCCGGCCCCCAGCCCGTCGGCCACGCCCTCGGCGACACCTTCGGCGACGCCCTTCAACGCCGCCTTCGCCAACTGCCCGACGCCGCCGCTGCCGCCCACCGCGCCGCCGACGCCCACGCCCAGCCCCGGCGCGACCAGCACGCCCGGCACCAGCCCGAGCCCCGGCGCCAGCCCGACCCCGAGCGGCACCCCCGCCCCGGCGACGCCCACGCCACACGCGACGCCGATCGGCTAAGGGACAGCTACGCCCCGAGCAGCAGCGTCCCGTTCTGCGGCCAGATGCTGCTTCGCTCGACCTCCAGGTCGATCAGCGGCTGCTGCCCGGCGTCGAGCACCACGGCGATGCGGTCGGCCAGGCGCAGGCCGCCGAGGCGCACGCAGTCGCGCAGGAAGGTGAAGGCCATCGGCCGCACCAGGTTCCACAGGTACTGGCGACCCACAGCCGAACCCCCCCAGTCGCCCCCGACCAGCGAGCGGTCGCGAAAGGCCAGCACGCACACCTCGTCGGTGAGCTGGATCGGCGGCGACCACGAGTACGCCTCGTCCTCCGCCGCCACCGTCGCCAGCGCCAGCAGCCGCTCCTTCTCGGCGAGCAGCGCCAGCCGCTCGACCAGCACCCGCATCGGCCGCGCCGGCCCCTCGACGAACAGCGGCACGTCGCGCAGCGGCTCGCTCGCCTCCTGCGCCGGGTAGCGCGCGCTGAAACCGACGTCGCCCACGCCGCTGAACGGCGCCGGCACCTTGATGACCAGCTCCCCCATCACGCCTCAGCCCTCCTCCGACTCCGCAGCCGACCCGGCTGACGACACCCCAACGGGCTCGACCCGCGCCGCCTCGACCTCGCCGCCACCTTCGCGAAGCTGTGGCGGAACCCAGCGCAGGCCGAGCACCGCATAGACGTCCTCCTCGGTCTCACCGGCGACACGCGTCCCATCATCGTTGCGGAACACGCCGTATTCATTGAGCGTCAAGCCCAAACGCAGGGCCATTCCCCTCAGCCGGATGTTGTGGTTCTGCGAACCGGTGAAGTACTGCCAGGCCGCCCCGAACTGCTCGGGCGCGACCGCGCGGCAGTCGACCTGCAGCCCGTCGACCTCCACCGAGCACTTGGTGTCGCCGCGCAGCAGCACCCGCTCCACCTGGGGCAGCGCCGCGAACGACACCAGCACCTCGGGCGGCGCGTCGGTGGCCACCAGCAGGTCGAGGTCGCCGACCGTGTCGCGCCCGCGCCGGTACGACCCGGCCACCTCGGCACGCTGCGCAGCGGGCAATGAGCGCAGAGCAGAGAGCAGCGCCGAAACCAGCGGCGCGACCGCAGCGCGCGGCCGCCGCTGCCGCGGCCCCGTGGCCCGCTGCGCCTCGCAGGCGGCGAGGATCTTCTCCACCGTCCTCGGACCCATCCGCGGCAGCCCGGTCAGCTTGCCGGAGCGGCATGCGTGCTCCAGGTCGTCGAGCGTGGTCACCCCCGCCTCCTTCCACAGCATCGCCGCGGTGCGCGGCCCGACGCCGGGCAGCCCGGTGATCTGCAGCAGGGTGGGCGGGATCTCCGCTTCGAGCTGTTCCAGGTAGGGCGAGCGCCCGGTCTGGAGGAGCACCGTCATCTTGTCGGAGATGGCCGGGCCGAAGCCCTCGATGGGGTCGAGCGAGCCCTCGCGCGCGAGGATGTCGGTGAGCTCCTCGGCGAGGTTCTCGACCTGCGCCGCGGCCAGGCGATAGGCCCGCGACTTGAAGGCGTTCTCGCCTCTGATCTCGAGCAGGTCGGCGATCCGTTCCAGGGTGCGGACGACGTCGGCGTTGGCGACCTTCACGGCTCAGGTGCTCCTTTGAGCGAATCTAGCACAGCCCCGCGCGGCGAAAACCCTCAATCGCCACTTGCTACACTCGGGCGCCGTCATGCCGCTCACCGGCCTCCGCGTCCTCGACCTCTCCCGGCTGCTCCCCGGTCCCTTCTGCAGCCTGATGCTCGGCGACCTCGGCGCCGACGTGATCAAGGTCGAAGACCCCAACGGCGGCGACTACATCCGCTGGTCGCCGCCGCTGCACGGCGAGTACTCGGCGATGTACTACACGCTGAACCGCAACAAGCGCTCGATCGTCCTCGACCTCAAGCGCGACGCGGGCCGCCAGGCGTTCCTCAAGCTGGCCGCGACCGCCGACGTGGTGCTGGAGTCGTTCCGCCCCGGGGTGATGGATCGGCTCGGCGTCGGCTACGAGGCGCTGCAACGCGTCAACCGGGGCATCGTGCTCTGCAGCATCAGCGGTTATGGCCAGGATGGGCCGTATCGCGATCGTGCCGGACATGACCTGAACTACATGGCCATCGGCGGCGCCCTGGGCATCACCGGCACCGCCGACGGCACGCTGGCCATGCCCGGCGTGCAGGTCGGCGACCTCGGCGGCGGGGCGATGAGCGCGGCCATCGCCATCCTGGCGGCGCTGCAGCACCGCAACGCCACCGGCGAGGGCCAGCACTGCGACGTCTCGATGATGGACGGCATCGTCTCCTGGCTGTCGCTGCACGCGGGGCGGTGGTTCGAGGAGGGCGGCATCCCTGGCCCGGCGACCCTGCACCTCAACGGCCGCTACCCCTGCTACAACGTCTACCGCTGCAGGGATGGGTGGATGAGCGTCGGCGCCCTGGAGCCGAAGTTCTGGGCGGCGCTGGTCGAGGCGCTGGGGGTGCCGCACCTGCTCACCGACGCGTTCGCCGAGGGCGAGGAGTCGCGGCGGGTGCATGCGGAGATCGAGACCGTGTTCCTGACCCGCTCGCGTGCGGAGTGGGCGGCGCACTTCGAGGGGCGCGACGTCTGCACCGAGCCGGTGCTCACCTTCGCCGAGGTGTTCGAGAACGAGCAGGTCAGGCACCGGGGGCTGCGCATCCCCGCGGGCGAGGGCGGACCGCTGCCGCAGACCGGGTTTCCGTTCCAGATGTCCAAAACGCCGCCGCAGGTGCGCCATCCCGCCCCCGGCTACGGCGAGAATACGCGCGAGGTGTTGAAGGAAGCGGGCTTCGACGACGCCGCGATCGAGGCCCTGGTGAACGCGGGGGCCGCGCGGTGACGGACGCAGCGTCCGGCCCCGCCGCTCGCAACGGCACGCCTCTGGCCCCCCGCAAGACGCGCCGCAGCGTCCGCACCCGCGAGCGCATCCTCCAGGCCGCCACCGAGGTCTTCGCTCGCCGCGGCTTCCACGGTGCCCGGGTCGCCGACATCGCCGAGGTGGCGGGCATCGCCTACGGCCTGGTCTACCACCACTTCCGCAACAAGGACGACATCCTCGCCGCCATCTTCGCCGAGCGCTGGGGCGAGTACGTGCGCTACATCGACGCCATGGCGGACTCGCCGGAGCCGTTCCGCGCCCAGGTCACCCACCTGGTCCACTTCTGGGTGGAGACGTGGCGCCAGGAGCCGCACCTGATGACCGTGCTGATCAACGAGATCTCGCGGTCCTACGAGTTCATCGAGTCGCACGACCCGGGCCAGGTGATGGTCGCCTTCGACGCCGTCGAGCGGCTCATCGTCGCCGCCCAGGCGCGGGCCGAGGTCCGCGCCGACCTCGACCCGCGCCTGATGACCTACGCCATCCTCGGCGTCGCCGAGATGGTTCTGACCGGGTATGTCATGAACTCGCTGAGGCGCGACTCCGAGGAGGAGTACCGCCGTGACGAGGAGCAGCTGGTGGCGCTGCTCCTCGCCGGCATGGGCAGCGCGACCTAGAAGCGGCGAGTTCCGGCGCGGTACCAGGTGGCGCCGTGCACCACGGGAATGAAGCAGCCGCCGCACACCGAGACGGGCGCCGCGCAGGCGTGGCCGGTGAGGCTGACGTTGACCGAGGCGTTGGTGTCGCACGGATAGGCCGGGTCGTACGGGTTGTACCCGGCGTTGCCGCCCGAGACGTTGGCGCCGTGGCAGCCGTAGGTGGTGCCGGTGCCGCTCACCGCGTAGGCGCCGAGGTCGCCGCAGCCGCCCGCGCCGCCCGTGCCGCTGACGGCCACGGGGGTGAGGTCGCTGTCGGTGATCGCCTGGCCGGTGCCGCTGACGGCGACCCCGCCGAAGGCCTGGCCGGTGCCGCTCACCGCCACGGTGCCGTTGGCGCAGCCGGTGGTCGACACCGCGACGCCGAAGTTCCGCTGCGCGCACTCGCCCCCGGTCGCGACCTGCACGTTGCCGGTGGGATCGGTGATCACCGACGCGCGGGCGACGTGCGCACCACCGGCGGCGAGCATCGCGCCCGCGGCGGCGCAGGCGAACACAAAGCGAGACACAGTTCTCATTGCAACCTTCCTCATGACGTGCACCCGGCCCGGACGGCGGATGTCCTCAGCCGCCAACCGTACGAAGGCGGCGATTAAGGACGGGCGAACAAGCGAGGGTGATCCGGCGTGGTCAGACGTGCGCGCGCCACCACGCCTCGACCTGCGCCTCGGTGGCCGCGGGCGTGCCCGAGTTGTCGACCACCCAGTCGGCCAGCGCGCGCTTGTCGTCGATCGGCATCTGCGCTTCGATGCGGGCACGGGCGTCGTCCTCGCGCAGACCGTCGCGCGCGACCAGCCGCTCCACCTGCATCGCCGCGGGGACCCACACCAGCAGCACGCCCTCGAACAGCGCCTGCCGCTCGCCCTCGAAGAGCAGCGGGACGTCGACCACCACCAGCGGCGCGTCGCCCGCCAGCGCCTCGGCGATGCGCCGCTGCATGAGCTCCGCGACGCGCGGGTGGGTGATGGCGTTGAGCCGCTCGCGCCGCGCCGCGTCGGCGAAGACGATGGCGCCGAGCGCGGGCCGGTCGAGCCGCCCGTCGGGCAGCAGCACCGAGGGGCCGAACTCCGCGGCGATCTCGGCCAGCCCCGGCGTCCCCGGCTCGACCACCTCACGGGCCAGCCGGTCGGCGTCGACCAGGGCGGCGCCGCGCGCCACCAGCAGGGCGGCCACGGTGCTCTTGCCGCTGCCGATGCCGCCGGTCAGCCCGATGAGGCGCATGGGGCGACACTTTATGCCAGCCCCACACCGTGGCCTGCTACAGTCGCGCGTCGATATGAAGGGACGACCGCGCCGCCTCGCCGCCCTCGGGCTGCCCGCCGCTGCCGTCGCCGTGCTGCTGGCGTCCTGCGGCGGCGGGTCGAGCGTCAACTACCCCTCATTGAAGTTCGTCGGCAACGACTCCTGCCCGACGGCCAGCGCCTCGCCCTATGCGCCCTCACCGCCCCAGGTCAACGGCGACAAGATCGTCGGCCAGGCGATCGACGAGATGCCCCACATCCACGTCCAGCCGCCGGCCAAGGTGACCTACAACCACAACCCGC
The DNA here is from genome assembly GCA_035569495.1 of Candidatus Angelobacter sp. Taxonomy (GTDB): domain Bacteria; phylum Chloroflexota; class Dormibacteria; order Aeolococcales; family Aeolococcaceae; genus DASRDZ01. Next base: position 65,328 of record DATMMX010000028.1, on the reverse strand, counting down.
CGACCAGCGGCTGCCACTACATCCTCTCGGGCAACAACCCGGCGCCGATCCAGCCGGGCGTGTACGACCAGGAGATCGACGCCGAGTACTGGGTGCACAACCTGGAGCACGGCTACGTGGCCATCCTCTACAACTGCCCGACCGGCTGCTCCGACGCGGTGCAGTCGCTGATCACCTGGCGCAAGAGCCTGCCGCCCGACCCGGCCGCGGCGGCGCAGCAGGCGGGGGTGATCAACTACGCGAAGGTGATCGTGCTGCCCTGGCACACCATGCCGGTGAAGTTCGCGGCGGTGTCCTGGGACTACTACCAGGGGTGGAACAGCTTCGACCTCACCGCCATCGAGGCCTTCTTCAACAACCACGTCGGCCACTCGCCTGAAAGCGTGATGGCGGGCTAGTCCGGAGCGACGGCTGCAATGCTCGCGGTGATCGTGGTGTTGTGCATCGCTGCGGCGTTTCTGATCGGCGGGTTCATGCGGCTCGTGGTGTTGCGGCGGCAGTGGCGGGAGGAGAAGCCGCCGACGTACTCGCGGCCGTACCGGAAGTGGAAGGACGGCGAGGACGACGATTCGTCGCGTTAGCAGGTGGTGGTGGGGAGGGGCGTGGTGGTGAAGAGGGTGAGGCCGGTGGGGTCGTTGAGGATCTGATGCCACGTCGTCGGTGATTCGGCGAGGTGGTTGTGGAGGGGGCCGGGGGGAGTCAGGATGGCGGTCGTCGATGGGGGGATGGCGGTCGTGTCGCCGGCGTAGATGCGGGCGTAGTTGGCAAATACCTGTTGGCCCAGCGATGCGGACTCGCCGTAGAGGTAGACGTGGGTTTGGGGCCAGAGCTGGTGGATCAGGTAGCCGCTGTCGTAGTAGGGGGCTATGAGGTTGGTGGCGTCGAGGCTTTGCAGGGCGTTGGCGGCGCAGGTGGGGTAGGTGGTGGCGATGCGTTGGGGGGAGGCGTCGGTGGCGGCGCGGGCGATCGCGATGCCGGAGACGGTGGCGGCGAGGGAGATGATCGCGGCTCCGGCTACCAGGAATTGCGCGCCGATTGGTGGGGCGCCAGCCGTGCGGGAGGGCTTCCGGCGCGCCGGGGGTTCCTTGTGCGGCGGCGTGGCGCCGGGACCCATGGCGGGCGTTGAGCGCCAGGTGGTGAAGCGGGTGATGGCTTGGTGGAGCAGGGATGTCCAGGCGGGGAGGGAGAGGGCGACGGCGAGGGAGGTGTTGCGGACGGCGAGCAGGGCGGCGGCGAAACCGGCGAGGGACATGCCCAGGTCGCGCAGCGAGAGGCGGCCGCCGATGGCGACCAGGGCGCCGAAGGACACCAGCAGGATGAGCAGGCCCAGGTTGCTGGGGTCGGTGAAGTCGGGGGAGTGCCACTCGGTGATGGGCTTGAGGCGCTCGGAGGCGGAGGTGGCCAGGGCGTAGCGGTAGAGGCCGGGGCCGTTGGGGTTGAGGCAGCCCGCCGCGGCGGCGACGCCCACCGCAAGACCCAGCGTGCGCAGCCGAGCAAACGAAGGGGCGCCCGGGCGGCGCAGCAGAAGGCTCAACGCGGAGAGCGCGAGCAGCAGGCAGAGCGCGCCCAACCCGAGCACGACACCGCCGTGCAGGTTGGCCCACACCAGCACCACCGGCGGCAGCACCCAGACGAGGCGGCCGCCGCGCGCCAGGTACCGCTCGGCAACCAGCAGCGTCCAGCACACCAGGGCGACGGTGATCACCTGCGGCCGCGTGCCCAGCACCGGCTCCATCGCCCGCGCACCCACCAGCAATGCAACGGCCACAGCGACCACGCCCGCACCCCGGGCGCGGGCACGCAGCGCCAGCGCCAGCAGCCCACTCCACGCGACGCACGCCATCACCAGCGAGACCAGCAGCAGCCCGCCCACCCGGGCCATCAGCGCGAACAGCACCTCGCTGCCCCACTCGTGCGCCGTCATGGCATTGCCCGCCGCGGTGAAGCTGAACAGCTCGGTGTGCGGCACGGAATGGCTGTCGAGGATCCACTGCCCGAGCCGCAGGTGCCACCACAGGTCCGGGTCGTGGAGCACGTCGACGCACGCGGCGAACGCGGCCAGCGCCGCCGCCACCAGGAACACCCGCGGCGGCGAGGCGAGCAGCCGCGCGACGGCGGCGAGGGGGCCGCGGCCGCCGGGCGACAAGGGGGAGACGGCGCCCGCCGGCCGGGCGCGGGGAGCGATGACGGCCATGCTCCGCCAGCCTACGGTCGCCCCTGCAAACCCCGAGATGGGCGTGACCGGACCGTAGCTATACTGCCGGGGCCATGTCCAGGGAGAACCGTCGCAAAGCCGCCGGCAACGGCGGCGCCGCCACGCTGGAGCGCCCCCGGCCCGCGGCGAGCAGCGACGGCGAGCAGCGCCAGGGCACCATCTCCTGGCGCCACGTCCTGCTCGGCCTCATCGTCGGCGAGCTCACCCTGCTGATCCTCAGTGACGGCGGCCTGGCCATCGCCAACGCCACCCTGGGCAGCGACGGGCGCGACAAGCTCGACGGCGGCATCGTCGGCGTCGCCAGCTTCCTCGCCGTGCTCGCCGGAGGCTACCTGGCCGCAAGAATGGCCCGGCGCCAGGAGCTGTACCAGGGCTTCGCGGTCGCGGTCGGCTTCATCATCGTGGCCGCCTGCTATCAGTTCGGCCAGGAGGCCTCGGTGGTCCACGGCTCGCTGCAGAGCGGTACGCACACCCTGGTCGACCTCGGTCCGATGAACATGGGCGGGCTCATCTCCGGCGACTTCCTGGCCCTGCTCGGCGGCAGCCTCGGCGGTGTGCTGGCACGGCGCCGCGCCGCCGCCGCCGGCTCGTAACGCAGCGAGCGCGACAGCCCCATCACAGCTTCGCCAGGGCCACACCACAGGAGCGCGGCCAGGCGTCCCCCATACTCGGGGGGATGATCGACAGGGCGATCGCCAAGAGCCAGCCGGGCGTTTCCAACGTCCTTCGCGACCTGCTGCTCCGCCGCGTCTACGTGGCCGCCGTGATCGCCCAGGTGCTCGACGCCTTCAGCACCGCCGCGGGACTGCGCCTGGGGCTGGACGAGCGCAACCCGTTCACGGTGAGCGTGCTCCACGTCTACGGGATCCCTGGGCTGTTGCTCCAGAAGGTGCTGGTCGCCGGGCTGCTGCTCGCCGCCATGGCCAAGCTGCCCAGGCGCCTGGCGGTGACCACCGTCGTGCTGACCACGGCGGTCACCGCCTACGCGGTCTGCGCCAACCTCGTCTCGCTGATCGGCGCCGCACACTGAGCGCGCCGCCGGCGAGGGCTCAGCGCAGGGTGGCCTGGGTCTCGAACGCCTCGCGTCCGCCGGCCGCCCCGCCGTCCTCGGCGTAGCCCCGGCCGACCAGGTCGACGCGGCCGAGCTGGCGGGCGAAGTCCATGCACGAGGCGCGGGTGAAGCGCAGGTGCTTGCCCGGCGTGTGCCAGGCGGTCAGCTGACCCTGAGCGACCGCGCGCCGCAGGGTCGACCGCGAGACGCCGCACAGCGCAGCCGCCTCGCCCGTCGTCAGGATCTCATCGGTCTCCGGCATCGCCTTCATTCCCTTCCCGACGCTGCCCCACTGGGGGGAGGGTGGCCGGGCGTGATCGGTGGTCCCAACTAGTACACCATAAATTGTGTCATTTGGTGTGTACGACTGTCCACGGCGGTTGCGGAGGTTTGCCGCGACGCGAACGAGGAGCGGCGCGAACGTATACTCCACAGGCCGGGAGAGAGAATCTGCGGAACCCGGCCTCTGAGGGGTAGAACTGTCGTCATGCCGGGGCTTGTGCACCAGGTGGTGCGGCGTCTCGTGGAGAGCGTCGGGACGGTCATCATCGGCAAGCACGCCGAGGTGGAGCAGTGCGTCCTCACCCTGCTCTGTCGCGGGCATCTGCTCATCGAGGACGTGCCCGGCGTGGGCAAGACGCTGCTCGCCAAGTCCCTGGCGCGGGCCACCGGCTGCCAGTTCGAGCGCATCCAGTTCACCCCCGACCTGCTGCCCAGCGACATCACCGGGGTCAACGTCTTCAACCCGCAGACGGCGTCCTTCGAGTTCCGCGAGGGCCCGGTGTTCACCCAGATCCTGCTCGCCGACGAGATCAACCGGGCCACCCCCAAGACGCAGTCCAGCCTGCTGGAGGCGATGGAGGAGCGCCAGGTCACCGCCGACGGCGTCACCCGCATGCTCCCCGAGCCGTTCATGGTGCTGGCCACCGAGAACCCCGTCGAGCTGGCGGGGACCTACCCGCTGCCCGAGGCCCAGGTCGACCGCTTCCTGCTCAAGGTCAACCTCGGCTACCTCTCCCTGGAGGAGGAGGTGGCCATGCTCGACCGCTTCCAGTCCGGCTCGCCGCTGGAGGCGCTGGAGGCGGTCACCGACGCCCACGAGCTGCAGCGCTGCCAGAACGAGGTCACCGCCATCCACGTCGACCCGGTGATCAAGGAGTACTGCGTCCGCCTGGTCCAGCGCACCCGGCACCACCCCGACGTCGGCCTGGGCGCCTCGCCGCGCGGCTCGCTCGGCCTGCTCCACGCCGCCCAGGCGCGCGCCGCCGCCGCCGCCCGCGAGTACGTGCTGCCCGACGACGTCAAGGAGCTGGCCGCGTCGGTGCTCACCCACCGCATCGTGGTCCGTCCCAACGCGGAGCTGCGCGGGGTGACCGCCTCGACGGTGCTCGCCGAGGTGATGGACACCGAGGCCGTGCCGGTCGCGGGGCGCCGCCTGGCGTGAGATGAGCAGCCGGGCCCCGCTCCTTGCGTGCATCGCCGTCCTGGCGTTTTTTGCGGGGATCACCGGGGTCCGCCTCGCCTACACGCTGGCCTACGTCCTCATCTTCCTGCTGGTCGTCGCCTGGCTGTGGTCGCGCGCGCTGGCGCGCAAGGTCGACGTGGCCCGCGACTCGCCGGGCGGTGCGCACATGGTCGGCGAGCCCTTCACCGAGCGCTTCGTGGTGCGCAACCGCAGCGCATTGCCGGTCGCCTACTGCGAGGTGCACGACCGCACCCGCCTGCCCGGCTACGTCCCCGGCCGCGCCTGCTCGCTGCGCGGCGGCGACGTGGTGTCGTGGACGGCGCGCGGCGTCTTCCAGCGCCGCGGCATCTACGAGTTCGGCCCCCTGGAGGCCCGCCTCGGCGACCCCTTCGGGCTGTTCCCGCGCACCGTGCGCGTGGCCCCCAAGACCGGCGTCCTCGTCTACCCCGCCATCCACGCGCTTGGCGAGATGGGCCCGCTCAGCGCCGAGGGCGGCATGGGCGAGCAGGGGCGCGGCCGCGCCACCGACTCGCCGCCCGACGTCACCACCATCCGCGACTACGACCCCGCCGACGGCCTGGGCCGCATCCACTGGCCCTCGACGGCGCGCACCGGGCACCTGATGTCGCGCGTGTACGACACGCGGCAGAGCGCCGACGTGCTGGTGATGCTCGACCTGCAGCGCGGCCGGCACTTCGGCGAGGCGCCGGAGTCGTCGCTGGAGTACGCGGTGTCGGTGGCGGCGTCGCTGTGCCACGCGGCGGTGCGGCGCGGCCAGGCCTTCGGGCTGGTCACCACCGACTCGCAGCACACCGCCTTCGGCGCGGGGCGCGGCGAGGCGCAGCGGCTGCGCGTCCTCGACTACCTGGCCACCTGCACCGACGACGGCGACATCGAGCTGGCCACCGCGCTGCAGCGCCACGGCGAGGGCTGGCGCGGCCGCGGCTCGATCGTGGTGATCACCAGCAACCGTTCCCAGGGCTGGGTGGAGGCGCTGCTCGACCTCGGCGTGCGCGGGCAGCGGCACCTCGCGGTGTTCGTGGAGCCCACCTCGTTCGGCGCGCCGGGTGCGCCGCTGCGCATCCCCGCATCGTGGCGGCTCGCCCTCGACTGGTGGCAGGTGCGTCGCGGCGACGAGCTGGGCGGGGGGCTGCGGTCGCGCGCGGTCGGCTCCTGATGTCCGGCTTGGCGCGTCGCTGAGTTTTTGCTGATGTCGGCAACAACTCTGCGGCTCAGGACCGGCGGCGCCGCGCCGCTGCCGCGGCTGACCAACATCACCGTGGTCGGCCTGGCCACGCTGGGCATGGTGGCGGCGACGGCGTGGGCGGTGATGTCGGCGGCGTGGGTCGACGGCACCGGCGCCATGCTGGTCTGCGCCGTCGCCGCGGTGCTGGAGGCGACGCTGGTGGCGCGCTCGTCGGCGTCGCGCGTCGTCGCGCTGCTGATGCTGCCGGTCGTCGGCGCGCTGGTCGTGGTGCCGCTCACCTACGGCTCCATCCCCGGCTCCGACACCATCAGCCTCGGCGACGCGGCGCAGAAGTACGCCAGCGCCTTGACCACCGGGCTGTTCGTCCAGGGCGACTGGCCGTTCCTGGTGGGACTGTGCGGCGTGTTCTGGCTGGTCGGTTCGTGGTCGGGATGGCTGGCGGTGCGCGAGCGGCGCGGCGTGCTGGCGGTGATCCCCTGCTTCGCAGTTCTGGCCGTGAATGCCCTCAACGCGCCGTCGCTGCAGAACGTGTGGTTCCCCGAGGCGGTGGCGGTCGCGCTGGCGCTGGTGGTCGTCGGGCGCGTCCACCTGCTCTCGCTGTCGGCGCGCTGGCGGCGCACCGGGGTGGTGGCGCTGCCGGGGACGGAGCGCCGCTTCGGCCGGGTGACCTGGGCCGCGGCGCTGCTGCTGCTGCTGGTCGCGCTGGTCGTGCCGCCGGTGTCGTCGCGCGACATCTCGGGCTCGCTGTTCCACTTCAGCTCGTCGAGCGGCCACCGGGGCTCGCTGGGCTCGGGCTCGGGCAGCGGCGGCACCGGCACCGGGCCGGGACAGATCCGCTTCGACCCCAACGCGGTGCCGGGCGGGCAGCTCACCAGCGACCCGCAGCCGGTGCTCTCGTACACCTCGGACAGCGCCGCCTCGTTCTACCTGCGTGTCGTCAACGACGACTACTTCACCTCGGGCAACTGGTTCCCCACCGGCCCCCAGGCGAGCACCGCGGCGGGCGTCGGCGACGGCGAGGTGGGCGTCACCGCGGGGCAGATCCCCCGCGATCGCGTGCCCGCCGACGGCGGCGTCGCCAAGCCCGGCACGGTCGCGCCGGTGTCGACCCGCATCGTGCTCTCCGGCGCGGCCACGGGCAGCGGCGCGCCGCTGGGCATCTTCCCCGGCGAGCCCGACGCCATCTCGGTGGACGGCAACGCCTCGGGCCTGGTCGACACCGGCGCGGCGCCCGGCCCGGGCGGGCAGAGCAGCCTGCTCACCGTCGACCAGTTCCGCACCTTCGGCTCGGTGACCGGCTACACCACCACCGGCACGCAGACCACGGCGAGCGCCAACCAGCTCCGCGCCGCGGGCACCGACTACCCCGCCTTCGTCAGGGGCACCTACCTCAGCCTCAACCCGGTGACCCGCTCCGACTTCGACCAGGTCGCCACCCTGACCCGCATCGCCAAGGACTGGACCGCCACCGCCACCACCCCCTACGACGCCGCCGCCGCCATCGAGTCGCGGCTGCGCGACACCGTCACCTTCACCTACACGCTCAAGCCGCCGCCCACGCAGAGCGGGGTGTGGCCGGTGATCGACTTCCTCACCCGCACCAGGAAGGGCTACTGCCAGTACTTCGCGGACGCCATGGGCGCCCTGCTCCGCGCCGACGGCATCCCCGCCCGGCTGGTCTCCGGCTACGGCCCGGGTTCGGTCGACGACTCCAGCAGCCGGCCCGGGCCGGCGCTGCACCAGGTGACCACCAGCGACGCCCACGTCTGGGTCGAGGCCTACTTCCCCGGCTTCGGCTGGGTGCCCTTCGAGCCCACCCCTGACGGCACCTACTCGCCGATCCCGCGCGGCCCCGACCCCTCGACCGTGGCCCCGGCGGCGACCCCCACCGCCGCGCCCTCGGCAACCCCCAAGCCCACGACCACCCCCCGCCCCGACACCGGAGCCGGCGCGGGCGGCGCGGGCGGCGCGACCATCCCCCCCGGACTGCTCGGCGGCGCGCTGGGAGTGCTCGGGGTGGTGGGGCTGTACGTGCTGATGCGGCGCTGGCTGGCGCGGGCGCGATCGCTGCCGGCGGTGTGGCGGCGGGTCTCCGCCTTCGGCGCGTTGCTGGGGGTGCGGCGGCGCGCGTCGGAGACCTTCCCGGCGTACGCGCGGCGACTCTCGGCGGCGCTGCCTCCGGACACGGTCACCCTCTTGCATCGCGACGGGTCCGCCGAGGTGGGGCCGCTGCCGGTGCGGGCGCGCGTGGTGGCGGCCCTGGAGCAGATCGCGGCGGCCACCGGCAAGGCGGAGTTCTCCGCGGAGGGGCTGAGCGAGCGCGAGGCGGTGCAGTGGCGGCGCGCCTGGGAGCGGGTGGAGCGGGCCATCCCGCTGCTGGTGTGGCGCAGCCTGCTGGCCCGCGGCCCGGCGGCGCCGCCCCATGAGTTCGGGCCGGGGGTGGCGGAAACTCCGGGCGGTTAGGCGCTCTGCCCGGCGCGCGCCGCCAGCACGCTGTCCGGTGGCGCGGGCAGGGGCTGGCCCGGCGGCTGCACGTCGATGGTGAGCAGGTCGTGGGCGAGGATGGCGCCGCTGACGGGACGGCGGCTGCTCAGGTGGGAGAGCAGGAAACGCGTGCCGGGGTGGGCGTCGATCAGCTCGCTGACCTCGCCGTACCAGAGGTGCGAGGGCACGGGGCCGTCCCAGCCGGTGCACTCGCAGACCATGAGGTGCGACTGGGCGGCGGCGCGGCGCAGCCCCGCGCACATGGTGCTGTCGCCGCTGAAACCTGTGGTGGCGCCGTGGCTGTCGCTGACCGCGTAGGCGAGGCTCGGGCCGGTGCTGTGCACCACGGCATGGGCGCGGACCCGGTAGCCGCAGAACTCCTCGTCGGCGCCGTCCTGGAGGATGGTGGGCTCCAGGCCGAGGCGGTCGTAGATGAGTTTGTGCAGATGTCCGCCATAACCGGTCTTGATCACGCGGCTGACGAATTCGGCGGTGCCGGGCGGCCCCGCCAGGCGCATCGGCCGGGCGTCGTCGTCGTGCAGGGCGCGGGCGCCGAGGACGACGGGGAGCATGGCGGTGTGGTCGGCGTGGAAGTGGGTGAGCAGCAGGCCGTCGACGTGCGCGAGGCGCTGTCCGGCCTGGGGGAGGAGGAGCTGGGCGGGGGAGCCGCAGTCGACCAGCAGGCGGCCGTCGAGGCAGTAGCAGGCGTTGTGGCCGGCGCCGCTGAAGGCGGAGCCGCTGCCGAGCACGGTGAGGCGCATGTTCGTGGGCGGGCAGCGTAGCGCCGCGGGGGTGTGTCTGTGGCGGTGCGATCAGCCGAAGCGGCGGGGGTCGAACGCCTGCCAGCCGTTTGGGGTGCGACCGTCCAGCGCGAGGTCGGCGATGCCGCGGGCGGTGGCGGGGGCGAGCAGGACGCCGTTGCGGTAGTGGGCGCCGGCGACGATGACCCGGCCGGTGGGGTCGCCGGGGAGGGCGCCGAGCAGGGGGAGGCGGTCGGGGGCGGCGGGGCGGAGGCCGGCCCAGCTCTGGGTTTCGGCGGCGGCTTGGGCGGCGCCGTCGAGGAGGCGGTCGGCGGTTTGGCGGAGGCTCTGGGCGACCTGTGGCGATGGCGTGGCGTCGAAGCCGCGGTCCTCCTCGGTGGCGCCGGCGAGGACGGTGCCGTCCTGCCGGGCGACGACGTAGCCCTTGGGGCCGGCGTAGAGCACGCGGCGTGGCGTCCGGGGGAGGCCGGTGAGGGCGAGGAGCTGGCCGTGGACGGGCCTGACCGGCAGGGCGGCGCCGAAGTGTGCGGCGATGGCGCCGAGCCAGGCGCCGGCGGCGAGGATGATGCGGTCGGCGTCGATGCGGGTGCCGTCGTTGAGCTCGAGGCCCGTAGCCGTCGGCGCGGCGACCTGCGCGTGGGTCCGGAGCTCGGCGCCCCTGGCGGTGGCGGCGGCGGCCATTGCGTGTACCGCGTGACGGCTGTGGACGTGGCCTTCGCCGGGGTACCAGGCGGCGCCGGCAACGTCGGCGTGGAGGGCGGGTTCGATGTCGTGGGCTGTGGGCGCGTCGACCCATTGGCCATCGTCGATGCCCTGGTCGTGCTGCCAGCGGAGGCGGGCGTGGATGGTCTCGGCGTCGGCGCTGTCGAGGGCGACGCGGAGCAGGCCGTCGAGGTGCAGCTCGGGGTCTTCGCCTGCCGCCTCCTGCACCGCTGCCGCGAACTCCGGCCAGATGCGCAGGCTCTCGCGCGCCATGTCGAGGAAGGGACCGGCCTCGTGCGCCTCGCTGCACGGCGCCAGCATCCCCGCCGCCGCCCCCGACGCATGCTGCCCCGGCTGGTCGCGGTCGAGCAGCACCACCCGCGCACCCCGCCGCGCGCACTCGTAGGCGATGGCGCTCCCGATCACCCCCGCGCCGACTACGGCGACGTCAAAGCCCGCTCTGCTCACGCCGCCAGACTATTGATTCCCGCGGTTCATGCGTCACAGATCAATCTTCTGGCGCTCGCGCTGGCCCGCGAAAATTCTTCTGGCGCTCGCGCGTGGCATCGGCGCTCATCGCGCTGCCGGCATTCCGCGGAGGCGCGACGCGCAGGTGGTCCCCCGGCAGCGTGAGAGCCTCGCGCAGCAGGCGCATCCCCCCGGAGGCGCTCCCCTCCTACCCGTTCACGCCGCAGCGTCAAGGCATCCGCGCCGCAGGCGCATCCCCGCCGGAGGCGCTCCCCTTCTACCCGTTCACCGGCAGCGTGAGGCTGAACGTATTCCCCCGCGCCGAGCGATTCTCCACCCAGATCCTCCCCCCCATCCGCTCGGTGAGCTGCCGGGCCAGGTAGAGCCCGATCCCGGACCCCCCCCGCTGCCGGGTCAGCGGCGACTCCACCTGGTAGAACGACGCAAAAACCCGATCCACCTGGTCGTCGGGGATCCGCCGCCCGTTGTCACGCACGTCGATGCGCACCGACCGCCCGTCGCGCTGCGCACTGAGCTTCACCGGCTCGCCATCCGGCGAGAACTTCAACGCGTTGTCGACAAGACAGGCCATAACCAGCGCCAGCCGCTCCTGGTCGGCGAGCACGCGCCGCGCATCGTCGGGAATCAACACCTGGAAGCGGCGCCGGTCCGCCGCCTCGACGAAGCGGGCAAACACCTGCTCGACCACCTCGTCGAGATCCACCGGCCCCGTCTTGAGACGGATCTCGCCGGCCTCCAACTGGGCGATGCACAGCAGGTTGTCGGTCAACCGCGCCAGTGCCTCGCTCTCGCTGCGCAGCACCTCGGTGGCCTCCTTCTGCGCCTCGACCGGCAGGCGGTCGCCCGCGTCCTGCATCAGCATCAGCCACGCCTTGATCTTGGCCAGTGGCGTGCGCAGCTCGTGCGACGCCAGCATGATGAACTCGCTCTTGATGCGGTCCACCTCGCGCAGCTCAAGGAACGCCTGGTGCTCCAGCTCGAACGTGTGCGCGATCTGCCGGGCGCGCGACCCCGCCACCTCGCGCGCCAGCAGCCCGGTGGCGAGCGCCACCACGAAGTACAGGAAGATGTGCGACGAGTAGACGTCGACCGCGGGGAGCTGGTGGGACACCCACATGCCGGTGGCGAGGTAGGTGCCGCTGATGATCGCGGCGCAGAACAGGCTGCCGCGGATGCCGAAGCGCAGGCTGCTGGCGATCACCACCACGTAGAAGGTGAGGGTGAAGCTGGAGGCGAAGCCGCCGGTCAGATAGATGAGCGCGGTGGCCACGGCGATGTCGAGGCCGGTCATGGCGTACTGGGTGCGCCGGCCGGGGAGGTGGCGGGCGACCAGGGCCAGGGTCACCGCCAGGTTGAACAGGCCCCAGCTGCCCAGCAGCAGGTTGACCTCACTGATGTTGACCGAGCGCGCCGTCGAGAAGTTGGCGGTGACGGCGGCGAAGATCAGGACCAGCCAGCGGCCCAGCTCGATGACCCGCTCGATGCCGGCGCGGCGGTCGCGCTCCACGGCGGTGGGCAGGTCGCGGACCGGCGGGCGTGCGGCGATCCCCTCACCCCGGCTCGGGGGCGGCCCCGCGGGCGGAGCGGTGGTGGGGACACGGGCAGCAGCCAGCACACGCAACCTAGAAGAGCTTGGTCCTGATCGGAGTTATACGGCCGCGTGGGGGGCGCCCGGCCCACGCTTCGGCAACGGAGGCGTCGCGGGGCGGTGAGGGGTTGGCGGGGTTCAGCGGGCGGGGTCACCGCCGCGGGGGCCGGGCGGCAGGGCCGCTCCTATACTGGCCGCGATGCCGCGCTCCCTGGTGCTCAGCAACGGCAGGCTCCACGTCAACCTGGACGACGCCTGCCGGATCCGCGACGTGTACTACCCCCAGGTCGGCTTCGAGCACCACGCCGGGGCCCCCTCCCGCCTCGGCCTCTGGAGCGACGGCGTCTTCGCCTGGTTCGACGGCTTCGAGCGCTCGGTCGCCTACGAGTCCGACACCCTGGTCACCGACGTGGTGGCCACCCACGCCGGCCTCGGCGTCGAGGTCCACCTCCGCGACGCCGTCGACTTCGAGGCCGACGTGTTCGTCCGCCAGGTCGAGGTGCGCGACCTCACCGGGCGGGCCCGCGAGGTGCGAGTTTTTGCCCACCATGACCTGAACATCAGCGGCACCGACGTCGGCGACACCACCTTCTTCGACCCCGAGCTGTCGGCGGTGCTGCACTACAAGGGCTCGCGCTACTTCCTCTTCAACGGCTCCGCGCAGGGGCGCGCAGGCGTGCGCCTCTACACCACGGGACGCGCCGGCATCCACGGGCTGGCGGGCACCTGGGCCGACGCCGAGGACGGCGAGCTGAGCGGCCACGCCATCGAGCAGGGCGCGGTCGATTCCTGCATCGGGTTCTCGCTCGCCGTCCCCGCGGGCGGCACGGCGACGCTGCACATCTGGATGTGCGTCGCCACCGCGTACCGGCAGGTGAAGGCGCTCGACCAGATGGTGCGCGACACCTCGCCGGAGAAGATCCTCGACCGCACCCGCAAGTACTGGCAGAGCTGGGTCAACAGCGCCTCGCAGCGCGTCGAGTCGCTGCCCGCGCACCTGCAGGCGCTGTACACGCGCAGCCTGCTGGTCACCCGCGCGCTGATCGACGAGGGCGGCGGGGTGATCGCCGCCACCGACCGCGACATCCTCGAACACGCACGCGACACCTACTGCTACGTGTGGCCGCGCGACGGTGCGCTGGTGGGCGTGGCGCTGGACCGCGCGGGCTATCCGCATCCACTGCGCGCGTTCCTGGAGTTCTGCACTGAGCGCTTCGGCGGCGGCCGCGGCTACCTGCTGCACAAGTACAACGCCGACGGCTCACTGGGCTCGTCGTGGCATCCCTGGTTCGGCGACGGGCAGCCGCAGCTGCCCATCCAGGAGGACGAGACGGCGCTGGTGATCTGGTCGCTCGGCGAGTACTTCCGGCGCACCCGCGACACCGAGTTCGTCAAGCCGCTGTACCACCCGCTGGTGGAGAAGGCCGCCGACTTCATGGTGAGCTGGCGCGACCACAGCACCCGCCTGCCGCGTCCCTCGTGGGACCTGTGGGAGGAGCGTCGCGGCGTGCACACCTTCACCGTCGCCGCGGTGCACGGGGGGCTGATGGCGGCGGCGCTGATCGCCGCGGAGTTCGGCGAGGCGGAGAAGGCGGCCACCTATCGCAGCGCCGCAGAGGAGATGCGCCGCGCCGCCGACGATCTGCTCTGGAACGAGCGCGAGGGCCGCTTCGCCCGCCAGCTCATGCCGCGCAGCGCGGGTTGGGGATACGACCGTGACATGGCCGTCGACGCGTCACTCTTCGGGCTGTTCGCCTTCGGCATGTACGAGGCGGACGACCCGCGCGTGGTGGCGACCATGGAGTCGGTGCGCGAGACGCTGTGGCTGCGCACCGGCATCGGCGGCGTGTCCCGCTACCAGCGCGACTACTACCAGTGCGTCGAGGTGTCCGACGAGGTGCCCGGCAACCCCTGGATCATCTGCACGCTGTGGCTCGCCGACTGGTACGCGCGGGTGGCGCGCAGCGCCGCCGAGCTGGACGCCACCGTGCTGCCGCTGCTGGAATGGGTGCAGCGCCAGGCCATGCCCTCCGGCGTGCTGCCCGAGCAGGTGCATCCGTACACGGGTGCGCCGATGTCGGTTGCGCCGCTGACCTGGAGCCACGCCGGTTTCGTGGCGTCGTGCCTCACCTATGCGGAGGCGCGCACCACATTGACGGATCGCCGCCGCCACAGCGACGCGCAGAGCGCCTAGCGCTTCGCCGGGGCGGGGCTGGGCGTGGGCAGCAGGGAGGGGAGGCCTTCCTGCACGAATCCCCAGTCGAGCAGGCCGCGCGTGTCGCTGTAGAGGGCGGGGGCGTTGAGGACGACGGAGATGAGGCGGTGGCCGTCGCGTTCGGCCATGCCGATCAGGCAGGCTCCGGCGTCGCCGGTGTAGCCCGGCTTGATGCCGTCGGCGGCGGGGTAGAGGCGGAGCAGGCGGTTGAGGTTGGACAGGTCGAACTCGGGGTGCTGCGGCGAGGCGGCCAGGACCACGTCGGTTTGGGCCACCATCTGCCGGAACAGGGGAAACTCGGCGACGTCGGTGGCGGCGATGGCGGCCAGGTCGTAGGCGGAGGCGCGCTGGTTGGGGTCGTCGAGGCCGACCGGGGTGGTGAAGTGCGAGTCGCGCAGGCCGAGGGCGGCGACCTGCTGGTTCATCGCGTTGACGAAGCCGTCCATGCCCACGGTGTCGACCGCCAGCGCGGTGGCGGCGTCGTTGGCGCTCACCGTCAGCATGCCGTCGAGCAATTCGTGCACGGTGAGCCGGTTGCCCGGCTTCAGTCCCATCACCGTCTCGTCGCCCGCCTGGTGCAGCGCGTCGGCGGTGATGGTGACCACCTGGTCAGGATCGAAGTTCTCCAGCGCCACCAGCGTGCTCAGCACCTTGGTGGTGCTGGCCGGCGGCAGCGGTGTGTGCGGGGCGCGTGACCAGAGGATGCTGCCGGTCGCTGCGTCGACCAGGATGCCGGCGACCGCGTCGACCCTGGGCGCACCGGGGTGCGCGGCCGTGTCGTCGCTGAAGTTCACGTGAGTGTGAGCCAGCTTGAGCACCGGCAACGCGGTCGGGCGCGGCGTGGTGACGCCGGTGACACCACTGCCGCGCGCAGCGGCAGGCCGTACCTGCGGATGGGCGGCGCCGGACTCGGACGGCTGGTTGGCCGCGACCACCACGATCACCACCACGGCGGTGAGGGCGGTGGCCAGAGCGCGGCGCTGCCGCTGGCTGAGACGTTGGAGTGCGGTGAGGAGTGGCATGCGTGGCCGTCGGCCGGCGCAATCGTATCGCTCTCCGCTACGCCGTGACCAACCCGCCGAGCGCCTCGACGGCCTGCTCTATGCCCGCCTTCACCGACTCGACGTCCCGGCCCGCGGGCGGAATCACGATGCGGTCGGCGCCCAGCTCTCGCAACTGCTCGACGAAGCCGCGATCCGCCACCGCGCCAAGGGTCAGCTCGATGCTCGCCGGGTCGCGTCCCGCCTGCTCGGCCTCCTCGCGCATCGCCGCCAGCAGCGGCCTGACCTCGTCGGGCAGGCTGCGCCCGGGGAAGAAGCCGTCGCCCAGCCGTCCGGCGCGGCGGGCCGCCTTCTCGCCGTGGCCGCCGATCACCACCGGGATGCGGCGGTGCACCGGCTTGGGCCACATGCGCGCGTCGCGGAAGCGCACCGTCTTGCCCTCGTAGCTGGGCTGGTCGTCCGACCACAGCACACGCATCGCCTCGACGTACTCCTCGGTGCGGCGCCCGCGGCCCTCGAAGGGCACGCCGATGGCCTCGAACTCCTCGCGCAGCCAGCCGATGCCGGCGCCGAGGATCACCCGGCCGTGGCTGAGCACGTCGAGCGTGGCCAGCGCCTTGGCGGTGACGAGCGGATTGCGCTGGGGCAGGATCAGCATGCCCGTGGCCAGCTTCATCCGCTCGGTGTGGGCGGCCACGTAGGTCAGCCAGATCAGCGGGTCGGGGATGGGTGCATCCTCGCCGCCGGACATGCGGCCGGAGCGGTTGTACGGGTACGTCGACTCGTACCCCGCGGGCACCACGACGTGCTCGACCGTCCAGATCGACTCGAAGCCGGCCTGCTCGGCGTGGCGCGCCACCTCGGCCGCGCCCTCGGGCGTGGTCATGGCCCCGGTGTTGGCGAACATCAATCCGAGCTTCACTGCGGCGTCTCCTCCCGTTGCGGTGCGGCGAACCGCGGCAGAGTTTCGCAGGATGGGGCGCGGTGGCGCAGGGCGATTAGCGGGCCGGGGTGCTGGGTACGTATCGGTTCGCAAGCCCCTGAAAAGGAGGTCCCACAGACCCATGCGGCTCGACCGCTTCACCGAACGATCCCAGGAGGCCCTGCAGGCCGCCCAGCAGGCGGCCCAGAGCCTGCAGCACCCCACCGTCGACCCCGAGCACCTGCTGCTCGCATTGCTGGAGCAGCCCGAGGGGCTGGTTCCCACGTTGCTGCGGCGCCTCGAGGCCCAGCCCGAGCCGCTCGCCGCGCGACTGCACGCCGCGCTGGAGGCGCGTCCCAAGCAGGTCGGCGCCGACCCCGCCGTCGGCGCGCCGCTTCGCACGGTGCTGATGGCCGCCTTCGACGAGATGGCGCGGCTCAAGGACGAGTACGTGTCCACCGAGCACCTGCTCATCGCGCTCGCCGCGCAGGAGCAGGGTGAGGCCTCGCGGCTGCTGCGCGCGGCGGGCGTGACCCCCGACCGGGTGTACTCGATCCTCGAAGCCGTGCGCGGCTCGCAGCGGGTCACCGACCCCAACCCCGAGGCCAAGTACGAGGCGCTCGACAAGTACGGCAACGACCTCACCGACGCCGCCCGCCGCGGCAAGCTCGACCCCGTGATCGGGCGCGACGAGGAGATCCGCCGCGTCATGCAGGTGCTCTCGCGGCGCACGAAGAACAACCCCGTGCTGATCGGCGAGCCCGGCGTGGGCAAGACCGCCATCGCCGAGGGGCTCGCACAGCGCATCGCCGCCGGCGACGTGCCCGAGGGCCTGAAGGACCGCCGCGTGGTGGCGCTGGACTTGGGGTCACTGGTGGCAGGAACCAAGTACCGCGGCGAGTTCGAGGACCGGCTCAAGGCGGTGCTGCGCGAGGTGACTTCCAGCGACGGGCAGGTGGTGCTGTTCATCGACGAGCTGCACACCCTGGTCGGCGCGGGCGCCGCCGAGGGCTCGATGGACGCGGCCAATCTCTTGAAGCCCGCACTTGCCCGCGGTGAGCTGCGCGCCATCGGCGCGACCACGCTCGACGAGTACCGCAAGCACATCGAGAAGGACGCCGCGCTGGAGCGTCGCTTCCAGCCCGTGTACGTGGATCAGCCGAGTGTCGAGGACACCATCTCCATCCTGCGCGGGCTCAAGGAGCGCTACGAGGTGCACCACGGCGTCCGCATCACCGACGCGGCGATCGTCGCCGCAGCAGTGCTCTCCAACCGCTACATCACCGACCGCTTCCTGCCCGACAAGGCGATCGACCTGGTCGACGAGTCGGCTTCGCGGCTGCGCATCGAGATCGACTCGCTGCCCACCGACCTCGACGTGGTCGAGCGTGAGATCCGCCAGTTGGAGATCGAGCGCGAGGCCTTGCGCAAGGAGACCGACGCCGCGTCGCGCGACCGTCTCTCCGCGCTGGAGCGCGAGCTGGCCGACCTGCAGGAGCGTGGCGCCGCGATGCGCGAGCGCTGGCAGCAGGAGAAGGGCTCGCTGGAGGCGATCCGCGACATCAAGGAGCGCATCGAGCAGACCCGGCACGACGCCGAGCGCGCCGAGCGCATGGCCGATTTCGGGCGCGCCGCCGAGCTGAAGTACGGCCGGCTCACCGAGCTGCAGCGTTCGCTCGAGGCCGAGCAGGAGCACCTGCGCGAGATGCAGGGTGGGCGTCCGCTGCTCAAGGAGGAGGTGGACGACGAGGACATCGCCGCGGTGGTGTCGCGCTGGACCGGCGTGCCGGTCAGCAAGATGCTCGAAGGCGAGATGCAGAAGCTGATGCACATCGAGGAGCGTCTGCACGAGCGCGTCATCGGGCAGGACGACGCCATCTCCGCGGTGGCCAACGCGGTGCGCCGCGGGCGCGCGGGGCTGAGCGATCCCAACCGTCCCATCGGCTCGTTCCTGTTCCTCGGTCCCACCGGCGTCGGCAAGACCGAGCTGGCGCGTGCACTCGCGCAGTTCCTCTTCGACGACGAGCACGCCATGGTGCGCATCGACATGAGCGAGTTCATGGAGAAGCACTCGGTGGCGCGGCTGATCGGCGCGCCGCCCGGCTACGTCGGGTACGAGGAGGGCGGATATCTCACCGAGGCGGTGCGGCGCCGTCCCTACGCCGTGCTGCTGCTGGACGAGATGGAGAAGGCGCATCCCGACGTGTTCAACGTCCTGCTGCAGGTGCTGGACGACGGCCGCCTGACCGACGGCCAGGGCCGCACCGTCGACTTCCGCAACGCGGTGGTGATCATGACCAGCAACGTCGGCTCGCATCTCATCGCCGAGATGCCGCACGACGCCGGCCCGACCGAGCAGCTGGCCACGCGAACCCGCGTGCTCGATGCGCTGCGCGCTGCGTTCCGGCCCGAGTTCCTCAACAGGGTGGACGACGTCATCCTCTTCTCGCGGCTCGACAAGGCGCAACTGCGGCAGATCGTGGAGATCCAGCTCGGCGCTCTGCGCGACCGCCTCTCGCAGCGCGGGCTCTCCTTGCAGATCACCGCGGCGGCGCTCGACCTTCTCGCCGACGACGGCTACGACCCCACCTACGGCGCGCGCCCGCTGAAGCGCGTGATCCAGCGCAAGCTGCAGGACCCGATCGCCATGGCCATCCTCGAAGGCCGCTTCCGCGAGGGCGACGTGGTCGACGTGGACCTCAGCGGCGGTGAGCTGGTGATCCGCGGTGGCGGGACCGCGGAGTCCGGCACTGCGCCGGAGGTGGTCGACGCGGAGGTGGTTCGAGGCCACCGAGGCTAGGCGGCCAGCGCGCCGCCGCCCGGGTCGTCGCCGTGATTCACGGCCGCCTTGCCGCGGAGGTATGCTGGCCTCCACATCTGAATACCGTCCCGCTGGGGGAGCGTGTAGCTGAGAGGTGGTATCAGGACCACCAACTCCTAGAACCTGATCTGGTTAGAACCAGCGAAGGGAAAGCGGGCGATCACAGGGAACGGCGGACGCGTCGCGGCGTCTCCGGCCGCCCGTGCGCGCCTGCGAGCCCCTCGCCCGCAGGAGGCCCGCCCGTGGCACAGACCCTCGACACTCCGCAGGTCGCCGCGCCGGCGCCGATCCGGGGCAGCCGCAAGGCGTACGTCCAAGGAAGCCGCGCCGACCTGCGCGTCCCGGTGCGCGAGATCCTGCTCACCCCGATGGACGAGGGCGAGCAGCCCGCCGCCGTTCGCGTGTACGACTGCAGCGGTCCGTACACCGATGCGGACGTGCACATCGACATCCGCGCCGGACTGCCGCCGCTGCGGGAGCGGTGGATCCGTGAGCGCGGCGACGTGGAGGAGTACGAGGGTCGCGAGGTGCAGGCGGTCGACGACGGGCTGAAGCGTCCCGAGCACCTGCGCAACCTCACGCGATTCCCGGGGCTGCATCGCAAGCCGCTGCGCGCCGCCAGCAATGGCAACGTGACCCAGATGCACTACGCCAGGCGTGGGGTGATCACGCCGGAGATGGAGTTCGTCGCCATCCGCGAGAACGTCGCGCCGGAATTCGTCCGCGACGAGATCGCCGGCGGCCGCGCCATCATCCCCGCCAACGTCAACCATCCCGAGTCCGAGCCGATGGTCATCGGCCGCAATTTCCTGGTCAAGATCAACGCCAACATCGGCAACTCGGCGGTCACCTCCTCGATCGAGGAGGAGGTCGAGAAGATGACCTGGGCGACGCGCTGGGGCGCCGACACGGTCATGGACCTCAGCACCGGTCGCAACATCCACACCACGCGCGAGTGGATCATCCGCAACTCGCCGGTGCCGATCGGCACGGTACCGATCTACCAGGCGCTGGAGAAGGTCGACGGCGAGCCCGAGGCGCTGACCTGGGAGATCTACCGCGACACGCTGATCGAGCAGGCGGAGCAGGGCGTCGACTACTTCACCATCCATGCCGGCGTGCTGCTGCGCTACGTGCCGCTGACCGCCAGGCGCGTCACCGGCATCGTCTCCCGCGGCGGCAGCATCATGGCCGCATGGTGCCTGGCGCATCACCAGGAGAACTTCCTCTACACGCACTTCCGCGACATCTGCGAGATCATGCGTGCCTACGACATCTCCTTCTCGCTCGGCGACGGCCTGCGCCCCGGCAGCATCGCCGACGCCAACGACGAGGCCCAGCTTGGCGAGCTGCGCACCCTCGGCGAGCTGACCACGATCGCCTGGGAGCAGGACTGCCAGGTGATGATCGAGGGCCCGGGACACGTCCCGATGCACAAAATCAAGGAGAACATGGACCTGCAGCTCGAGCTGTGCCACGAGGCGCCGTTCTACACGCTGGGCCCGCTGACCACCGACATCGCGCCCGGCTACGACCACATCACCAGCGCGATCGGCGCGGCGATGATCGGCTGGTACGGCACCGCCATGCTGTGCTACGTCACTCCCAAAGAGCACCTCGGCCTGCCCAACCGGAAAGACGTCAAGGACGGCGTGATCACCTACAAGATCGCGGCGCACGCAGCCGACCTGGCCAAGGGCCACCCCGGCGCCCAGTTGCGCGACGACGAATTGAGCAAGGCCCGCTTCGAGTTTCGCTGGGAGGACCAGTTCAACCTCTCGCTCGACCCGGAGACGGCGAGCGCCTTCCACGACGAGACCCTGCCCGCCGCGCCCGCCAAGAAGGCGCACTTCTGCTCCATGTGCGGCCCCAAGTTCTGCTCGATGCGGATCACCCAGGACGTGCGCGACTACGCCGCCAAGCACGGCATCAGCAGCGAGATCGCGCTGACCGCGGGCATGGAGGAGAAGTCCCGCGAGTTCGTCGAGCACGGTGCCGAGGTGTACCAGCCGCAGCCGTGAGCGACTCGACGCGCCCGCAACGGGCCATCAGCCCCCGCCTCCTGCTGGTGGCGGGCCTGTTCGTCGCCACCTTGGTGACGTCGAACATCATCGCGGTCAAGCTGGCCGCGATCGGTCCCTTCACGGTTCCGGCCGCGATCGTCATCTTCCCGCTCGCCTATCTGTTCGGCGACGTGCTCACCGAGGTGTGGGGCTACGCCACCGCGCGCATGGTGATCTGGACGGGCTTTGCCGCCAACATCGTCGCCGTCTGCTTCATCGCCATCGCGGTGGCGGTCCCGTCGTCGCCCGCGTATGCCAACGGCGACGCGTACTCGAGCATCCTGGGCATGACGCCGCGCATCGTCACAGCGTCGCTGATCGCCTACCTGTGCGGCGAGTTCCTCAACTCGTTCGTGCTCGCCAAGCTGAAGATCGCCACGCGCGGACGCATGCTGTGGCTGCGCACCATCGGCTCCACGCTGGTCGGGCAGGGCCTCGACACCGTCATCTTCATCACGATCGCCTTCGCCGGTGTGCTGCCCTTCCCGGTGCTGCGCACGGTGATCCGCGACCAGTGGATCCTCAAGGTGCTCTACGAGATCGTCGCCACCCCGCTGACCTACGCGGTGGTCACCTGGCTGAAGCGCCGCGAGGGCGTCGACGCCTACGACCACGAGACCAACTTCAGCCCGCTGGCGCTTGGAGGTCTGGCGCGATGACCGAGGAGCCGCACGGCACGCGGATGATCCGCGACAACACCCTCGAAGCCTTCGACAACCGCACGCCCGAGCGCGACTACACGGTGCAGTTCACCATTCCCGAGTTCACCTGCCTCTGCCCGATCAGCGGCTTCCCCGACTTCGCCACGCTCTACCTGCGCTACGTGCCGGGGCCGCGCTGCGTGGAGCTGAAGTCGCTGAAGCTGTACATCAACGGCTTTCGCAACCGCGGCGTGTTCCACGAAGACGTGGTCACGGCGATCCTCGACGACCTGGTCACGCTGCTGGAGCCGCGCTACTGCGAGGTGGTCGGCGACTACAACGTGCGCGGCAACATCAAGACGGTGGTGCGGGCGGCGCATCGTGACCCGCAGTGGCAGGGACAGCCCGATCCCTGGTGGCGCACCCGCGACGAGCACGCCGGGCCGTTCGTCGACTAGCTGGCTAGGCGCTGGCGCCGGACCCGTCGAGGGAGACGCCGAACACCTTGGTCTGCTGGCCGGCGGCACCGGTCACGAAGATGGGGCGGCCGGGCGCGGTGAGGATGCACGACATGTGCAGGCCGGACTCGGTCACGCTGCTGTAGCGTCCGGGGCGGAGCAGGTTGCCGAAGGGATCGAAGTCGACCGACTGCACCACGGCGCCCCCCGCCTTGAGCGGCGTGGTCACGGCGCGATAGCGCACCGTGCCGCAGGTGAGCACGCGGCCGGGCAGCGGGGTTGCGTTGGCGCCGCTGGTGCTCACCGCGAAGCTCCACATGCCGTCCGCTGCGTTGTCGGCGCTGTAGGCGACGTGCTCGTCGAGGCCGAGCGTGTGGTCGTCCTGGCGCGTCGCCCAGAGGCCCTGGCCGATCTGGGTGGTGAAGTAGGAGTCGCCGAACTGGGTGTTCGGTGGCGCGCTGCCGGTGTCCTTCCAGTGCTGCCAGTACGCGGCCAGCATGCCGGGCAGCGCGCTGGGAACGTGGCTCGGGTCCACGGGCGGCGTGGCCTCCAGCCCGGTGCTGGGATCCTCGGTGGCCGCTTCGATGATGTGGTCGACCTGGCTGTAGTACGCGTTGAAGCTGATCGTCCAGGGCGCCGTCGCCGATTGCCGGGTGAAGACGAAGATCTCCACCTGAGGGCCGCTGGTGTGGTACTCGGTGGTCAGCACGTGGGCCATGAACGACGCGGGAAATCTGGTCTGAAGTGGCACGAACAGGTGGACGTCCCTGATGCTGCGTGCGTTGGGTGGCGGGCAGCCCATGGTGCAGCCGATCACGTCCCACTCCCGGGCGGGACCGTCCTCGATGGCGCGGATGGTGTCGGGGTTGCGATGGCTGAGGCCGGCTTCGCGCACCGGCCAGAAGGCGCGCACCAGCTTGTCGGCCTGGTCGTGGGTGATCACCACCGAGCCGTCCTTGGGCGCGGGCGCGGTGCGCAGCGAGGCCAGTGCGGCGGCGGCGTCGGGCGTCGGCGTCGCGGTGGGCACCGGCGTGTTCGCCGCGGTGCCGGCCAGCGTGTTGGGCGGGTTCGAGCGCGTGACCACGGCGACACCGGCGAATGCCGCGGCGAGCAGGGCGATGGTGAGGCCGGTGGCGATCAGGGTGGTGCGGCGGCCGCCGCCGGGCTGCGGCTGCTGCCACGGCTGCGCGGCCGGCGGCGCCCACTCGGGAGCGGCGGGCGGGGGTGGCGGCTGCGGCGCATAGGGCGCCGCGGTGCCGTAGGCCTGATAGGTGGCGAACGCCGGCTGCTGCGGCGACGCGGTCGTCAGCGGCGGGAGATCGGCCGCCGGAGCGGTGGTTTGCACCGTGTCGAGCTGCGCCTCCAGGCGCGCCTTGGTGGCCTGGTACTGCCCCTCGCCGAGCAGTCCCGCGACTCGCATTCGTTCGAGCCCTTGCAGCTTGGCACGGAGCTGGTCCGGGGAATCGGGCGACGCGGGCGACCCGCCTCTGGCCTCGCTCATGACCGGCGCATGCTAGGTGCGTGGCGGGCGCGGGCGACGCGGTGTCACGCCTTCGCAGCGGCAGCGCGACAGCCCCGCAGCGGCACCCGCGGGCGATAGCATCGCGCTCGACCCATGATCGCCAGCGCCGTCCTCTCCGCCGTCGCCCTCTTCCTCGGCGGCGTGGCCCTGGTGGTGTGGGCGACCGAGCGGCTGCTGCACGGGCTGGTCGGCGTCGCCACCCTGGTGCGCGTCGCGCCGTTCGCGATCAGCGCGGTGCTCAGCGGCCTCGAAGCCGAGAACGTCGCCGTGGGACTGGCCGCGGGTGGTCGCGGCGCCGCCGAGGTCGCCCTCGGCAGCGTGTTCGGCGGCGGCATCTTCCTGGTCTGCGCGGCGCTGGGACTGGGCGCGCTGATCGTGCCGCTGCGCGCGCGACTGCCGCGCGGTGTGCTGGTCGTGTTTGCCATCACGCCCGTGCTGGCGGGGCTGCCGATCGCGTTCGGCGACGCGACGCCGCGCTGGACCGGCGCGGTGCTGCTGGTCGCGTTCGTCGTCGCCATGGGCGTCGTGGTGCGCGTCTCACGCGACCATCCCTTCATGGACGGCGACGAGGTCGAGGAGGCGACGGAGAGGCCACCGACGGTGCTGCGCGCGGTGCTGCTCACCCTGCTCGGCATCGGCGTCATCACCGCGGGCGGCGAGCTGGTCGCATCCGGCGCGACGCGGCTGATCGGCGACGCGGGACTGGCGGCCGGATTCGTCGGCATGGTGCTGACCCCGGCGGTGGTCGAGGCCGACGAGGTGATCCGCCAGGTGGTCCCCGCGCGCGCTGGGCGGCACGACGTGAGTGCCGGCAACGTCATCGGCACGCTGCTGTGGTTCGCGCTCTTCAACCTGGGGCTGATCGCGCTGGCCACGCCGGTGCGCGTGCCGCGACTCACTCGACTGGTCGACTACCCCTTCCTGGTCGGCGCGTCATGGATCGCCACGGCGTTCCTGGCGCGCGGCCGCGTGGGGCGGGCGGCGGGCGCGACGCTGGTCGCGCTCGCCGTCGCCTACGCGGTGCTTCGCGCAGTGCTGCGCTGAAGCCCTGCCCCGCTAGGGAAGGCTGTGCTGAACGCTGTTGTACTGGTTGCCGACCTGGTGCCCCAGGACACCGAGCATCAGGATGACGACGATGGCGATGAGCACGAGGATGAGCCCGTACTCGGTCAGCCCCTGCCCCTCCTCGTTGGCGTACGCGCTGCGAAGGCCCGTCACCAGGCGCTGATACAGACCGATCACCAGGTTCTCCTCACTCTCCGTGTCACGGCGGTGGCGCCGCGTGACAGCAATGTATGCCCGGATCGTACGGATGGCGACACCCAAACCCATGCCGATCCGGGCAATTCTCGGTTCCCAGTCAGCAACGGCTGTAAAGGGCCGTGAACCCGCCCGGGAGAGCCATCGCGCTTCCGTCATATCGGTGGCGAACATCCGTTTCTCAACCGGCCCGCGGCATAATTGACACGTCAGTCACCCCAAGTTGGAGGGTTTGGTCGTGGCCACGATCGTCGAGCCGCAGGTCGTCACGTACAAGCAGTACATCGACGGCGAATGGACGGACGCCGCCTCCGGCGAGACCTATGAGGTCGTCAACCCCTCCAACGAGGAGGTCATCGCCCGCGTCCCCGCCGGGGCCGAGGCCGACGCCGACCGCGCCGTCGCCGCCGCCCGGCGCAGCTTCGACAAGGGCGAGTGGCGCAACAAGACGCAGCAGCAGCGCACCCAGATCATGTACGAGATCGCCCGCCACCTCGCGGACCACTCGTCCGACTGGGCGATGACCGAGTCGCAGCAGGCCGGCGCCATCATCCGCAAGACCTCGGTGGTCGACGTGCCGCTGGCCATCGAGCACTTCCGCCACCTCGCCGAGCAGGCGCTGCAGATCCCCTGGTACGAGCCGCTGCCCTGGGTCGACACCCCCGCGGTGTCGTGGAACTTCGTGCAGCGCGAGGCGATCGGCGTCTGCGCCGGCATCGTGCCCTGGAACTTCCCGCTGATGATGGCGGTCTGGAAGATCGCGCCGGCGCTGGCGATGGGCAACAGCGTCGTCCTCAAGCCCTCGCCCTTCACCCCGCTCAGCGCGCTCGACTTCGTCAAGGCCATCGACGAGACCGGCCTGCTGCCCAAGGGCGTGCTCAACGTGGTCACCGGCCAGGGGCGCGAGGTGGGCGCGCGCATGGTGGCCCATCCTGACGTCGACAAGGTCGCCTTCACCGGCTCGACCCGCACCGGCCGCGAGATCATGAAGTCCGCCGCCGACACCATCAAGAAGGTCACCCTGGAGCTGGGCGGCAAGTCGGCCAACATCGTCTGCGACGACGCCGACCTTGACATCGCCGTCGACGGCGCGCTGTTCGGCACCTTCTTCCACCAGGGGCAGGTGTGCGAGTCGGGCACCCGGCTGTTCGTCCACGAGAAGATCTACGACGAGTTCATGGACCAGCTGGTCAGCAGGGCCAGGGCGCTGCGCGTTGGCGACGCCCTCGACTTCGACACCCAGGTGGGGCCGGTGGTCAACCGCCAGCAGTACGACTCGATCCTGCGGGCCATCGAGCAGGCCAAGGCGGAGGGGGCCACGCTGCTCTGCGGGGGTGGCCGCGCGGAGGGTGTGGGTGAGAAGGGGTACTACATCGCGCCGACGATCTTCGCCGACGTGGACAACACCAGCCGCGCGGCGCAGGAGGAGATCTTCGGGCCGGTGCTGGTGGTGCAGCGCTGGAGCGACGATCTCGATGTCATCTCGCGCGCCAACAACACGATCTACGGCCTGGCCGGGGGGGTGTGGTCGCGGAACACGCGGCGCGCGATCGAGATGGCCAAGGCGCTGCGCACCGGGACGGTGTGGATCAACGACTGGCACCTGATCAACTCGCTGGCGCCGTTCGGGGGGTACAAGCAGAGCGGGATCGGGCGCGAGCTGGGGACGTACGGGCTGCTGGAGTACACCGAGGTCAAGCACATCCACGTCGATCAGGGAGTGCCGCGCGAGGAGCGGTTCTTCTACGACGTCGTACTCGGCTAGCACGGCTGTTGCGGCGGCGTTACCGGGTGGCGGCGTGACGTGACCGCGGCCGCGCGGTAACGCGGCTATCGTGGCTCTGTTGTGAGTGCCACCGGGACCGTCGAGCCTGCCGCCGGCGGCAGCCTGCGCGCCGCCGTGGCCCGCTGCATCGCCGACCTGGAGCAGGCGCGCACCCATCACCGCAACGTGATGGCCGCCGCCGAGGCCGAGCGCGCCGCCCTGGTCGCCCAGCTCACCGAATGGGAGCGCGCCGGTTCGCTGGTCAGCCCCTCGGGCACCCGCGCCATGGAGACGCTGCGCGCCCGCCTCGCCGCCGCCGAGCAGCGCGCCTACGACGCCGGCGCCGCCGCCGAGGACTGCGAGCGGGCCCTCACCGGCCTTGTCGCAGCCCACGCGATTCCGCCGCATGACGGCGCGGCCGGCGGCCACGGTGCGGTCCACTCGCGCGACCTCTTCCAGATCGTCGAGGACGAGCGCATGCGCATCGCCCGCGACATGCACGACGGTCCCGCCCAACTTCTGGCCAACCTTGTCCTCAAGGCGGAGATCGTGGAGCGCGTCTTCGACGTCAACCGCGAGATGGCGATGAGCGAGCTGGCCGACTTCAAGGCGACCGTGCGCGTGGCCCTGGACGAGACGCGCAAGCTGATCTTCGACCTGCGCCCCATGACCCTCAACGACCTCGGCCTGGTGCCCACGCTGCGCAAGTTCATCGTCGACTTCGAGCAGCGCAGCGGGATGCGCACCCGGCTCAACATCGTCGGCGCCGAGCGCCGCCTGCCGCGCGACCTGGAGGCCGCGCTGTTCCGCATCGTCCAGGAGGCGATGACCAACGCGCGCAAGCACTCCGGCGGCGACGCCATCGACGTCACCGTGATGATCGGTCCGCAGCGCGTGGTCGCCAGCGTGCGCGACAACGGCGCGGGCTTCGACGTCGCCGCGGCGCAAGCGCGCGCCGAGCGGACCAAGCACCTCGGGCTGGTTTCGATGCGTGAACGTGCCGGGCTGGAGCACGGCGTACTCGACATCACCTCGGTGCCCGGACACGGCACGCAGGTGCGCGTCAGCATCGACTACCAGGGCGACGAATAGGCTCAGAACGACCACCAACGGCGCATGCGTTCGCGGGTACGTGCGCCGTAAGGTGTGAAGATCGGGCGTCTCGCGCGTCTGTGCTTGATGGGACGGTGAACCTGAGAGAGGATCGCGGCTCCCACGTGCACCCGATCCAAGGAGGAAGGTCTTCATGAGGCTCTGGAAGCTCGCATCCGTGCGGTCGAGCGCGATCGTGCTCGGCGGCACCGTGGCCCTCGGCGTCGCCACAGCGCCCGTCGGCGGCGCGGCGTCGACCGCCGCGGTGCGGTCGCTGCCCCACATCCACGTCCTGCCCACCCTGCAGCAGCATGCCGACTGCCTGGTGATCTCGACCACCTGCAACGGCTTCGGCACGCCGATGACCTACGGCGGCGGCACCATCCAGGCCAATCCCGCCGTGTACATCGTGTTCTGGGGCTGGAACGGCGTCGACCCGTCCGGCCAGGCGACCTACCAGCAGAACTTCTTCAACGCACTCGGTGGCACCACATTCCCGGCCAGCCAGACGCAGTACTGCATGGGCTCCGGGGTCAACCTCGCCGGCACCGGGTGCACCAGCGGACCCTTCGTCGGCAACCCCGCCGGCGTGCTCAAGGGCACCTGGACCGACAACACCAACGCGGTGCCCAGCAGCCCTGACGACGCCGCCATCCAGGCCGAGGCGGCCCGCGCCGCGGCGCACTTCGGCAACACTACCACCGCCGCCAACGCGTCGACGCAGTACATCGTCGACACGCCGCACGGCAATTCGACCAGCGGCTTCGCGACCTCGTGGTGCGCGTACCACGGCTGGTCAACCGCCGACGGCGGCTTCTCCTACACCGACTTCCCGTACATCACCGACGCCGGCTCCGGTTGCGGCCAGAACTTCGTCAACGGGGGCAGCGCCGGCAATCTCGACGGCGTCAGCATCGTCGGCGGCCACGAGTACGCCGAGTCGCTCACGGACCCGGGCGTGGGCGCCAACAGCAACTTCGGCTGGACCGACACCTCGGGCGCCGAGACCGGCGACAAGTGCGCCTGGATCGGCACCGGTCCCGGTGCCTCCACCGATGTCAGCCTGGGCGGCAGCAGCTACGCCGTGCAGTCGCTGTGGAGCAACAACGCCAACAGCGGCGCGGGCGGCTGCGTGACCTTCTACGCGTCAGCGTCCAACCAGCACTAGCCAGAGCCACAGGCCGGTGGGAGGCGTTCAGCCTCCCGCCGGCTTGATGTTGGCGTTGAGGTGGAAGAGGTTCTCCGGGTCCCACTCCGCCTTGACCCGCGCCAGCCGCTGGTACTTCGCCTCTCCGTAGGCGGCGCGCACCCGGTCCTCCTCGTATTCCGACATGAAGTTGACGTAGCTGCCTGAGCCCACCGCGTGCGGCCGCAGCGCGTCCCAGAAGTTGCGCACCCACGGCCGGTCTGCCTCGTACAGCTCGGGCCCCGGACACACCGCGGCGACGTTGACCACGTAGCGCGTCGAGCGCAGGCCGCTGTAGGCGGTGGCGTCGTCGGCGACGCGGGAGTAGGCGCCGTCGACCAGGAAGATGGGCACGAACGACAACGGCGACTGGCGCCGCGGGAAGTGCTCGGCGATCACCGCGATGGCGGCGTCGGTCAGCTCTTCGAGATGCAGCGCCTTCTCGTAGGCGAGCGTTCCCCAGGGGTTGCCCGCGTCGAACATCGTCTGCAGGACGGTGTACGGGATCGGCGAGACCATCTCGAACAGCGGCGGCATGCCCTCGCGGATCGGCGCCACCACCGCCGCGTGCTCCTCCGTCGAGCCGAAGCCGACCACCACCAGCGCGTAGCCCGGCGCGAAGTGATGCTCCTCGGGCACGAAGGGCGCCGGCGGCGCGCTCATCCCCGCGATCAGCACGCCGCAGTTCTCGGGCAACGTGCGCACGTACTCGCGGCAGAAGGACAGCGCTTCGGCGCCGCGATCGGCGCCCCAGAAGAACAGGCCGATGTTGGCCATCGGGCCGGCCGGGTGGAGGGCGAACTCGAAGGCCGTCACCACGCCGAAGTTGCCGCCGCCGCCGCGCAGCGCCCAGTACAGCTCCGGGTTGTTGTCAGCATCGGCACGAACCACCCGCCCATCGGCGGTGACCAGCTCGGCGCCGGCCAGGTTGTCGCAGCTCAGGCCGATCGCGCGGGTCAGCCACCCGATGCCGCCGCCCAGCGTGAGGCCGCCGACGCCGGTGTGGCTGATGAAGCCGCCAGTGACGGCCAGGCCGTGCTCCTGGGTGGCGGCGTCGAGGTCGCCCCATGTGGCGCCGCCGCCGCAGACCGCGCGGCGCGTCGCCGGATCGACGCGCACGGCGCGCATCGGCGACAGGTCGATCATCAGGCCGCGGTCGGCGGCGGCGAAGCCGGCGAAGTTGTGGCCGCCGCCGCGAACGGAGATTTCCAGGTCGTTGGCTCGCGCGAAGGAGATCGCCGCCGCCACCTGCTGTGCGCTCGCACAGCGGGCGATCACCGCCGGGCGTTTGTCGATGGCGCCGTTCCAGAGCGAGCGGGCGGCGTCGTACCCCTCGTCCGCCTCGGTGAGCACGGTTCCGCCGAAGGCCGTACGGAAGGAGTCGATGTCGTAGCCGAGCACCTGAGCCACTGCGCTTTCCCCCAAGCACGGTTGTGCAAGTGGGCGAACTGTAGACCGGGGCCGCCGGACTGTCTACCCGGTGGCGCCGGCCGGTTTCAGGCGGCTCCCGCCTCGCGTCCGGTGCGCTTGGCCCGGTACAGCGCGGTGTCGGCGCGGTCGAAGACGTCGAGCACGCTGGTGCCCGGCTCGATCTGGCCGACCACGCCGATGCCCGCGGTGAGCACCACCTCGTCGACGTCGCCGACGCCGAACGGATGGTCGAGCGCGCTGACCACCCGGTCGGCAACCGCGGCGACCTCCTCGGCGCTGCGAGCGCGCTCCAGCAGGATGGCGAACTCGTCGCCGCCGATGCGGGCCACGGTGTCGGGCGCGCGCACGATGGCGCGCAGCCGCGAGCCCACCGCGGCGAGCAGCGCGTCGCCGCTCGACCGTCCGACGCGGTCGTTGGCCTGCTTGAAGTTGTCGAGGTCGAGGAGGAGCACCGCGGGCAGCCCGCGCGCCCGGTCGGCCCGGCGCACCGCGGCGGCGAGGCGCTCGGTGAAGAGCACGCGGTTGGGCAGCCCGGTGGTGGGGTCGTGCGAGGCCTGCTGGCGGAGCTGCTGCTCCAGCTCGACCAGCCGCGACACCGACTTCTCCAGCCGCCCGTTCTCCAGCGACACGCTGGCCTGCGACGCCAGTGTGGCCAGCAGCTTGAGGTCGTCCTCGTCGAAGCTCTTGACGTCGCCGCTGCGGTTGCCCAGCAGGATGGTGCCCATCACCCGCACCTCGCCGTGCAGGCTGACGATCAGGGCGTCGCGCAGCCCGCGCGAGCGCATGAACGCGTCGGCGACGGGGTCACGTCGGCCGCTGCGGATCAGCAGTGCGTCGCCGCCGGCGAGCAGCTCCATCATGCCCTCCTCGACCGGTTCGAGGTCGACGGGGAACATCACCTCGCCGTCGTGGCCGCGCCCCACGCGCGTGCGGTAGGCGAGCTCCTCGCCGTTGGCGGGGAACAGGGTCAGCTCGCCCAATTCGGCGTGGAACATGGCGCAGGCGCGCGACAGCAGCGAGGCCATCGCCGACTCGACGTCGTTCGACTCCTGCAGCATGCGGCTCGCCTCGTAGAGGAATTCGAGATGCGCGGTGCGCTCGTGCTGCGCGCTGTAGACGCGGTAGGCGCTGAAGACGATCACCAGCGGCACGACCATGAGCACCAGTGCCAGCGGCTGGAACCAGAGCACGGTGGCGGTGAGCAGTCCGAAGCTGGTGACGCCGACGTCGGCGACCAGGGCGTCGCGGACGATGCGCAGCAGCACCAGCTTCCCGCGCGCCTGGCGGGTGATGCGCATGGCCAACGCGATCAGCGTCGATCCCGCGAATGCGCCGGCCACCGTGCCCGCCATCACCGCGCCCCAGCCGCGCGGGCTGGTCGCGCTGTTGTGGTCGAGGGCGAGCCGGAACACCACCACGGCGATGCCCGACGACAGGGCGAGGTCGACGAGGTTGAAGGCCAGCTTGTGCAGCGGCTGGCGGCGGTACACGGCCAGCGCCAGCGCGGAGCCGACCAGCTGGGCGACGACCAGGTCGACGGGTGTGGCAAAGAGCAGTCCGAGGACCAGCGGGATCTCGCTGAGTGAGACGGTGTGCGCATCGCGTCCGAAGTACAGGTGGAGGACGCAGATCTCGGCGACGAGGAACAGCGGCGCGAGCGACCACCAGTGCAGGGTCAGCGCACCGTGTGCGGGGCGCAGATCGGCGAGTGGGCCGGCGAGGAGCAGGAATGCGCCCGCGCCGATCAGTGCGGTGAGCAGCCACAGCGGCGATGGAATGCGGCGGCGGCGCGCTGCGGACGTGCCGGGTCGGACGCCGTTCTGCTGTGCGGTGCGGGTCAGTCCCATGTGCCGGTGAGCCAGGCGCTGCCGGACCAGGTGCTGCCGGACCACGTGCTGCCGGACCAGGTAGAGCCGCTCCAGGTGCTGGCGGGCCACGAACCGCCCGACCATGTCGAGCCGGACCATGTGCTGCCGCTCCAGGTGCTGCCGCTCCAGGTCGAGCCCGACCACGTACTGCCGCTCCACGTCGAGCCACTCCACGTCGAGCCACTCCACGTTGAACCGGACCACGTCGAGCCGGACCACGTCGAGCCGCTCCACGTCGAACCGCTCCAGGTGCTGCCGCTCCACGTCGAACCGCTCCACGTCGAACCGCTCCACGTCGAACCGTTCCACGCGCCGCCCGACCACGTGCTGCCCCTCGCTTCGGCCCGCGCCATCGCCGCGCTGTTCCACGCGCGTCCGAAGATGTCGCGCTCGCCCGTGAGGGCGATGCCGTCGATGCTCACGTGCGCCGTGCCGCGCGCGCCCTCCAGGGTCCCGGTGCCCAGCGCCACGGGTCCGCCGTCGCCGCCGCCGCTGTGCTCCCCGTCGCCGCGATCGCCAGCGCTGTCCGCGGCGCCTGTATGCAGCGCCTCGTGCAGATCCAGCTCACCCGCGCCCTGCCGCGTCGCCGGCTGCCCGCGCAGCGGCTGCGCCGAGTCGACCAGCACCTGCTTGACCTGGTCCGGCGTCAGCCAGGGCCGCTGCGAGAGCAGCAGCGCCGCCGCGCCCGACACCACCGCGGCCGCCTGGGAGGTGCCGCTGCCGCGGAAGAAGCGGTCGCCCACCTGGCCGGTCGCGCCGTAGGTCTGGTCGACGTACGACCCGGGGTCGCGCAGCGAGACCATGTGCACGCCGGGCGCCACCAGGTCGGGATGCCGCGAGCGGCCGGTGGACGAGAAGTTTGCGACAGTGTCGTCGGCAACTCCGACGGTGCCGCGGGTGTCGGCGGCGCCGACGGCGATCAGGTTGGGGTCGTAGGCGGGGTCGGCCAGGGTGGTGCTGCCGGTCCCGTCGTTGCCGCCGGAGACGACCACCACGATGCCCAGGCGCCACGCCGCCTCGGCCGCGTAGGCGAGCGGGTCGTAGCGCCAGGACTGCGTGCTGTCGGTGCCGAAGGCGAGGTTGAGCACGCGGATGTGCAGCGGCGCGTCGTTGCGGTGCTGGGCCACCCAGTCGATGGCGGCGATCACCTGCGAGACGTCGGCGGCGCCGTGCGCGTCGGCCACCTTGACGCTGACGATGCGCGCGTCGGGGGCGATGCCGGTGAAGTGCGCGGGATCGGTGTACGGCGCGGCGGCGGCGTCGTCGCGACCGGCGATCAGGCCGGCGACGTGGGTGCCGTGGCCGTAGGTGTCGAGGTGGGCGGTGGCGGGGTTCTGCGACTCCCAGGACAGGTCCGGACCGAGCACCACCTTGCCCGGCGCGGTCAGCCCGTCGACGGGCACCACGCCGGAGTCGATCACCGCCACGTCGACGCCCTGCCCGGTGTAGCCCGCCTTCCAGAAGTCGGCGGCGCCGGTGATGCGCGAGGTGCTGTACGCCGAGCCCACGTCGGTCACCGGGTCGAAGGAGGCGCTGAGCATGTGCAGCGGCGCGTCCTCGGTGACCTCGACCACCCCGCCGGCGCGCTGCAGGTTGGGGACGGAGCTGGCAGGAACGGTGGCGACCACCTGGTCGATGCTCGACAGCACCGACAGCACCTGCCCGCCCGCCCGCTCGACCGCGTCAGCCGCGGTGGCCGCCGCACCAGGGACCGCTCGCACCACCACTCGCACCGCACCGGCTGCCCCCGCGGGTCGCGGTGCCAGCGACCCGGCCACGCTGCCCACCACCAGTGCGCACGCGATCAGGGCCATGCGCGTGGCCACGCCGCGCGCGCGAGACGGAACGACGATCAGGCCACGGCCAGGCGTGGCGGCGGAAACCATCACGACGCATCGTGCGGTCCGGGCTCACCGCTTCCGGTGGCGGGGGGGTTACGGGTGGGTGGACGGTCAGCGGCGGCGTCGCGGCGGCGGCAGCGGCTCGTCCCGGCTGGAGCGGGCGAGCAGCAGCACCGCCGCCACCGCCAGCACCACCACCGCGGGGATGACCACCGCCAGCAGCGGGAATCCCCCGCCCGAACCGCCGCCGCCTGAGCCACTGGCCGGCGCGCCGCTGGCGGTGATGGCGAAGTAACCGAGCGCGTCGGTGTTGGTCACCACCATGTCGGGCGCGCTGCCCAGGGGCACCGTCGTGGCCCGCTGCCACGCCGCCGAACCCGCAACCAGCCGCGCGATGGGCGCGTTGCCCACCCCCGCGGGCCCGCGCAGCACGACGGTGATCGGCTTGCCGCGGTTCACCGTCACCGGGCCGGGCACGTCGGCGGTGGCGGAGACCTGGTAGACGTTGCCGGCCAGCGTCCCCAGCGACGCGGGGATCGGCGAGGGCGGCGCCACCGGCGTCACCGACAGGGTGATCGCCTTTGCTCCCGCGGGAAACGAGAACGTGCCATCGGCGGCCAGAACCTGCGCCTGCGGCGGCGTCTCCGCCGTGTTGACGAAGCCCGGGCCGCTGCTGCCGGCGGAGACGGGGAGGTCGTGGCCCGCGCCGCCCGGCGTCGCGGTCTGGTGGTAGCCCGGCGGCGGCTGCAGGTACAGGTAGGCCTGGGCCGGACCGGCCAGCCCGTCGTAGAGCGGCGGCGAGGGCGCGGGCGCCAGCGCCCACGCGGCGCCGAGCAGGACCAGGCCCGCGACCAGCACCCGTCTCAACGCAGCCACCACGACGCGAGGTCGGCGAGCGTGTGCGCGACCGCGGGCGCCCCCGCGCCGCGCGTCTGCAGGCGCAGCCCGCCCAGCCACACCCCGACAGCGAGGTCGAGCGGCGCCGCCACCCAGCCGTAGAGCGGGACGTGCAGCGCGGCGAAGGCCAGCGCCGCCACGGCCACGGCCGCCTCCGGCCGCATGCGGCGGAGCAGCTCGTTCATCAGCGCCCCGCGGAGCAGCGCCTCCTCCGCGCAGGCCACCACCGTGACCACCGCCGCCCACATCGCGAAGCCTGCGGCCGGCGACCCCGCCTGCAGCGGCAGCGCCCGCAGGTGCAGCACCAAAGGCACGCCCAGCAGTACCGCCGCTCCGGCGGCGCCCACCAGCGCCACGCGCAGCGAGGGCCGCCCCGGCCGCCACCCCGCGGCGAGCGCCAGCCCGAGCAGCGCCACGCCGAAGGTCAACCCCGCCGCCGGTGACCGCGCTCCCGAGCCACTTGCCACACCTGCGCGCAGCGCCACCGCGGCCGCCAGCCCGGTCAAGAGCAGCGCGGGCGCCCCGGCCGCGCGCCGGACGGCCTGCGATGCCATGCGCGGCAGGATACCGACGCAGCCGCCGGGCCGGGCATACTGGGGTGCCCATGACCATCTCCCTCGACCTCCCCGTGACCACCACCGCGCCCGAGCGCGAGCCGGTCATCGCCGTGCGCGGCCTGGTCAAGACCTACGGGAAGGTGGAGGCGGTGCGCGGCATCGACCTCGCCGTCGCGCCCGGCGAGATCTTCGGCTTCCTCGGCCCCAACGGCGCCGGCAAGACCACCACCATCCAGATCCTCTGCACGCTGCTGCGCGCCACCGCGGGCGAGGCCAGCGTCGCCGGGTTCGACGTCGACCGCGACCCCGACGCGGTGCGCTCCTGCATCGGCCTGGTCTTCCAGGACCCCTCGCTCGACCAGGACCTCACCGCCCGTGAGAACCTGGAGTTCCACGCCATCATCTACAACGTCCCGCGCAGCGTGCGCCGGCGCCGCATCGACGCGGTGCTGGAGATGGTCGGATTGCACGACCGTGCAAGTGCGCCGGTCAAGACCTTCAGCGGCGGCATGAAGCGGCGCCTGGAGATCGCCCGGGGCATCCTCCACGCGCCCCAGGTGCTCTTCCTCGACGAGCCGACCCAGGGGCTCGACCCGCAGACGCGCGCCCACATCTGGCAGTACCTCGGCGAGCTGCGCCGCGCCGAGGACATCACCATCTTCATGACCACGCACTACATGGACGAGGCCGAGTACTGCGAGCGCATCGCCATCATCGACCACGGCAGCATCGTCGCCCAGGGCACGCCCGACCAGCTCAAGGGCATGGTCGGCGGCGACGTGGTCACCGCCGGCACCGCCGACGACTCCGCCGCCGCCGCCGAGGTTTCAGCCAAGCTCGACGTCAACGCCACGGTCACCCCGGACGGGGTGCGCGTCGAGGTCGCCGACGGCGCCGCCTTCGTGCCCCGGCTGATCCAGGTGCTCTCGGTTCCGGTCAACAGTGTCACCATCCGGCGGCCCAGCCTCGACGACGTCTTCCTCAAGCTGACCGGCCGGGCGATTCGCGACGACGAGGCGGGCTCCATGGACCAGCTCCGCGCCATGGCCCAGATGTGGCGGGGGCGGCGCTAGATGGACACCATCGCCGAGCTCGCCCGCGACGCCGTCGCCATCCGCCAGCAGGAGGTCCGCACCCCGCGCTGGCAGCGCACCCTGCGCGCCATCTACGTGATCTGGTACCGCGACCTGATCCGCTACGCCCGCGACCGCACCCGGCTGGTCGCCTCGCTGGCCCAGCCGCTGCTCTTCCTCGTGGTCTTCGGCGTCGGGCTGAGCTCGTCGCTGGGCAGCGTCGGCGGCGGGCGCGGCGGCAGCGCCGCCTTCAGCACCGGCGGCGCCTCGCTGAGCTACATCCAGTACATCTACCCCGGCGTGGTCGGCATGGCGGTGCTGTTCACCGCCATGTTCAGCTCGATGTCGATCGTCTGGGACCGCGAGTTCGGCTTCCTCAAGGAGATCCTGGTCGCGCCCATCGACCGCTCCGCGGTGGCCATCGGCAAGGCGCTCGGCGGTGCCACGCAGGCGATGCTGCAGGGCCTGATCATGCTGGCGGTGGGGCCGATCATCGGCGTGCACCTGACCCCGCTCACCGTCGTCGAGGTCATCCCCATCCTCTTCCTGATCGCCTTCACCCTGACCGCGTTCGGCGTCGCCATCGCGGCGCGGATGCGCTCGATGCAGGGCTTCCAGGTGATCATGAACTTCCTGCTGATGCCGGTCTTCTTCCTCTCCGGCTCGCTCTTCCCGCTGGTCGGGCTGCCCGCCTGGATGACGGTGCTGACCCGCATCGACCCGGTCGCCTACGGGATCGCGCCGCTGCGCACCGCGGTGCTCAGCACCAGCGGCGCGCCGGGAGCGGTGACCCGCGAGCTGGCCTCGGTGACCTGGTTCGGCTGGCAGGTGCCCTCGATCCTGGCGCTGGGCATGCTCAGCCTGCTCGGCTCGGTGTTCCTCGGGGTCGCCATCCGCGCCTTCCGCGTCCGCGACTGACGGTTCAGCCGCGACGCAACCGGCGGCGGCGGGCCACCAGCAGCAGCGCGGTCACCACCGCGAGCGGCACCACGACGACGCCGATCAGCGCCGCGAGCGAGGACGAGGCGATGTGCGGCTGCGGCGCGTACGCGGTCCCCGCGGGGTCGGGCGTGCTGCTGCCGAGCGGCTGGGCGAAGGAGACCAGGCGCATGTCGCCGGTGGCGCTGACGTTGAGGTCGTAGTCCACGGTGGGGCTCGACGCCTGCAGGGTGAGATGGGTGAGCCAGCCGCTGTCAGGTACCCACGCCATGTTGCGGTCGGAGGCGAGATCGGTGTGCAGGGTTGGGTTCATCGGCTCCTGCTGCTGCACGCGGAAGCCGGGCGCGCCGGGCAGCTCGTCGCCGACGCTGCTGGTGGGGATGCCGAACAGGGAGAACTCCTGGCCGGTGGTGGGGCGCGTGTCGGTGAGCAGGAAGACGTCGGCGTCGACGGGGTCGAAGGCGTTGGCGAGGACTTCGAGCGGCACCCACAGGCGCGGCGTGGGCATGGTGATCAGCACCGGCGTGCCGTCGCCCTGGAAGCGCCCCAGCTCGCGCGCCTTGTCCACGTTGTACTTGGCCGCCATGAAGATGGGGCTCGACCGGGCGTACTGCTGGATGTGGGCGCGCGTCTCGTCGTTGAGCGCGAAGCTGTTGTCCCTGCACCAGTTGAGCACCTCGTCGGCGGAGCCCTTGAGCACGGTGAGGTCGACGGCGTCGATGGTGACCTGCTGGATGACCTGCGCCGTGTCGGCTGACGCACCGGCCGCGGCGAACAGCCCGTTGCGAGGCTGGGCCAGCGGCGGTGCGAATTCGCGCACCAGCCGCTGCAGCGTCCAGCGGCCGCCGGGCTCGACCTTGCTGGGGATGGCGGGCAGCGGGACGATCCAGCCGACATCGCTGGCCACGCCCGCATAGGTGAAGCTGGTCAGGTAGCGTTCGGTGCCGCCGTGCCAGGCGACGAAGGTGGTCGCCCGGGCCAGGCGCACCGCGCCGTTGCGGGCGACCAGGCCACCGCAGGCGGCGGCGGTCTGCACGCCCACGGCGAGCAGGGCGGTGGCGAGGGCGGCGCCGCAGGTGAGTCGTCGCAGTGTGTTCACAACCGCTACGACGCGCCCGGCCCGCCGCAGGTTCCCGCCTCAGCTCGCCGCCGACGGCACCCAGAACCCGACGACCGTTCCCGCCCCCGGCGACGTCTCCAGCCCCAGCCAGCCGCCCGCGATCTCGGCGCGTTCGCGCATCGTCGACAGCCCGAGGTGGCCGGGGAGCTGCGCCCGCCGCGCCTGCTCGTAGTCGAAGCCGGTGCCGTCGTCGCGCACCGTCACCAGCAGGCCGCCGTCGTGGTCGTCGAGGTGCACCTCGACGTGTTTCGCCTGTGCGTGCTTGAGGATGTTGGCCACCGCCTCCTGGACGATGCGGTATACGACCACCTTGACGTCTGGCGCCGGCGTGGTGCGCATCGAGTCGACCACCTGGGTGCGCACCTCGCGCGCGGCGAAGGACTCGCAGAGCAGCTGCTCGATGGCGTTGCCCAGGGTGTCGTTGTCGAGCGCGCTGGGGCGGAGCTGGAAGAGCAGCTTGCGCAGCCGCGTCGCCGCGGCGTCGAGGTCGGCCTCGACGGGGCCGAGCCGGGCGCGCTGCTGCTCGTCGAGGGTGGCGGTGAGCATCTCCAGGCGCATCTTCACCGCGGCCAGCGCCTGCAGCGAGTCGTCGTGCACGTCGGCGGCGATGCGGGCGCGCTCCTCCTCCTGGGCGGTGACCAGGTGGCCGAGCAGGCGCTGCCGTTCGGCGTCGCTCTTGCGCAGCCGGTCCAGGCTGTCGCGCAGCGCCTCCTCCATGTGGCGGCGCTCGGTGATGTCCTGCATCTGGGTCAGCGAGTAGAGCAGCTCGCCGTCGTCGTCGCGCACCGCGGTGGTGTTGACCAGCGCGTGGATGATGCCCAGCGTCGGATGGGTATAGCGCTTCTCGCCCTGGAAGACGTTGATCTCGCCGTTGCGCAGACGGCTGAGCACGTCCTCGGCGTAGGCCATCTCCGACTCCGGCGTCACCTCGCTGTAGTGACGGCCGACCAGGTCGCGCTCGTCGCGACTCAGCATGGCGCAGAAGGCGGGGTTGACCTGCAGGTAGAAGCCGTCGGGACCGGTCATGGCCATGCCCACCGGCGAGTCGACGAAGCCGCGGTGGAAGTGGCGCGTGGCGTTGTGCGCGGCCTGCTCGGCACGGTGCCGCTCGGTGACGTCGATGCCCACACCCAGGCCGCCGACGATGGCGCCGCCGTCGCCGTGCAGCGGGGTGTGGTACATGTCGACGACGCGGTCGCCGATCTCCATCGTGGCGATGCTGACCGACCCGTCCAGAGCCCGGCGGGCGGCGTCGAGGATGGGCGGCAGGCCACGGGCCACGTCGTCGATGCGGCGGCCCTCGACCTCCTCCGCGGTGACGCCCAGCACGGCCAGCCCGCGTCCCTCGGCGACCGTGCAGACGCCGTCGACGTCGTAGGCGAGCAGCATCACCGGCAGGCTGGTCAGCATCGACCGCAGCCGCTCAGCGCCCTCGCTCGCCGCCGCTGGTTGGGGCTTCACCGCGGTGAATGCTACACTCGGCCGCGCGTTTGTCCATGCAGGTGCGGGTTGCCACGGAGGGCTGCGCGATGTCGAGCTCTGGCGCCACCTTGGGGTGAACGTGCCGGGTCTGGAGGGGGCTCCCGCGGCGCCGATCCGCGTCCTCGTGGTCGAGGATCACCGCATGTTCGCCGAGGCGCTGAGCGCCATGCTTGCCAGCCAGCCGGGCATCGAGGTGGTCGGCGGCGCGGGCACGGTCGCCGCCAGCGTCACGGCGGCGCGGCGGCTGCGCCCCACCGTGGTGCTGATGGACTACCGGCTGCCCGACGGTGAGGGCAGCGCCGCAGCTCGTGCCATCCGTGACGAGAACCCGCAGGTGCGCGTGCTCCTGGTCACCGCCAACGCCGAGGAGTCGCTGCTGCGCGAGGCGCTGCGCAGCGGCTGCAGCGGCATCGTCACCAAGGGGCGCAGCATGGGCGAGCTGGTGCGTGCGGTGCGCTCGGCGGCCAACGGCGAGACGGTGATCAGCTCCCGCGCCCTGGACCGGGTGGTCCATCCCCCCGGCCACGAGACGCCGCTGCTCAGCGGGCGGCAGATCGAGATCCTGCGGCTCACCGGCGAGGGTCTGGACCCGGCCGAGATCGCGGCGCGCCTGGGCATCAGCGTGGTCACCGTGCGCAACCATCTGCAGGGTTGCATCCGCCGGCTGGGCGTGCACTCCAAGACCCAGGCTGTCTCGCTGGCGATCCGCAGAGGGATCATCCCGGCCCCCGGATGAGGGGGTGGGGCGCGGCCGGGACAGGGAACCCAGCCGCGCCGCCAGGGGAAAGGGGCTGGTGCCGACGGTACGAGCGCTGCCGGGGGCGGTGGCCGGAGGCCGCCGTTTCGTGATCCGGTCTTGTCTGGCCTTAACAGGCGGTGGCAGCACCGTCGCGATCGTCACGGCGATCGGCGCGGTCCCGGCGCCGTTCCAGCATCAGCAGCGGGCCCAGCGTGGACAGCGCCACCAGGGCGCCGCCGATGGCGAAGGCGAGGGTGATCGAGTGGGCCACCACCGGTCCTGAGATCGCCGATCCCGCCGGGAAGCCGATGAAGTTGAGGCTCATCGACACCGCGAAGGCGCGGCCGAACCAGGCAGGGTGGGTGACCCGCTGGCGCAGCGAGAAGAGGCCGATGTCGAGCGGCCCGTTGGACAGACCGAACACGGCCATGCCGGCCGCCGCCATCAGCATGGAGCTGGACAGGGCCAGGATCAGCAGCGCCACCACCGATCCCAGGCAGCCGGCGATCATCAGCTCCCGTTCGCGTCCTTCCGAATCGATCCGGCCGCTGAGCAGCCCGGCGACGATGCCCGCGCCGCCCATCACCGCGAACAGCGCGCCGACCTGGGCGGAGCCGCCGTGCATCCGGGTGAGGACGAGCACCGGCAGGGCCACGGTGATGCAGCCCTGGCCCATGTTGTAGACGGACAGGGTCACCGCCAGGGCGCGCAGGCCGCGGTTGCGCAGCACGTAGAGCAGGCCGCTCCAGGCGTCGGCGAGCACGGTGCCGCGCGAGGCGTTCTCCGGAACGGGGATGTGCATGCCGGCCAGCAGCAGCGCCGCGGCGCCCCAGGTCGCCGCGGGGACGATCAGCGCGGCGGTGGCACCCGCGAGCGCGACGATCACCCCGGCGAGCCCCGGGCCGACCACGGTGGCGACCACGAAGGCGCCGCTGTCCAGCGCGTTGGCGCGATCCCACAGGTTGCGCGGCACGATCAGCGGGAACAGCGAGCGCGTGCCCGAGTTGCTCAGCGGCATGGTCAGTGAGGCGACGGCGACGATCAGGATCAGCATCCACGGCTGCAGCACGCCGATCTTTGCCAGCACCACCACGGCGGTCAGCGCCGCCGCGCCGGTGACGAAGTCGAGCGCGATCAGCGGGATGCGCGCGCCGCGGTCGAGGATGGCGCCGGCGATGGGGCTGACCAGCAGGCCCGGGATGATCGCCATCAGCACCACGATCCCGGAGAGCTGCGGCGAGTGCCAGCGGTCGAGGACGAAGAGCACCAGCAGCAGCGCGTTCATCTGGTTGGCGGTGCGCGACAGCAGCGCGGAGCCGACCAGGCGGGCAAAGCCGGGCACGGCGAGCAGGGCGCGATACGACAGTTGAGTGGTGCTGCTCATGGCGGTGGCGCGTCGACGCTGCGGGCGCAGCGGCACGGGAGGACGCGGACGTCCCCGAGCTTACCTCGGAGCCGGCGCGGCGCGCCGAAGCGCCTACCAGACGCGCGGGATCAGGCGGTAGCGGGTGCTGCGCCGGAAGGTGCTGTACTCGGGGAAGGTCGCGGCGAGCAGGTTCTCCTCCATGCGAGCCCTGGTCACCTGCAGGGCCACCAGCACGGCGAAGGTCCCGGTGGCGATGGCGCCCGGCTCGCCCAGCAGCACGGCCAGCGCGGCGAGGATCTCGAAGAGGTAGAGGGGATGGCGCACCAGCCGGTACGGTCCCCTGGTCACCAGGCGGCGCGCCTCGGGGATGACGCTCAGCGAGCGGCGCAGCGTCCCCAGTGACCACACCGCGCCGGTGACGGCGATCACCGCCAGGGCGACACCCATCTCGCTGAGCGCGCGCGGCGGGTTGAAGAGCATCGGTCCGCTGCCCAGCAGGGTGCCCACCAGGAGCTGCACGGTCGTCCCTGCGAAGGCCGCCATCCACGCGACCCTGCGCGCGTCCCGGGCCTTGGGCCGCGGGCGGGTGAGGTAGAGCACCACGGGGATGCTGCAGAACGCGGTGTAGAGCGCGGGCGAGACGATGTGCGAGGTGACCAGCGACATCGTCGGCGACGGCGGCAGGTTGCGCAGCGAGCCGGTCAGCTTGACGAACTGAATCCAGGTCATGGCGCCGAACAGGGCGGCGGGGACGGCGCGTCCGAACAGGAGGAAGCGGATGCCCGCCCAGTACGCCTTCCGTCCTGCCTGCTTCGACCCAGGGCGCGCGGCTGCCTGCGCCTGGGTTGGGGCGATCTGCAATCGAGTGCTCCGTGCGAGCGGTGGGGATGCACAGGGTGAGCGGTGGCGGTGCCGTGTGGGTTCTTGCGCACCGGTTCGTGCGTTCGGGTTGACAACCATTCGCGGTCCGCCACGCTTCCGTCACTTCGCGCGCGGGTGGGATGATGCCGCGCGTGACTTCCGCGTCCGCACCCCCGCCGCCCCCGCTGCTCCTGCTGCTCATCCGCCACGCCGAGCAGGCCACTATGCAGGTGCGCGACGCCGAGCTGAGCGCTCGCGGCCGCCGCCAGGCATTGCGCCTCGCCGAGCGCCTGGCGCACCTGCCGCTCACCGCCGTTGTCGCGTCGCCGATGCGGCGTGCACAGGCCACCGCTCAGGCCGTCGCCCTGTTGCACGGCTTGACGGTCGAGACCGAGGCGGACCTCGAGGAGGTGCGCATCAACGAGGCGTCGCGCGCTTCGCGCTACGTGCAGCGCGCCGCCGATTCACGCATGGAGCCGTCCGAGGGCGACTACGCGCGGGCGGCCATGGCGGGTGTGCGCGTGGTGCCGGGGATCGTGTGGGGTTCGGACGGCGGCGAGTCCGGAGCAGGGTTGCGCACGCGCGTAATCCCGGCGATGGAGCGCGTGGTGTCGCGCCACCCGGGCGGGGTCGTGGCGTGCGTCGCCCACGGCGGCGTGATCAACGCGGTGCTCGGCGAGTGGACGGGGCAGACGCGCGACATGTGGTTCGTGCCGTGGCACACCGGGGTGTCGTCGGTGCTGGTCAGCGGCGCCGAGCGCGTGCTACTGGGCGTCAACGACGCCTCCCACCTCGCCCGCGACGAGGACATGCTCCACCTCGTCGCCGCCCACGTGCGGGGTCGTTAGGCGCGGCGCTGCATCGCGCCCACGGTCGCCACCGCGGCGCCCCCGGCGGCCAGCGCGATGGCGACGATGCCGGCGATCAGCCAGGGGGTGGTGCCGCCCGCGGTGAGCGCCAGGGCCCCCGCGGCGGCGCCCACGACCGCCAGCGCGGCGCACATCCACAGCGTCGCGGGCGTGACCCAGGTGTCGCGCAGCGAGCCGCTCTGCGGGCGCGACAGCATCACCAGCATGAAGCCGTCCGCCAGTGGGAGGAGGGCGCGCCCCGCGGCGGGCAGGGGCGGCACGGGGCGTGAGGGGACGGCGGT
Organism: Candidatus Angelobacter sp.; assembly: GCA_035569495.1. Taxonomy (GTDB): domain Bacteria; phylum Chloroflexota; class Dormibacteria; order Aeolococcales; family Aeolococcaceae; genus DASRDZ01. Next base: position 21,096 of record DATMMX010000028.1, on the reverse strand, counting down.
GAACCGGTTGGGCATCGTCGACCTCGAATGCTAGGCGTCAGCCTGGTCTGCTTACCACGCCGCGCCAGGCCGTTGACTTCCCCTGCAATCCTCATCAACATTATAAGGATGGATTCCTACGCACAGTTCGACCACCTGAGTGTCAGCATCGAGGGCGGCCTGGCCAACGTCAGCTTCAAGGCGGCCGAGGTCGAGAACTTCGAGCACTCCTTCTTCACCGACATCCGCGACGTCTTCGTCCCGCTGGGGCGCGACCCCGAGGTGCGCACCGTGGTGGTCGCCGTCGAGCCGCCGCGCACCAGCACCAACAAGTTCTCGCGCCTCATCACCGAGGCGACGCTGGAGCAGCGGGCCGGTCGCTTCCTGACCATCCAGCAGATCTTCACCGAGCTGGCCACCTTCCGCAAGCCGATCGTGGCGGCGGTCAGCGGCACGGTCAGCGGGATCACCGCCAACCTCGCGCTGTACTGCGACGCCGTCGTCGCCTCGCACGGCGCCAAGTTCGGTGACGGCCACGTCGGCATCGGCATCGCCGCGGGTGACGGCGGCACCGCGCTCTGGCCGGCGCTGGTCGGCCCAGGCCTGGCAAAGCAGATCCTCCTGGAAGGGCGCCTGCTCACCGCTTCCGAGGCGTACGCACTCGGCCTGGTGTCGCAGGTCGTCGGCGACGACGAGGTGCTGCCGGCGGCCGCGGCGCTGGCCCTGCGTCTCGGTGCGCAGCCGCGCGTCGCCTACCTGTCCACCAAGCTGGCCATCAACAATCACCTGCGCCTCGCCGCGCTGCTGTCGTCCGACCTCACCGCCGCCTACGAGGCGATCACCGTCACCGAGCCCGAGTTCGCCGCCGCCCGCCAGCTCACCTAGCCCGCTGCGGCTCCTCTTCCCGCCAGTCCCTGGCGACAAGGTCGGACACGGCGTTGGGGATGGCGACGTAGGTGGTGTTGCGCTCGGCGATGACCCAGCGCTCGCCGGTGTGCCGGTACGAGTCGTGGTAGCGGCCCACGATGGTCATCGCCCACACGCCATCGCGCGGCTCCATGAAGAACATGTCGGACAGGCCGCGCGCCGAGGTGGCGTCGAGATCCATGATCGACGTGTTGGCGGTCCAGTGGCGTGACAGCCTGCCGTCCTCGAAGTTCTTGGCCAGGCCGGCGATGATGGCCTCGGTGCCGGTGAGCAGACGTCCGTGCAGCCAGTAGCGCGACTCCGTGTCGAAAACCTCGTGCAAGCGCTCGAACTCGCGATCGTCGACGGCGCGGTTGTAGACGTTGATGATGTTCTGGATGGCTTCGATGGGTGTCATGCGGCGGGCACCTTCAGGCCCTCGATGCGCGCGATGTCGAGCTCGTCGAGCAGCGCGCGAAGCTGCGCCAGGGAATCGGCATCCTCGAGCGGCAGTCGCGGCCGCCGGGGCACGCCGCCCGGCAATTCGAGCAGGCGCAGACACGCCTTCATCGCCTGCACGTTGCCGAACCGCTGGCTGGCGACGCCGAGCCTGACCACGCGGCCCAGCGCGTCATTGGCGCCGGCGTAGTCACCGGCCACGCAGCCGTCGATGATGCCCTGGCACAGGCGCGGTGCGAGGTTGCCCTCAGAGCTGAGAAATCCCGAGGCACCAAGGGCGATCGCGGTCAACGCCTGGGAGGCGATGCCGACGTGCACCTCCAGCCGGTCGCCGACGGCGGCCACCACGTCGCCGAGGTAGGCGAGGTCCGGTGTCGTGACGTTGACGCCGGCGACGTGTGGGTATCGCTCCGCGAGGTCCGCGATGAGCGGCACCGGGAGCAGGTATCCCAGCGACATGTGCGTCGACAGGATCACCGGCACGCGGATCGCCGGCAGCACGTCGTCGTAGTACGCGCGCAGCTCGCGGTCGCGCGGACGGTGGCCCATGCCGAGGTCGGGCGGATAGAGCTGCATGCCGTCGAGACCGGCGGCGGCGACGCGGTCCGCGAAGGCGATCATCTCGCCCGCGCGCCGCGGCGGCGCGCCCATCGCTCGCACCGGGACGCGATCGCGCAGCACGTCGGCCGCGATCGCCAGCACGCGCGCCTGCTCGTCGGGAGTCAGGCTGTACGCCTCACCGCTGCCGCCGCCGACCGCGTACACGCCGATGCCCGCCTCGGCCAGGCGCTCGAAGTGCGCGCGCTGGCCCTGCTCGTCGAGATCACCGCCCTCGTCGAAGACGGTGTAGCTGATGACGAAGGTGCTGAGTGCGCTGCGCGGCAAGACGCGTCTCGCCTAGGCGCCGAACTTGAAGAGGCGCAACGCGTTGCCGGCCAGGATGGCGCGCTGGTCGGCGAACGGGACGCCGTCGAGCGCCAGCTTGATCGACTTCCACGAGTACGGCCAGTCCGAGGTGATGTGCGGGTAGTCGTTCGACCACAGCATGCGATCGGCGCCGATGCGGTCGATGTTCTTGATGGCGAAGGAGTCGTTGATGAAGGCCACCGGGAAGAACTCGTGCATGTACTCGCTGGGCAGCCGGGTCAGCGTGTTGTCGCGCAGGTCGGCCTTGGAGTGGCGCAGGAAGTTGTCGTCCGCCTGCTCCTCGAAGTAGGGGATCCAGCCGCAATCGACCTCGGTGAACACCACGCGCAGGTCGGGGAAGCGGTCGAGCACGCCGGAGAAGATGAACTGCAGCATGCGGCCGGGCGCGTCGTAGAAGTGCACGGTGCCGGGGAGCACGGTGACCGCGTGATGCCCGGAGGTCATCGCCGACGACAGCGAGACGTGGATGGTCAGCGGCTTGCCGGTGGCCTGGATCGCCGCCCACAGCGCATCGTCCTCGGGCGCGATGTCGAGGTCGCCGTGCGGATAGCACATGAGGTGGAAGGCCACGCATCCGGGCAGGTCCTTGACCCGCTCCACCTCGGCGACCGCCTGGGCCACGCCGCGGTTGGGCAGGCGAAAGGCGCCGCCGAGCCGGTCGGGCGCGTACGCGCAGAACTCCGCGAGGAAGTCGTTGTAGGCGCGCACCATGGCCAGGTGCAGCTCGGGATCCTGCGCCGCCGCGACGTATCGCGCGCACTGGCCCGAGGGGTAGATGACCTCGGCGTCGACGCGGTCCTCGTCCATCTCCAGCACGCGCGCCTTGGGATCGTAGCTGCCCGGGTTGATGTCCTCGAAGCGGCACCAGTTGCCGAGGTCCTCGGGCTTCTTGCCGGCGCACGCGCCCCAGCCGAAGGTCACGGGGCTGGCGATGCCGGGCAGAACCCAGGCGTCGCCCTTCTCGAAGGACTCGATGCGCGGAACGGCGTCGACGAATCGCTTGGGAACGCGCGACGTCCACAGGTCGCCGGGCTCGTTGAGGTGCCCGTCGACCGAGATGAGCCGGTAGCGACGGGTACCGGCGGCGGGGCCGGTGTGTGGCTCAGCGGCGGCCGTGGTCATGCCTGATCCCTCAATTTTGTCGAAACATTCGAAGGATGCGAGGCTAGCTGGCCCGGAGGGCGGTGTCAAGCCCGGGCCGGCACGCTCAGCGAGGCGGTTGACACTGCCCTTGGTGCATGCCATCATGCGCCCTCAAATCCTATAAACCTTAGAATGATTGTTCCCGGCGGGCGACTGGTTGGAGGTTGTGTGACGGTGCAGCACCGCGGGCAGCGTCGGTGATGGCGGTCGGGGTGCCGACCTCGGCGACCGTGCGCTCCGACGAGAGCGACAGCGAGCCGCGCAGCGACGCGCCGGTGCAGCCCGCGCGCACGCCCGACGTCAAGGTGTCCGCCGTCGCCGTGGAGCGAACGTTCGGACGCCAGGGCAAGGGCGTCGACGCGCTCGGACCGCTGTCGCTCGACATCCACGAAGGCGAATTCGTGTGCATCGTCGGTCCATCCGGCTGCGGCAAGTCGACGCTGCTGCGCGTCGTCGCCGGGCTGATCAACCCCACCGCCGGGGAGATCCTCATCCACCCGCGCCCGGGCACGGCCAGCGCGGTGGCCATGGTCTTCCAGGACCACAGCATCTTTCCCTGGAAGAGCGTGCGCTCCAACGTCGAGTTCGGCCTCACCCTGCGGGGGACGTCGAAGGCCGAGGCACGCCGCGTCGCCGATCACTGGATCGAGCGCATGGGCCTGGGCGCCTTCGCGTCGGCGTATCCCGCGACGCTCTCGGGTGGCATGCGGCAGCGCGTCTCCATCGCGCGCGCACTGGCCGTGGAGCCCGAGATCCTGCTCATGGACGAGCCCTTCGCATCGCTGGACGCTCAGCTGCGCAACGTGATGCAGGAGGAGCTGCTGCAGCTCTGGCAGGCCGACCGGCGCACCGTGATCTTCGTCACCCACAGCCTCGACGAGGCGATCCTGCTCGGCGATCGCGTGGTGGTGATGACGGCGCGCCCTGGCAAGGTGCTCGGCGAGTACCGCATTCCCTTCGCGCGGCCGCGCTCCGGCGCACTCCGCGCCGAGCCCGAGTTCGCCCGGCTGCAGAACGCGATCTGGGACCAGCTCCGCGTCGAGGTCAACAAGACGCTGATCCCGGCGCAGGGTGGCGGCGACACCGCGACGGGGACGCCGGCATGAGCATCGCCGCCCACCGCCGCCGCGGCGCGACCGCCGACGCAACGGCCACCGTGCTGCGCCGCTCGCCCGGGCTCGCCGAGCTGCAACCCCGCCGCTACCAGCGGCGGCGTCGCCTGATCGACACCTCGCTGGCGTGGGGTGTGCCGATCGTCCTCATCGGGCTGTGGGAGCTGTTCGCCGACCGCGGCGTCTTCCGGGTGCAGTTCTTCCCCGCGCCGAGCTCGATCGTCGCCGAGGCGGTCAGCCTGGTCAAGTCCGGGGAGCTGCAGAGCAACCTCGCCATCAGCCTGGAGCGGGTCACCATCGGGCTGGCCCTCGGAGTCGCGTCCGGCGCCATCGTCGGACTGGTCATGGGCATGAGCCACCTGGTGCGCGCGGCGCTCGATCCCCTGCTGTCCGCGCTGTACACGGTGCCGAAGCTGGCGCTGCTGCCGGTGTTCCTGCTCATCTTCGGACTCGGCGAGGTGCCCATCGACCTCTCCATCGCCGTGTCGGTGTTCTTCTTCATGTGGATCTCGACCATGGAGGCGATCGTCGCCGTCGGCGAGGGCTACCGTGAGGTGGCGTCGTCGTTCGGGGCGACGCGCTGGCAGATGTTCCGCCACGTCCTGCTGCCCGCCGCACTGCCCGGAATGATGGTGGCGCTGCAACTGTCCGCAGGCGTGTCCGTGCTGGTCATGGTCGGTGTCGAGTTCGTCATGGGCAGCGACGGCATCGGCAACATGATCTGGCTGTCCTGGTCGCTCTTCCTTGCCACCAAGATGTACGTCGGAATCGTGGTCGTGGCCGTGCTCGGCCTGGTCATGATCCGGCTCGTCAGACTGCTCACCCGATTCGTGGTGCCGTGGGCATCCACGAACTCCGCACGAGGTATTTGAGTATGCACAGCGATCGTGTCCATCAGCGGCCTGGCGGGGCACGGATTGCTGTGTGGCGCAGGTGGCGGGTGGTGGCCCCACTCGCCACGGCAATGGTCGTCATCATCACCGGATGTGGCAGCAGCAGCAACAACACTCCGGCATCGAATGCGCCTGCCTCGTCGGCCAGCGCGGGCGTGTCCACCGCCACCGGCCCGGGCACACCGGCGCCGAAGCCGCTCGCCCAGCTGACCAAGGTCACGGCCGCCGACGCGGTGTCGCTCGAGGTCTACGACACCATGCTGCTGGCCGACTACTTCGGCGAGTTCCGCAAGGAGAACCTCGACGTCTCGATCAGCACCATCCCGGTGCCCGCGGCCGTGGCCGCGCTGCAGTCGGGATCGCTCGACGTGTACACCATCGGCGTCTCCGCCGCGATCCTCAACGCCCAGGCGTCGGGCTCGGACATCCGCTTCGTCGCCGCCACCGGCGGCGTTCCCCAGGACTCCGACCTGCAGGGCTTCTGGATCCGTACGGACCTGGTGCCCGCGGGTGGCACGTTCGACCCCTGCAAGATGAAGGGGCTGACCGTGTCTGTGGGCGGCAGCGCGGGCGCTGGTGCGTCGGACCTGCTCTTCCTGCAGGGCTATCTCTCCAAGTGCCAGCTCACCATCAAGGACGTCAAGATCTCCTCGCTGGGCGGTCCCAACGAGCTGATCGCGCTGCAGCAGAAGTCGATCGACGCCGGCTTCCTCGCCGATCCGCTGTGGCAGAACGCCCAGAGCGGCGGCTACGCCAAGCCGCTGATCATCCCGGGCACGAGCACGCCGACCCTCGGCGGCTACGTGATGGGCGCGCTGCGCACCCAGCATCCCGACGTCGCCCAGGCCTTCGTGCGGGCCATGATCCGCACCTCGCGCACCTACCTGCAGGGTGACTACCACGCCAATCCCACGGTGCTCAACGCGCTCGCCTCGGAGCTGCACCAGACGGCGGCGGTGGTCACCACCGCTCCGTCGCAGGTGTTCGACCCCAACCTGATCTTCAAGACGGACGGCGCATCCCAGCTGCAGCAGATCTGGCTCGGCGTCGGCAACGTCCTCAGCTACTCGGCGCCGCTGACGAGCAGCCAGATCTATGATCCGTCCATCCTGAAAGCCGTGATCGGCAAGGGCTGAGAATCGAGGAGGTCGGCGGCACTGCCACGCACTGATCCAACGCCGGTCCGGGCGCGCACGCGCCCGGTCCGGCATCCCATCCTCGCCGAGGTCATCGCCGACAAGCTGCGCCAGCAGATCATCTCCGGCGAGATCGTCGATGCGCTGCCGCGCCAGGAGGACCTCATCGCCGACTTCGGCGTCAGCGCGGCGTCGATCCGCGAGGCGCTGCGCATCCTCCAGGCCGAGGGACTCATCGCGGTGAAACGCGGCAGCGTCGGCGGCGCGGTGGTGCGCCCGCCGTCGCTGGACAAGGTGGCGTACCTGCTGGCGATGCACCTGGAGGCCGCCGCGGTTCCCGTCGAGGCGGTGGTGCACGCGGTGCGCCAGCTCGACCCGGTGTGCGCGGCGGAGTGCGCGCGACGCGAGGACCGCCGCGTCACCGTCATCCCCAAGCTGCGCCGCATCGTCGAGGCATCGCGCAAGGTGATCGACCAGCCCGTCGAGTACGCCGCACTGGCGCGACGTTTCCACCAGGAGGTGGTGCTCGGGTGCGGCAACAAGCCGATGTCGGCGATCGTCGGCGTGCTCGAGATCTTGTGGACCGCGCACATGAACACGCTGACGCGCAGGCCCGAAGGACACGGCCTGCTGGAGAGCGAGGACGCGCGCATCGCCAGCCTGCACGAGCACATGACGATGATCCAGGCCATCGCCAGCGGCGATCCCCAGGCCGCGGGCCTCGCCGCGAGCGACCACCTGAGCGAGATCGGGCGCACCAACCTGCTGGGACAGCACCTGTTCGTCAGCGCCGGATTCGTTCGCGACGCGGCCGTCGATCCCTACGTGGGCGAGCGCTGAGCCGCGATGTGGCCCCGGCAGGAATCGAACCTGCGACACGCGGTTTAGGAAACCGCTGCTCTATCCACTGAGCTACGAGGCCGCGCACGGGAGCGGCGCGAGCGTAGCACAGGGCTAGGCGGGGGTCCCGTGGCGGCCGGCGCCACCGGCGAAGCGTTGCGCGCCGGCTTGGGTTTCGCCGGACTCGATGACCGAGAGGCCGCGGTCGAACTCGTTGAGCATCGCGGCGTCGAAGGAGCCGAGGCCCCACTGCTCGTACGCGGACAGACGGTCGGAGCGCATGCAGCCCTGGGGCAGCGCCGCAAGTTCGTGGGCAAGGGCAACAGCGGAAGCCACAGCGGTGCCGGCTGGGACCAGGCGGTTGGCCAGCCCGAACGACAAAGCCTCGGCGCCACTGACGCCCCGCCCGGTCAGGATCATGTCCATGGCGCGGCTGTGTCCGATCAGCCGCGGCAGGCGCACGGTGCCGCCGTCGATGAGCGGGACACCCCAGCGCCGGCAGTACACGCCGAACACCGCGTCCTCAGCGGCGACGCGCATGTCGCACCACAGCGCCAGCTCCAGCCCGCCCGCCACCGCGAAGCCCTCGACGGCGGCGATCACCGGCTTGGAGAGCAGCATCCGCGAGGGGCCCATCGGCGCTGGGCCCTCGCGCGACAGGCGATTGGCGCGCGCGACGTCACCGGATGCGACGGCCTTCAGGTCAGCGCCCGCGCAGAACACGCCGCCTTCGCCGCACAGCACCGCCACCGACAGCGCAGGATCGGCGTCGAACGCGGTGAAGGCCGACACCAACAGAGCAGCGGTCGGCCCGTCCACCGCGTTGCGCACCTCCGGTCGGGTGATGGTCACCACCAGCACCGGCCCGTCGACAGCAGTCGCAACAGTGCTCACAGCACGCGCAACCATAGCGCGCCCGGCCCCGCGCCATCGCGCGCCCGTGACAGAAGGGAAAACCCCTTTCGAAGATTCGCCCCTGGGGGTGACCACCCGTCACCGCACCGTGACAGGCCGGGCGCTAGAGTTTGTCCACAACATGGGCCAGAGCGGATCGTCGCGACCCTGGGCCACGGTGGTTCCGGTCGCGCTGCGCAGAGTTGCGGCGGGGCTTCGACCGAGTCCGACCGCGGTCGCTGCGGAGATGGCCAGGGCGGGCGCCTACCTCTACGGCGCCGGCGGCGTGCTCGTCGCGGCCTCGCTGATCCTTCGCGTGCCCGGCCGCCAGCCCGCCGCGCTCGGCGGCGTGGCCGTGTCCGCCGTGCTGGTCGCCGCGGTGCTGTGGCGCTGGGGACACCGGCTGCCCCCCGAGGTCTACCCGGTGCTCACCGCGATGGGCACATTGCTGATCAGTGTTGCGGTGCGCTTCGGCGGCGAGGGCGCGCAGGCGTACTCCTTCATCTACGTCTGGGCCGCGCTCTACGCGTTCTACTTCTACGAGGTGGGCCAGGCGTTCCTCCAGGTTGGCCTGATCGCCCTCGCCACCGCGCTGGTCGGCGACTTCGGACGGACCCTCGGCGTCGAGCTGCTGCTGCTGGTCGGCACCGTCATCGTCGTCGGTCGCTGGACGCAGCGCTCGATCCGCCGCGTGCAGTCGCTGGCGCGCACCGACCCGCTCACCGGCGTGCCCAACCGGCGCGCCTGGGACGAGGAGGTGCACCGCGGCATCTCACGGCGGCGCCGCGACGGCGAGCCGCTCTGCGTCGCCATGCTCGACCTCGACCACTTCAAGATCTTCAACGACGAGCAGGGACACCAGGCCGGCGACCGCATCCTCCAGCAGGTCGTGTCGTCGTGGCTGTCCGTGCTGCGCGCGGGCGACGTGCTGGCGCGCTACGGTGGTGAGGAATTCACCATCCTGCTCAACGGCTGCCGGCTCGACACCGCGCACGGCATCGTCGAGCGGCTGCGCGAGCTGGTGCCGCGCGGTCTGACCTGCAGCGCGGGCCTCGCCGAATGGGACGGCATCGAGTCGCACGTCGCCATGATGGAACGCTGCGACGCCGCGCTCTACGAGGCCAAGTCGCGCGGGCGCAACCGCATGGTGGTGGCGCCCTCGCCCGCCGATGCCGACGGCAACGGCATCCTCGCCCAGGCCGCGCGCTGGGCCGACACGGTGCTGCGCGTGCTGGCGTCGCGCGACGTCGACGTCGTCTTCCAACCCGTGGTGCGACTCGGCGACCGCGCCATCACCGGATTCGAAGCGCTGTCGCGTCCCGCGGGCTGGAACGGCGGCAGCGTCGAGGGACTCTTCGCCGCCGCGCAGCGCATGGGACTGGTGCGCGAGCTGGACCATCTCTGCCGGCGCACCGTGGTCGGCGTGGCCAGCGGTCTGTCGCCGGGCCTGCCGGTCTTCATCAACGTCAGCGTCGCCGGTCTGCTCGACCCGCTGCACGACGTCGACCAGCTCCTGCTGCTGCTCAAGTGGGCGGGACGCCGTCCCGACGACGTGGTGCTGGAGGTCAGCGAACGAGAGAGCGTCACCAACATCGGCCGCCTGGTGCAGGTGCTCGCCGCCCATCGCGAGCACGGCATCCGCTTCGCCCTCGACGACGTCGGCGAAGGACGCTCGACCTTCGAGACCCTGGCCGCCGCGCGCCCCGAGTTCATCAAGATCGCCACCAGCTTCACCCAGCGGGTCGACCAGATCGGGCCGCGCGCCACCATCCTCGCCGCGCTCGCCTTCGCCAGGGCCAGCGGCGCCGAGGTGATCGCCGAGGGCATCGAGGACCAGCGCGTCCTCGACATGCTGGTCGAGCTCGGCGTCGAGTACGGGCAGGGCTACCATCTCGGCCGCCCCGCCGCGCTCACCTCCATCGAGCTGGTCGAAGCGCACTGAGCGCGGCACTCGGCGCCACGCCGGGGGCCGGGTGCGTGCAGAATTCCAGCGACGAGCCGCATCCACAGCGGTCCTTTCGGGCTAGCCTGGGCGGCAAACGGGCTCGATCACGGGAGGACCGACCACATGCAGACCCCCGCTCCGGGCGAACCCACGCAGTCCGCGCAGCCGGTGCCGCCGCCCCCGCCGGGTCCGCCCCCGGGCTACGCCGCCGCCCCCTACGGCTCGCCCGCGGCCGGATGGTCCGGCCCCCCGCCGCAGCAGACCGTCGCCGGACCCGCCGCCGGTCTCGCCTACGCGGGATTCTGGTGGCGCGTGCTCGCGGTGTTCGTCGACTGGATCCTGCTCGGCATCATCTTCTTCATCGGCGGCCGCACCTTCGTCAAGGGCATCGACTACGGCAACGGCAACATCGTCATCACCGAGGGCCAGTGGTGGTGGGCGGTGTGGGGCATCGTCTCCTTCCTCTACCTGCCGGTCACCTGGGCGTGGCTCGGTGAGACCATCGGCCACCGCATGTTCGGCATGGAGATCCGCCGCGTCGAGGACGGCGCGCGACCCGGCATCGGCCAGATCATCGTGCGCTGGATCGGCTACTACATCTCCTCGATCATCCTCGGCATCGGCTTCCTGATCGCCGCCTTCGACCCGCGCAAGCAGGGCCTGCACGACAAGCTCGCCAGCACGGTCGTGGTGCGCAAGGTGGCGTAGCCTTCCCCCATGAACCCCCGCCGCCGCAGGTTGCTCGCCGGGATCGGGCTGCTCATCCCCGCGCTGGCGCTGCTCTTCGTCAGCGTCTACATCGTGCTCGGCGGCGCGGGGACGCAGCAGTGCACCTACGTGGGCACCTCGCTGCAGCACTCGACGTGCACCACCGACCCGACCGCCGCCGCACTGGCCACCTTCCCCGCCGGCGTGCTCTGCCTGGTGCTCAGCGCCGCCGTGCTGCGCGGCGCGCGATGGGCGCGCTGGCCCGGAGCGGTGGTCGGCGCGCTGCTGGGGACGATCACCGCCGCAGGCAGCGTCGCCGTGCTGGTCTCGCTGGCGGGCGACGGCAACGTCGCCGGGGCCGCGCTCTTCGCGATCGGCGGCGTGCTCCTCTCGCTGGCCTGCGCGCTGCCCGCGCTGCTCCTCCCCGGCGCCGCGGGTGCCGAGGCGCTGCCCGGCCATCCCGTTCAGCCGGGACGCGCCTAGCGCCTAGCGCCTAGCCCGCCAGGGCGCTTTTCGGGAGGCTGCCGAGCAGGTTGCGCGCGGCGGCGGCGATGCCGTCGGCGTCGAGGCCGAACCCGCTCAGCAGCGTGCCCGGGGCACCGTGCTCGACAAAGCCGTCCGGAAGCCCGAGGACACGGACCGGGACGTGCACGTCGGCGGCGGCGAGCAGCTCCAGCACGCCGCTGCCGAAGCCGCCCCGGACGGTGCCGTCCTCGACGGTGACCACGGCGGGGTGGCGCGCCGCCAGCGACGCCAGCGCGGGGTCGATCGGCTTGACGAAGCGCGCGTCCACCACCGTCGCCCGCACGCCGCCGGCCGCCAGCCGTTCGGCAGCTTGCGAAGCGGCGGCGACCATCTTGCCCACCGCCACCAGGGCGACGTCGCCGCCCTCGCGCAGCACGCGCATCCGCCCCACCTCGACCGGCTCCAGCGCGCAGTCGTCGCGCGCCGGCGCGGCGCCGCGCGGGTAGCGGATGGTGAACGGTCCGCCGTGCTGCAGCCCGGTGGCCAGCAGGCGGCGCAGCTCCGCGGGATCGCTCGGCGCCGAAACCGTCATCCCGGGGATGACGCGCAGGTAGGCGAGGTCGAGCATGCCGTGGTGGGTGGGCCCGTCGTCGCCGGTGATGCCGGCGCGGTCGAGCACGAAGACCACCGGCGCGTGGTGCAGCGAGGCGTCGCAGGTGACCTGGTCGAAGGCGCGCTGCAGGAACGTCGAGTAGATGCACACCACCGGACGCAGGCCGCTCATCGCCAGCCCGGTGGCGAAGGTGACCGCGTGCTGCTCGGCGATGCCGACGTCGAAGAAGCGCTCGGGGAAGCGCCGCGCGAACTCCAGCAGTCCCGTCGACGACGCCATCGCCGCGGTGATTGCGACGATGCGCTCGTCCTGCTCCGCGGCCTCGATCAGGGCCTCGCCGAAGAGGTCGGTCCACGAGGTTGTTTTGGCCTTGAACGTCCCATTCTCGGGGTCGAAGCTGGACACGCCGTGGAACTTGTCGATGGCGTCGTCGACGGCGGGGCCGTAGCCGTGCCCCTTGTCGGTGACCATGTGCACGACGACGGGGCCGCGGTAGCGCGCCGCGTCGCGCAGGGCGCGCTCGACGTCGCGCACGTTGTGGCCGTCGATGGGTCCGCCGTACTTGATGCCCAGGGTTTCGAAGATGGAATGCGGCGCGACCAGCTGCTTCAGCGAGTTCTTCATGCGCCGCGCCGTGTCGTACGCCGAGTCGCCGACCACGGGCAGGCCGCGCAGCACGGTTCCCGCCTTGTCCTTGGCGGCCTCGTACTTCGGCGAAAGCCGGAGCTGTCCCAGGTTCTCCGCCAGTCCGCCGACCGTGGGCGCGTAGGAACGCCCGTTGTCGTTGAGGATGATCACCATCTCGGGCTTGAGGTGGCCGATGTTGTTGAGCGCCTCGTAGGCCATGCCGCCGGTGAGCGCGCCGTCGCCGATGACGCAGACCACCTTGCCCGGCTCGCCCCGCAGTCTGCGTGCGGTGGCCACGGCGAGCGCGTAGCTCAAGCCGGTGGAGGCGTGCGAGTTCTCGACCATGTCGTGCTCGGACTCGTCGCGGTCGGGGTAGCCGCTGAGGCCGCCGAGCTGGCGCAGCGTGTCGAAGCGCTCGCGCCTGCCGGTGAGGATCTTGTGCACGTAGGCCTGGTGGCCGGTGTCGAAGATGATCCGGTCGCGCGGGCTGTCGAAGACGCGGTGCATGGCCACACTGAGCTCGACGACGCCGAGGTTGGGACCGAGGTGGCCGCCGGTGCGCGACACCGCCTCGACCAGGAACTCGCGGATCTCCGCACACAGACGCTCGATGTCCGCGTACCCCAGGGCGCGCAGATCATGCGGTCCCGCGATTTCCTCCAGGATCACGGCTGGATCATAGCAACGGGTCCTCTGACCGGAATCCGGCTCGAGATGGCAGCGGACTCAACCGAAGAGCGCCCGCATCGCCGACGGCATGAGAACGGGACAGCGCGCCCCGGCGTCACGGTACTCCTCGATCCGCGCCAGGCACTCCGCGCGCGTGCCCACCACCGCGAAGCGGCGCAGCGCCTGGTCGTCCCACGTTCGTGGCGCCCCGACCTGGGCCGCCAGCCATCGCCCCTGGCCCGGCTCGGCGTGGAGTGCGGCCAGCTCGCGGCGCAGCCGGTCCAGGCGCGCAGCGGCGTCGGGCGCATCGGTGCACACGACGTGGAGGTATGCGTACACGTCCACAGCGTCGCCCGCCCGCCCCGCCTCCGCCGCCCCCGCCCGCACCACCTCGACCGCCCAGCGCACGTACTCCGGCGGCGCGCCGTAGTTGAGCAGCACCCCATCCGCCGCCGCCCCGGCCAGCCGCAGGGTGCGCGGCCCCACCGCGGCGAGCAGCACCGGCACCCCGGCCACCGCCGCCGCCCGCGCCGGCGCCGGCCCGATCGACGCCGTCCAGCGCGGCCCGCGGTGGCGCACCGTCTCCCCGCGGAGCAGGGCGCGGACGATCCGCACCGCGTCCTCCAGAGACGCCTGCGACGGCTCCCACGCCAGCCCCAGCGCGCTCTCCGCGTACGCCCGGCTGCTCCGCCCGATCCCCAGCAGCGCCCGCCCCGGCGCCAGCCGGTCGAGCGTCGCCGCCGCACGGGCCAGGGCCACGGGGTGCCGGTCGTAGACGCTGACGATCCCCGGCCCGCAGCGCACCCGCTCGGTCGCCTTCAGCACCGCCGCCGCGGCGACCAGGGCGTCGATCTCCAGCCCCGCCTCGCCGACCAGCACCGCCTCCCAGCCCAGCCCCTCCGCCTCGCGCGCGGCCGCGACCACGGCGTCGAGGGAGAGGCCGCCGGTGGCCAGGGCGAGGCGAGGTGTCGGCATCAGCGGGGGATGATACGAACCATGAGCGTGGACCCCCGGACCGCCCTGCTCGCCTGCGCCGCCGCGCCGGACGGCGACGTGGCCGAGGCCGCCCTCTGGCTGGCCGCCGAGGACAACCCCGGGCTCGACCCCGCGCCCTGGCTGGAGCGGCTCGACGAGCTCGGCGAGGAGCTGCGTGCCCGCGCCGGGGCAGGCGGGGATTCACCGCCCTTCACCGCGGTCCCGGTGATCGCCGCGCTGCTCCGCGACCGGCTGCGCCTGCGCGGCGCGGGCGGCGGCGACCCCCAGGCGCACTACCTGCACACCGTCATGGAGCGCGGCGCGGGCATCCCCATCGCCTGCGGCGCGCTGTGGATGGCGGTGGGGCGGCGGGCCGGCATCCCCGTCGAGGGCATCGGGCTGCCCGGGCACTTCGTGGTCCGCGTCGGCACCACGCTGGTCGACGCCTTCAGCGGCGGCGAGCCGCTCGACCAGGAGGCGGCCCGGCAGCTGGTCAGTGGCGCGGTCGGCACCGAGGTGTCGGAGCTCGATCCGTCCTGGCTGCAGCCGTCCACCGTTCGGGCCATCCTGGTGCGCATGTCGCGCAACCTGCGCGGCTGCCACGCGGCGCGGGAGGACTGGGCGCGGGCCCTGCTCGCCGCCGACCGCTGCGTCGCCCTGCGACCCGACGCCCCCGGGGAGCTGCGCGACCGCGGCCTGCTGCGCTGGCGGGTGGGACAGGCGCAGGGGGCGCTCGCCGATCTGCTCGCCTACCTCGACGGCGCCGCTGACGCCGGCGACGCGGGCGAGGTGCGCGACGTGGTCGGCCGGTTGCGCGCCTTCCTCAACTAGCCGGGGGGCTCAGCGCACCGCGCGCGTCAGCACCACCACCACCAGCCCGATCCCGACCAGTCCCCAGGCGGCCACCCGGCTGGCGTCGTGCGGGTTCCAGCGAACCCCGAACAGCCGCAGCACGAAGGAGAGGGGCCGCGGGATCACCATCATCGCGGCGCCGACCAGGGCGATCAGCACGCCGATCAGGCCGAGCAGGTGGATGCCCATGGCGGGCTCAGCCGCCGATGAACAGGGCGAGCAACCAGACCAGGCCGACCACCACCAGCACCGCCAGGGGCATCACCGCGAAGACGACGAAGGAGAAGACCAGCCGCTCGTCGTCGATGGCCGCGGGGTTGCGGGCGCGCAGCCGGGCGTCGCGCAGGTACCAGAGCAGGCCGCCGAGGATGAAGCCGAGCAGCAGGAAGAGGATGCCGGCCAGGGCGCTGGCGGCGCGGATCTGCTTGGGGGCGAGGGTGAAGCGCCACAGCGCGCCGAGGGCGATGGCCAGCAGGCCGCAGGAGATGAAGCGCAGCAGCAGGCCGACGGCGCTGCGCTTGGGTGGCGTGCCGGTGGAGGTCGGGTTGGTCGTGGTGGTGGTCTCGGGCATGGGCGGTGGCGAGTATAGGATTGCGCCATGTCTGTGACCTCCGGCGACACCCTGCCCGCGTTCGACCTCGCCACCGGCGGCGGGGGGCGCCTGCGCTCCTCCGACCTGGCCGGGCGGCGCGCCGTCCTCTACTTCTACCCCAAGGACGACACCACCGGCTGCACGCTGGAGGCGCGCGAGTTCACCTCGCTGCTGCCCGAGTTCTCGAAGCAGGGGGTTGCCGTGTACGGCGTGTCGCCGGACTCGGAGAAGGCCCACGACCGCTTCACCGCCAAGTGCGATATCGGCTTTCCGCTCATCTCCGACCCCGACCGCGCGCTGTGCGAGGCGTTCGGGGTGTGGGTGGAGAAGTCGATGTACGGCCGCAAGTACATGGGCGTGGAGCGCTCGACGTTCCTGGTCGGCGCCGACGGGCGGGTGGAGCGGGCCTGGCGCAAGGTGAAGCCGTCGGGGCACGCGGCCGAGGTGCTGGCGGCGCTGTAGCGGAGGCGCTGACCCGTCAGTCCAGCTTGCGGACGGCGTCGCCGGGGCGGACGCGACCGCCCACCACCACGCGGGCGTTGGCGCCGCGGAGGCGGAGGGCGCGGCCGGCCGGGGAGTTGACGAAGCGCTGGGCGTCGACGCCGAAGCGCTGCACGAACTTGGCGCAGCCGGTGTGGGGGAGGGCGGTCATCTCCACCACCGCGGCGCCGACGGCGAGCCGGGTGCCGGGGGGGAGGTTGGCCTCGCTGAGGTCGAGGTCGACGTAGACCTGGTCGCCGGCCAGGGGGATGCGCTCGGCGTCCCCGGCGACCAGGGCGGCGAAGCGGACGTTCATCACGGTGAGCTGCCGTCCGGGGTCGGGGCCGCCATCGGGGCTGAGCCGGTCGGGGCGGTGGCGCCAGCCGTCGCCGACCAGGCCGTGCTCGGGGTGCAGCTCGGCCTCCTGCAGCACCTCGCGCTCCCCGCCGGCGGGGCGGCGCACCAGCAGGGCGACGGTGCCGGCCAGCTCCGGCGCGGCGCGGACGTGGTCGAGCGCGGCCTCCATCTCGGCGTAGCTGCGGTGCTCGACGACCCCGTCCATGACGCGGAGCATAAAGGGGACGGGGCCGGGCACGGCGAGAGGCGGCGCTCCGGCGCGCGCGCCCATAATCGGGGCCATGCAGTACCGCACCCTTGGCGCCACGCCGCTCACGGTGTCGGCGATCGGCTTCGGCGGCTGGGTCCTCGGCACCTCCTGGTGGGGCACGCTCACCGAGGAGGAGGGCAGGGCGCTGGTCCGCCGCGCGCTCGACCGCGGCATCACCTTCTTCGACACCGCCGACTCCTACGGTGACGACGGCATCTCCGAGACCCTGCTCGCCGATGCGCTCGCCGGCCTGCCCCGCGACGCATACGTGCTGGGCACCAAGTTCGGCTACGACATCACCGCACCGCGCGAGCAGCACACCCACAGCGAGCGGCCGCAGCGCTGGGACGCGGCGTTCATCCGCAGCGCCTGCGAGGCGTCGCTGCGGCGGCTGCGCACCGACGTCATCGACGTCTACGAGATGCACAACCCGCGCATGGACGCCATCGACGACGACGAGGCTTTCGCCACCCTGCAATCGTTGCGGGACGAGGGCAAGATCCGCGTCTTCGGCGTTGCCCTGGGGCCGGCGATCGGCTGGGAGGAGGAGGGGGTGCGCGCCCTGCGCGAGCGGCGCGTGCAGGTGCTGCAGACGGTCTACAACATGCTGGAGCAGGATCCCGGTCGGCGCTTCCTGGCCGAGGCTGCCTCGGCGGGCGCCGGTGTGCTGGCGCGCGTTCCCCATGCGTCGGGCGCGCTGGAGGGGAAGATCACCAAGGACACCACCTTCGCCGCCGGTGACCACCGCTCCTTCCGCAACCGGCAGATGCTGGTCGACCTGCTCGACAAGGCGGAGACGCTGCGCTGGCTGCACGAGGACGGCTCGCGCACCATCGCCCAGCTCGCCCTGCAGTACGCCATGGCGCAGCCGGGGATCAGCAGCGTGCTGCCCACCATGACCGGCATCGAGCAGCTCGACGAGTTCACCGGTGCGGCCGACGCCCCGGCGCTCAGCGACGACGACCTGCGGCGCGTCGACGCGCTCTACGCAGAGAACTTCGGCGTCGAGCGTCGCGAGTACGCGCGCCGCTGAGCCCGGCGCGCGCGGTGGCGCGGGCGGCTGAGCCCGGCGGGACGCTCGCCGAGCTGCTGGAGCGGCGCCTGCTCTTCGTCGCCGGCAAGGGCGGCACGGGCAAGTCGACGATCGCCGGCGCGCTGGCGCTGATCGCGGCGCGCGTGGGCAAGCGGGTGCTGTGCATCGACATCGACGCCAAGGGTGACCTGGCCGGCTCGCTGGGCTCGCCGCCGGTGGGCTTTCAGCCCAAGTCGGTGCAGCCCAACGTCAGCGTGCTGGCGCTCATCCCCGAGGAGTCGCTGCAGGAATACCTGCACATCTATTTCAAGGTGCCGCGCTTCGCCCGGATGACCCCGCTGGCGCGCGTCTTCGACTTCGTCGCCACCGGGGTGCCCGGCGCGCGCGAGATGCTGGTGATCGGCAAGATCGCCTTCGAGGAGAAGCGCAACGACCGCGAGGGCCGTCCCGCCTGGGACCTGATCATCGTCGACGCCGCCGCCACCGGCCACTTCATCCCCCAGATCCGCGCCGCCCGGGCCATGCTTGAATTGGTCAAAGGTGGCATGATCCGCTCGCAGATCGAGTGGATCGACGCCATCCTCAGCGACCCCCGGCGCACCCTGCTGACGGTGTGCGCGCTGCCCGAGGAGATGCCGGTGGTGGAGGCGCTGGAGCTGAGCGAGCAGGCGCGCCGCCAGTCCCGCATCAGCGTGGGCGCGTGCTTCCTCAACCGCACCATGCCCGTGGTGCTCACGCCCAGGCAGCGCAGGGTGCTGGAGCGGATGGGCGAGGCGTCGCACCTGGAGTCGCTCAGCGCGCGGCTGGGCGGCGACGTGGGTCCGGTGGTGCAGGGCGCGCGTCTGTCGCAGCGGCTCTACGACAACGGGGCGATGCACGCCAAGCGGCTGCGCGCGGGCATCGGCGCGCCGGTGCTGGAGGTGCCGCTGCAGGTCGACGCCCGGCCCGGTCTGGCGACCACGCGCGCCGTTGCGGCTGCGCTGCAGCGCGCCGACGAAGGGGCGGCGTCGTGAGCACCGCTGCGCAGGAGCCGGTCGACCTCGCGACACGGTTGGGTGAGCGCGAGGTCGTGGTCTGCGCGGGCAGCGGTGGGGTGGGCAAGACGACCATCAGCGCCGCGCTGGGCATGGCCATGGTCGCCGAGTTCGACAAGCGGGTGCTGGTGCTCACCGTCGACCCGGCGCGGCGGCTGGCCACCGCGCTCGGCCTGGAGAGCGTCGGCACCGAGCCGACCGCGGTGCCGAGGGCGCAGCTCAAGCGGGCGCTCGGCGCGGCGCCGCGCGGCGAGCTGGTTACTGCCATGCTCGACCAGAAGTCGACGTGGGACCAGCTGGTGGAACGGCTGGCGCCCGACCGGCAGGCGGCGGAGCGGATCAAGCGCAACCCGTTCTACCAGGGGATCAGCGACGCTTTCGTCGGCTCGCACGAGTACATGGCGATGGAGGCGCTCTACGAGCTGCACACCGCGCGCGAGTACGACGTGCTGATCATCGACACGCCGCCGTCGCGCAACGCCCTCGACTTCCTGGAGGCGCCCGACCGCCTCGGCGACTTCGTCGGCGCGCGCCTGCTGTCCTGGCTGGCGGGGCCGACGCGGATGGGCTTCCGGGCGATGGGCTTCGCGGCCGCGCCGTTCATGCGCATGGCCGACCGGCTGCTCGGCACCGACGTGCTCGCCGACCTGTCGGCGTTCGTGCGCGACCTGCAGGGGCTGTACGGCGGTGTGCAGCAGCAGGCGCGCGAGGTCTACAAGCTGCTGCGCGCGCCGGCGACCGGCTTCGTGGTGGTGACCACGCTGGAGCCCGCGCCCTTCGCCGAGGCGGAGTTCTTCTGCTCCAAGCTGCACGAGTTCTCCATGCCGCTGCGCGCGCTGGTGGTCAACCGGGTGCTGCCCGACTCGCTGCGCGCCCGCGAGGCGGTGGAGGCGGCGACGGCGCTGGCCGACGGCGCGCCGGCGGCGGCGATGCTCAGCGAGGTGCTGGGGGAGAAGGTCAGTCCCGACACCCCCAGGCGCATCGCGGATGCGTTCTTCACGCTGAGCCGTCTCGCCGATCGCGACATCCGGCAGGTGTCGCGTCTCTCACGGCTGGGCCGTGTCCCGGTGGCGCGCCTGCCGCTGGTCGACCACGACATCTCCGACCTCGAGGGCCTGTCGCTCATGGCGGCGGGGTTGCGGGGTCGCCTGGAGGCGTAGCCGGCTCCGGCTCGTCCGGCCGGCCGCGCGCGTAGCCGCGGCATTGCAGGATGGGCAGGCGCGGGTAGCGGTCGAACGACGGGTCGGTCGCCGACAGCCGGCACATCCAGAACACCGAGCGCGCGCCGCGGACCACCGCCGCGTGGCGGCACGTCGCGCACAACCCCGGGTCGGGAGCGGCGCCGCTCATCGCGCCAGGTGGGTCACCGTGGCGCCGCCCTCGTCGCGCGCGGTCAGCAGCAGGGTGCGGCCCAGCACGATGACGGCGCAGTCCTCACCGCCCTCGCGGGCGACCTGGTCGGCGATGCCCGGGTGCGTGGTGGTGATCACCACCTGGTTGGTTTCTGACAACGCCAGCAGAAACTGGACGGCGGTGCGCCGCCGGGTGGGGTCGGCGGTGAGTAGGGGGTCGTCGAGCAGCACGGGCACCGGCTCGCCGGCGTCGCCCAGCACCTCGGTCAGGGCGAGGCGGAGGAGCAATGACACCTGGTCGCGGGTGCCGTGCGACACCAGCTCCAGCGGCACCATCTCGGGGAGGTCGGCGCAGTGCAGCGACACCGCGAAGCGCTCGGCGTCGACGTCGGCGGCGTCGTAGCGCGACTCGGTGAGCAGTGCCAGGCGGGCGCTCACCGACGCCGCCAGGCGCGGGGCGACGTCGCGGTGGACGCGGCGCGCCGCCTCCTCGATCAATGCGGCGGCGCGGCGCAGGGCTTCGAGCTGGTGCAGGCAGCGCTCGCGGATGGCCAGGGTCGCGGCGCGCTCGTCCTCCAGGTCGGCGACGGGCGGAAGGCCGTCGAGCAGGCCGGCCAGGCGCTCGCGGAGTCCCGCGGCCTCGCCGCGCGCGGCCGCGGCGGCGTGCCGCGCGGCCTCCACGGCGTTCTCCAGGCGCTGCAGCGCGTTGGTGTCGAGCGGCTCGGCGGCCTCGGCGTCGAGGGGGTCACCGCCGCGGCGCAGCAGGTCGGCGACGAACTGGGCGTGCTGCCGGTCCAGGCCGCCCGCGTCGGCGCCGAGCACGGCGATGCGGCGGCGCACCTCCACCAGCCGGGC
>DATMMX010000027.1:0-27345 GCA_035569495.1 Candidatus Angelobacter sp. | reverse complement strand
GCGGCGCAGGTCCTTGATGCCTTCACCAGTGCGCGAGGAGACCATGATTGGTGCGGTGTCGGCGATGGCGGCGAGGCGTCCGGCCATGAGGGCGCGGGTGTTGTCGTCGAGACGGTCGACCTTCGACATCACCAGGATCGCAGGCTGACGGCAGTCCATCGACTCCAGCGTTTCCAGGACGGTGGTGAGCTGGGCCTCGGCGTCGGGATGCGACGCGTCGACGACGACGATGAGGATGTGCGCCTGCTTGACCTCTTCCAGTGTCGCCGCGAACGCCTCGACCAGCTCGGTCGGCAGGTTTTGGATGAAACCGACAGTATCTGTGAGGATCACCCGTCGCGCGGATGGCAACGAGTGGATGCGCGAGGTGGGGTCGAGGGTGGCGAAGAGGAGGTTGTCGGCGAGGACGGTGGAGTTGGTCAGCGCGTTGAGCAGCGTCGACTTGCCGGCGTTGGTGTAGCCGACCAGCGCGCAGGCGGCGAGGGGGACGTCCTGGCGCGCACGTCGCTGCACGCCGCGGCGGCGCTCCAATTCGCCGAGGCGCTGGCGGAGCCGCTTGAGACGCTGTCCGATCAGTCGGCGGTCGACCTCGATCTGCGTCTCACCGGGGCCGCCGCGCAGGCGAACGCCGCCGCGCTGTCGCTCGAGGTGTCGCCAGCCGCCGGCGAGGCGGGGGAGGAGGTGTTCGAGCTGGGCCATCTCGACCTGGATGCGTCCCTCCGCGGTTCCAGCGCGGCGGGCGAAGATGGCCAGGATGACCTCGGTGCGGTCGAGCACGGGGACCTTCCACGCCTCCTGCAGGTTGCGCTGCTGGCGGGGCGTTAGCGCGTCGTTGACGAGCACGGCTGGGTGTCCGAGCTGGCCCAGGCGGTCGGTGATGCTGGCCACCGTGCCGGAGCCGAGGAGGGTCGCCGGGTGTGGTTCGCGAAGGTTGACCAGGCGCCGCTCGACGACAGTCGCCCCGAGGGTGCGCGCCAGCTCCTCCAGCTCGTCCAGCTCGACCGCGGCGCGGGGCTGGCGATTGGCGCCCGCGTGCGTGCCGAGGATGAGCACGTTGCTCAGGGTCGCGCCGACGGTGGGGTCGGCGCCACTCAGGGTGGAGCTGGCGGTCGCAGGCACCGCGTTAGCGTACGGGAGGGCGCCGCGGAGCGTGCGTCGTGGAGTGTCGGGAGCCGTCGGAGCGGGTAGGATGAGGGCGTCAGACGGCGATCGCTGCTCCATCTGGGGCCTGCGATCCCCAGCGCGCTGGGGGCGTATGGTTTCGACGGGGTCGTGGATCACGGGATGGCGAGCCGAGCCCCGGGCTCGTAAAACCGGGAAAACCATAAGTGCGAATGACCGCACCCCTGCTCTTGCGCTCGCTGCGTAAGTAGCAGAAAAGCTCAGGCTTCGGCCTGACGTCGACCGTCCTCTCGACCGCGGAGGCCGGACCCGACGCTAATACCAGCGGCCTCGCCGCCCGGTGGCGCCTCGGCGCCGGGCGGGACATCCACCGAGGCTGGCCGTGACGGAGCCCGTCCTGGGGCGCCGCCGCGGTGAGACCAAAACCGGGACTACGCTCGTAGATGTCCCGCGGGACGCGGCTTCGGACCCGGGTTCGATACCCGGCGCCTCCACTTCGCTGTGCGCGACTACCGCAGGTACGCGGCGACGGCGACGATCTGCGCCTGGAACTGCTGCACCCCGGTGAGGCAGGAGGTCGGCGGCTCCGGGGTGATCAGCGCCACGCCCACCGCCACGCCGCTGCCGCCGTCGTCCGAGTAGCTCCCCTCGATCAGGCCCAGCCCGGCGACGAGAACGCCGGTGTAGGCGAGCCCCGAGGTCTCGCCGGGGAGCTCGGTGATGGTCAGGGTGCCGCTCAGCGTCCCGGTGCCACACACGACGTTCACGTAGGTCCCCGACCCGGTGACGCCAGGGCAGACGTGCGGCAACCCGTCGTCGGTGGAGATGTAGGAGGGAAAGGTGGGGGAGCAGGCGCCGGCGAGGGTGTACGTGCTGGGCCCCTGCACCGCCAGAAAGACGGGGGGCGACACGCTCGCCACGGTGGCATTGAGCACCATGGCGTCGACCGTCGGGGTGGCCGCCTGCGCCGGCACCGGGCCGCAGGTGAGCAGCAGGCCGACCACGGGCGCGCACCTCCGCGCGACTGAGAACGGTCGTCCGCCGAGCAGCATCTCTCCCTCCACCGTGCCGGAGTCATCCCTTCCTTGGACCGGCCTCCAAGGGGATCACTGCGGCCACGTGACAATCGCTACATTCGACGCCGCCTCGCGGCGCGTCCTTGCGATCGCGGCGGGCAGAAGTGGGTGCCTGGCAGCGCAATATCCTTGGCCGCTGGAGCGTCATCGTTCGTGTGGTTGGATGTGCGGAATTCCCGCGGGGAGGGACCGGTGCGTCCTGACGCCGGCATGGGCGCCCTCTCGGGTCCCGACCATCCCGGCACGCCGAGGGACATCGTCCAGCTCTACCAGGCTCACGCCCCTCGCATCTACCGCTACTGCCTCTCCCAGCTCGGCAACAGCGCCGACGCCGAAGACGCCACGCAGGACGCCTTCATGCGCGCCGCGCCGCAGTTGGAACGGCTTTCCGGCGACGCCGTCGCTTATCTGACTGCAGTCGCGCACAACGTCTGCTACGACCTGCGGCGTTCGACGCGGCGTCGCGCCACCCCGCTCGAGGACGTCGTCAAGATCGACGGCAACCCCGGGCCGGACGTCCAGGCCATGGAGCGCGCTCTCCTCAGCCGGGCGTGGAAGGCGCTGAACCGTCAGGAGAAGTCGCTCCTGGCTCACACCTATGCTGGGTTCACCTACGACGAGATCGCCCACCGGACCGGGCTGTCCGCCAAGGCCGTCTCGGTGGGCATCTGCCGGGCGCGCAAGCGAGTTCGCCAGGCGGCCGCGGCCGTGGCCGCGCTGCTCGGTCCGGGCGTCCTGGTCAGGCGGTTCGTCCGGGGCCTGCGCCGTGCGGCGGCCAGCAACCCGGGCACGGCGACGGCCGCCGCCGCGGCGATGGACCAGGCCGGTCTGATCGCCACCTCGGTGGTGGTCGGGCTGATCGCGGTCTCGTCGTTCTCGGCGTCCCCTGCCACCGCCAGGGCCGAGCGGCCGCTGGCTGTCGCCGCGCACGTCGACGGTGCAGTCAACTTGGTCGACCACACCGCGTCCGGCCCCTCGGCGGGCGCCTCCGCGCCCGCGAGCGGACACGGTCCGGGTGGGTCGCCGAGTGATCCTTCCAGCCCGTCCCCGGTGCTCGCCCTCGGCCAGCCCTCGGCGGCGTCGCCGGTCGGCGTGGTGGGCCATGACGCCCAGCCGCAGAGCACCTACTTCGACTCCATGACCGTCTCACCTGCATATGCGAGCGATCACACCGTGTTCGCCTCGGGATGGGTATCGGTCGGCTGCAACGCCGGACAGTGCCCCGTGCTCTTCGTCACCCGCGACGGCGGCGCCTCGTGGAGCCAGACCGGAAAGGTCGGCTACCAGCACGGTCCCGTGCTGCTGCCGCCGGGTTACCCCGCCGACCCGACGGTCTTCGTGGAGTCCGATTCGGCGGGACTGCTGCGCAGCGACGACGGCGGACAGACCTTCCGGCCAGTGCTGCCGGTCTCGGGCGTCGCCGCCATCTCGCCCGCATCGACCCCGGGCGACGCCCGGGTCCTGGTCGTGCCGACCTCGGGCGGCCAGGCCGTCCTCTATGAGCAGCGCAGCCCGGCGATCGCTCCCGGCCCCACCCTGCCGCCGCAGCTGGTGCCGACCAGCGTGCGCTTCGCCGGCGACGCCAATCACATCGTCGTCGCCGGAGGCCTGATGCAGTCGCCGACCGCCATGCCCACGCCCGAGGTGCTGTCCTGCACGCAGCTCGCCTGCACCAGGGCGCTCGACCTTCCCGGCGACCACCTCCCCGTCGCCCTGGCCGGTGCACCGGGCGCCGGCGCCGCCGTGATCGTG
This sequence comes from Candidatus Angelobacter sp., assembly GCA_035569495.1. Classification (GTDB taxonomy): domain Bacteria; phylum Chloroflexota; class Dormibacteria; order Aeolococcales; family Aeolococcaceae; genus DASRDZ01. Next base: position 23,395 of record DATMMX010000027.1, on the reverse strand, counting down.
GCTTCGTCCCTGGAGCACATGGCGGTGTCGTCGGACGGCGGCCAGACCTTCGCCCGCCCGGTGATGCTGAGCGGCACCGCCGCCGCCGCCTCGGTCGGCGAGGGCATCACCGGTCCGGTGGTGCTGGTGGCGACCACCGTCGGTGCCGGGCCGCAGGTCAGCAGCATCATCAGCCGGTCGACGGACCGGGGAGCGACGCTGCAGTCGGTGCTCACCAACCTGCCGCTGGGCACGGCGATCCATGCGCTCCTCACCCTGCCCGACGGGCGGGTCCTCGCCGGAGTGGTCAGCGCCGACATCGGTGACCAGTTCGGCGTGCGTTGCTCACGAGACGGCGGCGCCACCTGGGCGGACCGCTGCTAGAAGGACGGGTCGCGGTGATGCGGCTGCGATCGGTCGACCGCGTTGTCGGAACGGATGACTGTTGGAAGGAAAGCGGATGGGACCGGATAGAAGACTTGCGCGTGCGGGAGTCGCCTGCGCGACAGCCCTGGCCTGTTTGATCCCGACGGCGGCGCGGCAGACGGTGACCGCCGCCGCGGCGACCACCACACCGTCGGCGGTGGGCAATGCGTCGGTGAGCTGGCTCGCCGTGTCCCCCGGATATCAGCGGACCGGGCTGGTGGTCGCCATGGTGAGCCCCCTGACCAACTGCAACGGGTGCATCCAGCTCTGGGTCAGCCACAACGGCGGCGCCACCTGGAGTGAGGCCGCCGCCAAGGGATGGAACAAGTCGCGGCCGTCGATTGCCTACGACGGCAAGGGTCACGACACCATTTTCGCGGCCGCCTCGACCGGGCTGCAGCGAAGCGACGACGGCGGCAACACCTGGACCGACGCCGGCCCCTCCGGGTCGATGGCGACGGTGGCTCCCAGCTACCCCGCCGACGGCTCGCTGGCCGTGGCCGGGGCCCACGACTACATCCTCAGCGGCGGCCAGACACACGCGGCCACCGGCTCCGGCGGTGCGTACACGGACTACGTGTTCTCGTACCCGCCTTCGTCCGTCTCCGGCGGCAGCTCCCCCGCGGCGCTGCTCAGCGCGATCGATTCCCATAGCCTGCCCGTGATCCTGCAGTGCGACCAGGCGCTCTCCTGCCACGGGGCGGCGTCGCTGCCCGGCGCGGGAACCTACTCCGCGCCGACCTATCTCGCCCTGTCCTCGGACTTCGCCTCCGATGGCGTGGTCTTCGCCCAGTCAGGGCGCGGCGTGTACAAGTCGAGCAACGCGGGCGGGGCGTTCGTCCAGCTCCCCATCACCGGCACGCCGGGAGCGGCCGGCACGGCAACTCCGATGCTGGCCCTGGCTCCCGGGTATCGCGAGGCCGGCCCGGTGAAGACCGTCTACGTCTCGGTGTTCCAGGTCTTCGCCGACCCCAAGAACCCGCACACCACGGGTGGCGTCTACCAGAGCAGCGACGGCGGCACCACCTGGAGCGCCGCCGGATCGCCGAGCCCGCTCGACGGCGGATCCACGGCGGTCGCCGTCGCGCCCGACGGGCGTCTCTTCGCCGGTTACATGCACACAGCCGGCACCCAGGGCAGCGCCGGCCTGCTCTGCAGCGTCGATGGCAGGACCTGGGCGGCCTCCTGCCCGTCGGTGGGCAGCGGCGACGTCAACGCCGCCGCCAATGCCGGGTCGGCAAACACCGGAGCAGGCGGCTGCTCGGCCTGCCCCGCGTCGAGCGCGTCAGCGGGCGGGGGCGGCGCGACGCCCGCGGGGGGCGCCTCGGGCGGGACCAACGGGCAGGCGCCGGGAGGCGGCGCGGGCGGCGACGGGAGCGGCGCGAACCTGGCGGCCACGGGGTCGAAGGCGTCGACAGCGGGGTCGCGTCTCGTGCTCCCGCTCGTCCTTGCGGCCGCAGTACTGGCGGTCCTCGGAGGCGTCAGCGCCCTCTGGCGACGCCGGACCGCAAAGCGCGTGTAGCAAACCCGCGACCGTTGCAGTGATGACCTTTGGTCGATGCTGACCGGGAGTCCGAGGCAAAAGCCACAGGGAGGAGATTTCAGGTCCCAGAGGGAGGGCGGGGGATGGAAGGGTCCCGGTGCTGCCGGGATACAGACGACAAACAGTAGGGAATGAGCATGCTCCGTGCGAAGTTTTTTGGCGCCCTTGCGGGCGGCGTAGTGGCCTGCGCTCTGGCCACGGCTCCTGCGATGGCGCAGGTCCCCGACGTTGATGTGGCGGGATTCTCCGGCACTGCCGCGGCAGCCGTTCTGTGGAATGGTGGCGGCGGCTCCTTCTCGTTCACGACCGGCGGCACCATCGGGTGCGTCGGCATCGACCTCACCGACAACCAGACCTCGACCGCCTGCACGGTGAGCGCGAGCGGCAGCTTCACCAACATCGTGTGCGGCACCGGTATCGCCACCGGCGTTGCCATCGTGAACGAGACCGGCGGTGACTCGCACACGGTCAACTTCACCATCGTCTTCGTCGCCGGCCTCGGCGTCGAGGTGGGCACCGTTCCGCCGAGCGCGGGCATCGTGCAGATCACCCCGACCAACCTGACGCCGCCGAACCCGAACGCGCCTGGCGACGGGCAGTGCACGCCGGGCTTCACCGTCACCGACATCTCCGCGATCGCCGGCTAGACGGCCTCAGTTCTCCCTGTACCTCGGACTCGAGGGGCGGGTGGGTGACCACCCGCCCCTTTCCCGTTAACCGGATCTGTAGCAAAATCGTCCCCACGACAGTGAGATAGAGGGACCGGAGGGGGCTTACTCCGCGGGTGGTACAGAATGACCTCCTGCCCTCTCCACGAACGTTTGTGCAGGTGGTGTATGAAGCCTTTCTGCTTTCGTCGTCGTTCGGCAAAGCCTCGCACGATCCGGAGGCGGCTGCTGCTGGTGGGGGCGCCCGTTGTCGCGCTGCTGATCGGTGGCCCGCAGCCGACGTCGGCCGACACTGAGGGCACGATTCGCCAGGTCGGGACGGTGCCGAATTACTTCTGGACCCATCGTCCCGCGAACAACCCCGATCCGGCCACGTTCTCACGCAGCACGTCGTCGTTCGCCGACCCTCAGAACCGGCTGCTCTTCCAGTTCAACGGCAGCGGTTGCACCGGCGGCGACACTCCCAACCTGGTCGCCATGGACGTGGACTCGTACAAGGTGGTGGCCACCGACCTGCGCACAGCCGGGACCAGCCCGATGTGCACCGAGGACGGCGGCGGGGGAAGCGGAGCGTTCGACGTACCGGCTCCGCAAGGGGCGGCGCCGCCCCCCACGGTGGCCGTGGACTCCCAGGACGGGCTGCTCATCGGCGCGCTGGCGGCGGGCAATGCCCTCAACGGGAGCAGCATCGCGGTTCTGAAGGAGTCATCACTCGACTTCGTCGCCCATTGGAGCCTGCCCTCCACGCTGGCCACCAAGAACATCTTCGGGTTGACCTGGTATGCGCCCACCGACGAGCTGGTGGTGCTCACCTCGAACGGGAACACGTCAACGGGCAGCCCGCCTCCCGGCGTCACCGTCAGCGTCTACAAGATTGCTGACGCGCTGCACATGGGCACCGGGACACTCACTCCGATCTGGTCGCAGAACGTCTCCCAATGCCAGTTCACGATGGTGCCGGTATACGGGACGGCGGCAGCCTATCGCAGCGTGCATTCGTCGACGATGTTCGTGCCGTGCCAGCTTTTCGCGGCCGGAAAGGTCGGGGTCGGGACCACGCGGGTGGGCATCGTGGCCCTGCAGCTCGGCAACACCGACCCGGTCACCGGGGCGGGGTGCGACGCGTGCCCCAATGGGAAAGTCGACATCGAGGTCGCGCCCGGGCTGGCCAATGACCTGTTCTTCGATCCGGGCGGCGACCGCGGCTTCATGCCTCAGCAGGGCTCTGACCAGATGTCGGCCATGGTGTACGACGGCAGTGGAGGAGTCGGCGGCAAGACCCCGCCGTCGTTCCTCGGCAAGACGTCACTCGGAGACGGCAGCAGCGCGCTCATCGGGCTCGATCAGAGCACGGGCCGCGTCTATTCGGTGACCGATCACGGCATGACCCTCATCGACGGGCGCCGGACGCCCGTCTCGCCGGGAGTCTTCCGATCCGACCTTGCCCAGCCCGTCCTGGCGGGTTCCACGGTGATCCTCCCGCCCGACGGCCTCTATCCCTTCACTCGCGTGCTTGTCCTCAACCTCAGCAATTACACCGGCCTGAACACCGGTGAGGAGCACGACTACAAGGTCTATGCCGACGCGTACGCGGTCACCCAGGACCCGCCCGCGTCGAACGTCGACTCCAACACCGTGTCCGGCGCTGTGCCGCCGGGAGCGACGGTCAACAGCATCGTCAACTCCACGGCGCGCGGCTATGGCTTCCACGTCGACATGGTGGCCGGGACGCAGGGCACTCTCAACAACGCGTACACGTCGTTCCAGGTCACCGGGGTGCCGCTGGGACACAGCTACCGCGACGTGCTGGGCGCCTCGGTGAACCGCGTCGCGCTGGCCAACGGCAGCACGGCGGCTCAGGCATCCGCACTTGCCGACGGCAACGGCGTCGCCTCCTTCGAGGTGTCGCAGTGCTCCAACACCAACGCGCTCGGCAACTGCGCGCCGCCGCCGCAGCCCCCGTGCAACGCGCTGACCAACAACGGCCTGCCCTGTCCCGCCGTTCCCGCGGCCCCGACGGCGAGCCCGGCGCCGTCGGGGAGCCCGACGCCGTCGGCGAGCCCGACCACGACGCAGCCATGGCCGTTCCCCGACGCGCTGTGCACCGAGCCCGGCTCCACCTCGCCGTCGGCGGACGCTGACGGTCTGGTCGCCAACAGCAACCCGAGTGCAGCCCAACCTTCTCCGGCCACGGCACCTGGCACCGACAAGCTCGGCGCAGCCCACGCGCACGTGAGCTGCGTCGGCGACGGCAAGTACTTCCCCGGCGGTGTGAACGCCAACGCGTTGCTGGGCAGCCCTGCCGGCGACGGCGTGGTGGGCGTCGCGTCGGCGACCACGTCGAGCGCGGTGTTCCACCGCAACGACATCTCGGGCATCGAGAGCGACACCACGTCGGAGGCCAAGGGGGTGACCATCACCCTCCCGGGCGGCGCGATACTCCAGATCGGCGACGTCGTCCACACCGCCAAGGCGGTGGCGGGAGGCTACACCGGCTCGGCAACCACCACCAACACGGTGTCGATCGCCAACGTGTCGATCACCACGCCGGGATCATCCAACGCGACCGAAGTGTGCAGCAACCAGTGCGATCCGCGCTCGCTGGCCGCGAGCGTCAACGCGCAGTTCCCGTACCTGCTGCAGATCCTCTACCCCACGCCGGCGGCCCCCTTCGGCCTCGACAAGGACGGCAACCCCCTGGGATCGCCCGGCGGGTATGAGGGCATCGTGCAGGCCAGCCCGACGCAGATGTACGGCGACGAGCAGTTCAACGGCATGAGCGCCGAGGAGGCCTCGTTGCTGCCGGCGATGCGCATCGTCGTCTACGGCTACAACGACGGCAACCCCAACCAGAGCCGCCTCGTCGTCGACCTCGCCGGTGCCGAGAACGACGCGCAGCTGGGTCTGCAGGTGGCCAGCGCGCCGCCGCCCCCTATCGACACCACCAACCCGGTCATCGACACCAACGCGGCCGCCGCCGGCGCCGGCGTTGCTGCGTTCCTTCCGGGCAGCTCCGGCGGTGGGAACCCATTGCCGCCTGGCGTGACCGCTCCATACGTGGCGCCGCCGGGACTCCTCGGCGTCGCGATGCGCGCCTTCCAGGGTCTGCTCTGGATGGTTCGCTCGCCCGGTGACGGACTGCGCATGGCCGCGTTCCTGGCCCTGCTGGCGACTCCCGTGATGCTGATGCGGCGGCGCTGGACATGGACCGACACTTCGACAAGGAGAGGGGGATGACAAGCCCGACGCCGAAGCGCGGCCTCTTCCCGCCCCGCATGGGGTGGGTGCCGCTGATCGTTGCCCTGGCCGCCGTCACGGTGGCCTCCATCTGGGCGGTGAGCCCGCAGTTCAGCAACCAGATCGTCGGAGCCGTGAACGGGCAGGCCGGCACCGGCCCCGCCGCCGGCCCCACCGCCGGGGCCGTCGCTGACGGTGGGCCGAGCGCCGCTGCGCAGGTCGGTGGCCCGGCGGGGGTCGCCGGAGGACAGGCCGGCAAGGTCGGCCCCGGACAGCAGAACGTGGCCGGTGGCGCTCAGTGCGCAGCCGGCAAGAACGGCGGCAGCACAGGCGCTCCCGGAGTCAGCGGCACCAGCATCAACATCGCCAGCACCATCGTGACCACGGGAGAAGGCTCGGGCTTCCTCGGTGAAGCCGTGTCCGGCATGCAGGCCGCCATCAACGAGGCCAACAACGCCGGCGGCGTCTGCGGCCGGCGCATCTCGCTGAGCACCGTCAACGACGACTGGAACCCCACCACCGGCCAGACCGACATCGCCAACTTCATCAACCAGGGCAACGTCTTCGCGCTGGTCGGCGAGCCGGACTCGGAAGGCCTGGGAGCGGCCATCGACAGCGGCGCCATCGGTCGCGCGCAGATCCCCGTGGTGGGAACCGACGGCATGCTCAAGGACCAGTACAACCAGCAGTGGGTCTGGCCCGTCGCCGCGTCGACGGTGAGCAACATGCACATCGCCGCCCAGTACGCGGTGCAGAAGTGGAATGCCAAGCACGTCGGCATCGTCTTCGACACCAGCTACAAGTTCGGCAAGGAGGGCGCGGCCGCGTTCGACCAGGAGATGAAGCGGCTCACCGGCAGCGACATCAACGGCTACGCGCAGAACGCCGACGGCAACAGCTGCGTCCAGGCCTACTGCGGCATCCAGACCAACGGCCAGACCGACTTCTCCTCGGCGATCCACACCCTCAACAGCGCCTGCAATCCCTGCGACGCGGTGATGATGCTGCTGGAGCCGAAGCCGATGGAGACCTGGATGCAGGCGGACAGCCCGGCCAACTGCGGCTGCACCTGGTACAAGCATCTGGCCGGCGGCGAGCCGCTCTTCGACGACAACCTCGGCTCGACCTGCGGCGGCAACTGCAGCGCGATGACCGTCTTCACCGGCTACCACCCGGCCATCCAGCCGTTCGACGCCGAGAAGCCGGTGTACACATACGCGCAGTCACTGCGATCCGTGTGCCCGTCCTGCGACGCGCACAACGAGTTCACCGAGGGTGCGTACCTGGGGACCAAGCTCTTCATCGAGGCCTGCAAGCAGGTCGGTCCCAACCTCACCCGTGATGCGCTGCGGCAGGTGCTCAACAGCGCAACCTTCGATCTCGGGCTGACCAATCCACTGCGTTTCGGCAACAACCAGCACCTGGCCAACACCAGCATGGCCGGCTTCGCCGACAACGCTCCGCCGAACGGCAGCTTCAACGGATGGAACTATCTGGCCACCGGGTTCTTGAACGATCCCGCGCCAGGCCAAGACATGCAGTAGTCGATGCAGACAGTCATCCTCTACTTTCTGCTCTCGTTGCCGCTGGTCGGCGCGTACGCGCTGCTCGGACTCGGCATCACCGTCATCTACCAGGCGTCGCGCGTGCTCAACCTGGCGCACGGCGCCATGGCCATGGGCGCCGCCTACGCGACGTATCAGTTCGACCGGTGGCACGTCCCGCTGCTCGCCGCGGTGGCGGGCGGCATCGTCGTCGGCGCGCTGCTCGGCCTGCTCATCGAGCGCGTCTTCGTGCGCAGGCTGCGCTCCGCGGGACCGACCGTGCAGACCGTCGGCACCGTCGCCGCGCTCACCTTCGCCATCGCCATCGCGGCGCGCATCTGGGGCTCGCTGCCCGTGGTCACCCCCAACCTGCTGCCCACCGGTGCGCTGCACTTCGCCGACGGCTTCGTGCCCTGGCGGCAGATCGGCATCTTTCCCATCGCCCTCGCCGGCGCGGCGATTCTCTTCGCGCTGTTCCAGTTCACCGACCTCGGCCTGGCCATGCGCGGCGCCGCGCAGAACCGGCGCGGCGCCGCGCTGCGGGGAGTGGACCCCGATCGCACAGCAGCGTTCGCGTGGATCCTCGGCGGGGCCTTCGCCGGTCTGGCGGGCATCCTGCTGGCCGGCGCGAACGAGCTGGACCCCTACAGCGTCTCCCTCGGAGTGCTGCCGGCATTCGTCGCCGCGCTGATCGGCGGTCTGGAGAGCATGCCCGGGGTGTGCCTGGGCGCGCTGATCGTGGGCGTGGTCCAGGGGATGGTGCCCGCCCTCGCCCAGGTACGCGGCGTCGGCTCCGTCTTCCAGGGGCAGGGCTCTCCCGAGCTGATCCTCAGTTTGGTCGCCCTGGTAGTGATGGCCATGCGCGGTGCGCGGCTGGTGATGACCGACGTGCGGGCGGACACGCTGTGAGCGCCAGCACCGTTCGCAGGACGCTCATCCTCACCGCGCTGCTGGTGTGGCCGCTGATTCCCCACGTGCCCTATGACGCGCTCAGCACCGCGGTGCTCGCCTGCGAGTACCTGGTCGCCGCGCTGTCGCTGGTCCTGCTCATCGGCCTGGTCGGGCAGATCTCGCTGTGCCAGGCGGCGCTGGTCGGAATGGGCGCATTCGTCAGCGCGATCGCCACCAAGAAGGCCGGCATCGACTTCCCGTTCTCGCTCATCGTCGGCACCGTCGCCGGCGCCGTCACCGCCGCCGGCATCGGGGTCGTCGCGCTGCGCGTTCGCGGCCTGTATCTGGCGGTGGCGACACTGATCTTCGCCTACCTGTGCGATCGCTACCTCTTCGCCCAGCCCTGGCTGGTCGACAGCCAGAGTGGCACCAGCATTCCCTTCCAGGCGATCGGTCGCCCCGGGACCATCCCGTTCTTCGACCTCGCCGACGCCCATGCCTTCTACTACGTGGCGATCGTCGTGGCCGCCCTGGCCCTGTACATCGTCGCCAACCTGCGCGACTCGCGGATCGGGCGCGCCTTCGCAGCCATCCGGGGTTCGGAGGTGGCGGCGGCATCGCTGGGCATCGCCGTGACCAGGGTCAAGCTCGTCGGCTTCGCCTCCGCGGGAGCGCTGGCGGGCCTCGGTGGCGCGCTCACCCTGGTGGGCAGCCGCACCGTCGGGCCCGGCCAGTTCTCGTTCACCAACTCCCTCTACTTCCTCGCCATCGCCGTGGTCGGCGGCCTGCGCAGCCTCGGTGGCGCGGTGGCCTCCGCGGTGCTGTTCGCGCTGCTGGTCGGTGAGGTCTTCTTCCGGTCGCCGCGACTCGCCGACTACCTCGACGTCATCTCGTCGGGAGTGCTCATCCTCGTCCTGCTGTTCTTCCGCGGCGGGTTGGGCGCCATTCCGCAGCGCCTGCAGAGCCTCGGGGCACGCCTGGCGCCGGTGTGGAACCAGCTCGCGGCGAAGCTCGGGCCATTGGGCTCGACGGCCGAGCCGGAGCCGAGCCCCGGGCGCAGGCTCGTCGTCATCGACAGGTTGCGCTCCGCCGGTGGGCGCGTCGGCAGCATTCCGCGCCGGCTGTCGATGAAGGGGCTTCTCTTCTCGAGGGCGCCGAAAGAAGCCACCGAGCCTCTCGCCGCGGCGCCGCCGATGTCCGCTCAACCGATCGACGTGCTCAGCATCGCCGACCGGCTTCGCGACGTCGACGGTGCCAAGACCGTGGATCTCCATGTCGAGCACTTCGATTCTCCGTCCGACGACGAGGTGTCGAGGGACTCCGGCGGCGAGGCGGCCGGCCGCTCGCGTCTCTCGATCCTGATGGAGCGCGCGGAGGGCGAGAGCCTGGTGGCCGGCCATCCCGGCCCGGATGGCCGGCGCCTCCCCGTCCTGCTCTCGGCCGAGCACATCACCGTCCGTTTCGGCGGCCTCGCGGCGGTCAGCGACGCCTCGCTGCAGGTGGGCGCAGGGGAGATCGTCGGCCTGATCGGCCCCAACGGCGCGGGCAAGACCACGCTGTTCAACTCCATCCTCGGACTGAATTCGCCGACCGAAGGCCACGTGCACCTCTTCGGCCACGACGTGACGGCGTGGGACGTGCACCGCCGGGCTGCCCTGGGTGTCGGACGGACCTTCCAGATCCTGCAGCTCTTCGGTGACCTCACCGTCTTCGACAACCTGCTCGTGGCCACCCATCTGCAGAATCGCACCGGCTTCTGGGGAAGCCTGGTGGTGTCACCACGGGCGCAGCACGCCGAGCGCGCGGCGCGCGAGAGGGTCGAGGCGGTCCTCGAGCTGATGGAGCTCGGGGAGGTGGCCGATCGCCAGGTCGCCGGGTTGCCCTTCGGCGTCCTCCGCCTCGTCGAAGTCGCCCGGACCCTGGTCACCGGCGCGCGGCTGGTCTGCTTCGACGAGCCCGCCTCCGGGCTCGACTCGTCGGAGACCGAGCGGCTGATCCAGTGGTTCCAGTTCCTTCGCGAGATCGGCATCACCCTGCTGGTCATCGAGCACGACGTCGACATGGTGGTCCGCCTCTGCGACCACATCTACGTTTTGGACCAGGGACGGCTGCTGGCATCCGGGTCGCCGCAGCAGATCCAGCGCGATCCCGCGGTGATCGCCTCGTACCTCGGCGCTGCCGTGGAGGTGGCGTGATGCGTGCGGGCCCCGACGTGCACAACGGGGGCGCCCGGCCGCTGCTCGACATGACCCTGTGCCATGTCCGCTACGGGCTGGTCCCCGCCCTCCGGGGCGTGTCGCTGCAGGTCGGCGAGGGCGAGATGGTCGCGCTGCTCGGCGCCAACGGCGCAGGGAAGACGACCACACTCCGGGCCATCAGCGGTCTGGTGCATCCCCACTCGGGCGAGATCCGTTTCGCCGGGGAGCGCATCGACCAGCTGTCACCGCCGCAGGTGGTGCGCCGGGGCATCGCACACCTTCCCGAGGGCCGCGATCTCTTCCCAGGGCTCAGCGTCAAGGAGAACCTGCGCTACGGGTACTGGCCGCAGCGCGCCGACCGGGCGGGCTACAAGCCGCAGCTCGAAGAGGTGCTCGGCTTCTTCCCAAGACTCCGCGAGCGCGCTCGGCAGCGAGCGGGAACGCTGAGCGGCGGCGAGCAGCAGATGCTGGGGGTCGGCATGGCCTTGATGTCACGCCCCAAGCTGCTCATCGTCGACGAGCTGTCGCTGGGCCTGGCTCCGCGCATCGTCGGCCAGCTCTTCGAGATCCTGGCCATGGTGAACCAGCGTGGCATGGCGATCCTGCTCGTCGAGCAGTTCGTGTCGCTGGCGCTGGCCAACACCCATCGCGCCTACGTCCTCGCCAAGGGTCAGGTGGTCGTCTCCGGTGTGAGCGCAGAGCTCAAGGGCGATCCCAGCCTGGTTGCCTCGTACCTCGGCGGCGCCGGTCCGAGCGAGAAGCCCGCGGCAACCAACCACGTCCGCTGACAACCTCTGCGCCTGGAGAGGCGCGCTGGGCGACAACGAAGCTCGCCAGGAAGGGATATGGGGCTGGCACGGTGCCGGCCCCTCTCCCGCCTACCCCCGAGTCGCCGCCGCGTTCCCCGTGGGCACGACTTCGATCCAAACGTTCCCCGGGGCGATCGGAGCCGCGGCACCGCCGGCCAGGGTGAACTTCGGCGGCCCGCCGAACTCGCTCGCGCTCCACGTCGCGGTGTAGCCCGCGCCGCCGGTGAAGACCTGGGCGGGCCCGGTGCCGTTGAGGAAGTACTCCCAGCCCGGGGTGCAGCAGCCGTCCTCGATGTCGTCCTTGTTGAGGTTGGCGGGCACCTGCATCACCACCACGGTGGGCACGGTGATGGGCTGGCCGTTGTTGGCATCGGTGAAGATGCCGGTGTCGGGCTCGCTGCGCTGCCAGCCGCCTGCGCCGGCGTTCCAGCCCCACGACGGCTGCTCGCTGGGCGAGACGGGCACGGTGAAGCCCGACACCGGCGCGCCGCCGGGGGCGGTCACGGCGCGGTCCCACAGGGTGTAGGACACCGCGGGACGGGCGGAGCGGCGGACCAGGTCGTCGACGCGGCCGCCGTCGGTGTAGAGGTTGTGCGGGGCTCCCCGGCTGGAGATGCGGAACATGTCCTTGCCCGCGCTGGTCTCCTCGAAGCGCGGGATGTTCCAGGTGCCCATGCGGCTGTAGACGTACCCCGACGAGCCCGAGTAGATCAGCGTGGCGCCGTACTGGCGCACCAGCACCGGCGAGATCAGGCGAGCGCTGCGCACCGGGCCGACCTGCCCCTTGGGCGACGCGAAGTAGATGGCGCTGAAGCGGGAGATGCCGCCCTCGGCCGAGTACTCGTAGACCACGTTGGCCGAGCTCAGGCCCGACTGGGGACGCGCCGCGTTGAGGTTTTCGACCTGAATGATCGCGGGCGCGTTGTAGGTGGCGCCGGCGACGATGGTCGGCACCGGGGTCGGGGGCGGGGTGGGTACCGCGGTCGGGGCGGCCGTCGTGCTCCTGGCCGTCGGCGACGGGGATGGCTTGGCGGCCAGCTTGACCGGCTGGTTGCTCCCGCATGCGGCCACGGCGGTGAGGGCGAGGGTTGCAGCCAGCGAAGCGAGCAGGCGAGGACGGTCGAGACGAAGGGGGGTGCGCGACATGTGGGGTACCAGATGGGTTCTGCTGTCGGAGGCGGCGCGAAGCTAGCACACAAACGACAGATGCGCGCCCATGTGACGGTCCTGCGACTCCTGCGCCCGCGCGACTGCTGACGCCCCGCTCAGCGAACCTGCGGCAGCACCTGCGACACGAACTCCTCGACCCGCTCCTGACCCTCCGACGGCCAGCCGCAGACCAGGTACGAGAACCCCGCCGCCGCCCACTGCTCGGCGTGGCGCCGCACCTCGTCGAGCGACCCCGACAGCGACAGCGAGGTCGACCGCCCGATCGCGGCCGGGTCCCGCCCCGCCTCCGCCGCCAGCCGGTCGATCAGCGCGGACTTGCGCTTCATGTCCTCCAGCGAGCCGAAGGCGTGCCACATGTCGGCGTGGCGCGCCACCAGGGGCAGCATCCGCCGCTCCCCGCTGCCGCCTATCCACAGCGGGATGCGCGGCTGCTGGACCGGCCGCGGCAGCAACCGCGCATTGCGCAGGGCGAAGACGCGGCCCTCGAACGACACCGTCTCGCCGCTCATCAGCAGGGTGGCCATCTCCACCGCGTCCTCGAGCATGTCGATGCGCCGGCCCACGGGCGGGAACTCGATGCCCAGCTCGCGGTGCTCCTCCTCGAACCAGGCCGCGCCCAGGGCCAGCTCCAGCCGCCCGTGTGAGGCGTGGTCGATGGTGACCGCCTCGGCGGCCAGCACCGACGGGTGCCGGTAGGTGACGCCGGTGACCAGCAGCCCGAGCCGGATGCGCGAGGTCAGCCCGGCCAGCGCGGCCAGGGTGGTCATGCCCTCGAAGGTCGGTCCCGGGGTGTCGCCGTACATCGGCTTGAAGTGGTCGAAGCCCCAGAGGCCGTCGAAGCCGACCTCCTCGGCGAAGCGGGCGCGGCGCACCAGCTCGTCCCATTCGAGACGCTGCTGGGCGATGTCGATGCCGTAGCGCATCACCCCATTGTCCTCCGGCGCACACCCTGCTCAGGTGGGCGGCAGCCTGGGCTGCCGCCACCGACCCGTCGCGTTCCGGCCTTCCTGGCGGGCGGGATCGGGAGGCCTGGTGTCGATGCACGCCTCCCACAGAGATGACCGCGGCGCCGCCCCGGTGTTGCAACGGGCCGCGGCAAGCGCCCCCTGTGGTACACACGACGGCGTGTCCACCCGCCGCATCTCGGCGCCCGCGGTGGCGGGGCTGTCCGCGCTGATCGCCGTCGCCGTGCTGCCCGGCTGCGCCCCCGGGGCGAGCGCCAACGATGCCCCGCCCGGCGCCACCCAGAGCACAGCGACGCCGTCCCCGCCACCCCCGCCGACGCCTGCGCCCACCCCCATCCCGCTCCACGTCGCCGTGCAGCCCTACCGCGAGCCCGACGACCACGCCCACCGCAACTACTGCGGCGCCGGCGCCACCGAGGTGCTGGTCTCCGCGTGGCTCCCCGTCCGCCCCGACGTCGAGACCGTGGCCCGCGCCATCCACCTCAACCCCGACACCGGGGCCACGGGCGCCGACACCGTCGCCGGCATCAACGCGCTGCTCCGCCCCACCATCGGCGCCGACCCCTACCGCGGCGACCACGTCACCACCCTCGACGGCGTGCTGCAGCGCCTGCGCGCGTCGCTGGGCAGCGCGGCGGACCTGCAGAGTTACCGCCACACCGCCCCGGTGATGGTGCAGACAATGACTAAAACCATGCCCGGCTGGCGAGGCTGGCAGGCGACCCACATGATCACCGTCGGCGACGCCCGCCTCGATTCCGGCGACCCCAACCTGGACACCGTCACCTACGCGGAGACGCCGTCGACCATCGCCGGCTACAACGGTCCCGACTTCCAGACCATCACCGTCGCCGCGCTGTGGACCGCGATGCAGGCCTTCCTCGCCGGCGACCCGCACGACCCGGTCAACGTCATCTGGTAGCGGCGGCGCCCGCCGCCCCGGTCGCGACACGACTGTCACAATCGCATCAGGTGATGCAGCAGGCAGCGGCTATACTCCCGACTGCACACGCATGAAGTGGTCCTCCCGGGACGTTCAAGGCGTGACACCACGTCCGTTGGGTCGGTTGACATGGTGAATGGGCTGTGAAGCCACTGCAAGGGTGAGCAGCATGGGGCTGTCCGCAGCCACCGTCCGTGGAGACTACTTCGCGGCGGTGGTCCCGCCGGGACTCCCCCCCAGGGACGACGCCCGAGCGAGGGAGGGGGCGGAGGCCTTCCTCCAGGTGCTCCTGCGCCATATCGCCGGCGAGCCCGAGGCGCTGGGGGAGGCTGACGCGATGCTGCAGGCCGTCGCCGCCGAGGTGGTCGAGGAGGGCGACGACGCCGGGGTGCTGCTCGACCGCTTCGACGCCGGGCGGCACGTCCTGATCCGCGCCCTGCTGGAGAGCGGTGTCTCGGCGGACGACGTCACCCAGGCCGACGACCGGCTGCGCCTGATGCAGAGCGCGATGCGCACCGCCATCCGTGACGCCACCGCCGGCTACGAGGCGGGGATCGACCGGGCCGTCGCCGCCGTCACCCAGGCGATCGAGCGCGGTGCCGCGCCCGAGGAGGCGATGCACGTCACCGCCGCGGCGCTATCGGGGCTGGTCAACGCGGACCGCGCCCGGGTCTGGCTGGAGGCGGGCGGCGGCCGGCTGGAGCTGGTCGCCAGCGCCGGCAGCGCCTCGCCGAGCGGCTTCTACGTCAGCAGTGGCCGGGGGATCCTGGCCGAGATCATGCACGGCGTCGAGCCCATCCGGCAGTGTCCCGTCGACGCCAACGAGTGGGGCGCCGCGGTGCCGACGCTGCCCGTGCCCGCCGCCGCGCTGTTCCTGCCGCTGGCCGCGGTCGGCCGTCCCTTCGGTCTGGTCTACGCGCTGCGCAACGAGCCCAACCCCTTCAGCGACTCCGCCCTGCGCCGCGCCGTCCGCTTCGTCGAACGGGTGGAGCCGGCGCTGGCCTGGGCCATGCAGCTGCGCTCGCTGCAGCGCTGGGCGGAGGCGTCGCAGGACTTCCTGCGCATCACCACCCACGAGCTGCGCCGCCCGCTGACCGTGCTGCGCGGCTACCTCGACATGATCGGCGACGTCGAGCCGCAGGAGGCAGTGGTGCTGATGGAGCGGATCAGCCGCGCCGCCGACCAGCTCGCCGAGCTGCTCAGCGGAGTCACCGACACGGTCACCCTCGAAGACCCCGCGCGCAGCCTCACCCTGCGGCGGATCAGCGTCCAGGACGTTGTCGACAATGTCGTCCGCAACGCCGCCGACGAGGCCGCGCAGCAGGGCATCAGCCTGCTGGTGTCGGTGCCCGAGGCCGAGGTGATCGTGCAGTGCGACGTCGACAACGTCCAGCACGCCATGGCCAACCTGCTCAGCAACGCCTTCCGCCACACCGCCGGCCAGAAGCGCGTCTGGCTCGACGCCGACTCCGACGCCACCCTCTCGGTGCGCTTCAGCGTTCGCGACGAGGGCGACGGCATCGCCCCGGGCGAGGCGGACAAGGTCTTCGTCAAGTACTACCGGTCGGAGAGCACCCGCCGCGCGGGCACCACCGGCAGCGGCCTCGGCCTCTACTTCGTGCGCCTGGTCGCCGAACGCCACAGCGGTCGGGTCACCGCGGAGAACGTGCCCGAGGGCGGGGCGCGCTTCACCCTGGAGCTGCCGCTGGAGCCCGGCCTGGTGCCCTGGTCGATGTAGCCGATGTGCCCGATCGGTTGCGCCATGTGGCGCTGCCGCTCGCGGGCACGTACTCTTGGCGCATGTTCGGACGCCGTCCCTCCCGGCAGGCGGACGACCGCCCCCGCGGCCTGGTCCCCTTCCTCAAGCGCTGGACCATTCCGCTGATCGGCGCGATCACCCCGGTGGGGCTGATCGTGGTCAACATCGCGGCCTTCATCGTCAAGCACCTGTCCGAGTTCCGCTGGTCGATCACCGTGGCCGCCTTCGTCAGCTCGACGATGCTCAACAGCTGGATGGCCGTCAACGTCTACCGCGTGCTGCAGCGGCGCCGTCCCGACCACTCGCTGGTGCAGGAGCGCAACCAGGAGCTGGTGCTGGTCGGCGGCGTCGGCGTGGTGATCATCCTGTCGGTGCTCGCCGCGCTGTTCTGCTACTGGGGCCTCAGCGATCCCAACAGCCTGCCCAACGGGGCGACGTTCTTCAGCGGCGCATTGGCGATCGCATTGCCCATCGTGCTGCAGGGCGTGTTCGCGCGCAGCCGTCGCGGGCGCAGTGGCGGCTCGGTCGACACCCGGGTGACCCCGGGGCCGCGCGGGACTCCGTCGCCGCCGCCGGCCATCCCACCGGGCGCGCCGGCGTCCGCGCCGGGGACGTCGAGCGGCTACACCCCGCCGCGCTACCTGCCGCCGTCGTAGTGCGCATCGGCGGCTCGGTGGCGGTGGTCACCGGTGCGTCCTCGGGGATCGGCGCGGCCACCGTGCGCGAATTGTGTGCGCGCGGCGCGTCGGTGGTGGCGGTGGCGCGGCGCGAGCAGCGGCTGCGCGAGCTGGTGGCGCAGGTCGGCTCCGGCGCGTGGTACGCGGTCTGCGACGTCGCCTCCGACGAGGACGTGCTCGCCGCGGCCGCCGCTGTTCTGGCCAGGCATGGCCGTATCGACCTGCTCGTCAACAACGCGGGCACGCCGCTGCATCGCGCCTTCCTGGAGACGCCCGTGGGCGACGTGGCGCGGGTGATGGACGTCAACTACCTGGGCCAGGTGCGCTGGATGCAGGCGGTGCTGCCGGCGATGACCGGC
This sequence comes from Candidatus Angelobacter sp., assembly GCA_035569495.1. Classification (GTDB taxonomy): domain Bacteria; phylum Chloroflexota; class Dormibacteria; order Aeolococcales; family Aeolococcaceae; genus DASRDZ01. Next base: position 6,227 of record DATMMX010000027.1, on the reverse strand, counting down.
CAGGGACGGGGCAGCATCGTCAACGTGGCCTCGTCGGCGGGGGCGGCGCCGTGGACGTGGGAGGCGGCGTACTCGGCGTCCAAGGCGGCGGTGCAGGCTTTGACCGAGGCGGTGGCGCCGGAGCTGGCCCGGTCCGGCGTGCACTGCGCCTGGGTCAATCCCGGCCTGGTGCGCACCGAGATCTTCAGCGACCAGGCGCTGCGCCACGTGCCGCCGCGGGTGCGCCGCAGCTTCATGGAGCCGGAGGTGGTGGCGCGGGCGATCTGCGCCCTGGTGGAGCGGGAGGGGGCGGGGGTGAGCGTGCCCCGGGGCATGGGCTTCCCGCCGCTGGTCCGCCAGCTCCTGCCCCGCTTCTACCGAGCCGGGCTGCGCCGCACCTACGAGAACACCCTGCGGCGTGACGCCGAGTTGACCGATGGCGGGTAGGATTGCTGCGGGCGGCCGCTGACCGGGCCGCACCCCACATTCGAGGCAAACACTGATGGCGCTCTTCCGTCGCGAGAACATCGCGGTCCCTGACGACAAGAAGGGACAGATGGTCTACAAGTGGCCGGACATCCGCATCCGCCGCTACACCAAGGCCATCGTCGCCCCCGACGAGGTCGCCGTCTTCCTCTACCAGGGACAGGTGCTCGGCACCCTGCCCCCCGGCCGCCACACCGTCGACGCCGTCGAGCTCCCCTTCCTGGGGACGTTCAAGGACATCCTCACCGGCGGCAACGCGTACCGCACCGAGCTGTACTTCATCAGCACCCGCGAGTTCCCCGACCTGCGCTTCGGCGGCCGCGTCGACGACGTGCAGGACCCGCAGACCGGCCTGGTGGTCGGCCTGCGCGTCTTCGGCGAGTACTCCGCCAGGGTGAGCGACGGGTCGCTGCTGATCACCAAGCTGACCGGCACCGTCGACGTCACCGACAACAGCAAGATCACCGACTGGATCGCCGAGCAGCTGCTCAAGGTGATGCGCACCGACGTTACTGCCAGCATCGTCCGCAACGGCTGGCCGGTGCTGGGGCTGGCGGCGTTCGTGCCGCAGATCGAGCAGGTGTCGCTCGACGGCGCCAACCAGCAGCTCGCCGCCTACGGCTTGACGGTTGCCCGCATGGGCAACTTCACCGTCTCTCTGTCCGACGACGACGAGGCGACGCTCAAGGGCCTGGCCAAGGACACCGCGTATTCGCGGTTGGCGGGCGGGTTCCAGCAGTACGCCGCGGGCGAATTGCAGCTCGGCGCCGGCCAGGGCATGGCCAAGGGCGGCGCCGGGACGGGCGGCGCGTTCGTCGCCGCCGGCGTCGGGCTGGGGCAGACCGCGCTGCAGCCGCAGCAGTCGCCGCCGCCGCCGCCCGCGCCTGGCTTTGCCGGCGGCGGTGCCGGGTACGCGCAGCAAGTCGGCGGCGGAGGCACGGCGCCCTGCCCGCACTGCGGCGCGGAGTCGACCGGGGCCAAGTTCTGCCCGTCGTGCGGCACCGCGCTGCCGACCAGCGTCGAGTGTCCCAACTGCCACACCGCCAACGCCGCAGACAGCAAGTTCTGCGCGCAGTGCGGCACCGCGCTGGCGCCGGCCGAGGCAGCGGGCAGCGGCGCGTCCCCGCAGCAGTGAGGCGCTAGCCCGAGATGCCCCTGGTGCTGATGGCGGACGTGCTCGCCCGCGCCGGCGGCGGCCAGAGCTTCGGCGGCGGCAGTCGCGGTGGGGGAGGTGGCAGCTCCTTCGGCGGGGGCGGAGGTGGCGGCGGCTTCTTCTTCTTCCCGTTCTTCGGCGGTGGCGGCGGTGGCGGCGGCATCCTCGGCTTCCTGCTGCTGATCGTCATCGTGGTCTTCGTGGTCGGTGTGGTCCGCTACTGGTTCGGGACCGGCCGCAGCAGCCTGCGCGGCCCCTCGGGGCGGGCGACCGTGCCGCCCGTGCCGCCGTCCACGTACGAGGCCCCACCGCCCGCGCCGCCTGGCGCGACGAGCGCGGCGGCAAGCGGCTGGGACGACAGCCATCCGGTCGGCGTCCCCGAGCGCTTCCGCGGCGCCACCCTGCCCGGCACCGACGACGGCGCCACCGGCGGCGGCGCCGAGTCCGTTTCTGCCGGACTTGACACGATCAAGGCGCACGACCCCGCCTTCGACCAGGCCGCCTTCGTCGCCGACGTGGAGCGGTCGTTCTTCGTCGTCGAGCAGGCGTGGAGCGAGCGCAAGCCGGAGCTGAGCCGCCGGGTCATGGCCGATGGCGTCTGGCAGCAGCACAAGGTGCAGATCGAGCAGTACGAGGCGCAGCATCGCCACAACATGCTCGACTCGCTGGCCATCGGCAACGCCACCGTGGTCGCCGCCCACTCCGACCAGACCTACGACACCATCACCGTGCGCATCCACGCCGCCTCCGCCGACTACGACGTCGACGACCAGAGCGGCAGGGTGGTGCGCGGCAACCGCAGCGTCGGCGAGTGGACGGAGGACTGGGTCTACCAGCGCTCCGCCGACGCCGTCACCAAGCCGGGCAACGGCACCCTCAGCGCCCACTGCCCCAACTGCGGCGCCCCGCTCGACCTCGACCTCGCCGGCGTCTGCTCCTACTGCAAGGCGCCGATCATGAGCGGCAAGTACGACTGGGTGCTCACCCGCATCGACCAGACATGAAAAAACGGCGGCCGGGCGTCAGCCCGGGCCGCCGTTGATGTCAGGAATGACGCCGCTCAGACTTCCTTGAACTCGGCGTCGACCACGTCGTCGCCGCCGGGGCCGTGCTGCGCACCGCCCTGCGGAGCCGCGCCGCCCTCGGGGGCCGCGCCACCGCCGGCGCCGCCGGCACCGGCATCGCCGCCGCCCGACGCGGCGTTGGCGGCGTACACCGCCTCGCCGATCTTCTGGATCGACCCCTGCAGGTCGTCGTGCGCGCGCCTGATGGCGTCGCCGTCACCGGAGGTGATCGCTTCGCGCACCGCCTTGACCTTGCCCTCGATGTCGCTGCGCACGTCGGCGGGAACCTTGTCGCCCGCGTCGGCGAGCGCCTTCTCGGCCTGGTAGGCGAGGGTCTCCGCACGGTTGCGGGTCTCCACCGACTCGGCGCGCTTGCGGTCCTCCTCGGCGTTGGCCTCGGCCTCCTTGACCATGCGCTCGACCTCCTCCTTCTGGAGCGTCGTCGAGCCGGTGATGGTGACCTTGTTCTCCTTGCCGGTGCCGCGGTCCTTGGCGGTGACGTGGAGGATGCCGTTGGCGTCGATGTCGAAGGTGACCTCGATCTGCGGCATGCCGCGCGGCGCCGGGGGGATGCCGTCGAGCTGGAAGGTGCCGAGCACGCGGTTGTCCCGCGCCATCGGCCGTTCCCCTTGCAGGACAACGATCTCCACCGACGGCTGGCTGTCCGACGCGGTCGAGAACACCTGCGTCTTGGCCGTCGGGATGGTGGTGTTGCGCTCGATGAGCCGGGTGTTGACCTCGCCCTCGGTCATGATGCCGAGCGACAGCGGGGTCACGTCGAGGAGCAGGACGTCCTTGACCTCACCGCGCAGCACGCCTGCCTGGATTGCGGCACCGATGGCCACCACCTCGTCGGGGTTGACGCCGCGGTGCGGCTCCTTGCCGGTCAGCTCCTTGACCAGCGCCTGGATCACCGGCATGCGCGTCGAGCCGCCGACCAGGATCACCTCGTCGAGCTCCGCCGCCTGCATGCCCGCGTCGCGCAGCGCGTCGTGGAACGGCTTGCGGGTGCGGTCGGTGAGGTCGGCGGTGAGCTGCTCGAACTTCGACCGCGTGATCGCGATGGCCAGGTGCTTGGGACCCGACGCATCGGCGGTGATGAAGGGCAGGTTGACCTCGGTCTCCTGCCGCTGCGACAGCTCGACCTTCGCCTTCTCGGCGGCCTCGGTGAGTCGCTGCAGCGCCTGGCGATCACTGCGCAGGTCGATGCCCTGGTCGCGCTTGAACTCGTCGGCGAGCCAGTCGACGATGCGGCGGTCGTAGTCGTCGCCGCCGAGGTGGGTGTCGCCGTTGGTCGACTTGACCTCGAAAACCCCTTCTCCCACCTCGAGAACCGACACGTCGAAGGTGCCGCCGCCGAGGTCGAAGACGAGGATCTTCTCGTTGCTCTTCTTGTCCAGCCCGTAGGCGAGCGACGCGGCGGTGGGCTCGTTGATGATGCGCAGCACCTGCAGGCCGGCGATCTCGCCGGCGTTCTTGGTTGCCTGTCGCTGCGCGTCGTTGAAGTAGGCCGGGACGGTGATGACCGCGTCGGTCACCTTCTCGCCCAGGTACGCCTCGGCGTCGGCCTTCAGCTTCTGCAGGATCATCGCGGAGATCTGCTCGGGGGTGAAGCGCTCACCGCCGGCTTCGACCTCGACGCGTCCGTCCTTGCCGGCCAGCACCTTGTAGGGAACCTGGGCCCGCTCGTCACCCACCTCGCTGAGCAGACGGCCCATGAAGCGCTTGATGGAGTAGACGGTGTTCTCCGGGTTGACCGCGGCCTGGCGGCGGGCGAGCTGCCCGACCAGCCGCTCCCCGGTGCGGGTGAAGGCGACGACGGAGGGTGTGGTGCGACCGCCCTCGGCGTTGGGAATGACGACGGGTTCGCCACCCTCCATCACGGCCACCACGCTGTTGGTGGTGCCGAGATCGATACCGACGGTCTTGGCCATGCGATTACGCCTCCGAATGTCAGGAATGTGGTGCGGCCGGGTGGAACGTCTTGGGGTGGCCGCAAGAACTGAATACCGTGGAGGGCGTCCATCCTAAACCTCGGTACGGCGCGCTACGCTGGCGGCCATGGGCATCCACGGCACCCAGGGTCCCTCGGTGGACCAGGTTCTCCACGAGCTGCGGCAGCGCGCCGACGAGGACTTCGAGCATCCGCCCGAGGACCACGAGAGCGGCCGCCACCAGGTCGACCTGCCCGACCTCGACCTCCGCGTCAGCCTCACCCGCAGCCGCTACCCCAACTCGCCCGACGGTACCGACGCCTACGCCGTGACCATCTCGCGTCCCCAAGTCGACCATCCGCCCGAGGAGGCGCAAACGCGCCGGGTGCTGCACGCGCTCTTCGGCGACAGCGCCGAGGGCATCGAGGAGCGTCGCGCCGGCGGCCCGGTGGTGCGCATGTTCCGCGTCCCGCTCGCGTCCCTCCCGCCGGCGGACGGCATGACCCACGTGGAGCACCCCGGCTCGGCCTAGGCGTAGGCACCGGCTGGCGGGGTAGGCTCAGCAGCCGTGTGCACCATCCTGCTCGCCTGGCGCGTCGTGCCCGGCGTTCCGGTCATCCTCGCCGCCAACCGCGACGAGCTGGTGGCGCGGCCCTCACTGCCGCCACTCGTGCTGCGCCCCGAGCCGTTGATCGCCGGTGGCCAGGATGCGCTGGCGGGCGGCACCTGGCTCGCCGTGCGCGCTGACGGCGCCGTTGCAGCCGTGACCAACCGCCGCGCCGGCGAGCGCGACCCGCAGCGACGATCGCGTGGGGAGCTGCCGCTGATGCTGCTGGAAGCCGGCGACCCGCGTGCGGTGCTCGACGGGCTGCACGCGCGCGACTACAACCCGTTCAACGCGTTGTACGTCTCGCCCAGTTTGGCGATGGCCGCCGAGGCACACGGCGACGAGCTGCGCGTGTTCGCGCTGCAGCCGGGACTGCACGTCATCACCGTGCACGACGTCGACGACGTGGCGCAGCGCAAGGTGGCGTGGCTGACAGCGCGGTTCCAGGCGCTGCCTGCGACCGACGCCGCCGCATTGCTCGACGGCATGGAGGAGCTGCTGCGCGACCGCGGCGAGCCCGGTCGCGACGGCGCGGATGCAGCCTGCGTCGATCTTGGCGTCTACGGCACGGTGTCCTCGTCGTCGGTGGTTGTGGACGACACTGGCCATATCACCTACCGCCACGCGCCCGGCAAGCCCTGCGTCACGCCCTTCGAGGACGTCAGCGCACTGTTGCTAGAAGAGCTTCAGTCCTCCGCCGGATAGCCCTCCGCGCCGAGCAACGGGACGAAGCGACAGGGCCCGAGCTGCTCGGTGGTGAACAGCTCGCCGCTGCGCCGCACACGAATGAGCTGCTCGCCGTCGCTGCCCACCGCCACCGGCACGACGAGGCGCCCGCCGGGGGCGAGCTGTTCGGTGAGGGCGTGCGGGATCTGCGGGGCGGCGGCGCCGACGGCGATGGCGTCGTACGGTGCGCTGGCGGGGTAGCCGAGGCTGCCGTCGCCGACCACCACGTCGACGTCGAGGTCGACCCGCGCAAGGCGCATGCGGGCCTGGTCGGCCAG
>DATMMX010000026.1:0-25475 GCA_035569495.1 Candidatus Angelobacter sp. | reverse complement strand
CCCCCTCATCGTCCAGATCGAGAACTCCGACGCCGCCCGCCCCCAATCCGGCCTGAACAGCCCGGACGTGCTGTTCGAATACACCACCGAGGGCGGCATCACCCGCTACAGCGCCGTCTTCTTCACCCCGCCGCCCGCCGGCACGGTGATCGGCCCGGTGCGCAGCGCAAGACTGGCGACCGTCCACCTCACCCAGCTGCTCCACGCCGTGCTCGCCTACAGCGGCGCCTCCACCTTCATCAACGGCCAGCTCGCCGCCGCCAACACCCTGCACTTCGACGAGACCGCCGCCAATGGCGACCTCTTCCGCGTCGGCTTCCGCTCCGCCCCGCACAACCTCTACTCCGACGGCGCCCACCTCGCCGACCTGCTCCACGCCGCGGCAGCCCCACCGGTCGCCTACACCGCGTGGCTGCGCCAGCCCGCCGCCCCGACCGAGCCGTCGACCCCCGCGCCGGGCTTCAGCGTGCCGCTGTCCACCTCCGAGGTGCCCCACTTCGACTGGAGCCCGCAGCTCAACGGCTACACCCGCACCGAGCCCTCCACCGGCCCGGTGATCGACGCCGACACCAACGCCCGCTTCGTAGCCCCCACGGTGGTGGTGATGCAGGTCGACGTCTCGGTGTCGCCGGAGGTGCACGACGTCAACGGCGTCCTCGGCCTGGAGCACGTCCTCACCGGCACCGGCCCGGCCCAGGTCTTCACCGGCGGCAACGCCTATGACGCCACCTGGAACGAGTCCACCAGCGGCGGCCTGCCGGCCTTCACCCTGGCCGACGGCAGCCCGGCGCCGGTCGCCCCCGGGCTGGTCGCCATCTGCCTGGTGCCGAAGGGGCAGCCCGCCCGGCTAGGCTAGTCGGTCGCAGTCGCCCTCGACGTCCCGGAGGTCCAGGTGAGCCAGGCAGTCAGCATCCGCGACCTGATGCACACGCCACCGGTGGTGGTGTCCCCCAATCTCGCCCTGTCGGACGCGGCCAAGGTGCTCGACGACAACAAGGTCGGCGCCGCCGCCGTGCTCAGCGACGACGGCACCGTGGTCGGCATGGTCAGCGAGCGCGACCTGCTGCACAGCGTCGGCAGCGGCCACGACCCGGTCAACGACATCGTCGAGCAGGTGATGGCCCGCGACCCCTTCACCGTCAACGCCGACGACCCGGTGGAGAGCGCCCTCGAGCTCTTCCGCACCCATCGCTTCCGCCACCTCCCCGTCCTCGACAACGGCAAGGTGGTCGGCATCCTGTCCATCCGGCACGTCGTCCGCGTCGCCCACATCGAAGACGTCAAGCCGGCCGGAGCGGCGGGGATGGGCGAGCTGGCCCCGCGCGGGCTGGAGGGTGTCGCCGTCGCCGAGACCGCCGTCGGCGACGTGCGCGGCGAGGAGGGCTTCTTCCACTACCGCGGCTACGACGCCACCGAGCTGGCCCGGCGCTGCTCCTTCGAGCAGGTCTGGCACCTGCTCATCCTCGGCGAGCTGCCCAGCGCCGAGCAGCTCGCCGCGTTCCGCAGCCAGACCGTCGCCGACCGTGCCCTGCCGGACCGCGTCGCCGAGCTGCTGCCCGCGATCGCCGCGATGCCCAACTACACGCCGCTCAGCGCGCTGCGCTCGGCCATCTCGCTGACCGCCTCCGCGATCGGCACCGAGCCGACCCTCGACATTCCCGCCGAGAAGGTCCGCGAGGAGGCGCTGCGCATGGCGGCGCTGGTCCCGGTGCTGCTGATGCACCTGCACCGGCACCACCAGGGGCTCCCCCCCGTGGACCCGGAGCCCGACCTCGGCTACGCCGCCGCGTACCTGCAGATGCTCACCGGCGAACGCCCCGATGCGGTCAAGGCGCGGGCGGTCGAGCAGTACCTGATCCTGACCATGGACCACGGCTTCAACTCGTCGACGTTCACGGCGCGGGTGATCACCTCGACCGGCTCCGACATGGGCTCGGCGCTGACCGGCGCGATCGGTGCGCTCGCCGGGCCGCTGCACGGTGGGGCGCCGTCGCGAGCGCTGGCGATGCTCGACGCGATCGGGACACCCGAGAACGCCGAGGCGTACCTGCGGCGGGAGATCGGCTCGGGGCAGCGGCTGATGGGGTTCGGGCACCGGGTCTACAAGACCGACGACCCGCGGTCGACCCTGCTGCGGGAGGTGGCGCGCGAGGTCGGCGGCGAGCAGGTGGAGTTCGCGCAGCACGTCGAGGCGACGGCGCTGCGGGTTTTGAACGAGCTCAAACCGGGGCGGAGGCTCTATACCAATGTGGAGTTCTATGCGGGCGTGGTGATGAACAGTGCGGGGATTCCGCGGGACATGTTCACGCCGACGTTTGCGTGCAGCCGGACCGTCGGGTGGACGGCGGCGATTGCGGAGCAGGCGGGGAACAACCGGTTGATCAGGCCGAGTGCGCTGTATATCGGGCCGCCTGCGCCGCGGCCGTTGCCGGAGGGGTATGGGTACGCGTGACATTGCGTCGTTCCGACGCCCTTAACGGATCCCGCCCGCCCACCCCTCTCCGGGCCGCCAGAGGCGGCCGCTTCCCGGCCCATCACGCCGAAGGCGGCATGCGCCGAGAGGGGGGAGCGCCTCCGGCGCTTGGGGGGCGATCTGCGCCCCCCTCCGTGCGCGTCTGAGCGCACGCGTCAGTCAGGCTCCAGAGAGCATCGCGGTGCCCACCAACCCAAGCAAGCGCACCACGCCTCCAGGCCGCCGCCCGCCCCATCGAGCCCCGCCGCCCCTTTGCTAGGATGGGGCCCGCGATGCTCTCGGACTACGCGCCGATCCTCCTGTTCCTGGGGATCTGTGTCGCTTTCGCGGTGGGCGCGCAGCTTCTCATTGCGAACGTCGGCCCGCGCCGCCCGAACCCCGCCAAGGAGCTGCCCTACGAAAGCGGCATTGTCCCGCGGCAGTCCGCGCGCCGGCGCTTTTCGGTCAGTTTCTATGTGACGGCGATGCTGTTCATCATCTTCGACGTCGAGGGTATCTTCCTGTTCCCCTGGGCGACGATTGTGCGGCAGCTCAAGATCTTCGGGCTGATCGAGATCGCCATCTTCATCTTCACGCTGCTCGTCGCACTGCTCTACGTGTGGCGAAAGGGGGCCCTGAAATGGGAATGAACGACAGCCGCATCCTGCTTCGTGCACAGGGTGACGCGGGCGCCATCCCGATCCCGCGCGTCGGCGAGCGCGAGCGCACCGCGGCGCAGTCGGGAGTCATCACCACCACCATCAGCCAGGTCATCCAGTGGGGGAGGTACAGCTCGATCTGGCCGGCCCTCTTCGGCCTGGCCTGCTGCGCCATCGAGATGATGGCGGTGGGCAACAGCCGCTACGACATGTCGAGGTTCGGCGCCGAGGTGTTCCGGGCCAGCCCGCGCCAGGCCGACCTGATGATCGTCGCCGGTCGCGTCGCCCAGAAGATGGCGCCGGTGCTGCGCCAGATCTACGACCAGATGCCCGAGCCCAAGTGGGTGATCAGCATGGGCGCCTGCGCCTCCTGCGGCGGGATCTTCAACAACTACGCAATCGTCCAGGGCGTCGACAAGGTGGTGCCCGTCGACGTCTACGTGCCCGGCTGCCCGCCCCGTCCCGAGTCGCTGCTCGACGCGGTGGTCAAGCTGCAGAAGAAGATCGCCGCCGAGCCGGCGAGCCTCCGCGGGTAAGCGACACTGACGACCACAACTCAACCCACCGATTCGGCGCGCCCGGTCGCGGGTGCGCGCGCGGCGCGCATGCTCCAGGCGAAGCTGCCCGAGGCCGTGCTCAGGCGTGACGAGGCGTTCGGCGAGGAGACGGTCTACGTCGCCAGGGAGCACATCGTCGCGGCCACCACGCTGCTGCGCGACGACCCCGACGCGCTGTACCGCATGGCGGTGTACGTCACCGCCGTCGACTGGCCCGAGCGCGAGCCGGACGAGCCGCGCTTCGACATCGTCTACCAGCTGCGCTCGCTGCAGTACAACGACGTCTGCCGCCTGATCGTGCAGATCACCGAGGACGACCCGCACGTGCCGACCCTGGAGAAGGTCTTCTCCGGCATGGACTGGCACGAGCGCGAGTGCTACGACCTCTTCGGCATCGTCTTCGACGGCCACCACGACCTGCGCCGCATCCTCATGCCCGAGGACTGGGACGGCCATCCGCTGCGCAAGGACTACGTGTCCTTCGGCGAGCCGGTCGCCTTCACCCACAACATCGAGTGGGCCCTGCCCGCCAACGAGCGGCCGCCGGGCATGCCCGGGAGCGCCCGATAACCATGGCCGCCATCCTGCCCCCCGACCTGCCCGAGCTGCCGCCGCCGCCGCCCGACGCGGAGGACCCGTTCGCCATCGCCCGCGCCGCGCTCGGCGTCGGCACCGAGAACGACGCCGTCGAGCTGGTCCAGATCGGCGACCAGACGATGGAGCTCAACATGGGCCCGCAGCACCCGTCGACGCACGGTGTGCTGCGCCTGGTGCTCGACCTCGACGGCGAGGTGGTCAAGGAGTGCCGGCCCGACATCGGCTTCCTGCACACCGGCTTCGAGAAGTCGTTCGAGTCGCACACCTACCAGCAGTGCATCCCGCTCACCGACCGGATGGACTACCTGGCCCCGCCGATCAACAACTTCGGCTTCAGCCTCGCCGTCGAGAAGCTGCTCGGCGTCGACGTGCCGCCGCGCGGCCAGTACATCCGGGTGATCATGTGCGAGCTGGCCCGGCTGGGGTCGCACCTGATCTGGTTCGGCACCCACGCGCTCGACCTCGGCGCCACCACGCCGTTCCTCTATGCGTGGCGCGAGCGCGAGCACATCCTCGACATCAACGAGCTGGTCAGCGGCGTGCGCATGATGACCTCGTTCATCCGCGTCGGCGGCCTGATGGCCGACGTGCCCGACGAGTTCGGCGGCATGGTCGAGCAGGTGATCACCACCTTCCCCAAGCGCATCGACGAGTACGAGCTGCTGATCACCAACAACCCCATCTGGGTGGAGCGCACCCGGGGGCTGGGCGTCCTCACCGCCGAGGACTGCCTGCAGTACGGCGCCAGCGGCCCGATGCTGCGCGGCAGCGGCGTCCCCTACGACCTGCGCAAGGCGCAGCCCTACAGCTCCTATGACCACTTCGAGTTCGACATCCCCATCGGCACCCACGGCGACGTGTACGACCGCTACCTGGTGCGCATGCAGGAGATGCGCGAGTCGGTGCGCATCATCGAGCAGGCCTACCGCAACCTTCCCGGCGGCCCGGTCAACACCAGCGACCGCAAGGTGGCGCTGCCGCCGCGCAACGAGATCAACACCAGCATGGAGTCGCTGATCCACCATTTCAAGCTGGTCACCGAAGGCTTCCGCACCCCCAAGGGGCAGATCTACAGCGCCGTAGAATCGCCGCGAGGCGAGTTGGGTTTCTACATGGTCAGCGACGGCGACAACACGCCCTACCGCTGCAAGGTGCGCGCCCCATCCTTCAGCAACCTGGCGGCGCTGCCGCACATGGTGCGCGGCGAGCTGATCGCCGACGTGGTGGCGGTCATCGGCTCCATCGACATCGTGCTCGGAGACGTCGACCGATGAGCCTCTCGGAGACCACGCGACAGGCCATCGAGCGCCACCGCGACCGCTACCCGCAGGCCAAGTCGGCGATCCTGCCCTGCCTGTGGGAGGTGCAGCACGAGCAGGGCTGGGTGACCGCCGAGGGCATGGAGCTGATCGCCGAGGTGCTCGGCGTGGCGCCCAGCGAGGTGCAGGCGGTGGCCACCTTCTATTCCATGTACTTCCAGAAGCCGCCCGGGCGGCACAGCCTGCTGGTCTGCGTCAACGTCGCCTGCTCGCTGCGCGGCGCCGACGAGACGGCCGCGTATATCGAGAAGAAGATGGGCACGCCGCCGGGCACCACCACGGCCGACGGCGCCTTCACCTGGGACGCCACCATCGAGTGCCTGGGCGGCTGCGGCTACGCGCCGATGATGCAGATCGACCACCACTTCCACGAGCACCTGACGCCGGAGAGGATCGACCGCATCCTCGATACCGTGGGCCGCCAGCCCGGGCCCCACGAGCCGCACCCGGCGCCGCCGCCCAGGGTGTCCGGCGAGAACGGGGGCACCCCGCCGAAGGGCCGTCGCGCGGCCCCCCCGAACCACTAGGATCACACGGATTTCATGGCCGAGTACAAGCTGCTGACCAAGGACTTCGCCACCGAGGGGCTGGAGACGCTGGCCGTCTACGAGCGCACCGGGGGCTACCAGGGCCTGCGCAAGGCGCTCAGGGACTTCACCCCCGAGTCGCTGGTCGAGGAGGTCAAGACCTCGCAGATGCGCGGGCGGGGCGGCGCGGGCTTCCCCACCGGGATGAAGTGGTCGTTCCTGCCCAAGGACGTGTTCCCCCGCTACCTCTGCTGCAACGCCGACGAGTCCGAGCCGGCCTGCTTCAAGGACCGCTACCTCATCGACAAGTCGCCGCACCAGCTGGTCGAGGGCCTGCTCATCGCGGCCTACGCGCTGCAGGTGGAGACGGCGTTCATCTACATCCGCGGCGAGTACCACGACCAGCGGCTGCTGCTCGAGCGGGCTGTCGAGGAGGCCCGCGCGGCGGGCTACGTCGGCAAGGGCATCCTGGGCAGCGCCTTCTCCTGCGACGTCATCGTCCACGGCGGCGCGGGCGCCTACATCTGCGGCGAGGAGACGGCGCTGATCTCCTCGCTGGAGGGCAACCGCGGCGAGCCCCGGCTGAAGCCGCCGTTCCCCGCGGTCAAGGGCCTGTACGGCAAGCCGACGGTGGTCAACAACGTGGAGACGCTCTGCAACCTGCCCCACATCGTCAACAACGGCGGCGAGTGGTTCGCCGGCATTGGCGTCGAGAAGTCGCGCGGCACCCGGCTGTGGTGCTGCAGCGGGCACATCGAGAAGCCCGGCGTGTACGAGATGGAGCTGGGCCGTCCCATCCGCGAGCTCTTCGAGGAGCACTGCGGCGGGATGTGGAAGGGCCGCAGCCTCAAGGCGTTCCAGCCCGGCGGCGGTTCGATGCAGGTGCTCCTCCCCGAGCACCTCGACCTGCCCCTCGACATGGACGCTGTGATGAAGGCGGGCAGCTCGCTCGGCGCCGGCGCGATGATGTTCATGGACGAGACCACCTGCATGGTCAACGTCTCGATGCGCCTGGTCGACTTCTACCAGCACGAGTCCTGCGGCAAGTGCGCGCCCTGCCGCGAGGGCACCTACTTCGAGTCCGAGCTGATGCACAAGCTGGAGTCGGGCGGCGCCACGCTGGAAGAACTGGCCACCCTTGCCGACATCTGCGACAACATGAACGGCAAGTGCTTCTGCCCGCTGGGCGACACCGCCACCTGGTTCGTGATGTCCGCCTTCAAGGCGTTCCGCGAGGAGTTCGAAGCCCACTGCAACGCGGGTGAGTGCCCGGTGCGGGCGCGCAACCTCGCCGCCACCACGGCCGCCGCATGACCGAGCAGGCAGCGGCGCCGCAGCAGGTCGAGGACGGGCTGGTCGGGGTGCTCATCGACGGCCGAGAGGTGCGCGTCGCCAAGGGCACCCTGGTGCTCGACGCCGCCACCGCCGCGGGCGTCCACATCCCCATCTACTGCGCCCATCCCAAGATGGACCCGGTGGCGGTGTGCCGCATGTGCCTGGTGCAGATCGAGAAGATGCCCAAGCAGCAGCCGGCCTGCGCCACCGTGGTGGCCGAGGGCATGGTCATCCACACCGCCACCGACGCCGTCGCCAAGACGCGCGAGGGCGTGCTCGAATTCCTGCTGCTCAACCACCCGCTCGACTGCCCGGTGTGCGACCGCGGCGGCGAGTGCGACCTGCAGGACTTCGCCTTCCGCTACGGCCCCGAGACCTCGCGCTTCCCGATCACCGACAAGACCCACTTCGACAAGGCGGTGGTGCTGTCGGACAAGATCGAGCTGGACAACGAGCGCTGCATCCTCTGCTGGCGCTGCACCCGCTACTACGACGAGATCACCGGCGAGAAGGAGATGGTGCTGCTCCAGCGCGGTGTCGACACCGCGGTCGGCACCTTCAACGGGCAGCCGCTGCAGTCGGAGTTCCAGGGCAACCTGCCCGAGATCTGCCCGGTCGGCGCGCTCACCCATCGCCAGTACCGCTTCAAGGCGCGCCCCTGGGACCTGCAGCGCACCAAGAGCGTGTGTCCCGAGTGCTCGTACGGCTGCAACGTCAACATCGACTCGCGTGACTTCGAAGTCAAGCGCTTCGCCTCGCGCGACAACCCCCACGTGGACGACATGTGGCTGTGCGACCGCGGCCGCTACAGTGCCCCGTCGTGGAACGACACCACGCGCGTGCGCCGCTCGGTGATCCGCCACAAGAGCGGCGACACCCGCGAGGTGCAGCCCGCCGAGGCGATCACCGCCGCGGCGACACAGATCAAGCGCATCGTCGAGGAGCACGGCGCATCGTCGGTCGGCGTGCTCGCCTCGCCGCAGAGCACCAACGAGGAGCTGTGGCTGCTGCAGCGCATTGCCCGCGAGCTGATCCGCACGCCGCACATCGACCACCAGCTCGACGCCTTCGCCGGCCTCAGCGCCGACGAGCACCTGCTCGGCATCGAGGAGATCGAGGAGTGCACCGCGGTGGTGGTGCTCGGTGCCGAGCCGGAGAAGAACGCGCCGGTGCTGACGCTGCGCCTGTACAAGGCGGCGACCAAGCGCCACGTCCAGGTGCGCCGGGTCGCGGCCGACGCCGACGCCGCCGTGCTGGCGCGTGAGCTGCAGGGGCTCGCCGTGGTGGGCGTCGTCGCCGACGAGTTGAACCGTGCCCACGCCGCGGAGGTGGCCACCGCGCTGGCCAGGGCCAACACCGCGGTCAAGCGGCTGACCATCACCCGCGGCGTCAACGGCCGCGGCGCCAAGGACCTCGGCCTGCTGCCCAACCTGCTGCCCGGCTACGCCGCCGCGCCGGGTGCGGGCAAGACCGGCCGCGAGATCCTCCAGGCCGCCGCCGCCGGGCAGATCAAGGCGCTGGTGCTGCTCGGTGGGGGACAGCTCGCCGAGGCCGCGGGTGAGCTGATGCTCAACGCGGTGCGCAGCGCCGAGATCGTGCTGGCCATCGAGACCAGGCCGGGCGTGGTCGCCGACAACGCCGGTTTCGTCATCCCCGGCCATGCGTTTGTAGAAAAGGCCGGTTCTGTCACCAACGTCGAGGGCCGGGTGCAGCGCATCCGCCAGGCGCTGCCGCCGGCGACGGCGACGCCGCCGGAGACCAGCGTGCTGATGATGCTGGCCGCCGACCTCGGCGGTGAGGACTGGGGCCCCAGCGACCCGGTCTCGGTCAACCGCATGCTGCGCGAGGCACTGCCCGCGTACCGGCGGGCGGGCAACGGCGGCCGCGCCCTGTTCCAGGTGCCGGTGGCGTGACGGCGAGCATCTGGACGTACTCGATCGGGCCCGACTACTGGTGGGTGATCCTGGTCAAGGCGGCGGTGATCCTGCTGGGATTGGCCACAACCGCGGCGTACCTGGTGTACGCCGAGCGCAAGATCGCCGCGCACATCCAGCTGCGCATCGGGCCCAACCGCGTCGGGCCGTTCGGGCTGCTGCAGCCCGCCGCCGACGCCATCAAGCTGCTCTTCAAGGAGAACGTCGCCCCCGCGGGGCGCGACCGCATCCTCTATCTCATCGCTCCGGGCATCGCGGCGGGCGCGGCCATCTTCGCCTTCGCGGTGATCCCGCTGGGGGGCGTGAGCGACTGGTTCGGCTACCACTTCCACTGGAACATCGCCCACGTCAACGTCGGGCTGCTCTACATCCTGGGCATCACCTCGCTGGGCGTGTACGCCATCTTCCTGGGCGGCTGGGCGTCGAACAGCAAGTACTCACTGCTCGGTGCGCTGCGCTCGTCGGCGCAGCTCATCTCCTACGAGATGGCGGTCGGCTTCGCGCTGATGGGGACGGTGATCCTCGCCGGCTCGCTCGACCTCGAACAGATCGTGACCTCGCAGCACCACGTGTGGTTCGTCGTGCTGCAGCCGATGGCCTTCCTGCTGTACTTCGTCGGCGGCTTGGCGGAGACCAACCGATTGCCCTTCGACCTGCCCGAGGCGGAGACGGAGCTGGTCGCCGGATACCACACCGAGTACAGCGGCCTGCGCTTCGGCTTCTACTTCCTCGCCGAGTACATCAACATGGTGACGGTGGCCTCGATCGCCACCGCGCTCTTCCTCGGCGGCTACCTGCCGCTGATCCCCCAGCTCGACGTCATCCCCGGGCCGCTGTGGTTCCTGGCCAAGGCGGGCGTGCTGCTCTTCGCGATGATCTGGATCCGCTGGACGTTCCCGCGGCTGCGCTACGACCGGCTCATGAACCTGGGCTGGAAGGTGCTGCTGCCGCTGGGGCTGCTGAACATCGCGGTGACCGGCGCCATCGTCGCCATTCAGGCGGCAAACTCATGATCAAAGAACTCGTCAAGGGCATGGCCTTCACCCTGAAGAACATGCTCAGCAAGCCGATCACCATGCAGTGGCCGGAGGAGCAGAAGCCCGCGCCGCCACGGCACCGCGGCCGCCACATCCTCCACCGCTACGACAACGGCATGGAGAAGTGCATCGGCTGCGAGCTGTGCTCCGGCGCCTGCCCGGTCGGCTGCATCTACGTCGGGCCCGCGGAGAACGACCCCGCCGCGCCGGTGTCGCCCGGTGAGCGCTTCGCCATCCGCTACGAGATCAACCTGATGCGCTGCATCTACTGCGGCTACTGCGCCGAGGCCTGTCCCACCGAGGCGATCACCCTCGGCCCCCGCTACGACCTCGCCGACTACCGCCGCGAGCGCCTGGTGGCCACCAAGGAGGATCTCCTCGAAGCCTGGCCCGGCTTCACCGAGTCGCAGCGGGACAACCCGCTCGGCGCCGGTGGCGACCAGCGAGAGCAGCCCGGCCGCGCGCCCGGGGTCAGCCCGCGTGTCGCCTGGGAGCGCTCCGACGCGATCGCCCGCGAAGGCGGGGACATCCCCTTCCCCGGCCACGCCGGGCTGATGGCCGAGGTGCCCACCGTCGCCGAGCCGGCCACCGAGCAGAACCCGCATCCGGGCGGGAACGCATGAGGGCCCTGACCCAAGACAGGGATCCAGCATGACCGCGCTCACGGTCATCGTCGGGATCCTCGCCCTGATCAGCGCCATCGGCGTCGTCTCCCTCCGGTCGACGATCTACTGCGCGCTCAGCCTGGTGGGCAACATGGTCTTCCTGGCCGTGCTCTTCCTGCTGCTCAACGCGCAGTTCCTCGCCGCGGTGCAGGTGATCATCTACGCCGGGGCGGTGATGGTCCTCTTCGTCTTCATCATCGCCCTGCTCAGCCCGGGCTCCGAGGACACGCCGCGACTCGACCTGCGCTTCCTGGTCGGCATCGTCGCCGTCTTCTACGTCACCCTGCAGATCTTCTTCCTGGTCGGCAACGGCAGCACCTACGACAGGAACGCCACCGCCTGCACCAGCGCGACGCAGCAGCAGTGCAGCAAGAACCCGCTGCACGGCGCGCAGGTCGGCCAGGCCGGCAGCCCCGGCCAGCTCTCCTTCTTCCCCGACGACGTCAACAAGGCGGGCAACGTGCAGGTGGTCGGCGGACAGCTCTTCACCACCTTCCTGGTGCCCTTCGAGATCACCTCGCTGCTGCTCATCGTCGCCGCCATCGGCGCCGTCTATCTCACGCGACACCATGTGAGCGGGAGCCGGCGCACATGAGCCTCGACATGTTCCCGTGGCTGATCGGGCTGAGCACCGCGCTGTTCATGATCGGCGCCCTCGGCGTGCTGATCCGGCGCAACCCGCTGGTCGTCTTCATGTCGATCGAGCTGATGCTCAACGCCGTCAACCTCGCCTTCGTCACCTTCGGGCGTTTCCTCAACAGCGAGGACGGCCAGATCTTCGCCTTCATGGTCATCGTCGTCGCCGCCTCCGAGGTCGTCGTCGGCCTGGCGCTGATCACCACCGTGTTCCGCACCGGGCGTGACATGGACGTCGACGACCTCAGCGAGATGCGCGAGTGACCAACGTCACGTTGATGGGGGGCCTCGCCGGCGCCCTGCTGCTGCTGCCCGTCATCGGCTGCCTGCTCAACGGCCTGCTCGGCGACCGCCTCGGCCGCCGCTGGGTCAACTGGATCGGCCCCGGCGTCATCGGCCTCGCCTTCGTCGTCGCGGTGCTCGTCCTCATCCAGGTGGTCGGCGCCGACGACGCCCACAAGTCGCTGACCATCCGCTTCTGGGACTGGCTCAACCTCGGCGCCGGCAATCTCAACGTCGGCTTCGACGTCACCATCGACCCGCTCGCCGTGGTGATGATCATGGTGATCACCGGGGTCGGCTTCCTCATCCACGTCTACAGCGTGGGCTACATGGACCACGACCCCGATGTGGCCAGGTTCTTCAGTTACATGAACCTGTTCATCTTCTCGATGCTGATGCTGGTGCTGGCTGGCGACCTGCTCTTCCTGATCATCGGCTGGGCCCTCGTGGCGCTGAGCTCGTACCTGCTGATCGGCTTCTGGTGGCGGCGTCCCAGCGCGGTGCAGGCGGCGCGCAAGGCGTTCATCACCCAGGTCATCGGCGACGTCGCCCTGGTCATCGCCGCCTTCCTCATCCTCACCAGCCTCAAGGGCCAGGACGGCCGCGGCATCTTCTCGATCAGCCTGCCGACCGTCTTCTACAACGCCCAGTTCTCCTTCGCCCACGGCGGGGTGACCATCACCGCCATCTGCATCCTGCTGGCCATCGGCGCCTTCGCCAAGTCGGCGCAGTTCCCGCTGCACACATGGCTGCCCGACGCCATGGAGGGCCCGACGCCGGTCTCCGCGCTGATCCACGCCGCCACCATGGTGACCGCGGGCGTGTACCTGATCGCGCGCTTCCACACCCTGTTCGACATGGCGCCGATCGCCCAGGGGATGGTCGCCTGCGTGGGCATGGGCACGGCGCTGATGGCCGGCGTGATCGCGCTCTCCCAGGTCGACATCAAGCGGGTGATCGCCTACTCGACGATGTCGCAGATCGGCCTGATGATCTTCGCCGTGGGCATCGGCGCGTACACCGCGGGCATGTTCCACTTCGTCACCCACGCGGTGTTCAAGGCGCTGCTCTTCATGGCCGCGGGCAACGTCATCCACGCCATGAACGACGAGCAGGACATCCGCCTCATGGGCGGCCTCGGCGATCGCATGCGCAACACCGAGCGGGCCTTCATCGCCGGCTCACTGGCGCTGGCGGGCATCCCGTTCTTCGCCGGGTGGTTCTCCAAGGAGGACATCCTCGGCTTCGGCACCGTCGCGGGACCGCTGGTGCCGTCGCTGTTCATCGTCGGGCTGATCATCAACGTGCTCACCGGTCTCTACGCCATCCGCCTGTGGGCGGTGGTGTTCCGCGGCGAGCCCCAGACCGCGCGCGTCTTCCAGGCCCACGAGCCGGGCCGGTCCATGCTCTGGCCGGTGATGCTGCTCGGCGGCCTGTCGGTGCTGCTGGGCATCGTGCTGCAGTGGCCCTTCCAGATCCTCGGCTTCTCGGCGCACTTCCTGTCCAGCTTCCTCGACCCGGTGTTCGGCGCCGGCGCGGTCGCCGAGCCGAGCACCGCCAAGGGCGCCATCGCGCTGGCGGTGGGCACGATCTTCTCGCTGGTCGGCGTGGGCATGGCCTACCGCCTGTGGTACGAGAAGAAGCCGCACGCGCAGGAGGTGGTCGAGCGGCTGCCGCGCCTGCTGCCCCAGCTGAGCTGGCACAAGTTCTACTTCGACGAGCTCTACGACGCCGTCCTGGTGCGTCCCGCCCTCGCCGTCGCCGGTGCGGCGCGGCGCATCGTCGAGCCGCGCGTCTTCGACGGCTGGGTGCGCGGCATCGGCCAGCTCTTCGCCGACATCAGCATCGACTTCCGCGCCATCGAGACCGGACTGATCCGCGACTACGCCACCGGCATGCTCGTCTTCGCCGGCGTCTTCGTGGGCGTCGCCTACCTGATCACACGATGAACCACATCCCCTGGCTCACCCTGATCCTCGTCGTCCCGCTGGGCGGCGCGCTGTTGCTGCAGGTCGTGCCCAAAACGCAGACGCGGGCGATCAAGGGCATCACCGTGCTCACCATGCTGGCGGTGGCGGGCATCGTCGCCGGCGTGATGCTCGCCTTCACCCACGCGCCCGACCCGGCGTCGTCGCAGGCGGCGCTGCTCAGCGGGGGGACGCGCAACAGCCCGATCACCTTCCAGTTCGAGGAGCGCCACGACTGGATCCCCGCCATCGGGGCGAGCTACCACCTGGGCATCGACGCGCTGAGCGGCTGGCTGCTGGCGCTCGACACCGGCGTCTTCCTGCTCGGCGCGGTGGTGGTGGCGCGGCGCGAGACGGCGCGGCTGAAGTTCTACTGCGGCCTGCTGCTGCTCACCTTCAGCGCCACCGCGGGCATCCTGCTCAGCCTCGACCTGCTGCTCTTCTACTTCTTCTGGGAAGGCATGCTGGTCCCGCTCTACTTCCTGCTCACCAGCTACGGCGACGCCAACCGTGGCCGGGCGACGATCAAGTTCATCATCTACACCGTGGCCGGCAGCCTGGCCATGCTGCTCGCCATCATCTGGCTGTACGTGCAATCCCAGTCGGGGCTGGCGCCGACCGGCGGCGCCGCACACGGCAGCTTCGACCTGCAGACGCTGCTGCTCACCCCGATCCAGAACCAGCAGGCGGTCAGCGTGCTGGGCATCAGCACCCTGACGCCGCAGCAGTGGGCGTTCATGGCCTTCGCCCTGGCCTTCGCCATCAAGGTGCCGCTGGTGCCCTTCCACACCTGGCTGCCCGACTCGTACGCGTCGGCGCCGCCGCAGGTGCTCACCTTCTTCGCCGGCATCATCAGCAAGCTGGGCGCCTTCGGGTTCATGCGCTACTGCATCACCCTGTTCCCCGGGCCGGCGCACACCTATCAGTGGCTGTTCGCGGCGCTGGCCATCCTCAGCATCATCTACGGCGCGCTGATGGCGCTGGCGCAGACCGACATCAAGCGCATCGTCGCCTACAGCTCCATATCCCACCTGGGATTCGTCACCCTGGGCATTTTCACCTTCAACCAGAACGGGCTCAACGGCGCCATCATCCAGATGGTCAACCACGGCCTGATCATCGCCGCGCTGTTCCTCATCGTCGGCTGGATCGAGCAGCGCACCGGCACCCGCGACCTGCGCGAGATCACCGGGCTCAACGCGCGCATGCCGGTGCTCTACGGGTTCTTCCTGATCGTCACCCTGGCCGGGCTCGGCCTGCCGGGGATGAACAGCTTCGTCGGCGAGTTCACCATCATGCTGGGCGCCTTCCAGGCGGCCCCGGCGCTGGCCGTGCTCGCCGGTGTCGGCGTGGTGCTGGCCTGCTGGTACATGCTGCGGCTGCACCAGGGAGTGATGCACGAGCCGCCGTCGCCGGTCGCCGAGGCCGTGCCCGACCTGCGCCGCCGCGAGTGGATGGTGCTCGCCCCCATGGCCGGGCTGATGCTGGCCATCGGCCTCTACCCGCATCCCTTCGGAGTGGTGTCGCAGAACAACGTGAGCCAGTACGTCACCGTGGTCAACGCACCCACCGACCAGTCCCAGGCGTCGCGGTAGGGAGAGGAGATGCACCTGCACCTGCTCGCCGCCATTCCCCCGCTGAGGACGCCCAGCGGCAACGACCTGGTCGGCCTGCTGCCCGAGCTGATCGTCGCCGGCGGCTTCATCCTGCTGCTGCTCGCCGACCTGGTGGTGCCCGCGACGCGCCGGGGATGGCTGGCCGGGCTCACCCTGGTGGTGCTCGCCGCCGCCATGGGCATGACCGTGTGGGCCTGGTTCGACGCGGCGACGCCGCGCACCGTCTACTTCGACTCGATGTCGTACGACCGCTTCTCGCTGTTCGCCGACGGCATCATCATCGCCACCGCCGCGCTGGTCACCATGATCAGCCCCGCCTACCTCAACCGGCGCGGCATCCACCACGGCGAGTACTACGCACTGATCCTCGGCGCCACCGTGGGCATGATGTTCCTCGCCGGCGCGGATTCGCTGATGGTGATCTTCCTGGGCATCGAGCTGCTCTCGATATCGCTCTACATCCTCAGCGGCTTCGCCCGCACCGAGGAGCGCTCGCAGGAAGCGGCGATGAAGTATCTGCTGCTGGGCGGCTTCGCCTCGGGCATCCTGCTCTACGGCATGGTGCTGATCTACGGCGAGACCGGGCACACGCAGCTGCCGGAGATCGCCGCCGCACTGCACGGCAGCTCGGCGCTGGTCGACCCGCTGTTCCTGGTCGGCGTCGGTCTGCTCTTCGTCGGCTTCGCCTTCAAGATCAGCGCCGCGCCGTTCCACTTCTGGACGCCCGACGTCTACCAGGGCGCGCCCACCTCGGTGACCACGTTCATGAGCGTCGCCACCAAGGTGGCCGCCTTCACCGCGCTGATCCGTGTCTTCAGCTACACCTTCAGCGACAGCTACGACAAGTGGAACGGCATCGTCGCCTTCGTCGCCATCATCTCCATGGTCGGCGGCAACATCGCGGCGATCACCCAGTCATCGGTGAAGCGCATGCTCGCCTACTCGTCGATCGCCCAGGCGGGCTACATCCTCATCGGCGTCGCGGTGAAGAGCGACATCGGCACCATCGGCTCGCTGTACTACCTGGCCGCCTACGCGGCGACGCAGCTCGGCGCCTTCGCGGTGATCACCATCATGGCCGGTCGCGGCGAGGACCTCGACTCCTACGACGGCCTGCGCGGCCTCGCCCACCGCCGACCCTACGTCGCGGGGGCGATGGCGATCTTCCTGCTGTCACTTGGAGGTTTCCCGCCGACCGCGGGGTTCTTCGGCAAGTTCTTCGTCTTCACCGCGGCCATCCGCGGCGGCTCCACGTCGCTGGCGCTGTGGGGCATCTTCACCTCGGTGATCTCGGTGTACTACTACCTGCGCGTCGCCCTGCTGATGTACTCGCGTCCCAAGGAGGGCGAGGCCCACTACCCCTGGCCGCGCACCACGTTCGCCGGTGGCGGCGTGCTGCTGGCCAGCGTGCTCGGCACCATCCTGCTGGGCACCGCGCTGATCTTCTCGATCTACTCGGTGGCCACCTCAGCGCAGCAGAGCGTCCTCGCCGCCCTGCACTAGCCGAGCAGCAGGTCGCGCATCACCGCCAGCGGCGGGAAGCCCGCGGTGGTCAGCGTGTCGTGGAAGCGGCGCGGGTCCCAGCCGGGACGGCGCGACAGCTCCTCGCGCCAGCGCAGGATCTCCAGCTTGCCGTAGGTGTAGACCAGGTAGAGCGGGTCATGGGTGCCGCGCAGCGCCTCGCGCTCGGCGGGCAGGCGCTGCATGTAGGCGCGGTCGACGAAGAGCTGGGTGGCCCCTTCCAGGGGCATGCCCTCGCAGTGCAGTCCCACGGCGGCGCGGAACCGGCAGGCGCGCAGCAGGGCGTCCTGGAGCTGGGCGAGGTGGAGGAGGGGACGGCCCTCGGCGAGCCCCTGCTCGATGGCCAGCTGCTCGGTGTAGTGGGCCCAGCCCTCGATGAACCCGGCGGGTCCGAACACGCGCCGCACCAGCGAGGGGTTGCGGTAGGCGTTGAGGAAGTGCACGAAGTGCCCGGGGAAGGCCTCGTGCACCGAGACGTTCTCCAGCGATGGGTAATTGAGCGAGCGCAGCCACTGCTCGGACTGCTGCACCGTCCAGTCCGGCTGCACGGTGGTGACGAAGTAGTAGTGGGCCATGCCCGGCGGGTCGAGCGCGCCCGGCGGCTCGTAGGAGGCGCTCGACCAGCGCCGGAACGCGGGTGTCGGCCGCACCTCGCAGTGCGCGTCACTCGGCACCGAGATCACCCCGGTGCCGATCCAGAAGTCGCGCAGGCGGTCGAGCATCGCGGCCGTGGCGGGCAGCAGCTCGGCGGCGGAGGGGTGGTCCTCCTCCATCAGGGTGAACACCTCGGCGACCGGGCGGTCCGGCGCGATCCGCCCGGCGAGCTCGACGGTCTGCGCGCCCAGCCGCTCCAGCTCGTCGTCGGCGCGGCGCCGCAGCGAGTCGACGGTCTCGCGGATGCCCTCCTGGGCTTCGAGCAGGGCGATGAAGGCGGCCGGGCCGAGCGCCGAGTCGGGCAGGACGCGCAGCCCCTCGACCCGCGACCCGTACAGCTCGCAGGCCCGGGCGGCGTCCTCGACGGCGCGGTCGAGCTGCGCCGCCAGGCCGGCGTCGAGCGGACCCAGCTCGCGGCGCACGTCGTCGCGGAGGAAGGAGGCGTAGCCGTGGGCGCCGTCGACGGCGATCAGCCGCGGGCCCTCCCAGACCGCCTCGTCGAGCATTGGGAAGGCGGCGTCGAGGTAGGCGGGGAGGTCGCGGAGGTGGCGCACCAGCGAGGCGGCGCGGTCCGCCGCGGGCGCGTAGTCGCGGGAGATGTACGACGACACGTCCGCCGACACGTCGAGGCCGCGGCGGGGGTCGAGGGCGTAGGTGCGCAGCTCGCGGGTGCGCATCAGGTCCTCGCCGAGGAAGAGCCGGGCGGAGCGGACGTCGGCGCGCAGCTCGGCGTCGAGGGCGTCGAGGGGGACGGCGTCGAGCTCGGCGATCAGCGCCTCGACGGTGGCCATGCGGCGCGTCACCGCGGCGGGGCCGACCTCGCCGACCACGCCGTCGTACGAGTGGTCGCCGCTCCAGCGCGCCACCGCCGGATCGAGCGCGAAGACCTCGCGGACCACGCGCTCGCAGAGCGATCGGGCGGGGGACGATTCCTCTGCCATCGGAGCCGGGAGTGTAGCGGGATGTTCAGGGACGCGGGTGGCCGCAGCGCGCGGGCCAGGGCGCGGGTTGGGTAGGTACACTGCGCCGAGCATGGACGCAGCCCTCCGCGCCCGCCTCGTCGAGATCGCGGGCGAGAAGTTCGTCGACGGCGACAGCGTCAGCCCCAGCACCGCCGAGCAGGTCGAGAAGGTCTGCCTGGCCTGCGCCGAGGCGGGCGTCCGCATCGCCGTCAGCAGCGCCCCCGCCAAGGGCGCCGCCGCCCCCGCCGGGGCCGTGCTGGTCAGCCTCAGCGGCATCGACCCCGTCGACGTCGACCACGACCGCCTGGTGGCCCGCGCCGGAGCCGGGGCCACCCTGGGCGCGGTGCGGCAGGCGGCCGAGAAGGTCGGCCTGACCATCACCGGCGCGCAGCGGGCCGGCGCCGCCGACGCCCGTGTCGGTGAGGTCATCGCCACCGGCCAGGTCGCCCGCCGCGCCCTCACCGGCATCGAAGCGGTGCTCCCCGGCGGGGGACGTGTGTCCGCGGGTGGCGCGGTGCTCAAGGACGTCGCCGGCTACGACCTGATCGGCGCCCTGCTGGGCAGCCGCGGCCGCCTCGCCCTGATCACCGCGGCGACCTTCCGCCTCCAGCCCAGCGGCGTCTCCCAGGAGACCGGCGAGCCCGCGGGCGTCCCTCGCGCGGTGCTCGGCGAGGCGCTCGAAGCCGCCTTCGACCCGCAGCGGCTGCTCGCCGGCCGGAGCTGAGAGCCCAGGCTGCGGCAGCGGCTCCGCAGGGTGTGACGCCGTGGACATGAGCCGCATCAAGCCGCGCGACCGGGCGAGGCGTTTCTGGCACCAGTACACGCGGATGCGCACCGCGATCTTCTTCCTGATCGGGGTCATCCTCATCGTCCTGGTCGGCAGCTTCGTGCCCCAGCAGGACACCTCGGCGCAGACCAAGGTCGACCAGTTCCTCACCGACCACCAGAACCTCAACGGCCTGGCCTCGCACCTCGGCCTGCCGCTGACCCAGGTGTTCGTCGCCCCGCTGTTCTTCGTGCTGCTGGGCTCGCTGTACCTGGCCCTGGGCGCGTGCGTCATCCGCCGCGGCCGCGCCCTGGTGATGCGCACCGTTCGCCGCCATCCGCGCACACCGCAGTACTGGGGCGAGTGGGGCTCGTGGCTGTTCCACACCTCGTTCTTCCTGCTCCTGGTCGCGGTGGTGTGGGGCAAGGCGACCGGCTTCCAGGGGATCATCACCGTCACCGAGGGACAGCGCGTCGCCGAGGCCCGCGCCGCCTACGACACGCTGCAGGAGGGGCTGCTCTTCAACGGGCAGCACACCGGCTACCAGGTGCAGCTCAACAGGTTCACCGCGACCTACCAGCCCAACGGGCAGGCCAACGACTACGTCAGCAACGTCACGGTGTACGACAACGGCAAGCCGGTGATCACCAAGGACGTGCGCGTCAACGACTTCCTCGCCTACCAGGACGTCGACTTCTACCAGCAGGACTACGGCTGGGCGCCGCGCATCGTGGTGCGCAACCCGGCGGGGCAGGTCGTCTACGACGGCACCATCGACTTCTTCGGCGCGCAGAAGAACGTGCAGACGGGCATCCTCAAGGTGCCCGACTTCAACTACACGATCCCCGGCGCCCAGACCCCCGTGCAGCTCGGCGCGCGCATGGCGGTGTTCCCCGACGCGCGCACGGTCACCGCGCTCAACCCCGACGGCAGCGTCGCCACCGGCGCGACCAACTTCGGCCCCGGCGGCGAGCAGGCGCGCAACCCGGTGCTGCAGGTGCAGCTCTGGGTCGGCGACCTCGGCCTCGACAAGGGTCGGCCGCAGAACGTCAACGAGCTGGACACCAGCGCCATGTCGCCCTACCTGGTCGACCAGGCGCAGAACGACCTGCCCTTCCCCATCCAGCTCGGCGAGAGCAAGCAGCTGGTCATGCCCGGACCCGACGCCGCCCATCCCGCGGCGTTCACCATCACCTTCCAGGGCCTCAAGCAGTACTCGCTCTTCATGGTCAAGAAGGACAACGGCGTGCCCCTGGTCTACGCCACCTTCCTGCTGATCATGACCGGGCTGATGGTCAAGCTCTACCTCAAGCCGGCGCTGGACAGCCGCTTCAAGCGGCGCCGCGCGGCGCGTGCGGAGCAGGGCAAGTCCTCAGCACTCCAGTTGCCGCCGATCACGACCAAAACTCCGGCGCCGGAACGACAACCGGACGAGGAGCGAGAACCCGCGGGCGTCTGAGCCCTCAGGAGAGCGAGGCGTCGGCCGCGGCTTCGGCGATCTCCGGCGCGCCCACCTCGCGCGGCGGGATGTACTGCTTGGCCACCAGCCGGTCGTCCTCGTACTGCAAGGTCAGCATCCCGCCCTTGCCGCACTGCAGGCGGTGCAGCGCGTAGGCGTGGCGCTTCTCCGCCTCCACCCAGAACGCCTGGATGGGGTCGCCGTGGGACACGCAGATGCCCTCCTGCCCGGGGAAGTCGCGGAGCAGCCGCTGCATCGGGGCGCGCACCCGCGCCGCCATCGCCGCCACCGACTCGTCGTTGGGCAGCAGCCCCGGCCAGGCCATGTGCACGAACCACAGCGGCCGCCTCCAGGGCACGTCCTTGGGCTTGATCCCCTGCAGGTACAGGCCGAAGCGCGCCTCGACCAGCTCCGGCGTGGTCACCACCTGGACGGTGTCAAGGTACGAGGCGATGATGTGCGCGGTCTGCTGGGCGCGCTCCAGCGGGCTGGCGTAGATCTGCCGCACCGGACGGCCGGCGAAGTGCTCGCCGAGCGCGTGCGCCTGCCGCACCCCCTTCTCGCTTAGCCGGAACCCGGGGAGGTGCCCGTAGAGAACCCCCTCGGGGTTGTGCACGTCGCAGTGGCGGACGAGGTGGAGCGTGGTGCGGGCGGGGTCGGTCACGGCGACGATCCTAGCAAGGCGTGTGGGGCCGCTCCCCGCGGCGCCGGACAAAAAAGTCTGGCGTCCGGCGCCAACCGGCGCGGCGGACGGCGTGCCATGATGACGCCGCTCCGGCAGCCACGACAGGTGGCGCCGCGATGCAAGGGAGACGTGGGAGGCCGGGCGTCCGCCCCCAGCGGACGGCCCCCGGCATGAGGCGGCACGGCACTGCGGCCGAACACATCAGCGCATCTGGAGTGCAAGACCGATATGGGCATCGACGTCGACGATCAGATCATGGGACGCGTGCTGTTCCTCCCGGTGGCCTCCGCCGCGGGCGAGACCGCCGCGCTGCGGGGCCAGGTGCTCGAGGCGCTGCGCCAGCGCCGGACGGCCGTGGTCGAGGAGATGTGCGCGGGCGTGCGGCGCGAGGGGCTCGGGCCGCTGCTGGAGACCGGAGGCGTCGCCCTGGAGCGCCGTCTCGACGACGCGGTGCAGGTCGCCCTCTCGGCCTGGGAGCGCCGCCGCCCCCTGCGCTGCGCCGAGCTGGACGCGCTGCGCGCCGTGGGCAGCACCGTCGCCTGCGCGGGCATCCCGCTGTGGCGCCTGCTCGACGCCGTCCAGCACGCCGCCCGCGCCGGCTGGGACTACGTGGTGGAGCAGGCGCTCGCCGTGGTCGAGGACAGCCCGCGCCCCCGCCTGGCCGCCCGCCTGGTCGCCGACCTGTCGGTGGAGATGCTGGAGCTGGTCGGCCGCATGGAGGGGCAGATCGCCGCCGGATACGGCGAGGTCGTCCCGGCGCAGCGCCCGTCGCGCCCGCAGCCTGTGAAGGCCTGACGGGTCGGTCAGTCCACCGGCTGCTGGGCCGCGGCGTCGGCCTCTTCGGCGCGGTCGGCGCGCATTGCATCTCTCGCCGGCGCCGCGGCACCACCGATGCCGTCGCTGAACGCCGCCGAGAAGCTGCGCGGGTCGCGCCGCCGGCCCGACAGGCTGATCGCCGGGCGCGCCTCGCGCCGCGCCTCGGTGATGGCGCGCACCTGCTGCTGCTCCACCGACGGTGAGCGGTGCGGCGGCCGCGCCGGCGCCAGCCGCGACACCCCGAAGGTGTGCCGCGGTCCCGACCACAGGGCGGGCGGCGCGTCGACCCGGTCGGCGATCGTCCAGGCGAGCTGCTCGTAGGTCACCCGCCAGCCGCGGAACTGGACCCACGCCTCCTCCAGGTCGCGCTCCGGCCGCCAGCCGGCGCTGGTGAGCTGCTCGACCGCGTCGTCGAACTCCTCGCGGGTCAGGCTGACCGGGTCGTCCGGGTGCGGGTCGGCGTTGAAGGGAATGCGCATCACCGTGGCCACCTCGCGCAGCGCCATGTAGCCCATGCGCATGAACGGCCGCGCCTCGGCGGGGGCGGTGAGCGGGTTGAGCGAGAGCTGCAGCGCCCCGGCGTCGAGCACGCTGAGCAGCGCGGTGATCCACGACCGCAGCGGGTGTGGGGAGCGGAAGAGGATGAGCACCTGGTAGGTGGTGTGCGACTCGGCCAGGTCGGCGGCCCACTCCTCCCAGCGCGCGTAGAGGTTGCCCAGGCTGGCGACGTTGTCGATCAGCTCGTGCCGGGCCAGGATCTCCGGTCCCCAGGCGGGCACGCCGCCGCGGCTCTCCAGCATGGTGACCAGCTGCTCGCGGCGGTTGAAGGCGTTGTAGAGGGTGGGCAGATAGGCGATCTGCAGGGCGACGACCACCAGGCCGAAGCCCGCCGACAGGAAGGTCAGCGCGGTCGGGGCGGGGCCGGGCACGGTGGCGAAGCCGAGGGTGAACATCGAGGACCCGGCGACCGTCGCCGCGGTGCCCAGCTCGGCGCCGGTGAACGGCCAGAGCAGCAGGGTGAAGCCGAGGTAGATGCCGCCGATCCACACCGCCACCAGGCCCATGAGCACCACCGGCCCCTCCAGGGAGAGCAGCGTGTCGCGGTCCTCGTAGCGAGAGCGTCGGGCGGCCAGCGCCCGGAACATGGCCGAGACGCCGGTGGTCACCAGGTTGGCGAGCCGCGAGCGCAGGCCGCGTGGCACCACCAGGGTGGCGATCACGCTGGCGGTGGTGCCCAGCACCACGACGACGCCGGCGGAGAAGCCGATCCAGCTCAGAACGACCACGACCGCCCCCGTCGCGCGCCGCGCTGGGTGATGTCCATCGTGCTGGGCAGGATACCCAGGCTGCCTCGCGGTGCGGGCCTGCGGTGCGGCCGCGGCTCGCTCGTCTACGATGGCAGCTCCGCCAAGCAGGGCTTGCGGCAGGAGGCCCGCGCGGCCGGCTCCCGGCCGTCACCCTCGGAGACCGGCAACCTGAGCGTCTTCCGCTACATCGCCGACAACTGGGACAGCCTGGGGCCCCAGACCAGGACCCACCTGGTCATCGTCGGCATCAGCATGGCGGCCGCCGCGGCCCTGGGGCTGCTCCTGGGTGTTCTCGCCGCGCGCTGGGAGCGCTTCGCCGCCGTCGCCCTGGCCGTCGCCGCCACCCTGCTCACCGTGCCCAGCTTCGCCCTGTTCGGCCTGCTGACCATCTGGTTCGGACTCGGCGACCCGCCGGTGATCGTCGGCCTGGCCATGTACGCGCTGCTGCCCATCCTGCGCAACACGCGCACCGGGCTGCTCGCCGTCGAGCCCGCGGTGGTCGAGGCGGCGCGGGGCATGGGCATGAGCCCGCTGCAGATCCTCATGCGCGTCCAGCTCCCCCTGTCGGTGCCGGTGATCATCGCCGGGCTGCGCCAGGCCACCGTGATGGTGGTCGCCATCGCCACAGTTGGTGCCACAGTTGGCGCCAACGACCTGGGCCAGCCGATCATCGCCGCGGTGGGACGCAGCAGCGGCACCCTGGAGCGCCTGCTCAGCGGGGTCATCCCGGTGGCCGTCATCGGCATCGGCCTCGACCTGCTGCTCGCCGGCGTGCAGCGCCTGCTCTCGCGCGGCCGGCCGATCGTGGTGGCGGCGACGTGATCGTCTTCGACCACGTCGCCAAGCGCTACGGCGACGGCACGGTCGCGGTGCACGACCTCTCGCTGCGCATCGAGGACGGCGAGATCGTGGTGCTGGTCGGCCCCTCCGGCTGCGGCAAGACGACCTCGCTGAAGATGATCAACCGGCTGGTCGAGCCCAGCTCGGGCAGCATCACCATCGACGGCAGGGACACGCGCGACTACGACGTCAACGCGCTGCGCCGCTCGATCGGCTACGTCATCCAGCAGGTGGGGCTGTTCCCGCATCTCACCGTCGCCGAGAATGTCGCCACCGTGCCCCGGCTGTCCGGGTGGGACAGGCAGCGCACCCGCGCGCGTGTCGACGAGCTGCTCGACCTGGTCGGCCTGCCCGCCGCGCAGTACGGGCGGCGCCTGCCCGCGGAGCTGAGTGGGGGAGAGCGCCAGCGCGTCGGCGTCGCCCGCGCCCTGGGCATCGACCCGCCCGTGCTGCTCATGGACGAGCCCTTCGGCGCCATCGACCCCATCGCCCGCGACCGCCTGCAGGACGAGCTGCTGCGCCTGCAGCGCGTGGTGCGCAAGACCATCGTCTTCGTCACCCACGACATCGAGGAGGCGATCAAGCTCGGCAACCGCATCGCCCTGCTGCGGCCGGGCGGCATCCTGGCGCAGTACGCCACGCCCGCCGAGCTGCTGGCACAGCCCGCCTCGCAGTTCGTCACCGACTTCCTCGGCGAGGGCCGCATGGTGCGCCGCCTCGGGCTGATCCGGCTGCGCGACGTGCCCGTGCCGCCGCTCAACGGCAGGCCGGCGCCCGCGGAGCGGATCGACATCGAGGCCACGCTGCGCGACGCGCTCGACGCCGTGCTGCGCGCCGACGACGGGCGCGTCGCCGTGGTGCGTGAGGGCGCGGTGGTGGGCG
>DATMMX010000025.1:0-7350 GCA_035569495.1 Candidatus Angelobacter sp. | reverse complement strand
CCCTGCTCCTCGGCGCGCTGCCGGCGGCGGCGGCGCATCTCCTCGGACTGGATGCGCAGCACGTTGGCGATGCCGACGCCGAGCTGCTCGGACTGGATGATCGCCTGCACGAAGTTGTTGAGGTCGTCGACCTTGTTGCGCTTGCCCATGTCGTCGAGGGCTTCCATGCGCGGGCGGCCGAGGCGAACCTCGTTGAGCACCCGGGTGAACTCCTGGGCCAGCGTGTTGTGGTACTTCTCGGTGACCCGGGCGATGGCGGCGTCGAAGCCGAGGCCGGCCTCGACACTGATGGTGAGCAGGTCGAGCGCGTTGGGCAGCGAGAGCAGGATGTCCTTCTGACGCGCGCGGATCTTGCGGCTCAGCATCGACTGCGGGATCAGGTAGCCGAGCACACCGCCGACCACCGGGCCGAGGATGTTGAACATCTGGCCCTGGTTCATGAAGGCGGCCAGCGCGTAGCCGAGCACCGAGAAAACCACCAGGGCGAGGATCTGCAGGGTGAGGAAGCCGCCGACGGTGAGGCCGTAGGGACGTCCCGCCAGGTTGATCTTGTCGAGCAGCGCCTGCTGCTGGTTGGCCGGCGTGTGCGAGGTCAGCGCCCTGGCCATCTTCTCGAAGATGGGACGGAAGATGCGGTCTGCCAGCGGCAGCGTCATCTCCATCTCGTCGAGGGTCAGGTCGCGATCACCGAACTGGGCGAGGCGCGACTCGAGCAGGTCGACCTGCGGGCGCGACAGACCCTGAAAGATCAGGATGACGCCGAAGGCGACGCAGAGGGCGAGGATGATACTGATCGGCGACACCGTCACACCTCGATCTTGACGATCTTCTGGATGATTGCGAACCCGACCAGCATCGAGAAACCGGCCATGGCCAGCATCACGATGCCGAGGGTGTGGCTGAACATCGGGTTGAAGTAGTCGGGGGAGATCACCTCGAGCCCGCCGGCGAGGCCGATCGGCAGCAGGGTGATGATCCAGCCCGAGGCGCGCGCCTGCGCGGTCAGGGTGCGGATCTCACCCTTGATGCGCACCCGCTCGCGGATGGTGTGGGCGATCGTGTCGAGGATCTCGGCGAGGTTGCCGCCGACCACGCGGTGGATCTGCACGGCGGTGACCATCAGGTCGAAGTCCTCGGAGTTGTTGCGCTTGACCATGTGGTTGAGCGCGTCGTCGACGCTGATGCCCAGCGCCATCTCGCGGGTGGCCCGGGCGAACTCGTCGGCGATCGGCGGCGAGGCCGACTTGCTGACCGTGTTGACCGCCTGGGCGAACGAGTAGCCGGCCTTGAGCGCGTTGCTCAGCAGCGTCAGGGTGTCGCCGAGCTGCTTGTCGAAGGCGCGGGTGCGCTTGCTCTGCAGCACGCGCAGCACCACGCCGCTGATGATCCAGGTCGCCGGCGGGCCGACGAGGACGAACACCGGGTTCTGGAAGCGCAGCCACAGCAGCAGGCCGAGGACCACGCCGGCGCCGGCGACGCCGAGCACCCACTCCGAGGTCTTCAGCTTGAGGTCGGCGCGGGCCAGGCTCTCGGCCAGCTTGCCGGTGCGCGAGGAGCGCGCCATCACCTGGTTCAGCGAGTCGGTGGCGCTGCCGAAGACGTCGCGCAGGCTCTTCTTGACGGCCGGGCCGCTCGTGTCACCGCCGCGGTCGCCGAACTCTGCATAGCGTTCCAGGCGGCGGGCGACCTCGTCCTTCTCACCACCGCCGTGGCCGAGCAGGGCGAAGACGACGAGCAGGACCGCCAGCGCCGCGACGGCGCCGAGCACGAGCGAGATCATCGAGAACGAACCGATCTGCGGTCCGCCCGAGATGTCGAGCCCTACCAGGGCCTGTCCAGTCATCAGCCTTCACCTCCTGACACCGCGGTCCTGTGCGGTGTGAAGATCGAAACGTCCAATCCCTCGCCGGAAGCGGCGAGGTGTTCGAGGCATTGGGGGATGACGCCGGTGGGCGTCAGCTGCCCGAGCACGTGTCCGTCGCCGTCGACACCGGTCTGCTTGAAGACGAAGATGTCCTGGAGCTGGACGCGCTCGCCATCGTAGCCGAGCACCTCGGCGATGCTGACCACCTTGCGAGTACCGTCACGAAGGCGCGACTGCTGCACGATGATGTTGATCGCGGAGCTGATCTGCTCGCGAATCGCCCGTGACGGGAGCTCGGCTCCGGCCATCAGCACCATCGTCTCCAGGCGGCTCAATGCGTCGTGCGGCGAGTTGGCGTGGACGGTGGTCAGCGAGCCGTCGTGGCCGGTGTTCATGGCCTGGAGCATGTCCAGCGCCTCACCGCCGCGGCACTCACCGACGACGATGCGGTCGGGCCGCATGCGCAGCGAGTTGATGACCAGCTCGCGGATGGCGATGCGGCCGCGGCCCTCGACGTTGGCGGGGCGCGTCTCCAGGGTCACCACGTGCTCCTGGCGGAGCTGCAGCTCGGCGGCGTCCTCGATGGTGACGATGCGCTCGTCGTTGGGGATGAAGCCGCTGAGGATGTTCAGCGTGGTCGTCTTTCCCGAGCCGGTGCCGCCGGAGACCACCACGTTCATGCGCGCCGCCACGCAGGAGTGCAGGAAGTCGACCATGTCCTGGGTCACCGACCCGTACTTGAGCAGGTCGGAGATCTGCAGCGGGTCCTTGGAGAACTTGCGGATGGTGACGGTGGGGCCGGTCAGCGCCAGCGGCGGGATGATCACGTTGACGCGCGAGCCGTCCTTGAGCCGGGCGTCGACCATCGGCGACGACTCGTCGACGCGGCGGCCGATGCTGCTGACGATGCGGTCGATGACCTGCATGAGCTGGTCGGTGCTCTCGAAGGTCACCGCGCTGCGGGTGATGCGGCCCCGCTGCTCGACGTAGATGTTCTTGGGCCCGTTGATCATCACCTCGGTGACGTCGGGGTCGGCGAGGAGCTGCTCCAGCGGGCCGAGACCGAGCACGTCGTTGACCAGGTGGTCGACGAGGCGCTGCTTGTCCTGGCGGCTGATGGTCAGCGCCATCTCGACGGCGACCTCGCTGACAAGCTCGCCGATCTTGGCGACCACGGTGTCGTGCTCGGCGTTGTCGGCGCCGACCATTTCCTCGACGAGGCGCGAGTGCACCCGCCCGCGCAGCGTGTCGTAGCGCTCCTGGAGGGCGCTCGACTTGCTCAGGCTGGCGCGCTGGCCGAGGCCGGTGCGGTTGAGCAGCGGCGAGGCTCCCCGGTTCTGGCCAGGACCGTCCACAACCGCGGTGGCGGCGCCGTTGGGCGCGGGCGCTGCGGGTGCGGGCGCGCTGGGCGCCGCGGGCGCCACGGGGCGCGACTGCGCGCCGAAGCCCGGCGACTCGTCACCGGTGCGGCGCTGCTGGACGCGGTCGAGGAGCGACATGGCGGCCTATCCCCTGCCGAACCCGAAGCGCTTGCCTCGCTTGCGGTCGCCGCCGGCGCCGGCGAGCACGGGCTGCCCGGCCTGCTCCAGCGGCACCAGGCGCGACACCAGCTCGCGCACGGAGCGGCTGATCTCCACCTCGGGGTTGGTCGACACGAAGGGCGCGCCGCGGTTGACCGAGGCGGCGACGATCTTGGGGTCGTGCGGCAGCTGCAGGGAGATGGGGAAGCGCAGGTTCTGCTCCACCGCCTCCTTGTTGAAGTCGCTGTGCGCGTCGCTGCGGTTGAGCAGCAGCAGGATGCGCTCGGGGTCGAGGCTCAGTGAGTCGAGCACCTTGAGGGTCAGCTTGGTGTCCTTGATGGCAGGGATGGTGAGCGCGCTCATCACGATCACCCGCGACGCCGACTCGATGATCTCGAGGTTCAGCTCGGTGAGGTGCGACGCGGCGTCGACGACGATGAAGTCGAAGCTGCGGCGCAGCTCTTCCATGATGCCGCGCAGGTGATCGGCGGTCACCAGGTCGGCCAGCTCGGGGCTGATCGGCGCGAGCAGCACCTTGACTCCCTCGGGGCCGCTGGCCAGGACGTCCTGGATGTACTCGGGATCGATGTGTCCCGGTGCGTCGACGAGGTCGGTGATGCTGCGCGAATGGTCGAGGTTGAGCAGCACGCCGATGTCGCCGAACTGCAGGTCGAGGTCGACCAGCGCGACGCGCGCACCGGTCTCCATCGCCAGTGCCACGGCCAGGTTGGCCGAGACCACCGACTTGCCGATGCCGCCCTTGCCGCTGAACACGACGAACATCTCGCCGCGCTCGGTGCGGGCAGGGGCGGGGGCGCCGGCGACAGCCGCCGGCGCCTTCGCCAGGT
Organism: Candidatus Angelobacter sp.; assembly: GCA_035569495.1. Classification (GTDB taxonomy): domain Bacteria; phylum Chloroflexota; class Dormibacteria; order Aeolococcales; family Aeolococcaceae; genus DASRDZ01. The sequence goes on along the minus strand of DATMMX010000025.1, from coordinate 3,118 downwards.
ACGACTCCTTCTTCTGCTCGAGCTGGTGGACGCGACGGATGGCCGCGATCAGCTCGTCACCGGAGAAGGGCTTGATCAGGAACTCACGGGCACCGGCCTGCATCGCCCGACGCAGGTAGTCGCGCTCACCCTGGACCGACATGATGATGACGGGTGAGCCGGGAACCTCCTGGGCGAGGATCTCGGTGGCCTGGATGCCGTCGAGCACGGGCATGTTCACGTCCATCAGCACCACGTCGGGCTGCAGCCGCCGAGTCTCCTCGATGGCCTTCTTGCCTTCCGCGGCGGTGCCGCACACCTCGATGTCGTCCTCGAAGCTGAGCAGCTTCTGCAGGTTCTCGAGAGTGCTCGGGATGTCGTCGACGATCAGGACGCGAATCATGCGCAGGCTCTTCGTTTCAATGTGGGCGGGTCAAATCCGACCTATCCTACGCCCGCTCAGTGGGTGGGGAAGAGCTGCTGGAACTGCGTGGGACCGACCCCGTTGTCCGTCTTGTTGGGTGCGCCCATGGCAGGCGAGTCGACGTAGCTCGGCGTGGCTCCGGCCGATGCCTTGGGGTTGGGACGCAGGACGTACTTGACGATGGTCGGCGAGCCCGCCGTGCCGTTGTGTGCCAGCAGGAAGGACATCGCCTCCGCCTCGCCGCGCGACAGCTCGACGACCAGGACGTTGGCAGCAGCGGAGCCCGCTGCGGAATAGGCACCCACCTTGAGGATGCGGATGTCCTGGAACGCGTAGCGCACGTTGCCCTTGCCGTCGTCGACGAGCACGTCGAAGTGGTCCTCGGGCTGCACGTAGAGGCCGAACGTCTGCAGCTCCGGCGTGGAGTTGCCCGAGCCGCCGACCGGCATGGCCAGGGCGACGTTGTCCTTGTGGATGTCGAGCGGGGTCAGGCTCAGCGCGGCGGTCTTCGCCGAGCTGGCGTCGACCACCAGCAGGTTGTTGGTGATCGGCGTGTTCATCGTCACCGCCACCGACAGGAACTTCTTGGTCACCGTATTGATGTCACCGACCGCACCGGTGGGCGCGGAGTCGATGGAATACGGCTTGACGGTCAGGACGTCAGCAGTGAGCTGCGTGCCCTGGGGAAGGTCAGTCTTGGCGACGACCACGCTGACCTGCTGGGCGTTGCTGGTGCTGTTGGTGCTGCCGCTCTTGGACACATACAGGCTGAGTCCGAAGGCGGCCGCCGCGAGCACCAGGCCCAGAACCACCATGATGACGCGGTTGTTGCGCTGCTTAGCCTCGGTGGCCACCTGGGATTACCTCCTAGCCGAATGTGCGAAGGGGGAACCGCTGGCGCGGCTCCCCCTCGTCAGGTTGCGTATGGAATGTGCGCGACGGCCTACTGGTTGAGGCCGTTGCTGATGTTGGAGAAGACGTTGTTGACCTGCTTGCCAACCACGGTCAGGATGACGATGACGACGACGGCGATGAGAACCAGGATGAGGGCGTACTCGACCATGCCCTGGCCTTCCTCGCGCTCTTGAGCGCGGGCGATGAGCTCACGAAGCCGGATGTACAGGTTGCTCAGCATTGCGGGGGGTCACCTCCTTCTGGGGTACTCCGGTGGCTGAGTGAGCAGCCCTCCGGGTCGATCGATCGGAGTATGGGCACACCTCCGGCGATTCCCTGTGGTCTGCGTGACAAGCAGCAGTAACAAGCTGTGACGTGGCGTGAAGGCGCCGTGCGGCTTCCGTCAGCAGTCCGTGATTAGGACTGTCTGTCTGGGCGCTGACGCGCCCGGTGGGGGGAGCACCCCCACGCCATCATCCGCCGCTGGAGTGCGGCCGGATGACAGCGTTCCCCCCTAGAAGTCGAAGGTGACCCGAACCTCGGTGCCCTTGCCGATCTGCGAGCGGATCTCCAGGGCCCCCTTCTCCAGGTCGGCGCGCTCGCGCATGGAGATCAGCCCCAGGGTGCGGGTGCGCCCCTGGCGGGCCTCGGTGGCGACCACGTCGAAGCCGTCGCCGTCGTCCTTGACCACAGCCACGGCGCGGTGCGGCTGCAGGGTCAGGGTGACCTCGACGCTGTGCGCGCTGGCGTGCTTGCGCGCGTTGTTGAGCGCCTCCTGGACGATGCGGAAGAGCACCGCCTCGTAGTTGCCGGGCAGCCGCCGCTCCTCGCCGACGACGTGGAAGCGCGCCTGCAGCCCGGTCTTCTCGGCGTACTCCTTGACGTAGCGGCGCAGGGTGGGCACCAGCCCGAGGTCGTCCAGGGTCATCGGCCGCAGGTCGAAGATCAGCCGCCGCGTCTCCTCCAGGGCCTCGCGGACCACCGACTTGAAGTCGATCAGCTCGGCGACCACCTGGGTGGGGTCCTTGAGCAGCAGCTTCTCCAGCACCTCGGCCTGCAGCACCAGGTTGGCCATCGACTGGGCGGGCCCGTCGTGCATGTCGCGGGCGATGCGCAGGCGCTCCTCCTCGATGATCTGGAACACCTGGCGGGAGGCGCTGCGGAAGCGCGACGCCCCCTCCGCGGCGCTGACCCCCTCCTCCTCCTCGGGGGTGAGGTCCTCCAGGCTGTGCATCACGCTGCGCAGCACGTCCTGCCCGGCGCGCACCTCGGTGAGCCGGGCCCCCAGCTCGCGGAAGCGCTCCTCCACCGTGGCCAGGTCGACCCGCAGGGTGAGCACGGTCTGGAACGCCTCGTCGACCTCGCCGGGATGGAGGTGGCGGAAGTTGTTGAGGACGTGGCGGCGGATGACCTCCGCGCCCTCCAGCCGCTCGCGCAGCTCGGCGCGCTGCGACTCCGCCTCGGCGATGCGCTGCTCCAGGCGACCGACGGCGTCGTCGAGGTCGGCGAGCCGCTCGGACACGAGGAACCGGGCGCTGGCGAGCGCGGCAGACCCATGTGGTGCACGCGACTCGGCCGCAGCGGGGGTGCTGCCCTTCAGGTTGGTCAAAGGGAGGTCACAGGGAAATGACGCGGCCAGACGCCCGACGAGGCGTCCGTACACTCTAGCGCATGGCAGTCGGCACCCCTCGCCGGGCACCCGTGCCCGTCGCCACGGCCTCAACACCCCCCTCGCGTGAGGCGCCGCGCCGCTTCTCTCCAGAGTACTGGGCGGGGCTGCGCTTCCTGCTGTTCGGACGCGCCGTGCCGGGCATGCTCTTC
>DATMMX010000024.1:0-63312 GCA_035569495.1 Candidatus Angelobacter sp. | reverse complement strand
GTCACCAAGGCGATGCGCATCCACGGCGGCTACGGCTTCTCCAAGGAGTACCTGGTCGAGCAGCTCTACCGCGACGCGCCGCTGCTGATCATCGGCGAGGGCACCAGCGAGATCCAGAAGATGATCATCGGCCGCGGCCTGATCGAGCGCTACAAGGCGAAATAGCGACGGCCATCGAATCGGGCGAGCCCGCCGGCGCCGCACTGTTCATCCCGCGCGTCGAGACCGAGCGGCTCATCCTCCGCGAGTGGCGCGAGAGTGACCTCGACACCTTCGCGCGCCTCTACGGCGACCCGCAGGTGACCCGCTACCTCGGCGACGGCAGCACCATGGACCGCGGCCAGGCATGGCGCAGCATGGCCGTCATGATCGGCCACTGGGTGCTGCGCGGCTACGGCCAGTGGGTGATCGAGCTGAAGGACACCGGCGAGGCGATCGGCCGCACGGGACTGATCAACCCTGAGGGCTGGCCCGGTCTCGAAGCGGGCTGGGTGATCGATCCCGCGCACCAGGGCAAGGGCTACGCCACCGAGGGCGGCCGCACCTCGATCCGCTGGGCGTTCGAGCAGCTCGGCGCCGACCACGTGATCAGCCTGATCCATGAGCGCAACCTCGCGTCGCAGCGGGTCGCCGCCAAGCTCGGCGGTGTGTTCGAACGGCGCGTCGACGTGATGGGCGTCGAAACACTCGTGTTCGGCTACACGCAGCCGCCGCCCTAACGCTCCTCGAGGACGTCGAGCCGGTAGCCGACGCCGAACACGGTGGTGATGCGGAAGGGCAGCCGGTCGAAGCGCTCGAACTTCTCGCGCAGCCAGCGCACGTGGACGTCGACCGTCTTGCGGTCACCGAAGAAGTTGGAGCCCCAGACGCGCTGGATCAGCGACTCGCGCGACTGCACGCGACCGGGATGGGCGAGCAGGTAGGAGAGCAGGTCGAACTCCTTGGGCGCCAACCGCACCTCCTCGCCGCCCACGGCGACGGTGCGTGCCGCGCGGTCGAGCCGGAAGTCACCGAGCACCTCGACCTCGGCGACCTGCCGCTGCTGCCCGCTGCCGCTCATCTCGGCGCGGCGCAGCAGCGCGGTGATGCGCGCCATCAATTCACTGAGCGAGAACGGCTTGGTGACGTAGTCGTCGGCGCCGATCTGCAGGCCGACCACCTTGTCGACCTCGGTGCCCTTGGCGGTGAGCATGAGGATCGGGGTCGGCATCTCCTGGCGGAGGATGCGGCAGACCTCCAGCCCGCTCAGCTCGGGGAGCATGAGGTCGAGCAGGATGAGGTCGGGACGGACGCGGCGCGCCTCGGTGAGCGCCTCGGTCCCGGTGGACGCCTCGCTGACCAGGTAGCCTTCCTTGACCAGGTTGTAGCGCAGCGTCTCGCGAATGGTGGGCTCGTCCTCGACGACCAGGATGCGCTTGGCCATCGAATTCAGCGGGCGGCGGGGGGCGACGGCGACCTGTGCAACCACGATCTCACCCGAGCTCCTCGATGCTGCCTGTCTCCAGGAACACCAGGTCCTCGGCGAGATTGGTCACCCGGTCGGCGATGCGCTCCAGGTGGTGCGCCACCATGATCAGGTTGGTCGCGGCGTACACGTTGGTTCCATCCTCCACCATGCACTGCACCAGGTCGTCGAAGACGCGGTGGTACATGCGGTCGATACGGTCATCTTTGGCAGCAACGACGCGGGCGGCGTCGGTGTCGCGGGCGACCAGCGCGCTGAGCATGGAGCGGAGCTGCTCGGCGGTGAGCTGGGCGATGGCGGGCAGGTCGACGTTGGGCTTGATCTCGGGCAGGTCGGCGAGTGAGCGGCCGATCTTGGCGATGCTGACGCAGTGGTCACCCATGCGCTCCAGCTCGGCGGCCATGTGCTGGATGCCGAGCAGCTCGCGCAGGTCGCGGGCCACCGGGGCCTGGGTGAGCACCGCGGTGAAGCAGAGCTCGCGCACCTCGCGCTGCAGCTCGTTGATGTGGTGGTCCTCGGCGATGACGCGGGCGCACATCTCCACGTCGCGCTCGACCAGGCCGCGGGTGGCCCGGCCGATGGCGGCGTCGACGCGCCGGCCGAGGTCGAGGACCATCTCGCGAACCCGCTCCATCTCCTCCTGCAGAACAGGACGGTGCGGGTGGTGCAACGGCTCGCTCATCCGAATCGACCCGTGATGTAGTCCTCGGTGCGGCGGTCGCGGGGGTTGCGGAACAGCTCCACGGTGGGGCCGATCTCCACCAGCTCCCCGGCGCGGCCCCCGCCCATCAGCATGAAGGCGGTGGCGTCGCTGACGCGGGCGGCCTGCTGCATGTTGTGGGTGACGATCACCTGGGTCACCGTGCCGCTCAGCTCGCGCATCAGGTCCTCGATGCGCAGGGTGGCGATGGGGTCGAGCGCCGAGCACGGCTCGTCCATGAGGATCACCTCCGGCTCCACGGCCAGGGCGCGCGCCAGGCAGAGGCGCTGCTGCTGGCCGCCGCTGAGGCCCAGCGCGGAGCGGTCCATGCGGTCCTTCACCTCGTCGAGCAGTGCGGCGCGCTCCAGGGCGCGCTCCACCGTTTCGGTGAGCTGCTTCTTGGGCATGCGCCCGGCGATGCGCAGCCCGTAGGCGACGTTGTCGAAGATCGAGGTGGGGAAGGGGTTGGGCCGCTGGAAGAGCATGCCGACACGGCGGCGCATTCCAATGGGGTCGGCCTGCGGGCCGAGGATGTCCTCACCGTCGAGCAGGATCGAGCCGGTGGCCCGAAACGCCGGGATGAGGTCGTTCATGCGGTTGATGGTGCGCAGCAGGGTCGACTTGCCGCAGCCACTGGGGCCGATGATGGCCGTGATCTGCCGCTCGGGGACCTCCAGCGTGACGTTGCGCACGGCCAGGAAGTCGCCGTAGTAGCAGTGCAGGTTGTGCACCGCCATCTTCATCGGGTCGGCCGGCGGCGCCAGCTCCACGCTGCGGTGGCCGGGCTGGGACTGCGGCTGGGGTTGTGGCACCGGGCTGAGGGCCACTGGTTCTCCGATCCTCTCTGTGGCGGTCATCACGCTGTCCTCTGCAGACGCCGGACGGCGGCCCGGCCGAGCAGGCGGGCACCGACATTGAACACCAGGACAGCCATGACGAGGAGTGCCGCGACGCCATCGGCGTACTGCCGCGCGTCGGGAACGGCGGCGGGCTCGGCCTGGGTGCGGAAGACGTAGAGGTCGACGGCCAGCGTGTCGCCGGAGTCGAAGGGGCTGAGCGAGAAGTTGGGGTGCGCCGTCAGCGAGAAGTTGGAGCCGGTGAAGAGGATCGCCGCCGCCTCGCCGAACACCCGGCCCGCGGTGATGATCACCCCGGTGACCAGCGCGGGCAGCGCGGCGGGCAGGAGCACCTTGTAGACCGTCTGCCAGCGGGTCGCGCCGAGGCCCAGCGAGCCCTCGCGCAACGCGGGGGGCAGGGCGCGCAGCGCGTCCTCGGAGATGCGCACCACGTAGGGGAGGTTGATCACGGTGAGGCTCAGCGCCGCGGCCAGCCGGCTGGGATGCGAGTGGGTCGCCTGCACGAACAGCGCGTAGCCGAACAGTCCGACCACGATGGAGGGCAGCGTCGCCAGCGTCTCCGAGGCGCGGCGCAGCAGGTTGGTGACCCGCCCGGTGCCCGCGTACTCGGCGAAGAAGATGCCACCCGCCAGGCCGATGGGCAGCGCCAGCAGCATCGACAGCACCAGGACGTACACCGTGTTGAAGAGCTGCGGACCGACGCCGCTGCCCGGGCCGCCGATGTTGGGCACGTTGGTGTAGAAGCGCCCGCGGGTCAGCTCACCCCAGCCCTGGATGAGCATGAACACGATGATCCACACCAGCAGCGCGACCAGCAGCAGCACCATGCCGCGCACAGCGCCGATGGCCAGCGCGTTGCGGCGGCGCAGGCTGCGGTTCACGCCCTGCTCCCGCGCCGGCCGCGCGTCACCAGGCGGACCATGATGATGGCCAGGAAGGTCACCACCAGCAGCACCACCGCGAGCATGTAGCGCGCCGCGGTGCCGTCGGGGTTGATGGCCAGCTTGTCGACGCCGTCGGTGATGGTGACGGTCATGGTGGTGAAGGGTTCGAGCAGCGCGCCCAGGCCCTCCTTGGCGAAGTTGGGAATGACGTTGACGTCGCCGATGACCAGGGCCACCGCCAGCGCCTCGCCCATGGCGCGGGCGAAGCCGAGGACGATGCCGCTGACGATCGAGGGCCGCGCCGCGGGGAGCAGGACGCGGCGGATGGTCTGCCACTGGGTTGCGCCCAGCGCCGCCGAGCCCTCGCGCAGCGCGCCAGGGACCGAGAGCAGGCCGTCGGCGCTGATGGTGGCGATGGTGGGGATGACCATGATCGCCAGCACGATGCCCGCGGCGAGGATCCCCGAGCCCTGGCGCCCCGGCGGGGCGAAGTTGTGGAGCAGCGGGAGCAGGGCGATGAAGCCGAGGTAGCCGTAGACCACCGAGGGGATGCCGACGAAGACCTCGACCGCCGGCCGGATGAAACGCTCGCCGACGATCGGGTTGGTCTCGGTGACGAACACCGCCACGGCGAGTGCGAAGGGCACGGCGATGAGCAGCCCCAGGGTGACCACGGCGAAGGAGCCGAAGATGGGGGCCAGGGCGCCGAAGCTGCCGATGCCGAAGCCGAGGCCCTCGTCGGGCGCCCACTTGGCGCTGCCGAAGAAGTGGCCCAAGCCGATGTTGCTGATCGTCGGCCAGGCGCGTGAGAGCAGGAAGATGACCACCAGGGCGACGACGACCACGTTGATCCCCGCACCGGCGAGGAGGACGTGGCGGGAGGCGCGGTCGATGAGACGCGAACGCCGCCGCAGGCCTGGGACCGCGGCGGCGTTCTGGGCCCGGGCGGGGGGCGCTGTCGCCCCACCGCCCTGGCCTGAGATCACGGGAAGCTGAGGAGGTTGCGTAGCCGAATCCTACTGGTCGGCGGCGGACTGCTCCGAGGTGGTCGCCACCGGCAGGTAGCCGAGCGTCGAGACCTGGGTGGTCTGGAACTCGCTGGAGAGGATGTAGTTGATGAACGCGTCGGCGAGCGGGGAGGCGGCGGTCTTGGTGTACATGTGCTCGTGCGAGAAGAGCTTGTACGTGCCGGCCTTCACGGCGTCACCGGTGGCGGACACGCCGTCGATGCTGACCTTGACCACGGTGGAGTCGGCCGAGCCCGCGGCGACGTACGAGACGCCACCCGGCGCGCTGGCGCCGCCCACACCGGTGAGCACGAGCTGCGTCGAGTCCTGAGTGGACGCCGGGTTGGCCGCTTCGGCGGTACCGCCCATCATGTCCTTGTCGAAGCTGAGGCGCGTCCCCGAGCCCGGCTTGCGCTCGATCAGGGTGACTGGCACGTCCTTGCCGCCCACCGACTTCCAGTTGGTCACCTTGCCGCTGAACACGTCCTGAATCTGTTGCGTGGTCAGGTTGGTGACGCCGGCGCCGGGGTTGACGATGACCGCGAACACCACGACGGCAACCTGGTGGTCCTTGACCGTGGTCGGGTCGACGGCCTTGGCGTTGCTGACAGGAACGTCCGAATTTCCGATGTCCGACGTGCCGCTGGCCACGTTGCTGAGGCCGGTCGACGAGCCGCCGCCGCTGACCGTGATGGTCGCGCCGGTGCACTTCGCCTGGTAGAGCTGGGCGGCCTTCTGCACCAGGGGCTGCAGCGCCGTGGAGCCGCTGGCCGTGATCGTCCCGGTCGCGCAGGCGGCGGCGGTCGGCGATGCACTGGCCGTCGCGGCGCCACCGGACGGCGAGTTGGTCGAGTTGTTGTCCGTGCTGCCACACGCGACGAGCGCGAGCCCGGCGAGCGCCGGTACGGCGAGGATTCGCAGTTGCATACAAGCCCCGTGGCGTCTGCGCTCGGACCGGGCGGCCCTGATGACTCGGCGCAGTCCGCACTCTGACGCGGCCATCGTGCCCTGCCGTGGATTGTCAGTGCTTTAGGCACCCATTAACGAGCGGTTAAGAGTCCGCACCGGTGCCGCAATGTTCCTTCCTCTCTATACTGTTTCGACCATGTCAGCTGTGCACGAGGGCGGCGCCCAAACGGCAGCTCTGCTCGCCGTCCTGTGCGACCGCCTCGAAGACGCGGTCATCGTGGTGTCGGCACCGCGCCGCGTGGTGTGGCTCAACGCCGCGGCTCGTGAGCTCTTCGCGGTCGACGCCGGCGCAGTGGGGCGGCCGCTCGCCGAGGTGGCACCGGACTACCGCATCGCCCTGCTGGTCAACGGCGCCTTCGAACGCCACCTGGAGACCAACGACGAGCTGACCGACGTGGTCGGCGAGCACACCGTCACGGCGCGGGCGATTCCCCTTGGTGGACAAGGCCACATCGACGTCGCCGTGGTGCTCCGCGACAAGACGCGGCTGCGCCAGCTGGAGACGGTGCGACGCGATTTCGTGGCCAACGTCTCCCACGAGTTGCGCACCCCGGTGACCGCCATCCACCTGCTCGTCGAGACGCTGCAGAACGGCGCGCTCGGTGAGCCCGAGGAGGCGGCGCAGTTCGTCGAGCGCATCGGCCAGGAGGTCGCCCACCTGCGCCAGATGGTCGACGAGCTGCTCGAGCTGTCGCTGATGGAGGCGGGTGAGCGGCCGCTCCATCCCGCCCCTGTCTCTGTGCAGGAATTGGTGCACGCCGCCGACCGGCTGCGTCCCCTGGCCGAGGAGCGCGGCGTCGAGCTGCGCTTCGACATCGCCACCGAGACGCCGCCCGTGGTCGGCGAGACCTCGCGGCTGGCGCTGGTTGTGCGCAATCTTGTCCACAACGCGATCAAGTTCACGCCCAGCGGCGGATCGGTGACGGTGAAGGCGGAGCCGCGCGCCGGTTCGCGTGTCGCCGTGCAGGTCGCCGACACCGGCGTGGGCATCTCCGTCGACGCCCTGCCGCGCATCTTCGAGCGCTTCTACAAGGCGGACCGCTCACGCCAGCGCGACGGCGACGGCGCCGGGCTGGGGCTGGCCATCGCCCGCCACACCGTCGAGGCCCACGGCGGCCACATCAGCGTCGAATCCGAGGTGGGACAGGGGACCACCTTCACCGTGGTGCTGCCCGCCGCGCTCAACTGACGGCGACGCGCAGGTGGGGAACGATTGGCTCCAATCGTTTGCGCATGACTGCAATCGCCTGGGGGCTCTCGTCGCCGAGCAGAAAGCGGCGGCCGAGCTGGTGGGCGGCCTCGCCGGTGGTGCCGCTGCCGGCGCACCAGTCGAGCACCAGGTCGCCCGGCTTCGAGGAGGCGGCGACGACGCGGCGGAGCACGCCGAGCGGCTTCTGCGTCGGGTAGCCGGTGCGCTCGCGCGAGTTGGTGGGCACGATGGTGTGCCACCACACGTCCGTGGGCAGCTTGCCGCGCAGCGCCTTCTCCGGGGTGACCAGCGATGGCGCCATGTAGGGGAGGCGCGCGACCTCGGCGGTGTCGAAGTGGTAGCGCTCGGGGTCGCGGACGTAGACCAGCAGCACGTCGTGCTTCGGCGACCACCGCCTGGTGCTGCGCGCGCCGTAGTCGTAGGCCCAGACCACCTCGTTGAGGAAGCAGTCGCGGCCGAACACCTCGTCGAGCAGCACCTTGCAGTAGTGCGACTCGCGGGGGTCGATGTGGAAGTAGAGGCTGGCGTGCCCGGCCATGACCCGGCGCGTCTCGACGAGGTGGGGGCGCAGCCAGCCGAGGTAGTCGTCGAAGGCGTCGGCGTAGGCCTCGCGGGGCTCGGCGGCGGTGGCGTAGCGGCGGCCGCCGAAGCCGGTGCGGTCGCCGCCCTCGTCGTCGCGGGTGGTGCGCATCCGCAGGCCCCGGCGCGCCCTGCCGGTGTTGAACGGCGGGTCGACGTAGACCAGGTCGACGCACCCGTCGGGCAGAGCGCCGAGCAGGTCGAGGGCCGGGCCCTGCACCACCAAGCCGGTGGGGAAGTCGAGCATCGCGGCGGAGTGTAGGGCGGGGCGGGTACAGTGCCGGGTGCGCAGAGCACATTTGTCAGGAGCTGATTCGCCGTGCAGTTCGGTCGGTACTACGAGGAGTTCGAGGTCGGGGCGACCTACCGGCACTGGCCGGGCAAGACCATCACCGAGGCGGACGACCACCTCTTCTGCCTGATCACCATGAACCACCACCCCCTGCACCTCGACGCCCACTACGCCGAGACGCAGACCCAGTTCAAGCGCAACGTGGTGGTCGGCAACCTGGTCTACAGCCTGGCCCTGGGCATGAGCGTGTCCGACGTCAGCGGCAAGGCGATCGCCAACCTCGAGGTCGAGTCGCTCAAGCACGAGAACCCCACCTTCCACGGCGACACCATCTACGCCGAGACCACCGTGCTGGAGAAGAAGGAGTCGCAGTCGAAGAACGACCGCGGCGTCGTCTACGTCGAGACCCGCGCCTACAACCAGCGCGGCGAGCGGGTCTGCATCTTCCGGCGCCGGGTGATGGTGCCCAAGCGCTCGATGGTCGGTGACCTGCAGCCCGCCGACGTGCCCGCCGAGCAGGCGGCTGGGCAGCCCTCCGCCTGACCACGGCGTGAACGCCTCCGCGGCGGACTCGGCGCGCTACGCGGTCCGGCCGTTGCTGCCCGGTCCCGCCGAGGCGCTGCGCGACGCGGTGCTCTCGCTCGGCGTCGGGCCCGCGGCGCTCCCGGCGCTGGCACGCCACGGCTCGCAGGAGGCGTTCGCGGTGCGCGGCCTGGCGCCCGACGAGACGCGGGTGCTGGAGCGCGAGTTCCGCCGGCTCGGCGGCGAGGTGCTGAGCTCGACGAACGGCGACCGGGTCGTCCTGCTGGGGCCGCTCAGCGCCTTCGGGGAGCTGCCCTCGCGGATGGTCGAGTGGGGACGCCGCACCGAGGCCCTGGGCGCGGCGCTGCAGGAGGCGCTGGCGGGGAAGGGTGGCCGGGCCCGACCCGTGAACGCGCGGGGCGTGCTGCTGGAGTTCGGGCTGCGCACGCTGGTGATGGGCGTGGTCAACGTCACCCCCGATTCGTTCTCCGGCGACGGGCTGGCCGCGGCCGGGCCGGAGGCGGCGGTGACCCAGGCGCTGGCCATGGCCGAGGCCGGAGCGGACGTCATCGACATCGGCGGCGAGTCGACCCGGCCGAACTCGGTGGAGGTGCCCGCGGACGAGGAGCTGGAGCGGGTGCTGCCGGTGCTGCGCGAGGTGCTGCGGCGGCTGCCTGCGTCGGTGGCGGTGAGCGTCGACACCCGCAAGGCGGTTGTGGCCGCCGCGGCGGTCGGGGCCGGGGCGCACATCGTCAACGACGTGTGGGGCCTGCGCGGCGACCCGGACATGGCGCGGGTGGTGGCCGCCGCCCGCGGCGTGGCCGTGGTCTGCATGCACAACCAGCGCGGGACTGAGTACGCGGGCGACGTGGTCGAGGCGGTCGGCCTGGGGCTGCGCGAGTCGCTGGTGGTGGCGGAGACGGCGGGGATCGAGAGCGAGCGGGTGATCGTCGACCCCGGCATCGGCTTCGGCAAGACGCCCGCGCAGAACGTCGAGCTGCTGCGGCGGCTGGGCGAGCTGCGCGGGCTGGCCCGGCCGCTGCTGGTGGGCGCCTCGCGGAAGTCGACGGTGGGGCTGCTGCTCGGGGGCGCGCCTCCCGAGCAGCGGCTGGAGGGGTCGCTGGCGCTGGCGGTGCTGGCCGCCGAGCGTGGCGCCGACATGGTGCGCGTCCACGACGTGGCCGATACGGTGCGGGCGCTGCGCGTCGCCGACGCGGTGATTCGCGGCATGCCGGCCGAGCTGCGCGACGCTCCGGCGCCGGGGCCGACAGGCTGAGCGCCACCGCCGTGGCCTGGGTGGCACTGGGCGCCAACCTGGGCAACCGCACCCGACAGCTCGCCCTCCTCCGCGAGCTGCTGCTGCGCGACGGGGTGCGCATCGACGCCGCCTCCGAGGAGCGGCTGACCCGCGCCGTGGGCGTGACCAACCAGCCGGACTTCCTCAACCAGGTGGTCAAGCTCCGCGCTCCCGCTCCGTGGGCGCCGCGGCAGTGGCTGGAGCACACGCAGCGCGCCGAGCACGACGCCGGCCGCCGCACCACCTATCGCTGGGGACCGCGCCGCGCCGACGCCGACATCCTCCTGCTCGGCGAGGACGGCGCCATGCCCTACAGCGACGGCGCCCTCACCGTGCCCCATCCGAGCCTGCCGGAGCGGCCGTTCTTCGTCGAGATGCTCGCCGAGCTGGGCTGTCGCGCCTAAATCGGCAGGCGGTCGGCCAACCCCGGCACGACGCGGAGCGCGGCGTGGACCTGGCGGGCGATCGGCCCCAGGTCGGGCGGGGTCTCGAAGTCGACCAGCCAGGAGTGCTCGGCGGCGAGCTTCTCGACCAGCACCGTCGAGCCCAGCGCGGCCATGGCGACGTGGACGGAGGGGCGGTCGTCCTCGGGGAAGGCCTTGCCGAGCAGGGCCTGGACGGTGTCGATCCAGGCGCTGACCTCGCTGACCTCCTGGAGCTCGTAGCCGCCGTCACCGAGCAGGAACTCGGCCTCGATCTCCACGAAGGGCTGGGGACGGAGGTGGCGGTGGGGACAGTCCTGCTCCTCCTCCTCGTCGTGGTAGAGGTCGCAGTCGGCGCCGGCGCCGTAGGCGGCGATGTAGGTCATCAGCGCGTCCCACGAGAAGCTGAGGTGGGCGTGGTACCGCGAGGGCGGGTCGGCGGACTGCAGGCGGACGACGCACTCGAAGCGCCGCTCGCCGACCCCCGGCTCCAGCTCGTGGCGCACGTCCTCGATGCTCAGGCCGGCCTCGTCGAGGGCCTCGAGCAGGTCGGAGGCGAGCTCCTCGTAGGTCGGGAAGGGCTCGGGCTGGTCCTCGCGCGCGCTGTCGCCGTTGCCGCCCGGCCGCAGCCGTTCTGCCACCCCGGCCTAGCGCCCCGGGCGGAGGTGACGGACCGTGGCCGCGAGCACCTGCACCCCCAGCGCGGCGCCGAACGAGGCCAGCACGCCGAAGAACAGCGGCCACAGGGCGCCGGGGGCGCGCCAGTCGTAGACGGCGAGGATGCCGCCGAGGAACAGGCCCATCGCGGCGAACGCCAGGAAGACGGCGGACACGCTGGTGGCGGGGTCGGGTCGCGGCGGCGCGGGCACGCGGTCCTGGGGACGGCGCGGCTGCAGCATGGGAGGCGTGGCCATGTGAGGCTACGGAGTGTAGTCCGCGCGACGCCTCGCCAGCGTCAGCCCATCGGCGATGGGCAGCAGCACGCAGTCGACCCGCGGGTCGGCGGCCAGCCAGTCGTTGAAGGCGCGGATGTGCTCGGTGTCGCTGCGCGCCTCGGCTCCGTGGAGCACGCTGCCGCCCCACAGCACGTTGTCGACCAGCAGCAGGCCGCCGGGACGCAGCCGCGGGATCAGCTCCTCGGCGTAGGTGCGGTAGCCGCCCTTGTCGGCGTCGACGAAGGCGAGGTCGAGGTACGGCTGCTCGGGAAGCGTGCGCAGCGTCTCCGCGGCGGGCGCGATGCGCAGGGTGATGCGGTCGGCGACGCCGGCGCGGTCCCAGGCGCGGCGCGCGATGCCGGTCCACTCCTCGCTGACGTCGCAGCAGAGCAGCTCGCCGCCCTCGGCCAGGCCGCGCGCGATGCACAGCGACGAATAGCCGGTGAAGGTGCCCACCTCGACGGCGCGGCGCACCCCGAGAGATGCGGTCAATATCGTCAGAAACGCGCCCTGCTCCGGGGCGATCTGCATGCCGCTCACCGGGCCCAGCGCCGCCGTCTCGGTGATCAGGTCGCGCTGCACGGCGTCGATCGGCATGGAGTGCGCGACGATGTAGTCGTGCAGCTCGGTCGAGAGCAGGAAGCTCTTGGGGCTCAGGGCTTGGTCGCGGTGAAGCGGTAGCCGATGCCGGGCACCGCGAGGATGTACAGCGGGTGCGACGCGTCGTCCTCGATCTTGCGGCGCAGGTTGCGCACGTGCACGTCGATGACCCGCGTCTCGATCGGATACTCGTATCCCCACACCGAGTTGAGGATCTTCTCGCGCGACAGCACCTTGCCCGCGTTGGAGGCGAGGAAGGACAGCAGGTCGAACTCGGTGTGGGTGAGCTGGATCTCCTCGTCCTGCCGGTAGACGCGGCGCTCGTTGGCGTCGATGACCAGGTCGCGGAAGACCATGCGGCCGTCGGCCTCGCGGTCCTCCTCCTGGCGCGACTTGCGCAGGTGGGCGGCGATGCGCGCCAGCAGCTCGCGCGGACGGAACGGCTTGATGACGTAGTCGTCAGCACCGATCTCCAGGCCGACCACCACGTCGATCTCCTCGGTCTTCGCCGAGAGGATGAGCACCGGCTGCTTGTAGCCCGCGCGGCGGATGTCGCGGCAGACGTCGAAGCCGCTGATGTCGGGCAGCATCAGGTCGAGCAGGATGATGTCAGGACGGAAGCTGTCCAGCTTGGCCAGCGCCTCGGTGCCGTTCTCCGCCTCCTGGACGGCATACCCCTCCTTCTCACAGGCGAGCCGGACGGTCTTGCGGATCATGGCCTCGTCGTCGATGACGAGCACCTTGCGCTGTCCGTTCACGAAGCGGCTGGAGGCTCCATTGTCGGGCGCGATTGTACGGCAGAGTCTGAGCGTCCGCGGGCTCGCGACAGGCGTGTCGCCCTTCTCGCCGCGCGCCGTGCCGCATTGGCCGCCGCCGCCGCCCGCGCCGCCACCGGCCGCCGCACCTCGACGAACGCGCCGGCCGCGCTGCGCTCGACGCCGCCGAGGGCCAGCTTGAACTGGCGCAGACCGTGCCAGGGGTGGCCGGGATCGGCGCTCGGCGGGATGCCCCAGAGGTCGTAGCGGTCGCACCCCGCCGACAGCGCTTCGCGGATGACGTGGGCGTGCAGCGCCGAGGAGGGCTGGCGCTCGCGGTGGTGGGTCTCCGAGCCGCCGTAGAGGTAGATCATCTCGCCGGCGAAGTGCGCCACCAGCACCGCCGAGACCGCCTCGCCGTCGACGCAGGCGAGGTGGACGCGAGCCGTGGGCAGGCAGCGCAGGGCGCGCTCGAAGTAGGCGGCGCCCGGGAGGTTGATGCCCTGGCGGCTGGCGGTGGCGGCGCAGAGCCGGGCCAGCTCGCGGGCGGCGCCGGCAGGGTCGGTCGGGGTCGCGACGGTGACGCCCTTCTTCGCGGCGAGCCGGATGTTGTAGCGGCCCTTGGGCTTCATCCGCGCCAGCACCGCCTCCTCGCCGCCGCTGAGGTCGACCACCGCGGTGTGCTCCGGCTGCACGGTGGCCGCGCCGCGCCACCCGCTGCCGAGCTGATCGGCGAGCTCGGCGCGCTCGCCGTCCCAGGCGTTCGGCTCGACGGTCAGGCTCGACGCCCCCGCGCGCTGGGCGGCGGAGCGCAGGGCCGCGAGGGCCGCCGGCCACGCTTCGCCGTCGGAGGGGGCGCACGCCGGCCCCTTGGGCACGTACAGCCGCGGCGGCAGCCCCGGCAGCCCGGCGCCACCGCGCAGCGCGGTCAGCGGCAGGGTGCGCTCGGCGCCGACCGCCACGGCGAGCCGCTCGACCTCCCACCCGGCGCCCGCCTGGAGCTCGCCCCAGCCCCAGGACTGGAGCAGGTGTGCGCGCGGCCAGGCGAGGAGGTGTGCGTCCCAGCCCGGCCCGGTATCCGGCACGGCGGGACGGTCCTGCATATCGGTGTTGAATCCGTGGTGCGGCGCGGTGAGGTTTCGGTTGGTACTATACGGGCCTGTCGAGGGAGCTCGGGTGGGTTGTTCCCCTTGTCCGCCCGCCGATTTTTTCAGAGCGACCCCCGATCAGAACTCTCAGGAGTGACGGAGTGCAGACCCAGGGCTCGTTGGCGCAGACCAATCTGGCGTCCCTGCTCGAAGCCATGCAGTCGGAGCGCGCCACGGGCACCCTCTCGCTGCAGCAGGGCCCCGAGACGTGCTCGCTGTACTTCCTCTTCGGCCACCTCTTCCACGCCACCGGCGACCTCGGCCAGGGCGAGGAGGCGGTGATCAACGCCCTCGGCTGGACCGACGGCGCGTTCACCTTCGACCCCCGCGCCAAGCTCCCCGCCGAGGAGACCATCAAGGCGGCGACCACCGAGCTCCTCCAGGAGGCCGAGCGCCGCAAGGCCTCGCACCACGTCGAGAGCAACGGCAGCGCCCCCGCCGCCGCGGAGGAAGACCACTCAGAAGCAGAGCCGGCCGCCGTGCCGGCCGCCGTGGAAGCGACCGCAGAGGCGCAGGAGGGGTCCGGGGACGAGCCCTCCTGGCCCGCGCCTCGTGACGCCGCTAGGGAGAACGCCGTGACCGAGACGCTCGCCGCGAGCCCCATGCCCGCCGCACCGCCGGCCAACCAGGTGTACGGCAACCCCGACGCCCCGCCGCTCACCGACCTCTACCCGCTGCCCTCGGGCAAGCCGATCTACGAAGGCCTCAAGTCGGCCTTCGTCGACTTCCCCAAGCTGCTGCGCACCCTCGACTCCGACAAGCACACCGGCTACGTGCGCATCGACGGCGCCGACTTCGCAGGCGTGCTGCTGCTCCACGACGGGCACGTCCTCGAGGCGCTGTTCAGCGCCGGCGAGCTGACCCAGGGGGAGCGCGCCTTCCAGAACTTCCGCCGCCGCATGGAGCGCGGCGAGGGCCTGCTCGACGTCATCGAGCTGGCCGGCGAGACCGTGGTGGCGCTGGCCCAGCTGCTCACCGCGCGGCCGATGTTCACCGGCCTGCTCGGCCGTTTCGTCAACTTCAGCGCCCTGCTCGAATACCTCGCCGAGGAGAAGGTGGACGGGTCGGTGCTGGTCAGCGGCGGCAGCGAGACCGGCGTCATTCTGCTTCGCAAGGGCCAGATCCACGGCGCCTACACGCAGTCGCAGCGCGAGCTGGTGCAGAACCCGGCGACCATCGACAACCTGGCCGGCGAGCTGACCGCCCGCATCGAGGTCAAGGCCGGCGCCGGGTCGCCCGCGGGCATCGACATCGAGCAGGCGCTGCGCGCGACGTTCTGATCGGGCTCGGGCGTCGGGTGGGGCGGGCGCGGGCGGCGCTGCTCCTGGTTCTCGCACCACTGTGCGGTGTGCTGCTGACCGGCTGCTTCAGCGCTCCACCGCAGATCACCCGGCTGTCCCCGGTCAACGGCTCGACCGGCGTGGCCGCCGACGCGCCGATCACCGTGGTCTTCGACCACCCCGTGCAGCGCGACAGCGTTGGCTCGCGGTTCCACGTCGACCCGGGGATCACGGGCTGTGACCTGCAGGCCGCGTTTGGCGCCTCCGCCTCCGCATCGTGCCACGTGGTGTGGGACGCGGCCTCCTCGACGTTCACCGTGCTGCACCCCAGGGCGCCGTTCACCTCGAACACCAAGTACACCCTCTCCGTGTCGCCGGGGATCACCGACCAGCAGGGCGTGGCCAACGCGCTCGACCACACCTGGAACATCACCACCGGCCCGCCGCCGACGGTGAACAGCGTCAGCCCCTCGGACGGCAGCAGCCTGGTGCCGGTGGACGCGCCGATGGTGGTCGCCTTCTCCAACGCCATGGATGCCGCCACCACCGGGGCGATCACGCTGCAGCCGGCGGTGCCGGGCACCCAGGTCTTCCGCAACACCCGCGACCACGGCCGCTTCCTGGTGCTGCCGGGGCGCCTGCTCGACGCCGGGGTGGAGTACACGCTGACGGTGGGCACCGGCGCGGTGGACGAGCACGGGCAGCGCCTCGCCCTGCCGGTGAGCTCGGTGTTCCGCACCGGCAAGCTCGACCCCAACGGGCACGCCGCGGTGCTGGCCCGGCGCAGCGGCGAGGTGGCCACCCAGGTGCTGATCACCCAGCTCGGCGCCAGCGTCCCCGGCGAGCCTGCCGCCGCCGCGATCGTGCTCGACGCGCCGCGCTGCGAAGCGTCCGCGCAGTGTGGGCAGGTGCCGGTCGGCGGCCCGCTGGTCGGGTACGAGCAGGCGACGGTGTCGCCGGACGGGCGCTGGCTGGGCGTGGTGGAGCGCGACCTGCGGGCTCCGGGGGGCGCGGCCGCCGTCTCGCTGGTGGCGCTGCCCTCGCTCGTCGAGCGGCACATCGCCGAGAACGGCGGGCAGATCTCCTGGTCCCCGGACGGCACCCGCCTCGCCTTCCAGGCTCCGGACGGCCTCCACGTCCAGACCATCGCCAGCGGCCACGACGTCCACCTGCCGCCCGGCGACCCGCTGGCGGCCCCCGCGGCCTGGAGCGGGGACGGGTCGGTGCTGGCCCTGCCGGTGCAGAACACCGTCACCGGCGCGACCCACGTCGACCTGGCCATGCCTGACCTCGACGTGCGCTACGCGGTGCCCGGGCTCGGCGACGGCACCGGCTCGCCCGCGCTCAGCCCCGACGGCTCGCTGCTGGCGGTGGCTCGCGACGGCGATCCGTCGCAGGTGGGCACCTGGACGGTGCGGCTGCGCGGCGGCGACCCGACGCCGCGACGGGTGGGCGCCGACTTGACCCCGGTGGCCTTCGTCGACAACGGCACCCTGCTCGCCACCGAGCGGCCGGTGGACGGCAGCGACCCCGGGCTGGCCCGGGTGAGCATCGCCGACGCTGCCCGCGACCGGCTGGCCAGCCAGCCCCTGCCGGGCGACCTCTCCGGCGCCGTGGTGGCGCCCTCGGGACGCCAGGTCGCCTACGTGCTGCCCGACGCGTCGGGGGTGCGCCAGGCGGCGATCGAGAACGTCGACGGCAGCAATCCCGCCTTCCTCACCACCTTCCCGGTGGGCGGCTACGAGGCGGTGGCGGTGTCGTTCTCGGGGTAGGCGCCGCTCGCGCTGACCAGCGGCAGCAGCTCGCGCAGGTCGCTGATGACCGGGCAGTCCAGACGCACTCCGGCGGTGCCGCCGATGCCGTCGCGCAGGGCGAAGTCGAACATGCCCTTGCCGCCGGCCCGGCTGCGGTCGACGAGCACACCGGCGATGCCGGAGCCGCGCGCGCCCAGGATGTCGGCCACGTAGTTGTCGCCGACGTGCAGCGACGTCGCGGGGTCGGCGCCGGTGCGGCGCAGGGCCTCGCGGAAGATGCCGGCGTCGGGCTTCTGCGCCCCGGCCACCGCGGAGGCGACCAGCACGTCGAAGTAGCCGTCGAGCTCATGGGTCTCGCAGAGCGCGACCAGCGCGTCGGTGAAGTTGGAGATGATCGCCAGCTGCAGCCCCTGCGCGCGCAGCGCTGCGAGCACGTCGTGAACCTCGGGGAAGACGCGCCAGGAATGCGGGTGCCAGAAGCGCTGGGTGAGCTGCAGCGCCAGCTCGGCGCGACGCTGCTCGACGCCCACCTCGGCGAGGATCAGCTCGTTGTACTCCTGCCAGAAGGCGCGCGCCTCGTCCATCGAGGACTCGAAGCTGCGTCCCGCCCGCAGCGCGCCGCGGTACATGCGCTCACCGGCGTGCAGCGCGTCCTCCATGCGCTCTGGCGTGGTGTCGACGCCGATCTCGTTGCAGGTCTGCAGGTACAGCGTGGGCACGTCGGGATGCACGTACATGAGGGTGTCGCCGAGGTCGAAGAAGACGGTGCGGACGGGCCGGTGAGTTTCGGTCAAAGACAGCCGCAAGTCTCGACGGCGTGCGCGGGCTCGGGATCCTCCACGCAGTCGTACAGGGTCTGCAGGCGGTCCACCGAGCGGGTCCAGGTGAACTGCTGGGCGCGCTCGCGGGCGGCGTCGCCCATGCGCAGGCGGAGCGGCGTGTCGGCGAGGATGCGGGCGAGCCGGTCGGCGTAGTCGGCGGGGTCGCGTCCGGCCACCAGGTAGCCGGTGACGCCGTCCTCGACGATGTCGAGCAGCCCGCCGACGGCGCTGGCCACCACCGGCGTGGCGCTGGCCTGCGCCTCCAGGGCGACCAGCCCGAAGGTCTCAGCTCGCGAGGGCACCACGCAGACGTCGGCGATGGCGTAGAGGTCGGCGAGATCGGCGTGGGGGACCGCGCCGAGGAAGGTGACCCGGCCGCCCAACCCGCGCGCAGTTGCGAGGTCCTCAAGACGCCCGCGCTCGCCGCCGGGGTGGTCGGACTGGCGCGCTCCGTCGCCGCTGTCGGCGCCGACCACCAGGGTGTGCACGTCCCCGAAGCCGTCGCGCCGGTGCAGCTCGGCGACCGACTCGATCAGCGTGTCGGCGCCCTTCAGCCGCTCCAGGCGGCCGACGTAGAGCACCACCCGGCGGTTGCGCAGCCCCAGCCGCTCGCGCACGTGCCAGGTGGAGCGGGCCGCGAAGCCCTCGGTGTCCACGCCCAGCGGCACCACGCAGACGTGGTCGGGCTCGGTGCCGTAGAGGCGGATCAGGTCCTGCGCCTCCTGGGTGCTGCCCGCGACCAGCCGGTCGACCTTCTGCGCCAGCACCGCCTCGACCTCGGCGCGCACCGGGTCCTCGGGCAGCCCGGCGGCGGCCTTGATCCGCGCCAGGGTGTGGAAGGAGTGCACCCAGGGCACGCCCCAGCGCTGCACGGCACGGCGCGCCACCCAGCCGCTCAGCCAGTAGTGGGAGTGGAGCAGCCGGTACTCGCGCCGCTCCGACTCGGCGTGGGCGAGCAGGGCGCTGGTGAACTGGGGCAGGTGGCCGAGCACCTCCTCCTTGGCCAGCGGCCGCGCCGGTCCCGCGTCGAGACGGACCACGCGGCTGCCGCTGCAGATCAGCTCCTCGGCGGGGGCGTCGGGGTCGTCGCGGCGGATGAAGACGTCACTGGGGACGCCCCGTTCGGCGAGGCCCTCGCAGAGGCGGCGGATGGAGAGGTTCATGCCGCCGTTCTCGCCCTGGCCCAGCGGGCCGAGCGGCGAGGCGTGCACCGAAACCACCGCGAGCGCCCGGCGGGCACTCCCGCGGCCCGGGCCGGCGGCGGCGTCTGGTGGGCGCATGGGTGTCAAAGGGTAGGGTATCCCTTGATGTTTGAGCGTCCGTCTGCCTGGCGAAGGCGGCTGTGGTGACCGCCGAGGTCGCCGTCCCGCCCTCTCTGGCCGGGGAGCCGCCCGCGGTGGATTCGCCCGAATCGGCAGGGGCGCCGCTGCACCTGCTCTTCCTGGTGGCCGACACCGGTGGCGGGCATCGCGCCAGTGCGGAGGCGGTCGCCCGGCGGCTGGCCATGGCCTACCCGGGGCGCTTCGCAACGCACGTGCTCGACCCCTTCGTGCAAGCCTCGCCGCCGCTCGTCGGGCGCGTCGTGGGGCTGTACTCGCCGATCACGCGGCGGGCGCCGTGGCTGTGGGGTGCGCTGTACCACGCCACCAACTCGCGGGCGGCCGTGGCGGCCCTGCGCGGCTCGGCGCTGCGGCTGGTCGAGCCGGGGCTGCGTGAGGTGATCGCCGCGCTGCGCCCGGCGATGGTGGTGTCCTTCCATCCGCTGCTCAACCACGTCGCCTGGCGTGCGTTGCGGTCCCTGCCGGGGCCGCACGTGCCGCTGGCGACGGTGATCACCGACCTGGTCGACGTGCACGCGGCCTGGACGTGCCCGGACGTGGATGCGGTGGTGACCTCATCGCCGGGCGGGCTGGACCGGGCGCGCCGCGCCGGGGTGCCCGCGGATCGCTGCCACGACCTGGGGCTGCCCGTGGACGAAGCCTTCGCCTCGCCCGCTCCGGCCGGCTCGGCGCGGCGCTCACTGCGCCTGCGGCTCGGGCTGTCGCCCTCGCGCTTCACGGTGCTGCTGAGCGGTGGCGGCGAGGGCTCGGGGGAGTTGCCGCGCCGCGCGGCCGCCGTCCTGGATGGCGTCGCTGACGTCGACGTTGTTGTCATCTGTGGCCGCAACGAGCGGGCGCTGGCGGAGCTGGAGGCGTTGCGCGCTGCGTCCGTTGGCGTTTCGGCACGGCTGCGCGTGCTCGGCTTCGTCGACAACATGTCGGAGTGGATGCGCGCCTGCGACCTGCTGGTCACCAAGGCGGGGCCGGGCGCCATCGCCGAGGCGCTGTGCTCGCGCGTGCCGCTGCTGCTGACCTCGCACCTGCCGGGTCAGGAACGCGGCAATGTCGAATACGTGGTCGACACCGGCGCGGGGCGCTACGTCCCGCGCGTGGCCGACATGGTCGACGCGGTGCGCGAGCTGTCCCGGCCGGGCTCCGCATCGCTCCCGGCGATGCGCGAGGCGCTGCGCCATGCGGCGCGTCCCCAGGCGACGGCGCAGATCGCCGCGCTGATCAGCCGGCTGGCGGCGGCCGCCGTCGCGGCGTGATGCCGTCGAACGCCTGCCGCGTCGAGCGGCTGCGCCTGTTCCGGTTCCGCAACTACAGCGAGGAGTCGGTCGAGCTCGGGCCGGGGCTCAACGTCGTGGTGGGCGAGAACGCCCAGGGGAAGACCAACCTGCTGGAAGCCGTGGCCACGGTGGCGCTGACGCGGTCGCCGCGCGCGGGGTCGGCGGGCGAGGTGATCGGCTGGGGTGAGCCCGCCTGCCGGGTGAGCGCGCACGTGGTGCGTCCCGACGCGGCGCACGACGTGGAGGTGACCCTGCGGCGCGCGGAGACGGAGCGGGTCGGCCGGTCGATGACCGTCGACGGCAAGGAACGAGCGGCGCGCGCGGTGTTGGGGCTGTGCCCGGTGGTGCTGTTCTGGCCGGAGGACCTGCAGCTGGTCAAGGGCGGCCCGGAGGGGCGGCGGCGGTTGCTCGACATCGTCCTGTCGCAGACCGACGCGCGCGCCGCGGATGACCTGGTGCGCTACCGGCGGGTCATGGAGCAGCGCAATGCGTCGCTGCGCATGGTGCGGGATCGGCTGGCGTCCTTCGACGCCGTGGAGGCGTTCACGCGTGAGCTGGTGGCGGTGGGCGGGCGCATCCGGGTGGCGCGGACGCGGCTGGTGCGCAGCCTGGAGCCGCTGGCGTCGGAGGCTCTGGCGGAGTTGACGGACGGGCGAGAGGTGCTGGGGCTTCGCTACGTGGGCGAGGGCGTCGACGCGTCAGCGACCGATGCCGACGCCTTGTCCGCGTCCCTGGCGTCGCTGCTCGCGGAGCGACGCGGCGAGGAGATCGCGCGCGGCGTCACCGTCGCCGGGCCGCATCGCGACGACGTGGAGTTCCTGCTCGACGCGCGCCCCGCCCGCTCCACGGCGTCCCAGGGACAGCAGCGCAGCATGGTGCTGGCCTGCAAGCTCGCCGAGGTGCGACACGTTGGCAGCGTCGCCAGGGTCGCGCCGGTGCTCTTGCTGGACGACGTGCTGAGTGAGCTCGACGCGGGGCGCCGGTTGCGGTTGCTCGCAGCGCTCGGTGCGGGGAGCACGGCCCAGGCGCTGCTCACCACCAGCGAGACCGCCGCCCTCGACCTGCCCGCCGGCGCGGACGTGCGCCGCTTCACCGTGCGCGGTGGACATGTGGGCGCGGATCCCGCCTTGCGTGTCGAGGCGGTCTGAAGCTCATGCCTGACGAGCAGCGCCTCTCCGACCTCTTCGATCCTGCGTTGCGGCGCATGGGCATCCGGCGCGCGGTGCGGCAGGTGCAGGTGCAGGATGCGTTCGCCGTGGTTGTTGGGCCCGCCATGGGCGGGATGTGTCGCGCGCTTTCTCTGGAGCGCGGCGCGCTGCTCGTCGCCACCGCGCACACGGCGCTGTCGCAGCAGTTGCAGATGGATGCGCCGCGCATCATTGCGGCGGTCAACGCTCGCGTCGGCGAGGGGACCGTCAAGCGGCTGCGCTTCACCGCGATGAGTTGAGCAGGACCGCTGCACAGGAATCATCTGCCGCGCGAAGCGGCGGCAGTACCTACATCGGCACCCGCACCGGCATGATGATGCACAGGTAGTCGCCACTCCCGACGGGCCGAATCACCCCCGGCGACAGCGGCCCGTTGAACGACAGCTGCACCTCGTCGGTGCCCACCACGGCGAGCGCATCCAGCACATACCGCGCGTTGAACGCGATCTGCACCTCCTCACCCTTGACGTCCGCCGTCAACGGCGCCTCGTCGTCGCCGACCTCGGCGGTCTGCGCCACCAGCGTCAGCGTCCCCTCCGGCGACGCCTTGAAGCGCACCGGGTTCGCGGCATCCTTGGCCAGAACTGACACGGTGCGCGTCTCACGCAGCAGCGCCGCGGTCGGCAGCGCCACGGTGGTGCGCGACTCGGCGGGGATGACCTGGGCGTAGTTGGGGTAGGTGCCCTCGATCAACCGCGAGGAGATCTCCAGCCCGCTCATCGTGAAGAACACCTGGTTGCGCTGCTGCGATAGCGTGATCCGCACCGTCGGCCGGTTGGAGTTGACCGCCCGCGCCACCTCGGACAGGTGCCGCGCCGGCACGATGATCGTCCCCGACGGCGCATCGCCGTGCACGGTGACGTCCAGCGTGCGCACCGCCAGCCGGTGGCCATCGGTCGCCGCCAGGGTCAGGCGGTCGCCGTCCATCTCCAGCAGCACCCCGGTCAGCACCGGACGCGCCTCGTCCGAGGACGCCGCCATCGCCGTCTGCGCGATCGCCGAGGCCAGCGCCGCGGCGTCGACCTCGATCCCCGACTCGCCGTCCCGCGCCGGCAGCGGCGGGAACTCGACGGCGTCGATGCCGTGGATGTTGGAGCGGTGGATCCCGCAGGCCACCTTGACCACCTGCGTCGCGGGGTTCAGCTCCAGCGTGCAGGGAGCCTCAGCCAGCGACGACACGTAGTCGGTCAGCAGCCGGGCGGGCACGGTGGTGCGACCGTCCTGGGCGACCTCGGCCTCGACGGTGGCGATGATGGTCAGATCGAGGTTGGTGGCGGTCACCCGCAGGCCGTCCTCGGCGGTCTCCAGCAGCAGGTTGCTGAGGATGGGCAGGGTGGACCGTGGCGACACGGCTCGGGAGACCAGGCTGAGGCAGGTGCCCAGGGCCGACGGGGAGACCGTGCACTTCATCGATTGGGAGACCTCGATCGAACTTGTCACCAGCGTAGGTTCCTTCGTTAACTGGTTTCTGGAAGAGAAGCAGACCGTAGTGGATGGGGACGCTGGGGAAAACCCCCCATCTCGCGCTCGAACCGGACCCTATGTTCGGGGGACACCGGGGTGGCGAACTCGCCGTTTCTTCCCCAGTTCATCAACCGCCCTTCATCGCCGCGCAGTTGTACCCACAGTGTCCCCGTGATCTCCACAGCCGCGTCCCGCGCCGTCATCGGGCCATCAGCCGGTCGCGGATCTGGCGGAGGTCGTGCTGCAGACGCTGGTCCTCCTTGGCCAGCTCGTTGATCTTCTCGCAGGCGTGGAGCACGGTGGTGTGGTCCTTGCCGCCGAAGGCGTTGCCGATGGCGGGCAGGGACGAGGCCGTCTCCTCGCGGATGATGTACATGGCCACCTGGCGGGGGAAGACGATGTGCTTGTCGCGCCGGCGGCCGAGCATCTCGTCGAGGGCGATGTTGTAGTAGTCGGCGACCGTCTCCTGGATCAGGTCGACGGTGAGCGGCCGCGAGCCGCCGCTGGGGATGATGTCGACGAGGATGCGCTGCGCCGCCTCGACGGTGACCGGCTCGCCGCTGATCGAGGCGTGGGCGAGCACGCGGATCAGCGCGCCCTCCAGCTCGCGGATGTTCTTCTGGATCTTGTGGGCGACGAAGCTGCACACCTCGTCGGGAACCAGGCGGCTGTTGGCGCCCAGCTTGGAGTTGAGGATGGCCAGCCGGGTCTCGAAGTCGGGTGGCTGGATGTCCGCCATCAGGCCGCCCTCGAAGCGCGAGCGCAGCCGGTCCTCCAGCGTCGGGATGTCCTTGGGCGGCCGGTCGGAGGACACCACGAT
Source organism: Candidatus Angelobacter sp. (assembly GCA_035569495.1). GTDB lineage: Bacteria > Chloroflexota > Dormibacteria > Aeolococcales > Aeolococcaceae > DASRDZ01. Next base: position 39,715 of record DATMMX010000024.1, on the reverse strand, counting down.
CTGCTTCTGCACCTCGTGCAGCGCGTTGAAGGTGTGGAAGAACTCCTCCTGAGTTCTGTCCTTTCCTGCCAGAAACTGGATGTCGTCGATGAGCAGCACGTCGACGGTGCGATAGCGTCCCCGGAAGTCGTTCATCCGGTTCTCTTGGATGGACGCGATCATCTCGTTCATGAACTTCTCGGACGTCACGTAGGCCACCTTGGGCGGACGTCGATGTCCCTCGCGCACCGCCGCGCCGATGGCGTGCATCAGGTGCGTCTTGCCGAGACCCACGCCGCCGTACAGGAACAGCGGGTTGTAGGCCTTGCCGGGCGCGTCGGCCACGGCGCGGCACGCCGCATGGGCGAAGCGCGACGAGTTGCCGACGACGAAGGTGTTGAAGCTGAAGTTGGGATTGAGCCGCGACTCGTTGCTGCCCGCGCCCGTCAGCTCGAAGGGCTCGGCGCCGCCGAGCACCGAGGGCGCGGAGTCGGGTGGCTCGTCGGCGATCGGCGCGGGCTCGTCGGGCGGCGGCGCGGCCGCGGGGTCGACGGTGATCAGCACCTCGCACTCGCGGGAGAGCAGGCCGCTCAGGGTCTCGCGGATCAGCGGGACGTAGCGCTCGGTCAACCAGTCACGCGCCAGGCGCGTCGGCACGCCCAGCGTGAACATGTGGCCGTCCTCGCAGTCGAGCAGGACGGCGTTGCGGAGCCACGTCTCGTAGCCGGGGGTCGCGATCTGGAAGCGGAGCTCCTCCTGGGCGGCCTGCCAGATCTGCTGGACGTCCGCGGGCACCGCGGCCCCCACTCGCGACTGGCTCTCCATCGGCACGATACGGTCACCTCCCCAGGTGAGTTCACTCCCGGAAACGGGCATACCAATCCCCCGGACATCAAGCCACGCGCACACCCGCCGAACCCCTTTGCCGAGCCCTGAGTTGTGCACAGGTTGTGCACAACCGTGGATAAGCGCAAGGATGCTTGCCGGGGTTGTGGATGGGATGTGGAGGGGAAGCGACCCTGCCGCGGCGGAGCGAGGGGCGAGTCTAGCAACGTCGGCCGAGTCCCACAACGCCCAGGTTGATGGCGTCTTCGCTACAACGCTCCTGCCACCAACGACGCCCTCCGCTGTATACTCCCTGAGCCCTCCGCCCGCCGTGGCGGCCGTCGTCGGCTGCCCCGGGTGCGATCGATTCGAATACCCGTCTCGGAGACCTTCCCATCAAGCGGACGTACCAGCCGAAGAAGCGCTACCGGCGCAAGACGCACGGTTTTCGCATCCGGATGTCCACCCCGGGAGGCCGGCAGGTGATCAAGGCGCGGCGCCGCAAGGGCCGCAAGCTCCTGACGCCCGCTCCCGTGCGGTGAAGCGGCGGGAGCGACTCTCGGGTCGCCGCCAGTTCGCCGCCGTGCGCGCCGAGCGAGCCTCCGCCGGCACCGCCGCCCTGCGCGTCCACCTCGCCGCCAACGGCCTCACCCACGCGCGCTTCGGCTTCGCCATCCCCAAGTCGGTGGGCGGTGCGGTGGAGCGCAACACGGTGCGCCGCCGCCTCCGCGCCATCCTCGAGCCGCGCCGCGCCGAGCTCGCCGGGCTCGACGTGGTGGTGAGCACCTCGCCGTCGGCCCTGCACCTGCCCTTCGCCGATCTCGCCGCCGAGCTCTGGCGCAGCCTCGGCGCCGCCCGCCGGCGGATGGCGGAGAATGGGTCGGTCCGGCCCGGCCCCCGCCGCGCCCTGATGCCATCACCCGCATGACCCGCGCCAGCATCCTCTTCATCCGGCTCTACCGGGTCACCGTTGGCCCGATCTTCGCGCTGTTCAGCCAGTGCCGCTTCCAGCCCACCTGCTCGCACTACGGGCAGGAGGCGCTGCAGCGCTTCGGCGTCCGCCGCGGCTGGTGGCTGGCGCTGCGCCGCATCGGCCGCTGCCAGCCCTTCTACGAAGGCGGGTACGATCCCGTCCCTGAGAACTACGTGAGCTGGCGCGAAGCCAGGCGCCGGCGCCGCGCCGAGAAGGCCGCCGCCCACACCGGGAGTGCCACGTGAACCCCGCCCAGGCCATCGGCGACCTCTTCTACCACGCGTTCCAGCAGCCCATCCAGTTCCTGCTGGAGCACCTGCACGCCTTCTTCGCCCACGGGCTGGGCTCGGCGATCGGCGCCTTCGGCCTGGCGGTGATCGCCACCACCCTGGTCATCCGCACCCTGCTCTTCCCGCTGTTCACCTGGCAGCTGCGCACCTCGCGGCGCATCCAGGCCGAGCAGCGCCTGATCGCGCCGCAGATGACCGAGCTGCGCAAGAAGTACAAGAAGGACCCGCAGAAGCTCAACGCGGAGATGATGAAGCTCTACAAGGAGCACAACATCAACCCGCTGTCGCAGCTCAGCGGGTGCCTGCCCATCCTGGTGCAGTGGCCGATCATCGCCGAGCTCTACCGGGCGATCACCTCGGTGCAGGGCTCGCTGCACAGCGACCTCGGCTTCCTCTGGGTCCCCAACGTGTCCCAGACCGGCCTGAAGGTCTGCTGCACCGACGCCGCCAACCACGTCAACTACGCGCTGGCGCTGAGCCATCCCACCGTGCTGATCCTGCCGATCATCGCCGCGATGGCCACCCTGGTGCAGTCGAAGATGATGGCCCCGCCGCTGCGGCCGGACATGTCCGACCAGGAGCGGCAGATGGCCAAGATGTCGCGGCAGATGATGTTCTTCATGCCGGTGATGGTGTTCGTCTTCGGCATGATCTTCCCCATCGGCATCACCCTCTACTGGGTGACCCAGAGCGTCTTCATGATCGTCCAGCAGTTCATCGTGGTCGGCTGGGGCGGTCTCAAGGTTCCACCGTGGTTCCCCGGCGCCGGCCGGGTGACCCCACTGTCCTTCCCGGCGCCGGCGCCGGTCCCCGCCGCCGCGCTCGCCAAGCAGTCGAGCAACGGCCGGGCCAAGGGCGAGCCGGCTCCCCAGCGCGGGGCGGGGGGGCAGGCGCAGCGCCGCCCGGCAGGCGCATCCCAAAGTCGAACTGGAGGCGGCGCCCGCCGCAACAAGCGGAGCCGCTGAGCAACACCGTTCCGGCAGGGGCCGGGCAGGAGGCATCGTGAGCGAGACCGAGACGGGGACTCCCGTCAACAGCACCATGGAAGACGAGGACCGGGAATCGGTCGAGGCCCGCGGCGCGACCATCGCCGAGGCAGTGACCCGCGCCCTCGACGAGCTCGGCATCAGCCGTGACCAGGCCGAGATCGAAGTCCTCGCCGAGGGCGCCCGGGCCATCCCCGGCGAGCGCCTGACCGGCTCCGAGGCGCGCGTCCGGGTGCGCCGCATGGACGCCTACTCGTCGCGCGCCCGGGCGCTGCTCGAAGAGCTGCTCACCCGCATGGAGATCCCCGCGCGGGTCACCGTCCGCCGCGCCGCGGCGTCGAAGGGCGTCGAGCCCGGCAAGGAGCCGGTGATCCTCGACATCTCCGGCGACGACCTCGGCCTGCTGATCGGCTGGCGCGGCGAGAACCTGCGCGCCCTGCAGACCGTGCTCAACCTGATGATGGGCGACAACGAGGCCGAGGGCCGCCGCCTGATCCTCGACGTCGAGCGCTACCGGGCGCGCCGCGAGGAGCGGGTGCGCGAGCTGGCCCTGCGCGTCGCCCACCGGGTCAAGCGGACCGGCGAGCGGATGATGCTGGAGCCGATGCACGCCTACGAGCGCCGCGTGGTGCACATCTCCCTGGAGGGCGACGAGGGCGTGCGCACCGAGTCGACCGGCGCCGAGCCGGCGCGGCGGGTGACCATCCATCCCACCGGCCCTGCGCTGGGCGGTCCACCCCTCCCCGAGGAGACGCGCGGCACCTTCCACGGCATCCCCCGGGGGCCGCGTCCGGGTGGTCCCGGCGGCGGTGGCGGGTTCCGGCGGCCGGGCGGCCCGGGGGGCCCGGGTGGCGCGCGTCCCGGCGGCGGACGGCCCGACTACGGGCGGGGGCCCCGGTACAGCTAGGCACGTTGTCGCGCCTGCAGGCCGCAGCTCGGGGCCTTGCCTGCGCGCTGCTGCTCGCCGCGTGCGGATCGCCGCCGGCGGGTCCGTCGCTGCTGTCACGTCCCGCGTCCGCCTACCTGCTGACCCTCGACGAGTTGCGCACGCCAGGCTTCACGGTTGTCGAGCCTGCGCACCCCGTGCCAAAAAACCTTCTAAGCGCCGGACCACAAGACTCCGCCACCGCCAGGTACTTCCGCACCGTACCCGTGCTGGCCACGGCGAACGGGCCGCTCGACGTCCGTACCGAAACCCTCCGCTTCGCCACCGCCAGCAGCGCCCATTCCGCCTACACCGCGCTGACCCGCGAAGTCGACGCCCTCGCCAACATCATCCCCGAATCCGCCGGCCCCCTCGGCGACGAAGCCCACGCCGACCACCTCCTCACCACCTCGCCCGACGGCGTTCCGCTCGTCGAGGTGACTCTCACCTGGCGCATCACCAACCTCGTCAGCGTCCTCGTCGTGCGCGGCCGCGACGCCGGCACTGGCCTCGCCGACGCCCTCATCCTCGCCCACGCGCAGGCCGCCGGTGAGCGCTGATGGACCCGCTACACTCACGCCCACTGTGCCCGGTGTCGACGGCGCGTACCGCCTCACCCGCCTCCCGAGCGGCGCGCGCATCATCACCGCGCCGATGCGGGAGCGCGCGTCCGTCGCCGTGGCGGTGATGTTCGCGGTCGGCTCGCGCTACGAGGACGACCGCACCGCCGGCCTCGCCCACTTCATCGAGCACATGGTCTTCAAGGGCTCGACGCGTTACCCCACGGCCAAGGCGATCAGCGAGGCCGTCGAGGGCGTCGGCGGGGTGCTCAACGCCGCCACCGACAAGGAGGCGACGCTGTTCTGGGCCAAGGTCCCGGCCGGCAAGCTGCCCCTCGCCGCCGACGTGCTCTGCGACATGGTCTACAACGCCGCCCTGGACAGCAACGAGCTGCACAAGGAGCGGCAGGTGGTCATCGAAGAGCTGCGCATGTACGTCGACAACCCGCAGGACTACGTGCACACGCTCTTCGACGAGGTGATGTGGCCGGACCACCCGCTCGGCCGCGACACCGCGGGCACCGAGGCGACGGTGCGCAGCTTCGAGCGCGACGACTGCCTGCAGTACCTGCGCGAGCATTACCACGGCGACAACGTGGTGATCAGCGTCGCCGGCGCCATCGAGCACGAGGCGGCGCTCGACGCCCTCCAGCCGCTGGTCGGAGCGTGGGGCGAGGGGCCCTCGCCGGCCGCGCCGCCCGCGCCTGCCACCACCGGCGGCAAGGAGCGGCTGCGCTTTCTCAACAAGCGCACCGAGCAGGCCAACATCGTGCTCGGTACCCCGGGCCTGTCCTACCTCGACGAGGACCGCTTCGTCATCGACATGCTCAACGCGGTGCTCGGCGAGGGCATGTCGAGCCGGCTCTTCCTCTCCCTGCGCGAGGAGCAGGCGCTGGCCTACGACGTGCACTCCTTCACCATCAAGCACCGCGACGCCGGGGCGCTCGGCGTCTACGTCGGCTGCGAGCCCAAGCGCGCCACCAAGGCGGCCGAGGCGGCGATCCACGAGCTGACCGCGCTGGCCGAGCGCCGCATCGGCGACGCCGAGCTGACCAAGGCACGCGAGTACTCCAAGGGCCGCCTCATGCTCCAGCTCGAAGGCACCAGCTCGCTGTGCAACTACCTGGGCCAGCAGGAGCTGCTCACCGGCGAGATCCTGCTGCCCGACGAGGTGGTGCGGCGCATCGACGCCGTGTCCGCGGACGACATCATGCGCGTGGCCCGCACGCTGCGCGAGGGCGGCCTGCGCGCCGCGGTGATCGGGCCCTTCCGAGCGCCGGAGCGGTTCGAGTCGCTGCTGGTGGCATGAACCTAAGATTCACGACGGGAGGTGTGAGGTCTTGAGCGAGCAGACATTGGTGCTGGTCAAGCCCGACGGCGTGCAGCGCGGGCTGATCGGGGAGGTGATCGGCCGCCTGGAGCGGCGCGGCCTGAAGCTGGCCGGCATGAAGCTGATGCAGATCACCGAGGAGCTGGCCGGCCGCCACTACGCCGAGCATCGCGAGAAGCCGTTCTTCGGCGGCCTGGTGTCGTTCATCACCTCCGCGCCGGTGGTGGCGATGGTGTGGGAGGGGCCGGGCGCGGTGGCCATGGTGCGCGCCATGATGGGCGCGACCAACCCCGCCAACGCCGCGCCGGGGACCATTCGCGGCGACCTTGCGGTCGACTTTGGCATGAACGTGATCCACGGCAGCGACTCGCCGGAGAGCGCGCAGCGCGAGGTCTCGCTGTTCTTCGCGCCGGCCGAGGTGCTGCCCTGGGAGCGCACCGTCGACGCCTGGGTGATCGAGAAGTAGTCGGGGCGCCCTAGGCCGCGCGGGTGCGCTGCTTGATGAAGGCGCTGATCTGCTTGCGCCGCCTGGTGATCGGCAGCGGCAGCGCCAGCACGATCGCGGCCGCGGGCGCGAAGCTCGGCCCCGATCCCAGGAAGCCGAAGTGGCTGAACGGCCAGATGCGGATCCACGCCTTGCCAAGGATGTTGTTGCGCGGGATCAGGCCGATCGACCGCGAGTCGCTGGAGCGGTTGCGGTTGTCGCCCATGACGAAGTACTGGTCCTTGGGGATCTGCAGCTCGGTGGGCACGGCGGTGGCGCGGCCCGTCGAGTCGCAGCAGTTGGACATCTCCGTCCAGGGATCGGCCTTCTGGTCGGGCAGGTAGGGCTCGTTGAGCACCTGCCAGTTGCCGGTGCCGCCGACCTTGATGAGGATGGCGGTGCGCGGCGCGGCGTTGGGCGTCTTGGGGTCGACGTAGCGGCCGTCGATCTTGATGATGTCGCCGGGCAGGCCGATGACCCGCTTGATGAAGTCGCGGTTGGGGCTCTCCGGCGGCATCAGCACCACGATGTCGCCGCGGTCGGGACCGTGGAAGTGGTACGAGATCTTGTTGGCGAAGAGCAGGTCGTTGTTCTGCAGCGTGGGCACCATCGACTCGCCCTCGACGCGCACGGTCTGCAGCGCGAAGGCGATCACCAGGTAGATGGCGACGGCGAGGAGCAGGACCTCGATGATGTCCCGCACCAGGGTGCGGCGCCCCCGCTTGGTCTTGGGGGGAGGGGGCGGGACGGCGACCTGCGACACAGCGCGTGGAGTATAGGGGCCGGGCCGCGGGCGCCGGTCGTGTTCCTGCCGGGGGCGTGCCATTCGCCAGTTCTGGCCGACGTTGGCACAAACAGCCGTTTGCGATTGGTGGGGCGCCGTTGGCGCTTTAGAGGTCCGGGCCGCCGAGCCGAACGTACAGCGCGTCGAGCTGCTCGTCGTCGTAGAAGTCGATGACCAGGCGGCCTCCGCCGCGGCGCTTGCGCTGCAGAGTGACCGGGGTGCCGAGCGCCTCCTCGAAGCCGCGCTGCAGGGCGCTGTCGTCGGCGTCGAGCTGCGCGGGGGCGCCGGTGGTGGCGGGCTTGGCGCCGCGGCCGGGGCGTTGCGGGGCGGGCGCCGCCTGGACGCTGTGCAACTGGACGAGCTGCTCGACGCGTCGGACGCTGAGCCCCTCGTCCTCGACCTGCTTGGCGATGCGCTCCTGCTCAGGCGCGGGGAGGGGGAGCAGGGCGCGGGCGTGTCCGGCGCTGAGCCGTCCCTCGGCGACGGCCTCCTGCACCGCGGCGGCGAGGCTGAGCAGGCGCACAGTGTTGCTGACCGCGCTGCGGCTGCGGCCCATGCGCAGGCCGATCGCCTCGTGGGAGAGGCCGAAGGTGTCGGCGAGGCGGGCGTAGGCGGCGGCCTCCTCCAGCGGGGAGAGCTGGGCGCGCTGCAGGTTCTCGACCAGGGCCAGCTCCAGGGCGTGGCGCGCCGAGTCGGTGGCGGGGCGGAGGATGGCAGGGATGGTGGCCACGCCCGCCAGGGTGGCGGCGCGCAGCCGGCGCTCACCGGCGACCAGGCGGTAATGGTCGGCACCGTGGCGCTCGACCACGATGGGGTGGAGCAGGCCGTGGGTGCGGATCGAGTCGGCGAGGGCGGCCAGGCCCTCCTCGTCGAAGCTGCGCCGCGGCTGCTCGGGGTTGGGCTCGACGCGGCTGGGGCTGACCTCGATCAGGCCGCTCTCGACGGTCTCGGCTGCTGCTTGCGGGTCGTTGGCCGCGGCGTGAGCGCTGGCGGCCGCGGCGGAGCTGGAGAGCAGGGCGTCGAGCCCACGGCCCAGGCCGCGGCGCTTCGGGGGCGGCGGCTGCGGGCTCATCCGGGCTGGGCCTGCGCGGTGAGCGGAACGGCCGGCTGCATGCGGGCGTCGAGCTCCTCGGCGAGGCGGCGGTAGGCGACGGCGCCGCGGCTGGTCGGGTCGTAGCGGCTGATCGGCAGGCCGTGGCTGGGCGCCTCGCTGAGCCGCACGTTGCGGGGCACGATGGTCTCGAAGACGTCGTCGCGGAACTGCTTGCGCACCTCGTCGACGACCTGGGTGGCCAGGGTGAGGCGCGCGTCGAAGAGGGTCATCACGATGCCGGCGATGGCCAGGTCGGGGTTGAGCTCGCGGCGGAGCAGCTCGATGGTGTGGGTGAGCAGTCCAAGGCCCTCCAGCGCGTAGTACTCGCACTGGATGGGGATGAGTAGCGACTCGGCGGCGACCGCGGCGTTGACGGTGAGCAGGCCGAGGCTGGGCGGGCAGTCGAGGAAGATGTAGTCGAGGTCGCCGTCGAGGGCGTCGAGCGCATAGCGGAGGCGCATCTCGCGCAGGGGCATGCTCACCAGCTCGATCTCCGACCCGGCGAGGGAGATGTGGCTGGGGATGAGGTCGAGGTTGGGCACCATGGTGTGCATGCGCGCCTTGGCCAGGGGCTGGCCGAGCACGACCACGTCGTAGATGCTGGTGTGGACGTCGGCGCGGTCGACGCCGAGGCCCGAGGTGGCGTTGGCCTGGGGGTCGCAGTCGACGATCAGCACCCGGCGGCCCATGTCGGCGAGCGCGGCGCCCACGTTGAGCGTGGTCGTCGTCTTGCCGACTCCGCCCTTCTGGTTGGCGACGGCGATGATCCGGGTGGGCACGATCGCGGATTATGCGGCCATGTCGCGGAGGGATGCGGCGCGATCACGGTTGGGCAGTTTTCCCCAGGTCGTCCACGGTCCGAGTGGGGCGTTTTGAGGCGGAAAGCACACACCGGCTGTGGATCGCTGGGGAAAACCGGCGGTCAATGTGGGGGGTGTTTCACGTGAAACCCCGGGCCGTCGCCGACCGGCGGTGTTTCACGTGAAACAGCGGCCGTTCTCAGGCCCCGAGGAGGTGGAGGAGGATCAGGCCGTCGTAGACGCTGTGCGCCAGGATCGCCGGCCAGAGACCGCCCCACTTGCGCAGGACGCCGAGGAGCAGGCCGAGCAGGACCAGGTAGAGGTTGGCGGGCGAGGGCAGCCCGTTGCAGAGGTACTGGAGGTGGTAGCTGGCCCAGACCACCGAGGAGAGCACGATGCCCACCCGGGGCTGGAGCGCGCCGCGGAAGAGCAGCTCCTCGCAGACGCCCGCGGCGATGGCGATGCCCGCCTGTTCCAGCCCGGTGCGGCCCACGCCGACGATCGCCTGCTCCGCCTGCGACGTCTGGGCGACGCACGAGGCGCTGGCCAGGTGGTTGAGCAGCTCGACAACGTAGCCGCCGAGCGGCACCAGCACCACGCCCGCCGCGATCCCCACAACCCACCACGGCAGCCGGAGCGGCCAGACGCCCAGCCGCTCGGCCGTCTCCCGGAGGTTGCGGCGCACCACCGGCCCGACCGCGGCGATGCCGATGGCCAGGAAGGGGACCTCGCCGAGCATGAGGTCGCGCGCGCTCGGGCCGGTCGCCGGGCGCAGCGTGGGCGTGCCCCCGACCACGGCGCCGCCGCTCGCCGTGGTCAGCGTGCCGAAGTTGGCGGCCAGGCTCTCCAGGAGCAGGAAGATGGCCAGCCACGAGATCGGCGCGGCCGGGCGGAGGTTGCGCAGCCCGGGGACGCGGCTGGTGCCGGTGTAGAAGAGGAGCAGCGAAAGGCCGCCCGCGACCACCTGGAGCGCGCCGCTGACGATCTGCTGGTTGCGGTCCACCGCCGCTCCGCTGGTGCTCCCGTTGGCGCCCGCCAGGCTGAGCAGCCCGACGATCAGGGCCAGCCCGGCTCCGGCGGCGATGATCGCCTTGGTGGCCGACGCCAGGCCGTCCAACGCACCGGAGAACACCGTGCTGAGTGATTCCCCGCGCCGCGGCGCCGGCCGTGCCTTGGCGGCTTCACCAGGCGGCCCCTCGGCGGCCTGCACCGCGAGGATGGCCAGGACGATCAGCGTCCAGACGACCGCGTCGCTCATCGGCCGGCTCGGGCGCTCGCTCGCATCCGCCGCACCTTAGCGGGGCGGCCGGGGGCGGCGCCAGCGGCGGTGCGGGCGTCCCGGTGCGCTCTAATGCCCGCCGTGGCCTCCTCCTTCGCCCCCGGTCCGCGCCTGCGTGCCGCCACCGACGGCGACCGCGCCGCCTGGGACCGCTTCGCCCTCCAGGAGGCGGGCGGCAACCTGCTGCAGACCTGGGGCTGGGCCGAGCTCAAGCGAGAGTACGACTGGGAGGTCGACCGCTTGGTCGCCGAGCGCGGCGATGGGGGGTTCGACGGTGTCCTCCACGTGCTCACCCGGCGCGGCACCGGGGGTGTGTCGTTCGCCTACGGTCCGCGCGGGCCTGCGGTCCGCGATCCCACGGCGGGCGCGGACGCGGCGGTGGCGCTGGTCGCCCAGGCGCGGGTCGCGGCCCGGCGGCGGCGCTCGCTGGTGCTCAAGCTCGATCCCGAGTGGCCCGAGGGCGACCCGGCCGTCGCCGCGCTGCGCCGTGCGGCCGGTCTGCGGGACAGCCCGTACGACGTGCAGCACCGCAAGACCTGGCTGGTGCCTCTCGACGGCGGCGAGGCCGCGGTGCTGGCCCGCGTCAAGGCGAGCACCCGCAGCCACATCCGCAAGGCGGAGCGCGCCGGTGTCTGCATCGAGCGGCGCAGCGACGAGGACGCCGTCGACGTCTTCCATCCGCTGTTCCAGGAGACGGTGCGGCGCAGCGGCTTCGTCGGCCGGGACCTCGGCTACCACCGGGCCGTCGTCCGCCACCTCGGCGGCTCCTGCCCCGTGGTCACCCTGCTCGCCCGGGTCGACGGCGAGGCGGTGGCGGGCATGATCGCGGTCGCCGCCGGACCGCGGCTCGTCTACCTGTTCGGCGGCAGCTCGCTGCGCCACAGCAAGCACCAGCCCGCCTACCTGATGCACTGGGAGGCGATCCGCTGGGGTTTGGAGCACGGGTGCACGGTGTACGACATGTGGGGCGTGCCCAACCACGAGGACCCCTCCGCCACTGGCGCGGGCTACTACGAGTTCAAGCGGCGCTGGAACGGCGAGGTGGCCCGGCACATCCGCTGCCAGGATGTCCCCTTGTGGCCTGCGCTGGGCCCGCTGCCGCGACTCGCGGAGCGGGTGGCGCTCCGGGGGCGTCCGCTGCTCACCTGAGCGCGTGCGTGCGGCGCGTCGCGGGTTCGAACGGACGTTCGATTCCACGCCAAATCCGTACAATCCAGGCCATGCCCGCCCGCAAGGCCAAGTACACCTGGCGTTTCGTCTGCGCCGCGCCGGTCCGCGAGGTGTTCGCCGTCACCGAGCAGATGGTGGGCACGCCACCGTACCGCTTCGAGCCGACCGGTCCGGACAGCGCGCGCATCGTCGAGGCCGAGCGCAAGCACCCGATCTTCGGCCAGTTCACCAAGAAGGTGCGCAATCCCCGCTGGATCACCGTGGCCGCGCGGGAGACCGAGGCGGGCACCGAGGTGGTGGTCACCGCGGTGAAGGGCAAGGCGCCCAAGTCGCGCGGCCTGCAGGTCGTCCAGCTCCTCACGCGCGGGGTGCGCGACCGGCGGACCATCTACCGCGACCGGGCCATGCCGCCGGGCCCCGTGACGCTGGTGGCATCCTGGGCGGGCACGGAGTACCCGATCTTCCTGGAGCCGCGCTACGACGCGCCGCGGGGCGAGAGGGTGCACACCGCGTCGCGCATCGAGGCGGTCGGGATGCACGGCGTGACCTGGGTGCACGTCCGGCTGCAGAGCGGCGCCGAAGGGTGGATCGAGCGCGACCAGGTGGTGCCGGCGCCGGCCGAGGCCAGCCGCGCGGCACAGGTGCGCACCGCAAGGTTCGGTTGACGGCTGCCGCCAGGCCCGGTTAAACGCGAAAGCCGGGCCACCGTTGGCACGGCAGCCCGGCTCTGCGCAAGAGGAGAGCGAACCGCATGGGATGCGGTCAGCGCCTCCAGGGAATTGCGATCCCGGCGGTTAGCTCGTCGCTCCCGCGCTCTGAACGCAACTACTACTATCGGGCATCGGCATGACCCTCCTTTTTCCTGGAGTGCCGGGCGCCGCAACACCGCTGCGTCGATCTCGAAGGGCGGGTGGCGCACGGCCGGAGACGCCCCGTCAGTTTAGCGTGCGCCGGGCGCGGTGACGCCGTCTTCGCCTCACGTCGTGGTGAGGTCCTCGGCCAGCGCCGCCCGCGTCTCGGGCGACAGCGAGGCCCGCGCGCTGTAGCCCGGGTGCTCGACGACGAGCTCCACCGGCGCCTCGCTCCCCGCCAGCTTGCGCTGCTGCTCGGGCGAGAGCACGAAGCCGACGTAATGCACCGCGCTGATGCGGTCCTCCCGCGCATGGCCAGGCTCGAACTCGGCGGGGATGTGCTCGCCGTCGATGACCAGGTCGAGCCCCCGCGACTCCAGGCCGACGAGGGAGTCCAGGTCGTCCCTGATGCGGCCGCGGTCGGTGATCTCGACGAAGAAGGTGGCGCGCAGCTCGCCCTCGCCGGCGATCAGGTCGTTGTAGACGCGCACCTCCTCGGCGACCTTCTCCGCGTCGCGGATGTTCTCGACGCGCATCATCTCGGCGATCTGGAAGAGCACGGTGTCGCGGTTCTCGAAGTGCAGCGAGACGCGGTCGCCGACCGCCACGCGCCGCGGGGCCCGCTCCGCGCGAACCCGCCCGCGCACCTGCTCGCGGACGCGCAGGTAGTCGTCGAGCGGCATGACGTCCTCGGGGGTCAGCTTTCGCATTGCGCCAGCGTAGCCGTCGCAAGCCTGCCCCCGAGCACGCCTTCGGCCCGGCGGACCGTAGACTCGGCGGAGTGCTCCTCCCCGACACCGCCACCCGCACTCCCGGCGGGAACCTGAGCGTCGGCGGCTGCGATCTCGCCGACCTCGCCGCGCGCTTCGGAACCCCCCTCTACGTCTACGACGAGGCGACCCTGCGCAACCGCCTGCGCGGCTACCGCGAGGCCCTGCGCGCCTGGCCCGCCGGCGGCGACGTGCTCTACAGCGCCAAGGCGTACCTCAGCCCCGCGATGGTGCGCCTGCTGGTCGAGGAGGACTGCGGCATCGACGTGGTCAGCGGCGGCGAGCTGGCCGTCGCTCTGCGCTTCGGCATGGACCCGCGGCGCATCGGCTTCCCCGGCAACAACAAGGACGCGTCGGAGGTGCGCGACTCGGTCGCCGCCGGTGTCGGCCACCACGTCGTCGACTCCGAGCACGAGCTGGCGCTGCTCGCCGCGCTGCCCGACCGGTCGCGCGCCGGCGTGATGCTGCGCGTGTCGCCGGGGATCAAGCCGGACACGCACGACTTCATCAGCACCGGCCAGCTCGACAGCAAGTTCGGCTTCTCCATCGAGACCGGCGCGGCGATGCAGGCACTGCGCGCCGCGCTCGACGTCGGTGACCTCGACGTGCGCGGCGTGCACATGCACATCGGCTCGCAGATCTTCGACCTCGGCTGCTACCCGGCGGCCGTGGAGATGGTCGCCGCATTCCTTGCCGCAGCACGCGATTCGCTCGGCTTCGCGGCCCGCGAGCTGAGCGTCGGCGGCGGCCTGGGCATCGCCTACACCGACGACGACGACCCGCCCACGCCCGGGCAGTTCATGCAGACTGTGACCGAATCTGTGCGCCACGCGTTCGAGGCGCGCGCGCTGCCGCTGCCCGCGCTGCTGGTGGAACCGGGGCGCAGCGTCGCCGGTCCCGCGGGCATCGCGGTCTACACCGTCGGCGCGCGCAAGGAGATCCCCGGCGTGCGCACCTACGTGTCGGTCGACGGCGGCATGGGCGACAACATCCGTCCCAAGCTGTACGGCGCGCGCTACCAGCCGCTGCTGGTCGCCGACGCCGCGGACCGCCCGGTCGAGACGGTGTCGCTGGCCGGACGCTACTGCGAGTCGACGGACATCCTGGTCCGTGACTGCGAGCTGCCCCGCCTGCAGCCCGGCGACCTGGTCGCGCTGCCCGCCGCGGGGGCGTACTCGCTGGCGATGGCGTCGAACTACAACGTCAACTTCCGGCCCGCGGTGGTCTTCGTCGCCGGCGGTGAGGCGCGGCTGGTGCGCCGCCGCGAGACCCTCGACGACCTGCTGCGCAGCGAGGTCGTGGAGGAGGCCGTTGTCGACTCACGGTGACCGGGCCCGCGGCCGTGCGCGCCGCATCGGCTGATCGAGGGGGCGTCACTGTGGGCACGCCCCCGCCCGACGCGGGCCACGAGGAGCCGCCGTACCGGCTGCCCTCGCCGCTGCAGCAGCCGGGGCCGGGGCTGCCGGTGGCGCCGTCGGCGCCGCGCATCCCGCGCGCGCTGCGCGCCTTCAACGGGATGCCGCCGCCGCCCGCGGAGCCGCCCCCGCCGCCGCCGCTGCCCGGACGCCCGCCGCAGCGGACCATCCGCGACCTGCTCCTCGACGCGCCGCCGCCGGTGGAGGAGACGGGGCTGCGCGCCGGGCTGCGCTCGGCGTGGCGGCGCTGGCGCCGTCCTGACGGCGAGTCGCTCGACGGCGGCGACTGACCGACCGGTCGGTCCTGCCCGACCCGTGCTGCCTGGGCGCCCGGTCCGGTGGGTTGTCCCGCCGGCCCTAGAGCGGCTGGCGCCCCATGAAGCCCGAGTCGCGGTCGTGCCAGTGCCCCACCGCGTCCTCGCCGACGCGCCAGCAGAGGAACACCGCGGCGCCATCGCGTTCGGCGGGGAAGTCGACCAGCCCGCTGGCCGGGTCGCGCACCACCACGCCGAGGTTCTCGATCTCCGCGCTGATGCGGCCGAACTCGTCGCCGGTGGCCATCGCGTCGCGCGCCGCCGCGCCGCCCCCGTTGCCCGCGGCCGCCGAGCGCAGGCGGTGCAGCAGCTCGCGGTCGGCCAGCTTGCGCTGCGCGTCTTGCAGGCGTTCCAACAGGGGACGCAGCGCCGGCAGCAGCGCGTTGGCCTCGTCCAGGGTGAAGAGCCGCTCGTCCATCGCAGGCGGCGATCCTAGCGCGCCGGGGAGGTCAGTAGATGCCCAGCTCCAGCTTGGCCTCGTCCGAGGCCATCACCCGCGGGTCCCACGGCGGCGACCACACCAGGTTGACGCGCACGTCCTTGACCCCGGGCAGCGGCGCGCAGACCGCGTGCGCCTGGCTCTGGATCACGCCGCCCAGCGGGCAGTACGGGGAGGTCAGGGTCATGTCGACGTTGAGCAGGCCGGCGTCGTCCAGCTCGACGTCATAGACCAGGCCCAGGGAGACGATGTCGATGCCGATCTCCGGGTCGTAGACCTGGCCGAGGGCGGCGGTGATCAGCTCGGGGCTGGCCTTGACGGTGTCACTCATGGACGTGGGTCTCCTGGTCGTCGTCTGCGGCCGTCCCTTCCAGCCCGCGCAGCAGCGCGTTCCACGGCAGCACCGCGCACTTGATGCGCACCGGGTACTGGCGGACGCCCTGCAGGGCCTCCAGGTCGCCGAGGTCGTCGGGTTGCAAGCCCTGCATCAGCATGCCCTTGAAGCGGCGGCCGAGGGCTGCCGCGTCCTCGCTGCTGCGACCCGCGACCTCCTCGCACATCATGCTCGCCGAGGCCTGAGAGATCGAGCAGCCGCGCCCGGTGAAGCCGACGTCCTCGACTCTGCCGTCCTTGACCCGCAGGGTCAGGGTGACCTCGTCGCCGCAGAGCGGGTTGGCCGCCTCTACGGCGACGTCCGCAGGCTCCACGGCGCGCTTGCGCCGGGGGTTGCGGTAGTGGTCGAGGATGATCTCCCGGTAGAGGTCGTCGTCCACGCTGTGAAATCCGACTGCCATGGTCAACATTGTACGCAGCGCGCCGCCCTGTAGGCCTCGGGACCTTGATCGGGTGAGGTGTCGGCCAGTGGTGTCACGACAAGAAGATTTGTGAGGCACAGACGTTCGTCCGTTGACCACCCACGTGTAATCATCTCTCAGCTCATGAGTGATGCCGATCCGTCCCCGCAGATCCAGGACGATATGGTTGAAGCCCTTGTGGTCCAGGTGCGCGAGTTGCTGCGAATGGAGGATGGAAGAGGTCAGAGCTTCCACGCCCGTGCCGGCGCGCTGGCCGGGTTCAGCGGCCTGATCGTCTCGGTCTCCGGCGCAGTGGGAGCCAACATCTTCAAGCCTGATCTCTCGACGCCTTGGAAATGGACGGCGGCCGCATTGCTTGCCACGATCCTGCTCACTCTCCTCATGGCTCTGTACCTGGTCATGTTCGGTGTCCTCATTCCGAAGGAGAGTGCGGGATTCAGCCTGAGCGAAGTCCAGAAATACCCAACGTGGGGCTTTATCACCCAAACCAGGGTGCAAACTCAGGGACGCATCCTCCACGGCCTGATCGAAATGCTCGCGGTGGACCGTGACAGGAACGGACGGAAGGCCGACTGCCTCCGAATGGCCTACAGACTGCTCGGCGGCGCCGTGGCCTCTTTTGCAACTCTTGGGGTTATCCTTGGACTCCACGCTCAGAGCTTGATATGACCGAAGAACCTGCGGGCCCCGCGCCCATCGATTCGACGCCTCTACCCGCGGCTATCCCGACTCCGCAGACGCCACCTGCCGATGCGACACCCTTCGCGTCCCCGGTGATGGATCACGAACTGCGTGAGAGTTCACCGTTCGCGCGTGCCGCCATGGAACCGGTCGCGAAGAGCGCGAACGCAGATCCGGCTTCGCCTCCCGAGCCGACCAATGAGTAGAGACACGATGGACAAAGCAGCCCCAGTTTCGAACGACGAAAGTCCCTTCGGCTATCCGACACTCATGGATGGATACCCGCTCGAGCCGGATGAGCAGAGGGCGATAGAGCGGGTGTTGACCGACTATCAGCGGCAGCACGCTGCTGAAGCCGCAACTCCGGCCGACGCTCAACGCGCCACGAAGGCAAATCTCCGGCCGATCTGAGCTGGGCCTGACCCTTCCCTCTCGGAGGTAGGGGCTCGGCGGCGCTCCGCGCCGTGGGGTGCAATCTGGCTACGCTGAGGCCCATGCGCACCTACTCGATCGTGCTCGACCCCGACCCGGAGGAGAGCGGCTACACCGTCACCGTGCCGGCGCTGCCCGGCTGCACCGCCGAGGGCGACTCGGTGGAGGACTGCATCGTCAACGCCCGGGAGGCGATCGAGGAGCACATCGAGGCGCTGGTCAAGCAGGGTCGCGAGGTGCCCGAGGAGCTGGAGGCGCCGCGGATCCTGCAGGTCACCGTCGACGCCTGAGCCGCCTCGGCGTCAGACCCCGAAGACGCGCTTGACCTCTTGCAGCGCCGCGCCGAGGGCGTCGACCTCGTCGTGGGTGGTGTACACGTAGACCGAGGCGCGGGCGGTGGCGGCGACGTCGAAGCGGCGCATCAGCGGCTGGCAGCAGTGGTGCCCGGCGCGGACCGCGACGCCCTCGCGGTCGACGATCGTGCCCACGTCGTGGGGGTGCACGTCGGCGAGGTTGAAGGACACGGTGCCGCCGCGCTGCGACAGGTCGTCCGGGCCGTACACGGTGACCCCGCCGATCTCCGAGAGCATCGAGATCAGGTGCGCGGTGAGGGCCTGCTCGTGCGCGTGCACGGCGTCGAGCCCGATGGCGTCGAGGTAGTCGCAGGCGGCGGCCAGTCCCGCGGCGCTGGCCACGTCGGGCGTGCCCGCCTCGAACTTGTGCGGCACGGTGTTCCACGAGGAACGCTGCAGGTCGACGCGCATGATCATGCTGCCCCCGCCGAGGAACGGAGGCATCCGCTCCAGTAGCTCGGGACGCGCCCACAGCACGCCGGCGCCCATCGGCCCCAGCATCTTGTGGCCGCTGAAGGACAGGAAGTCGACGTCGAGGTCGCGCACCGACACCGGCATGTGCGGCACCGACTGCGCCGCGTCGACGCAGACCAGCACGCCGCGGTCGTGGGCCATGCGGGCGATGTCGCGGATGGGGTTGATGGTGCCGAGCACGTTGCTCTGCTGGGTGAGCGCGATCAGCTTGGTCGGCGCGTCGAGCAGCCGCTCCAGCTCCTCCATGTCGAGCGTGCCGTCGTCGCGGACCGGCACGTAGGCCAGCTCCAGGCCGCGGCGCTCAGCGGCGAGCTGCCAGGGGACCAGGTTGCTGTGGTGCTCCATCTCGGTGACCACCACGCGGTCACCGGGCTGCAGCAGCTCGCGGGCGAACGAGGACGCCACCAGGTTCAGGCCCTCGGTGGTGTTGCGCACGAAGACGACGCCGTCCGGGGAGGGCGCGTCGATGAACTGCGCGACGCGCGTCCGCGCCTGCTCGAAGACGTCCGTGGCCTCGTTGCCCAGCGTGTGCACGCCGCGGTGCACGTTGGCGTTCGACTGGCGGTAGTAATGGTCGATGGCGTCCAGAACCTGCACGGGCTTCTGCGAGGTGGCCGCCGAGTCGAGGTAGACCAGCGGCCTGTCGCCGACGCGCCGCGCCAGGATGGGGAAGTCGCGGCGGATGCGGGCGACGTCGAGCGGCGACGCGGGGACCTCGGTCGCGGGAACGGCGCTCATGCCGCCTCCTCCTCGCTGAGCTGCAGGTGGATCATGCCGTCCTCGACACGAACCTGGTGGACGCGCACCGGCAGCACCGCGGGCAGCGCGGTCGGCTCGCCGCTGCGCAGGTCGAACGCCGAGCCGTGCAGCGGGCATTCGACGGTGCAGAAGTCGCAGTCCAGCTCGCCCTCGCTGAGCGACGCCTCGGCGTGCGAGCAGGTGTCGTCGATGGCGTAGAGCTCCCCGTCGCAGTTGAAGATGGCGATGGGGACCCCGTCGATCTCGACGCGCGCGGCGTGCCCCGGCGGGATGTCGTCCACCGCGGCGATGGTGATCCAGTCGCTCACAGCTCCCCGCCCTCCGGCGCCTCGACCCCGGCCTGGGAGCGGCCGTGGATCTCCTCGTCGAGCAGTCGCGCCACCAGCTCGCGCACGCCCGGGTGCGGGGTGCGGTCGAGCGCGTCCTGCATGAAGCCGCGGACGATGAGGCGGTCGGCGTCGTCGCGGCGCACGCCGCGGGATTCGAGGTAGAAGCGCATGTCGTCGTCGATGTGTCCCGCGGTGACGCCGTGCGAGCAGCGCACGTCGTTGGCCTTGATCTCCAGGCGCGGGATGCCCGACGCCTTGGCGGTGCCGCCCAGCATGAGGTTGCGGTTCTGCACGTAGCCGTCGGTGTGCTGCGCCTGCTTCTCGACGTCGATCAGGCCGCTGTAGACGCTCACCGCCCTGTCGCGCACCGCCACCTTGTGGAGCAGGTCGCTGTGCGTCGACTGGCCGCGGTGGCGCTGCAGCGACTGCAGGTCCATGTGCTGCGACTCGTCGCCGAAGCAGACGCCGGTGAGCAGCGCCTCGCCGCCGTCGCCGTCGAGCAGCGCGTCCCAGTAGACCTTCTGCAGGCGGCTGCCCAGCGCGGCGCCGAAGACGCGCAGCCGTGCGTTGCGGCCAAGGATGGCACGATGTGTGGCGAAGTGCCAGGCGCCCGCGCCCCACTGCTGCACGTTGTGGTAGTCGAGGCGGGCGTCGTCGCCGAGCACGAAGAGGGCGGCGGCGCTGCTGAGCAGGGGCGCGTCGCCGGCGGGGGAGGCGTAGGAGTCGACCAGGGTCAGCGACGCGTTGTCGTCGAGCACCGCGAGGGTGGCGGGGAAGATGGCGGCGTTGTCGCCCGCCACGCTGTACGCGGCCCACACCGGGACGCGCGCGTCGACCGAGCGCGGCACGTAGACGAAGACGCCGGTGCGCCACAGCGCGTCCCACATGGCCAGCAGCTTCGACTCGCCGACCCGCACCGCGGCGAAGGCGCGCTGCACCAGCTCGGGATGCTGGATCGCCGCCTCCTCCAGGGTGGAGACGATCACGCCCTGGGCGGTGAGCATGTCCATCTCGTCGCAGGCGCGCAGGCCGCGGCGGGTGATGGCCAGGAACGCGGAATCGGGTGCGGCCTCGGCGCGGAGGGTGCGCATGACGTCGATCAGCGCGTCGCCCGCCACGGCGTCGCCGGGCGGCGGCTCGACGCTGAAGTCAGCCAGGTTCAGCTTGGAGATGTCGGTGCGGCGCCAGTCCTCATCGTGCATGTGGTCGGGCATGGGCAGCGCGGTGAACGCCTCCCACGCGGCGCGGCGGCGCTCGGCCAACCATGCCGGCGATGCGGCGGCCCGTGTTTCAACCGCCGCCCCGGTGATGCCGGAGGCGGATTCGATGGTTGTCGCCATGCTCAGCCGACGCTGCCTTCCATCTGCACCGCGAGCAGGCGGTTCAGCTCGACCGCGTACTCCATCGGCAGCTCCTTGACGAACGGCTCGAAGAAGCCGTTGACGATGAGCGCCGTGGCCTCGGCCTCGGGGATGCCGCGCGAGGTGAGGTAGAAGATCTGGTCCTCGCCGATCTTGCTCACCGTGGCCTCGTGGCCGAACGACACGTCGGGGTTCTCGATGTCGCTGTACGGATAGGTGTCGCTCTGCGAGGCCTCGTCGAGGAGCAGCGCGTCGCAGCGCACGTTCACCTTGACGTCGTGGGCCTTGGGGTACACCTTGATGTGCCCGCGGTACGAGGTGCGGCCGCCATCCTTGCTGATCGAGCGCGACACGATGTTCGAGGTGGTGTGCGGCGCGACGTGGACGCACTTGGCGCCCGCGTCCTGGTGCTGGCCCTCGCCGGCGAATGCGGCGCTGAGCACTTCCCCGTGCGCCCGCTCGCCCATCAGGTAGATGGCCGGGTACTTCATGGTCACCTTGCTGCCCAGGTTGCCGTCGATCCACTCGACGGTGGCGCCCTCGTAGGCGATGGCCCGCTTGGTGACCAGGTTGTAGACGTTGTTCGACCAGTTCTGGATGGTGGTGTAGCGGACGTGCGCGTCCTTGTGGGCGATGATCTCGACCACCGCGCTGTGCAGCGAATCGGACGAGTAGGTCGGCGCCGTGCAGCCCTCGATGTAGTGCACGTACGAGCCTTCCTCGGCGATGATCAGCGTCCGCTCGAACTGGCCCATGTTGTCGCTGTTGATGCGGAAGTAGGCCTGCAGCGGGATGTCGACGCGCACTCCCTTGGGCACGTAGACGAACGAGCCGCCCGACCACACCGCGCTGTTGAGCGCCGCGAACTTGTTGTCGTTGGGCGGGATCACCGTGCCGAAGTACTTGCGGAAGATCTCCGAGTGGTCGCGCAGGCCGGTGTCGCAGTCGCCGAAGATGACGCCCAGCTTCTCCAGGTCGGCGCGGATGCTGTGGTAGACGACCTCGGAGTCGTACTGCGCGGAGACGCCGGCCAGGAACTTGCGCTCGGCCTGGGGGATGCCCAGCTTGTCGAAGGTCTCCTTGATCGAGTCGGGGACGTCGTCCCAGTCGCGACCGGCCTGCTCCTCCATCGGCTTGACGTAGTAGTAGATGTTGTTGAAGTCGATGCCGGAGAGGTCGGCGCCCCAGGTGGGCATGGCGCGCTTCTCGAAGTGGGCCAGCGCCTTGAGGCGGAACTTGAGCATCCACTCCGGCTCGTTCTTGTGCGCGGAGATGGCGGCGACGACCTCGGGCGACAGCCCCTTCTCGGTGCGGAACACCGAGATGTCGACGTCGTGGAAGCCGTACTTGTAGTCCTTGGTCAGCTCGTGTGCTTCGACTGCCATGTCTCTATCCCTGCGCCGCGCCGGCGGTGGTTGCGGCGAGGATCGGGTCGTACCCGGTCACCTCGATCTCGCGAGCGAGCTGTGCACCGCCCGAGCGCACCACCCGTCCGTCGTGGAGCACGTGCACCACGTCGGGGGTGAGGAACTCGAGGATGCGGTAGTAGTGGGTGATGATCAGGATGCCCATGTCGGGTCCTGACAGGCGCTTGACGCCCTCGGCGACGGTGCGCAGCGCGTCGACGTCGAGGCCGGAGTCGGTCTCGTCGAGGATGGCCAGCTTGGGCCTGAGCAGCGCCATCTGGAGGATCTCGGCGCGCTTCTTCTCGCCGCCGCTGAAGCCCTCGTTGACGTAGCGCGAGCGGAACTGCTCGTCCATCTTCAGCTCGTCCATCTCCCGCTTGAGCGCCTGCATGAACTCGCGGGCGGGCATCTCCTTGCCCAGCGAGCGCAGTGAGGCGCGCAGGAAGTTGACCATGGTCACGCCGGGGATGGCGGTGGGGTACTGGAAGCTGAGGAAGATGCCGAGGCGCGCGCGCTCGTCGGGGGTGAGGCTGAGCAGGTCGTGTCCGTCGAAGCTCGCCTTGCCCTGGGTCACGGCATATTTGGGATGGCCCATCAGCGTGTAGGCGAGCGTGCTCTTGCCCGAGCCGTTCGGCCCCATCAGGGCGTGGATCTCGCCGGTGGGGACGCGCAGGTCGACCCCCTTGAGGATCTCCTTGCCGTCGACGTCGGCGTGCAGCCCCTCGACGAGCAGGGTGGGCGTGTCAGACATTGATGACCTCGTGGTCGGTGGTGGCGGGTGCCGGCGCTGTTGGCTCGGGCTCCGGCGCGAAGGCGTCGACCAGGCTGTGGTCGGCGACCAGCTCTTCCAAGGTGGTGGCGCTGAGCACCGCGTCGATGCTCTGCTTGAGACGGGCCCACAGCGGGCGGGAGGCGCACTCGCCCTCGCGCATGCAGCTCCCCGTCTCGTACCCGTGGGCGACGCACTCGACCGGGGCGACCTCGCCGTCGACCAGCGTCACGACGTCGAGCACGCTGATCTCCGCCGGCGAACGCTTGAGCACGTATCCCCCGTGGACGCCACGGGTGGCCTCGACCAGGCCGCCACGCCGGAGCGCACCGGCGAGCTGCTCGAGGTAGGCGAGCGGCAGGCTCTCGATGCGGGCCACCTCGGCGAGGCTCATCGGGCCGGTGCCGTAGGCCTTGGCCAGCTCAGTCATCATGCGCAGCCCGTAGTGGGCCTTGCTGCTGACGCGCATCGAAAACGACGCCGACGAGGGGGCGCGGGAAATTCCGACTGTCACGGTCAGGATTGTACCGGACCGAGCCGGGACCCTGCCGTGCTGAGGCGCGTCAGGCGCTGGCGGCCGCGGCTCCCTGGAGCTGGCGGACGGCGCGGACGATGAGGAGCGCGGCGCGGTCGACGTCGGCGCCGGTGGTGGTGCGGCCGAGGGTGAGGCGGAGGGCGCCGGTGGCCAGGGCGGGGGGGAGGCCCATCGCCACCAGGACGTGGGAGGGCATGTGGGCGCCAGAGGAGCAGGCGGAGCCGCCGGAGGCGCAGACGTCGAGGGAGTCGAGCAGGGTGAGCAGCACCTCGGTGTTGACCCCGGGGAAGGCGAAGGTCGAGAAGCTCGACAGGCGCGGCGCGCCCGCCGCGGTGACCACGGCGTCGGGAAGCCCGGTGGCCACGACTTCGCTCAGCCGTGAGGAGAGCGCGGCCAGCCGCTGCATCTCGTCCTCGCGCTCCGCCGTCACCAGCGAGGCGGCCACCCCGAAGCCCACGATGCCCGGGACGTTCTCGGTGCCGCTGCGCCGCGCCCGCTCGTGTCCGCCGCCGCTGATCTGCGGCGCCAGGGTCACCCCCTGCCGGACATACAGTGCGCCGACCCCCTTGGGCCCGTACACCTTGTGCCCGCTGACGCTGAGCAGGTCGACGTCCAGCGCGCCAACGTCGAGCGGCAGCTTGCCCAGCGCCTGCACCGCGTCGGTGTGGACGAAGACGCGCGGGTTGCGCGAGCGCACCAGCGCGGCGATCGCCGCCACGTCCTGCACCGTGCCGACCTCGTTGTTGGCCAGCATCACCGACACCAGCACGGTGTCGTCGCGCACCGCCGCCGCCACCGCCTCGGGATCGACGCAACCCCGCGCGTCGCAGGGCACCACGGTCACCGTGCAGCGCGCCTCCTCGGCGAGCTGCTCGGCCGTCTTGATCACCGCGTCGTGCTCGATGGCGCTGATCACCACGTGCCGCCCGCGCGACGACCAGCGGTCGAGCACCCCGCGCACGGCCAGGTTGTCCGCCTCGCTGCCCCCCGCGGTGAAGACCACCTCGCGCGACGCGCAGCCCAACGCCGCCGCCAGCCGGTCGCGCGACTCGTCCACGGCGTTGCGGGCGCGCCGTCCCACCGAGTGCAGCGAGGACGGGTTGCCGAAGCCCTGGTCGAACCAGGGGAGCATCGCCTCCAGCACCTCGGGCGCCACCGGGGTGGTGGCGGCGTGGTCGAGGTAGATGGGCACGCTCACAGGCCCCAGTGTAGGCCGCGGCTCACGCTCGGGCGAGGCGGGCGGCGGCGGCCTCAGCCGATGCGCGAGCGGTCGCGGGCGATCAGCTCGGCGAAGGAGCCGTCGAAGTCGCGGAGCATCTCGTGGACGTCGAGCAGCTCGTCGGCGCTGATCGGCGGGGCCGCGGGCTCGACGGGCTCGGCGGGCGGCGCCGCGGGCAGGTCCCCGCGTAGCTGCAGCACCACGACGAAGGTGACGTGGCAGCGCGCGCAGGCGACCTGCACGGTGTAGGTGCTGCCGTCCTGGCGGAGCAGCTTGAGGTCGCAATCGACCAGCGCGTCGCGGCAGACGGGACAGTCGTAGTCGCCCGCCCGTTCGCGAATGAAGCTCAGGATGTCCATGACCTCTACGAGCCAGTATAGGCAAACGCCCGGCGCGGCTCAGTCGACCCCGAGCGACTCCCAGACCTCGAGCTTGCCGCGGACGCGGTCGACGATCGCGCCGGTGAACTCGTCGGTGAACGCATGCCCACCCAGGTCGGCGGTGCGCACACCCTCGCGCACGGCTTCGAACACCGACTCGTAGATGGCGCGCGAGGCCACGCGGCACTGCGCGTCGCGCACGAAGGAGAGCAGCGAGGCCGCCGCCAGGATCATCGCCATCGGGTTGGCAATGTTCTTGCCCTGCAAGGCGGGCGCCGTGCCGTGGGGCGCCTCGGCCATCACCACGTGAGGCTCGGACTCGTCGCCCTCGAAGCCGATGAGGATGGACTCGGCGCCGGCGATGCTGCCGAACAGCTGCAGCACCAGGTCGGAGAGGCAGTCGCCGTCGCGGTTGAGCGCGGGGATGACCAGCGGCTGCTCGGACCCGCGCGAGAGCAGCAGGGCGTAGGTGGCGTCGATGAGCTGCGGCTCGTAGGGCACCTGGGGATGGCGCGCGGCGGCGGCGTCCATCTCCTCCTTGAGCATGCCCTCGTAGATCGGGGACACCGTGTACTTGGGGCCGCCGAAGACACGGCCGCGCATCCGACCCGCCTGCACGAAGGCGAACTCCGCGACCGCACGGCAGGTGGCCCGCGACACCTTCTCGGTGCGGAAGGCCAGCTCGTCGCCGTCCGCGGATTCGCGCCACTCGCGGGCGCCGTAGGCGTCGTCCACCGCCATGCGCACCACGCTGATCGGCGCGTTGACACCGGCGACCGGGGGCACGCCGGGGATGCGCCGCCCGGTGCGGACGATCACCTTGCCGCCGACGCGCTCGCGAAGAATCGCGTTGGGGCTGCCGACGTCGCCGGCGACCTCCGGCGTGATCGTCGCCGCCTTGAGCCCGAGGCCGCACTCGCGCATGGCGTCGGCGGCGTCGCGGACCACCTGGTTGGCGGTGGCGCGACGGTGGGCCAGGGAGAGGTCGAAGCGGCGCAGCTCCAGCTCGACGCCGATCACCGCCGGGTCGAGGACGCGCAGCGCCTGGTCGAGCAGCTCCTGGCCGGTCTGGTCGCCTTCGAGGACGGCGATGGTGGGCATGCGCCCCAAGCCTACCGAGGCGGCGCGACGGCGCGCAGGTATGCTGCACAGCCGCATGATGCCCGGGCCCAACACCGCCGACGAGGAGCGCCGCCCGACCGCGGTCCTGCTCGTCTACACCTGGGACCTGGTGCGGGCGATCCTCGTCTTCTTCGTCGCCTTCGCCGCGTTCGGCGGGGGGACCGACATCTCCGGCAAGACCGTCCAGCTCAACACCGCGGTGCAGATCCTGCTGGCGCTGTCGTCGGCGGCGCTGGGGGCGGTGCTGCTGCTGATCGGCATGCTGCTGACCCGGCACGCGGCCTGGGTGCGGCGGGCGCAGATCACCGTGCTGGGGATGATGGTGGGGATCGGGCTGCTCTCCTTCGCGGTGGTGGAGGCGCGCGGCGGGTTCCACGTCGAGCAGCTGCTGGGGACGTTGCTGCTGGCCCTGGTGGACCTGCTGGCCCTGGTCGCCATGACCGGGCGGCGCATCGCGGCCTGGTACCGCGAGCCACCAACCCAGGTGCCCATGTACATCGGCGCGCTGATCGCCTTCTGGGCGGCGGTCAGTGCGGCCTACGTGGTGATCGCGCTGCTGGGCTAGATGCAGGCGAGCAGGTCGCGGACCGCCTGGGCCACCTCGTCCACCTTGAGCGGCTTGGTGACCACCGCCGCGGCGCCGAGCTGGGCGGCGCGCTCGCGGGCGTGCACGTCGGCGCGATCGGCGAGCACGATGACCCCGCCGCGCGGCGCGTCCGGGCGGGAGCGCAGCGCCTGGAAGAACTCCAGGCCGTCGGTCTCCAGGGCGGTGTCGAGGACGAGCAGGTCGGGCGGGTGGTCGGCGAGCTCCTGGCGAGCCTCGCGGACGGTGCGCACCCAGCGGACCAGCACGCCGTCCTCGTCGAGGCGGGTGGAGACCACCTTGGCGACCGCGGGCTCGGCCTCGGCCAGCAATACGGAACGCGTGTTCACTCCTTCCATCCCGACGAATCCTAGCGACCCGGAGCGGGCATGGCAAAGACCGAGTGGTCAGAAAGCCCCGCGCGGTCGCGCCGCCCGAGCGGCGTCCCGCACAATGGCGCGGATGCTCCAGGAGAAGGGCGAGTTCGACGTCGTGGTGGTCGGCGCCGGGATCACCGGCGCGGGCGTGGCCCGCGACGCGGCGCTGCGCGGGCTCAGCGTCTGCCTGGTCGACCAGCACGACCTCGGCGCCGGGACCACCTGGGGCAGCAGCGGCATGATCCACGGCGGCCTGCGCTACATCGAGTACGACTGGGAGACCACCCGCATGTCGTGCCTCGACGGCGGCTACATCAAGCGGATCGCGCCGCACCTGCTCTTCCCCGTCGTCTTCCTGCTGCCGATCTACTCCGACGACCCGTTCGGCATCGAGAAGAAGGAGACGGCGCTGGAGGTGTACGACCGCTTCCAGCCGTACAAGGCGGGCCGTCCCCATGTGCGGCTGAGCCCGGAGGAGGCGCTGCGACTCGAGCCGGGGCTGCGCCCCGACCTGAAGGGCGCGGTGAGCATGGACGAGTGGGGCGTCGACGCCGCGCGGCTGGTGGCGGTCAACGCGCTGGGCGCGCGCGAGGCGGGCGCCGAGGTGCGCACCTACACCGAGGTGACGGGCGTGGTGCTCGAGGGCACGGCGGTGCGCGGCGTGCGCGTGCGCTCGCGGCTGAGCGGTGCTGTCGAGACGATTCGTGCCAAGGTTGTCTGCAACGCGGCGGGGCCGTGGGCGCCGCAGCTGGCCCAGATGGCGGGCGCGGCGCTGCGGCTGCGTCCGGCCAAGGGCGTGCACCTGATCTACGACCGCCGCATCACCAACTGCGCGCTGGGCGTCGAGGCCATCGACGGCCGCGACCTGCTGCTGGTGCCCCACGCCAACCAGACCATCCTCGGCACCACCGACGACGACTTCTACGGCGACCCCGAGAACCTCGAGGTCACCGACGACGAGGTCGACTACATCCTCCAGGCCTTCGAGCGCGTCTTCCCCTCGATCCGCCAGTACCGCATTGCCCACGCCAACGCTGCGGTGCGGCCGACGCTCTACCAGTGGCGCCGCTACGAGGACGACCTGTCGCGCGAGTACGAGGTCTTCGACCACGGCGCCCGTGACGGCGTGCCCGGGCTGGTCAGCATCGCCGGCGGCAAGATGTCGATGTTCCGCAAGATGGCCGAGGACACCGTCGACGTGCTGCTGCGCGTGATGGGCCGGCCGTTCGTGCCAACCTCGACACATACTGCGCCGCTGCCGGGTGGCGAGAGCGTCGTCGACGTGGTCGACGTCGCCGGCAACTTCGGTCTGCCACTGCCGGTGGCGCAGCGCCTGGTCGCCCGCCACGGGGCGCGCACCGAGTCGCTGCTCGGCGACGCCGATCCCGAGGACCGCCGCGCCGTGCTCTGCGAGTGCGAGCCGGTCACTCGCGCCGAGCTTCGTCACGTGGTGCGAACCGAGTCCGTGGAGCGGCTCGACGACCTGTACCGCCGCGTGCGCTACACCGGCGGCGCCTGCCTGGGCATGCGCTGCGCCTGGCCCGCGGCGCGCCTGCTCGGCGAGGAGAAGGGTTGGAGCGCGCGGCGGGTCGCCGAGGAGGTGCACGACTTCCTCGATGCGCGCTGGCTGCAGCGCCCCTCGGTGGTTCGCGGGGCGACGGCCGCGCAGGAGCAGCTCTACCGCGGCGCCATGTACGCGCTGGGCGAGGTCGCCGGCCCGGCGCTCGCGGCCGAGTCTGCGCAGCCGGTCACCCATGCGTTGACGGCGGGGGACTGAGTCGCCGATGGACCGCCGTCGCGCCGTCTCCATGGTTCGCCTCGCCGGGGCCTACGCGCGGCATGTCGCCACCCACGCGGCGGCCCGGCGGCAACCGCGTCCAGATGGGCTCAGGGCCTTCGCCGCGCTGTACGGCCGCGACCGCATCACCCCGCTGACCCCGCAGGACCGCGAGGAGCTGCCCGCGCACGGCCTCTGCGTCGCCTGCGGCCTGTGCAGCTTCGCCGCCGGACGCGCCGGCTACCTGCGCGCCGACCGCCTCCCCTCGCAGCTCACCCGCAGCCTCCCCGACCTGTGGACGTCGCGCGACTTGCCCTACGACGAGGTCGACTGGCAGGCGGGCGCGGAGGTCTGCCCGATGGGGGTGCCGCTGCCCTCGATGCGCCGCTTCGTGGCGCGCCGCCTGGAGCAGGACGGCGTCGAGCCGCCGCCACCCCAGGTGCCGCCCGCGGTGCTGCCGCTGTCCGGGCCCTACCCGGGGCCCTAGTCCCGCGACGTGGGAGCGTGCGAGCGGCGGTCACCGGTCCGTACACTCCGCCGGACATGGCCCGCGTCATCGCTGTCGCGAACCAGAAGGGCGGAGTAGGCAAGAGCACCACGACGCAGAACCTCGGCTTCGCGCTGGCCGAACGAGGTCGCCGGGTGCTGCTCGTCGACCTCGACCCGCAGGCGGCGCTGACCGTGATGTGCGGCGTGGTGCCCGACCGCGACGGCGGCCCGTCGCTCGCCGACGCCATGGCGGGCAAGGCCAAGGCGTCCGACCTGCTGCAGCGCCCGCGTCCCCAGGTGTGGCTGCTGCCGGGGACGCTGGAGCTCGCCGCCTACGAGCTGCGCGTGGCCGCCGCCAAGGACCGGCATGAAGGGCTGCGCCGGGCGTTGAAGACCGTGGGCGCGGGCTTCGACGTGGTCCTGGTCGATTCGCCGCCCAACCTCGGGCTGCTCACCGTCAACGGCCTGGTCGCGGCCACCGAGGTGCTGGTGCCGCTGCAGCTCGACTTCCTCGCCCTGCGGGGCATGCAGGCGCTCTTCCAGACCATCGACCGGGTACGCGACGTGCACAATCCCAAGCTGAAGGTGCTGGGCATCGCGGGCACCATGCACCGCGGACGCGCGCTGCACAGCGACGAGGTGCTGCAGCGGGTTCGCGACCACTACGGAGACCTGGTGTTCGGCGCCGTGATCCGCACCTCGGTGCGCTTTCCCGAGGCGTCGAGCGGTGGGGTGAGCATCCTGGAGTACGAGCCGCGGTCGCCGGGGGCCGCGGCGTACCGGCACCTGGCAGAGGAGGTCGACGGCCGTGGCTAGACGCATCGAGCTTCCCAGTGCGGATGTGCTGTTCGGGGATGAGGGCGGGACTGCCGTTCCGCGCAAGGCGAAGAAGCCCGAAGGCGGGAAACCCCCGGCGCGCCGGGAGACCGCGCCCCGCGGTGGAAAGAAGTCCCATCGGCGCGCAACGACTGCAGCCGCTGCCGCGGGGGCCCCGACCCGCCCGAGCACCCCGGTCGACCGCCTCGAATCCCTCGAATCCCGTCTCTCCGAACTCCCCGTCGAATCCCTCATCGACCTCCGCGACGGCCTCGAAGAACTCCTCACCGCCGACCGCATCGACGAGGACACCGTCCGCCGCCTGCTCGACGCCGTCGAGGTCTGACCCCAACCAGCGTCTGCGCCGCCCCATCCTCGACTATGCTCCGACGCGACATGCTCGACCGGGACGCGCCCAAGTGCTGAAAGCACTGCTCCGCCGCCTCGGCCGCCCCCCCGAGCAGCCCGCCGCCGAGGCCGAGCAACCGGCACCCACCCCCACGGCGACGATCCCCAAGACGGCGCTCCTGGTCGACGCCAGCACCTGGACCTTCTGGTCCCGCGGCGCCTCCGCCGCCGAGACCCTCATCGAGGCCACGGGCCACCCCGCGGAGCGCAACGTGTCGGTCTCCCAGAAGGTCGCGGCCATGCTGGAGGCCCGCGACCGCAGCAGGCACGGCAGCGCGCCCGCCGTCCCCAGATACGGCGACCCCGCCCAGGCCGAGCTGCTCTTCGTCGAGATGATGCGCGCCGGCCGCTTCGAGCGGGCCTACCGCCTGATGGCCCCCGAATGCCAGCAGCGCTGGGGCAATGAGCAGGAGTTCGCCATCGCCCAGCAGGGCAGCGGCCACGACCAGGTGCGTGGCGCCGAGGTCAAGAACGTCGAGATCCTCGACGTCTGGCCCGACCCCGACAGCGGGCGGGTCAACCGCGAGGTGGCCGAGCTCGCCGTCGAGTACCTGATCGACGTCGGTGGGCGCGAGGTGCTGATCGAGCGGGTGGTCCACTGCCTGCTCGTCGAGGGGCGCTGGCGGTCGCTCTGCTACCCCCCGCGAGCAGCGCACCAATGACCCGTCACGGTCCGTGCGGCGCGGGGCTGGAATCGCGGTCCTGCGTGGATACAATGCCCCGATGCGTGTGAGCGCCGCGGAGCAGACCGGAGGTCCACTGGAGCGCACCTGCGCCGAGCTGGAGCTGATCCGCCGCGCCGCCGCCTTCCGTCGCGAGCGGGAGCTGCGCTCGCGCCGCCGCCTTCGCGAGAGCGACCTGCTCCTCGACCTCATCGAGCAGTCCCGCCTGCGCGGCTACCGGTTGCTGCCGGCGCAGCTCTGGACCCACATCGTCCGCTTCGTCGGCAGCGTCGACGACGGGCTGCGCGACGACCTGGGCATCAACCGCCACCCCGACCACGTCAGCGAGATCCTCTTCGCCGCCCAGGAGGAGCTGCTGCGGGAGGCCATCGAGGAGCGCCGGCCGAAGCGGGCCCCGATCATCCCGCTGTTCGCGCCGCACGCCTCCGTCGCCACCGGCTGACCCCGACCTCGTGGTCTGGGACATCGCCGTCGCGGGAACCGTCACGCTGGACGACGTCGTCACTCCCGAGGGGTCGGCGGTGGCCCAGCAGGGCGGATCGGCGGTGTACTTCGCGCTCGCCGCGTCGCGCTACGCGCGGGTTCACGCGGTGGGCACGGTCGGCGCGGATGGCATGGAGTCCCTGCACGCCACGCTCGCCGGTTGCGACGTGTCGGTGGAGGGCGTCGAGCCCTCGCCACTGCCCACCATGCACTGGTGGGC
The DNA here is from genome assembly GCA_035569495.1 of Candidatus Angelobacter sp. GTDB lineage: Bacteria > Chloroflexota > Dormibacteria > Aeolococcales > Aeolococcaceae > DASRDZ01. The sequence goes on along the minus strand of DATMMX010000024.1, from coordinate 7,977 downwards.
GCGCCACGACTTCGAGCGCTGGGTCACCGCCGACGAGCGCACCGAGCAGGGCGCCTACGACGCCTGGCGTCCCGTCCTGCCGCGCGCCGCGGCCGCCGCGCCGGTGCTCTTCGCCGGCTCGATGGGCCCTGACCTGCAGGTCGAGGCGCTGCACCAGTCGGGTGCGCGGCTGATCGGCAGCGACAGCATGACCGTCTACATCGGCAGGCGCGGCGACGACGTGCGCGCGGTCGCAGAGGCGTCGGACGTGCTCTTCCTCAATCGCTCCGAGCTCTCCGGCCTGACCGGCCAGGACCCGGACGACTGGCTGGAGTCCGCGCGCGCCCTGTGCGGACGCGGACGGCTGCGCGCGGTGGTGGTCAAGGCGGGCCCGGTCGGCGCCGCGGTGGTCACCGCGTCGTCGGTGATCGAGCGCGCCGCCCATCCGGTTGAGAAGGTCGTCGACCCCACCGGCGCCGGCGACTCGCTCGCCGGCGGCTTCCTCGGCGCCTGCGCCCGCGCCGAGCGCGACGACGACGAGTTCTTCGGCACCGCCCTCGGCGAGGGGCTGCGCTGCGCCGCCGACGCCATCGTCGCCTTCGGCCCCGCCGTCCTGCGCCGCCGCGCCAGCACCGCCCACCTGGTCCCCGACTGAACCTGCGCTGCGCCGGCGCCGCCTGAGTTCAGGACGACTGCGGCAGAAACGCCGTGATCACCAGGAAGGCGGTGAGCAGGCTGAGCACGCCGGCGAGGGCGATGGCCACCACGTTGTAGATCGGGCCGTTGCGGCGTCGCCCGAGGAGGCGGCGGTCGTTGGCCAGGATGATGATGAAGACCAGCAGGACGGGCAGCAGGATGCCGTCGAGCACCTGGGTGCCGATGGCGACGCCGCTGATCGGGATGCCGGGGATCAGCATGATGCCGGCGCCGATGGCGAGCAGGCCGATGAACAGCGTGAAAAACAGCGGCGCCTCGCCGAACCCCGCCTGCACCGAGCGCTCGGCCCCGAACGCCTCGGCGACGACGAACGCGGTCGACAGCGGCAGCACCGCCGCGGCGAGCAGCGACGCGCCCAGCAGTCCCACCGCGAAGAGCTGTGCGGCGTGCGCGCCGGCAAGGGGGGCGAGCGCGCTGGCCGCGTCCTGCGCACCGGAGGCGCTCGATAGCCCGTGCCCGGCAAAGCCGTTGAGGTAGAGGGTGAACGCGGTGGTGATGACGATGAACACCGCCACCATGACCGCGAACAGCGAGCCGGTGATCACGTCGGCGCGCACGTACCTGTAGTCGTTCTCGGCAGTGCCCTTGTCCACGATCGAGGACTGCAGGAAGAGCTGCATGTACGGTGTGATCGAGGTGCCGACCAGGGCGATCAGGTCGGCGACGTAGGCCCCGGTGGCGACGCCGGGATGCGACAGCGCGGGCACCACCAGGTGGTCGCCCACCGAGTTCCAGTCGACGGGCACCAGGAACGCGGTGATGATGTACGAGAAGAAGGCCAGCCCCAGGGCGAGGAAGACGCGCTCCACCAGGCGGCGGTTGGCCCGCAGCACCAGCACGCCGATCATCGCCGCGGCGCCGAGCACGGCGATCCAGCGCGGCACACCGAGCAGCCCCATGGCGCCCGCGACTCCCGCGAATTCGGCGAGCAGCGTGCCGCCGTTGGCGATGATGACCACCGCCGAGGCGAACAGCGTCCAGCGCACGCCGAAGCGCTCGCGGATCAGGTCCATGAGGCCCTTGCCGGTGACCGTCCCAAGACGCGCCACCATCTCCTGGACCACGATCAGGCAGACGCCGATGGGGATGAACGCCCAGAGCAGGCCGAGGCCGTATTTGGCACCGACGTTGGAGTAGGTGAAGATGCCACCTGCGTCATTGCCCGCGTTGGCGACGATCAGCCCGGGGCCGACCACCGCGAGGTAGCGCCACATCGGCGCCAGGCGGCGCGGGGGCGGGGGGGCGCGGCGCTCAGGAGGTGCGGGGGGCGGTTGTTCGGTGCGGCGGTGCAGGGGGCGGAGGGTCGGCGTCGGGCGACCGATGCGCACTTCGACTCCTCCGCTTCACAGGGCGCGGGCCCTTCGCTTCAACCCCGCGGGCATGACCTCGACCATCGCATCAGAACAGCCGGCGCAGCCGGCAATATTGTTCACAGGGCTCGGGCCCTTCGCTTCAACCCCGCGGGCATGACCTCGTCCATCGCATCGTCGATGGTGACGATCCCCTGGATCCGGTCATCATCGTCCACAACCGGCACCGCCAGCAGGTTGTACTTGGCGATCACCGCCGCCACGTCCTCGGGCCGCGCGTCGAGCGGCACCGCGATCACCCGCTTGATCATGATCTCGGCAATCCTGGTGTCCGGCTTGGCCACGATCAGGTCGCGCAGCGACAGAACCCCGAGCAGCTTCTCGTCGTCGTCCACGACGTAGACGTAGTAGATCGACTCCGCGTCGGGCTCCAGCTCCCGCAGCCGGTCGATGGTCTGCGCCGCGGTCAGCGACACCGGGATGGCCACGAACTCGGTGGTCATCAGCCCGCCCGCCGTGTCCTCCTCGTAGGTGAGCAGCTCCTCGACGTCCTCGGCCTCGTCCGCCTCCATCTTGGCGATGAGCTGCTCGCGGCGTTCCTCGGGCAGGTCGGCGAGCAGGTCGGCCGCCTCGTCGGGCGACATCGCCTCGAGGATGTCGGCGGCGCGCTCGTCGGACAGCCGGGCGAGGATCTGCGCCTGCACCTCCTCGCTCGACTCCTCCAGCGTGTCCGCGGCGGTCTCGTCGTCCAGCGACGCGAAGATCGCCGCGCGGTCGCGGCCGCCGAGCTGGCCGACGATCTCCGCGATGTCCGCTGGATGCAGCTTGGACAGCTTCTGATGCGAGATGCGCAGCCGCACCGAGCTCTCGTCCGATTGCACCGGGTCGACCGCGTCCCACGACACGATGCGCTGCGGGAAGTCGGCGCCGGTGACGCGGCGGATGCGCCGCCCCAGCTGCTCGACGCCGAGCCGCCGCATCAGCCCGCGCGCGCCGATGTCGACGCCGACCAGCAGGAGCTGCGCTTCGCTCTCCTGGAGCTGCAGGTCGTTGACCCGCACCACGCGCCGCCCGTCGGTGTCGACGATCTGCTTGTCGAGCACGTCGCGGGCCAGCCAGAGCTCGCTGTCCGCGTTGGGGTAGGCGGTCAGCTCGCCGAGCGGAACCTTCAGCGCCAGCTCACGGTCGTCCCACGCACGAACGTGCTGCCAGGCGATCGACTCCGGGGCGCCGCCGCGCGGCCGCAGCACCACCGCGGTGACCACCGGGTAGGGCTCCTGGATGCGCACGATCAGGTCGCGGACCGAGCCCACCGTCTTCTGGTGGACGTCGACCACGTCGGCGCGCAGGAAGTCGCTGAGGAAGATCATGCCGGCTCGCGATGGGCTGGAAGGACCGCGCAGTCACGGTCGGGCAGCCATCGTAGCCGAGCGTCGACCTCCAGGACGCGGAGGGCGGGGCTAGCCGGCGACGGAGGAGGCGCTCACCGAGGGGGGCGGCAGGCTCAGGGCACCGACGTGCACGTCGATCTCCGCGTCGGCCTCGCGGCCCAGCGGGTAGACCACCTCGGCGTCCTCCAGCTCCGGCTTCTGCCGGGTGTAGGCGCCGAGCACCTCGCCGCCGCGGATCAGCACGATCCCGGTGTCGCGGCCGCTGGAGACGCGCACTGCGCCGTTGGCCTTCTCGCGACGCAGGAACGACAGCAGCGCGGGGAGGTCGACGAAGGAGCCGTGCATGCGCTCGAAGCGCTCGGGCAGGTTGACCAGCTGGCCGAGGGCCAGGGCCACCTCGGGGCGGTAGGTGAGCACGGTGAGCTCGTGCTCGTCGCCCGCGGCCGGACCGGCGAGGTTGAGCTTGTCGAGGCGCCGGGTGGTCTCGCCGCCGCTGCCCGCGCCGACCAGGGCGACCACGTTGCCCTCGTGGAGGATGGCCACCTGGGTGGTGCCGCCGCCGGCGTCGACCAGGGCGCCGGTGTGCTTGCGGTCGCCGAGGTAGCGGAGCAGGCGGGGACCGTCGACGAACGCCGAGGTCAACTCACCGAAGTTGACCGCACCGGCGGGGATGGGCACGCCGCGGATGCCGCCGGCCGCCGCAAGACTGGAGGGCGCGCCGCCGCTGCCGTTGGCCGCCACCACCGCCCCCTCGGGCGCGGCGCCGTTGCCGGCGGCCTCGTCGACGGCGACCTGCTCGGACTCGCTCTTGGCCATGTCGTCGGCTCCTTCCGTTTGGGCTGTGGTGTCGGCGCACTCGGCCGTGCCGGCGGGACTGTCCCCTGGTGTCGGGAGCAAGGATGCTAGCACCGTCGGTGGCGGTCAGAGGCGGCGCCCCGCCGCGGTCATGTAGGCGAGCGCCAGGGCGACTGCCTGGCAGGCCAGCGTGGCGGGGCGATGGTCCTGGAACCACACCGCAGCGTCGCTCGCCCCGGGCAGGGCCACGGCGGTCACCATGCGCAGCGTCTCCACCCCGCCGGCCACCGCCAGCGCGGCCAGCAGCACCGCGGCGGCGCCGGCCATCCGCGAGGTGCCCCCGAGGACTCCGGTCACCACCGTGCCCATGAGGATGCCGAGCAGTGGCGCCAGCGCCGCCCGCGGCACGCCCCAGCGCTGCTCGGCGAGCACCGCGCAGGCGCCCAGGGCGAGCGCGGTGGCGATCAGCGCCGCCAGCGACAGCCCGGCCAGGAGCGGGTGCCCGTTGGCCCGGACGAACACCGGGTCACCCCTCCGCCGCGGCACCGCGACACCGGCACGGCGCAGGGCGAGGCGCGCGTCGCGCTGCATCTGCAGGTGCTCGGCCATGGCCAGGTCGCGGTCGGCGCAGGCGGTGCAGCGCCCGTCCCCGCTGCGCTGCGCGCACTCGGCGCACATGCCGCGGGCGCACTCGGTGCAGGTGACCGTGGCGGCGCGGTAGTGGGCGTAGCAGTTCAGGCCGTCCATTCGCGAGCCCACGCTACGCGCGCGTGAGCACGGCGACGGTCGCCTTGACAGGCTCGGAACCCTTCCGCAACCATCCCGACGCCATGCCCTCCCGCTCCACGACCCGCCCCTCCCCCGACCTCGGGACCCCGATCGACCGCAACCTGGCACTCGAGCTGGTGCGTGTCACCGAGGGCGCCGCCATGGCGGCCGCTCGCTTCATGGGCCGCAACAACAAGGAGGAGGCCGACCGGGCCGCCGTCGACTCGATGCGTCGCAGCCTCGGCTACGTCGACATGGACGGCGTGGTGGTCATCGGCGAGGGGGAGAAGGACCAGGCGCCGATGCTCTACATCGGAGAGCACGTCGGCAACGGCAGCGAGCCCAAGGTGGACGTCGCCGTCGACCCCATCGACGGCACCCGCCTGGTGGCGCGCGGCCTGCCCGGCGGCATCGCCACCGTGGCCCTGGCCGAGCGCGACTCGATGTTCGAGACCCACTGCTACTACATGGAGAAGCTGATCGTCGGCCCCAACGCGGCCAGGGTCATCGACATCACCGACACCGTGGCCAACAACCTGCGCCGCATCGCCCGGGCCGAGGGCCGCAACGTCGAGGACCTCACCGTGGTGGTGCTCGACCGCGAACGGCACGACCGGCTGCTCGACGAGATCCGCGGCGCCGGGGCGCGGGTCAAGCTGATCATGGACGGCGACGTCGCCGCCGGCCTGATGGCTGCCATGGAGCACCGCACCGGCATCGACGTGCTCATGGGCATCGGCGGCGCGCCCGAGGCGGTGCTGGCCGCGTGCGCGGTGAAGTGCGTGGGCGGCGGCATGCAGGCCCGGCTGTGGCCGCGCGACGACGCCGAGCGCGCCGTGGTGCAGGCGGAGGGCAAGGATCCCAACCGCGTGCTCCAGCTCGACGACCTCTGCAGCGGCGCCAACGTCTTCTTCGCCGCCACCGGGATCACCGACGGCGAGCTGCTCGGCGGGGTGCGCTTCCGCGGCCGCTACGCGGAGACGCACAGCCTGGTGATGCGCTCCTACTCGGGGACGACCCGCTGGGTCGAGGCGCAGCACGACACCGAGCGGCTGCGCCTGCGACCGGCGATCGACAAGCTCTAGCCCGCGCCGGGAATGGGCGCGGTCGCTCGTGCAGGCCGCACGCCGCCGCCCGGGTCGCCGCCCCGGTCACCCCGTGGGACAATCCCCGCAGACATGCCCCCTCTCCCCCGGCCCAGCCCCACGCTGGTGCGCTGGTTCACCCCGGGGCTGAACATCAAGCGCTGGCTGCTCCTCCTCTTCGCCAGCATCGTGATGATCAGCCTGGCGGTCGGCTACGCGCTCAAGGACGCCTACCAGAGCTTCACCTTCCCGTCCGTCGCCGGTCCGCTCACCCTGCAGTTCCTGCCCCGCTCGGTGCGCGCCCTGCTCTTCGCGGTGATCGGCATCGGCGTGCTGGTGCTCAGCTTCTACAAGCTGGGGCAGTCGCTGCTCGGCCCGTTCCTGCTCTCGCGCAACGGCAGCGGCCACGGCGAGCGCGCCCTGGTCGAGCAACTCTACGCCCACCGGCTGCTCACCAAGGGGCCGCGCCTGGTCACCATCGGGGGCGGCACGGGGATGAGCGCGATGCTGCGCGGCATCAAGCGCTACACCGGCAACATCGCGGCCATCGTCACCGTGGCCGACGACGGCGGCTCCAGCGGACGCCTGCGCGGCGAGTACCGGGTGCTGCCACCGGGCGACTTCCGCCAGTGCCTCACCGCCCTGGGTGAGACCGAGCCGCTGATGACCTCGCTGTTCTCGCATCGCTTCACCGGCGAGGGATCGTTGGGCGGCCACAGCTTCGGCAACCTCTTCATCATGGCCATGGTCGAGATCACCGGGAACTTCGAGCACGCCCTGCGCGAGTCCGGCCGGGTTCTCGCCGTCCGTGGCCAGATCATCCCGTCGACGCTGCAGGACGTGACCCTGTGCGCCAACGTCGAGGGTGCCCTGGTGGTCGGCGAGTCGCGCATCCCCGAGGGTGGCGGCTTCATCGAGCACGTCTTCCTCGACCCGCCCAACCCGCCGGTCAACCCCGAGGCGGAGCAGGCCATTCTCGATGCCGAGCTGATCATCGTCGGCCCCGGCTCGCTGTACACCTCGATCCTGCCCAACCTCCTGGTCGACGGCATGGTCGAGGCGCTGCGGGCGACGCCCGCCGTGAAGGTCTACATCTGCAACGTGGCCACCCAGCCCGGTGAGACCACGGGTTTCACCGTGTCACAGCACCTCGACGCCATCGAGGCGCACGTCGGCGGCAACCTCTTCGACTACGTGGTGGTCAACAGCAACTACCAGCTGCCGCTGCCGGGGAGCGCCGTCGAGGCCGGCATCACCCGCGTCGTCTTCGACCGCGACCGCGCCGCGCAGCGGCCGGTGCACTACATCCTCGCCGACGTGGTCAGCAATCGCGTGTCGACGCATCACGACCCGGACAAGCTGGCCCGGGTGATCATGAAGCGGGTATGGAGATGAACGCCGCGCGGAGCGCGGAGAATTCCCGACGCGCTGACCGGTGATCACGCACCGGGTGTGGCGCTAGCCGCTCCCCAGGCGCTGCGCTCGGCGTAGAGGCGCACCGTGTCGCGGCCGGCGCGCTTGGCCCGGTACATTGCGGTGTCGGCGTGGCGCAGCAGGGTATCCCCGTCGTCGCCCCCGGACGGGCACAGCGCGATGCCGATGCTCATCGTGGTGCACACCGCGGTGCCATCGATGTCGACGGGACTGGCGCAGGCCTCGCGAACCTTGCCCGCCACCACGGTGCATCCCTCGACGGTGACGTGGCGCAGCACCAGGGCGAACTCGTCGCCACCGAGGCGCGCCGCAGTGTCCTCCTCGCGCACGCACGCAGCGATGCGCCGGGCGACCTCCTGCAGAAGGTGGTCCGCGGCGGCATGTCCCAGGCTGTCGTTGACCCGCTTGAAATGGTCGAGGTCGATCAGCAGCACCGCCGCCATGTCGTCGGGTGTGGCCGCCTGCACCGCTTCACGCAGGCGGTCCTTGAAGCAGAGG
>DATMMX010000023.1:0-25987 GCA_035569495.1 Candidatus Angelobacter sp. | reverse complement strand
GTGTTGCCGCCCGAGTCCTCGACGGTGACCACCGGCTGGGTGCCGAAGGCGATGCCGCCGGTGGAGCTGCTCGGGCTGGTGGTGAACACCAGCTTGGAGGGGATGCCCGGGGTGATCGCGAACGCGGTGCTGTCGGCCGGGGTCAGCGAGCCGTCAGTGGCGTGGAGGGTGTAGCCGCTGCCGACCTTGTCGACCTTGCAGCCGGTGAAGCCGGCCTGGCCGGCAGTGGCCGCCAGCGAGTTGCTGGGGGTGCAGGCGAGCACGGCGCCGGCGGTGCCGGTGCCGCTGGTGATCGACAGGACCACCGTGCTGGTGTCGCCGGTGACGTTGCCGCCCGCGTCCTCGATGGACACGACCGGCTGCTGGGCGAACGCCGTCTGGCTGGCCGAGGTGGTGCTCGGCTGGGTGGTGAAGGCCAGCAGCGCCGGCGGGCCGACGGTGATGTTGAAGGTGGCGCTGTCCACCGGGGTCAGCGAGCCGTCGGTGGCATGGAGCTGGTAGTTGCTGCCCGCCTTGTCGACGCTGCAGCCCACGAAGCTGGCCACGCCGGCGCTCGCCGCCAGCGGGTTGGTGGTGCAGCTCACCTTGGCGCCCGCGGTGCCGGTGGCGGGGGTGACGCTCAGAGTCACCAGGCTGCTGTCATTGGTCACGGTGTTGCCGGCCGCGTCCGCGACGGTGACGATCGGCTGGGTGCCGAAGGCGACGCCGCCGGTGGAGCTGCTCGGGCTGGTGGTGAAGAAGAGCTGTGCCGCCGGCCCGTGGGTGATGGTGAAGCTGATGCTCACCGCGCCGTTGAGGCCGGTCGACGACGCCGTCAGGGTGTAGGTGCCCGCCTTGTCGACCGAGAGGTCGTTGAAGACGGCCACGCCACCGGAGGAGACGTGCGAGGTGGTGCCCGAGAGGGTCGCCCCGCCCGCGGTGGTGAGCACCACGCCGATGCCGTTGGTGGCGCTGCTGACCAGGTTGCCGCCCGCGTCCTGGACCTGGATCTGGATTGCGGGGGCGATGGCCACCTGGGAGACGGCGTCGGATGGCTGCACCGAGAAGCCGACCTGGGTGGCCGGCCCGACGCTGATGTTGAAGGCGCTGCTCGGCGCCGAGGGCGTGGTCAGCCCGTCAACGGTGTCGGTGGCCACCAGCTTGTAGCCGGTGCCCACGGTGTTGATCTTGCAGCCCGAGAAGGTGACCACGCCGGCCGACTCGTTGGGCGTGCAGCCCGAGAGCGTGCCGGGGCCACCGGAGGTGGGCGTGCCCCCGGCCTTGGCCAGGGCCACCGTGCTGCTGTCGGTGGTCACGGTGTTGCCACCGGCGTCCTCGACGGTCACCACCGGCTGGGTCGGGAAGGCGACTCCACCGGTGGAGTTGCCCGGCTGCTGGGTGAACACCAGCTGCGCCGCGGGGCCGACGGTGACGTTGAAGGTGGCGCTGTCCGCCGGGGTCAGGGTGGTGTCGATGGCGTGCAGCTGGTAGTTGCTGCCCGCCTTGTCGATCTTGCAGCCGGCGAAGGTGGCCACGCCCGAGCTCGCCGCCACCGGGTTGGTGGTGCAGGTCAGGGTGGCTCCGCCGGTGCCGGTGCCGCCAGTGATCGAGAGGGTGATCGAGCTGCTGTCACCGGTCACGGTGTTGCCGCTGGCGTCCTCGACGGTGACCACCGGCTGGGTCCCGAAGGCGGTGCCGCCGGTGGAGTTGCTCGGGCTGGTGGTGACGGCGAGCTTGGATGCGGTGGCCGGGGTGATGGCGAAGGCGCTGCTGTCGGTCGCGGCCAGCCCGCCGTCGATGGCGTGCAGGGTGTAGCCGGTGCCCGCCTTGTCGACCTTGCAGCCGGCGAAGGTGGCCACGCCCGAGCTTGCCGCCACCGTGTTGGTGGTGCAGGTCAGGGCCGCGCCCACCGTACCGGTGCCGGTGGTGATCGACAGCGTCACGCTGCTGCCGTCAGTGGTCACGGTGTTGCCGCCCGCGTCCTGGACGGTGACCACGGGCTGCTGGGCGAACGGCGCCTGGCTGGCCGCGCTGCTGCTCGGCTGGGTGGTGAAGACCAGCTTCGCGGCGGCGCCGACGGTGATGTTGATCGCGCTGCTGTTCGCCGGGGTCAGCGTGCCGTCGATGGCGTGGAGCTGGTAGTTGCTGCCCGCCTTGTCGATCTTGCAGCCGGCGAAGGTGGCCACGCCGGAGCTGGCCACCACCGGGTTGCTGGTGCAGGTCAGCGCGGCGCCCGCGGTGCCCGTGCCCGAGGTGATCGACAGGGTCACGGCGCTGGCGTCAGAGGTCACCGGGTTGCCACCGGCGTCCTCGACGGTGACCGTCGGCTGGGTGCCGAAGGCGACGCCACCGGTCGAGCCGCTCGGCTGCTGGGTGAACACCACCTTGGCCGCGGTGCCGGCGGTGATGGTGAAGGTGGCACTGTCCGCGGCGGTCAGCGAGCCGTCGATCGCGTGCAGCCTGTAGCCGGTGCCCGCCTTGTCGATCGAGCAGTTGCCGAAGCTGGCCAGGCCGGAGCTGGCCGCCACCGGGTTGGGCGTGCAGGTCAGCACGGCGCCCCCGGTGCCGGTGCCCGGGGTGATCGACAGCGTCACGTTGCTGCCGTCGGTGGTCACGGTGTTGCCACCGGCGTCCTGGACGGCGACGATCGGCTGGGTGGCCAGCGCGGTGCCGCCCGAGCCGCCGCCCGGCTGCTGGGTGAAGCCGAGCTTGGCCGCCGGGCCGACGCCGATGTCGAAGGGCAGGCTGTCGGTGAGGGTCAGGCCGCCGTCGACGGCGTGCAGCTTGTAGCTGGTGCCCGCCTTGTCGATCTTGCAGCCGGCGAATCCGGCCACGCCCGAGCTGGCCGCCAGCGGGTTGCTGGTGCAGCTCAGCGCCGCGCCAGGGGTGCCGGTGCCCGAGGTGATCGAGAGGGTCACCGAGCTGCTGTCGGTGGTCACGGTGTTGCCGCCGGCGTCCTCGACGGTGACGGTCGGCTGGGTCGGCAGGGCGACGCCACCCGTCCCGTTGCTGGGCTGGGTGGTGAAGGCCAGCTTGGCCGCGGAGCCGACGGTGATGTTGAAGGCGGCGCTGTCGGCGGCGGTGAGCACGCCGTCACTGGCGTGGAGCTGGTAGCTGCTGCCCGCCTTGTCGATGGCGCAGCCGCTGAAGCCGGCCACGCCACTGCTGGCGCCGAGCGGGTTGGTGGTGCAGCTCAGGGTGGCGCCCGCGGTGCCGGTGCCACCGCGGATGGCCAGCGAGACGGAGCTGCCGTCGGTGGTGACGGTGTTGCCGCCGGCGTCCTCGACGGTGACCACCGGCTGGGTGCCGAAGGCGGTGCCGCCGGTGGAGTTGCTGGGCTGCGTGGTGAAGGCCAGCTTGGCCGCCGGGCCAACGCTGATGTTGAAGGCGTTGCTGACCGCCTGGGTCAGCGAGCCGTCGATGGCGGTGAGGGTGTAGGCGCTGCCCGCCTTGTCGACGTTGCAGCCGGAGAAGGAGGCCACGCCGGCGGTGGCGGCCAGCGGGTTGGCGCTGCAGGCCAGGGCGGCGCCGGCGGTGCCGGTGCCACCGGTGATGGACAGCGTCACGCCGCTGGTGTCGGTGGTCACGGTGTTGCCGCCGGCGTCCTGGACGGTGACGGCCGGCTGGGTCGGCAGGGCGACGCCACCCGTCCCGTTGCTGGGCTGGGTGGTCACGGCCAGCTTGGCCGCCGGACCCACGGTGACGTTGAAGGCGCTGCTGACCGCCTGGGCCAGCGAGCCGTCGATGGCGGTCAGGGTGTAGCCGCTGCCCGCCTTGTCGATCTTGCAGCCCGCGAAGCCGGCCACGCCGGAGCTGGCGCTGGTCGGGTTGCTGGTGCAGGTCAGGGCCGCGCCGCCCGTGCCCGTGCCGCCGGTGATCGACAGCGTCACGCCGCTGGAGTCGGTGGTCACGGTGTTGCCGCCGGCGTCCTGGACGGTGACGGTGGGCTGGGTCGGCAGCGCGGTGCCGCCGGTGCCGTTGCCCGGCTGGGTGGTGAAAGCGAGCTTGGCCGCCGGGCCCACGGTGATGTTGAAGGTGGCGCTGTCCGCGGCGGTCAGCGAGCCGTCGATCGCGTGCAGCTGGTAGTTGCTGCCCGCCTTGTCGATCTTGCAGCCCGCGAAGGCGGCCACGCCGGAGCTGGCCGCGAGCGGGTTGGTGGTGCAGGTCAGGGCCGCGCCACCGGTGCCCGTGCCGCCGGTGATCGACAGCGTCACGTTGCTGCTGTCGGTGGTGACGGTGTTGCCGCCGGCGTCCTCGACGGACACGGCCGGCTGGGTCGGCAGCGCGGTGCCGCCCGTACCGTTGCCCGGCTGGGTGGTGAAGGCCAGCTTGGCCACGGGGCCGACGGCGATGTTGAAGGCGCTGCTGTTCACCGCGGACAGCGAGCCGTCGAGGGCGTGGAGCTGGTAGTTGCTGCCCGCCTTGTCGATCTTGCAGCCCGCGAAGCTGGCCACGCCGGAGCTGGCCGCTGTCGGGTTGCTGGTGCAGCTCAGCGTCGCGCCGGCGGTGCCCGTGGCGGCGGTGATCGACAGCGTCACGTTGCTGCTGTCGGTGGTGACGACGTTGCCGCCGGCGTCCTCGACGGACACGGCCGGCTGGGTCGGGAACGCGATCCCGCCGGTCGAGCTGCTCGGCTGTGTGGTGAAGGCGAGCTGCGCCGCCGGGCCGACCGCGATGTTGAACGCCGCGCTGGCGCCGTGCAGCGAGCCGTGGGTGGCGGTCAGGGTGTAGCCGGTCGCCGCCTTGTCGATCTTGCAGCCGGAGAAGGTGGCCACGCCGCCGCTGGCGTTGACCGGGTTGGTGGTGCAGCTCAGGGTCGCGCCGACCGCGCCGGTGCCGCTGGTGATCGAGAGGGTGACCGCGCCGTTGTCGGCGGTCTCGACGTTGCCGTAGCTGTCGCGGATGCTGACCACCGGCTGGGTCGGGAAGGCGACCCCGCCCGTCGAGCTGCTCGGCGAGGTGGTGAAGACCACCTGCGCAGCGTTGCCGGGGGTGATGCTGATGGTGCCGGTGGCGGCGTTGACGCTGCTGTTGGCGACCGTGGCCGTCACCGCGCCGGTGTCGCCGGCGTGGGTGTCGAAGAGGGTGACCCCGGCGTTGCCGCCGTTGTCGGTGGTCGCCGAGGGCGCGGACAGCCCGCTGTTGGCCAGGCCGCTGCGGCTCCAGATGATCGACGCGCCCGCCGACGGGTTGCCGAACTTGTTGGTGACGTGGACGGTGACGTGCAGGCCGGCGGCGCCCTGGTCCGCGGTCAGCGAGGTGGCCCCGTTGGGGCTGATGCTGATGCTGGTCGGCGGCAGCGGCGGGTAGGCGGCCATGCCGACGATCGGCTGGTTGAGGCGGGTGCCACCCTCGGAGCCGATGCCCTGGGCGTCGCCGAAGGGGAAGATGCCCCCGTCCGCGGCGACCAGCCAGTAGCCCAGGCCGGTCGGCGAGGCGCCCATGCCCACGATCGGCTGGTTGAGGCGCATGCCGCCGGTGGAACCGAAGCCGCCGGCATCGCCGTGCGGGAAGATTCCGCCATCACTGGCCACAAGCCAGTAGCCGTGGCCGCTGGCGGTGGGCGCCATGCCGACGATCGGCTGGTTGAGGTGGGTGCCGCCCTCGGAGCCGTAGCCTCCGGCGTCACCGTGGGGGAAGATGCCGCCGTCGGCGGCGACCAGCCAGTAGCCCTTGCCGGTGGCGGTGGCGGCCATGCCGACGATGGGCTGGTTGAGGCGAGTGCCGCCCTCGGAGCCGAGGCCCTGGGTGGCGTCGCCGAAGGGGAAGATGCCGCCGTCGCTGGCGACCAGCCAGTAGCCCTTGCCGTCCGGCATCGCGGCCATGCCGACGATGGGCTGGTTGAGGTGCTGACCGCCGGTCGAGCCGAAGCCGCCGGCGTCACCGAAGGGGAAGATTCCGCCATCACTGGCCACAAGCCAGTAGCCGTTGCCGGTGGGCGTCGAGGCCATGCCGACGACGGGCTGGTTGAGGCGAGTGCCGCCCTCGGAGCCGAAGCCCTGCGAGGCGCCGAAGGGGAAGATGCCGCCGTCGCTGGCGACCATCCAGTAGCCCTGCGGCATGGCGGCGTTGACCAGCTTCGCGTTCAGCGCCGGCGCCTTGGGAGCAGGCGCACCGGCGGTGGGCAGACTCGTCCCTCGGGAGGTGGCGGCGACCGCGAGCAGGCCCAGGGCGGACACGCCGACGACGCGTCCCACGTGAACGATCATTCGGCGCGCGCGAGAATTCACTCGTCGTGCATTCATGTCTTCACCCCTGCTGAGCCTAGCCACACTGAACCTCCAAAACGGGTCACCCGCCATGCACGCGGAACGTCGGGGGGCCGCGAAACGGGGACCGTCTCCGCAGGGTCCCCACTACCTCACAGGTTGTTCCCAGGAGGCGGTTGGGATGATAGACACCAAACGGCCCTCGTGACATGAAATTGCCGAGAGTTGCGACAACTCTTCCATGAAAGGCGCGTTCGGTGGCAAACAATGTTCGTCGCACTGTCATGCAATCGGCTCTTCACGGAGGGCGAATGTGGCACCGGCAGTGTCATGAGCGGCGCCATCGCCCGATCCCGACACTCGCACACCAGGGCCAGAAGAGTTACCCTTCTGCGCGTTCTTCTGGTATGGGAACCGCTCGCGCGCGCGTCACGGCGCGCAGACGGGATCCAGACGGGATCCAGAAGCCGTCGATGGGGCTGCACTGACGGGTGCAGCGGAGAAACAGGTGAGGGGTGATCGGTGGAACGCCGAAGCCCCCTGAGGGCTAGGTGATGACTGTGAAGTTCCGGTTGCCGGTGCGCCGGCCGGGCGGGCGCGGCCTGGGGTTCTGGACGCGAGCGGGTCTCGCGACGACGGGCGCCGCGGCGGTTGCCGGCGGTGCGCTGATCGGGGCCACGGGGCACAACCCCGCTGCGCAGGCGGGCGCGTCGCGTCCTGCGCACGTTGCCACGCCACACGTCGCGCTGGCCTCGGCGCTGCTCAACCAGTACTGGCTGGTGGCGTCCGACGGCGGGCTGTGGCCCTTCGGCGGCGCCGGAGGCTTCGGCTCCGAAGGCGGCACTCGTCTCAACCAGCCCATCGTCGGCATGGCCGGCACGCCCACCGGCCAGGGCTACTGGTTTGTGGCCAGCGATGGCGGAATCTTCCCGCACGGCGACGCGGTCGGCCTGGGGTCGACGGGGAACATCCACCTGAACCAGCCGATCGTCGGCATGGCGGTGACGCCGAGCGGCCTTGGCTACATGCTGGTCGCCGCCGACGGCGGGCTGTTCCCCTTCGGCGACGCGCCCCAGGGACTCGGCTCGACCGGAGGTCAACACCTCAACAAGCCGATCGTCGGCATGGCCCTGACGCCGGACAACGGCGGCTACTGGCTGGTCGCGTCGGACGGCGGCATCTTCCCCTTCGGCGACGCCCCGGGCCTCGGCTCCACCGGCGGCATGCGCCTCAATCAGCCGATCGTCGGCATGGCGACGACGCCCACCGGCAAGGGCTACATGCTGGTCGCCTCCGACGGCGGCCTCTTCCCCTTCGGCGACGCGCCCCAGGGCCTCGGCTCCACCGGCGGCATGCGCCTCAACCAGCCCATCGTCGGCATGGCGCTCACCCCCGACAATCGCGGCTACTGGCTTGTGGCCAGTGATGGCGGAATCTTCCCCTTCGGCGACGCGCAGGGCTCCGGCTCGCTGGGCGGCCAGCACCTCAACAAGCCGATCGTCGGCATGGCGGTGCCGCGCTCGCTGATCGGCACCCAGGAGCTGCTCAGCGCCGCGTCCAGCGTGCTGCCCGCGGACGGCGTGACCTCGACGGTGCTGACCGCCACCATGCAGGACTCGACCGGCACCCCCGTGCCGGGTGACGCACTCACCTTCACGCTCAGCGGCCCGGCGTGCGGCACGATCAGCCCGACCTCCGCGGTGACCGACGCCGCCGGCAGGGCCACCCTGTCCTACCGGGCCTCGACCGTTTTGGGCACCTGCACCGTGCACGCCGCCGAGCGCTTCGGCTCGGTGAGCAACCAGAAGACGCTCACCCAGGCGGCCGGCGCGGCGTCGTCGATCATCGGCACGCCGAGCACCAATGCGCAGTACACGGCCGACCAGGGCAACGCCGGCATTCCGGCCACCTTCACGGTGAAGGACGCCCAGGGGCACACGGCGCCGAACGTGTCGCTCGACCTCTCGACCACGCTGGCCAACGCGTCGATTCCCCCAACCGGCACGACGAACGGCTCCGGCGTGTTCTCGTTCAACATCGTGGACACCACGGCGGGTGACACCGGCACCGTCACCGCGACGGTCCACGGCACCACCGTGCACGGCAGCACCGGCACCCTGACCATCACCCCCGGCGCCTTCCATGCGCTGGGGCCGCCCTCTGTAGGCAGCCAGGTCGCCGGCACGCAGTACACCGTGCCGGTGCAGGCCTTCGACGCCGAGGGCAACGCGGTCAACCCGGATACGACGGGTTTCACCTTCAGCGGCACCGCCCTGGCCAACCCGACGTCGAACGGCCCGACGCCGACACCGGTCTTCGAAGGACCGTTCAGCAACGGCAGCGCCATCCTCGACGTCACCTCGCTTGTTGCCGGCTCGGCGCGGCAGCTCACCATCACCGACGGTGCGGTGAGCAACCACACGAACTCGTACACGGTGGCGGCGGCCACGACTGCGAGCGTCACCGGCACGCCGAGCACCAATGCGCAGTACACGGCCAACCAGGGTGCGGCGGGCATCGCCTTGACCTTCACGGCGCTCGACACGTACGGCAACCCCGTTCCCGGTGTCGTCCTTGCGCTGTCGCAATCGGGGCTTGGCCACGCGACGCTTCCTGCCCCGGTCACCACCGGTGACGGGACCGCCGGCTCGACGCTGGGGGTCGCGCCCGCCACCATCACCGACACCAACGCGACTGACGTGGGTACGGTGACCGCAACGGTTCAGGGTGGCACCGTTCACGGTTCGACCGCACAGATCACCATCACCCCGGGCGCGCTGGCGTCCTTGACGCTCGCGACTCCGGCAACCCAGGCCGCGGGGACCCAGTACAGCACCACGCTGAACGCCAAGGATGCGTACGCCAACGGCGTCAACCTGGCGGGCGGTGCAGTGACCATCACCGGCACCGCGTTGTCCACCGCGCCCGATGGCGTTCACAGCGGCCAGTCGTCGGTGGGAGCCTTCAGCGCCGGCCAGGCGACGGTCACCGTGACCTCGTACAACGCGCTGACCAGCGCGGGGCTCACGGCCAGCGACAACGGGATTCAGGGCTCGACCGCGGGCTACACGATCACCGCAGGCCCGTACACCCAGCTCGTGGCGACGTCCGGCGCATTCGTCACCAGCGACCTCGGACCGACACTGTTCTTCCAGGACCCGACCGGGACACCCGCCGCGTCCGTCAGCCTCACCGCGAAGGACGCCTACGGCAATACCGAGTTGGCGAATGCCGACCACGTCAACGTCACCCTGGCACCGGACGGCGCGGTGAGCAACGAGTCCTCGGACGGCGGCACTCTCACCGGCGCCACCACCTCAGGACCGGACACCGCGGGGTCGGTGCTCACCACCGTCACCCTCGCCAGCGGCACCGGCAGCTTCACCTACACCGCGCCGACAGGCGTGTCCGTGCCGACCAGCGGCAACGGCAAGATCACCCTCAGTGACCTGACGGCGACGCCGGCGGGAGCGGTGCCGTACTCGCCCGCCATCACCTACGCGACGGTCACCAAGGTCCACTCGGTCAACGTCAACGTGGCCAGCGCGTCGTTCACCGCGGACGCCGGCAACAGCGGCATCGGCGTGACCTCCTTCGCATCGGACGGCACCGGCACGCTGCTCGGCTCGGTGCCCATCGACTTCTCGACCACCGGCCTGACCGGGCCGCCGACCTTCTCGCCCAGCTCGCCGGTGCTCACCACCCCGTCGCTACCCGGGCCCACCGGACCGGCCAGCACAACCATGCACGCGACCAGGGTCGGCTCCGGAAACGTGGTGGCGACTCTGCGAGGCGCACCGCTCGCCACCGTCAACCTCCACGCGACCAGTCCGACGGTGACCGTGACCGTGGGCGCGTTCGCCAACCTCGCCATCAGTGCACCGAATCCGGCGAGCCCAACGGCCGGCCAGTCGTACACGATGACGGTGACCGCCACCGATGCCGAGGCAAACCCGACCACTCCGGGCGGCGCCACCTACAGTGACAGTGGAACCGCGCTCGATGCCGCGCCCAACAACGGGTCGACGGTGGGCACAGCCGTCGTCGGGTCCTTCACCCCGGCGACCGGCCAGGCGACCCTGACCGGAGTCGCGTACAAGGCTCGCGCCGGAGCGACGCTGCAGATCGGCTACGGCACTGTCAACAGCAACACGGCGACCTTCAACGTCGGCAGTGCGGCGCCGAGCGTCGCGACCGCCGCCGTGCCCGTGTGCTGTGACGCCGACACGGGCAACAACGGCGTGGTGCTCACGGTCACCGCCGCCGACCAGTACGGCAACCCGATCACCTCGCAGCTCATGGACATCACGACGACGACGCTCAGCTCGAGCATCGACACCATCGACACCATCGCGACCACGCCGAAGACGCACATCGTCGCCTTCAACCCCACGCACGCCGCGCAGATGACCACGGATGCGACGGGCACGGCACAGGCCACTTTCTATGACACCCTGGCGGGTGACACGGGCAAGATCACGGCGACGGTTCACCTGACGTCGGTCAAAGGCCAGACCGGCACGATCCTCATCACGCCGGGGGCGCTGCACACGCTCCAGTTGAGCAATCCCAGCAGCCCGCAGGTGGCCGGGACCGCCTACACGGTGACCGTGACCGCCACGGATGCGTACGGCAACACCGTGAACCCGACGACCGGGACCAACTGCACCAATAGCGGGACGGTCACCTGCTCCGGGGCGGCCCTGGACACCGCGCCGGACGGGACCACGGCGGGGCACGCGTCGTTCACCAGTGGCTTCAGCGGAGGCACGGCAACGCTGTCGGTCACGTCCTTCAAGGCCGAGCCGAACGTCACCCTCACGGTGTCGAGCGGAGGGGTCAACGGAAGCACCAACCCGTACACGGTCAACGCGGCCGGAGGCTCGCTCTACGGTGTGACCAGCGCCAACGCCGACTACAACGCCACGTCGCACACCGTCCACCCATCCAGCAACAGTGAGATCGTCAGCTTCACGATCACTGTTCTCGACCAGTGGCACAACGTGGCGGCCGACCACCAGACGGACGTCATCCATGTCCTGCTCACCGCGGGAGCACCCCCTGACGGCGGCACGCTGACAGGTGGCGGCCACACAACCACCAGTGACACCACCACCCCCCAGTCGGTGGACGTGACACTGAGCGGCGGCACAGGAACCTTCAGCTACCAGGCCGCCGCGACCCGCGTCGCCACGTCGACAGGCACCATCTCGTTCTCCGACACCACCTCCGGCGCACTGTCGCCAACGCCGACGACGATCAGCATCCAGAACTGACGCTTCGCGACACGCCCTAGCGGCGTGATCCCGGCCGGCGGGGTGCCTCAGAGCGCCCCGCCGTTCCCAGGGTGACAACCGCCGCACGCACCGGGCGCAGTCGCCGCCGTCGCCCGCGGGCAATCGCGAAGCCCGCGATGCCGGCGCCGAGCGCGGCGGCGCCGAGCGGCAGCATGGAGTCGTCGAGCGCACCGCGCGACGGGCGCAGCGCCGTCATGTTGGCGTTCTCCGTGGCGGCCTCCTCCTCCTCCTGCTTCTCGCGCTGCCCGGCGCTCTGCCCGAGGGCGCCACCACCGGGCGGCGCGGGGACCACCTCCGCGGGCGGCGGCACGAAGGCGCCGACCGGCTGCGGCACGTTGGGGCGGGCGTGGATGTGCGGGGGAACGACGGCGGGAACCGGGGCGGGACCAGCGGCCGGGGGCTGCGGGGCGGCCGGCGGCTCGGGGGCGATCTTGGGCACGACGGCGACCGGCTTCGCCTTGGCCACGGAGACGGGCGGTCCGCAGTCGCCGCCGCTGCTGCCGCGCACCGATACGGGGATCGACGCCACGGTGGTGCCCGCCTGCAGCTGCACGGTGGTGTTGCCCTGCTTGAGCGCGCAGAACAACCCGCTGGTCTCGCTGTAGCTGATCGGGTGCAGTGGGTGGCCGGGGTGGGCGGGATCCTCGGCGATCGGCACCAGCACGCTCTGGTCGCCGCTGGTGAAGTGGTAGTCGGGTGCGGGGATGCAGGGTGTCGCAACGACCGCAGGAGGCGGCGGGCACGGCGCCGCGGAGTGGAAGGGGAAGCCGAGCGGCGGCGGCGTGTACGCAGAGCCGGTCGTGGTGTCGGAGAGGTAGCCGCCCATGTCGGGATAGCGGCCCAGGGCGGTGAAGTTGATGGCGCTGCCCTGGCGTGCCGTGGTGCCACCAGGCGCCTGCAGGGCGAGGCTATCGAGCATGGGGATGCGGCGGGCGACAACGTGGGTGCTGCCGTCGTCGTAACGGTCGAGGCTGACCATCTGCCACGAGAAGTAGTAGCCGTGCGCGGGGTCGACAGCGAGCCCGGCCGGTCCCACCGCCTGCTCGCCTTCGAAGCGGCCGCCGCCGCCCGACGACATCGAGACCAGCGCCCCCACCGCCCCGGTCTCCAGGTTCGGGCCACCTGTGGCCAGAACGCCGATGGCCGGCGCGTGGAGCTGCGACAGGGCCAGGGTCACGCCCGCGTCGTCGGTGGGCCCGGTGCCCAGCACCGGCTTGTTCATGACAACAAAGACTGGAACACCGGGGAAGCGGGGCAGCAGCCCGGAGAGCCACTGCGTCTCCGCCTCGGAGGGGTTCTGGGTGCCGGGGTTGGTCAGGGAGGTGGCCTGCGAGGTGTCGAGCACGACGACGAGCACCTGGCCCGCCGCGCCGTTGTAGGTGAAGGCGTAATGGGTGGCGGCGCACGGTGCGTTGGTCTGCGCCTGCTCGGTGCACGAGCCGGACCCACCCGCCGGCGACACCGGCGCGATCCCTGGCGGCGCGTCCGAATGCCCCCACGGCGCCGGGCGGTCGCCGAACGCGCCCTGCCAGTTGTGGCTCGTCGGCGTGCCGCCGGTGCCGTTGGCGTCGAGGTCGAGCGCGCCCACCCCCTGGTACACCGGCACCGACAGCGAGCTGAACAGCCCGCGCATGGCATCCAGCGACACCTGCGCGCCTCCGCTGCGGCGCACGTCGCCGCCACCGACGACGAACGACACCCCACCGGCGCGCGCCGACGCGTCGATGGCGCGCAGCGCCTCGACGGCGAGCACGTCGCCGCGCGATCCCCAGCCGAGCTGGTGCGCGCACGTCCCCTCCAGGCAGCCGATGTTCGACACCGAGGCGAAGCTCATCAGCGCGCCCGCGTCGGCCGCCACCACCGCGAACGACTCCATGGGCGAGGCAGCCGGCGCCCCGGCGAGGTTGACCCGCCACACCGCGCCGCCGTCGCCGACCCCCCAGCCGTCCGACGCCGAGCCGCCCATGACCACCGCCTGGACCGGCGACCGCCGCACCGGCGCGTCGTTGTACGTCGAGTCCGCGGGCCGGCTGCTCGAGTACGCCGAGTAATCGTCAGGACTGACCACAACGTCGCTGAGCTGGCTGTCGCGCCAGGGGCCGCCGTCGCTGGCCACCAGCCAGCCGTTGTAGTCGGTGGGGCGGACGGCGCATTCGTCCAGGTTGACGTTGCGCAGCATCCATTCGCCCAGCGCATCCGGCGCCACGGCCGCCAGGATGTGCAGCCGTCCGGCGCCGTCGCGCCGCGCGCTGAGGCCGTGGATGGCGCCCTCCGGCGGGTTGGCGTTGACGTGGAAGGACAGCTCGCCGTCGGAGGGGTCGCGTTCCAGCAGGGTGCTGTAGCGACCGCCGAGCAGCACGGTGCCGTCGGGCGCGGCCGCGGCGGCGGCGAGCGGGGCGAAGTCACCACAGCTGAAATTGGGGTCGACGGCCTCCGCCGGTGTGGGCGCGCCGACCCAGCCCGCGCCGTTGTCGACGGCGATGGTCCCGTTGTCGCCCGCGGCGACGAAGTCCCGGCCGGTGGCCACCACCGCCAGCAGGCGGCGCTGGGTCACCGGCGGCTGCACCACCCAGTGGCTGCCGTCGAAGCGCACGGTGGTGCCGCCGTCGCCGACCGCGTAGCCCTGCAGCGGCGCGGTGGTCTGCGCCGGGCCGGGGCCGCCGGGCCCGGGCGCGGGCGGCGGCGTGGCGGCGCCGAGGGTCACGCTGGAGGCGACCGCCAGGCCGTGTGCGATGCCCGCGCTGAGCCGGGTGGCGGTGAAGCCGGGGATGCGCAGCGGGGTGGCCGATGCGGTGATCGACTGGGTGTCCTGGCCGAGCTCACCGTGGAGGTTGTCGCCCCACGCGTACACGTCGCCCGACGCGGAGAGGGCGAGGAAGAACTGGGAGCGCAGGTTCCCCCCGGGGTTGTCCGCCGCGACCGACAGGACGCCATGGCTGGGCAGGCCCGGCTGCATCGCCGGCGCAGTGCTGGACTTCTGCCACGTATAAACGTCACCGCCGACGACGGCGATGCTCGGGCCCAGCGGCATCGTGGCCAGCCCGGACACCGTCTTGCCCTTCCAGGCCGCCTGATTTCCGAAGGCGACCGGCCCGGGAGGACAGTACGAGGCCAGGCCCAATCCGGCCGACGCCTGCGTCTGCCCGCACGCCGTGCCGAGCGGTGCGCCGGGGTTCCCCCAGGCGTACACCGCGAGCTGGCCCGCCGTGCACAAACCCTGCTGGGCGTCCTGCGGCTGGCACAGCGCCATGGCCAGGCCATACGGGAGGCTGACGTCGCTCCCCGCGGCGATCTGCTGAGCCCCGCTCAGGCCGCTCACCTGGGCGGGAGTCGAGGGCGCCGGGGCGGTGTTCCCGGTCGGCGGCTCGCCCCACGACCAGACCTTGCCGTTGCTGTCGATGGCCAGGCTCTGCTTAGCGCCGGCGGCGATGGCCACGAACACCGCCGGTTGTGCGGGGGCCACCGGGACGGGCGAGAGCGCCATCGCTGTCTTGCCGTCCCCGAGCTGGCCGAAGTCGTCCGATCCCCAGGCCCAGATCGACCCGTTCTCGTCGAGCGCCAGAACGTGGTCCCTGCCCGCGGCGACGGCGACGGCCTTGACGTCGTTGGGCAGCTTCACCGCCGCGGGCGTGGAGGAGTGGCCAGGGGCGCCGGGTCCCTGGCCGAGCCCCCCGTTCTGGTTCGAGCCCCACGAGTAGATGGTCCCCGCGGGCATCGACGCCAGCGGCGACGGGTTGGGGCCGGCGGTGCCGCCGGGCGTGTGGCACGGGCAGACGATGGCGAGCGAGAAGCCGTCGTTTGCCGCGTCACCCCCGCCGCTGACCGCCACCACACTGCCGGGCAATCCGGTGACCGCGGCGGGCGGCTTGTGGTCCGAGACGCCGCCGCCGTCGCCGAGCTCGCCCGACACGTCGCCGCCCCAGGTGACCGCGGTGCCGCCGCTGCTGTCGCTCGACGCGGTGCTCGCCTCGGCGATGGTCACCCCGCCGGGGTTGGCGAAGCGCGCGGCGGCGGGGGCGACGACCGGCGGCAGCGGCGCGGGGGCCACCGCCACGCTCTCCAGCTCCGCGGGCAGCGTCCCCTGGATGGGGGTGGGATGCCAGGCGCCGCCGCCGTTGTCCAGGATGGCGTGCGCGCTCACCGCCCAGGCGTGGCCGGGCGAGGGCCAGCTCACCGAGCGCACCGGCTCGCCCGAGGCGTAGACCCGGCTCCACAGCCCGGTTCCCGGGTCGAGGCTCCAGATGCCGTCCTGGGCGGCGGCGAGCAACGCCCCCGATCCTGCCGGGTCGGCCGCCACCGCGCTGAACTGCGCCTGCACCGGCGACGGCCAGGTGCGCGCGTCGGGACGGGTTGGCTGCGAGGTCCAGTGGCCGAGCACCGGCGACACGCCGGCGGGCGTCAGCGACGCCGCCCATCCCTCGGTGGTGGACAGGAAGGCCATCGAGGTGATCGGGCCCACCGTGATCGGCTGGGCCTGGAGCGCTCCGGTCGCCGTGCCCGTCGCCGAGCGCAGCCGGAACAGGGCGCTGGGCCACTGGCTGCCGGCGTAGAGGTCGCCGTTGGCACCGTTCGCGTCGGGGGCGAAGGCCAGCGACACGAGCATGCCCTGGCCGAGCGGGAGGTCGCCTCCAGTGCACTTCGCCTGCGTCACGGCTGTGGACTGCGAATTCTCTGTCGACGAGGAGCAGAAGGCGGTGGCGCTGCTGGTGTCGGCCCCGCCCGCGCTGCCGCCGACGTGGAGCAGGTACGGCGCGTTGCCCGTCGTGGCCTGCGGCACGGCGCCCCCGGCCGTCGAGCCGGTGAGGCCGCCGATCCAGGCGCCCCCGGCGTCGTCGGCCTGGAGCACCGTCTCACTGCCGCTCTGGACGGCGGCCGGCAGGCTGCCGGGGTTGACCGAGGTCCAACCGGCGGAGGTGCGGTGGTAGAGCGCCGAGCTGGGATTGCCGTTCAGCGTGGCGTTGGCCTGCCGCTGGCATTGGGGCGTCGGCGACAGCGGGTTGGCGTTGGCGATCCCGGTCAGCTCGCCGGCACAGGCGAAGAGCACGTTCTGGTACGCGCTGCCGCCCGCCCAGGCCTCGCCGCCGTGGCCGGAGGCGGTGACCGCCGCGATGTCGGCGAAGTAGCCGTTGATCTCGCCGTTGTTGGGCCCGTCGGCCTCCCAGTTGCCGCCGTTGAGGTGGAGGATGGCGCCTCCCTTGGCGCCCTGCAGGCCGAGGTAGCCGAAGGTGGCGCCGCCGTCGCCCGAGGAGCCGATCGACACCCGGACGTGGTACAGCGTGCCGATGTCCTGGTAGGCGTTCATGAACACCCCCTGGAGCTGGGCGGAGGCGTTGGGGTCGTAGACCCAGGCGGGGTGCGTCGCCCCGGGCGCGTGGTGGTACAGGACCCACTGGTACGGCGTGAACTGGTGGCCGTCCTCACCCACCGCCCAGCCCTCGCCGTTGGCGGCGACCGACAGGGAGTCGACCCTGTCGTCCAGCGCGGTGACGCCGTCCGGCCAGACCGGCGCCCCGGTGACCACCCAGCCGCCCCGGTCGTGGTGCAGGAACACCACCTCTCCGCCGCCCTTGTGCAGGCCGTTGGCACCCTTGCTCCAGCCGGGCTGGCTCGACGGAGCCGTCGAGACACCGGCCGCCCACAGCTCCTGGTTGGCGACTCCGGCCGGCCCCGGCCGCGCCGCCACCAGTTCGACGCGGGCGGGCGACAGCACCGGTTGCATCACCTGTCCCGAGCCGCCGACGCTGAGGTCGCGTCCCACCGCGTACGGCCGGGCCGTGTCGAACCCGCCGTCACCCGCGCCGGGGCCCGCCGCAACGCTCACGACGATGCCCGTGAGCAGTCCGATCGCGATCGAGGCGCCGAGGCGCCGGCCCGCACTGTGCATCGTCGTCATCACCCCTTGCTCGCCGGAGACGGCAAAGGGGCACGGCGCATTGCGCCGTGCCCCGAATGGATTCAGGCCTATTCGATTGTCAGAGGGTCGCCGCGCCCGCCTGGGAGTGGACCTCGAGGTTGTTGGGCAGGGTGTCGTAGTTGTTGGCGGCGAAGATGGCCTGGCCCGCGTCGGTGACCTCGAACTCGATGAAGGCGCGGGTGACCTGGGCCTGCGCGTTGGTCATGCCGTGGCAGGCCTGACCCTGAGCGGTGAGGTTGACGCAGCCGGCGCTGGCCAGCTGGTAGGTGAAGGTGCAGTCGCCGTAGCCGGTGGCGGCGTTGGTGATGTCGGTGCCGGACCAGTCGGCGGCGGTGGTGTTCGGGGTGACCGCGGCCGCAGCGGCAGTCGAGCAGGCGCCGCTCGTCCAGGTGCTGAAGGTGCCGGCGGCGTTGTCGATGGCGTGGCGCGACAGGGTCGGCACATGCGTGCTGGCGTCGCTCTCGTCAACGTAGGTGATCAGGTTGGCGTCCGACGTGCAGTTGACCAGCACCTGGTTGGTCGAACCGGTGCAGGTGATCCACGGCGTGGACGCGCCCCAGAAGGGGTCGCAGAAGAACTTGGTCGGGTTGCCGGTGGTGGCGGGGTCGGCCGCCAGCAGCTGCGCGTAGGTCGCCGAGTCCTTCTTGTTGAAGTAGTCCTTGACGGCCTGGGTCGTGCCCGAGCAACCGCTGCTGCGGACGCCGACGTGGATGGTCGTGCCCACCGCGCAGGCGGCGCTGACGGCATGCCAGTCGGTGATCTTGCCGGCGAAGATCTCGCCGAGCGTCGCGCCCGACAGGTTGGCCGATGCGGCGCAGTTGCTGGTCGAGGTGACGTAGGCCACACCGCTCTCGGCGAGCGGGATGGTCTGCACACGGCCCCAGCCGGTGCTGTTCATGGTCACAAAGTCCTGGTGCGTGTAGGGCACGTCGGTGCCGCCGAAGGCGACAGCGCTCGAGTTGGTGTCAGCCTCGGTGATGAGGGTGCCCGAACCGGTCGAGGTGTAGCCCACCGTGCCGGGGGTGGCGCAGCCGGAGCCGGTGCCGTTGTAGGACGTGAGCTCGGCCTGGACGCCGGCGTTCTGCAGCGACGAGCCGTTGGCCGCGACGGTGCCGGCGGCCGACGGACAGTCGACGCCGTGGACGTTGATGGCCTGGCCGGTGAGGGTCGTGCCGGCGAAGCCGGCGGCGGTGGCGACGGCAGCGATGACGCTGAGGCCGGCGCGGGTCAGATTGATCTTCACGAGTGAAGTGCTCCCTTCTTTGTCAACAAGTCGAATGAGTGGGTGAGTGGTGCCTGTGGGCATGTGCTTGCATGCGCGCGCGTTCTAAGCAGTTCCTCCATTCCTTTGCTGCTGATGCAACCCCTTCCTTGGGACGCCGTCAGGGCGTGGGCACGCAGGCCTCGATCAGCGGTGCGACCTGGTTGCCGTCGTATGTGACTGGGCCGACGTCGACGCAGGTCAGCGCGGCGACGGGGCGTGCGCTGGAAGCGCCGGCGACGGAGGTTGCGGCCGCGACCAGAGCGCCGGCCAGGACCGCGAGGCGTCGTGTCATGGAAGGGTTACGCGCGCGCGCCGTTTTTCCCTCGCGGATCAGGGACGGCAGCCGAGATGGGTGGGGTCGAGACTCGGGCCACCGGTGACACACTGCATCAGCGACTGGGTGAACGTCTGGTCGGCGTCGCTGCGGTGCATCGCCACTGGCGCGCCGACGCCCGCGGCCCGCACGTCGATGGCGCTGATCTGCACGGGCGCGGAGCCGCCGCGCGGCGTCGTGGGCGCGGGCGTCGACGTGGCCACGGGCGGCGCATGCACAGCGGCGATGCGGCTCGGCACCTGTAGCGAGGCGCCTGCCGGCGCGATGCGGTGAGCGCTGCGCACGGCGGAGTCGACGGGTGCCTGCGTGGGGCCGCTGCGCGCGGCCGACGGCACCGGCACGGCGAGCACCGCCAGCGCCGCGACCACGGCCGCCATCGCCGGCGTGGTCGCCGCCCCGCGCAGCAGGTGGCGCAGCCCGAGCGCGCCGAGTGCCACCGTGGCCCCCGCCGCGGCGCGCAGCTTGCGCCGCGCCCTCGTGTAGGCGCCCTCAACCGATTTGTAGGTGACGCCGAGCTCCCCCGCGACGTCGGCCGCGCCGATCCCCTGGGCGCGCAGCATCAGCACCGAGCGCTCGTGTGCGCCGAGCTGGTCCGCGTGGCCGAGCATGCGCATCGCGTCGAGGCGGTCGAGGGCCACGTCCTCCGGCGATCTGGCCACAGTTGACGCGAACAGGCGGCGCAGCGCGGCGCGGCGGCGCTGCGGCTGGCGGTGCTGGTCGACGGCCAGGCGCATGGCCACCACGGTGAGCATCTGCCCGGCGCGGTCGTGGTCGAGGTGCTCGAAGGTGGCGACGCGGAGCATCGCCTCGTGGGCGCAGTCCTCGGCGTCCTGGTGCGTGGTGCAGCGCGTCTGCAGCAGCCGCAGCAGGCGCTCGCGGTGCGGGGCGACGAGCTGCCAGCGCTCGTCCATCTGTGCGGTTGCGGACACGGCCACCTTCCTCACCTCGCCTTTCTTGGGTGCCTCCCTCCAGCCAGTACACCACCGCGCGGATTGCCCGCGGGCAATGCCCCGATTAAGGGTTGGCGAGGTTGGTCGCGGCGGCCCCCTGACGGCGCGCGCGACGGGCATGCCCGTTGACGTGCGGCGCCACCGCCTCCAGCCTCGCCTGCAGGTCCGGCCCCGACAGCGTCTCGTGTTCGAGCAGATGTGCGGTGATGCTGTCGAGCACGTCGCGATGGGCTTCGAGGATGGTGCGCGCGTGCGTCTCGGCCTCGTCGAGGATGGTGTGCACCTCGCGGTCGACCGCCTCCAGCGTCGCCTGCGAGACCTCCTGCATCTTGGTGAAGTCGCGACCGAGGAACACCTCGCCCGCCTTCTGTGCGAAGGCCGCGCGCCCCAGCGTCTGCCCCATGCCGTACGTCGCCACCATGGCGCGGGCGAGCTGGGTGGCGTTGCGCAGGTCGCCCTCGTTGCCGGTGGTGATCTGGCCGAAGAGGATCTCCTCCGCGGCGAGGCCGCCCATCAGAGTGGTCACCTGGCGGCGCAGGTCGTCCTCGGAGAGCACGACGCGGTCGCTGATCTGGTAGGTGGTGGTGTGGCCAAGGGTGCGCCCGCGCGCAACGATGCTCAGCTTTTGAACGCCGGTCTGCATGCCGACGGCCGCGGCGACCACCGCGTGTCCCGCCTCATGACAGGCGACCAGCTTCTTCTCCTCGTCGGTGAGGATGTGGCTGCGCCGCTGCGGGCCCGCGATGACCCGGTCGACCGCCTCTTCGAGGTCGTTGATGTCGATCTCGCTGCGGCCCGCGCGCACTCCCACAAGCGCGGCTTCGTTGACCAGGTTGGCCAGCTCGGCGCCGGTGAATCCGGGCGTCTGCTTGGCGATGCGTGACCAGTCGACCTCGGGAGCGACCGGGCGACCCTTGGAGTGGAGCTGCAGGATGGCCACGCGTCCCTCGACGTCGGGGGCGTCGACCACCACCTGGCGGTCGAAGCGGCCGGGGCGGAGCAGCGCCGGGTCGAGGATGTCGGGACGGTTGGTGGCGCCGAGGACGGTGACGCCCATCGACGCGGAGAAGCCGTCCATCTCCACCAGCATCTGGTTGAGCGTCTGCTCGCGCTCGTCGTTGCCCTGGCCCATGCCGGCACCGCGCTGCCGGCCGGCGGCGTCGAGCTCATCGATGAACAGGATTGCGGGCGCCGCCTCGCGCACCTTGCGGAACAGGTCGCGCACGCGCGCAGCGCCGACGCCGACCAGCGACTCGACGAACTCCGAGCCGGACAGCGAGAAGAACGGCACGCCCGCCTCACCCGCGACCGCGCGCGCCAGCAGCGTCTTGCCGGTGCCCGGCGGGCCGACCAGCAGCACGCCCTTGGGGGCGCGCGCACCCATGTGCACGTAACGTCCGGGGTCCTTGAGGTAGTCGACGATCTCGCGCAGCTCGGTGAGCGCCTCGTCGGCGGCGGCCACGTCCTTGAAGGTGACCCGCGCCGTGCGGGGCACGTTGGTCTTGCCCTTGCCGATGCGCGAGAAGGCGGTGAACTCGCTGGCGCCGCCACCACTCGCCGTGATCAGGAAGACCAGGCCGAACATCGCCGCCAGGATCACCAGCGGCAGCAGGTACTGGACCACGAAGCGCACCTGCGCCTTGCCGACCTGCTGGTCGATGCTCACCGTCGCGCCCGCGGTGCGCAGCGAGTCGATGAGCGCCGTGGTCTGGGTGTCGGAGCGCGGGTAGGCGGCGAAGACGGTGCCGCCGCCCTTGACCAGCGCGACGGCGCGGGCGTCCTCGTCGTACAGCGTGGCGGCGGCGACCTTGTGCTGGTCGATGAGGGTATTCAGCCGCGACAGCGGCACCTCGGTGCCGGTCGAGGTCGGCGCGACGCGGCCGAGCAGGAAGAAGTAGAGGCCGAAGAGCACGCCGAGCAGGAGCAGCAGGCCGAGCACGATGGGGCCCAGCCCGAGCACGAAGCCGAGGACCGCGGAGGGCACCGCGAGCAGACGGTCGCGCAGCGAGCGGCGCTTGACCACCCGTGCCTTGAATGCTTCGGGCGCGCTCGAAGCGCGCCTGTCGTCGCCCGCCATGGGGCTCGTCCTCCCTTGGCCGCCAGTGCGAAAAGCATCGTAGGCGTCGCCGGGCGATGCTCCGGCTAAGGCAGCATTAAGAAGAGGCGATGGCGCCGCCGCGGACCACGGTGCTGACCGGGTGGTCACCAAGGTGGTAGGCGACGTCGAGCCAGCGCGGTGAGTTCAGGATGCTGAGGTCGCAGCGCATCCCTTTGCGGAGGATGCCGCGGTCGCGCAGGGCCAGGGCGGCGGCGCCTCCCGCGGTGGCGGCCTGGAGCGCCTCCGCGGGGGTGATTCCGGCGCGCGCGACCGCCAGCGACAGCATCAGCGGCATCGACTCGCTCCAGCAGGTGCCAGGGTTGCAGTCGGATGCAATCGCCAGGGTGGCGCCCGCGTCGAGCAGGCGGCGCCCGGGTGGGGGTGGGCCGTCGAGGACCAGCGACGCGCCCGGGAGGATGACGCCGACCGTGCCCGCGGCGGCGAGGGCGCGCAGGTCGCCGTCGCCGGCATGTTCGAGGTGGTCGGCGCTGACGGCTCCCATGCGCGCGGCCAGCGCGGCGCCGCCGCTGCGGGTGCGCTGCTCGGCGTGCAGCTTGAGGCCGAGGCCCGCGTCGCGGGCGGCGCGGAGGAACCGCTCGCACTCCGCGACGCTGTAGGCGCCCTGGTCGCAGAAGGCGTCGGCGAAGCGCGCCAGGGTTGCGGCCTGGCGCAATCCTTCAGTGCACACCGAGGCGATGAACTCATCGCGCGGCCCCGGTGGTGCGGCGTGCAGCGGCAGGTAGGTGGGGATCACCTCGGGCAGGGCGGGGTCGGCGTCGAGGGCGAGGGCGGCTTCGAGCTGGCGCACCTCGGCGTCGTGCTGCAGGCCGTAGCCGCTCTTCACCTCGACCGTGGTGGTGCCCAGTTGCAGCATGCGCGCGGCCCGCATGCGCGCGGCGCCGGTAAGGGCTTCGAGGTTGGCGCTCGCGGTGGCGCGCACGGTGGACATGATGCCGCCGCCGCGCGCGGCGATCTCCTCGTAGGACACGCCCGCGGCGCGCTGCGCGTACTCCTCGCTGCGGTCGCCGAGCCAGACGATGTGCGTGTGCGCGTCGACGAAGCCGGGGATCGCGGCCGTGCCGTTTGCGTCGAGCTCGACCGCATGGGGAGCGATGTCGACGTCGCGCAGGCCGCTCGACGGACCGGCGTAGGTGATGATCGCGCCCTGCGCGGCGACGGCGGCGTCACGGATGACGCCCGGCGCGTCGCCGCGCCGCGGGTCGCAGGTGGCGAGCTCGGAGATGCCGCGCACCACCAGCGTTGCGCTCATGCCGGCGCCGCGCGCCTCACGCCAGCTCCTCGCGCTGCAACCGCCTGCGGTGACACACCCCCGCGCAGAACGCAAGGAACACCGCCGCGAGAGTGCGCACCGTCGTGCCGGCGACGTCGGCGGCCGCATCCACCTCGGTGAAGTCGGCGGCGACCACGCGCGGGTCGGTGCCCAGCACGTACGCCGCCTCCTGCAGGTCCACGGGCCGCAGCCCGCCGGGCATCGACGCCGGGCATGCGGGCGCGAAGGACCGGTCGAGCACGTCGAGGTCGAAGTCGACGTAGAAGCGCTCCACGTCGTTGCGCTCCAGCGCCGACATGGCGCTGTCGAGTACCGAGGTGATCCCGCCCGCGCGCACCTGCACCGCGCGGCGCACGTGCACACCGTGCGCCACCGCCCAGTCATGATGCTCACGCGAGTTCGCGAAGCCGTGCACGCCGATCTGGGCGACGCGACGCCCCGGCAGCCCGGCGTCGATGAGGTCGCGCACCGGGGTGCCGTTGCGCGGGCCGCCGTAGAGGGCGGCGTCGCGCACGTCGTGGTGGGCGTCGAAGGTGATCAGTCCCCAGCCGTCCCCGAGCGCGCCGCCTGCACAGCCGCGCAGCGACGGGAAGGTCAGCGAGTTGTCGCCACCGATGACCACAACAACGCCGCCCGAGGGCACCGCCTCGGCGCACGCCGCCGCGATGCGGTCGTGCGCAGCTACCACATCGCCGTCGCCGTCGCCCTCGACGTCGCCGAGGTTGCGGACGCGCAGGTCGAGCAGGTCGAGGGCGTGGTCGCCGTCGTACGTCGAGAACCGGGTCAGCGCCTCGCGAAACGCCGCCGGCGTGGTGTGCGCCGCGGACGGGCTGATCGACGCGCGCGAGATCGGCGCCCCCAGCACCGCCACGTCCCACGGCGGCGCCGAGGTGCCGGCCTCCAGCCACTCGCGCGCGTTCACGTCGCGGCGCCCGGCTCCATGGGAATGCGCACGCCGCGTTCTCGCGCCGCCACCCACGCCGCCTCGTATCCCGCATCGGCGTGACGCATCACCCCGGTGGCCGGGTCGTTGGTCAGCATCAGCTCGGCGCGACGCGCCGACAGCGCGGACCCGTCGACGCACACCTGCGCGCCCGCATGGATGGAGCGCCCGATGCCCACGCCGCCGCCGTGGTGGACCGCCACCCACGTCGCGCCGCTGGACACGTTGAGCAGCGCGTTGAGGATCGGCCAGTCGGCGATGGCGTCGCTGCCGTCCCGCATCGCCTCGGTCTCGCGGAAGGGCGAGGCCACCGAGCCGCTGTCGAGGTGGTCGCGCCCGATCACCAGCGGTGCCGACAACTCGCCGCGCGCCACCATCTCGTTGAAGCGCAATCCCGCGACGTGCCGTTCGCCGGCGCCGAGCCAGCAGATCCGCGCCGGCAGGCCCTGGAACCGCACGCGCGACGACGCCAGGGCCAGCCAGCGCTGCAGGTGCTCGTCCCCGGGGAACAGCGCCGCCACAGCCCGGTCCGTCGCGGCGATGTCCGCCGGGTCACCGCTCAGCGCCACCCAGCGGAAGGGCCCCCTCCCCTCGCAGAACAGCGGCCGGATGTAGGCGGGCACGAACCCCGGATAGGCGAAGGCGTCGGCGAAGCCACCACGTCGCGCCTCGTCGCGCAACGAGTTGCCGTAGTCGAACACCTCGGCGCCGCGGCGCAGGTAGGCGACCATCGCCGCGCAGTGCCGCGCCATCGACTCGCGCGCCCGCTGCACGTACGCCGCGGGATCGGCGGCACGCAGCGCAGCGGCCTCGTCCAGGGACAGCCCGTCCGGCACGTAGCCGTTGAGCGGGTCGTGCGCCGAGGTCTGGTCGGTGACCACGTCCACCGCCAGCCCGGATTCGAGCAGCCACTCCAGCGCCGGCCCCGCGTTGGCGACAACACCGACAGAAACCGCCTCCCCCCGCTCGCGGGCCAGGTCGCACTGCCGCACCGCGTCCTCGAGGGACGGCGCGAACGAGTCGAGGTACCCCGTCTCCACACGACGCCGCACCCGCGACGCGTCCACGTCGATGCACAGCGCCACGCCACCGTTCATGGTCACCGCCAGCGGCTGCGCCCCGCCCATGCCGCCGAGCCCCGCGGTCACCACCAGGCGCCCGCGCAGCGAGCCGCTGAAGCGCTGCTCGGCGATCGCCGAGAAGGTCTCGTACGTGCCCTGCAGGATGCCCTGGGTGCCGATGTAGATCCACGACCCCGCGGTCATCTGCCCGTACATGGTCAGCCCGGCCGCCTCGAGGCGGCGGAACTCCGGCCAGTTCGCCCAGTCGCCGACCAGGTTCGAGTTGGCGATCAGCACCCGGGGCGCCCACTCGTGGGTCTTGAGCACGCCGACCGGCTTGCCCGACTGGACGAGCATGGTCTCGTCCTCGCGCAGCTCCCTCAGCGTGGCGACCATGGCGTCGAACGCCTGCCACGACCGCGCGGCCCGCCCGGTCCCGCCGTAGACGACCAGGTCGTCGGGCCGCTCGGCCACCTCGGGGTCGAGGTTGTTCATCAGCATCCGCAGCGGGGCCTCGGTTTGCCAGGACCGGGCCGTGAGCGTGGTGCCGCGCGGGGCGCGGACTGTTCTGGCACCTTGCATACTTACCGATTCCCCCTTCACCGGGCCCGTCTAACGGGTCCACCCTCAATGATCATCCCGAACGG
>DATMMX010000022.1:0-12298 GCA_035569495.1 Candidatus Angelobacter sp. | reverse complement strand
GAGCGGCTCGGCGGCCTCGGCGTCGAGGGGGTCACCGCCGCGGCGCAGCAGGTCGGCGACGAACTGGGCGTGCTGCCGGTCCAGGCCGCCCGCGTCGGCGCCGAGCACGGCGATGCGGCGGCGCACCTCCACCAGCCGGGCCACGGTGTTCTCCAGCTCGCGGCGCGTCGAGCAGCCCTGGCGGAAGGCGGCGGCGGCGCGAGCTGGGTCGGCCTCGTCGGGCAGGCCGGCCCGGTCGAGGTACTGGCGCATCTCCGCCTCCAGGGCGGCCCGAGCGGTGGCGCGCTCCTCGGCGTCGCGGCGGGTGGCCCGGCAGGCCTCCTCCTCGCGGGCGAGGCGGCCGTCCTCCTGCTCCAGCTCGGCGACGCGGCGGCGGGCGGAGGCGGCGTCCTCGATGGCGTTGAGCGCCGCCCTGGCCCGGGCGAGCAGCCCGGTGGCGGTGGTCTGGAGCAGCGGCGAGTCGTCGGGCCCGACCGGGACGGGCAGCGACGCGGCCAGCGAGAGGCAGCGCTGGGCCAGGTCGGCGGCGTGGGCGGTGGCCGCCTCCAGCTCCTCGCGGCCGGTCTCGACCAGCAGTTCCTGGCGCTGCAGGTCGGCGTGCAGCGCGCGGAGGTCGTCGAGGCGGTGCAGCGCCCGGGCCACGCCGGTTGGGGACAGGTCCAGCCCGGGGCAGCGCCGGGCCAGCTCGCGGCGGGCGTCGGCGGCGGGACCGGAGCCGCGCCGTCCCAGGGCGACCACGGCCGCCGCCGCGAGCAGGGCCAGCACTCCGGCGAGCACGCCGACCGAGCGCTGGCCGGCGACGACGCAGCCCGCGCCCACGGCCACGCCGACCAGCACCACGGCCAGCGCCACCGGTCCCAGGCGGCGGGCGTCGGCGGGTCGCGAGGCGGTCTCGACCAGCTCGCCGACCAGCTCGGCGCTGCCCAGCGGCACCGCGCCCAGCCCGGTCGATGCGATCTCCTGGCGCAGCGCCGTGCAGCGCGCCTGGGCGGCCTGCACCGCGATGGCGCGGCGCTCGACGCTGCCCGCGGCGGCGACGTCGTCGGAGAGGCGGCGCACCTCGGCGAGCACGCCCTCCGGCACGCGTGGCGCCAGGCCGAGGGCGCGCAGCGCGGTGAAGACCTCCAGGCGGCGCCGCTCGATGGCGGCCAGCCGCTCCTCGGCCTCGGCCCAGCGGGCCGCCGCGGTGCGGTCGAGGGCGACCGCCTGGGCCAGCTCCCCGGACAGGGTGCTGACCCGCTCCTCCAGCTCGACAGGAAAGGCGGCGAACTCCGACCAGGCGGCCGCCACGGCGTCGAGCCGGCCCTCCTCGTCGCTGGCGTCGGCCAGCTCGCGGCGCTGTGCGCTGATGGCGGCGAGGCGGCCCAGCAGCCAGGCCCGCTCGCACTCGGCCTGGCGGGTCTCCGCCTCGGCGGCGCGCTCTTCGAGCCGGCGCAGCCGGTCCTGCTCGCGGCCGACCGCGTCGGTGCGCCGCCGGGCCGCCTCCAGCTCGGCCTCGACCTGGCGCAGCCGCGCCGTCGCCTGGCCCAGCGGGGTGCCGCTGCGGCGCTCGGTGCCCACCCGGGCCTCGGCCGCTCGCAGCCGGGCCAGCGCCTCCGCGGCGGTGGCCTGGGAGGCCGAGTCGGCGAGGCGCTCGATCGCCTCCTGGAGGCCGGCGGCCCGGGCCACCACGGCGTCGGGGCCGTCGAGGCGGAGGCTGTCCTCGCCGGCGCAGGCGGTGGCGCAGAAGACGGCCTCGTCGATGCCGAGGTGGATGCGGCCGGGCGTGACCACGCGGCCGGCGCGAAGCCGGTCGGTGACATCGCCGCCGCCGACCTCGGTGACCTGCACCGTCTGGTGGCGGCGGCCGAGGTTGCGGGCGACGCGGTAGTGGCGGCCGTCGGCGAGGGCGTAGGTGAGCGCCAGGCCGTACTGCTCGCCGGCCCACGGCGTCCAGCGCGCCCAGTCGCTGCGCTCGACGGCGCGGCCCTGGCTGCCGGCGTCGAGGCCGTAGAGGGCGGCCCGGACGGCGCGGTGCAGGGTCGACTTGCCCGCCTCGTTCTCGCCGAGCAGCACGGTGACCCGGGGGGCGAAGTCGACGCGGACGTCGCGCAGCCGGCCGAAGCCGAGGACCTCGACGCGCTCCAGCCTCATCTCAGGCCCACCTCGACGCCGCCGAGCGCCTGCAGCCCGTAGCGCAGCGCGTCGGCGAGCACCGCCTGCTCGCGCGGGTCGCCCTCGGCGGCGTGGATGGAGGCCAGCACCTCCCTGGTGAAGGCGCCCCGCGCGGTGGGGTCGCCCGCGGCCGCCGCCAGGTCCAGGGCGGGCTCGCTGAGGTCGCGCGCCTGCACCACGGCGAGCCCGGTGAGGTCGCGCGCCGCGGCCTCGATGGTGGGCACGTCGAGGGTGATCTCCGGGGCGACCTCACCGCCGAGGAGCAGGCGCAGCATGCCGCGGTCGGGGTCGCCGGTGGCCGCGGCGGTGCGGGCGGCCGAGCAGGCGGCGTCGAGGACGGCGGTGAAGGAGGAGCAGCCGGACAGGTCGCAGTGGGCGGTGACCGTCCACCAGGCGTTCAGCGACAGCGGCTCGTACGAGACGGCGCCGTCGCCCGCGATGGAGACCACCACGGGGCCGCGGCCGCCGTCCTCGTCGAAGGTGAGCGGCTCGGGACTGCCGGGGTAGACCAGGCGGGCCGCTTCGTCCACGCGGCGGCGATGGTAGTGGCCGGTCAGTGCGGCGGCGAAGCCGAGCTCGGCGATGCGCGAGGCGGCGAAGGGGCCGTGGACGGACTTGCCCTCGGGGCGGCTGCCCAGCTCGGCGCCGTGGAACAGCGCCAGGTGGACGCCGCCGTCGCCGCCGACCGGGGAGGCGGCCAGCGGGTCGCCGCGCCAGGCGGGGTCCAGGTGGGAGAGGCCCCACAGGGTCAGGCCGTCGGCGAGGGGGACCGGCGACAGGGTGTTCGAGGCGAAGATGGCCACGTTGTCGGGCCACTCCATGCGCGCGTAGAGCGAGTCGGGGAGCAGGGCGTCGTGGTTGCCGGCGGCGATGAGGACGCGCAGTGGGCGCAAGGAGGCGAAGGTCTCGGCCAGGAAGCGGCCGGTCTCCAGGTCGGCGCGTTCGTGCTCGTAGAGGTCGCCGCCGATGGTCAGGGCGTCGCAGTTGCGGGAGCGGGCGGCGTCGCCGGCGCGGCGGAGGGCGTCGCGGAGGCCGAGGCGGCGGCGGCGGGCGAGGTCGCCGTGGCAGGCCATGCCGGCGAAGGCGCGGTCGAGGTGGAGGTCGGCGAGGTGGAGGATGCGGTAGGACACGCGGGTCGTCCCTGTGGGCGGGTGCCGAACGTCAGTTCGAGAAGGCTACCACAGGGATGTAGAAGTGGCAACGGGGGTCAAGGCAGCTCCGTGGGAGCGGCAACGGGAACCGATTTCTCTGACGGGAGTCCCGGTGGCAACGGGGGTCAAGGAAGCTCCTTGGGAGCGGCAACGGGAACCGATTTCTCTGACGGGAGTCCTGGCGGCAACGGGGGTCAAGGAAGCTCCGTGGGAGCGGCAACGGGAACCGATTTCTCTGACGGGAGTCCTGGTGGCAACGGGTGGGTTTGACCGTGCGGTCAGCCAATCACCCCTGTCGCAGCGGACAATCACCCTTGGGCGAATGGCCGGTGCGCCGACCCGCCCGGGCGCGCCAGGATGGGTGACCGCCACAGGGGACGGTCGCAGCAAGCAAGAAAGGGATCTGGTACATGTCGTGGATCGGCGTGGAATCCGCTGACGACGAGCGCGCGCGCTCGCGCCCCCGACCGACCAGCACGAGCCGGCAGGACTGGCTGCTCCGGGTGCGCCTCGAAGGTCGCAACGTGGACGCCCGCCTGCTCCGCGTCACCGAGGGCGAGGCCCACGCCTACGCGCGACGGCTCGGCACCGAGTACACCCTCCGCCCCGCCGCCGAGCTCTAGCGCCCCGCCGGGCGCGGCTCAGGGAGCCGGGAAAAGAAAAAAGGCCGTCGGGCGAACCAGCAGCACTAGCCGCCGACGGCCCAAGGAAGGGATGAGCAGGTTATGGACCGGGGAAGATCATACAGTGCCTGCGCCCTATTCGGTGAGTCCGTGCCGAGTCCGTCATGTGCGCCGGTTTTTGGGGAGTGCTCCGTTTACTCGAAATGAGCGGGCGCGCCATTGCCGGCGCGCGGCGGAGGAAGGGAACGATGAGCGAACTGCTGACCACAGGTCAGGCTGCAGCACTGCTGGGCGTGAGCAAGCCGACGCTGGTGCGCGCCGTGCAACGGGGGCAGCTGCGCCCCGCACTGGTGACCCCCGGACTGCACCGGCGCTTCCTCCGCGAGGACCTGGTCGCCTTCCACACCACCCAGCTCGCCCACCCGCCGGTGGCCGAACCGGCGACCCGGGTCCTGCGCGCCAGCTGAGGCGGGCAGGGCCCCGCGCGGAGCGGCGGCCGGGACGACACTTCTAGAATCGAAGTATTCGCATGTCCCTCCATCCCCTTCGTGACGACATGGCCGCGCACATCTTCGAGCTGGCCCCGCGCCTGCGCCGCCGCTTCGAGCAGTCGCTTCCCGCCGAGCTGCGCGAGGAGCTGGCCACGGTCACCGTGCACCAGCTCGAAGCCCTCGGCCAGCTGGTGCGCTGCGGCGGCATGACCATGGCCGAGCTGGCGCAGGCGCAGGCGATCGGCCTGAGCAGCGCCACCGCGCTCGCCGACCGGCTGCTCCGCCAGGGGCTGGCCCAGCGCACCTCCGACCCCACCGACCGACGCGTGGTGCGCCTCGTCCCCACCGACGCCGCGACCCGGCTGGTCGAGCGCTTCGCCGATGCCAAGCGGCGCGCTGCCGTGCGCGCGCTGTCCGCACTGAACGACGACGAGGCGTCGCAGCTCTACGCACTGCTGGAGAAGATCGCGGACGCGCCCGCCGCCGAGGCACCCGCATGAGTGATGCGCCGGTTCCGCGCGACGACGCCCAGGCCGCGCCGCGCACCACGCGCTTCGAGTACAAGTGGGTGGCGCTGACCGTGGTGCTCTTCGGCACCATCATGACCATCCTCGACGCCACGGTGGTCAACGTCGCCCTGCCAACTCTGCAGGCCGACTTCAACAGCAGGAGCTACAACGACATCTCCTGGGTGGTCACCGCCTACCTGCTCGCCCAGGGCGCGGTCATCCCCGTCACCGGGTGGATTACGGACAGGTTTGGCACAAAGCGGGTCTACCTGATCACCCTGTTCCTGTTCACCGTGGCCTCGGCGCTCTGCGGGCTGGCCTGGAACCTGCCCTCGCTGATCATCTTCCGCATCCTCCAGGGCGTCGGCGGCGGCATGATCATGCCCATCGGGATGACCATCATCCTGCGCGCCGTCGGTCCGTCGCAGATGGGCCGGGTGATGGGCATCTTCGGCGTGCCCATGCTGCTCGGCCCGGCGATCGGGCCGGTGCTCGGCGGCTGGCTGGTGCAGGACTTCACCTGGCGGCTGATCTTCTACGTCAACCTGCCGGTCGGCGTCATCGCGCTCGTCGCCGCGTACCGCTACCTGCGCGAGACGCCGTTCACGCACCGCCTGCGGCTCGACTGGATCGGCTTCGTGCTGGGCACGCCCGCCGTGGTGGCGCTGATGTACGGCGTCGACCGCAGCACCGAGCTGGGCTGGACGTCGCCGCTGGTGCTGTCGCTGCTGATCATCGCGGCGGCGCTCTTCGCCGTCTTCGTCTGGCGGCAGCGGACCGCCGAGGAGCCGCTGCTCCACCTCGAACTGTTCCGCGACTCGACGTTCACCTGGTCGGTGGTGCTCGGCTTCGTGCTGGTCACCTCGCTGTTCGGCGTCATGCTGTTGTTGCCGCTGTACCTGCAGCAGGTGCATGGCTACGACGCGCTGCACACCGGCCTGTTCCTGATGCCGCAGGCGGCGACGGCGGCGATCTTCATGCCCATCGGCGGCATGCTCTCCGACCGCATCGGGCCGCGCCCCGTGGTCAGCGTCGGATTGGTGCTGCTGATCATCGGCGGCGTGCTGCTGGCGCAGATCCACGTCGACTCGCCGATCATCCTGGTCGTCGGCGCGCTGGCGTTGCGCGGCATGGCGATGGGCTTCGCGATGATGCCGGGCATGTCGGCGGGGCTGGCGCGCATCCCGCCGCAGCTCACCTCGCGGGCGTCGAGCATCACCAACACCGCGCAGCGCGTGGGCTCCTCGATCGGCATCGCCATCCTGGTGACGGTGCTGTCCGCGCAGATCGGCACCGCCGCGGCGCAGGCGTCCTGCAGCCCGTCGCCGCAGGTGCTCGCCTCGCCCGCGCTGCACGGCGTGCTCGGCGTGCCCACGACGGTGCCGCTCGACGCCAACCAGGTGTGCAGCGCCCTGCGCGCCCGCGTCGCGGCGAGCTCGCAGAACCAGCGCAGCCAGGCCTCGCCGCCGTCCACCGGCGACCCCAGCGTCGATGCCTTCGTCCGCAGCTTCGGCGACGGCGCGCTGAGCATCGCCTTCGACCGCACCTTCGCCTTCACCGCCATCGTCGGCGCCTTCGGGCTGATCCCCGCCTTCTTCCTGCGCCGGCCGTCCGCCAGCGCGCGGGGGCGTCCGGTGATGGAGGCGGCCTAGCCTCCGGCCCGGCGGTAGCGCTCCATGCGCGACGCCACCAGCGAGTTGATGTCAACACCGGCCAATTCGTCGAGGTGCCGGAGCAGCGCGCCCCGCATGGCGGCGATGGCCACGTCGGGATGCGCGTGCGCTCCCGGCCACGGCTCCGGCACCAGCTCGTCGACCAATCCCAGCGCGTGCGCGGTGTCGACGCCCGGCTTCATGGCCAGCGCGGCGCGGGCGCGCTGCCCGGCGTCGCGGTAGAGGATGGCCGCACAGGTCTCCGGCGGGGCCACGGTGTAGACCGCGTTCTCCCAGGCCAGCACGCGGTCGCCGAGCCCCAGGGCCAGCGCGCCGCCGCTGCCGCCCTCGCTGAGCACCGCGCTGATCACCGGCACGCGCAGGGCCAGCGTCGTGGTCAGCGACTCCGCGATCGCCCAGGCCTGGCCGCGCTCCTCGGCGCCGACGCCGGGATGGGCGGCGGGCGTGTCGATCAGGCAGATCACCGGCAGGGAGAACTTCTCCGCGGTGCGCATCAGCCGCTGCTGCTTGCGGTAGCCCTCGGGATGGGGCATGCCGAAGTTGTGCATGGCCCGGGTCATGGCGTCGACGCCCTTCTCCTGGCCGATCACCATCACCCAGCGCTCGTCCAGCTTGGCGGGGCCGCCGACCACGGCGCGGTCGTCGCCGAAGAGGCGGTCGCCGCGCTGCTCGGTGAAGTCGGTGAAGGCGCGCGAGATCACCTGCAACGCCCGCGGGCGCAAAGGATTTCGGGCCAGCTCGACGGCGGCGAAGGCCTCGCGCTCGCGCTCGGTCTGCGCGGTGCTCGGTGCGGCGACGGTCATGGCGCGCACCCGCCGCCGTAGGCGCTGAGCAGGCGCATCAGCACCGAGCGCAGGGCGCGGCGGTCGACCACCATGTCGACCATGCCGTGGGCCAGCAGGAACTCGGCGGTCTGGAAGCCGTCGGGCAGCCGGTCGTGGGTGGCCTGCTCGATGACCCGGCCCCCGGCGAAGCCGATGCGCGCGCCGGGCTCGGCGATGATCACGTCGCCCTGCGTCGCGAACGACGCGGTGACGCCGCCGAAGCAGGGATCGGCGAGCACGGTGATGTACGGGAGCCGCGCGTCCGCAACCATGGTCACGCCGACGCTGCAGCGCGCCATCTGCGCCAGCGACGCGATGCCCTCCTGCATGCGCGCGCCGCCCGAGGTGCACACCGCGATCAGCGCGCGCCGCTCCGCCACGGCCAGCTCACACGCCTGCGCGAACGTCTCGCCCGCGGCGCTGCCCAGCGAGCCGCCCATGAAGCCGAAGTCCATGCAGGCGAGCATCGCGGGCACGTCGCCGACGGTGGCGCGGGCCACGGTGAACACCTCGTCGACGTCGGTGTCGACGCGCGCCTGGGCGAGACGCACCATGTAGGGCACGCCGTCGTCGAACTGCAGCGGGTCGCGGTCGTCGAGGACGATGGGCACCAGTTGCAGCGACCCGCGGTCGGCGAGCTGCCGCGCCCGGGTTCGCGCCGGCACGCGTGCGTGCTTGCCGCACGACCCGCAGACCAGCAGTGCGCGCTCGAAGCGGTCGCCGACGTAGCGGCGCCCGCAGCTGGGGCAGGCGACCGTCTCCGCCGACGTGGTCCGCTGCAGCCGCGGTCCAGGGAGCGGAAGGGAGCCCGGTCGCGAGATCACCGCGGTGAGCCCAGCGCCCACTCCAGCGCCACGCCGCCCCAGGTGGCGCCGGCGCCGAAGGCGAGCAGGATCAGCCGGTCGCCGGGGTGCAGACGCCCGGCGCGATGCGCCTCGTCGAGCGCCAGGGGGATCGAGGCGCCGCTCGTGTTGCCGTAGCGGTCGCCGTTGTAGACCACCCGGTCCATGGGGAAGGGGAGCCGCTTGGCGATCGCTTCGACGATGCGCAGGTTGGCCTGGTGGGGGACGACGAAGCTGACCTCGTCGAGGCTCCAGCCGGCGTCCGCGCAGAGCTGCTCGGCCATGTCGCTCATCCGCTCGACGGCGACGCGAAAGGTGCCGCGACCGGCCATGCGCACGGCGTCCTCGTCCTGTCCCGGCTCGTCGCCCTCGCCGGGGCCGAAGTAGATGAGGTCGGCCAGGCCGCCGTCGGCGGCGGCGCGCGTGGCCACGATCCCCGGCCCCTCGCCCGCGGCGCCGACCACGGCCGCCCCGGCGCCGTCGCCGAAGAGCACGCAGGTGCCGCGGTCGTGGTAGTCGATCAGGGTGGTCATCGCCTCGGCGGCGACCACCAGCACGCGGTGCGCGGTGCCGGAGCGGACCATGCTGTCGGCCAGCCGCAGCCCGTAGACGAAGCCGCTGCAGGCCGCGGAGAGGTCCATGGCCATCTCGCCGCCGAGGCCGAGGCGGCGCTGCACCAGGCACGCGGTCGAGGGGAAGAGCGTGTCCGGCGAGCTGGTCGCCACCAGGATGGCGTCGAGCTGCGGGTTTCCGGCGTCGTCGAGGGCCCGCCGTGCGGCGGCGGCGCCGAGCACCGAGGCGGTCTCGCCGGGGCCGACCTTGCGCCGCTCGCGCACCCCGGTGCGCTCCATGATCCAGCGGTCGGAGGTGTCGACCAGCTGCTCCAGGTCGGCGTTGGTGAGCACCCCCTGGGGCGCGAAGCTGCCCAGGCCGAGGATGGCGGAGCGGACGGGCAGGGAGGCCCGGCCATCCCTGAGGGGCGTCGCCGCCGGGCCGGGCGTCGCCGGGAGGGCTGTCATCGTCGTCCAGAAGCGTACCCGGCTGCGGGGGGTTACGGCTCGGGCGGGGTGCACAAACGGGTGCGGGGCGCGCCATATCGGGCGTCGAACCGATGTCATAGTTGAGCAGCGGCCGGGCCCCTCGCCGAAACGCCCCGCGCCGCCTCGGCGTTGTCCCCCACGACGTATGTCCAGCATCACCGCCCCCTCCCTGCCCGCGCGCTCGCGCCGCCGCCGCCGCGTCCTGGTGCCGGTCGCCAGCGTGCTGATCGTGCTCTTCCTCAGCGGCATCGGCGCCACCGCCGCGGTGTGGAGGGGCCAGCAGGCTGACCTCAGCGCCGCCCGCACCGACCGGGCAAGCGCCGTGCACACCCTCGACAACGCGCTGGCCCGCGCCAGGTCTGACGGGGTCACCCTGGCGCAGCTCCAGCCGGTGGCCACCGCACGAGGCGCCATCCTCGCCGAGCCGGAGATCGTCGCCAGGGCCTTCGGCTTCGAGGGCGGCGAGCGCGGCCACCTGCAGCACCAGGCCGCCGCCCTGCGCGCCCTGGTGGCCAGGGTCGACTCCCTTCAGGCCGGGGCGACCGACACCGCCCGCAAAGCGGCGGCCACCGTCCTCGACCAGCTCGCCGGGGCCGTCGCCACCGCGAAGAACGCCGGCCTCGACGTCAGCGGCGACACCGCGACCCTCGACGCCACCCGCGCCGCGCTGACCGCGGCCACCTCGCCCAAGGCCGTCGACGCGGCCATGATCGGCATTCCCGACCGCATCGCCGCCGTCCAGCAGCAGACCCAGGACAAGCTCGCCGCCGACGCCGCGCTGTCCTCAAGCCGCCAGGCCGCCCGGCTCGCCCTCGACCGCGGCGACCGGCTGAGCGCCGCCGCCCAGGCGATCCCCCAGCTCCAGCCCACCATCGCCGGCTGGGTCGCCGCCATCGCCGCGCAGCACGACGCCTTCACCAAGGCCACCGACATCGCCGGCTTCGACGCCGTCACCGCCGCGACCAACGCGGCCGCCAACCCCCTCAACACCCTGCTCAACGCGCGCAGCACCGCGTACGCCGACATGGCCTCGGCGCGCCAGTCGGTGCAGGACGCCATCGGCCTCAAGATCGACCCCGGCGACATCCCCGCCAAGCTCGACGCGCTGCAGGGGCAGCTCGACACCGCCGCCACCAGCGACGGCTTCCAGTCGGTGACCAACTCCATCGACGCCCTGATGCCGCCGCTGCTCGACCGCATCGGGGTCGCCGAGCTGGGCGTCGGCAAGGTGATCGTGATCAGCCTGGCCCGCCAGTCGCTGACCGCCTACCAGGACGGCCAGCCGGTGATGAGCACCCTGGTCACCACCGGGCGCCCCGCGCTGCCCACCCCGCCGGGCAACTACACGGTGCTGCGCAAGAACCACCCCTGGACGATGACCAGCGACTTCCCGCCCAGCTCGCCCTACTGGTATCCGCCGAGCAAGGTGCAGTACACGCTCTGGTTCCGCAACGACGGCTACGCCATCCACGACGCACCCTGGCGCGACCGCTACGGGCCCGGCACGGAGCAGGCCGGCTCGCACGGCTGCATCAACGTGCCCATGCCGATCATGGAGTCGCTGTTCAACTGGGCCGACGTGGGCACCCGGGTGATCGTCCACTAAGGGCCGTTTTCCCGGCCTGTCGTATGATCGCCGGGTCCGCCGCCCAGTG
The DNA here is from genome assembly GCA_035569495.1 of Candidatus Angelobacter sp. Lineage (GTDB taxonomy): Bacteria > Chloroflexota > Dormibacteria > Aeolococcales > Aeolococcaceae > DASRDZ01. The sequence continues at coordinate 1,336 of DATMMX010000022.1, read as the reverse complement.
CGGGGACTCAATGGGAGAGGAAGGGAATGGGAGGCATGTTCGACCGGCGAACGGTTCGTCGTGCCCTGGCAGCCATCGCTGTGCTTGTCGCCTGCGTGGTGGCCGGGCTGCTGGTGGCGGCGCCGGTTGGTCCCCAGCCGCGCCAGTACGTTCCGCAGACGCAGAGCTGGTCGTACTGCAGCGGGTGGCTCTGTCCTCATGGGTCCTCGCGGGGTGGTGGCGGCATCGTGGGTGGCGGCCAAGCCCGGGCCACGCTGCCGCCGCCGCCCACGCCGTGGCCCAGCAGCACGCCGTGGCCGACGTTCCCGCCGTTCCCGTCCTATACGCCGTGGCCGTCGTCCACGCCGTGGCCGGAGCACAGCTTCTACCCGGCCCCCACGCCGTACCAGCGAACTCGCAACTGCACGGCCGGCGATCTCGCCGTCAGCGTGGCCACCGATGCCCGGTCCTATCCCTCGGGAACGACGGTGCACATCACGCTGTCGGTGTCCAACCGGTCCTCGACGGTTTGCGAAGCCCCCGACGATCGCTGCTTCAACTCGGCCGCGCTGGCCCGCCCGGCGGCGCTGCAGAACGACATCTGGGACTCGCGGCGCGACAGCGCCACCGCTCCGCCCTCGGAGTGCAGCGCGTTCAATTGGGTGTTCCCCGTCGTCGACCTGCGGCCCGGCGCGCCGCCCCACCAGGTTGCGCTGCCGTGGTCACAGCGCACCTGCAGCAATACCTGCCCCTACACCCAGGTGCCGCCCGGCCAGTACCAGATCCGCGGGCTCTGGCTGGCCCACGACGGTGGCGAGGCCGACGCCCCCGCGGTGACCATCCAGATCACGCCCTGAGCCTCTCGCAGGGTGCGGCGCGTGTGCAGTATTCTGCGGCGCGATGAACCTCTTCACCGGCATGACCGACCGGCAGATCATCTCCGCCGTGCTGATGTTCGCCCTCTTCAACCTCTTCGTCCTGCTCGAGGCGGCGGCGCTGGCTGCTTTCTACATCGCCAGCCGGCCGTCGCGGGGCGGACGGGTGCGCACCGCCGCGGCGTGGCACCTGGCGGCGGCTTTCGTCTTCATGTGGAGCGTGATCTCGACGGTGTGGGCGGCGCCCGCCGAGCACTCCTTCGTCGACCCCAACGGGACCATGTTCGCCGGCGACAACTTCGGCAAGGTGATCGTCGGGTTGATCATCGCGGCGGTGGGACTGCTGTTCATGGGCATCGGCGCGGTCGGCGCCGCGGCGCAGAAACGCGAGGCCGCGCGGCAGAGCCTGGTCAGCGGCTAGCCCCGCTCGCTACTCCTATCTCTCTGAGAAGGAGAGGATGGTCGCCGGGTTGAGCAGCGCG
>DATMMX010000021.1:0-22386 GCA_035569495.1 Candidatus Angelobacter sp. | reverse complement strand
GGAACTCCTTCTCCCAGTTGAGCCTTTCGTCGTCGGAGGTCGGCGCCACGCTGGGGAGGTGGAGGTCGACGGTGAGCGTCGCCGCGGCAGCCTCGGCGTCGGCGGCGCTGGGGGCGCCGAACAGCGACGTCTGTCCCGACTCGCGCTCGCGCCGCACCTGGGCGACGCGGTCGAGCACCTGGTCCACCACCGCCAGCAGCGCGGCGCGCTCGCCGAGGCAGTCGCAGGCACCGCTGCGGATCAGCGCTTCGAGGACGCGCCGGTTCATGTCGCGCGAGCCGACGCGCTCGCAGAGGTCGAGCAGCGACGCGAACGGTCCGCCGTCGCAACGCGCTTCGAGCACCGCGTCGATCACCTTCTCGCCGACGTTCTTGATGTGGTGCAGCCCGTAGAGGATCTCGCGCTTCTCGAGGTCGCCGACGGAGAAGCCGCCCATGCTGCGGTTGACGTCGGGCGGGCGCACGTCGAGCCCGCGGGCGCGGGAGTCGAGGATGGTCTGCTTGAGCTTGTCGAAGTCGCCGCCGCGGCTGTTGAGCAGCGCCGCCATGTACTCCAGGGGATAGTTGGCCTTGAGGTACGCGGTCTGGTAGGCGACCAGCGAGTAGCAGATGCTGTGCGACTTGTTGAAGCCGTAGCCGGCGAAGAAGGCGATGAGGTCGAACAGCTCGCCCGCGACCTTCTCGTCGGTGCCGTTCTCGACAGCGCCGCGCAGGAACTGCTCGCGCTGCGTGGCCATCTTGACCTTGTCCTTCTTGCCCATCGCGGAGCGGAGGATGTCCGCCTCGGCGAGGCTGAAGCCCGCCACCGCCTGGGCGATGCGCATCACCTGCTCCTGGTAGACGATGGTGCCCATGGTCTCGGCCAGGATGGGATGGAGCTTTTCTGCCAGGCCTGGCAGATACTCGATGGCCTCCTCGCCGCGCTTGCGGCGCATGTAGATGTCGATGACCCCACCCTCGATGGGGCCGGGGCGGTTGAGCCCGTTGGCGACGCTGAGGTCCTCCAGCGTCTGCGGCTGCATGTCGATGAGCACCTTCTTGGCGCCGGAGCCCTCGAACTGGAAGATGCCGTGGGTGTCGGCGCGGCCGAAGAGCTGGTAGGTGAGCTCGTCGTCGAGGGGCAGGTTGTCGACGTCGATGTCGACGCCCCGCTTCTCGCGGATGAACTGCACCGCCTCGTCGATGATGGTCAGGTTGCTGAGGCCGAGGAAGTCCATCTTGAGCAGGCCGATCTTCTGCACCCCGTTCATGTCGAACTGGGTGACGATCGACTCGCGGTCCGACGTCGAGCGCTGCAGCGGCACGATGTTGGCCAGCGGCTCGGGGGCGATGACCACGCCGGCGGCGTGGGTCGAGGCGTTGCGGCAGATGCCCTCCAGGCGGCGGGCGTTGTCGATGACCTGCTTGGCCCACGGCTCGTTGTCGTAGACCTCCTTGAGCTCCTTGCTCTGCTGCAGCGCCTGCTCCAGGGTGATGCCGATCGACTGCGGCACCAGCTTGGCCAGGCGGTCGACGTCGGAGAGCGGCGCGTCGAGGACGCGGCCGACGTCGCGGATCGCGCCGCGCGCCGCCATGGTGCCGAAGGTGATGATCTGGGCGACCCGTTCCGACCCGTACTTCTGCTGCACGTAGGCGAGCACACGATCGCGACGGCGGTCGTCGAAGTCGCAGTCGATGTCGGGCATGGACACGCGCTCGCGGTTGAGGAAGCGCTCGAAGAGCAGGTTGTAGCGCAGCGGGTCGAGGTTGGTGATCTCCAGCACGTAGGCGACCAGCGAGCCCGCCGCGCTGCCGCGTCCGGGACCGACCTTGACGCCGTCGCACCGGGCCGCGCGCATGAAGTCCCAGACGATCAGGAAGTAGGCGGCGAAGCCGGTCTCCTCGATGACGTCGAGCTCCATGCGCAGCCGCTCCCAGGCCTCCTGGGTCGGCTCGCCGGCGTAGCGCTTGCGCAGGCCCTCCTCGCAGATCTGGCGCAGGTACGACACCGCATCCATCCCTTCGGGGATGGGCTCGTAGCTCGGCAGCAGCGTCTGGCCGAGCTGCATCTCGACGTTGCAGCGCTCGGCGACGTACAGCGTGTTGCTCGCCGCGTCGGGGTACTGGGCGAAGCGGGTGCGCATCTCGTCGCCGCCGGTGATGTAGAAGTGCGGGCCGGCGAACTTGAAGCGCTTCTCGTCGGAGCGGCGGGCGCCCGTCTGCAGGCAGAGCAGGATGTCGTGCGCCTCGGCGTCCTCGCTGTGGATGTAGTGCGAGTCGTTGGTGCACACCATGGGCAGACCGGTGCGCCTGGCGATCTCCACGAGTCCCTCGCGGATCTGCGTCTCCTCGGGGATGCCGTGCTCCTGCAATTCCAGGAAGTAGTTGTCCGGCCCGAAGATCTCCATGTGCTGCCGGGCCACCGACTCGGCGGCGTCCATGTCGCCGCGCAGGATCGCCTGGGGCAGCTCGCCGCCGATGCACGCGCTGAGGCACATCAGCCCTTCGCTGTGCTCCGCGAGCACCTCTTTGTCGATGCGCGGCTTGTAGTAATAGCCTTCGAGGTGCGACTTGCTGACCAGCTTGACCAGGTTGCGATAGCCGGTGCCGTCGCGCGCCAGCAGGATGAGGTGGTTGGGGTCGCGGTCGGCGCGGCCCTCCTTGTCGTGGCGCGAGCGCGGCGCCATGTACACCTCGCAGCCGATGATCGGCTTGACGCCCTTCTGCTTGGCCGCGGCGACGAACTCGACGGCGCCGTAGAGCACCCCGTGGTCGGTGATGCTGACCGCCGGCTGGCCGAGGCGAGCGGCCTCGCCGACCAGCTCGCCGATGCGCGCCGCGCCGTCCAGCAGCGAGTACTCGGTGTGGGTGTGGAGGTGGACGAAACCGTCCTGGGGGGCGTCTGCGGGCGGTGCGGCGGGCAGGTCGGCGGCCATGGATCTCCTGGGGAGGGTGGGCGTCACGCGGCGCGACGATGCCGAACAAGTGTACGCGTCTGGCGGCCGTGTGGGACCCTTAGTTTGGGGGCTGCCGGGTGGCGTGTGGGCCTGGGCCGGAGGGGTCGTGCGCAAGCTTCCCGGGTTGCCGACCGTTACATCATTTGATGTAGCATCGCGTGGCGGAGACAATCGCGGAGAGAGTTGAGCCGATGACCACCGTCACCCCTGCCCCCACGCCCGCGGCGCCGGCGGCTGCGTCGCGCACCACCGAGGTCGGTGTCGCCATCGTCGGCAGCGGCTTCAGCGGGCTGGGCATGGCCATCTCCCTGCTGCGCGACGGCGTCGACGACTTCGTCATCCTGGAGCGCGCCGGCGACGTCGGCGGCACCTGGCGCGACAACACCTATCCGGGGTGCGCGTGCGACGTCCCCTCGCACCTCTATTCGTTCTCCTTCGAACCCAACCCGCGCTGGACGCGCACCTTCTCGCCGCAGGGCGAGATCTGGACGTACCTGCGCCACTGCGCCGAGAAGTACGGCGTGATGCCGCACATCCGCTTCAACAACGAGCTGCGCTCCGCGCGGTGGGACCCGCGCCTGCAGCGCTGGCACGTCGAGACCTCGCAGGGCAGCTACCTCGCCCAGGTGCTCGTCGCCGCCACCGGCGCGCTGAGCGACCCGTCCGTTCCCGCGCTCCCAGGGCTGGAATCGTTCCAGGGCAAGGTGTTTCACTCTGCGCGCTGGGACCACTCGTACGACCTGCAGGGCAAGCGCGTGGCGGTGGTGGGCACCGGCGCGTCGGCGATCCAGTTCGTGCCACGCATCCAGAAGCTGGTCGACCGCATGCACGTCTTCCAGCGCACCCCGGCGTGGATCATGCCCCACCCCGACCGGCCGCTGCGCAACTGGGAACGCGCCGTGTACCGCGCCCTGCCACCGCTGCAACTGGCCATGCGCGCAGGCATCTACTGGGGACGCGAGACCCTCGTCATCGGCTTCCTGCGCAACCGCATGGCGCTGGCCACGCGCATGGCCAAGCGCCACCTGCGCGCCCAGGTCGCCGACCCGGAGCTGCGCGACAGGCTGACTCCGTCGTACACCATCGGCTGCAAGCGCATCCTCATCTCCGACGAGTTCTACCCCGCGCTGCAGCAGCCCAACGTCGAGCTCATCACGGACGGGGTCCGGGAGGTGCGCGCGCACTCCGTGGTCAGCGCCGACGGCACCGAGCGCGACGTCGACACCATCATCTTCGGCACCGGCTTCCAGGTCACCGAGATGCCGATCGGCACGCGCATCTGCAACGCGGAGGGCACGCCGCTCGCCGCCGTCTGGCAGGGCTCGCCGCAGGCGTACGCCGGCAGCGCGGTCGCCGGCTTCCCCAACCTGTTCATGATGCTCGGCCCCAACACCGGTCTCGGCCACACCTCGCAGGTGGTCATGATCGAGTCGCAGATCGCCTACGTGTCCGGCGCACTTCGCCACATGCGCAATCGTGGCGTCGCCGCGCTGGACGTGCGTCCCGATTCGCAGCGCGCCTACAACGAGGAGCTGCAGCAACGCCTGCAGGGCACGGTGTGGAACTCCGGCGGCTGCCGCAGCTGGTACCTCGACCGCAACGGGCGCAACAGCACCCTGTGGCCCGGCAGCACCTGGAGCTTCCGCACGCGCACCCGCCGCTTCCGTCCCGAGGACTACACGCAGACCGCGCCAATCGCGCGCTGAGTTCTGGGCGGCGGGAACCTGGGGCGGGCGTGGTGCGTCTGGTTGGGTGACGGCCCGTGCCTCACGCGGCCCGCGACACCCACGGGAGCCACGGCACATGAGCGACGCGACACAAATTCCGGAAGCAACCCGCGCACCAAGGCGGCTGCTCGCCATCGGCGCGGTGGTTGCCGTGGCGGTCGCGCTGGGAGGCGGTGTGGCGGCGGGCGTCGCCGCAGTGGTGAGCCACGGCGCGGCGGCTCCTACGCCGTCGCAGGCCGGCGGGGCGACGCTGTTCTTTCCCGCGGCCCAGCCCGGCCAGGGGTCATCGGGACCGGCGACAGCGCAAGGGATGTCCGCGCCGGCGATGGGTGCGGGAGTCGCGGGCGCGCCAGCGGTCGCCTACCCGTCCACCATGTCGCAGGGCGTGGCCATGGGGTCGAACATCGCGTATCCCTACCCGGGGCAGTGGTGCAGCGGGGGGTCGGCGGCGCCCGCCACCGGCCCGGGGATCACCGCCACCGGCCTCGCCCAGATCACCGTGAGCAGCAACCAGGTGAGCACGCAGACGCTCAATGTTGGCGTGCAGTCCAACGACAGCGGCCAGGACGTCAGCGCCGCGCTCAACGACGTCGAGCAGCGCCTCGCCGCCATCCGCGACGCGCTCCACAAGGCGGGCGTGGCCGACGACCACATCTCCCAGCAGGGGCTCAACGTCTACGCCAACGGCAGCCCCAAGGTGAGCAACATGAACGTCAACGGCGGGCTGACCGCCACCATCACCGACCCCGCCGTGCTCGACCGTGCGGTGCACGCCGCGGTCGCCGCGGGCGCGAGCAACCTCAACGTGTGGTCGGCCAACGGGGCGAGCGGCGCGCAGCCCGACGACAAGGCGCTGCAGTCGGCGATCGTCAAGGCCACCGATGCCGCCAAGAGCACGGCCCAGGCGCAGGCGCAGGCCGCGGGGGTGTCGCTGGGGTCGCTGCAGTCGTCGCAGGCGCAGCCGCCGTCGATCTGCGGCTGGGTGCCGGGCGGCGCGCAGATGGTGGTCGCGGTGACGCTGACCTACGCGGTCAAGTAGCCCGGGTCTCAGGACCCGGCGGAGGCGCCGGCCAGGAGCACGTCCCACGGCACCCTGGTGGCCAGCTCGACCTGGGGATGGATCCCGGTGGGAATGCGCGCCACCTCGGACTGGGTGCCGTAGGAGATGACCGACACGGTGTTGGCCGTCGCCCCGCGCGAGGAGACGAAGCAGTAGGTCCCGTCGGGACTGGTCACCGCGTAGGCCGGCTCCTGCCCCACCGGGATGACCCGCGACAGCGTCATCGGCCGGCCGCCGGCGATGGAGACCATCTCCACGTCGTCGTCGATGGTGCCGGCGAGACACAGCGTGCCCGCGTCGGGCGACATGGCCACGCCGTGCTGGGCGGCCTCGTTGGGATAGTCGTGGGGAGCGATCTGCGTGCCGCGGCCCTGGAGGGGCAGGTCGAGCCGTCCCAGGGTCTGGCACTGCACCGGGTCGTAGGCGACGATGCCGTTGTAGTACGAGAGCTGCAGGTACATCGTCTTCCCGTCCGGCGTGAGCGCGAAGGGACGGATGCCGGCGCCCAGCTCGCAGGGCGGCCGCTGCAGCAGCATGGTCTGCGGGTCGATCGCCTCCAGCCAGTGGCGGCCGTCGCTCGGCGGGGTCTGCGACGTCGCAGTGTCGAGCACCTGCACGCCCAGGCTGCCGCCGTAGACGGTGCGGCCGTCCGGCGAGAAGGCCAGCGTGTGGGGCCAGTCGCCCGTGGGGACCTCGCCGGTGAACTGGTGCGTCGCCGTGTCGATCACCTCGACGAGGTTGGAGGTCAGCGCCGACACCCACAGTCGCGTGCCGTCGGGTGAGAGCTCCATGTGGTCGGCGCGCAGGCTGTGGATCTGCAGGCGCCACAGCAGTGCGTGGCTGCGCATGCTGAACGCGGCCACGTCGCCGAGGTAGCCGCGCGACACGTAGAGGGTCTCGCCATCAGGCGAGAGGGCGATGTCCTGCACGTAGTTGACGCCGAGCTTGGCGACCAGCGTCGGGTAGATGGCTGCCTGGACGGGGTCGCGCGGCGTGCTGCCGTCGGGGATGGCGTTGAGCACGCCGAGGCGGGTGAAGTAGCGGGCGTCGATGATGTCGACGGTGCCGTCGCCGCTGTTGCCGACCAGCAGGATGTCGACCGGCGGGGTGGTCGCGGCGACCCTGGCGGGGTGCGCGCCGGCCACCAGGAGCACGCCGAGCAGCACCCCTGCGGTGATGCGCGCCGCGCGGCGGCGAACCCTTCCTTGGCTCCTTCCCATCGCCGCGCCATTGTAGGCGGGCGGGACCGGTTCCGTCAGCCCGACCGCCGCAGCGAGACCACGCACTCGACGTGGTGGGTCTGCGGGAACATGTCGACGACGTCGAAGCTGGCCACCGAGTATGGGCCGGAGCTGACCAGAACGTGGAGGTCGCGGGCCAGGGTGGCCGGGTCGCAGGAGACGTAGACCACGCGGGGCGGCCCGGCCAGCGCCAGCCAGCCGGTGACGCTGCCCTCGCAGCCGGCGCGCGGCGGGTCGAGGACCACGGCGTCGACCGGAGCTTCGGCGGCGACGCCCGGCAGCGCCTTCTCCACCGGCGCGCACACGTAGCGCAGCGTCTCCTCCACCCCGTTCATGCGCGCGTTGAGCCGGCCCATGTGCACCGCGACCGGGTTCTCCTCGATGCACACCACCTCGCGCGCCGTCTCGGCGATGGCGGTGCTGAGCACGCCGATGCCGGCGTAGCCATCGACCACGCGGGCGCCGCGCACGTCGCCCAGCGCGTCCAGGGCGAGCCCGTAGAGCACGTCCGCGCACTCCTGGTTGACCTGGATGAACGACTCCGGCCTGACCCGGAACATGTGGCCGCGCCAGTGCAGCGTGGTCGAGTCGGCGTTCCAGTGGAGATCGGGTGGCAGGGTCGCGGCGGCGCGGTCGACGGCCTGCGCGTCGAGGGCGCGGCGCGGCTTGCCACGGAGCAGCAACTCGTGCCCGCCGTCGCCGGCGGTGACGTGGAGCACGGTGAGGTCGTCGCCGCCGCCCTCGCGCACCGCCTGGCGCAGCGCGGGCAGGGAGCGGCCGATGGCGTCGTGGTGGATCAGGCAGTCGTCCACCGGGATCGCCGTCCACGAGCGGGCGCGGTTGAAACCCAGGCCCACGTTGGTTCCATCGCGAACGACGTGGAACTCGCCACGCCAGCGGTAGCGCCAGGGCGTGTCCATGCCGTGCACGCGCACCTCGGGCAGCGGCACGTGCTGGCGGCGCATGGCGTCGAGGACGATCTCGCGCTTCAGGGTGAGCTGATGCGGATAGTCGACGTGCTGCAGCTGGCAGCCGCCGCACTCGGGAACGTACGGGCACGGCGGCGTGACGCGATGCTCGGACGGCTCGCGCACCTCGACGACACCCGCGTACCACACCTTTCTGCGCCGGTGCTTCAGCTCCACCTCGGCGAGCTCGCCGGGGATGGCGCCGTCGACCATGATCACCTCGCCCTCGTCGCTGCGGGCGATGCAGGCGCCGCCGTGCACCATGTGGCCGATGCGCAGGGTCAGCCGCTCACCGTGGCTGCGCTGCGGCGGCGACGGCGCGGTCCGGGCCTCAGCCTCCGATGCGCTCACGGAGCAGCTTGTTGACCAGCTTGGCGTCGGCGCGACCGCGGGTCGCCTTCATCACCTGTCCGACCAGGGAGCCGAGCGCCTGCTCCTTGCCGCCCTGGAAGTCGGCGACCGCCCTGGCGTTGGCGGCGATCACCTCGTCCACGATGGCGGCCAGCGCCGACTCGTCGCTGACCTGCCCGAGGCCGCGCTCGCCCACCAGCGCCTCGGGGTCGCCGCCGCTGACATAGAGCTCGTCCAGCAGCTCCTTCGCGGTGGTGCCGTTGATGGTGCCGGCCTCGACCATGCGCAGCAGCGCGGCCAGTCCGCTCACACCCAGGCCACTGCGGTGCACGGGAACGTGCTGCGCGTTGGCCAGCCGGGCCACGTCGCCGGTGATCCAGTTGGCGGCGACCTTGGCAGAAACTCCGGCGCCGACCAGCGCCTCGTAGGCGTCGGACTCCTCGCGCGAGGTGGTGAGCTGGGCGGCGTCGTACGCGCTCAGCCCGTACTGGGACTCGAAGCGGCGCTGCCGCGCGTCGGGCAGCTCGGGCAGCAGTGCCCGCACCCGCTCGACGTAGGCGCGGTCGAGCTGCAGCGGCGGCAGGTCGGGCTCGGGGAAGTAGCGGTAGTCGTGCGCCTGCTCCTTGCTGCGCTGCGAGACGGTGCGGCCCTCGGTCTCGATCCAGCCGCGCGTCTCCTGCACCAGGGTGCCGCCGCTGCGCAGCACCTCGAGCTGGCGGGTGATCTCGTACTCCAGGGCGCGGTGCACGGCGCGGAACGAGTTCATGTTCTTGATCTCGACCTTGGTGCCGTACTCGCTCGCGCCGACGCGTCGCAGCGACACGTTGGCGTCGCAGCGCAGCGAGCCACGCTCCATCGACCCGTCGTTGACGCCGATGTACATCAGCACCTGGCGCAGCCGGACCACGTACTCGCGCGCCTCGTCGGCGGTGCGCAGGTCGGGCTCGCCGACGATCTCCATCAGCGGCACGCCGGCGCGGTTGAGGTCGACCAGCGACGACTGCGCCTCGTGGATCAGGTCGCCGGCGTGCTTCAGCGTGCCGGTGTCCTCCTCCAGGTGGACGCGGGTGACGCCGCAGCGGACCTCGCGACCGTCGACGCCGAACGCCAGCAAACCGTTGCGGGACAGGGGCAGATCGTATTGCGAGATCTGGTAGCCCTTGGGCAGGTCGGGATAGAAGTAGTTCTTGCGGTCGAACTTGGTGAACGGCGGGATCTCGCAGTTGAGCGCCAGCGCGGTGAGCACCGTCTTCTCCACCGCCTCGCGGTTCATCACCGGCAGCGTGCCGGGCAGGCCGAGGCAGACGGGGCAGGTGTTGCTGTTCGGCGGCGCCTCGAAGTACGCGGTGCTGCAGGCGCAGAACATCTTGCTGCGGGTGAGCAGCTGCGCGTGCACCTCCAGGCCGATGACGGCCTCGTAGCCGGTGCCCTCGATCTCGCGCGGCGGCGCTGCGACGGCGCTCATGCCACGGCCTCAGCGACCAGCGGCGAGCGCAACGCGGCCGCGCCACTCGCCTGCTCGTACGCATGGGCGACGCGCAGAACTCGCGCGTCCTGGAAGCGCGGACCGATCACCTGCAGGCCGACCGGCAGGCCATCCGAGAGACCGCACGGCACCGAGATGCCCGGCAGGCCGGCAAGGTTGACCGGGATGGTCAGCACGTCGCACAGGTACATGGCCAGCGGATCCTCGCGCGCGCCCTGGGTGAAGGCGACCGTCGGCGACGTCGGGCAGACCAGCGCGTCCACCTTCTCGAACACCGACTCGAACTCCGCGGCGATGACCGTGCGCACCTTCTGCGCCTTGCGGTAGTAGGCGTCGTAGTAGCCGCTGCTCAGCGCGTACGTGCCCAGCATGATGCGGCGCTTGACCTCGGGGCCGAAGCCGGCGCCGCGCGTCGCCAGGTAGCTGCGCAGCAGGCTGGCGGCGTCGACGTGCATGCCGAAGCGCACGCCGTCGAAGCGCGCCAGATTCGACGAGCACTCCGCGGGCGCGATGATGTAGTACGTCGCCAGGCCCGCGTCGGTGGACGGCAGCGACACCTCCTCCACCGAGGCGCCCAGCCCGCGCAGCACCTCGATCGCCTCCTCGACGCGCGCGCGCACCCCGGGTTCCAGGCCGTCGACGAAGTACTCGCGCGGCACTCCCAGGCGCATGCCCTCGACGCCGTGGCGCAGCTGGTCGAGCGGCGACTCCATGGCGGTGGGCGACGACGTGCTGTCGAGGGGGTCATGCCCCGCGATGGCGTCGTAGACCAGCGCCGCGTCCTCGACGGTGTGGGTGAACGGCCCGATCTGGTCCAGCGACGACGCGAAGGCGATCAGCCCATAGCGGCTGACCCGGCCGTAGGTGGGCTTGAAGCCGACCGTGCCGGTGAGCGCCGCGGGCTGGCGGATCGAGCCGCCGGTGTCGCTGCCCAGCGAGTACGGGACAACTCCGGCAGCAACCGCCGCCGCGCTGCCGCCGCTGCTGCCGCCGGGCACGCGCTCCACGTCCCAGGGGTTGCCGACCGGCCCGTACGCGCTGTTCTCGTTGGAGGAGCCCATGGCGAACTCGTCGCAGTTGGTCTTGCCGACCACCACCGCGCCCTGGTCGAGCAGCCGCTGCACCGCAGTTCCGGTATAGGGTGGCAGAAACCCCTCGATGATCTTCGACGACGCCGTGGTGGCGACGCCGTCGAGGACGAGCACGTCCTTCAGCGCCACGGGGATCCCGCACAGCGCCGGGGCGCCCGCGCCCTCGATGGCCAGCCGTTCGTCGGCGGCGCGGGCCTGGGTCATGGCCAGGTCGTCGGTGCGCGCAAGGAAGGCGTTGATGCGCCCGTCCACCCGGTCGCGATGGGCGATGGCGTCGCGCAGCAGGTCGACCGCGCTGGTTTCGCCCGCGCGCAATGCCTGCGCCATGTCGGCGATGGTGCGTCCCACGAAGCTCCGCGCCACCGCGCTCACTCCTGGATCGCCGCGACGCGGAAGTACGGGCCGTCGCGCTCGGGCGCGTTGGCCAGCGCCCGCTCGGTGCCGATCGAGGGCCGCGGCTCGTCGTCGCGCCACACGTTGACCAGGCCACCCACCTGCGCCGTCTCCGCCACCGCCGAGGTGTCGACCTCGTTCAGCTTGCCGATGGCGTCGAGGATGGCGTCGAGCTGGTGCTGGTACTGCTCCAGCTCCTCGGCGGAGAGGCCGAGCCGGGCGAGCAGGGCGACATGGGCGACGTCGTCGCGGGAGAGGGTCATCGCCGCGATTATCCCGGCCACGCGACCCCCCGCGTCGCTAGGCGAGCGGCAACCACGTGAGCACCTTCTGCTCGGTCTCCCCAAACCCCGCGCGGCGGTAGGCGGCGAGCGCCGCGGGGTTGTCGTCGCGCGTCCACACGCAGGCGAAGGTGACGCGCCGCTCGCGGAACAGCGCCATCGCCTGGCGCAGGAGCAGCCCCGCGATCCCCCGCCCGCGCGCCGCGGGGTCGACGTACAGCTCCGCCACCTCCCCCTCCAGCCCCGTCCCCGGGTCGAACAACACGCACCAGCACACGCCCAGTGTCTCGCCCGCCGGACCGCGCGCGACGAACAGCCGGTTCTCGCCCACGAAGCTGCCCCGCAGCGGCGGCATCCCCCGGTCGATCTGCTCGCGCGTCTGGCGCGGATGGTCGTACTTGTCCTGCTCCTCCAGGGCGAGGTCGACCAGCAGCGCCCGGACGGCCGCGTCGTCCTGGTCGGCGATGGTCTCGATGCGGATGCCCTCGCCCATGTCTGGCGGCAGGCTAGCAGGGCGCCGCTAGGGGATGGCGCAGGCCACGATGAGGCCCGGCGAGGGCAGCGCCATCCCGGTCGGACAGCCGGGGCGGGAGGTCGGGCGCGCCGTCACCGGTCCGGATTCTCCGGGGATGCTCACGGGGTGCGGCGGCAGGGGCGCCGGTGAGGGCGGGACGGCTCCGCCGCGGTGAGTCCAGCGGCTGCCGTCCCACGTCCAGGTGTCCGCCCACATCGTCGGACCGGTACGGCCGCCGAAGAGCACCACGGAGTTGTGCGCCGGGTCCGCGGCGATGGCGAAGCCGCTGCGCCGGGTGAAGCCAGGGCCGGCGTCATGTCGCGTCCAGTGGCCTCCCTGGACGGTCCAGGTGGCTGCGGACGAGGTCAGCATCAGCAGCCCGCCCTCGTCGGGAAGGGGCACCGTTGGGCCGGGCGTGATCGACAGCGACCCCACGGCCGGCGACTTGCTCCAGGTGCGCCCGTCCCAGCTCCAGCCCTGCATCGGGGCGGGGCCGTAGCAATTGGTGATCGTCGTGTCGGAGTGCATGGCCGAAGGCGTGGACGGCGGCGGGGTCGCGCCGGGACGCGGCCCCACGATGCCGCTGCCCGTCGCCGTCACCGAGCACGTCTGGACCTGGCCGGTGAGCAGCAGCAGGCGGTGCAGCGAGCCGTCGTAGGCGAGGGCCTGGGGCCCGAGCGGAGCGAGCGGCGACGTTGCCGGATGCTGCTCGACCCAGTCGCCGCCGCTCCACACCCAGGTGCCGCGCGGCAACAAATCCGGCTGCACCGGCGTGGGCACGTAGCTGGTGCTGGTCGGGGGCATCGGGACCGGATGCGGCATCGAGGCGGCCCCCGGGACGGGCACCGTCCCCGAGATGCACGACCACACGGCCGCCCTGCCGCCCGCAGCCGGGGTGGGACTGGGACGCGGCGCAGCCGCCCCGCCCGCCGCCGAACAGGCCGCCTCCGGCGGTGGCATCACCGCGGGCGGCACGGCCACGGCACCGGGCCCATGCGGCACGACCTGCACCGCGCTGCCACCGACCGCCGGCATCGGCGACCCCTCCGTGACCAGCACGAGCTGTCCCGACGCGGGGTCCGCGGCCATCAGGTCACCGAACCCGAAGCGGGACTGGGGATCGTGCAGCGGGTGCTCCAGGTGCCAGGTCGCCCCGTCCCAGGTCCACGTCTCGCCGCTCGGCATCGCGCCGTGGCCGCTCACGTCGCCGCCGAGCATCACCACCCGCTGCGTCTTGGGGTCGAACGCCATGGTCGCCCCCGAGCGGGGGCCGGGCGAGACAGACGGGTGCTGCCGATGCCAGCCATCGCCGTCCCAGATCCAGGTGTCGTTGAGCAGCCCGTACGAGCCGGTGCCGCCGAACATCACGACGTCGCCACGCGCGGCGTCGAAGGCGATCGCGGCGCTCGCGCGCTCGGGCGGGTTCTCCGCCGGCCCCGCACTGCCGCTGAGCCGCGCCCGCAGCCCCAGCCCGCCCACGGCGCCGAGCACCAGCAGCGGAATGAGCAGCGCCGCCGCCAGGGGACGCAGCCGCCGCTCCCCCGGTGCGCCGATCAGCACCCGGCCGGCCACCCGCCCCACCCGCGACCCGCGCACCGCGACGACTCCACCCCACGACCCCCGCAGCGACTCCGGCGCCTGCACCGAGCCGAACAGCTCCCCGAGCCGCCGCTCCTCCGCGTCCGCGGCGAAGTCGAAGCCGAAGTCGCTCATCTCCCGTCCTCCGCGCGCAGCGCCGCGCGCACCCGCTGCAGCGCCCGATGGGTCGCCGTCCGCGCCGCCTGCTCACTGATCCCGACCAGCTCCGCGATCTCCGCGAAGCTCAACCCCGCCGCCACCCGCAGCGACACCAGCTCCCGGTCCCGCCGCCCCAGCGCGCCCACCGCCGCCAGCGCCGAGCGCAACTCCGCACGCAGGGCCGCCACGGTCTCCACGTCCACCGTCGCCACACCGCCCAGCCGCCCCAGCAGCAGCGACCGGCGCCGCCGCCGTCGATGCTGGTCCACCGCGGCGTTGCGCGCGATCCGGAAGATCCAGCGCCGCGCCCCCTCGGGGTCGTCGTCGCCAAAAGACGGCCACGCCGCGTACGCGTTGCCGAATGCGTCGGCAGCCGCCTCCTCCGCCGCGCCGGCGTCGCCGAGCTGGGCCAGGCAGTAGCGGTAGACCGCCGCCGCGTTGGCTTCGTAGACCTGGGCGAAGGGTGTCACAGCCACCCGTGCCCTCCTCTCACGACCCTCATCCTTCCTGCCGGGCACCGCGCCTGCCTGGGCTTCACCGGCAATCATGCACTGCACAACGTCAGACGCGCCCGGATGTGACATGGTTCCCGCGCCAGCCCCATTCGTCCCCGCACGGAGGCCCGCCCGATGATCGTGACCACCAGCGAGAACATCCCCGGCTACCGGGTCAGCCGCGTGCTCGGCCTGACCTTCGGGCTCACCGTGCGCAGCCGTGGCGTCGGCGGCAACATGGCGGCGGGGCTGAAGAGCCTGGTCGGCGGCGAGATCCGCTCCTACACCAAGCTGCTCGAGGACGCCCGCCGCGAGGCCATCGACCGCCTCGTCGAGAACGCCACCGCGATGGGCGCCAACGCGCTGGTGATGATGCGCTTCGACTCGTCGGAGATGGGACAGACCATGTCCGAGATCGTCGCCTACGGCACCGCGATGGTGGTCGAGCCGGCCCAGTAGCGCCGCCCCCACCGGGGCTGTGCCGCGATCGTTACCCCGCGTGCCCGAGCACGAACAGGGCGCTTGGTACGGTCGGCGGCGAGGTGCAACAGGCCAACACCATCGCCCGTCCGGCGCCGCGACGGCCCGTGCTGCGGCTCCGCCACGGACGGCTGCTGCTGCGCGCCGCGACCGTGGCGGTGGTCGCGGTCTCGCTGTGGATGTTCGTGGTCGCGCCGCTGACCGGGCACTTCACGGGGCTCTTCGAGGACTTCCGCGCCTACATCGGCGCCGCCCGCGACATGGCCGCCGGGCACTCGCCGTACCACTCCTTCGACGGCAGCGCGTCGGTGGTGATGACCGGCTTCGACTACCCGCCCTTCGCGGCGGTGCTGGTCCGCCCGCTGGCGCTGCTCTCCGACCAGGCGGCGATGACGACCTGGCTGCTGATGTCGCTGGGGTGCACCGTGGCCGGCGCGCTGGTGGTGGTGCGGACGGCGCTGCCCGCGTCGTGGCCGCGGACCGAGCTGGCCCTGCTCGGCGCACTGGCCTTCAGCCCGGTCACCTACAACTACTGGCACGGGCAGATGAACCCGGTGATCTTCCTGCTGCTGGCGCTGGCCTTCCGCTCCTGGGTGCGCGGACGCGAGCTGAGCACCGGCGTGCTGCTCGGGCTGGCGGCGGGCATCAAGCTGGCGCCGGTGGTGCTGATCGTCCTGCTGCTGCGGCGGCGCTGGTGGCGCGGCACGGCGGCCATGGCCCTGACCGGACTGGCCACCGTGGCCGTCGCCGCACTGGCGCTGGGCACCGGCCCGGTACGCGCCTTCGTCACCGACGTGCTGCCCTCGCTGACCCGCGAGACCGGCTGGATCTACAACCAGTCGCTCAGCGCCCTGCTCAGCCGCGCCGCCGACCACTCGGTGCTGGCCATCCAGCCGGCGCTGCCCGTGCTCCACGACCTCAGCCTGCTGGGCAGCGCGGTGCTGCTCGGCGTGGTCGCTTGGGCGGTGCGCCCTGGACGGCGCGACCCGGCCGAGCGCGGGGCCGAGTTCGGCGCCGCGGTGACGGCGATGCTGCTCGCGGGCACCATCGCCTGGTTCCCCCACTTCACCCACCTGCTCATCCCCCTGGCGGCCGCCGCCGGGCTGGTCGCGGCGCGCGGCTGGCGCGTCGAGCGCGGGTTGCTGGCGGGGCTGGTCGCGGTCCTGCTGGTCTTCGGCGTGGTGGCGCCGCTGGTGATCTCGTCGATCGACATGGCCTCGCTGCGGGCGCTGCAGGCGGGGCCGTCGTGGTGGGTTGCGCTCCAGGCGTTCTCCCTGCCCGCGCTGAGCGCGCTGGCGCTGCTGGTGGTGACGGTGCGCTCGCTGCGCCGCCGCGGGCCTTCGCGGATCGCCGCCCCGGCCGCTGCATGACAATGGCGCGGTGGACGCGTCGGCGATCGTGGTGCTGATCCTCGGAGTGCTGGTCGTGGTGGCCCTGGCCACCGCCCTGGCGTGGGACCGCTACCGCCCGCGCGTCCGGCCGCTGCACCCGCTGCCCACCACCGAGGTCTTCATCGACCCGATCACCCACCGCCGCATGCGCGTCTGGGTCGACCCGGCCAGCGGCGCCCGCGAGTACCGCGAGGAGCTGGAGACCACCGCCACCCCGCTGCCCCCGCTGGAGCGCCCCGGCCTGGTCCTCCCGCCCGACGTCGACGCCCCGCGCCGCCTGCCGCCGCCGCCCGAGGGCTGAGCCCGGGCCGCGCGGCACTTTTGCTCCGCCCCGCGCAGTGGTAGACCGTGAGGATGGACGCGGCCGAGCTGTTCCGGCGCTGGATGCGCAGCGGTCCCCACGGTGCCACCGGGGTCGAGGAGATGCTGCTGCGGCTGCGCAAGGGCGAGGTGCGCGACGAGCGGGTGTTGGCGGCGATGGCCTCGGTGCCGCGGGAGCTGTTCGTCGACGAGGCGCAGCGGGAGGATGCATACGCGGACCGCGCCCTCGGCATCGGGCACGGGCAGACCATCTCGCAGCCGCTGATGGTGGCGCTGATCGTCCAGGCGCTGGAGGTGCAGCCGGGTGACCGGGCGCTCGACGTCGGCACCGGGTCCGGCTACCAGGCCGCGGTGATCGCCGCGTGCGGGGCACGGGTGGTCAGCATCGAGCGGATCCCCGAGCTGGCCGAGCAGGCTCGCGCACGGCTGGGCACGCTCGACCTCGATGTCGAGGTGGTGGTCGGCGACGGCTCGCTCGGCTACCCGCCCGAGGCGCCCTACGACGCCATCGCGGTCGGAGCGGCCGCGCCACACGTTCCCCGGCCGCTCGCCGACCAGCTCGCGCCCGGCGGGCGGCTGGTGGTCCCGGTGGCGGTGAGCAGCGAGGGCGAGCAGCTCATCCGGGTGCGCCGGAACGGCGAGCTGCTGACCACCGAGGAGCTGGGCCCCTGCCGCTTCGTGCCGCTCTACGGAGCGGAGGCCTACCCGGAACCGGCGGACGGCTGAGCCAGCAGGGCGCTGCAGTCGTCGTGCGGGGTGACGCAGGGCTTGCCGGGCGCGTGGCGGTAGGTGATCGCGCCGCCCTCGGCGACGACCACCGAGGACGACGACACCGTCCCGTAGCGGTCGAGGTGGACGCAGGCGGCGTCGACACCGTCGCGTCCCGGCTCGCCGTGGTCGCGGAGGATTTCCTCCATGGCGTCGAGCAGGGCGTGCGCGTCGTCGGGTGAGGCCGCCAGGGCACGCTCGAAGCGCGCGGTCAGCACATCCACCTTGCGCTGCGAGCGGTCGTCGAGGTCGAACACCGTCAGCAGGTGCAGCCCGGGATCGAGCGCGCGGATGCGCAGCGCGTCGCCGTGCGCCTCGGCGACCACGGCATGTTCGGGCGAGACGTACAGAGCGTTGAACGGGTTGTAGTCGTGGGCGGCGATGCGGTCGAGGAGCGCGTGGGCCTCGGCGTCGCCCGCGGTGCGGAGCAGCGCCAGGGGCAGCTCCCCGCGTGAGCGGCGCTGCGGGTCGCGGAACTCCGACCGCCGGTTGGTCACCGCGGCCACCGCCCCGTCTGCCCGGACGGCCAGCCAGGTGCCACCGGCCAGCGCGTCCTGCCCACCCGCGACCAGCGGCTGCTCGCTGAGCACGAGCGGCGGCAGGCTGGGGCGGTCGAGCAGCTCGTCGCGGTTGGCGGCGAGCACGATCGGCGCCCCGGGCACGACGCGCCAGGCGAGCAGGATGGTGCACATGGGGTGGCTTGAGCCTACCCGGCGTCGGCGGCGGGACGGCTCCAGAGCAGGACCGCGAGCACCAGGGCCGCGCCCAGGGAAGACACCACGTCGAGCACGCCGAAGCGCACGCCCTCGGGCCCGCGCCTCTGGAGCACGGAGACGATGGACTCGAGGAGCTCGACCGCCAGCAGCGCCGCCAGGCCGGCGACCGCCAGGCCACGTGCCCAGGCCGACCGCACCGCCAGGCCGATCCCGCCGGCCACCACGAGCACGCTCGCCGGGATGGCGACGAGGCGGGCCGCGCCGACCACCACCTGCTCGGTCGGGTAGCCCAGCGCGGTCTGCGCCGTCTCGGTGAAGGCACGCCAGCTCAGGTCGGCGAGGGCCAGGTTGCTGATCGCGCCGGTGAGGTACACCGCCACCAGCAGCACGCCGAGGCTGCGCTGGTCCGGCCACCAGTCCCCGAAGACCCGCTCCCACCAGGCATGCACGCGCACGCGCAATGGCGGTCCGGCCTCGTATTCGTACTCCGCGTCGACGTCGTCCATCGCCGCCACCTCCCTGCATCCCGTTCCTGCGCGCCGAACCATAGCGCGGCCGGCGCCCTACCCCGCGGCCTTCTCCACCGCCGCCACCGGGATGCGGAACATGCGCACCAGCGCTCCCCCAGCGCGGCGCTCCTCCGCCTGCTCCGCCGCGTCGGCGAACAGGGCATGCAGCACGCGCCGCACCTGCCCCTCCTCGGGCTCGCCGTCCATGCCCAGGCGGGAGACGGTCACGGCGTAGCTGTCCTCGCCGTCGGCGGTGTTGGGGTAGCGGCTGCGGGTGAGGCTGACGCGCAGCTCCAGGTCGGGCAGGTCGAGCTGGTGGCGGCCGGTCTCGTGCTCGGCCGGGGGGTTGCGGAAGTCCTCGTCGGCGCGCTGGCGCAGCTCGTGGAGGACGGAGTCGACGCTCAGGCCCTCGTCACCGTGGATGCCCATGGCGGCCAGGGTAACCCGACGGCACGGGCCGCATGTGCAGGGCGTTTAGGATGGTGGCCGCCCAGGTATCCAGTCAGGCAGGCGGCCCCCCCTCACAACGTTTCCTGGCCGCTCCAAGTTCCCTGCACAAACGGAGGCGCAATCGCATGGCCAAGACCGTCGGGATCGATCTCGGCACCACCAACAGCGTGGTGGCCGTGATGGAGGGTGGCGAGCCCGTCGTCATTCCCAACGCCGAGGGCGGTCGCACCACACCCTCCGTCGTCGCCTTCACCCGCACCGGGGAGCGGCTGGTCGGGCAGCTCGCCCGCCGCCAGGCTGCGGTCAATCCCGAGAACACCGTCTACTCGATCAAGCGCTTCATGGGCCGCCTGCTCAGCGAGGTCGGCGACGAGCGCTCCCAGGTCCCCTACAAGGTGGTCGCGGGCAAGGACGGTCGCGTCGAGATCGAGGTGGCGGGCGAGACCTTCACCCCCGAGCAGATCTCCGCGATGATCCTGCAGAAGCTCAAGGCCGACGCCGAGGCGTACCTGGGCGAGAAGGTGACCGACGCGGTCATCACCGTCCCCGCCTATTTCAACGACGCGCAGCGGCAGGCGACCAAGAACGCCGGTGAGATCGCCGGCCTCAACGTCGTGCGCATCATCAACGAGCCCACCGCCGCGTCGCTGGCCTACGGGCTGGACCGCAAGGAGAACGAGAAGATCCTCGTCTTCGACCTCGGCGGCGGCACCTTCGACGTGTCGGTTCTCGAAGTGGGAGAAGGGGTTTTCGAGGTCAAGGCGACCAACGGCGACACCCACCTCGGCGGCG
Organism: Candidatus Angelobacter sp.; assembly: GCA_035569495.1. GTDB lineage: Bacteria > Chloroflexota > Dormibacteria > Aeolococcales > Aeolococcaceae > DASRDZ01. The sequence continues at coordinate 2,681 of DATMMX010000021.1, read as the reverse complement.
ACGACTACGATCGTCGCATCGTCGACTGGCTCGCCGACGAGTTCAAGCGCGACCAGGGCATCGACCTGCGCAGCGACCGCCAGGCGCTGCAGCGTCTCACCGAGGCCGCCGAGAAGGCGAAGATCGAGCTGTCGCAGCGCCAGGAGACGGAGGTGAACCTGCCGTTCATCACCGCCGACGCCAGCGGCCCCAAGCATCTCGCCATCTCGATCACGCGCAGCAAGTTCGAGCAGCTCACCGCCGACCTCACCGACCGCACCCGCAAGCCCTTCCACGACGCGCTGCGCGACGCGGGCATGCAGGCGACCGAGCTGGACGAGGTGATCCTGGTCGGCGGCTCGACGCGCATGCCGGTGATCCAGGCGCTGGTCAAGGAATTGACCGGCAAGGAGCCCCACCGCGGCGTCAACCCCGACGAGGTGGTCGCCATCGGGGCCGCCATCCAGGCGGGTGTGCTGAAGGGTGAGGTCAAGGACGTCCTGCTCCTCGACGTCACGCCCCTCTCGCTCGGCATCATGACCGAGGGCGAGGTCAACACCAAGCTGATCGACCGCAACACCACCATCCCCACCGCCAAGACCCAGGTGTTCTCGACGGCGGCGGACAGCCAGCCGTCGGTCGAAATCGTTGTGTTGCAAGGCGAGCGGCCCATGGCTCGCGACAACCGCGTGCTGGGCACGTTCCAGCTCGACGGGATTCCCCCGGCGCCGCGCGGCATGCCGCAGATCGAGGTCACCTTCGACATCGACGCCAACGGCATCCTCCACGTCACCGCCAAGGACCGCGGCACCGGCAAGGAGAACAAGGTCACCATCACCGGCTCGACGACCCTCCAGAAGGAGGAGGTCGAGCGCATGGTCAAGGAGGCCGAGGCCAACGCCGAGGAGGACCGCAAGCGGGCCGAGTCGGTGGAGACCCGCAACCGGGCGGAAACCCTTGCCTACCAGGCCGAGAAGGCGCTGACCGACGCGGGAGACAAGGTGCCCGCCGAGCTGCGCACCGACATCGAGACCAAGGTCAAGGCGGTCCGCGACGCCATCTCGTCGGGTGACAACGACGCCATCCGCCGTGCCCACGACGACCTGCAGGGCAGCATCCAGAAGATCGGCGAGGCCGTGTATGCGGCGGCCGGTCCTGGTGCGGGCGCTGCCGGCTCCGGTCCGGCTCCCGATGGCGCCGGCGGAGGCGCCCAGCACGGCCAGTCCAAGCCCGGCGGCGAGGACGTGGTCGACGCGGAGTTCAAGGAGGTCTGACCTCCGAAGCGCGGGGGCGGCAACGCCCCCGCCGCTTACATCACCAGGTCTGCACCTGGTCGATGCGGGTGAGCACCCAGTCGTACTTGCCGCTCATCACCGGCGCCTTGCAGTACGAGCACACGCCGGACAGGTCGAGGTCGAGGGGCGCCCCGCAGTTGGGGCAGCGCGAGTTCATGGTGCCGGCGCCCGTCTTGGTGGTGGCGTCGGAGCTGCGCTGGTAGACCCAGTCCTCGGTCCACTGCTCGACGTCGCGGTTGCCGCGGACCACCTTGCCGTTGCCGTCGTCGACGTCGTAGTCGGCGCTGGCGGCGAGGATGCGCACGGTGATGGTGTCGTACGTCTCGTCGGAGTGGGCGGCGACGACGCTGGCGTTGCCGATGGAGAGGTTGTCGAGCAGGTTGCGGCGGTGCTGGGTGGTGTACTGGTCGATCTGCACCCTGTGCTGCTGCCAGATGCCGTCGGCCATGACGCGGCGGCTCAGCTCCGGCTTGCGCTCGCTCCACGCCTGCTCGACGACGAAGAAGGAGCGCTCGACGTCGGCGAGGAAGGCGGCGTCGTCGAAGGCGGGGTCGTGCTCGCGGATGCTGCCAAGTCCGGCAGCAACTCCGTCGGCGCCGCCGCTGGAGTCGACGGCGAACTCGTGGGTGCCGGGCAGCGTCTCACCGCGGAAGCGCTCGGGAACGCCGACAGGACGGGTGTCGTCGTACCCCCGTGCAGCCAACGGCGCTGCGGGACCGGTGCGGCCCGAGGCGCCGACGGCTGACGCGCCTCCGGCGGCGGCGCCCACCGAACCGGGCGGCATCGGCGCTGCAGGCGGTGGCGTGCCGTATCCCCCTGGGGGCGGCGGCGGATCGGTGGCCCCGCCCATGCCGCCCATGCCGCTGCTGCGCCCGCCGCCACCCATCCAGTAGCGGACCACGCCAATCACGAACACGACGATGACGATGAGCAGCAGGAACCCGATGATCCCGCCGGCCCCGCCACCGCCGAAGAAGAACGGCAGGAAGAAGAAGCCGCCACCACCTCCGCCACCGCTGCGCAGGCCGCCGCCGCCACCTCCGCCACCGCCACGGCTGCCACCACCGAAGTTCTGGCCACCTCCGGCACGAGCCAGGAGGTCAGCGATCAGGGCAACGGGCATCAGGGCCTCACGGAGCCGGCGTTGCCGGCGGCTCGCCAGCGGGCGGGCTCGACGGCGGCGGTCCCGGTGGCGGCGCGGACGGACCCGGCTCGGTGCCGGCGGCCACGTCCCCGGCCATGTTGTGGCCACAGTTGGGGCAGAACTTGGCGCCCGCTGCCACCTCGGCGTTGCACTGGGGGCAGCGGGTCACCGCCGGGGCGAGCACGGTGCCGCACTCGGCGCAGAACTTGGCGCCCGGGGCCGCCTGCGCGCCGCACTGCGGACACGCCACCGTCGGCGCAGCC
>DATMMX010000020.1:0-25561 GCA_035569495.1 Candidatus Angelobacter sp. | reverse complement strand
CACCACGCCCCCCGGCACCCGCAGCAACACCGACATCAGCAGCCCCGCCCCGGGCTCGGCCTCCCACACCCGCCCCTGCCGCCCCCGCCCAGCGCTCTGCGCTATCGCCACACAGCAGAACCCCCCCTCCGCCCCGGCCCGCGCCGCCGCCCGAACCACGTCCTGCGTGCTCGGCGTCCGCTCCAGCACGCGCAGCCGGAACCCGGGAAACGCCGCCCGGCCGGCCGCCTCCACCGCGCGCACCCCCTCTGTCAACGTGCACCCCGCACCGAACCCAACCCGTCTCCCAGGCAAATTCGAGGCTTGACGCAACCCCGATCCGGCCATAGCATCGCGGGGGTGCATTGGGCTGGTCGCCCCATGTCCATCCGCGAAATTGTCCACCACCACGTGAGGTCGGGATGATCGAGGAGACCTGCCTGGAGATCAGTCAGCTCTACGAACGCTGGCAGGCGGAGAAGGAGCAGCGCTACGCGCGCCGCAACAAGATCCGCTACATCGACCAGATTCTCAATGAGTTCGAGATGTTGAACCTGGCCGAGGAGCCGCAGATCCCCGGAGAGCTGATTGGCCGCGTCAAGCGGTTCGTCGACGGCGAAGAGCACCCGGTGTCGCGGCGTCCCCTGCCCGACGTGGCCATCGCCGACTGGATGGAGGCCCTGTACGACATCCAGGACGGCCTGATGCTCACCGTCGAGGACGACATCGACTGATCGGGGCCCGGAGGCCGGGGGGGCGGCGGGGGCGCGTGCGCTGATGCCACAATCCTCCGCCATGTCCATCGCCAGCGTGAACGGCCGCCGGGTGGCCTACGAGGACACCGGCGGCGACGGCCCCGCGGTCATCTTCTCGCACGGCCTGCTCATGGACCGCGAGATGTTCGCGCCCCAGGTCGAAGCGTTGCGCGGGGGGTTCCGCTGCATCGCCTGGGACGCCCGCGGCCACGGCGAGAGCGACGAGGCCACCGAGCCCTTCACCTACTGGGACTCGGCGGACGACATGCTCGCCCTGGCCGCCCACCTCGGCGTCGAGCGGGCCTTCCTAGTGGGCATGTCGCAGGGCGGTTTCCTCTCGCTGCGCGCCGCGCTGCGCCGTCCCGACTTCGTGCTCGGCCTGGCTCTGCTCGACACCCAGGCGGGCGTCGAGGATCCCGACCTGGTGCCCAACAACGAGGCCATGGCCCACATCTGGAAGACCCACGGGCTCAACGACGACCTCGCCCAGCTCGTCGCCGCGATGATCATGAGCCCCGGCTACGCCGGCAACGACCACTGGATCGCCAAGTGGAAGCAGCGGCCCACCGAGCACGTCGACATGCCGCTCACCGCGCTGCACGGCCGCGAGGACCTCCACGACCGGCTCGGCGAGATCACGGCGCCGGCCATCGTCATCCACGGCAGCGTCGACGCGGCCATCCCCGTCGAGCTGGCCCAGCGCCTCGCCGACGGGCTGCCCAACTGCGAGCGCCTGGTGCTGGTCGAGGGCGGCGGGCACGCGGCGAACCTGTCCCACCCGGAGCCGGTCAACGCCGCGCTGGGCGACTTCCTGCGCCGTCACAGCGCGAGCGGGGCGCCGTCGTGAAGCTGGGGCTGAGCGTCGGCTACTGGGGCGCGGGGCCGCCGCCCGGGGTCACCGACAGCGTCGACGAGGCCGAGCGCCTTGGCTTCGACTCGCTGTGGACCAGCGAGGCCTACGGCTCCGACGCGCTCACCCCGCTGGCCTGGTGGGGCTCGCGCACCGAGCGCATGAAGCTGGGCACCGCCATCGTGCAGATGTCGGCGCGCACCCCCGCGGCGACGGCGATGGCGGCGATCACCCTCGACCACCTCAGCGGCGGTCGCTTCATGCTCGGCATCGGCGCCTCGGGACCGCAGGTGGTGGAGGGCTGGTACGGGCAGGCGTTTCCCAAGCCGCTGGCGCGCACCCGAGAATATGTCAGCATCGTCCGGAACATCCTGGCCCGGCAGGGGCCGGTCGAGCACGACGGCGAGTTCTACCAGCTCCCGTACCGCGGCGGCACCGGGCTGGGCAAGCCGCTGAAGTCCACGGTGCACCCGGTGCGCGCCGACCTGCCCATCCTGCTCGCCGCCGAGGGGCCGAAGAACGTGGCCCTGTCGGCGGAGATCTGCGACGGCTGGATCCCCTTCTTCTACTCGCCGTACCACGACCAGCACTACCGCGACGCCCTCGCCGCGGGCTTCGCCACGCCGGTCGCGCGCCGCACCGCCGGCGACTTCGAGGTCGCCGGGGTGGTTCCGGTCATGATCGACGACAACGTCGACGCCGCCGCCGACTGGATCCGTCCCCTGCTGGCGCTCTACATCGGCGGCATGGGCGCGCGCTCCCAGAACTTCCACCGCGACGTCTTCGTGCGCATGGGCTTCGGCGACGTCTGCGACCAGATCACCGAGCTCTACCTCGGCGGCGAGAAGCGGGAGGCGGCGAAGGTGGTGCCGACCTCGATGGTCGAGCAGGTGGCGCTGATCGGCCCGCTCGACAAGCTGCGCGGCGAGGTCGGCGCCTGGAAGAAGTCGCTGCTGACCACCATGATCGTCACCGGTCCGCCCCACCTGTTGCGGCAGATTGCCGAGCTGGTGACCTAGGGCCCTGGCGGCGGCGCGTCCTCAGGGGGAGAGTGGTGGCTGGAGGTCACGCCACCATGAACCGCTTCACCGTCTACCCGGTCGCCGTCGAGGGCCACCTCGACGAGCCGCTCAGCCGCTGGCTCTGGCTGGTCAAGTGGCTGCTGATCATCCCGCACCTGGTGGTGCTCGTCGTCCTCGGCGTGACGGCGTTCCTGGCCACCGTGGTGGCCTGGTTCGCCATCCTGATCACCGGCAGGTACCCGCGGGCGCTGTTCGACTTCAACCTGGGCGTGCTGCGCTGGGCGTGGCGGGTCAACTTCTACAGCTACAGCGCGCTGGGCACCGACCGCTACCCGCCCTTCAGCCTCGGCGAGGAGCCCGGCTACCCGGCGCGCATCGACGTCGCCTACCCGGAGCGGCTGTCGCGCGGGCTGGTGCTGGTCAAGTCGTGGCTGCTGGCCATCCCGCACCTGATCGTCGTCGCCATCCTGGCGGGCGGCTTCGGCTTCGCCTCCCGCTGGGGCTTCGGCGGCCTGATCGGCTTGATGACCCTGGTCGCCGGGATCATGGTGCTGGCCACCGCCCGCTACCCGCGGCCGCTCTTCGACCTGGTGATGGGCTTCAACCGCTGGACGATGCGCGTCATCGCCTACGTCGCCCTGATGCGCGACGAGTACCCGCCGTTTCGCCTCGACCCCGGCGAGATGGAGCCGGAGACCGGGGTGACGGCGTCGCCGCTGCCGCCGGGAGCGCCCGCGCCCGCGCCGTAGGTGGTTGCGCGGTCAGGCGCAGGTCGGCGCGCAGGGCGTGTCGTTGTTGCCAAGGACGGCATGAACCTGCGCTGATCGCGGGCGCGGCGGGCTCGAAGCGGCGTTGCTCCATAGCCCAGATGTCGCCGAGCGGGCCGTTCGCACCGCTTTGCGTTTAGGCTTGCGCCAGGAGACGCAGCCCGAACGGCGGGCGGCGAGAACGTGGAGGCTCGGGGCATGGGGCAGAGGCGCCGCATCGTCGTGGCGGTGTTGGTGGCGGGCATGCTGCTGGCGCTGGGCGCCGTCACCGCGTTGGCGGCCACCATCACCATCGACTCGGTGACCCCCCAGCCGGTCGCGCCCGGTGGCCCGCTCCACGTCCAGGCGCACGGCTTCGAGTCCAACTTCGGCGCCATCGAGTTCGTCTGGGACGGCGTGGTCAGCTCGACCACCGCCAGCTCCGACGGCTCCGGCGCCGTCAACACCGTGTTTCCCGTGCCCGGCAACGCCACGGACGGATCACACACCCTCGACGTGTGCGAACCCTCCGGCGCGTACCCCTCGCCGTGCAACCCGTCGTACCAGGGCACGGCGGCGATCCAGGTGCAGTCACCCCCGCCGCCACCAACACCGACGCCGACCCCAGTGCCCACGCCCTCACCGACGCCCGTGCCCACGGCCACGCCGCAGCCGAAGCCCACATCCACGCCGCGCCCCGCGCCGGCAGCGACGGCGTCTCCCACGCCGACGCCGGAACCCACGCCGGCGCCCACTCCCGACGCGGCACCGACACCAACGCCCGCCCCCGTCGCCGTGCTGCTGCCGCCGCCCACGCTGCCGCCGGCGGTCGCGGTGACTCCGTCGCCCAACCCGCAGCAACCATCCGCGTACATCGCCGCCGCACATACCGACCAGGTGGTCGACATCGGCATCACCGGCTACGTGCTGCTCGCCCTGGCCGGCTCCGGCGGTGTGGTTGCGGTGGCCGCGGGACGCGCCTCGCCCTCCCAAGCCCGCGACGACAAGCTGCGCAAACAGGGCCGGGTGGCCTTCATCAAGGTCAAGTACGCCAAGTGGCGGACCGAGGGCATCGCCCCGGGCGACCGTTCGCGCACCTGGCGCTGGCCGGCGACGCCGCGGCTCGACCGCTGGAGCTACGAGGTGCCGCAGCGGGTGGCGCCGGTGTCGCCGCTGCTCGCCCGCCTGCTCGCCGACGGCGCTCACCTGCGCGCCATGCTGGGTTCCGCGGCACTGCTGCTGCCTGTGGCGGGCGCCGCGCTGGGAGCCGCGGCGGTGTACGACGTGGGCGGCCACGCGGCGCCGCCCAACCTCTACGTGTTCAGCGCCATCTGCGTTCTCGGCGTCCTCGACGCGCTGACCGGCATCGCCGCCGTGGCCGCGTTCGTGGTCGGTGTCGCGGTTCTCGGCGGCGTTCACTCGGCCGACGACGTGCGCACCCTGCTCGGCCTCGCGGCCGCGTGGTTCGTCGCGCCGCTCATCGCGGCCGACGTGCGCCCGCTGCGGCGCAGCCCGTCGCAGAGCGCGGCCGAGCAGTGGGACCGGTCCGCCGACGTGGTCATCGCGGCGCTGGTGGGCGCCTGGGCGGTGCAGAAGATCGTCGCCGCGCTGCCCGGGCTCTCCGGTCACCAGCTCGCCATCGCCGCGCACGCCGACACCGTCGCCTGGGTGGTCCTGGGTGCCACCGCGTTGCGCTGGCTCGCCGAGATCGTGGTGGCCAACCTCTATCCCCGGCGCCTGGCCACGGTGATGCCGCTGACGGTGCCGCCCTCGTCGAGCCTGCAGCGGCTGGTCGCCGCGGCGGTGCGCACCGCCGTGTTCGTCTTCGTCGCCATCGCCTTCGTCGGACCGCGCTGGCAGCTCTATGTCGGCGCGGCGCTGTTCATGCTGCCCCACGTTCTGCTCGCCTACGAGAGCCGTCTGCCCAACTGGCCGCGCCTCTACAGCGTGCTGCCGCGCGGCATGGTCAAGGCGGTGGTGGTGCTGCTCGCCGCCACCGGCCTGGGCTGGCTGGTCAAGGCCAACGTCCACGACCCCGCGCTGCTGCTCGCCGACGCCTTCGTGCTGCTGTCGATTCCTGGCGTGGTGGTGTCGTCGCTCGACGTCGTCGGCCGTCAGGGGCGGCAGCGCCAGCTCGATTGGTGGGACCGCGCCGCGGGAACCGCGCTGCTCGGTGTCGGCGTGGTCTTCGTGCTCTTCGTCAAGTAGGCCGCCGCTCCACCAGCGCGGTCCCGCCTACGGCGTGAGTTGGAACGCGGCCGGTTGGCTTTGCCTGTACGGGTCGTCGACTGAGATCACCGTGTAGCCGCCCGGCCCGACCGGCGAGCGCGGAGGACAGTTGAACTGGCAGCTCGCGCACTGGTCGGTACTGCACTGGGTCTCGTCCCACTTGTCCGTCGTCGTGCCCATCGTCTCGCCGGGCGTGACCGGGTTGTAGGGGGGGAACCGCGGACATTCGTCGCCGCAAACATCCTTGTAGACGAGCTGGCCCTGGCTGTTGTAGACGCGGATCAGCGGCACCGTTGAACCCATGTACCCCTTGCATTCCACTGTGCCGTGGTAAATCAGGGCGATGTCGAAGGCTGCGCGCTGACCGGAACTGATGCTGTAGGTGCTCTGCTGGGGCTTGATCTGGACCGCGAAGTCCACGGATTGGCACTGGGGCATCTCGGGCGGTTTGGTGGGGTAAGGCGTGGCCGTGCCCGTGCCCGTGGTCACGCGGCCGGAGCTGGGTGACGCGCTAGCCTGGACAGCCGTGACCGCTGACGTGGTGGTCACCTCGCTGGACGGTGTCGCCGTTGCCTGGTTGGGTGTCGCGGTCGCGGTGGCTGTCGTATTCGCACCACCATGCTGAGCGGTGGGATGCGGCTGCACCGGTGCGGCGGAACGAAGTGCTGCGACCATTCCTCCACTACCCCCAGCAAACACTGCAATGGCCAGCACCGTCAGCAGCGCCTTACGTGTGCGGAGGAAGGCGGGTACACGGAGCCTGTTCATCGGCTACGGTGTCAGCTGGAAGGAAACAGTTGGGCTTTGCTTGTAGGGATCGTCCGTGACATAGGCGGTGTAGCTGCCTGGTGCAACGGGCGGGCGTGGCGGGCAGTTGTAGTGACAATCCCAACATTGGCTGGAGCTGCACTCCTTGTCGTCAAACCAGGCGGTCGTATTGACCACCTGCCGACCGGGCGCCACCGGATTGTAGGGTGGAAACGAACCACACACGTCGCTGCACTCATCCGCGAACACCAGTTGGCCTTGGGCATTGAAGATGTGCACAGTTGGCCAACCCGATCCCCCGTAGCCCTGACACTCGACTGCTCCCTGGTAGGTCAGCGTGATGTCAAAGATCACGCGCTGTCCGGAGCTGATGCTGTAGCTCCTCTGCTCGGGCGGAGCGCGAAGGACGAAATCGCTGTCCTGGCACCGCGGCATACCCGGTGGTTTGGTGGGGTAGGGCGTGGCCGTCGCGGTCACATGCCCGGGGCTGTGTGACGCGACTGCCATGGCAGCCGTGACCGCTGACGTGGTGGTCACCTCGCTGGTGGGTGTCGCCATTGGCTGGCTGGGTGTCGCGGTCGCGGTGGCTCTCGCGGTGCCGGTGCCACCATGCTGAGCGATGGGAGGCGACTGCACCGGGGCGGCGGTACGAAATCCTGCGAAGACTCCGCCACCACCACCGGCAACCGCCACGACAGTCAGCACCGTCAGCAGCGTCTTGTGTCTTCGGAAGAAGTCCGTCGCCTTGAGCCTGTTCGTCATCTACGGTGTCAGCTGGAAGGAAACCGTTGGGCTCTGCTTGTACGGATCGTCCTTGACGTTCGCGGTGTAGGCTCCCGGAGCGACCGGTGGCTCAGGCGGACAGTTGTAGTGACAGTCCCAACACTGACTTGTGCTGCATTGCTTCCCATCCCACCAGGCCGTCGTGTTGATCACCACACGCCCGGGAGAGAGCGGGTTGTACGGCGGATACGAGGCGCACGCGTCGTCGCACTGATCCGAGAACACGAGCTGACCTTGGGAGTTGAAGATCTGCAGGGCATCCGCGCCCGCTCCCATGTACCCATTGCATTCCACCGTTCCCTCGTACGTCATGGTGATGTCGAACACCATCCGTTGTCCGGAACTCAGGCTGTACGAGTTCTGCTGTGGCCTGATCTGGAGCAGGAAGTCACCGACCTGGCACCGCGGCATGCCCGGCGGCTTCGTCGGGTACGGGGTGGCCGTTGTGAGGTGAACCTGGCCCGGTGGTGTGTCCCCGCGAGTCATGCTGGGCGCAGGTGTTCGCGTCACCCCGCTCGACGGCGTCACCGTCGCTGTCGCTTGGATGGGCGTGGCGCTTGCCGTTGCCGTTGTCAGCCCTGAACCGCCTTGCTGGGCGGTCGGTGGCCGGTGCACGGGGGCGGCGGTACGCAGCGCAGCAAGCGCTCCGCCACCACCCCCGGCGACCACCAGGACAGCAGCCACAGTCAGCGGCGATCTGTGCCCGCGGAGGATCCCTCGCGCCCTGATACGGCACCTCCTCCAGACGGGCGTCATGGCCGCACGGCCATGCCGACCATCGGGGCGTTGAGCGCGTGGCCGCCCTCGGAGCCGTAGAAAGCCGCGTCCCCGAACGTGAAGATGCCGCCGTCCTTGGCCACGCCGTAGTAGCCGTGAGCACCGAGCGAGCTGGTGAAGCCAACCGCCGGCTGGCTCAGGTTCTGGCCGCTCATGTCGCCCTGGAACTGGCAGGAGCCGTTGGAATTGACCCACAGCTGAACGGTTGCGATGCAGTAGCCCCAGCCGTCAGCAGCAGCCGCCATCCCGACGGCGTTGGCATTGCAGTAGCAGCCGATGTTCTGCGCGTCGCCGAACTGGAATATCTCGCCGAACGAGTCCAGAATCCAGTAGCCCTTGCCATCGGCGGTGGGCGTCATGCTCACCACCGGGTACTGCGGCGGATGGCTGCCGGTGCTGCCGAAGAACTGGGCGTCGCCGAAAGTGAAGATGCCGCCGTCCTTGGCGACCATCCAGTAGCCCTTGCCGTCCGGTGTCGCCGCCATGCCGACGATGGGCTGGTTGAGGCGGACGTTCCCGAGCGAACCGAGGCCGCCGGTGGCGTTTCCGTAGGGGAAGATTCCGCCATCGGAAGCCACCTCCCAGTAGCCGTCACCGCCGGGCATGGGTGCCATGCCCACGATGGGCTGGTTGAGGTGCTGGCCACCCATCGAGCCGAAGAATCCGGCATTGCCAAAGGTGAAGATGCCGCCGTCCGAAGCGACCTCCCAGTAGCCGCCCGTGCTGGTAGTCCCGCAATCCCGCAGCGAGTTGCTGTAGATCATCTGCGCCGCACCGCGGTAATTCGAACCGGCCGAGTAGGTCGTGCTTTGCCACGGCCGCTGCAACACACAGAGATCCCCGATCTCGCCCCCCTGCGGAGTGCCGTAGTACCAGCCGTTGCCGTTGATGTCGGTTTCGGCTTCGGCCAGCTCATGCGTGGCGATCTCGGTGGTGGAGGCCACCAGTCCAGAGGACGGCTGGCAGCTCGGGTACAGCGAGTTGAAGTATGGGATGGCGCCGAACGAGAAGAAGTCGGTGGTGGTGAAACTCTGGTACGGGGAGTACGCGTGCCATGCGCAGACGTTCTGCGCTCGGTTGGTCGGGTCCGCCTGCGTGTTCTGCAGCACGACGTTGGGCGGCAGGAACACCATCCACATCGTGTTGCTGTCGTTGCCCCAGCCGGTCAGCCCCCGCACCCGCTCCAACTCATTGGCGATGGCCTGAGCTGTAACCGTTCCTCCGAGCGCCGCGTCGTTGCCGGTGTCCGTGAAGCTGCCGCCCCAGTTGGCCGAACCGACGCCGTACTGGCCCATGATGCTCTGCCAGCCGGTCGCCACTTCGTCGCCAATGGTGCCGTCGGCCGCTGGCCGCAGGCCGACCGCATCACCCTGCCAGGCGGAGCCCCAGAACACGTTGTGGGCGGTGATGGGACCCGTCATGTTGCCGTAGGAGCGTTGCTCGGAGACGAGACACCCGTTGCAGTTGTTGCCGTTGTGGCCATACCCCGGCAGGCTGATGCGAAGCGTGATGGTCAGCGTCGCCGGCACCATGTCCGGGGCGTTGGCGGTGAGCAGGTACTGATAGTCGCCCACCGACACGCCGCTGTCGCTGGTGAACTGCAGAGTGAACTGGCCGCCGTTGGAATTGACCACGCCGGTCGGGGCACACGTCGCCGTCACCGCCGGCGTGCAGACCGCCGCCTTGGGCAGGTCGGTGCCGGTCACGCCGGTGGGGTTGGGCTTCGGGGCGATGGTGACGTTCGCGCCCGGATGGAAACCGTTGTCCGCCGCGATGACCAGCTCCATGCACAGCGACGCCGACGAGCCCGGCGCCATCTGCGCCAGGTCACCGCACAGCGGCTCGACCACCAGCGTCGGCACCAACGAGCTGTCCGGCGACAGCCCCACGTCGAGGCAGCTCTGCCCGTCCGGCGGCAGGTTGACGCCCCGGCCCACACCCGGCGTGCAACCGTTGATCCAGAGTTGGACGGCGGCCCGGCCCGTCAGCGGGACACTGAGCGCACCGGCTGTGGCCACCAGGCCGGCCACGAGAATGGCAAGCCGCCGCCGGCGTGGGCGTGAATGCGTTGAGGTCGCGGTTCGTCGACCCGCCATGATTGAATCCTCCTTCCTCGGACGACAAGGGCCAACGCCCCCGTCAAATGCGAGCCCGCCGATAAAAGCCTCCGGCACCCATTGGACTCAATGTCCCGGGGCACAAGGCTTTATGTACCCGCCAATCGAGGCAAATGACCGACTCGCTCCTCCCGAGCGACTGGCGCCTGGTCCCGCAGCCCTCAGTGCACCGCGGGTAGCAGCGGGACCTCCGGCAGGGGGGGCAGCACCGGCGGGTAGTAGTACGCGGTGAGCGCGTTCCACTCGTCGCCGTTCATCAGCTGCCACACCCAGAAGGAGGCGCCGATGGCGCCGTCCTGCCGCGCCGTGCCCATGAAGCGGTTCATCTCGCCCGGGCCGGGCTGGTCGACGCGGCCGCCGACGTCGCCCATGCCGAAGGCCTGCCCGATCGGGGTCACCGGCTTCATCGACCTAAGCCTGCTGACCGCCTCGTCAGCAGCGGCGCCGGGGTCGCGGCACTCCCAGTACACCATGGGGGCGTAGGCGTCGACGTAGGGGGCCATGGTGCTGAACGGGTAGTCGGTCAGTCGCGTGTCGGTGGGCGGATACACCGTCGCCACCAGCGGGCGGCCGTCGCGCGCCGGGCGCACGTCGCCGAGGTAGACGGCAACGCGCTGCGCGGAGAGCATCACGCCCTCGCTGGCCATCTCGATGTCCGGCGAGAAGCCGTCGACGCGCTCGCCGCCCGGTCCGCGCCAGTTGAGCACCGCCGCCGACCACTGCGCATCGGCGACCGGGTCGTAGAGGTACGGGAAGCCCCAGGCGATGACGTCGAGCCCGCGCGCGTGGGCCAGCGGGACCAGGGCGGCGAGCTGGTCGGCGGCGTAGAAGCCGTCCTGCGAATCGCCGGCGCGGACCCAGATCTCCTGCAGCCCCGCGGCCATGGCGCGGTCGACGACGGCCTGCATGTTGCCGCCCTCGGTCCTGCTGTACTGCCAGACCCACATGCCCTTGCCGCTGACGGCGGTGAGCGACGCGTCGGGGCCGGTGGCGGGCGCGGCGGGGGGCAGGGCGCTGTCGGGGATGAGCACGTCGGGGTGCCAGGGAGGACCGCCGGGCCCGCCGCCGGGCGGGGGAGGGGGCGGCGGGCAGCCGGGGAGGGGGCTCTGCGCCGGAGGGACCGGCGGGATCGCGGCGGCGGCCTGGACGGGCGGCGCGGCGGGCGGTGGCGGCACGGGAGTCGGCGCAACGGCGGCGAGAGGCGCGTGTGTGGCGCCGGTGGCCGTGCTGAGCGCGTCGGCGGGCGTGGCGGTGGGCCGCGCGGCGACCGCGACCCGTGTCCCGGTGGCAACCGGCCCGCCGTGCGGCACCGCCGCGCTCACCGCCACCGCGCCCGTGAGCAGCAGCCCCGGCACCACGACGGCGACGACCTCGAATCGGGGGAAGCGGGGACGGATGTGCACCAGCCTGGGGCCGCCTGTGAACCTGTCTTCCGTGTGCTGCCGCGAACGGGTCGCGATTGTACGGGCGCGCGCCCCGCCGCACGTCGCACCCTAGTCGTGCCGGCCGCCCACCGGTGCCGCCGTTACGGCATCTCCACCGTCGCCTCCAGGGGCACCTCCCGCATCCCGCCGCCGAGCTCGCGGACGCGCCACAGCGGAGTGAGCACGATGGTCATGTTGGCCGCCAGGCCGAGCAGGGCCGCAGCCCAGATCGTCGTGCTCGGACCGATCGCGCCGGCGACCAGGCCACCGAGCAGGCTGCCCAGCGGCCAGGTGCCCCAGAAGACGGTGCGGAACACCGAGGTCATCCGCCCCTGCAGATGCGGCGGCGAGAGGGACTGGCGCAGGGTGAGCTGGGCGATGTTGCCGATGGTCCCACCGACCCCCATCAGCGCGAACAGCGGGAACAGCAGCGCGGCGGGCGGCACGAACACGGCCAGGGGGATCAGCGCGGTCATGCCGATGGACATGCCGTCGAGCAGGGTGATGGTGGGGCCGACGCCGAGCCGCCGCGTCACCCGCGCCGCGACGAAGGTGGCACACACCGCGCCCGCGCCCTCCGCGGTGAGGATGGCGCCGAGCAGCCCGGGGCTGAGGTGCAGGCGGTCGTAGGCGAACACGTAGAGCGGCGCCTCGAATGCGTGGGCGAACAATCCTGCCGCGCCCATGCAGAGAATCTGGGCGCGCAGCACGGGATTGGCGAAGACGTGGCGCAGTCCCTCGCCGATCTCGCGCCTCAGGTGGCGCTGCGTGACCGCGTGATGTCGCGGCTCGTGGTGGCGGATGCTCAGCAGCGTCACCGCCGACACCGCGAACGACGCCGCGTCGAGCAGCACCGCGCGAGCGCCGCCGAACGCCTGCACCAGCAGGCCGCCGATGCCGGGTCCGCCGAGCTGCGCCGCCGACATCGAGACCTCGAGCCGGCTGTTGGCGTCGAGCAGCTTCTCCTGCCGCACCAGGCTGGGCACGTAGGCGAGATAGGCGATGTCGAAGAACACCGTGAACACGCCCATCACCACGGTGGCGACGAAGAGGTGCCAGAGCCGCAATGCGCCGGTGGCCGAGAGCAGCGGGATGGCCACCAGCACCAACAGGCGTCCCAGGTTGCAGACCACCATCACCGGCCGCTTGAGCAGCCGGTCGACCACCGCGCCGGCGACGAGGCCGAGCACGGGGAAGGGCAGCCGGCCGGCGGCGACCAGCAGGCCGACCGCGGCGGGCCCGGCGTGGAAGCCGAGCACGGCCAGGGTGGGCAGGGCGAGCACGGTGACCTGGCTGCCCAGCTCACTGACGGTCTGGCCCGTCCACAGGCGCGCGAAATCGGACAGGCGGCGGGGAGGGCGCATGGCCGCCCAGGCTCGCACATGCGTGGCGCTCCGTGTTTGCAGCGTGTTCGGTTGTGCGCAGCGTGTGCCGCACTGCATCATGGCGTCCGTGCGCGCGCGGGTTGTTGCTGTGTGGAGCTTCGTGCTGCTGCTGACCACCACGCTGGTGGTCGGCCATCGCTTCCACCTGCCCTACGGACACGGCTGGCTCGACACCTACGTGTACGCGCGTGGCGCTACGGACTTCCTGGTCCATCCCAGCCACCTCTACGACGCCGCCATGCCGCAGCTGCACAGCGCGTCGGCGCAGAACGCGTTCATCTACCCGCCCTCGGCCCTGATTCCCTTCCTGCCGCTGGTGCCGCTGACCCGCGGGCTCGGTGTGGCCTGGACCGCCGAGCTGTGGTCGTGGATCGACATGGTGTCGCTGCTCGCCGCGCTGGTGCTGATCGCCCGCCAGCTCGGCATCGGCGCCGAGCGCACCGCGTGGATCCTCGCCGGCCTGATGCTCTGCCTGCCGGTGCTCTCCGACGTGGACTCCGGGCAGGTCGAGGGCGTGATCCTGCTGTTGCTGACATTGTCCTGGCGCGCATTCCCGCGTCCGTCGTCGGGCGTGCTGCTCGGCGCCGCGCTGGCGCTCAAGCCGGTGGCGCCGCTGCTGCTGCTGCTGCCGCTGGCGATGCGGCGGCCGCGCGTGACCCTGGTCGCGGTGGGGACGCTGCTGCTGCTCAACGTGCCCTTCCTGCCCTTCCTCGGCGCCGGGCCGACCTCCTTCTACTTCCTGCACTTCCTGCCCTACATGGGCACGCACGTGATGCAGGACGTCGCCAACCTGTCGGTGGCCAACCTGCTGCAGACCTGGCTCGGCGGCATCCCGATGATCCCGGCCGACCCCACCTCGGTGTCGCCGCTGCACAGCGTGCTGCTGGTCGACGTCGTGCTGTGGACGCTGCGTGTGGCGGCGCTGCTGCTGCTGGCACGCGAGCTGCTGCTGCGCCGGCAGCCGCCCCTGGTGCTCTTCGCCATGGCGCTGGCCATGGTGCCGCTGCTCGCACCCATCGCCTGGGCGCATTACTACGTGTTCGTGCTGCCCGCGGTGCTCGTGCTGCTGACCGGCCGGTCGGTCCGGGCGCGGTGGATCACCGGTGCGTCGGTGGTGGGGTGCATGCTGCTCAACACCATGCTGGACGCGAGCACCTTCCACCTCGCGATGTACCCCAAGGACCTGGCCCAGGACGCCAGCGCGGCCAACGTGCTGACCGTGCTGCAGGGCGGGTTGCTGGCGGCGGCGAGCGTGGCGGTGGTGTTCGCGCTGGGTCTGGCGCGGCAGCCCGCGCGCGAGGCGTCTGCTGTGCGCGTGACGCGGGCGGGTGCGGTCGCGGTGCCGGGATGAGCACGACGCGGCCGGATGGCAGCGGGCCAGGTGTGGACGCAGCATGCCTCGATGCACGCCTGGAGCGACGGCGAGTTGTCGTCGATGCTGGCGGAAACCGGGCTGCGCCTGGTGCGCGCGCTGGACGGCGAGGAGGACTGGCTGCTCGCTGGTCAGCCGGCTGAGCCATCCGGCGGGCGCTGCACGGGCAGGCCCGCGGCGGCCCAGGCTTGGAAGCCGCCGTCGAGGTCGGTGGCGTTGCGCATGCCCAGGCGGCGCAGCGTCGCCGCGGCCAGGGTCGACGCGTAGCCCTCGTTGCAGACCAGGATCACCGCCTGGTCCGGGCCGGTGACCTCGGCGAGGTGGTCGGGCGAAGTGGGGTCGAGGCGCCACTCCAGCACGTTGCGGTCGACCACCAGCGCGCCGGGGATCTCGCCGTCGCGGCGGCGCTGCTCGATCGGGCGCGTGTCGACCAGCAGGGCCCCGAGGCGCACCTGCTCGGCCGCCTGGTGCGGGTCGGGCCGGGTGAGATGGCGGCGCTCCTGGGCGAGGAGGCGGGCGATGTGGCTGGACATGTGCGCGTCGGAGTGTGCGGTGCGCGCGGCCTGCGGCACAAGGGCCCGCGCATGGCATGCTTCTGCGCCGTGGCCGCCACGCCTCGCCTCGCCGTGTACCTGGAACAGGGGCCGAAGCGCACCTTCGCCTGTGCGCTCGACTGGCCCGGCTGGTGCCGGGTGGCGCGCGGCGACGAGGCGGCGCTGGAGATGCTGGTGGACTATGCCGGGCGCTACGCGAAGGTGGTGTCGCGTGCGGGGCTGACGCTGCCCGCGGTTGCCCTCGCCGACCTCGACGTGGTCGCCCGCGTGCCGGGAACCCTGACCACGGATTTCGGCGCGCCCGACGTTGCGGCGCCGTCCGACACCGTCCCGGTCGGCGCGGCCGAGGCGAAGCGCATGGCCGCGCTGCTCGATGCGGCGTGGGCGGAGCTGGACGGCGTCGTGGCCCACTCGCCTGCGTCGCTGCGCAAGGGTCCGCGCGGCGGCGGGCGCGACCGTGACGCCATGGTCGCCCACGTCGCCAACGCCGAGCGCAGCTACGCGCGCAAGCTCGACGTGCGCATGACCGCCGAGGAGTGGCGCGCGGGCGGTGTCGAGGAACTGCGCAGCCGCATCCTCACCGCGGTGTCGCGGCCCTCCCACGGGGGGCCGGTGAGGGAGCGAGGCTGGCCGGTGCGTTACATGGTGCGGCGCATGGCCTGGCACGTCCTCGATCACGCCTGGGAGATGGAGGACCGCGCCGCTTAGGCTCGGTCTTCGCGCCGCCCCGCGCCTACACTGTGCGCCGTGCTCGACTGGGCGACCATCTCCTCACTGGCGACGGCGGCCGGGACGCTGGTGCTCGCGGTGGCCACCTTCGCCTCGGTGCGCGCCGGCAGCCGCGCGGCGCGGGTGGCCGAGCGGGCCATGTCGCTGGGCATGCGCCCCGTGCTCGGCCCGTCCCGGCTGCAGGACCCAGCGCAGAAGGTCGGCTTCATGGACGGCCGCTGGCTGGTCACGCCCGGTGGCGGCGCCGGAGTGGAGGTCAACGACGACGCGGTGCTGCTCACCCTCGCGGTCCGCAACGTGGGCAGCGGGCTGGCGGTGCTGCACGGCTGGCACCTGCACTTCGGACCCCCGACCGGCTCGCGTCCCGACGTGGACTCGTTCCATCGCCTGACCCGCGACATCTACATCGCGTCGGGTGACCTCGGCTTCTGGCAGGGCGCGCTCCGCGAGCCGCAGACCGAGGAGTTCATCGCCACGCGGCGCGCCGTCGAGGCCAGGGAGGCGTTCGTCGTCGACGTGCTCTACGGTGACCACGAAGGTGGGCAGCGTGCCATCACCCGGTTCCGAGTGATGCCGCGGCCCGACCAGGAGGGCTGGCTGGCCACGGTGGGGCGGCACTGGAACGTCGACGGGCCGCAGGCGCGCTAGGCGAGGCGGTTGACGATCGCCTCGTAGGTGCTCGGCTTGCCGGGCGTCCGCATGTTGACGGGGCTGAGGAAGAGCATCAGCTTGCCTAGCACACTGTGCTCGACGACGTACGTGCCTGGCGCGACGGCGTCCTTGCCCGAACCTTCGAAGACCATCGAGAAGCACTGGCCAGGACGCGCCTTCGCGGCTGGCGTGCTCAGGTCGATGACCGACGCCAGGCGGAGGTCGACGCGCTGCATCGCCGCGGTGTGCACGGTGAAGGTGCTGCCAGCGTGGCGCAGCATCATCGCGTACGTGAGCTGCGAGGCGTCGACCGGCGCCAGCCCGACGAAGGTCGAGGTGGCCAGGCCTGCACCGGCAAGGACCGCGGTCCCTGCGGCTGCGCCTGCCCCAAACAGCAGCTCTCGGCGACTGATCCGCACCCGCGCACTACAGGGCACCGCGGGCCGTCGCGGGGGCGATTTCGCCGAACTGTTACAGGCGGGCGGTCGGGCTCGATGCTGTGGCGCGTTTGGTGCGGTTCAGACGGAGATGCCGCCCCATTCCTCGGGGGCCACGTCGGCGATGGTTTGCGAGAACGTCCAGTGATGTCCCGCCGGATCCACCACGGCGTACTGCCGCTCGCCGAAGGGCTGGTCGACCGGTTCGGAGAGGATGGTCGCGCCGTGCGCCCTGGCATGCTCGCAGTGCGCGTCCACGTCGTCGATGCGCACCATCACCGAGTGCGTGACCTCGCCCTGCCGCGGCGGCCGGCGCTCGCCCCGCACGTCACCGACGATCAGTCCACCGCCGTCGCCGACGGCGAGCTGCGCGCGATGGTTCTCGCCGATCCACACGCGCTCCACGAATCCGAACGCGGCGCACAGCCAGTCGACGGCCTGGCGCACGTCGGGGTAGATCAGCACGGGGATGACGGTGATGG
This sequence comes from Candidatus Angelobacter sp., assembly GCA_035569495.1. GTDB lineage: Bacteria > Chloroflexota > Dormibacteria > Aeolococcales > Aeolococcaceae > DASRDZ01. The sequence continues at coordinate 8,501 of DATMMX010000020.1, read as the reverse complement.
GAGGTACCGAACGGTTCGACTTCATGCTTCCTCGTTCTGACGGTCGCTGACGGCCGGTGGCGCGCAGTTGCCCGCGCAGTATGCCTTGGCCTGAGAGCGTTCGAAAAGGTCGATTGCTAGACTGCCGAACATGAACGCGACGCGCCTGCTGAGCTTCTCCGCCGTCGCCTTCGTCCTCATCCTCATCCCCGGACCGAGCGTGCTCTTCGTCGTGGGACGTGCCCTGTCCCTGGGGCGCCGAGCCGCACTGCTCAGCGTCGCGGGCAACGCGGTCGGTGAGTACGTCCAGGTGCTCGCCGTCGCGGTGGGCATCGGCAGCCTGATCGAGCGCTCCGTCGCGCTGCTCACCGCCGTGCGCCTCGCCGGCGCCGCCTACCTCGTCTTTCTCGGCGTCCGCGCCATCCTGCAACGCGCCCAGATCACCCGCGCCCTGCACGACGCGCGCCCCGCCCCCAGCCGCAGCCGAATCCTCCGCGACGGCCTGGTGGTCGGCGCCACCAACCCCAAGACCCTCGCCTTCTTCCTCGCCGTCCTACCGGGCTTCGTCGACCCCGCCGCCGCCGCCCCCACCCTGCAGCTCCTCACCCTCGGGCTGGTGTGGGTCGCCATCGCCCTCATCTCGGACAGCGCCTGGGCGCTGGTCGCCGGCCAGGCGCGCGCCTGGTTCGGCCGCTCTCCGCGCCGTCTGGAGGCCATGGGCGCCACCGGCGGCACCGCCATGATCGGCCTCGGCGTCTACCTCGCGGTGTCGCAGCAGCGCGCGAGCTGACCGGCCCGGTGGCGTCCCCGGAAGCGTGGTAGCCTCATCCGCACCAGCCACGCGGAGGAGAGACGCTCGGTGGCCAGGCGCACCACGGCGGCGGGAACGGACTACGCGTCGTACCTGCTCATCGACGACCTGCTCGACCTGCAGCGTCCGCTGACGCCGGGTGCGCACGACGAGATGCTCTTCATCGTCGTGCACCAGGCCTACGAGCTGTGGTTCAAGCTGCTGCTCTGGGAGCTGACGCGGGCGCGCGACGAGCTGCTCGCCGGCCGCGCCCACGCCGCCGTGGCACCGCTGTCGCGCGTGCACCGCGTCGAGGAGCTGCTGCTCGCCCAGCTCGGCGTCCTGGAGACGATGAGCCCTGACGGCTTCCTGCAATTCCGCGACCCGCTGGCGCCCGCGTCGGGATTCCAGTCGCTGCAGTTCCGCGAGATCGAAGCCCTGAGTGGGCGGCTCGACCCGGCCCATCTCACCAGCGCGGTGCTGCGCCCCGAGCAGCGCGAGCGACTCCGCGCGCAACTCGCCGAGCCGGCGCTGTGGGACGGGTTCTGCGCCTGCGCGCGGCTCGCCGGCCTCGACATGCCCGAGGGCGATTCCGACGCGGCGCACGACGCGCGCCTGCGTGCACTGGTTGCGCTGTTCCGCACACACGATGCCGATGCGACGCTGTCGACGCTGCACCAGGTCGCCGAGCAGCTCGTCGACCACGACGAGGCGATCGCCCGCTGGCGCTTCCGCCACGGCCTGATGGCGGCGCGCGAGATCGGGGCGCGGCACGGCACCGGTGGCTCGATGGGTGTCGGCTACCTGCGCACCACAGTGGACAACCGCTTCTTCCCCGAGCTGTGGGAGGCGCGCACCGCGCTGTGACCGAGGCGCCGCCGCTCACCCGGGACGACCTGCTCGCGCTCGACCGCGACGATCCGCTGGCGCACGTTCGTGACGAGTTCGACATCAACCCAGATCTGGTCTATCTCGACGGCAACTCGCTGGGGGTCCCGCCGCGCGGCGTGGCGGAGCGAGTCGCGGCGGTGATCGAGCAGGAGTGGCGCCTTGGCCTGATCCGCAGCTGGACCACGGCGGGCTGGATCGACACGCCCGCCCGGGTCGGCGCCAAGCTGGCCAGGATGCTCGGCGCCGCGGGCGACGAGGTGGTGGTCGCCGACAGCACCTCGGTCAACCTCTTCAAGCTGCTCATCGCGGCGTTGCGGGCGCGGCCGGGTCGCCACGTCGTGCTCACCGAGGATGCCAACTTCCCCACCGACCTGTACATCGCAGACGGTGTCGCAGCGTTGCTGCGCAGGGAAGGTGTGTCGGTGCGCCGGGTACCGCGTGAGCGCCTGCTTGATGCGCTCGACGACGACGTCGCCGTCCTCTTCCTGACCCACGTGCACTACACCACCGGACGGGTGCACGACATGCGCGCGCTCACCGAGGCGGCGCATCGCGCCGGCGCCCTGGCGCTGTGGGACCTGTCGCACAGCGCGGGCGCCGTGCCGGTCGACCTGCACGCCGCCGATGCCGACCTCGCCGTCGGCTGCGGCTACAAGTACCTCAACGGTGGTCCTGGCGCGCCCGCGTGTCTCTTCGCGGCACGGCGCCTGCACGACTCGCTGCAGTCCGTGCTGCCCGGCTGGATGGGACACGCCGCGCCCTTCGAGTTCTCCGGCACCTACCGCCCCGCGCCCGGTGTGCTGCGCCACCTCTGCGGCACGCCCCCGATCATCTCCCTGGCCGCGCTGGAGGTCGCCGTCGACCTGTGGCTGCGCATCGACATGGCGGCGGTGCGCAGCAAGTCGATGCGCCTCGGCGACCTGTTCATCCGCCTCGTCGACGAGCGCTGCGCCGCGCATGGCTTCGAGGTTGTCTCGCCACGCGATGCGACCGTGCGCGGCTCGCAGGTGTCGCTGCGCCACGACGACGGCTACGCCGTCATGCAGGCGCTCATCGACCGCGGGGTCATCGGTGACTTCCGCGCCCCCGACGTGATGCGTTTCGGCTTCGCCGCGCCGTACACGCGATACGTGGACATGTGGGATGCCGTCGAGGTGTTGCGCGCCGTGATGGATCAGGAGGTGTGGCGCGAGCCGCGCTATGCAGCGCGCGCGGCGGTCACCTGAGCGCGCCCGCATTGGAGACGCTCCGGTACGGCAACGATCGGGCTCAGGTCGGCGACCTTCGCCTGCCGTCTGCGACGACAGCGCCTCCGCATCCCGTCGCCGTGCTGATCCACGGCGGCTTCTGGCGCATGCCCTGGGGTCGCGACCTCATGGACGGCCTCGCCGAGGATCTCATCGCCCGCGGCATGGCGACGTGGAACATCGAGTACCGGCGCCTCGGTGCGCGCGGCGGGGGATGGCCGGGCACATTCGACGACGTGGCCGCGGCAATCGCCATGCTCTCGCGCCTCGCGGAACAACACCCGCTCGACCTCGACCGCATCGGCCTTGTCGGGCACTCCGCAGGAGGCCATCTCGCGCTGTGGGCGGCGGCACGCGCGCAGACGCGACCGGCCGCGGTGGTGTCGCTGGCCGGCGTCGTGGATCTGCGCGAGGCGTCGCGGCTGCGCCTCGACGGTGACGCTGCGGGCGAGCTGGTCGCCGACCCGTCGCGGTTCGCCGACACGTCGCCGATCGAGATGCTGCCCATCGGCGTCGCCCAGCTCGTCGTGCACGGCGACGCCGACGACCGGGTGCCGCAGTCGATGGGCCTGCGCTACGCCGCCGCGGCGCGTGCGGCCGGTGACGACGTGGAGCTGCACGCACCGCACGGTGTCGACCACTTTTCGCTCATCGACCCGCGCAGCGACCCGTGGCGGCGCGCCGCGGCGTGGCTGCAGGGGAGATTGGGGATTGGTACGCCCGGAGGGACTTGAACCCCCGCTCCCGGCTCCGGAGGCCGGTGCTCTATCCAACTGAGCTACGGGCGCACGCTGCGGCGAGGGCCCAGTGTAGCGCCCCGCCCGGCTACCACCATTCGAAGGGGCGGCCGTCCCAGGGGTCGAGGACGGGGTAGGTGGGGTCGGCGGCGAGCTCGGTGAGGCGGCCGGCGAAGGCGTCGACCTCCGGGGCGGCGAGGAGGCGCGAGAGGCGCGAGCGGAGGGCGGAGAGCTGGGCGGGGTCGCCGGCAAGGCCCGCCACCGAGGCGGCGGTCCCCGCCGGCAGCGCCGTGCCGCCAAGCTCGATCAGCACCGTCCGCTGCCGCGGGTAGGGGAGAAAGGTCAGGCCGTGGTCGATGCCGCGCAGCCGGGCGTCGGGTGTCACAAGAAGGTGCGCCTGTTTGCGGTCGGCGTTGTTGACCAGGACGTCAAGGGCGGCGATGTCGCGCAGCAGCGGTTCGAGGGCCTCGTCCTCGGCGCCGGTCAGCTCGCGGTCGAGCGCGTCGACGAAGAGCTGCACCGAGCCGGGGCCGAGCGGACCGTCGCGCAGTGTCGTCGCCGGGATCACGTCGAGCGACAGGGCGGCGGCGACGAGGTAGGTGGCGACTTCGCGGAAGTGCAATGTCCGGTGCGGGAAGTCCCACAGCGGACGCTCGCCGCGCACCGGCTTGTACACCGCACGCAGCGGACGCGACGCGTCGACGGGATCGGTGGCGTCGAGCTCCAGGACGAAGGCGGCGTTGGACGAATAGACGATGCGCGCCATGCGTCGCACCGGCGCGGTGGCCAGTTCGAACAGCACGGCGGTGTCGGCGGCGAGCCCCCCGTCGTCGGGCGCGAAGCCGTCCGGGATGCCGTCGTGCGGAGCCGCCGGAGCGGCGCGCGCATCGAGCCCCGCCGCGTCCCCGCGCAACCGCTCGACGCGCATGATCCGCCCGGCCAGCGGCGGGTCGAGGTGGGGACGGTGCGGGTGTCCGCGCCGCAGGTCGCGGGCGCGCCGGTCGGAGGAGTCCGGGTCGTCGGGTCGAGGCATGGGAGTAGCGCGCAGCGTACCCTGCCCAACCCCGCGAGCAACCGTCAGCGGCGGCGGCGGCGACCGAGCAGGGCGACCATCAGCGACGACGCCAGCAGCGCCGCGGGCACCCCGGCGAGCACCGCGGCGGTGGTGCCCGCGCTGCGCTCGGTGGTCGAGGTGGCCAGCCAGACGCCGAAAACCATGGCCACGGTCAGCAACGCGACGCTCAGCGCCGAGAGGATCAGCGTCACCCGGCCGCTGCGTCCGGCCAGACCGCGGCTCGCCGTGCGGCGCTCCCAGCCCGGCGACTCCACGAAGGTGTCGATGGCGGTGCGGTCGTCGGGCAGGTCGCTGCGGTCGAGCATGTCCCACCACACCGGCGGCGCGCCGCGGCCTCGGCGCTGGTCGGGGCGCTGTCCCTGGGCGGAGCGGGGGGCGTCGTCAGACATTGCCGCTGCGATCCTGCGATCGGGTGGGTGAGGGGGGAGCGTCCGCCGGTTGGACGTGGGGAAGATGGACGACGGCTCCTGCCACCGATGATACGCGCGGGGTCTTGGCACCACCAGCACCAACTCTGTCTCGCACCGATCGCGCCGCCCCCGCCGGCCGCCCCGTTCCCCCGGGGCGAACGCGCGTCACGCTGGATGTTATGATCGGCGGGCTTTATGCCAGCGCCAAATACCGCTCACTGAACGAGCGACGAGTGCCGGAAACGCAGGACCCGGTCAACGCGCCGGTGTCGGTGGTGAAGAATGCCGAGGAGATCCTCGAACGCATCTTCGCGCCCACACCCAAGGCCAGCCCGATCGAGCAGGCCGAGCGCGTGCTGCGCCGTCCGCGGCAGGTCGTCTATGTCGCGCTCAGCAATCGCAACTTCTTCTGGCGCGCGCACATCACCAAGTTCGTGCTCGACGAGGGGCGGGTGCCGATCACGCCGCAGATGCTCTTCGACTACTACCTGCTGCACACCGTGCCCAAGGAGGTGGTGCGGGAGGCGCTCAACAACCTGATCGCCAAGTGCGATGAGGTGTGGGTGTTTGGGAACCTTTCGCTGGGGGTGAAGGTGCAGGTGGGGATTGCGAAGAGGTTGCGCAAGCCGGTGCGGTATTACGACATCACGGATTTGCCGTATCGGGTGGTGAGCATTCCCGAGTCGCTCGTGCGCGAGGAGAAGCGGGACTAGCGTCCCGCGGGATCGCCGCTCTTTTTAGACTCGCCGGATCAGGTCGCGCTCGACGCGCTCGCGAGTCTCCACCACCAGGGCGTGCAGCGGCCGGTTGCGTGAGGCCTGCTCGATCTGCCGCAGCATCGAGTACAGGTTCTTGACCGCCTTGACCACATCTCCCAGGTCCGCGCCCGCCGGCGGCTCGATGTCGGCGAGCGGCACCCCCATGGTCCACCAGTACGCGGGCAGGACGTAGTCGAAGGAGAGCGGCCGCAGCGTCTCCAGCCCGTGCTGCTGCTCCAGCCCCGCCAGGCGGTAGAGGGCGCCGCGCAGCAGGCGGAAGGTGCGCTCCACGTTGTCGGTGGGGAAGCGCACCCGGGTGGGCCGGTCGCGCCCGCGGTCCTCGTTGACCACCATCACCAGCGCCGCAGACAGCTCCGGCGCCTCCAGCCCCTCGAACCAGCCCTGCTCGATGGCCTCGGCGACCAGCAGGGCGCTCTCGCCGTACAGCGAGGCGGCCAGCAGTCCCAGGTCGGTGGGCCGGTCCTCCGCCAGGTAGCCGGCGTCGGTGAGCACGCCGCGGTAGGCGCGGAACTCCTCGCGGTAACGGTCGCGCGCCGCCCGCAGCTCCTCCTCGCCGCCGCGCAGGGTGTCCTCGACCTGGCGGATCTCGAAGCGGTGCGCGCGGTGGTCGGCGAGAAATGGACAGTTGCGGCAGGGACTCTGCTGGGCGCGCTGCTGCAGCGACTTGAGCTGCCGCCGCATCATCTCGAGGCGCTGCCCGGGGTCGGCGGCGCGTCCGCCGAAGCGGCCGCGGCGCGAGTCGCGCCAGTGCTCGCGGCGCGAGCGCCGGATGCGCGCCTGCAGCTCGTTGATCTCGTCGTTGGCCTTGAGGAACTGGGTGAGCGTCTTCTCGGTGCAGTTCACCGTGGGATGGCGGTACACGGTGGCGTGCAGGTCGTGCAGCCGCTCCTCGAGGTTGCGCTCCTTGTGCTCCCAGTGCGCGTAGCGTCCCGCGTTCTGGTACTGGCCGAAGGAGCGCTCCATGAGCATCTCGGCCTGCTCGACGGTGCGCGTGCGCAGGAGGTTCAGCGTCATCGTGTAGGTCGGCGAGAACTTCGACTCGACCTCCATCTCCCCGCCGATGGCCGCGTCGTAGATGTCGCGGACGTCGACGTCCTGCTCCTTGAGGATGATGCCGTGGCCGACCACGTCGATGCCGCGCCGCCCCGCGCGTCCCATGAGCTGGGTCAGCTCGCCGGCGGTGAGGGCGTGAAAGCCGGTGCCGTCGAACTTGGTGAACGACGAGAGGACGCAGGCACGCGCCGGCATGTTGAGTCCCAGTGACAGCGTCTCGGTGGCGAACACCACCTTGATCAGGCCCTGCAGGAACAGCCGCTCGACGGTCTCCTTGGCGTACGGCAGCATGCCGGCGTGGTGCATGGCCAGGCCGCGGCGCAGCAGGTCGAGGCCCAGCGCTTCGCGGTAGACGCGGCGCTCGTCGTCGTCGTTGACCAGCTCGAGGCGGCGCTCGTACTCGGCGTCGATGCGCGCCTTCTCGTCAGCGTCGGTGAGATCCATCGAATGCACCGCACAGCGGGCCAGCGCTTCACGGCAGCCGCGGCGGGAGAAGATGAAGTAGATGGCCGGCAGCATGTCCCGATCGCGCAGGCCGTCGACGACGTGGAGCAGGTCGTTGTCCGGCGCCTGGCGGACGTAGCGCATGCGGCGCTCGTGGAGGGTGTCGTTCTGGGCCATCTCCATGGTGCGACGGTGCACGTTGCCACGCTCGTCGAACAGCGGGAAGAACTCGTTGCTCAGCGATAGCCACAGCTCCAGGCTGACCGGGCGGTCGGTCCGCACCACGGTGGCCATGTCGCCGCGCAGGCTGGTCATCCAGGCCGCCACCTCCTCGACGTTGGAGATGGTCGCCGACAGCCCGATGAAGCGGATGTGCTGCGGCGCCTCGATGATGATCTCCTCCCACACCGTGCCGCGCGGGTAGTCGTCGATGTAGTGCACCTCGTCGAGCACCACGTCGCCGACGACGTCGAGGCGGGCGGGCTCGTCGTAGAGCACGTTGCGGAGGATCTCGGTGGTCATCACCACCACCGGCGCGCCGTCGTTGACGGTGTGCTCGCCGGTCACCAGTCCGACGTTGTGGGCGCCGTAGCGGTCGCAGAGGTCGTGGTACTTCTGGTTGCTCAGCGCCTTCAGCGGCGTGGTGTAGATGACGTTGCGCGGTTCGGTCGACGGCCGGCGAAGATGAGGCGGCGCCTGCAGGCAGCGCCAGATGGCGTATTCGGCCACCACCGTCTTGCCACTCGACGTCGGCGCGCTGACCAGCACGCCGCGATGCGTCTCCAGCTTGTGCAGCGCCTCGACCTGGAAGTCGTCGAGCGGCCATGGCAGCGTCGCCTGGAAGGCCGCGACCAGCTCGTCGACCGGCGCCGCCAACCCATGGGACGCGGTCACAGGTTGACCAGCTCGAATCGGGAGGTGCCCAGCAAAGCCTCGCCGTCGTCCTCCACCCAGCGCAGCACCTTCTGGCACATCTCGTCGGCGTGGCGGCGGTCGCTGCTGACGCAGACAACCCCCAACGTGGCCACCTGCCAGGTGTCCTGGTCGTCGACCTCGGCGGCGGCGACGTTGAACTGGCGGCGGATGCGCGCCAGCA
>DATMMX010000019.1:0-123380 GCA_035569495.1 Candidatus Angelobacter sp. | reverse complement strand
ATCGGGCGTCGAGAGCGTCACGCCGAGGGCCTGCCCGCGCGGGATGATCGAGATCTTGCGCACCGGGTCTGCCCCGGGGGTGAGCATCCCCACGAGCGCGTGGCCGGCCTCGTGATAGGCCGTCCGCTCGCGGTCGGCGTCGGTGAGCACGACCTGGCGCTCGCTGCCGAGGATGATCTTCTCGATCGCGTCGGTGAAGTCAGGCCGCTGCACCGTCGCGTGGCTGCGGCGGGCCGCGAACAGCGCCGCCTCGTTGACCAGCAGTGCGAGGTCAGCGCCGGTCATGCCCGGAGTGCTGGCCGCGATTGCGTCCAGGTCCACGTCGGGGTCGACCGGCACCGAGCGCGTGTGGATGCGCAGGATCTCGCGGCGGCCGACCCGGTCCGGCGGCTGCACGGCGATCCGCCGGTCGAAGCGGCCGGGACGCAGCAGCGCCGGGTCGAGGATCTCGGGGCGGTTCGTGGCCGCGAGCACGATCACGTTCGTGCCGGCGTCGAAGCCGTCCATCTCGGTGAGGATCTGGTTGAGCGTCTGCTCCTGCTCGTCGTGGCCGCCGAAGCGCGCCGCGCCACCGCGGCTGCGCCCGATGGCGTCGAGCTCGTCGATGAAGATGATCGACGGGGCCAGCGCGCGCGCCTTCTGGAACAGGTCGCGCACCCGCGAGGCGCCGACGCCGACGATCATCTCGACGAACTCCGACGCGGCGACGCTGAGGAACGGCACACCCGCCTCGCCGGCGACCGCACGGGCCAGAAGCGTCTTGCCCGTTCCCGGCGGGCCGATCAGCAGCACGCCCTTGGGGATGGTGCCGCCGAGCCGCTGGTAGCGCTGCGGATCCTTGAGGAAGTCGACGATCTCCTCCAGCTCCTGCTTGGCCTCCTCGATGCCGGCCACGTCGGCGAAGGTGGTGGTGGGATGCTCGGCGTCGAAGAGGCGCGCCTTGCTGCGGCCGATGCTGAACAGGCCGCCCGCGCCCCCGGCCGCCGCCGCGCTGCGCCGCATCAGCCAGATGAAGCCGCCGATGAGCAGGATGGTGGGGCCGAAGCTGAGCAGGATGGTGAGCAGCGTCGAGCGCGGCGTGTTCAGCGGCGTGGCGTTGATCACCACCTTGTGGTCTTCGAGCAGGGTCTCCAGGCCGGTGTCGGCGAAGGTCGGCCGGGTGGTGGTGAAGTTGGTCGAGCTGGTGCTGCTGCCCGGCGCGCTCACCGGCTTCTTGGTCTGGCCCTGGATGTCGTCCCCGGTGGCGCTGATGGTGATGACGTTGTCGGCCGCCACCTGCTGCTTGAAGGCGGTGTAGGGGATGGTCTGGCTGTTCGACGAGTCGGCCGGAAAGATCGAGTTGAAGAGCACGACGTTGAGCAGCAGCACCACCGCCAGCGGCAGCCAGAAGCGCCAGGTGCGCATCGGCGAGCCGCCGCCGCCGCCGGGGGCGCCGGGGCGCTGGGCCGGGCCGCGGCGGGCAGGGTCGGGGTTGGCAGGGTTCTCCCGCGGCGGGCGGGGCGTCCGTGTCGCCATGGGGTCAGTGTCCCACGCCGGGGTCCGCGGCGCCGCCGGGGCGGGTACCATGTCGCCCCGCGCCGACGTAGCTCAGGGGTAGAGCGCCCGCCTCGTAAGCGGACGGTCGGGGGTTCGAATCCCCCCGTCGGCTCCAGTCGCGCCCAGGCGGGGTGGGGCGGTGGCGATTCCCTGGCGTTCGGTGACGGCGGGGTCACGGCGGCGACGCGTGCGCCTGGCGGTGACCCGGCGGCGCCACGGCGGGTTGATGATCAGCGCCATGTTGCGGCTGGTGCGCGGCACGCCCGTGGTGCGCGGGATCGCCACGGCGATGGCGGCGGTGATCGTGCTGTGCGGCGCCGTCCCGCTGCTGGCCTACCCGCTGCTGCGCCTCGACGCGGCCGGGTACGAGACGGCGATCGGCAGCGCCGCCAAGGAGTGTTCGGGTGATCCCATCCCCGCGCGCGGGGGCTGCTGGTCCGCGGCTCCTGCGCGCGTCACCGTCAGCGGCGCCGACGTGCAGCGCGGCGTGTCCTTCGTCGTGGTCGACGTGCCGGGGCAGCCGGGGACGCGCGAGGACTTCGTCACGCCGCCGCCGAATCCCATCGCCGTCGGCGCAACGCTGACCGCGCGCTACTGGCACGACACCATCGCCGTGCTGATGCTGCCCGGCGCGGACCGCTCGAAGCCGCCGCTGGCGCTGCCGACGCGCGACAACCCGTCGTACCGCGTCACCAGCCTGCCCGTGGGCGGCGCCCTGCTGTTCCTCGCCGGCGGCGCCGGGCTGCTGACCTGGGGCCTTCCGCTTCTGGACGACGTGCGCCGGTATCGCGAGCGGCGGCGCCACGCGGCGGCCGCGGAGATCGCCGTGCGCGACTCGACCAGCAGCCCGACCTTCGGGCGCGGCCTGGCCCGCTACGGCTTCGACGTGGGCGGCGCGCCCGAGGACGTGGTGCTCACCGGCCGCCGTGCCGACACGGAGGAGACTCCCGCCACACCCACGGCACGCGCCACCAAGAGTCAGCCGGGGTAGCGCCCCACCACCACGCGCGTCACCGCCTGCGCCGACTCGCGCAGGCTCTGCACCTCGGCGAAAGAGTTCCTGCGGAAGATGGCAGCAACACTGCGGGCCATGTCAGGGGCGATCTCGACCATCAGCCAGCCGCCCCGGCGCAGCCACACCTGCGACTCGTCGGCGAGGCGGCGCACCAGGCCGAGGCCGTCGTCGGAGTTGTCGGTGAGCGAGGTGGCCGGCTCGTAGCGGGAGATCTCCGCCGGCAAGGTGTCGACGAGCTGCCGCGCCACGTACGGCGGGTGGATCGAGACCACGTCGACGGCGTCGTGCAGCCGCGACGGCAGCGGATCGAGCAGGTCGCCCTCGGCGAACTTGATGTTGTCCAGTCCCAGCTTGCGCGCGTTGTGCCGTCCCAGCTCGATCGCCTCGGGCGAGATGTCGAGACCCCAGACCTCGGCGGTGCGCACCGAGTGGGCCACCGCCAGCGCCACCGGACCGACGCCGCACGCGGCCTCGACCATCACCGGCCTGGCCTTGCGCCGCAACCGCCGGATGACCTCGCCCGCGGTGAACTCGCTGGACAGCCGCGGTGAGAACACGCCGGGACGCAGCTCGATGCGCAGCTTGCGGAAGTCGATGTAGCCGCGCACCAGGGTCATCGGCTCACCGGCGACGCGGCGCGCGGCCAGCTTGAGCAGCTTCTCGCGCTGCTTGGCGGTGAGCGTGATGTCGAGGTCGTCCTGGGTGACGTCGCGCTTGAGCACCACCTCGGCCAGTTCCTCGGCGTCGGCGCGCGCCACCCACGGCTTCCACAGCTCGACGTGCTTGGAGGCGCGGATGGCGTCCTCGGCGGCGTCGATGAAGTCGCCGACGGTGCAGGGCGTGGGCAGCGCGGGGGCGGCAGCGGGCATGCGATGTCGTCCGTTGAGAGTCGGTGAGGCGCGTCATAGCGTGACATGCGGACGTGTCGACCCGCTGCCCCGCACCAGCGCCGCCAGGCGTTCCCGCTCGGCAGTGTTGAGCACTCGTGCCAGCGCGCGCGACAGGCTGGCGAAGCGGCGCCAGCGGACCAGGGTCAGCAGCCAGTCGAGTCGCACGGGAGCCTCGCGCAGCGCGTCCATCGCGGCGACGTGATGGCCGACCATCGCGATGACCACGTCGCGCTTCGACTCCGGCAGGCCCGACGCCGCGTAGCCGTCGAGCAGGTTGCGCAGCGGCTGCTCCCAGCGCGCCATCTGCAGCATCGAGGCGGCGTCGGGAAAGCCGTCCGAGGCCAGGGCGAACACCGAGCGGGCCAGCCGGGCGCCGAGCCGCGCCTCCATCCCGGCGTACAGCGCGGCGAGCACGCCGTTGACCTGGGCCAGCGGGTCGGGCTCCGACGTTTCTGCCAGGATGCGGCGCAAACTCGTGGCCGCGCGGGGGCAGAGGTCGAGCAGCGCCGCCGCGTCGGCGGCGCGCAGCGACAGGTGGGGCAGCAGCGGCGCGGCGTCCGGCGAGCCCAGTGCGTCGAGGAGGCGCAGCCACTGCGCGGCCTCGGCCACCGTGCCCGCCTGGCGCAGCCCCGTCCCGGGGCCTCGTCTTCCCACGTGCGCTCCCGCGGGCCCGCCGTGCCGCATCTCCACGACCGTCGTCCGCCAGCCGCGGGACCGTACCACGGCAACCCCCGCCGTACGAGGCAAAATCGTTGTGCTAACAGGAGATTTTCTGTTCGCTGCAGCAATCGTCACGGTTTCGTGCAGGCACCCTGATGCAAATGCATCAGAAGCGTTCAGTGAGAACGCCCCAGGTAGGCTGGTCCTCGACATGACGCGCGCACGCAACACCGCGGCGGCGCTGCTGGTGGTCACCGGCCTGCTCTCCGCCTGCTCGGGGTCGACCCCCTCCCCCTCCCCCACCGCGCCGCCCGGGACCGCCGCGCCCACCGCGACGCCGAGCCCAGCCGTGCCCACGCCCACACCAACCCCGATCGCCACCCCGACTCCGCGCGCCTCGCTGGCCTCGTGCCCCGCCGCGCCCACCGCCGCGTCGTCGCTGCCGGTGCTGTGGCGCGGCGGCAACCCTGACGACCTCAGCGTCACCCCCGGCGGCCAGTTGTGGGTCAGCGACGTGAGCGCCGGCATGGTTCACCTGGTCGACGTCGCCGTCCCCGGCGGCCAGGTGGACAGGACCATCACCGGCCTGACCACCCCCGACGGCATCGCCGGGCTGGCCAATGGCGCGGTCGCGGTCGGCGAGCAGGACCGCAACCGGGTCACCGTGGTGGACACCGGCGGCGCCCGCAGCGTGCTGCTCACCCTGCCCTCGCGCGGCGGCCTGCTCGGCCTCGACGGCATCACCTGGGACAGCGGCCCGGCCAACCGGCTGCTCATCCCGGACAGCCCCCATGGCACCCTGCTCAGCTACGCCTTCGACCAGAAGACCAGCACCATGCTGGCGAGCGGGCTGGGACGCGTCGTCGGCGTCGCCACCGGCAGCGGCGGGGGCGACCTGTGGCTGGCCGCCGAGGCCGAGTCTCCCCGCGGCCTGCTCCACTTCGTCAACGGCGTGGCCACCCCGGCCGGACACCTCGCCCAGCTCGACGACGTGGTCCTCGACGGGGGCCTGCTCTACGTCACCGACCTGCGCAATCACTCAGTGCACGCCGTCGACCCCGACAGCGGCGCCGACCGGGTCATCGCCACCGGCTTCGGCGAGCCGCAGGGACTGGCCGTGCTCCCGGACGGCGGCCTGGCCATCGCCGACTCGCCGCGCGGCGTGGTGCAGCGCATCACTCCCTGCGCCGCCTGACCCCCGGCGTCAGCCGCGGTCCGCGTAGACCTCGCGGAACGGGTACCACTGCTCGGGGTGCTCGCGGACGACCGGCTCGATGGCCGCGGCCACCCGCTGCATGATCGAGCGCTCGTCGTCCTCTGGTGTGAGGGCGACCGCCTCCATGACATGGAGCTGGTACTCGCCCTGCTCGTCGCGCCAGCAGGCCACGGGGTAGAGCGGCACCCCGGTGCGCATGGCCAGCCAGGCGGGCACCGAGGAGAAGGGCACCGGCCCGCCGCAGTAGTCGACGGTGACCGTGGGGCCGCCGTCGGGCAGGTCGCTGAGGATGGCCACGAAGCGGCCGTGGCGGTGGGCGCGGACCAGGCCCATGGCCGCGTGGCTGGCCTCGTACACCTCCATCTGGTTGGCCCGCCGGGCCCATACCACCAGGTCGGTGATCGCCCGTGGACCGGTTCCCGCCATGACGGTGGTCAGCAGCAGGCCGCCGGAGAAGGCGATGTTGGCCGCCATGTCCCAGTTGCCGAAGTGGGTGAGGGCAAAGACGCCGATGTTCTCGGGCTGCCCGAGCACCCGCGGCCACTCCGGGAAGGGCAGCCAGCGGCTGTGCCGCCGCGCCGCCTCCGGGCTCAGCCCGCAGGCCCAGACGAAGTCAATGCCGGTGCGCGCGAAGGCCCGGAACGAGCGCCGCGCCCGCCGCCGGGCCTCGCGCGCGCCGATCGCCGGGTCGAGGCGGAGGTGGCTGCGCACCGCGTTGCGGCGCCGGCCGCCCGCGACCGCCCAGCCGACCATGCCCAGCCCGTCGGCCACCGGGTAGCGCGCCGGGCCGAGGGCGCGCACCAGCGCGGTCGCCGTCTGCAGCCCCACCTTGAGCAGCGCCGGGGGATGCGGGTCGATGCCGCTCACGGGCGCGCGGCGACGGGGCGAGGCATGCGCGGATGATAGGAGGCGAGGTCAGCCGCAGGCGGTGATCTGGCCGGGCAGCCCGCCGTGGGCGGCGGTGAAGGTGGCCCCGGTGACACCGGTGGCCCAGGCGCTGATGGCGGCGTCGAGCTGAGGCTGGTCGGCCGGGGTGTCGGCGACGATGTTGTCGCGCACGCAGGCGCCGCTGCCGCTGTTCCAGGCGACGTAGCTGTCGCCGCCCCACAGGTCGCCGGCCCGCAGCGCCGCGCTCGACGACCCGCCGGGGGTGCGCTCCAGAAGAAGCACCAGGCCGAACTCGCCGAGCACGCTCGTGTCGAAGCTGGGGGCGTCGGCCTTGGGGGCGGGCACCGGCCTGGCCCCGTCGCCGTGCAGGAAGCGGTTGACGTTGATGAGCTGGGCGCTGGTGGTGGGCGGGTGGACGAAGGCGTCGTCCACCCGGGCCTGGCCGCCGACCTGGTCGAGGGTGCGCACGAAGTCGGGGCCGACGATGTAGGGGAAGCTGATCAGCTCCAGCAGCACCTGCGGGGTGCCCGGGGGCAACCCGCCGCCCTGGGCCTGCGCCTCGCGATCGGACTGCTGCTGCTCGGCGGTGCTCATGGCGCTGTGGTACTGGTCCTCGATGCGCACCGCGTCGCCCTCGAAGACCGCCTGGAAGGCGCTGGCCTGCTCGTCGTTGGCCGCGTTCAGGGCGGGGCGGTCGATGCCGAAGTACTGGTCCTGCACCGCGTGGGTGAGCTCGTGGACGAGCACCTGGCGCACGTACGGCGTCGCCGAAGTCCCTCGCACCACAAGGGATTTCGACTTCGAGTCATAGAAGCCGGAAACTCCGGCGCCGAGCAGCGAGTCGGTGGCGGCGCCGAGGTCGACGCCCTTGTCGATGAGGTGCAGCGCCTTCAGCTCCCGGCTGGCGATGGAGACCTGCTCCGACGGTGTCTTGCCGCTGCCGCCGCTGCTCTTGCCCAGCAGCCGCTCCTTGAAGGCCGCGTCGTCGAGCAGGGTCACCGGCACGTCGGCCTTGAACGTCAGCCCGCGGTGCTGCTCGACGAAGTGCTTGGCGATCGGGATGAACTGCTGGATGCTCAGCACCGGCACGGCGGCCTGGCCGCTGGGGTTGACGACCGGGGTCGGCACCGCGCCCTGGCCGAGGCTGGGGCTGGGCTGCTCGCCGGGGACGCGCACCGGGAAGTTGAGCCAGGGCACCTGCACCGGATGGCTGCTGCAGGCGGTGAGCAGCAGCGAGGCCAGCGCCGTGCAGGCAAGCGCAGCGACGCGGCGCGTGTGGTGCGGTAGCGGGCGCTGGCGAGGCTGCGAGTTCGACATGGTGACGCGCGACAGTGTGCCCCAACGCGGACTGCGCCGCCGTTCGGTCACCGCCCTGTGCCCGTCCCGCGGTGGGCGTTGCCGGCGCCGGGCGCGCGCTATCATCGGCGCACCACACCGGTGGCCAACCGTTTGCAGCCCAACCACCGGTGACCAGTGCGGCGCTCCCACACCGCACATGGGGGACCGGTGGAACCACGGCGTTCGGACGAGCACGGCCGCCGCGTCGACCAGCATCCGCTGGGCGGGCGCGAGCCCTTTCTGCGCCTGCTCGCCGACAGCGCCCAGGACGTGCTCTACCGCTTCCGCGTCCTCCCCGACCCGGGCTTCGAATATGTCAGCCCGTCGTGCACGCGCATCACCGGGTACACGCCCGAGGAGCACTACGCCGACCCCGACCTGCCCATGCGCCTGGTCCACCCCGACGACCGTCCCCTGCTCGACGCCATGTACGCCGCGGATGCGCCCGACGACACGGTGCTGCTGCGCTGGGTTCGCCGCGACGGCACCGTGGTGTGGACCGAGCAGCGCAGCGTCGCCGTCCGCGACGAGGACGGCCGCGTCGTCGCCGTCGAGGGCATCGTCCGCGACGTCAGCGCCCGCCGCCGCGCCCAGCAGCAGCTCGAGGCCATGGCCGAGGTCACCGAGGCCATCCTCGAAGAGCGCCCCGCCGACGACGTGCTCACCCTGATCGCCCGGCGCGCCCGCGACCTGGCGGTGGCCTCGCTGGCAGTTGTGGTCGTTCCCGACCAGAACGACAGGGTCCGGGTGCGCGTCGCCGACGGCGAGGGCGCCGCCCGGCTGCAGGGCGCCAGCTTCGCGGCGGCGGACACGCTGGCCAGCCGGGTGATGGCCGGCGGCACCCCGGTGCGCACCGGCGCGGCCGGCGGCGGCGGGCCCGCCGGCGACGCCATCCGCCGCTCCCTCAACGTCGGCCCGCTGCTGATGCTGCCGCTGGGCGCCGCCCGCAGCGTCGCCGGGGCGCTGTCGATCAGCCGCCCGCGCGGTGCGCCACCCTTCTCCGACGACGACGTGGAGGTCGTCGCCGGCTTCGCCCGGCAGGCCTCGATGGTGCTGGAGCGGGCCCGCATGCGCGACGACCTGCAGCGCCTCGCCCTGCTCCGCGACCGCGAGCGCATCGCCCGCGACCTGCACGACGGCGTCATCCACTCGCTCTTCGGCGTCGGCCTGGTGCTCCAGGTGGCCGAGAGCCAGGACGCCGACGACCGCCTGATCCGCGCCCGCGTCGGCGACGCCATGAGCGCCATCGACCGGATCATCGTCGACGTCCGAAACTATGTCTATCGATTGCGGCCCTCGCTGCTGCAGCGCGCCTCGCTGCTCGACGCCCTGCGCCGCCTGGTCGCCGACCTGGAGTCGCGCCACGGCGTGATCGGCGCCGTCGAGTGCGACGACGAGGCCGCCGACCTGCTCCACCCGGTGGCCCCGGAGGTGGTGCAGATGGTCCGCGCCGCCCTGGGCAACGTGGCCATCCACGCGCGCTCGCTGAGCTGCCGGGTCAGCCTGCACCGCGAGGGCGAGGTGGTCCGCGTCGCCGTCGAGGACGACGGGCGCGGCTTCGACCCCGCCCAGGTGTCGCCGGGGCAGGGGCTGGACAACCTCGGCGACCGCGCCCGCGAGCTGGGCGGCTGGCTGCTGGTGCACAGCTCGGCCGGGGCGGGCACCACCGTGGAGATGCTGCTGCCGGTCGCCGCCCTGGAGTCGCGGGCGACCGCCGCGGCCACCGCGGGAGCGGTCTAGGCCTGGACCGCCGCGCTCAGAGGGTGAGCGCCCGGTTGCCGCGCAGCCAGTGGGGCAGCGCGCCGACCAGCACCTGGGGCCGGGTCTGCGCCTTGATCAGGTACTCCACCGCGCCGAGGGCGAGAGCACGCTCCACCAGCGAGTGGTCGGCGACGTTGGAGAGCACCACCACCGGGATGGCGCTGGTCTTGGGCCAGCCGCGCAGGGCTTCGAGGAACTGGAGGCCGTCCATGCGCGGCATCATCATGTCGAGCAGGATCAGCGCGGGCCGCTCCTTGCGCACCATGGCGATGCCCTCGACGCCGTCGTGGGCGTGGCGGGTGGTGTAGCCCCGGGCGCCGAGCAGCATCAGGTACATGGTGGCGATCGACTCGTCGTCCTCGACGAGGAGGATGTCGCGGCCGAGCTGGTCGTCGATGTCGGGGCGCGGGGCCTCGCCGCGGGGGGTGGCGGGGCGAGCGGGCGGGGTCGAGCTCCCGTGGCCGTTGCTCCTCGCCGAGGGAGGCGCGGGCGGCAGGACCACGCGGGTGGCGGGCGGGGCCGGCGCCGAGGGCGGCGGGGGCGCGGCCAGCGGCCTGGGCGCGTCGCCGGTGCTGCGGCGGCCGATCAGGGGGACGTGGACGCGGCGGTCGTCGTCGTCATCGTCGTCGGGGCCGAAGATGTGGAAGCCGCGCAGGCGCTGCAGCGGCTCGTCGATGGAGGCGCCGTCGCGGCTGCGGGAGCGCACGACCGCCCAGGCCAGCGTCGCGACCGCGGCGGCGACGAGGAGGAGCGCGACCAGGACGCGCAGGGGCGAGACGGTGATCCCCAGGGGGACCTGTGGGGGGCGCATCGACATCCATATCAACGTGGCCGGGCAGCCGGGTCCTGCGGCGGCGGCGCGACCGGCGGCGAACGCCCCACACGGTACGCCTCAGACGACGGCGCGGTCCTCCCGGACCAGCGAGATCATGACAAGCTTGGCCACAATCCACGCGGCCAGGGTGTAGATGGCGATGGCCACCAGGTCGGCCCACTCCAGGGGATGGCCGTTGCCCACGCTGCTGGTGCCGAAGATGCCGCGGAACGGGGCCGACAGCGCCGACCCGGCGGCGTAGATGAAGCCGGCGAAGCCGCTGTCCTGCGCGCCGGCGCCGAGGAAGATGAAGCGCAGCGCCAGGATGGCGTTGACGATGCCGGCGAAGAGCCAGATCAGCTGGCGGGCCCGGTAGCCCACCGGGACCACCGCGGTGCGGCTGGCGGAGTAGCTCCGGCCGGCCACGGGCGCTCCGGCCGCGACCGGGGCGGTGCCTCGACCTGCGACGTACTGCTCGTCGCGAACCTCGACTGGTTCGTCCATGGCTGTGTCACCTCCATCCCGCCCTCACCTGATATTGCAGTACTTATATCACATTTTGTATCTGATTGGATTGCATGTCAGCCCAGGGAACCTGTCAATCGCGACAAATGACTGGAATCCCCTCCTGGCCCCGTATAGAGTTGTCGAGGGGCGCAGAGAGACCGAGGAAGAGGAGAGGCAGTGCTGACCACCCGGGACGTCGTTGGGGTTGCCGCGCCGATCGGTCTTCTCCCCTGTCCCCTCGCCCGCCACGGGCTCGGGTCGCCGCTGATGGCGCAGTGCCCGGGCTTCGCCGCCGAGCCGGTCAGCTTCACCAGCATCGGCGCCGGGGAGTCGCTCGGCGTGCGCGAGAGCTGCGCCCACCTGGGCACCCAGCGCGGCCCGCGGGGCTTCGTCAGCGCCTGCCGCCACCCCGGCGGGCGTCCCCCCGAGGCCGAGGACCTGGCCGGGCGCGGTCGCAGCCGCCGCGTCGCCTCCCGCTGAGCACCGGCTGAGCAGCGCTCCCTCCATCTATCCTGCGCGCGTGCAAGGGCAGACGCTGACCCGCCTCGCCGCCGTCCTCCCCGCCGGCGCGCTGCTGACCGCCGCCGAGGACGTGCGTCCCTACGAGTGCGACGGCCTCACCGGGCATCGCGCCGTCCCCGCCGCCGTCGCCCTGCCGGAGAGCACCGACCAGGTGGCCGCGCTGGTCCGGGTGTGCCACCAGGACCGGGTGCCCTACGTGGCGCGCGGCGCGGGCACCGGGTTGAGCGGCGGAGCCCTGCCGGTGGCGGGCGGCCTGGTCGTCTGCCTGGCCCGGATGAACCGGGTTCTGGACGTCGATGTCATCAACGCCACGGTCCGGGTGCAGCCGGGGGTGAGCAACGCGGCGGTGACCGAGGCGGTGGCCGCGCACGGGCTGTACTACGCGCCCGACCCCTCCTCGCAGGTGGTCTGCAGCATCGGCGGCAACGTCGCCGAGAACTCCGGCGGGGCTCACTGCCTCAAGCACGGATTCACCGTGCACCACGTCCTCGGCGCGCTGATGGTCACCCCCGGCGGGCAGATGGCGCGACTCGGCTCCGCGGTCGCCGACGCGCCCGGCTACGACCTGCTCGGCGCCGTGGTCGGCAGCGAGGGGACGCTGGGCATCGTCACCGAGGTCACCCTGCGCGTGCTGCGCCGACCCGAGGCGGTGCGCATGCTGCTGGCGGCCTTCCCCGGGATCGAGGAGGCGGCGGCGGCGGTGTCGGCGATCGTCGCCGCGGGGGTGCTGCCCGCGGCGGTCGAGATGATGGACCGGCTGACCCGCGAGGCGTCGGAGCAGGCCGTGCACCCCGGCTACCCGGACTGCGAGGCGCTGCTGCTGGTCGAGGTGGACGGTCCCGCCGCGGAGTGCGCCGCGCAGCTGGAGGCGTGCCGCGCGATCTGCGAGGCGGCGGGCGCAGTGGAGATCCGCGTCGCCGCGGACGCTGCCGAGCGCGCCCTGATGTGGCGCGGGCGCCGGGCGGCCTTCGCCGCCATGGGCCGGGTCAGCCCCGCCTACTACGTGCAGGACGGCGTGGTGCCGCGGACCCAGCTGCCCGCGGTGCTGCGCACCATCGCCGAGCTGGCCGCGTCCTACGGCATGCGCGTCGGCAACGTGTTTCACGCCGGCGACGGCAACCTGCACCCGCTGGTCTGCTACGACACGGCGGTGGAGGGCGAGGCGGCGCGCGCCCAGGAGCTGGCCGGGCGCATCCTCGACGTCTGCGTCGCCGCGGGCGGCTCGATCACCGGCGAGCACGGCGTCGGCAACGACAAGGCCTGCGCCATGGCCACGATGTTCAGCGGCTCGGCGCTCACCGTGATGGACCGGGTGCGCGCCGCCTTCGACCCCGACGGCCTGTGCAATCCCGGCAAGGTGCTGCCCACACCCCGACTCTGCGGCGAGGTGCCCGGCTTCCACCGCGTCCACCCGTTGGAGGCGGCGGGGCTGGCCGAGCGCTGGTGATCGCCTCCCGCGCCTCCGACGTTCTGGCCACGGTTGTCGGCAACGCCAACGTCCGCGACGCCGGTGCGCTCGACGCCGTCGCCGGGGTGGGGCCCGCGCTGGTGGCCTCGCCGGGCGGCGAGGACGAGGTGGCCGAGGTGCTCCGCGAGGCGGCGCGGCACGGCCTGGTGGTGGCGGTGCGCGGCGGCGGCACCAAGCTGTCCTGGGGCGCGCCGCCGCGGCGCTGCGAGCTGGTGCTGTCGACGGAGCGGCTGGACGCGCTGGTCGAGCACCAGCCCGGCGACCTGGTCTGCGTGGTCGGCGCGGGGATGCGCCTGGCGTCGCTGCAGGCGCTGCTCGCCGAGCACGGGCAGCGGCTGGCCCTCGACCCGCCCCATGGAGTTGCTGCCACCATTGGCGGAATCGTGGCGGCCAGTGCGTGGGGACCGTTGCGCACCCGCTACGGCACCGCGCGCGACCTGGTGCTGGGCGCCCGCTTCGTGCTCGGCGACGGCACCCTCGGGCACAGCGGCGGCAAGGTGGTCAAGAACGTGGCGGGCTACGACGTGGCCAAGCTGCTGATCGGCTCGCTGGGGACGCTGGCGGTGGTCACCGAGGTCGCCCTGCGGCTGCACCCGTTGCCCGCGGCGGCGCGCACGCTCGCCTTCGAGAACCTCGAGGCCGCGCAGGCGGATTCGGTGTGGCGCGCGGTGGAGCGCGCGCCGGTGGAGCCCGCGGCCGCGGTGGCGCTTTCACCGGGCGGGGCCATGCTGGTGCGCGTCGAGGGCACCGAGGCCGGGGCGGAGGCGCAGGTGGAGGCGCTGCTCGCCGCGACCCGCGACCTGGCGCCGCTGGTGCGCGCCCTCGAAGCGGACGAGGCGGACAAGGCGTGGACATACGCGCAGACCTGCGTGTGGGGCGACGAGTCCGCCGATCCCGTCGCCGGGGTGGCGGTGCCGCGCAGCGAGGTCGGGGCACTGCTGGAGCGTTTGGGGTCGATGTCGCACGTCGCCGTGGTGCTGCCCAGCGCGGGCGTCGCGGAGGTGCGGCTGCCCGCGGTGACCGGGCTCGACGACGTGGTCGCGCTGCGCGAGTGGGCGGCGCGGCGCGGCGGGCACCTCGCCCTGCACCGCTGCCCGCCCGAGCTGGCCGCGGTGGCCTGGCCCGCCGTGGCCGAGGGTGACGCCGCCCTCGACCTGATGCGCGCCGTCAAGCGCGCCCTCGACCCCCACGGCACGCTCGCCCCCGGGCGCCACCTGGGCGGCATATGACCGAGACCGGCGTCGTGGTTCCTGCCTTCGATGACCACAACCCGCCGTCTCGCGAGCTGGTCGACGACTGCGTGCACTGCGGCTTCTGCCTGCCCGCCTGCCCGACCTACCAGCTCTGGGGCAACGAGGCGGACTCGCCACGCGGCCGCATCCTGCTGATGGACGTGGCGCTGCGCGGCGAGGTGCCGATGTCGCCGGGGCTGGCGCGCCACTGGGACCAGTGCCTGGGCTGCATGGCCTGCGTCACCGCCTGTCCGTCCGGCGTGCGCTACGACCGGCTCATCGAGCAGACGCGCCAGCAGGTGGAGCGCGGGGTGCGGCGCGGCCGGATCGACCGGATGCGGCGGCGCGCGGTCTTCGCATTGTTCCCGCACCCGCGCCGGATGCGCGCGCTGGCCTTGCTGCTGCTGGTCTTTCGCGCCAGCGGGCTGCGCCGCCTGCTGCGCCGTCCCGGCGGCGGTGGCCTGATCGCGCTGTCGCCCGCGGTGTCGGGCGTTGCGGTGATGACGCGGATTCCCGAGCTGGTCCCCGCGCGCGGCCCGGAGGCTCGGCGGCGCGCGGTATTGCTGACGGGATGCGTGCAGCAGGGGCTGTTCGCCGACGTCAACGCGGCCACCGCACGCGTGCTCGCCGCCTTCGGCTGCGAGGTCAGCGTGCCGCGCGGCCAGGGGTGCTGCGGCGCGCTCGACCTGCACTGCGGCCGCGAGCCGCAGGCGCTGTCGCGTGCCCGCGCGCTGCGCGCCGTGCTCGATACGGCTGACGGTGCACCGCCCGAGCGACCGCTGATCGCCGTCAACTCGGCGGGCTGCGGCTCGGCGATGAAGGAGTACGGCGTGCTCTTCGACGGCGACGGCGACGCCGCCGACTTCGCCTCACGGGTGCGCGACGTCAGCGAGCTGCTCGCCGAGCTGCAGCCCGCGCCGGGCACGCGGCTGCACGAGCTGCCGCTGCGCGTCGCCTACCACGACGCCTGCCACCTCGCTCACGCCCAGGGCATCCGCGTGCAGCCGCGCGAGATGCTGCGGCGCATCCCCGGCGTCGAGCTGGTGCCGCTCGCCGAGGCCGACATGTGCTGCGGCAGCGCGGGCGTCTACAACCTGCTCGAACCCAAGCCGGCCGCCGAGCTGGGGCGGCGCAAGGCCGCCCACGTCGCCGCCGCGGCGCCCGACGTGCTGGTCGCCTCCAACCCCGGCTGCCTGGTGCAGATCGGCGCCCACCTCGGCGGCGGCAGCGGCGTGCCCGCCTTCCACCCTGTCGAGCTGCTCGACGCCTCGATCCGCGGCGAGGACGCCGCCGAGCTGGTCAGGCGGCGGCGCCGCCTCCAGGGTCTTCCTGCCGCCGCGTCCGCACCAGCCCCTCCTGCGCCACCGACACCACCAGGCGTCCGTCCGAGCTGAAGATGCTGCCCCGGGCGAAGGCGCGCGCCCCGTACGCGGCCGGGGTGTCCTGGTCGTAGAGCAGCCACTCGTCGGCGCGGAAGGGGCGGTGGAACCACATGGCGTGGTCGAGGCTGGCGCCCATCAGCAGCCCCTTGCCCCAGGTCATCCCGTGGGGCAGCACGGTGGTGTCGAGAAGGGTCATGTCCGACGCGTAGGCGACCACGCAGGCGTGCAGCAGCGGGTCGTCGGGCAGCGGGCCGTCGGCCTTGATCCAGACGCGCTGGTACTGCGCCTTGACGCCGTCGCGCAGCGGCGCGGGCACCTCCGGCTCGACGTAGCGCACGTCGATGGGGCGCCGCCGCAGCCACCATTCGCCCAGCTCACCGAGCCGTTCGCGATGGGGCTCGACCATCTCCGCGACCGTGGGCAGCGACTCCGGATCGGGCAGGTTGGCGGGCATGTCGAGCTGGTGCTCGATGCCGGGCTCCTCGACGTGGAACGACGCCGAGAGGTTGAAGATCGCCTTGCCGTGCTGCACGGCGACGACGCGCCGGGTGGTGAAGGAACGCCCGTCGCGGATGCGGTCGACCTCGAAGAGGATGGGCACGCGGATGTCGCCGGGGCGGAGGAAGTAGGCGTGCAGCGAGTGCACGGTGCCCCGCTCGACGGTGCGGCCCGCGGCCACCAGCGCCTGCCCGGCGACCTGGCCGCCAAAGATCTGCTGGCGCTGCTCGGCCGGGCTGGTGCCGCGGAAGATGTTCTCCTCGATCGGCTCCAGGTCGAGGATGCGCAGCAGGTCGTCGAGGGCTTGGCTCATGCGGCGGCCAATCGTGCCATGGTGGGACACCCGCGCCGCTGAGCAGGTGGGAAAGGGGGGCCTTGCGGCCCCCCGTCCTCAGCTCGGGCTTACGACCCGAACTTCATGTTCTTGGCGGCGTCGGATTCGAAGAAGCTGCTCTTGGGCTTGAGGAATCCCGGGACGGTGGGATCGACCACCGAGATGTTGGTCTGCCGCGAGACCGGCCCCAGGCTCGGCGTGTAGGTGACCGAGGGCAGCAGGCCGCCCAGGTCGACGGTGCCGAGGTTGAGCTTGGCGTTGAGGATGCCCTGGCGGCTCAGGTCACCGCTCTCGATGGCCTTCTTGAGGATGGCCGCCTCGACCTTGGCCAGCGCGTACCCGTACATGTAGTAGTAGTCGGGAATCTGGCCGCTGCCGTAGGCCGTGGTGTCGGAGAGGAACTTGGCCATGCCCGGCGTGTTGGTGTCACCCCACTGCGCTTCGTAGCCGAGCACCCAGGTGGTGCCGGCGGCGAGCGCGGGGTAGACGGGGGTGTGGTTGGTGTCGGTGTTGGTGCCGTTCTTGGTCATCAGGTACTCGGACCAGGCCGGGCCCTGCAGCACCCACGTCGGGAAGTACTTGAGCGACGCGGCGGTGCCGATGATGGTCGCCGCCGGAGTCGGCGTCGCGGTCAGGAAGACGTACTCGGCGCCCGCGTTCTTCATCGCCAGCACCTGCGAGGTGAAGCTGGTGTCGGTGGCTCCGTAGGGGGCGCGAGCCACGTCGGTGAAGCCGTACGCCGACTTGGCGGCGTCGTACCCGCGGATGCCGTCGGCGCCGTATTCGTCGTTCTGGTAGACGATGCCGATCTTGGCGCTCTTCTTGCCCTGCTGGTTGACGATGTAGTCGACGCCGTTGGCGACGTCGACGGCGTAGGGCGTGCCGATCACCGCCATCACCTTGTCGGTGACCCAGCTCGACGACTGCGTCGCCGCGCCGACCACGATGCCGGCGGAGTCGGCCGACGACTGGATGGCCAGGGTCGTCGGGCTGCCCAGCGACTGCCCGAACATGGCCACCTGGCTGAGGATCTCGTTGAAGAACTGCACGTGCAGCTGCGGGCTGTACTGGTCGTCGCGCTGGACCAGGTTGACCTTGTAGCCGTCGATGCCGCCGCCGGCGTTGATCGAGTTGAAGTACGCCACCTGGCCGTTGGTGAGCGGCTTGCCGATCAGCGCCACCGGGCCGCTCAACGGGGTGAGCACGCCCAGCGCGATGGTCTTGGCGGTGGTGTCGACGCCGGGGCCGCCCTTGATCGTGCCGCTCCCGGGGCTGGTGCTGTTGTTGCCGCTGCCGCCCGAGCCGCACGCGGCCAGCACCGCGAGCAACCCGGTCGCGCCCACGACTCGGATCTTCGTGTTGTGACCTGTGGACACTGCTAGAACTCCTCCGTGGTGGTGACGGTGAGAATGTCTCACGTCGCCGTTGCCGGTGCCGCCACCGTGCGGCGACGTTGGAAAACCCGACCGGTGCGCCGGGCCAGCCCGATCACACCGAGTGGCTCGACGACGAGGAAGACGACGATGGCGACGCCGTAGAGGATGTGCGTCGCCGAGCTGACCGGGATGCCGCCGCCACTGCCGTGGGCGAGCAGCGGCAGCGAGGCCGCGTACCTCTGCATCACCGGCTCCAGACCGAAGATGACGATGGAGCCGAGCAGCGGCCCCCAGATGGTGCCCGCGCCGCCGACGATCATCGCGGCGACGAACTGGATGGAGAGGATCAGGCTCCAGAAGTCGGGCTGCACGAAGCTGACGATCGAGGCCAGCAGGGCGCCGCTGATGCCGGCCAGGAACGACGAGATGACGAACCCGGACAGCTTCCAGCGCGCCAGGGCCACGCCCATCAGCGACGCCGCCACCTCGCGCTCGCGCACCGCCTGCAGTGCGCGTCCCGACCGGGTGCGCAGCAGGTTGCGCACGAACAGCATGCCCAGCACCAGGATGAGCAGGCCGAGGTAGTAGAACATGCCGTTCTTGTCGAAGGTGACGCTGCCCACGGTCTGCGGCTGGTCGAAGTTGAGCGGGCAGCCGTCCGGCGGCGGGCAGGTCAGGGCGAGGCCGAACTGCGGCGCGGGGATGGCGCGCCCCGGCGGGCCGCCGCTCAGCCAGGTCACGTTGTTGAAGACGTGCTGGCCGATGAAGACGATGCCGATGGTGACCACGGCCAGGTACAGCCCGCGCAGGCGCAGCGCGGTGGGTCCGATGATCGCGCCACAGATGGCCGCAACGATCCCGGCGGCGAGGATCCACCACAGCGCCATGACGTGGTACGTGCCGCCCAGCACCGCGGCGGTGTAGGCGCCGACGCCGAGGAAGAAGGCGTGGCCCAGCGAGACCTGACCGGTCAGTCCGGTGAGCACGTTGAGGCCCAGCGCGCCGATGGCGTAGATGACGATGAAGGCGGCGGTGTTGAGCCAGAAGGCGTCAACCAGGAAGGGGAAGACGAGCAGCAGGACGCCGGCGGCCGCGGTGATGGCGAGTCGTGGGGTGATCCAGGCGGGCATCCTCTAGACGCGCTCCGCGGGACGCTGCCCGAACAGCCCGTAGGGCCGCACCAGCAGCACCAGGATCATCACGATGTAGGGCGCCACGCTGTAGAAGTTGTTGCCCAGCCACGACGCATAGTTGGGCTGGTAGCCCGCGGTCAATTCCTCGACCAGCCCGATGATCACCCCGCCGACCACCGCGCCCAGCGGCGAGTCGAGGCCGCCGAGGATGATCGCGGGGAAGGCGCGCAGGGCGATGGCGTCGATGCCCGGGTACAGCGAGTTGGGGAAGCCGGCCAGGAAGAATCCGCCAACTGTGGCCACAGCTCCGGCGAGGCCCCAGGCCAGGGCGTGGACGCGGCGGGTAGGCACGCCCACGGCCATCGCCGCCTCCTCGTCCATGGCCGTGGCGCGCATCGCCAGGCCGTAGCGGGAGAAGCGGTTGAAGGCGAAGAAGCCGCCCAGGATGAGCAGCGTGACCACGATGGTGAAGAGCTTGTCCCAGTTGATCACCACGCTGCCCAGGCTGACCGCGCTGCTCCCCCAGGGGTCGCCGATGCTGCGCTGGGTGCTGCCGAACATGGCCGGCACCGCGCCCTCCAGGGCGATGTTGAGACCGATGGTGATCATGACCACGGTGAACACCGGCTGCCCGACGGTGAAGCGCAGCACCACCACCTGGAAGATCACCGCCACCAGCGCCGTGATGGCCAGGGCCAGCAGCGCCGCCACCGCGAACGGGTAGCTGCGGTCGAGGGTGAACCACGACACGAAGTACGCGCCGACCAGCAGGAAGGAGCCCTGGGCGAAGTTGATCACCTGCGAGGCGCGGTAGATGATGGTGAAGCCGAGCGCCACCAGGGCGTAGATGCAGCCCAGCGCCAGGCCGGCGACGAAGAGCTGGAAGAACGTGGTCACGAGGCGTCCTCCAGCGGCTCGCCCAGATAGGCGCGGATCACCTCGGGATCGCTCTGCACCTGGGCCGGCGTGCCCACGCAGATGACCCGGCCGAAGTCGAGCACCATGACCCGTTCGGCGACCTGCATCACCATGCCCATGTCGTGCTCGACCAGCACCACGGTGAGCCCGCGCTCGCGGTGGATGCGGCGGATCAGCGAGGTGATCTGGACGCGCTCGGCGCTGCTCATGCCGGCGACCGGCTCGTCGAGCAGCAGCAGGCGCGGCTCCATGGCCAGCGCGCGGGCCAGCTCGACGCGCTTCTGGATGCCGTAGGGCAGGACCTGCACAGGGTATCCGGCCCACTCGCGGATGCCGGTGAACTCCATCACGTCGATGGCGGCGCGCCGGTGCTCGCGCTCCTCGCGGCGGGCGAAGCCGAGGTAGAGGCCGCCGAGCAGCGAGCCGCTGCGCATCAGGTGATGGCGGCCGACCAGCACGTTGTCGAGCACGGTCATGTTGTGGAAGAGGCCGAGGTTCTGGAAGGTGCGGGCGATGCCCAGGCCGGCCATCTGGCTGCGGCGGCGCTGGAGCAGGTCCTCACCGCGGTAGCGGACGGTGCCGCGCGTCGGCTGGTAGACGCGCGAGATGACGTTGAACAGGGATGTCTTGCCGGCGCCGTTGGGACCGATGACGGCGAAGAGCTCGCCCTCACCGACCTGGAAGTCGACGTCCGCGAACGCGGTGACGGCGCCGAAGGTCAGGGTCAGGCCGCTGGCTTCGAGAACCGGCGCCGCGGCCGCTTCGGCGCTCACGCGCTGGCCTCGCGGAACAGCGCTTCGTCGGCGCGCGCCGTGCCCAGGTACGAGGCGCGCACCTTTTCGTCCTTGAGCAACTCTGCGGTCGGCCCGTCGTGGCGGATGCGGCCGGTCTCCAGCAGGTAGGCGTGGCGGGTGACGCGCAGCGCCAGCGCGGTGCTCTGGTCGACCAGCAGCATGGCCGTGCCGCGGCCGTTGATGTCGCGCAGGCAGTCGCCGATCTGGCGCACCACCAGCGGCGCCAGGCCCAGCGAGGGCTCGTCGAGCAGCAGCATGCGCGGCTGGGCCATCAGGGCGCGGCCGATGGCCAGCATCTGCTGCTCGCCACCGCTGAGAAAACCCGCAGGCTGTCCCAAACGCTCGCGCAGCACCGGGAAGAGGTTGAGCACGCGGTCACGCACCTCGTTTTCGCGGGAGCGCTGGCGCGCGGAGAAGGCGCCGGCGCGCAGGTTCTCGGCGACGGTGAGGTCGGGGAACACGCGCCGGCCCTCGAGCACCTGGGCGATGCCGGCGGCGACCAGCCGGGACGGGTCGGCACCGGTGATGGAGCGGCCGTCGAAGTGGATCGAGCCGTGGGTGATCTGCCCGTTGTGGTAGCGCAGCAGGCCGGTGACGGCGCGCAGCAGCGTGGTCTTGCCGGCGCCGTTGGCACCGAGCAGACCCACGCTCCCACCCTCAGGAACCTCGAAGCTCACGCCGTCCACCGCGAGCACGGCCCCCCCGTAGGTCACCGTCAGGTCGGAAACCGCGAGCAGGCTCACCTGCGCCTGTACCCAGACAAGGCTTGCGTACACCTCCAACCGCGGCCCGTGCGTCGCCCGAGCAGGGCAGGATCGGCCCACCGATGTGCCGGGGAGGGACGACACGAACGTTCGGCAGAGTGTACGGCTCTGCGAGGCGCAATGGGGAACTGCGCACGCCCGAGCCCATCCGCAGGATGGAACGGCCCGTGATCGTTTCCCCCCGCATGACCACACTCAGCCGCCGCCGCTTCCTCCAGGCGGGCGCCGCCGGTGCCACCCTCGCCGCCGCGCTGCCGCGCCACCTGGTCGACGCCCTGGCCGCTCCCCGCCAGTGCGGCAGCCTCGCCGACGTCGAGCACGTCGTCTTCCTGATCCAGGAGAACCGCAGCTTCGACAGCTACTTCGGTACCTATCGAGGGGTGCGCGGCTACGGCGACCCGCAGGCGCTGCGCCAGGCCGGTGGGCGGCCGGTCTTCCAGCAGCCTGGCTACGACGCGCCCGGGTTCGGCGGCCATCTGTTCCCGTTCCGCATGGACACCGTGAAGTCCACCGGTGAGTGCACCAACGACATCACCCACTCGTGGGGTCCGCAGCACGACGCCTGGAACGGCGGCGCCATGGACGGCTTCGTGCGGGCCCACATGGCCGACGACCCCAAGAACGGCGCCATGACCATGGGCTACTACACGCGCGACGACCTGCCCTTCTACCACGCGCTCGCCGACGCCTTCACCATCTGCGACCGCTACCACTGCTCGGTGATCGGCCCCACCGACCCCAACCGGCTCTACACCATGACCGGGACGCTCGACCCCGACGGCAGGAACGGCGGCCCCCACCTCACCACGCTGACCAACCGCGCCCCCGACCTCTTCAAGTACACGTGGACGACCATGCCCGAGGTGCTGCAGCAGGCCGGCGTCTCGTGGAAGGTGTACGGCAGCCTCGACGGCAACTACGGCGACAACGTGCTCGCCTACTTCAAGGCGTACCAGAACCCGACGCTCGCCGCCAACGCCTTCACGCCGCTGTTCCCCGGCAACTTCGAGGCCGACTGCGCGGCGGGGACGCTGCCGTCGGTGTCGTGGATCCTGGCGCCGCTGGTGCAGACCGAGCACCCGCCGGCACCGGTGACCTGGGGCGAATGGGCGACGTGGAAGGCGCTGAGTGCTTTGACCAGCAATCCCGCGGTGTGGGCGAAGACGGCACTTTTTGTCACCTATGACGAGAACGGCGGCTTCTTCGACCACGTGCCGCCGCCGGTGGCGCCGCCCGGCACCGCGGGTGAGTACCTCACCGTGTCGCCGCTGCCCAGCGATGCGAGCGGCATTGCGGGACCGATCGGGCTGGGGTTTCGCGTTCCCATGATCGTGTGCTCACCGTTCACCCGCGGCGGGCTGGTGTGCAGCGACGTGCTCGACCACACCTCGATGCTGCGGCTGCTGGAGACGCGGTTCAAGGTGACCGCGCCGAATCTCAGCGACTGGCGCCGCGCGACGGTTGGCGACATGGTCGGCGCCTTCGACTTCGCCACGCCGGCGGACGCCTCGGTGCCGTCGCTGCCCGCGCCGTCGCTGGCCGACCAGCGGGTGCTCAGCGAGTGCATCCCCAGCGCGGTGATCAGCGAGGCCAACGAGGCGTCGGCGCCAACATACGCGGTGCCGCCGAACAGCATGCCGGTGCAGGAGGCGGGACGGCGCGGGCGGCCGAGCGGGGCCTGCAACGACGTGGCTGCGTCGCACGACGACCAGGGCCAGGGCCAAGGCTCGGGCGGCGACGGCGCGGTGGTGACCGAGCAGTCCGGACCGGGGACGGCGGCGTCGCTGCCGATGACCTCGGGCGTTCCCGGCTCGGGCACCGCGGTGCTGGGCGCGACGGCGGTGCTCGCCGGAGTCGGCTGGCTGGGGCGGCGCAAGGCGGAGCTGGCCCGCGAGCGCGCCGAGGCGGGCGGCCGGGACTAGACAGCGTCTCGTCGGGCCACTTCCCCGACGTGCCATCATCGTGCCCGCTGCCCTGCGGTTCGAGCAGCGTTGGAGGAGTGATTCGCGCCATGGACTTCCAGCTCAGTCCCGAGGACGCCGCGTTCCAGGAGGAGGTCCGCGACTGGCTGGCCTCGCACCGCGAGCAGATCGACCACACCCGCGCGGTCGACTGGGAGGACGGCGGCGAGTCCTTCGAGCGCTACCGCGCGTGGGAGCGCATCCTCTTCGAGGCCGGCCTCGGCGCGGTGGCCTGGCCCAAGGAGTACGGCGGCCGCGCCGCCACCCTCATGCAGCAGGCGCTCTTCACCGACGAGTACGTCAAGGCCAAGGCGCCGGACCGGATCAACCGGCTCGGCCTGGGGCTGCTGGGCCCCACCCTGATGGTCTTCGGCAGCGACGAGCAGAAGGCCGAGCACCTGCCCCGCATCCTGCGCTGCGACGAGATCTGGTGCCAGGGATTCAGCGAGCCCAACGCGGGCAGCGACCTGGCATCGTTGCGCACCCGCGCAGAGGTCGACGGCGACGACTTCGTCGTCAACGGCCAGAAGATCTGGACGTCGCTCGGCCGTTTCGGCGACTGGATCTTCACCCTGTGCCGCACCGACCCCGCGGCGCCGAAGCACAAGGGCATCTCCTTCATCCTGATCGACATGCGCTCGCCCGGCGTCGAGGTGCGCCCGCTTGTGCAGATCGACGGCAGCGCGCGCTTCGCCGAGGTGTTCTTCAGCGACGTCCGGGTGCCGCGGACCAATCTCGTCGGCCCGCTCAACGACGGCTGGAAGGTGGCCATGACCACGCTCGGCTTCGAGCGCGGCACCGGCCTCGGCTCACCCGCGGCGTTCAACCGCATGTTCGCCGACGTCGTCGACCTCACCCGCCGCGAGCAGCGCACCGAGGACCCCGACGTGCGCCGCCGCGTCGCCCAGCAGTACATCGAGACGCGCCTGTTCGAGCTGAACAACCGGCGCACCCTGTCGAAGCTGGTCAAGGGCGCGGCGGTCGGCTCGGAGGCGTCGCTCAACAAGCTGTACTGGTCGGAGATGGAAACGCGGCTCGAGGAGCTGGCGCTCGACGTGCTCGGCCCGCGCGCGGAATTGACGGAGGGCTCGCCCGACGCCGAGCACGACGGCCGTTTCCTCGGTGACTACCTGTATGCGCGCGCCTCGATGATCTACGCGGGCACCAACGAGATCCAGAAGAACATCATCGCCCAGCGCGTCCTGGGCCTGCCCCGGGAGGCCTAGAGCGTGGACTTCGACTTCAGCGAAGAGCAGTACCTGCTCCGCGACACGGTGCGCGACCTGCTCGGCAAGGAGAGCTCACCCGCCGCGGTGCGCGCGTCGTGGGATTCCGGCACCGGGCGTTCACCGGAGCGCTGGCGCAAGCTCGGCGAGCTGGGCGTGCTGGGACTGCTGATTCCCGAGCAGTACGGCGGCAGCGGGCTCGACGAGGTCGACATGGTGCTGGTGCTGGAGGAATCCGGTCGCCACGTGCTGCCCGAGCCGGTGCTCGAATCCGCCGCGCTGGCCGCGCCGCTGGTGGCGCGCGGAGGTTCCGACGCGTTGAAGGAGTCGTGGCTGCCCAAGCTGGCCACCGGCACCGCCGTCGCCACCGTTGGACTCGCGTCGCAGCCGTACGTATCCGACGCCACCGCCGATCTGCTGCTGCTGGAACGCGACGGCGAGATCCACGCGGTCACCCAGGATCGCGTGACGCTGCAACCGCTCAAGTCCTTCGACGGCGCGCGCCGCCTGTTCAAGGTGACCGCCGAGACCGGCGACGACACGCTGCTCGGCACCTCCCAGCAGCACGGGCAGTGGCTGTTCGACCACGCCGCCGCCGCGTCGGCGACGCAGCTCGTCGGCATCGCCGGCGCATTGCTCGACCAGACCGTCGAGTACGTCAAGGTGCGTGAGCAGTTCGGCCGCAAGGTGGGCTCGTTCCAGGCGGTGCAGCACCGTCTCGCCGAGATGCTGCTCCAGGTCGAGTCCGCGCGTTCAGCGGTGTACTACGCCGCCTACGCGCTGGCCAACGACCTGCCCGACGCGTCGCTCGCCGCCTCGGTCGCCAAGGCCGCGGCCACCGACGCCGAGCGCTTCGCCAACCAGTGGTCGCTGCAGCTGCACGGCGGCATCGGCTTCACCTGGGAGCACGACCTGCACCTGTGGCTGAAGCGCGGCAAGGCGCTGGAGTGGTCCTACGGCGACGCCGACTTCCACCGCAAGCGCATCGCCGACGCGCTGTACGCGCAGAACGGGTCCTAGCGCGAGTCTCTTCGCTACAGGGCGAGTGGGCGGATCGGCGCCATGATCAGCATGGGGTCGTGCTTCCAGTCGACGCCGCGCACGTCGATGTACAGCTCGATCTCGTTGCCGTCGGGGTCCTCGATGTAGAGGCTGTGGGTCACGGTATGGTCGCTGGCGCCGATCACGCGCGCGCCCGCGCTCTGCACCGCCTTCAGCGCCTCGCGCAATTCGTCGTCAGTGTCACCGACCTTCAGCCCGAAGTGGTACATGCCGACGCGCCGCCCCTGGGGAATCGCCTGCGCGCTCTCGCCCACTTCGATGAGCAGCAATTCGTGGTGGGTCCGGCCACTGCTGAACGCCGCGGCCGGCATCCCCGGAACCTCGGGCACGACCTCCCGCCACCCAAGCACGTCCCGGTAGAAAGCCGCCGAACGCTCCAGGTTGCGTACGTAGAGGACGAGGTGACCGAGCTCCTTGATCTCCATGCGCCCAGCGTACCTCAGCGCACGCACCAAAGGCGCCGAAAAGACGCTTTACAATCGCGCTCACGTTACAATGGTGTCCTGCTGTCGGTCAACGTGGCAGACTCGGGTGGACGAAATCAACAGGTGGAGCACGGAGGAAGGCAGGGAGACGACGATGACCCAGGCTCCTCCTCCGCCGTTCTCCCCCGCCACCACGGCCCCCACGTCCGGCGGGACGGGCGACGTGCCGACCCCGTTCCGGCTGCTCACCCCCAGCTCGATGAGCGCCGTGGTCAGCATCGACGAGCAGGGCATGGTGGTGGCCTGGAGCCCCGAGGCCGAGCTGGTCTTCGGCTGGACCGCCGACGACATGCTCGGCCGCCGCCTCAGCGAGCACATCATCCCGCCGGTCTACCGGGCCGCCCACGAGGCCGGCCTGCGCCGCTTCCGCGAGACCGGCGCCGCGGTCGCCGCCGGGCGCATCATCGAGGCCAGCGCGCTGCGCGCCGACGGCACCGAGTTCCCCGTCGAGCTGAGCATCTCGCCGCCCTGGGTGGCCGCCGACGGCCGGCACGTCTTCACCGCCTTCCTCCGCGACCTCACCGAGCGGCAGCGCCTGGAGCAGCTCCACCGCATGCAGTTCCAGGTCACCGGCGCGCTCAGCGAGGCGGCCACGCTGGACCTGGCCGCCCCCGCGGTTCTGGCCGCGATTGGCGTCAACATCGGCTGGAAGGTCGGCATCCTCTGGGTTCTGGACAGGGATGACCACAAGATGCGGATGCAGACGCTGTGGTCGCGTCCCGGCATCGACGTCGCCGAGTTCGCCGCCACCAGCCGGGCCATCGCGTTCACACCAGGCGCCGGGCTGCCCGGCAGGGTCTGGGGCACCGGGTCGCCGATGTCGGTGGCCGACTTCGGCGAGGAGCCCGCCTTCCCCCGCTCCGACAGCGCCCGCCGCGCGGGTCTGCGCGGCGCGGTGGCCTTCCCCATCGGCGGCACCCAGGGCGTGATCGGCGTCATCGAGTTCTTCAGCGAGGACGTGGAGCCGCCCGACCCGCTCCTGCTCACCACCATGTCCGACGTCGGCAGCCAGCTCGGTCAGTTCGTCGAGCACCGCCTCGCCGAGCAGCTCCTTCGCCGCCGCGTCCACGAGCTGGAGGTGCTGCAGCAGGCCGCCCACGCGCTCAGCGCCTCGCTCGACCCCGACGTGGTGCTCGACGCCGTCGCCCGCTCCGCGGCCGAGGCCCTGGGCGCGCCGCGATCCACCGTGCTTCGCCTCGACGGCGAGGAGCTGGTCGTCGCCGGCGAGTACGACGACCAGGGCACCAGCGCGCGCGGCCGCCGCTGGCCGGTCGCCGACCTGCCCGCCGCGGAGGCGGTGCTGGCCGGCGAGTTCTGGACCGGCGGGGTCGGCGAGGTGGGCCCGGCATTGCGCCAGGTCACCGAGCTGACGGGGGTCGAGGCGGTGGCCCTGGCGCCGATCCGCTGCGGCAGCGGGCCCTTCGGCATCCTCGCCCTGCTCTCGCGCACGCCCCGGGTGCTGAGCGCGAGCGAGGTCCGCCTGCTCCAGGGCATCGCCAGCCTGGCCAGCCTGGCGGTGGGCAACGCCGAGAGCTTCAGCCTGGAGCGCGAGCACGGCCGCCGCATGCAGGCGCTCGACACCGCCAAGTCGCAGTTCCTCAACCTGGCGTCGCACGAGCTGCGCAGCCCGCTCACCGTGCTGCGCGGCTACATGTCGATGATCGCCGACGGCTCGTTCGGCGAGCTGCCCGAGGGCGTGGCCCGCGTCGTCCCCATGCTCACCGGCAAGCTGGCCCAGATGAACACGCTGATCGACGAGATGCTCGACACCGCGCGCCTCGAGGACGACCGCCTGCAGCTCACCGTCGAGCCCGTGGACGTGTGCGAGGTGGTGCGCACCTGCGTCGCGCAGGCCGAGCCGTCGCTGCGGCCGGGACAGCACATCACCGTCGACGGCTGCGACACGCCGGTGGTCGTCGCCGCCGACCGGACCCGGCTGGCCACGGCGATCAAGAACCTGGTCGACAACGCGCTCAAATACTCGCCGGACGGCGGCGACGTCGAGTGCACGGTGACGCAGCAGGACGGCGCCGCCCTGGTGTCGGTGCGCGACCACGGCCTGGGCATCGCCGAGGAGGACATGGGCCGGCTGTTCACCCGCTTCGGCCGCATCGTCACCGCGGAGAACAGCCACATCCTCGGCACCGGCCTCGGCCTCCACCTCGCCCGCGAGCTGATGCGCATGCAGGGCGGCGACATCACCGCGACCTCGACGCTCGGCGAGGGCAGCACCTTCGTGCTCTCGCTGCCGCTCAGCCCGCCGCCGGCAGCAGTGTCCGCCGCGGGCTGACGCACATGCGCGGCGGTTACTCGACCGCCGCGCCCCCGCCGCCGCCATCGGTGCCGGCGTCGCCGATCCAGATGGTCTGCACGTTGACGAACTCGCGGATGCCGAAGCTCGACAATTCGCGCCCGTAGCCGCTCCGCTTGACGCCGCCGAAGGGCAGCCGCGGGTCGGAATGGGTCATGCCGTTGACGAAGACGCCGCCGGTGTCCATGCGCCGCGCCAGGGCGACGCCGCGCTCCACGTCGCGGGTCCAGAGATTGCCGCCCAGCCCGTACGGCGAGTCGTTGGCCACCTCCAACGCGTGCTCCTCGTCGCGCACGCGCATCACCGCGGCCACCGGGCCGAAGGTCTCCTCGCGGAACGCGGTGTTTTGCGGCGTGCAGCCGAGCAGAACGGTGGGCTCGTAATACCAGCCGCGCTCACCGATGCGGCGGCCGCCGGTGGCGACGCGCGCACCGTCCGACACCGCGCGGCGTACCTGGTCCTCCAGAGACGCGCGCAGGTCCTCGCGGGCCATCGGCCCCATCTGCGTTGTGGTGTCACGCGGATCGCCAACACGCAGAGCGCGCGCCTGCTCGACCAGCAGCCGCTCGTACTCGCCGGCCACCGCCTCGACGACGATGAAACGCTTGGCGGCGATGCAGCTCTGCCCGCAGTTCTGGAAGCGCGACTTCGCGCCAACTCTGGCAGCTTCCTGCAGATCCGCGTCGGCCAGAACAACGAAGGCGTCGGAACCACCCAGCTCCAGCACCGTCTTCTTGACGTGCTCGCCCGCGGTCGAAGCGACCAGGCTGCCGGTCGTGTCGCTGCCGGTCAGGGTCACCGCGCGCACCAGTGGGTTGGCGATGACGCGCTCCACCGCGCCGCCGGGGATGAGCAGCGTGCGGAACACGTTGTCAGGGAAACCGGCGCGGCGGAACACGTCCTCGATCTCCAGCGCGCAGCGGCTGACGTTGGCGGCGTGCTTGAGCACCGCAGTGTTGCCCGCCATCAGTCCCGGCGCGGCGAAGCGGAACACCTGCCAGAGCGGAAAGTTCCACGGCATCACCGCGAGCACCACGCCGATGGGCTCGAAGGCGGCGAAGCTGCGCGGCGAGTCGCTGGGCATCGGCTGGTCGCGCAGGTACTCCTCGGCGTGCTCGGCGTAGTGGTCGCAGCAGAAGGCGCACTTCTCCACCTCGGCGCGCGCCTCGGCGAGGGTCTTGCCCATCTCCGCGGTGATCGTCGCGGCGAGGCGCTCGACGTCCTCGCGCATCACCGTGGCGGCGCGGCGCATCAGCTCGGCGCGCTGGGCGAAGCTGCGCGTGCGCCAGCCGGCGAAGGCGCGATGGGCGTCGCCGACCAGGCGGTCCACCCGCTCGTCGCTCATCGGCGCGAATTCCTCGATCAGCTCGCCGCTGGACGGGTCGATCGACTGCATGGTGCGGACCCGGGTGGTCGCCATGTCGCATGTCCCCTGGTGTGAGCCGCTGATCACGGTGCCTGCCCGTTCATGCTAGTCCCGATATCAGGTCGGGCGCGCCGCCACCGTCCACCCGGGAGACAATGCGGCGCGATGGACATCAAGGTGGAGCAGAGCGTCGCCGCGGACGGCGGCGAGCCGGGCCGCGGCCCGGACGGCGCCGAGCCCGAGGGCGAGCCCCACGGCGTCACCATCCGGCGCGCCGACGTGTTCTGCCTCGGCCCGCTGATCCTGCTCACCGTCTACGGCCTGGTCATGCTGCCCATCGCGCCCTCGCTGCTCGGCCCCCACCCCGTGCTGCTCAGCGCCATCTATGGCAGCTCCAGCTCGATGATCGCCAGCGGCGCGGCGGCGCGCGGGGGCAACGCGGCGCTGTGGCTGGTCTGCGTGGCGCCCATCGTCATCCTGCTGATCCGCGACCCCTTCCTCTACTGGGCGGGCCGCCGCTATGGACGCAGGATCGTCGAGTACCTCGCCGAGCAGGACCCGCGCTGGCACCGCCGCATGGCCCGCAGCGAACGCTGGTTCCAGCGCTGGGGCGCCTGGGCGATCGCCTTCGGCTACTACATCCCCTTCGTGCCCGCGACGCTGTTCTACCTCGCCGCCGGCGAGTCGCGGATGCGCATCCGCACCTTCGTCATCGCCGACCTGGCCGGCACGCTGACCTGGATCGGCATCCACGTCGGCACCGGCTACGCCATCGGCAAGCCCGCCACCGACCTGGCCAACACCATCTCCCACTACGGCCTGTGGGCGGCGCTGGCGATCATCGGCGTCGCGGTCGGCTGGTCGATCTTCAACAACGTGCGCCAGCAGCGCGCCGTCGCCTAGACCGTCTCGGCCTCGGCCACCTCGACGGCGAACTCCTCGGGCACGGCGCGCGGCGGCCGGCGGCTGTCCTCCTCACCGCGCAGCAGCGACAGCGGTGCGCTGAGCAGCGAGATCGCCGCCAGCACGAACAGGGTGCCGCGCACGCCGCTGATGAACGGGTTGACCTGCGCGTCGGTGAGCCCGGTGGTGACGCCGCTGAAGATCTTCAGCATCACCGATGTGGGCAGTGACGAGGTGACGATGGCGAGCACGAAGGCGATGGAGAACATCGAGCCGACGAACGCCGTCAGCATGCGCACGCCCGAGGCGACGCCGCGCTGCTCGGGACGCACCGCCGCCATGATCGACGACGCGTTGGGCGAGGTGAAGATGCCTGCGCCCGCGCCGACCAGCGACATGCCCACGGCGAGCAGCGGGTAGCTGGTGTTGTGGCCGATCACCGCGCCCATCAAGGCCAGGCCGACGCCGGTCGTGGCCAGGCCAACCACCGAGGGGATGCGCGAGCCGATGCGGTCGCTGATCCATCCCGACAGCGGAGATGCGAGGAACATCAGCGCGGCGAGCGGAGTCACCAGCAAGCCGGCGGTCACCGCGTCGCGCTGCTGCGGGCCCTGGAAGTAGAAGACCAGCAGGAAGAGCAGGCCCATGCGGCTGGTGGCGTTGAGCAATTGGGAGAGGTTGCCGATGGCGAAGAGCCGCGAGCGGAACAGGGAGAGGTCGAGCAGCGGCTGGTCGACGCGGCGTTCGATGTACAGGAAGAGCGGCAGCCCGATGACGAAGGCGATGCCGCCGCCGACCACCATCGGCGACCCCCAGCCCTCGATGCCGCCCATGCTCAGGAAGAGCAGCAGTCCCGAGAGTCCGGCGAGGAACACCGCGTTGCCCAGCCAGTCGATGCGCTGCCGCACCGCGCGCAGCGACGGCTCGCGCAGGATCAGCACCGCCCAGATGCTGCCGATCACCGACACCGGCACGTTGAACCAGAACACCCACTGCCAGCCCAGCGAGGTCAGCCAGCCACCCAGCACCGGGCCCACCGCCGCGCCGACGGCGACCACCATGCCGTTGATGCCCAGGGCCAGGCCGAGCTGGTGCCGCGGGAATGCGTCGGTGACGATGGCGCTGCTGTTGGCCACCATCAGCGCGCCGCCGACGCCGGCCAGGGCGCGCAGCAGGATCAGCTCCCAGGCGCTGCCCGCGAAACCGCTGAACAGCGCCATCACGGTGAAGACGGCGAAGCCGGTGACGTAGAGGCGCTTGCGTCCCCACATGTCGCCGAGGCGTCCCACGGTGAGCACCGCGGCGGTCTGGGCGAGCATGTAGGAGAGCAGCACCCAGGTGACGTCCAGCACGCCGATGTGCAGCGAGCGCATCAGGTCGGGCAGGGCGATGACCAGCGTGCTCATGTTCAGCGAGGCGAGCAGCGCGCCCAGGCTGGTGGTGCTCAGCGCCCACCAGCGGTAGTTGCCGGACTGGGAGTGGGTCACGCCCTGGGTGCGGCCGGCGGCGCCGCGCAGGGCCTGCGTCGCGCTCATCGCCGGTCCGCCCGGCGCTGCTCGCCGGCCAGCTCGGCGTCGAGGTGGGAGATGCGCTCCAGCCGCTCCTCGTACTCGGTGGCCAGGGCGTCGAGGCCGCGGCGCTTGCGCTCGATGAGGGCGAGCTGGCGGGTGAGCACGGCGTGGGACTGGGCGAGCATGGCGCGCTTCTCGACGGGGTCGTCGCTGGCCACGTAGCGCTCGCGGATGCGCTCGCGGACCGACTCGGCGTCGAGCAGCTCGGCGACCTCGGCGAGCGACAGGCCGGCGGAATCCTTCAGTGCGGTGATCCGCTCCAGGCGGGCGACGTCGGCGTCGCTGAAGAGGCGGAAGCCGCCCTCGGAGCGGCCGCTCGGGCTGAGCAGGCCGATCTCCTCGTAGTAGCGGATGGTGCGCTTGGTGAGGCCGGTGCGCTGGGCGACCGCCTCGATGCGCAGCGCGCCGGACGGGGGAGCGGGGTCGGGGTCGCGGTCGGGGAGGAGGGCTGCCATGGGTTGGTTCCTTACAGTTTACGTGAACGTAAGGTTTGGCTGGTAGAGTCCCACCGCCACCCCCCGGACGGGTAACCTTCGACGGGCAGCCACCGTTGTCCACCGCGCAGCGGCCGGTCCGGAGACCGGCCCTGGCCCTGGCGGCTCCCCGGCCCTCGTCCCCCGATGTCCGCAGGGTTGCCGTCATTCCTCACGCGAGGGCTCCCCCATCCAGCTCACTGCGGCACCACGGCGACGGCGCCGTCGCGCTTCCAGGTACAAGGCCCGGCTCGGCTGGCTCACGCCCAAGCGGGCGGCGATCCTCGGCGTGGTCGGCGTGCTCCTGGTCGGCGGCGTCTACGTGGGCCGGGTGGCCTGGCAGCTCGGCTTCCTCTTCCACCGCAACCCCATCGCCGCCATCGGCGACGTGCTCGGTGACGGCAGCGGGTCGAGCGTCGGCCAGAAGGCCAAGAACCTGCAGCGCGTCACCATCGCGCTCTACGGATACGGCGGCGACGGCCACGACGGCGCCTACCTGTCCGACTCGATCATGGTGCTGTCGATCCAGCCGCAGCAGACCGGGCCGCCGCAGGTCGCCGAGATCAGCGTGCCGCGCGACTGGTACGTGCCCATCGACCTCGGCAACGGCCACCAGTACACCGGCCGCATCAACGAGGCGTACTCGGACGGCCAGACCAACACCTACCCCAACCGCGCCGACGCCTACAAGGGCGACCAGGGCGGCGGGGCGCTGGCCAACGCCACGCTGGACAAGCTGCTCGGCATCCACATCGACCACTTCGTCGGCATCGACTTCCACGCCTTCCAGTACGCCGTCGACGCCGTCGGCGGCATCGACGTGGTGGTGCCGCACACGTTCACCGACTACCAGTACCCGCACGGCGAGTGCGACACCGGCGACTGCAGCTACATGACCGTCCACTTCAACGCCGGACCGCAGCACATGGACGGGGCGACGGCGCTGATCTTCTCGCGCTCGCGCCACTCCTCCGACAACGGCGAGGGCACCGACTTCGCCCGCAGCCGCCGCCAGCAGCTGGTGATCCAGGCGCTCAAGCAGAAGGTGGTCTCGGTGAACGGCATCGCCAAGCTGCCCGACGTGCTGGGCGCCCTGGGCGGCCACGTGATCACCGACCTGGGCATCGGCGACGCCAAGTCGCTGTACAGCCTGGTCAAGGACGTCGACCCGTCGACCATCACGCGCATCTCCATCGACGACACCAACTTCCTCTACGAGTGCGGCTACCCGACCAACTGCGGCGCGGCCTACCTGTTCGCGCACGACACCACCTACGTGTCCGTGCAGCGCTTCATCGCCAACGTGTTCCCCTCGCCGGCGGCGCTGGCGGAGAAGGCGCCGGTGACGGTGGTGGACGCCAGCGGGCGCGGGGCGGGGGCGTCGGGGCGGTGGAGCGCGCTGCTCGGTCAGGTGCGGCTGTCCGCCAAGGACGGCGGGACTCGCGCGGTCAGCCAGACCACGCATGTTGTGGTCACCGG
Organism: Candidatus Angelobacter sp.; assembly: GCA_035569495.1. Lineage (GTDB taxonomy): Bacteria > Chloroflexota > Dormibacteria > Aeolococcales > Aeolococcaceae > DASRDZ01. The sequence goes on along the minus strand of DATMMX010000019.1, from coordinate 89,497 downwards.
TGGCGGGAACGGGGCGGCGCAGACGGCGCAGTACCTGGCCACGCTGTTCGGCGTGCCGGTGGAGACGGCCACGGCGGCGTCGGGGGTGGCGGCGGTGTCGCCATCGGCGTCGGCGCCTGCGGCTGCTGCGCCCGCGGGGGTGACGGTGATCCTCGGCGCGGACGAGGAGCGCGCGTTCAACCACGACACGGGCGGGTACTACGGCAACGGCGGTGGCGGCGGCGGGTCGGGGTCGAGCGGGTCGGCGCCGGTGGCCACGGCGCGGCCGACACGCGCGCCGGTGAGCACACCGGTGCCGACCGCCACGGCTCCGGCGACGCCCGCGCCGACGCCGAAGCCGACGCCGGTGCCGACGCTGCCGCCGATCACCCCGCCGCCGACCGCCGCACCGACCGCGTCCGCGAAGCCTGGCGGTTAGATAGGCGGGCCGGTTTCGCTGCGGGGTGCCCTGTGACGGGCGGGTCACGCGGGGCAAAGGGCTGTGCAGACGGCGCCTCGCCTCGGTGGACGGCGGTGGGACTTCGTGGGTGCGGTGCTATCCATCTTGGGTGCAGCGCGGGAATCGGTCGGAGGGCAGTCGCATGCGGTCGGGAATGCTGAGGTCGGGCGCCGTCATCGCCATGGCGGTGGCGCTGGCGCCGCTGGCCGCGCGCGCCGACCAGCAGCCGGTCGGCGCGACCGCCAACGCCGGCACCGCGGCGCTGAGTCTCAGCATCAATCCCTCGGCGCTGCTCAGCATTCCGGACACCGACGTGCAGGCGCTGCCGCTGGCGCTGCGGACGCTGCTCACCACGGCTCTGGCGCCTGTGGTCGTGCAAGTCGACGGCGCGAGCGCGACGGCGTCGCGCACCGCCGCGGTTGCCGACCTGGTGGCCGGGCACAGCGACGCCACGCCGGTGTCGCTCAACCTCGCCTCATTGTCTTCGCTGCTCTCCACGTTGCACGCGGTGTTCAGCGGTCTCGCCGCGGGGGTGACGGTTCCGTCGTTGCAGTCGACGCTGTCCGACGTGGCCACGGTCACCGGCAACAGCACGGTGATGGCGCTGCTGCCCTCGGGATTGCAGACGCAGCTGCAGACGCTCAACACCCAGCTCGGGGCGCTTTCGGCGAAGCTGGCCGCGCTGCCGGTCAATGCCGTGGCCGCGGTGGATCAATTGCAGACCGTCCTGGCACAGCAGCTTGGCGCCACGCTGCAATACGCCACCGGACTCGCGGCCGATATCAACGCCGCCCATCCGCTGGGACAGGTGCAGTCGTCTTCGGCGCTGACGGTGCCGCCGCAGGTGAGCCTGCCGCCGCTGGTCTCGACCATGCCGGTGCTCGCTCAGCTCGCGCCCTTCGGCGCCACGGCGGTCACCGGCGCTGGCGCGACCCAGCTCGGCGCCAGTGGACCGCAGGCGTCGTCGAGCGAGGCGACCACCAACCTGTCGGTCGCGCCCGCTCTGGACCTCACCAACCTGCGCGCCGACATGACCGCGATCGCCACGCTGCTCTCCCAGGTGAGCACCACCGCGTCGGCGATCGTGCCGCAGCTCCCGGGTGTGGCATCGATCATCGCCGGTGCGCTGCCGGGCGGGCTCAGTCTCTCGTCGCTGGTTGCTGACGTGAATACGGCCGCGGCCCCCGCTGATCAGCTCAACACCCTGGTGCAGGACACCCAGCTCGACCGCATGCTGACCTGCCAGACGCTGGGCACCGGCTCGTGCGTCATCGCCAGCACCGCGATCACCCCGGCGGGGACGGGGCTGCACGCCATCTCCAGCAGCAAGCTGGTCGACATGTCGTTGCTGCCGCTCGACAGCGCGGCGCTGGCCGGCGCGCTCAGCGCCCTGGGCGCCCAGCCGGGCACGCCGCTGCTCGACGTGCAGGGAGTTCAGGCCACAAGTGACGCAATCATCGACGGTACCACCAGCACCGCCCAGGCCAGCGGCGACGTCACCCGGATCGCCGTCGCCGGCCTGGTGGTGATGGACCACGGGCAGATCAACACCGCCGCCCTCTCCCCCTTCGTTCCCCAGGCGGAGCTCGACGCCGTGAAGAACGGTGTTCCGGTCGGCGAGCCCATGCTGCTGGAGATCAACACCGGCGCGGGCGTGCTGACCCTGCAGATCACCCTGGGCACCGAGCAGCGCACCTACACCAGCACGCAGCACCAGAACGCGAGCATCGGCAAGATGCAGATCCGCCTGCTCAACGGCGACCGCAACGGCGCCAATCCCGTACACCGCCTGGGCGCATCGCAGCCGGGCGCGATCGTGACCATGAATACCGCGACGGTGTCGAGCGAGGTGCTGGGGACGTCGACGGACGGGACCGGCACCACGGTTCCGGCCAGCGCGGGCAGCAATGTCACCATGGGGCAGACGGGGCTGTTCGGGCCGTTGGGGTTTGTGGGTGGGGTTGGGTTGCTGGGGTTGGGCGCGGCGCTGCGGCGGAGGTCGGGGCGGGCGGTTTAGGGCTTGCGCGGTTCCTTCGGTCGGGTTGACGGCGCCCTACAGGATTGTGTAAGTTAGGCGGCGCCCTCACGATGCGGTAGGGCGGCCGGGCATGCACGGCGGGTTTGGCATGCAGTTGTTTGGAAGGGCGTGGGTACTGTGAGGCGGTTTGCATGGCAGGTTGGAGGGCTCGGCGTTGCGGTGGGCGGGGTGGCAGTGCTGGGCGTGCTGGCGTTTGGGTGCGGGAGTGCTGCACCGGTGCGGCCCAGTGCGACGGCGTCGCCGACGGCGCGGGCGACGGCTACGGCGGATCCTCGCGTCGCGGCGGTCGATGCCGCGGTGCGTCGGTATGTGCAGGCACTTGCAGATGCGATGCGCACGGGCAGCCCTGACGAACTAGGTGGCCTCTCTGTGCCAGGATCGCAGGCCCAAGGGAACGCGGGTGTCGCCGCGCACGTGGCGCACGACACCGGTAAATGCTTCGTGGTCACCACCCTGACAATCAATCCAATGTCGATTGACATGGCCGGGTCGTCCGCTGCACTCGCGACGGTCACCTACACGCTCACAGGGTATGACGCTAGCTATCCGTCGCTTCAGCAGCTCTCGAGTGCGCGCATGGTCCACGCGCAGAAGCAGCTGGAGTTGGCGCTCATGGACGGTCGATGGCTCGTCTCAAACGTGCAATAGCCGGGCCAATAGCCGTTTGGCTTGTCTCATTTCCCGCAGGGGTACGCGCAGACACGCCGTCGCCACTTCTGACCGTGAGCCTCGAACAGCAGGTCGTTGGAAACACCGCGTTCATGTACCTCGACGCTCAGTCTGCGACCGACACGGGCCTCTCTCACCGTCCCATTCCTCCGAGGCGGGTCAGCGGGTGCAGGTACTGGAGCCAGTGGTCGCTGATTCGAGTAAACCCGGTGAGCCACGCCCGCACGTACGGTGTGTCGATCTTTGACGGGTGCTACAACGACACCCAGGTTTTCCCGGTGCCGCGGGATATCCGGCAGGGGTCGTGCAACAACGACGATGGGCTGTACCCGTCGGGCAAATATTCCGTGTGCCCCATCATCGCTGAGGGACACGTCCCCGCAGGCATGCCGTTCGACCGTCGCTGCGAGGCGCTGACGGAGGTCGACACGTCGCTGCTCGCGGACCTGACGCCACAGAGCTATGACTCGAGCAAGCCGACGACACTCACGCTGGCGACGAGCTTTGCGAGCGACATGACGCAGCGCCTCGCCGAGGGGACGTGCACCGATGTGCTCGACTGGCAGGCGATCTCGTGGACGGTGCACTGGCCGGACGGTGTCACCGAGCACGCCGCGGGGTCGGGGCAGAGTGGCATCACACGCACGCACATCCTGCAGGCGACGACGGCGGGGGGCGCGCAGCCGTCGGATGTGACCGTGGTTGCGCACCTGCACGTCGTCGGGCAGGCGCTGGACTTCGACGGGTCGGGGAATGCGTTCGTGCGCAGCGTTGACGGGTATGTGGATGTGAGCAACCACGACACGGCGACGGGGGCGGGTGCGGCGCCGGTGGACGTGCCGCCGCAGCTGGTCGCGGGGGCGGTGGCGGTGGGGCAGGCGGGGGATGGGAGCTTTGCGGCTCCTGACCCGGGGGCGGCGGCGCAGGCGAGGGCCGTCACCATCCGGGGGCGGTTGCTGCAGCTCTACCCGCGGCCGATCGTGGTGCGGCCGGGGGTGGAGATGGTCGACGGGGCGGAGGTGGGACAGGCGACGGAGACGGTGGTGGGCTGGACGTATGCGGGTGGGGCGACGGATGCGCCGTCGGCTGACGGGACGCGGCCGGGACAGGGCGGCGACGCCGGGACGCCGATCGTGGTGCAGTGGGATCACGCGGAGCGGACGGACGCGCTGGGGCGGCCGGTGGACGAGACGGTGCCGGTCAGCTTGGTGGTGCGGAGCCGCTATCCCGACGGCACGGTGCTGGACACAACGGTGAGCGGCGACATCGACGTCGCCATCTGGTACGCGGGGCTCACGCAGACGGGGTGAGGGCGGGGCGCTAGGGCAGCGGGCCGGGGACCTCGGGGACGTTGACGGCGACGGTCAGCTCCTCGGAGGCGAGGTCATCGTCGTCGTCGTCCCGCAACGGCGGCCGGTCGCGCGGGGTGAGCAGGGATGGGGCGGCCGAGAGCTGCTCCATCAGCTCCTGGCTGCGCAGGGCGAGCTCCTCGCCGGTCATGCCGCCGTTGCGCTGGTTGCGCTGCTCGGGCGTGCCGGACGGGCGACGAGGGGCGGTGGATGCTCGCCTGCGCGTAGTCGCGCGCTTTGCGGACGCGGGCTTCGGCGCCGTCGCGCGCTTCGCGGCCGTCGCCCGCTTCGCCGTCGTGCCACGCTTCGCGGCCGTCGCACGCTTCGCGGTGGCGCGCTTCGCAGTAGCCCGCTTCGCCGTCCTCCGCTGCGCCGAGGCCCGCACCCCCTCCACCACCCTCCGCGCCTCGCGCTCCAACCTCCCCACCGCACTCTCCACCACCGCCAGCCGCTGCATCAAAACCCCAAGCGGCAGCGCCCTGATCACATTCTCGATGGCTTCGCGCAAACCGCGATCACCACCCGACGACCGCCGGCGGGAAGCTGCCGTCCTGCTTCGTGCCGCCATGTGCGCACTCCGATCAACTGAGGGCCGAGGACGCACCCCAGCGTAGCCCCGATGTGACCACCGGATCAACCCGCCGCGCACGAACAACGCGCGCGCCCCTCAGCCGAAGAGCGACACCACCTGCCCGGCGACATCGCCGGCCACACCGTCGTCCGCCGGGCGCCGCCGCGCGCTCAACGTCCCCAGCAGCTCGGTGAACACCGTGCCTTCCATCGGCTTTGCAAACAGGTACCCCTGGGCCATGCCGCACAGCAGCGGCCGCAGCTCCGCAAGCTGCTCGGTGCGCTCGATGCCCTCCGCGATCATGCTCAGCCCCAGCGTCTGGCCGAGACGCACGATGGCGGCGGCGAAAGCGCCGTCGTCGCCATCGGTGCCCAGCCCGTCGATGAAGGGCTTGGCGATCTTGAGGATGTCCACCGGCAGCTCGCGCAGCGAGCTCAACGACGAATACCCGGTGCCGAAGTCGTCGATGGCCAGCCGCACGCCGAGGTTCTTCAACCCCAGCAGGGCGTCGCGGACGCGGTCGTCGTCCTCGACCATGACGCTCTCGGTGATCTCCAGCACCAGGCGCTGCGGGTCGAAACCGGTCTCGGCGACCACGGTGGCCACCTCGGAGACGAAGTCGTCGCGGTAGAGCTGGCGGGCGCTGAGGTTGACGGTGAGCACGAAGTCGGGCGCGCTGCGGCTCCAGGCGGCGGCCTCGGCGCACGAGCGGCGCAGCACGAAGCGGCCGATGCTGTTGATCAGCCCGGTTTCCTCCGCGAGTGGCACGAAGTCGGTGGGCATGACCATGCCGCGACGCGGGTGCACCCAGCGCACCAGCGCCTCGACACCGACGATCGACTCGTCGGCCAGGGCGACGATCGGCTGGTAGTGCACCACCAGCTCGCCATTCTCCAGCGCGTGTTCGAGGTCGAGCTTCATCAGGTGGCGCTCGCGCACCTGCTCCTGCATGGACGGCTCGAACAGCTCCCAGGTGCCCTTGCCCTGCGCCTTGGCGCGGTACATGGCGATGTCGGCGTCGCGGAGCAGCTCGTCGGCCGAGTTCCGGTCAGGAGTGGCAATGACCAGGCCGATCGAGGCGTGGATGAGCACGCGCGTGCCGTCCACGGTGAAGGGCGCGCGCAGGGCGGCGATCATGCGCTCGGCGACGGCGCTGGCGTCGACCACGCTGCGCACCTCCTCGAGCAGGATGGCGAACTCGTCGCCGCCGAGGCGGGCCGCGGTGTCGGCGGGACGCAGGCAGCCGCGCAGGCGGTCGGCGACCAGGGTGAGCAGGCGGTCGCCGACGGCGTGGCCGAGCGAGTCGTTGACGGTCTTGAAGTCGTCCAGGTCGAGGAAGAGCACGGCGGGGCCGAGCGGCGCGCGCAGACGGCGCTCCAGCGTCTCCTCCAGGCGCTGGGTCAGCAGCGCCCGGTTGGCCAGGCCGGTCAGCGAGTCGTGGAAGGCGAGCTGGAGCATCTCGGCTTCGAGCCGCCCGTTCTCGATGGACACGCTGGCCTGTCCGGCGAACGTCTCCAGCAGGGTCAGCTCCTCGCGGCCGAAGGTGGCGATGTCGCTGTGGCGATCGGCGACCAGCAGGACGCCGAGCACGCCCGCCTCACCGCTGATCGGCACCAGCATGGCGTCGCGCAGCCCGCGCGCCGCGACCAGCTCGTGCCACGCCTCGTGGTGCCGCCCACGTCCCATCAGGAAGCCGCAGCGGCGGCGCGCCACCAGGGCGGTCAGCTCGTCCGCCGCGGTGAGCGTCTCGACCACGTCGCCGTCGCTGCGGAGCTGGAAGCGCGCGGCGTCCCCGTCGAACACCGCGGGCAGCAGGGTCAGCTCGGCGAAGTCGGCGCGGAACATCTCGCGCGCGCGATTCAGCAGGGTGGTGATGGTGGCGTCCACGCCGCGCGAGCGCTGGAAGGCGCGGCTCGACGTGTAGAGCATCTCGATGCGCTCGTGCTTCTCGCGCTCCTCGATGTAGCGGCGGTAGAAGACGACCAGCCCCACCACCGGCAGCAGCGCCAGCGCGGCGGACACGGTGTCGTGCCACAGCACGCGCGCCGCCGCCAGCCCGACCAGGCTGTTGAGCACGGTGACCGCCAGCGACGCGGGCAGCAGCTCGGGCAGGCGGCGGAACTGCCACTCGTTGCTGGCCACCGAGGCGACCGCCTGCACCCAGACTGCGGAGAACACCGACGCCGTCGCCGTCGCCGCCAGCACGGCGAGGCAGGCGCGCAGCGAGAGCGCATCGGCATCGTGCAGGCAGAGCCGGAAGACCACCACCAGCAGCGCCGTCTCCAGCGCGAACATGCTGACGTTGAAGGCCAGCTTGAGCGGCGGCTGGCGGCGGTGCAGGGTCAGCGCCACCGCGGAGCCGACCACGCGACCGATCACCAGCGCGGTCGGTGCGGCGAAGAACAGCGCCAGCACCATGGGCACCTCGGCCATGGCCATGGTGTGCGCGTGGCGGCGCAGGTGGATGTGCACCGCGTAGGACTCGGCGAAGGCGATGAACAGCGCGATCAACCACCACTGCATGTCGACGGGAGCGCTCAGCGCCGCCAGCGGCGCCACGCCCCTGACATACAGAAGCGCCGCGAGCAATGCGGTCATCGCGGTGAAGGCCCAGGGCGCCAGCGGACGGGCGCGCGTCAGCACGCGCGCCCCCCACTCACTTCCCTTGCTCCCACGGACCCTCCCGGTCATCGTCAGTCCCATCCCGCGCTGCTCCAGGAGTTGTTGCTCCAGGAGTTGTTCGACCACGAGTTGTTCGACCAGGAATTGTTCGACCAGGAATTGTTCGACCACGAGTTGTTCGACCACGAGTTGTTCGACCACGAGTTGTTGGTCCACGCCGCGGTCTGCCAGGCCTGCCCGGTCCAGCCGTCGCCGGTCACCAGGGTGGCCCAGCCCGCGCCGGTCCAGAGCACGCCGTTGAAGAGGCCACCGTTCCAGACGGTGCCGGCGGACAAGAGCCTGGCCACCGTGCCGGTGTTGACGGGAAGTCCGAAGATGTCGACCTCACCCTGCAGGGCCACGCCGCCCCAGGACAGCCGCGCCGAGCCGCGCGCGCCGTCGAGCGATCCGGTGCCCAGCGCCGGCAGGAAGAGCTGGGTGGCGATGGCGGGCACGGCGGTCAGCGCGGCGCGCAGGTTCAGCTCGCCCGCGCCCTGGAGCACGCTGGTCGCGCCGCTCAGTCGCGTCGCCGTCGAGGTCATCAGGTTCTTGACCTGGTCGGGGGTCAGCAGCGGGTGCTCGGAGAGCAGCAGCGCCGCCGCGCCGGCCACCACCGCCGAGGCCATCGAGGTCCCGCTGCCGCGGAAGAAGCGGCCGGCGACGCGCGCCGTCGGGTTGTTGACGTCGACGTACGAGCCGGGGTCGCGCAGGCTGACGATGTGCGCGCCGGGCGCGACCAGGTCGGGGTTGCGGTTGCCGTCGCCGCCGCTGGAGAACGTCGACACGGTGTCGTCGGCGGTGCCCAGGGTGCCCGCGTTGTCCGACGAGCCCACCGCGATCAGGTAGGGGTCGTCGGCGGGGTCGAGGACGCCGGTCTTCCAACCGCGGTTGCCGGTGGCGCCGACCACCACCACGCCCGCGTGCCACGCCGTCTCCGCCGCGTAGGCGAGCGGGTCGTACACGTAGCTCTGGTAGCTGTCGGTGCCGAACGACATGTTGACGACGCGGATGTTGAAGCCGGGGTCGGCGTGGTGCACCACCACCCAGTCGATGGCGGCGAGCACCTGCGACACGTCGCTGTTGCCGTGCGAGTCGGCGACCTTGATCGACACGATGCGCGCGTCGGGCGCCATGCCGATGAAGTCCTTGGCGTCGCCCGCGTAGTGCCCGGCGACGGCGGCGTCGTCGCGTCCCGCGATGATGCCGCTCATGTGGGTGCCGTGCCCGAAGGTGTCGAGGTGGGCGAGGTTGGGCGCCTGCGAGTCGAAGGAGAGGTCGGGCCCGAAGACCAGCTTGCCCGCGGCGCGCAGCCCGTTGACCGGCACCGCGCCGGAGTCGATGACCGCGACGTCGATGCCCTTGCCGGTGTACCCGGCCGACCAGTACGACTGGGCGCCGCTGATCAGCGTGGTGTTGTAGAGCGAGCCCAGGTCGGCTGCGGCGCTCCAGCTCGACGTGCCGGTGCTCTGCATGTGCACCGGCAGGTTCGGCGAGACCTCGACCACGCCGGGGCGGGTGCGCAGCGCCGGGATCGCGTCCGCCGGGACCGTCGCCGCCACGCCGTTGACGATGCCGAGGGCGCGGACCACGTGGCCGTCCACGCCGCCCACCGCGTCGCGGACCGCCGCCTCACCGCCCGGCTGGCCGCGGACGATCACCGAGATCTGCGCGCCCAGCCAGCGCGTCATCGGCGCCAGCGAGGGCAGCATCAGCATGGCCGCGAGGGCCACGCAGACGAGACGTGCTGGCAAAAGCCGCGTCCGCCGCCGGTCCAGGGCAACGATGGACGTCATCCGACCCGATCCCCCTGTCGACGGAGCTCCAGGTACGCCTCCGGCCCCAGTTGTCCCCTGCTCACGACCGGCGGCGGCTCCGACATGTGCAGCCTGGCAGGCCCATGCCACGACGCCCTCCGCGTTTTGGCAAATCCCAGTTAAGGCCCTGTAACGGCGCTGTGACTGAGATCGCGGCCGTGCCACTGGCGCGTCACACAAACATGTGCGTGGGAAGACAACACGGGGGGAAGCCCCCGCGACACGGATCACCGACGAAGGGTTCGTGGCGGGGGAAGCGCCTGCAACGCGGAGACGCCACGGCTAGGCCGGGGCGTCCGCCCCTCAGGAGCTTCAACCAGAGTGACTCTCACGCGTCGACTTCTCGGCGTCGCCGTGGCCGCGGCGGCACTGCTCACCCAGGTGGGCATCAGCGGCGGGACGCCCGTCTCGGCCCTCGACGACTGCCAGCAGAAGAACAACACCAACGGCTCGCCGTGGACCTGCGGCTTCACCCAGCTCGACCCCAACCACAACTGGCCGTGGGACGGCAGCGCTCCGCAGTGCCAGACCTGCGCCTGGTGGGACATGCCCGGCGGCAAGCCCGGCAATGTCGACGCCGACTTCTCGGGCATCGGAAACAGCGCCAACGGCGCCGTCCGGTTCAACGACGACCTGATCAACGCCATGTACGACTGGGCCAGCCAGCCCTACAACTCGCCGCTGATGTACCAGTGCAGCGGCAGCAACTGCCAGTACTCGCAGATCCACGACGGCTGGAAGGACGAGGGCTCGACCGGCAGCTTCCCGTGCGCGCTGACCTACGTCTACGTCGACTCGTCGTCGCGCGTCACGTCGTCGACGATCATGTACAACAACAACGGCGGGGTGCGCTGGTGGGACGGACCGCCGGCCAGCGGGCAGCGCGGCTGTGACGCCAAATCGATCGCCTACCACGAGGAGGGACACGTCTACACCCTCGGCCACTCCAGCGTCGCCGCCGACGTCATGTACTGGAGCGGCAACACCGTCGCCTCGGTGACCGCCGACGCCCAGAACGGCCTCAACGCCATCTACGGCCCGTACACGGGCAACAGCGGCGGCAACGGCTCCTGCCCCAACTGCCGGACCATCTGCCGGATGTCGGTCGATCCCTGCGCGCTGGGCGGGTCCTTCAACCTGCAGGGTTACCTGGACAAGGCGTGGGACATGTCGCAGGGCGTGTCGCTGCCCAACCCGGTGTCGTACGTCGCGCCCATCCCGGCCTGCCTGTCCTACTGGTACGCGCAGGACTGGGTCAACTGGTCGCAGTGCGCGGAGGCGTACCTGCTGAGCCGGATTCCCAAGCCGATGCCCTAGCGGGAGCCGGAGCATGAGGGCCCGTCTGTCCGCCGCCTTCCCGGCGCTCGCCCTGCTGTGCGCTTGCTCGGGCACGACGACTGCTCCGGTGTCCAACCGAGGGGGCGGCTCGGCCGCCCCCTCCACGGCAACACCGGTCCCCGGCGGCATCACCGGTCCCGACATCACGCCGGCGTATGAGCACTGGGACATGAGCAAGCCGTTCCACATCCTGGTCGACTGCGCGCCCATGTCCAACCCGCCGTCGCTGCGGGAGATGCTGCTGCACACCGGACTCACCAGCGCCGACCCGGAGCAGAGCGCGCGAGCGGCAGCGATCGTGCGCGTCGCCGGCGCGGGTGCGCCGCGGTGGAACACGCCGGACGGCAGCCCGCCGTCGCAGGCGTTCATCGACGCGCTGCACCACCCCACCCGCGCGCCTGACGGCTCCTGGCCCGTCCAGCCCAACATCGTCACGGGATACCGGCTCGACGTGCTCCGGGTGGTGCGTGGCGCGGCGCCGAGCTCGGGTTTCGCGGGATATCTCAACGGCGGAACGGTCGGTCAGCACGTCATCCAATGGGGCTGCCTGACCACGGCGGAGCACGTCGAGAAGGCGCCGCCCGCCGCCGGACACACCTACCTCGTCCTCTTCGGCCCCGAGCTGGGCACGCAGCGCATGGGCGCACAGCCGCTGGCGCAGCCGATGATGAGCGACATGCTGCCCTACGACCCGGCGACCGACACGGTCGTCGACGCCGCCGGTCGCATCAGGCTGGCCGACGCGCTGCGCGGCCTGCCGCCAGGGTGAGCGCTCAGGCGGTCGCCGCCGCCCCGTGCAGCCTGCGCTTCTGCAGCAGCCGCAGCACCGCGCGCTCCTCGTCGCGCAGGCCCTCCTCCTGGGTCGTGCCTCGCGGCGAGAGCGGCGCGTGCATGCGAACGTGGAGCAACGAGCCGTCCATGTAGGCGTCGATGACGTCGGGGTGCACGTAGCACTTGCGGGCGATCGCCGGCGTGTTGCCGAGCAGCTTGGCGACGCGGTCGATCGCCTCCTTGACCAGGCGCCGCCCCTCTCGCTCGGAGCTCACCGGGCCCAGCTCGCGCAGGAAGCAGGCGGCCATCACGGTGCCATCCCAGGTGCGGAAGTCCTTGGCGGTGAACTCGTCGCCGGCGATGCGGTGCAGGTGCTCGTTGACGTCCTCGGAGGACACGTCGCGGTCGTTGCCCTCGCTGTCGACGTACTGGAACAATTCGTGTCCTGGCAGCTCCTGGCACTGGCGCACGATGCGCGCCAGCCGCGGGTCCTCGATCTCCACGGCGTGCTTCTTGCCCGACTTGCCGACGAACTCGAACTTCACCGTGGCGCCGTGCACCGAGGCGTGGTGCGAGTGCAGCGTGGTCAGCCCGTAGTGGTTGTTCTCGCGCGCGTACTCCTCGTTGCCGACGCGCATCGCGGTGGTGTCGAGGATGCGCACCACGGCGGCGAGCACCTTGTCGCGCGGCAGCCCGGGGAGGCGCAGGTCGATCTCGACCTGGCGGCGGATGCGCGGCAGCGCCCTGCCGAAGTCGACCGTGCGCTCGTACTTGACCTCGTCGCGCACCACGCGCCACTTCTCGTGGTAGCGGTACTGCTTGCGGCGGCGCGCGTCGCGGCCGGTGGCCTGCAGGTGCCCGTTGGCGTACGGGCAGATCCACACGCCGGTCCAGGCCGGCGGGATGGCCAGGTGGTGGATGCGCTGGATCTCCTCGGCGTCACCCACCTGCGTGCCGTCGGGGTTGACGTACGCGAAGCCGCCGTCCTGGGGCGTGCGGCTGATGCCGGGAATGCTGTCGGTCACGTAGCGCAGCCCCGCGTACTTCGCGGTCGCCACGGGGCCGGCGGCGGCGACCGTCACCGGGTCACGCGGGAGCGCCGAACTCGACCACGTCGGACAGGTCGACGTGCACCGGCGGGACCAGCTGGTCGTAGGTGCACTGCGCGGGGTCCTTGTCGGTGCGCCAGCGGTGGAAGCGCGCGGCGTGGCGGAAGCGCTCGCCCTGCATGTAGTCGAAGCTCACCTCGCAGACCAGCACCGGGTGCACCGGGTTCCACGACTCGTCACGCTTGCCCTGCGTCCAGCGGCTCGGCCCACCGGGCGTGCGCCCGCTGCCGAAGCTCTCGCCACCCGCCAGCGGGCGCAGCTTCTCCAGCAGCGCGCGCCGCTCCGCCGCGTTGAACGAGGACGTGTGACCGACGAGATGCAGCACGCCGGCCTCGTCGTACAGCCCCAGCAGCAGCGAGGCGACGCCGTCGCCGGCGATGGTGTGCCGGTAGCCGCCCACCACGCAGTCGCAGGTGCGCCGGTGCTTGATCTTGACCCACAGCCGCTCGCCCTCGACGTAGGGCCGGTCGGCCTGCTTGGCGATGACGCCGTCGAGTCCGGCGCCCTCGTAGCGCGTGAACCACTCGGCGGCCTCGCCGGCGTCGGTGGTCTGCGGGGTGATGGCGACGCTCGGCGTGGCCCGCAATTCGGCGATGAGCCGCGCGCGACGCTCGATGCCGGGCAGGCCGCGCAGGTCCTCGTCGCCGGCGGCGAGCATGTCGAAGGCGATGAACGACGCGGGCGTCTCGACGGAGAGTCGCTTGATGCGCGACGCGGCGGGATGGATGCGCTGCTGCAGCGCGTCGAAGTCCAGTCCGCGCTCACCGGCGAGCACGATCTCGCCGTCGATGACCGCGCGCTCCGGCAGCGCCGCGCGCAGCTGCTCGACGACCTCGGGGAAGTAGCGGTCGAGGGTCTGGCCGTTGCGGCTGTCGATGCGCACCGTGTCGCCGTCGCGAAAGACGATGGCGCGGAAGCCGTCCCACTTGGGTTCGTAGAGCCAGCCCTCCCCGCGCGGGATGTCGACCTGCAGCTTGGCCAGCATGGGCGAGACGGGCGGGTTGACGGGCAGCATCAGTCGGGCGTCGCCACGCGCTCGGCGCCGCAGTAGACGTTCATGGTCTCGCCGCGCAGGAAGCCGACCAGCGTCATGCCCGACTCCTCGGCCAGGTCGACGGCCAGCGACGAGGGCGCGGAGACCGCGGCCAGCATGGGAATCCCGGCCATCAGCGCCTTCTGGGTCAGCTCGAAGGAGGCCCGTCCCGACACCACCAGGACGTGCGAGCGCAACGGCAAGAGGCCCTCGGTTGCGGCCCAGCCGACCACCTTGTCGACGGCGTTGTGCCGCCCCACGTCCTCGCGCAGGCAGCGCAACGTGCCGCCGGCGTCGAAGAGCCCCGCGGCGTGCAGCCCGCCGGTGCGCGCGAAGACGCGCTGCGCCTCGCGGATGCGCGACGGCAGCGCGGCCAGCAGCGCCGGGGTCACGCGCAGCGGGTCGGAGCGCACCTCCCATTGCGCGCGGGTGCGAATCGCTTCGATGCTCGCCTTGCCGCACAGCCCGCACGACGACGTGGTGTAGAAGTTGCGCGCCGCCGAGGCGTCGAAGCGCGGCGCGTCGCCGCGCAGGGTCACGTCGAGGACGTTCATCTCGCCGGTGTCCTTCCAGGAGCAGGTCTGGATGCGCTGCACCTGCTCGGCGGCGGCGACCAGCCCTTCGCTGAACAGGAATCCGGTGCAGAGCTCGAAGTCGTTGCCCGGCGTGCGCATGGTCACCGCCACCGAGACCCCGGCGATGCGGATCTCCAGCGGCTCCTCGGCGACCACGTCGTCGCCGCGCCACTGCAGCGCCCCCTCCCCCACCCGCAGCAGGCGGCGGCGGACGGTGCGCGCCGAGCTCATCCTGGCGGCCCCACCTCGGGGTCCTCGGCGACCGGCAGCGGCGCGCCCGAGCCGACGCGGCGCCACAGCGGGAAGCCGACCACCCGGTCGCGCACGCGGTCTTCGAGGTCGTGCCAGCGGTCGACCAGCCCCGCGCGTTCCTCCTCGGGCGGCGGCTCGATGCGCGGCAGGGGGATGCCGTCGAGCCAGGCGCGGGCCAGGGCGCGGCCGCGGGCGACGGCGGGCTCGGCCTGGTGGAAGTCCATGGTCGCGCCCAGACCGCCGACCTCGATGAGGTGCAGCGGCACGCCCGCGCCCGCGGCGGCGGCGAGCGAGCGGCGGCGCTGGTGCACCTGGGAGACCAGGGTCATGCGATCGATGATCTCACCCAGTCCCACCGGGGGCGCCGCCCCCTCGGAGGTGCTGGCGTCGACCAGCACGATGCTGCGCGCGCCGCGCCGCACCGCCTCGTTGACGCCGAAGTTGTCGATGACCCCGCCGTCGACGAGCAGGCGGTCGCGCAGGGCGACGGGCGGCAGCACGGTGGGGATCGCGCTCGACGCGCGCACCGCGGGGGCCACCGGGCCGCGGTGGAAGTAGACCAGGTCGGCGGTGAGCAGGTCGGCGGCGCCCACGGTCAGCGGGATGCCCAGCTCCTCGAAGCGGGTGCCGTCGAAGGCGCGGCTGAGCAGGCTCTCCACCCGGTCGGCGCTGATCGCGGCGCTGCGCCGCCAGGCCAGCGCGCCCGCGTAGCCCAGCCACATGCCGCGGAAGATGCCCCGCACCTCGGGGTCGGACCACCACTCGGCCATCGCCTCGGCGCCGTCGACGGTCGGATGCGAGGCCAGCCAGGCGCCGTTCCATGCGCCGATCGAGGTGCCGACGATGAAGTCGGGCCGCAGGCCGCTGCGCACCAGCTCGATGACCACGCCCGCCTGCGCAGCGCCGCGCGCCCCGCCCCCGCTGAGGCACAGGGCCACCGGCGGCCGCAGCGCGTCGATGCGGGCCCTGGCCGGACCGCTGCCGTTCACCATCGCCGCGGAGCCTACCTTGCTCAGTCGGGAAGCGCCAGCGCCAGGGCGAAGCGCTGATCGGGGTCGGTGTGCCACTGCACCACGCGCATGGCGGCGTCGGCGAGCATCGCCTCACCGGATTCGCGGGTGAACTTGCAGCTGATCTCGGTGCGCACCGACTCGTCCTCCGCGAAGCGGACGCGCATCTGCGCGAGCGGGATGTCGACCTCCATGTCGCGGGTGGCGCGCAGGTGCATCTCGATGCGCGACTCGGCGTCGTTCCACAGGGCGACGTGCTCGAAGGCGTCCACCTCGAAGCCGGCGTCGAGCTCGCGGTTGATGACGCGCAGCACGTTGCGGTTGAAGTCGGCGGTAACTCCGGCGCTGTCGTCGTAGGCGGCGTGCAGCTCCTCGCGGTCCTTGACCAGGTCGAGGCCGATCAGGAAGGCGTCGCCGGGGGCGAGCAGGCCGCGCACGTCGGCGAGGAAGCGGCGCCGCTCGCTGCCGTCGAGGTTGCCGATGGTGCTGCCCAGGAACGCGACCAGGCGGCGGCCCAGGCGGGGGATGTAGGACAGGTGCGCGGCGAAGTCGCCGACCAGTCCGTAGACGCGCAGCCACGGGTAGTCGTCGAGCAGGCCGTGCGCCGCGTGGGAGAGCGCGGCGTCGCTGACGTCGAAGGGGACGAAGGTGGTCAGCGTGCCCTGGGCGTGGGCGGCGTCGAGGAGGATGCGCGTCTTCGAGCAGGAGCCCGCGCCCAGCTCCACCAGCGATTCCGGCTGCACCGCCGCGGCGATGGCGGCCGCGCAGTCGTGGAGGATCTGCGTCTCGGTGCGCGTCTGGTAGTACTCGGGCAGCTCGGTGATGCGGTCGAAGAGCTGCGAGCCACGCTCGTCGTAGAACCACCGAGGTGGCAGCCATTTCGGCGTGGCGGCGAGGCCGGTCCGCACGTCGGCGATCAATTCGCTGCGCGCGCTGCGGCCCACCGTGTGCACCGCCAGGGTGAGTGGCGCGAGTCCCAGGGTCATGTCCTTCCTCCGTCGTCGGCGCAGCGGAAACCGGCGAAGATCTGGCGCCGGATCGGGTAGTCCCAGTTGCGGAAGGTGGCGCGGCCCACCGACGCGCGCGCCGCCCACGACGCACCGCGCAGCACCTTGTACTCGCTGCCGAAGAAGACCTCGGAGTACTCGCGGTAGGGGAACGCGTTGAAGCCCGGGTAGGGCAGGAAGTCCGACGCCGTCCATTCCCACACGTCGCCGATCATCTGCTCGCAGCCGAGGGCGCTCGCCCCATCAGGGTATGCGCCCACGGGTGCGGCGCCGTAGAGGCGCTGGTCGAGGTTGGCGCACCTCGCGGTCGGCGGCTGGTCGCCCCAGGGATGGCGCCGCTGGTGCCGCGTCGCCGGGTCCCACGTGGCCGCGACCTCCCACTCCATCTCGGTGGGCAGGCGCCGCCCCGCCCAGCGGCAGTACGCCTGCGCCTCGTGCCAGCAGACGTGCATCACCGGGGTGCGCATATCGACGGGGACGCGGTGGCCGAAACGCTCGGTCCACCAGGCGCCACCGGGACCGTCGCGGTGCCAGTGCTTGGGCGCCTCGACGCCCGCCTCGACGCGCCACGCCCACCCCTCGGCGCTCCACAGCCCTTCCCGCGTGTAGCCGCCATCGTCGACGAACGCCGCGTATTGGCCAGAGGTGACCGGAAACCGGTCGATGCGGAAGCCGGCGAGGTCGACCCAGGTGGTGGGGTGCTCGTTGTCGTACGGCGCGTGCTCGTCGCTGCCGATGGGGTAGCGACCGGCGGGGATGGCCACGGCGTCGAGCTGCAGCAGCACGCGCGACGGCTCGGGCAGCGTGGGCAGGGCGACGCCGTAGCCGCCGTCGACGAGCTGCAGCGTCTGCAGCATGGTCTCGCTGTGCTGGTGCTCGTGCTCGACGATCATGTCGTAGACGAAGCCGTGGCGCAGCAGCGGGTCGGGGTTGCCGTCCACGTCGGCCTCGGCGAGCAGCGACAGCGAACGCTCGTCCACCGCGGTGCGATAGGCGGCGACCTCGCTGCGCGAGAGCAGCGGCAGCGAGGCGCGCACCCGGCGCGGGTTCTCGAAGGCGTCGTAGTGGTGCATGCGCGCCTCGTCCATCGGCGCGGTGCCGCTGAGCTGCTGCACCAGCCACAGCTCCTGGTAGACGGCGACGTGCCCGTAGTCCCAGACCAGCGGGCTCATGATCGGGTCGTGCTGCACGCGCAGGCGCTGGTCGTCCAGCGGCGCGAGCAGTGCGTCGGTGCGGGCGTGGGCGTCGAGCAGGTCGGTGGCGATGCGCTGCTTCAGGTCCATGCCTTCCAGTCCAACGGGTTGTCGCGGTGATGCTGCAGCAGGTCGTCGGCGGGGCAGCGCGAGCGCGCGGTGTAGGCGGCGGTGAACTGCGCGATGCGCTGCGCCGCGCCGTCGGGAAGCCAGCCGCGCGGTGCGCGCACGGCGGCCTGAGCGGCGACGTCGAGGAGCTGGCACGCGGTGGCGCGCAGCGAGTCGTCGCGCACCCCGTCGCGGGCGGCGCGCGCCCATGCCGGCGCGGCGATGCCGTCCCATGACGGCACCGCGTCCATGGCGCGCCACACGGCCTGCTCATCGACACACAGCGCCGCCACGGTACAGATGGCCACGTCGCGCCAGCGCGCGGGCAGCGCGTCGAGCCAGCGCACCTCCAGGTAGCCGCGCGGGCGCACCGGTGGGAACAGCGTGGTCAGGTGATGGACGATGTCGGCGTCGTCGGGACGCGCGCCGTCAGCATCGAGCCAGGTGCGCAGCGTCGTGCCCGGCGGCGGCGACGCGCTGTCCGGGCGCGGCAGCGGGATCACCGCCGCATCGAGGGCGAAGGCCTCGTAGCTGCCGAGCTGGTCGCAGCCGAGCTGGCCGCCGTCGAAGCCGGTGCGCGTCGGGTCGAGCCGCTGCCAGATCGCGCTGCGGGTGCCGCTCATCCCGGTGGCGCGGCCGCCGAGCAGCGGCGAGGCCGCGAACGCCGCCGACAGCGCCGGCCCCACCACGTTGAGCATCCGCCAGCGCAGCAGTCCCGGGTCGAGGTCGACGCAGACCTGCAGCGACGCGGTCAGCCGCATCATCCGCCGCCCGTCCGGACCGACCGAGTCGAAGCGCTGCTGCATGGCGCGGTAGCGCGGCTGGTCGGTCTGCAGCGCCACGTCCTCCACGTCGTGCCAGGGCGACACCGCGGCGTCGAGGAGCACGAACCCCGCGGCGTCCGCACACTTGCGTGCGCGCGCAATCATGGAGTCGATCGTGCGCAGCGCCGCGGTGACGCTGTCGCTGTACGGCGGGCTCAGCTCCAGCTGGCCGCCGGGCTCGAATGTGACGCAGCCGTCGGCGATCAGCGCGGGGTCACCGCGCTCCAGCGCGGCGAGGGTGTCGAGGCGGGGCACCGGGTGCGGGCCGTCCGCCGCGAAACGGACCGGGATCAGCTCGATCTCCGCACCCACCCGTCCCGGTCCGGCGACGCCGCCCGGCGTCGGGGTCAGCAGAGCGCGGACGCGCTCGGCGAGGGCGGTGCGTGTGGCGGTCGCGGCCGGGGTCACGTCGGCACCGAGGGCGCCCGGCGGCGCTGGCGGCAGATGGTGGCCGCCCGGCTCGACACGGCGAGCAGCCGCAGCGGCTCACGGCGCGGGTCGTTGGCCCGCGTCCCGCCTGCCACGCTCCACCCTGCGCCGAGCCGCTGGATCACGAGGGATCAGTCTGCCCGATCCGGCCCGAAGTGCACACGCCTGAACTCGGGGAGGGCGTCTCAGGCGGGCGAGCCGCTGCCCGAGCGAGCCTGCGCGGCGGCGACCAGCCAGCCGAACAGCGCGGCCGCCCATCCCTGCGACGGGGCCATCTCCTCGGGATGGCACTGCACGCCGAGCACGGGACGATCGGGCAGCTCGACGCCCTCGACCAGCCCGTCGTCCGCCACCGCCGAGGCCACCAGGCCGTCGCCGAGGTCGCGCAGCGCCTGGTGGTGCAGGCTGTTCCAGGCCAGCCGGTCCGCGCCGACCACGCGGTGCAGCGCGGTGCCCGCGACGACGCTGACCTGGTGCGCCGGGGCCGTCCGGTCCTTGCCGTGGTGGGCGGGATCGCCCGCGTGCTGCACGGCGATGTCCTGCCACAGCGTGCCGCCGAGAGCGACGTTGAGCACCTGGATGCCGCGGCAGATGGCCAGCAGCGGCCGCCCCTCCTCCAGCGCCCAGCGGGCCAGCGGGAACTCGGCGGCGTCGAGCTCGGGCACCGGGCTGACGTCGCAGCCGGCGCGCGTCTCCTCGCCGTAGCGCGACGGCTCGACGTCGGGGCCGCCGGGGAGCAGCAGCGCGTCACAGCGGTCGTACAGGGTGCGCAGGACGCGCTCGTCGCCGACCGCGGGGATGCCCAGCGGCACGGCGCCGGCGGCGAGCAGGCCGTCGAGGTAGCGGCGGTTCTGCACGTAGCGCGGCGGGGTGTTCTCGGCGCGCTGGGGACGCAGGGTGAAGCCGACGACGACAGGGCGGTGATCCATGGCGCGCCATGCTAGCGCCGACCGATGAGTTCGTCGCATCCGCGAAGTCCCATGCAAACGATGGACACAGTTCCGGGGGACTCCGCGCGGCTCTGGCTGGCCGCCGGGTGGACGGTGGTGGTGGTCGGCGGGGCGACGACCAGCGCCGAGGTGTGCCGCGCCTGCGACCGCGCGGTCGTCCTGCTGCGCCGCAGCCGCGGCGGCGGCGTGGTGGCCTGCGACCTCTCCGCCGTCCTCGCGCCGGACATCGCCGCCGTCGACGCCCTCGCCCGGCTGCGGCTCACCGCGCTGCGCCTGGGCGCGCCGCTGCGGCTGCGCCCGCTCAGCCCGCAGCTGCACGGGCTGCTGCGCATCGCCGGGCTGGAGAGCGCGCTGCTCGACTAGGCCGCGGACGGGACCGGCGGCAGCCCGAAGCGGGCGAACAGCGCGGTGTCGAGGAAGTGGTGGACGTGCACGATCTCCCCGCCGGACAGCTCCAGCACCTGGATCGACCACGGCTCCAGGGCACCGCCCGGGCCACTGGGCTTGTATTGCGCGAACCCGGGCGCTCCGTTGACGTCGAACGGCACCAGCTTCGAGCCCTTGCAGCCGATGCCGTGGCCGAGGTACCAGCCGTGCAGGTTGTCCCGGCCGCGCAGCCACAGCTCCAGGGGCGGCATCGAGATGCCGGCGTCCTCGTGGAGCAGCCCGACCAGGGTGTCGATGTCGTAGCTCTCGAAGGCGCTGACGTAGCGCGCCACCAGGTCGCCCTCGGCGGCGCTGAGCGGCCGCGCGCTCGAATCGGCGTTGACACCACGCGCCGCCAGCGTCGCCCGCGCCCGCTGCAGCGCACTGTTCACCGACACCACCGTGGTGTCGAGCAGCTCGGCGACCTCGGCGGCCGACCAGCACAGCACCTCGCGGAGCAGCAGCACCGCCCGCTGCCGCGCCGGCAGGTGCTGCAACGCCGCCACGAAGGCGAGCCGGATGGTGTCGGACGCCACCACCCGCTCGGCGGGGTCGACGGCCGACACGCCGGCCGCGCCGTCGGCGATGGGCTCGAGCCACACCTCGCCCGGCAGCGGGTCGCCGGGATTGGCCGCCGTCACCGGCACCGGCGACGACAGGTCCATGGGCAGCGCCCGCCGCCTGCGCCCGCGCAGCGCGTCGAGGCACACGTTGGTGGCGATGCGGTACAGCCAGGAGCGCAGCGAGGCCCGTCCCTCGAAGCGCGCGCGCCCCTGCCAGGCGCGGACCAGGGTGTCCTGCACGGCGTCGTCGGCCTCGAAGGTCGAGCCGAGCATGCGGTAGCAGTATCCGGTCAGCTCCGGCCGGAACTCCTCGAGCTCGGCGGCCGCGGCGGCAGGGGCGTGGGTCTGGAGCACCGCTACATGGTCACCTTGACGACGCCGACGAGGTGGCCCTCGGGGTCGGTGAACTGGCCGAGCTCGATGCCCTCCACCACCTTCTCCGGGCCCATCATCCGCTTGCCGCCGAGGCGTTCTGCGCTGGCCAGGTAGGCCTCGACGTCGTCGACGGCGACGTAGAAGGTGACGTGGCCGCCGTAGCCCTCGGGCGCGGTGCCGATGCCGCCGCCGATGCTCATGTTGCCCTCGCTGCCGTTGTCGCGGCCGTCGACGGTGCCGTAGTCCATCGGCGCGCTGGTGTCGAACTTCCAGCCGAACAGCTCGCCGTAGTACTGGCGCAGGGCGGGCCCGTCCTTGCCCATGATCTCGAAGTGAATCACCGGCTGACCCATGTCACGTCTCCTTGCGGTTGTGCGGACCGATACATCTGCGGACGATGGCGACCCGCCGGACTCATCGGTGCTCAGGTCGCCCGGCGATAGCGTCGCACCGCCAGGGGCACGAACACCAGCAGCAGCCCGATCACCCAGGCGATGGTGATCAGCACGTTGGAGGTGGCGTCGGTGCCCAGCCCCGCCACCTGCGACGCCTCGGCCGGCCCCATGAAGAGCTGGCGGGCGCCGTTGACCGCGATGGTGAAAGGATTGGCCTTGGCGATGGCCTGCAGCCAGTCCGGCTTGATGCTGTTGGTGGGCACGAACGCCGAGCTGAGGAAGGTGAGCGGGAACACCCAGATGAAGCCCGCCGACTGCACCGCCTCGGGGTTGCGCACCACCACGCCGATCAGCGCGCTGATCCACTGGAAGGCGAAGCCGAAGAGCACGATCAGGGCGACGGCGCCGACGGTGGCGACGATGCCGCCGTGGATGCGGAAGCCGACCAGGAAGCCCACCGCCAGCATCAGCAGGATGACGAAGACGTTGCGCAGCGCGTCGGTGACGTTGCGGCCGATCAGCACCGCCGAGCGGCTCATCGGCAGCGACTTGAAGCGGTCGATGATGCCGCTCTGCAGGTCGTAGGCGAGGCCGAGCCCGGTGAGCATCGAGCCGAACACGGTGGTCTGCACGAAGATGCCGGGCATCAGGTAGTCCACGTAGTTGGTGCCGGTGGCGATGGCGCCGCCGAACACGTAGCGGAAGAGGATGACGAACATCACCGGCTGGATGGTCGAGAAGACGATCAGCTCGGGCTGGCGCAGCGAGTGCAACAGGTAGCGGCGCACCATCACCGCGGAGTCGCGGGCGACCCACTGCGGGCCGCGGCCGACCACGACGGTTCGCGTGCTCATCGGCTGCCCGCCTGAACGGGCTCGGCGCCGCGGCGACGGCCGCGCGGCTTCTTGACGACCGCCTGGTCCTCGGCGGCGTGGCCGGTCAGGGCCAGGAACACGTCGTCCAGGGTCGGACGGTGGAGCGCCAATTCATGCACATCGATTCCAGCCTGGTCGAGCACGCGCACGACGCGGGGGAGCACGTCGCCACCGGTCACGGGGAGGCGCAGCGTGGCCGAGACGTGGTCGAGCACCGGCTCGCCGTCGAAGCCCGCGCCGGCCAGCGAGGCGGCGGCGGCCAGCAGCGCGGTGGCGTCGCTGGTGCGCATCTCCAGCACGTCGCCGCCGACCCGCGACTTGAGGTCGTCGGCGGTGCCCTCGGCGATGACCAGGCCGCTGTCGATGACCGCGATCCTGGTGGCCAGGCGGTCGGCCTCCTCGAGGTACTGGGTGGTGAGCAGCAGGGTGGTGCCCTCGTCGACCAGCTCGCGGATGATCTCCCAGAGCCCGATGCGGCTGCGCGGGTCGAGGCCGGTGGTCGGCTCGTCGAGGAAGAGCACCTCGGGCTGGGCGACCAGGCTGGCGGCGAGGTCGAGACGGCGGCGCATGCCACCCGAGTAGGTCTTGGCGATGCGGTCGGCCGCCTCCACCAGGTCGAAGCGCTCCAGCAGGTCGGCGGCGCGGCGCCGCGCCTCGGCCTTGGGCAGGCGATAGAGCCGGCCAACCATGACCAGGTTTTCCCGGCCGGTGAGCAGCTCGTCCACGGCGGCGAACTGGCCGCTCAGGGCGATGCGGGCGCGCAGCTCGGCGGCGTCGCGCTCGACGTCGAGACCGAGCACGGTGGCGCGCCCCGAGGTGGGCCGGAGCAGGGTGCTGAGGATGCGCACCACCGTGGTCTTGCCCGCACCGTTGGGGCCGAGCAGGCCGAGGATGGTGCCGCGCGGCACCCGCAGCGAGACGCCGCGCAGGGCCTCGACCGTGCCGAAACGGCGGGTCAGGTCGTCGACGACGACGGCGTCATCGGTCGCGATCAACGATGTCCTCCTGCGGGGGTCCGGCTGCGGCGCGCAGCTTACCGGAGGCTGGGCCGGTTCTCGCGCCATGGCATTGGACGGCGCGGCGCCGCCGGACTCATCGGACCGCGGGTCAGCCGCCGCTGACGGACGCGGCGGCGACCTGCGCCGCGATCTCCTCGAAGTTGTCGCGATAGACGATGCGCGGGATGCCGTGGCGCGACGCCTCGGCGGCGATGTGCGCGTCGATGAGGCGCGCGTTGCGCAGGTCGCCGTCGCTGATGGCGCGGCGCGCGTGGGTCGGGCCGGTGAGCCGGGCGTGGTGCTGCGATTCGGCCGGCGCGGCGAGCACGATGAACGCGGCGACGTTCAGGTGCGCGTACAGCGAGGGCAGCAGGTGCGGACCCTCGACGACCAGCGACGTGCCCTCGTCCTGGGCGCGCTCGATGCAGGCGAGCACCGCCGGTTGCAGGCGCTCGGCCTGGACGTGCAGGTGGGCGACGGGGTCGGCGGCGCGGAAGGTCATGCTGAACAGCTCGGGGTCGCGCGCCGGCGTGGTCTCGCTGCAGAGCACGGCGCGGATGAAGCCGGTGCCGATGCGGTGGTCGACGGGCAGCTCGGCGCAGAGGCGGTTGGCCAGCGAGGACTTGCCGGTTCCCGCGGTGCCGCCGACCAGGATGACGGGCTTGTACGGTGTGATCACGAGGGGCTGTCCTTGAGCTGCTGCTTGACGATCTTGCCCAGTGCATTTCGCGGAAGGGTCTGGACGAAATGCACCTGGCGCGGCACCTTGTAGGGAGCAAGGCGCTCGCGGGCGTGGCTGGTGATGGTATCCGCGTCGAGCCGCGCGTCCGTCGCGACGACGTACGCGGTGACCACCTCGCCCCACTCGTCGTCCTGCCTGCCGACCACCGCGGCCTCGGCGACCCACGGGTGTGCGCTGAGCGCGTCCTCGACCTCGCGCGGGTAGACGTTGTAGCCGCCGGTGATGATCAGCTCACGGGTGCGGCCGGCGATGCGCAGGTAGCCGGCCTCGTCGAGCTCGCCGACGTCGCCGGTGTGGAACCAGCCATCGCTGTCCAGAACTGACTGGGTGGCCTCCGGGTTGCGCCAGTAGCCGCCGAAGACGTTGGGTCCGCGGACGAGGATCTCGCCGCGCTGGCCGTCGCTCATGCGCAGCTCGACGCCGGGCAGGGGCAGGCCGACGCTGCCGGGGCGGCGATCGCCGTCGTGCGGGTTGGAGGCGATCATCAGCGTCTCGGTCATGCCGTAGCGCTCCAGGATGCGCTGGCCGGTCGCGGCCTCGATGCGCTCGTGCAACGCCGCCGCCAGTGGGGCGGAGCCGCTGACGCAGAGGCGCAGCCGGGCCAGCTGATGGGCGCGCGGGTCGGCGGCGAGGCGGGCGTACATGGTGGGCACGCCGAAGAACAGCGTGGCGCCGTGCGCCTGTGCGGCGTCGAGCACGGCGGCGGAGTCGAAGCGGGGCAGCAGCACCGCCTGGGCGCCGCTGAGCAGGGTGCCGTTGAGGCCGACGGCGAGGCCGTGGGCGTGGAACAGGGGCAGGGCGAGGATCAGGCGGTCGCGCTCGGTCCAGCGCCAGGCGAGGCGCAGGGCGGCGGCGCCGGCCAGCAGGTTGGCGTGGCTGAGCAGCGCGCCCTTGGGAGTTCCTGTCGTTCCTGACGTATACATGAGGAGCGCGGGGTCCGGCGGCACGGCGGTGTCGAGCTGCGGGGCGGATTGTTGTGCATCTTTTAGGGGCATGTGGGTGGCATCCAGCAGCGCGCGCAGGTTGGGCGCGCCGCTCGCGATCCACTCGCCGCGCTGTGCGTCCTCCGCCACGGCGGCGGCGGGGTCGGAGTCGGCGGCGATGTGGCGCGCCTCGGCCTCGCTGCACTGCGGGTTGAGCAGCACGACGACCATGCCCAGGCGCAGCGCGCCGAGGTACACGTCGACGAACTGCGCCGACGTGCGCATGCAGAGCACCACGCGTTCACCCTTGTGCAGCCCGCGCGCCGCCAGGGTTGCGGCGACCTGCGCGGTGGCGCGCTCGACGTCGGCGGCGGTGCGCCAGCCGTGCTCGCCGTCGTGCAGCAGCGGGGCGTCAGGGGCGGCGGCCCAGCGTGCGGCGAAGGCGCGGGGCAGGCTGCCCTCGGCCAGCAGATCGAGCGCGTCGGGGTCGGCACCCGCGGGCAGGTGCGCCTGCCAGGCGCGCGAATCCACGGCGCTGCCCGCGCCGGCCGGCCCGGACGCGCCCGTCACCGCCGGCGGGCCCGGCTCGGCGCTGCTTCCATCAACCATAATTATGATGATCAGACTTTCGGGGGTGTCTCACGTGTCTCGCCAGGGAGCCCGGGCCGCCGCCGAGCCCGCGGGCCCCACGGCGAGCGTCGCGCCGTCGTGGAACGCCCAGCTCGGCGTCCTCTGGTTCTCGCAGTACTGCACCCTGGCCGGGGCCACCTTCGTCTTTCCGTTTCTGCCCCTCATGGTGCGGACCGTCGGCGTCCACGACCCCGGTGCCATCGCATTGTGGAGCGGCGCGGTGATCGGCGGCAGCCAGCTCGCCCAGACCGCCGCCGCGCCCTTCTGGGGCCGCATGGCCGACCGGGTCGGGCGCAAGCCGATGGTGGTCCGGGCGACCTTCGCGCTGGCCATCCTCATGGCCGCCACCGGCCTGGCCCCCAACGTGTACGTGCTGATGGCCACTCGGGTGCTCACCGGCGCCTTCGCCGGCAGTGTCGCCGCCAACAACGCGCTGGTCGCCAGCCTGGCCCCGCGCGGCCGGCTGACCCACAGCCTCGGCGTGCTGCAGAGCGGGTACTACATCGGCACCATGTCGGGCCCGGCGCTGGGCGCGGTCTTCGTGCCGGTGTTCGGCATCCGCACCGCGTTCTTCGTCGCCGCGGTGATGCCGGCGGTCGCGGGCATGGCGGTCACGCTGGTCATCCGCGAGAGCTTCCAGCGCCGTCCCCGCGGCGCGCCCCGGCGCCGCACGCGCGGCGTGATCCGCGACGCGGGCATCGCCCGGCCCCTGATCTCGCTGCTGGTGATGGCCATGCTCACCCAGGCGATCGGCATCGGCCTGTCGGCGGCGCTGCCGCTGCGCGCCGGGCTGCTGGCGGGCAGCGCCCACGTGGACAGCGCGGTCGGCGCGGCCGCGGCGCTGCAGGCCCTCTGCGCGGCGATCGCGGCGCTGACTGTGTCGCGGATCAGCAGCCGCTACAGCTATCGCTGGGCGCTGGCCCTGCTCGCCGCCGGCGCAGCGCTGAGCTACGGGCTGATCGCCGCGGCGCCGTCGTTCGCCGTGATGCTGCTGCTGGTGGCGCTCGGCGGCCTGTGCGCGGGCGGCATGCTGCCGTCGATCAACGCCCTGCTCGGCACCGTCGCCCCGCCCGCGGTGCGCGCCGAGCTGTTCGGCTACAGCGCCAGCGCCATGTCGGCCGGGGGCGCCACCGCGCCGCTGCTCTCCGGCGTGCTCGCCGCCCGCTTCGGCACCCCGGCTCCGTTCCTGATGATCGCGGGGCTGGAGACGTCGCTCGCCGCCTGGGCGGTTCTCCGGCTGGGGGCAGGTTCGGGGTTGCCGCGTTCGCCCCGCCCGGCGGCGGCGATCGACCCGGCGGCGGACCAGGTGGCACCGGTCGGTCAGCTGTAGCCGAGCACCTCGCCGCGCTGCGCCATCGCCCGCCGCACCGAGTCCGCGCCCGGGCAGGGCGCCGCCGCGCGGGTCGACGAACCGCTGCGCAATCCGTCGAGCACCAGGTCGACGAACCGGTTCCACGCCTCCGGCGCCGCGGCGGCGGTGCGGTGGACCACGCCCGCGTTGGCCATCAGCACCAGCACCAGGTCCTCCGGCACGAAGTCCTGGCGCAACGCGCCCGCCGCCCTGGCCCGCTCGGCGAGCCGGACGAAGCCCTGCTGGGCGCGGTCGCGCAGCGCTTCGAGGTCGGGGGCGCCGCCCATCTCGGTGGTCATCAGGTCGGCGACGGCGCGGTCGGTGGCCTGGAGGCGGCACAGGAAGGTGACGTGGCGGGCGAAGCCCTGCCAGGGGTCGGGGTCGGCGAGGGCGGCCTCGGCGGCGTCGATCACCTGCTGCAGCGCTTCGGCGAAGACCGCGCCGGCGAGGGCGCAGCGGCCGGGGAAGTGGCGGTAGAGGGTGGCGTTGCCGACCCCGGCCTCACGGGCGATCTCGTCGAGCGGCGCGTCGAGACCGCGCTCGGCGTAGACCCGGCGGGCCGCGCCGAGCAGCGCCGCGCGGTTGCGGGCGGCGTCGGCGCGCAGGCGCGCCTCGGGCGGCTCGGGGCAGGACACGGGGCCTAGGGTACCGCCTAACCGGCGAGCACTCCCCGTTTCCTGGTAGGATCGCGGAACCGGGGACGACACCCCGTTTGCGTCCAAGCCGAACACACCCACGGAGGATCGAGCGCCATGCAGGCTTCGACCGTGACCAGGCCGCGCCTCTCCACCCGCAACCTCGCCGGTCGCATCGCCACCGGCGCCTTCATCCTCCACTCCGGCACGGGCAAGTGGAACGCCGACGAGGCGCGCGCCACCCAGACCCACGCCTTCGCCGCCGGCGCCTTCCCCTTCCTGGGCAAGCTGCCGCCGCAGAAGTTCATGAAACTCCTGGCCGGATCCGAGATCGCCCTGGGCGCCGCGCTGCTCGCCCCGGTGGTGCCCGGCGCGCTCGCCGGTGCCGCGCTGACCGCCTTCTCGGGCAGCCTGCTTGCGATGTACCTGCGCACACCGGCACTGCACGAGCCGCGCAGCTTCTGGCCGACTCCGGCCGGAATCGCGGTCAGCAAGGACATTTGGATGCTGGGCATCGGCATGGACCTGGTGCTCGGCGCCAGGCGCGACTAGGCGACGCTCTCACCGGGCAGCGGCGCGACCTCGACGGCGACGACCGCGGGCGAGGCGTCGATCGCCGGAATGGTGGAGCGCCGCGCCGGGATGGCCACGGCGGCGAAGACCGCCGACAGCGCCGCCAGCACCACCGAGGTGATCAGCGCTGTGGTGACGCCGTGCTGAAAGGCCGCGTGCGCGGCGCCGAGCAGCGCGTCGTGCGCCGAACCGGCCAGGCCGCGGGCCGCGTCGAGCGCGCCGGTGATCGACCCGCCCGCCTGCTGCACCGCCTGCTGCGGCACACCCGCCACGCGCGCTGGAAACGCCCCGACGTATGCGGACGCGGCGATGCTGCCGCCGATGGCGACGCCGAGGGCCGAGCCGAGCTGTCGCGTGGTCTGGTTGACCGCCGAGGCGCCGCCCGCCTTCTCCTTGGGCACCGCGGTCATGATCGCCTCGGTGCTGGCCGGCACGAACACGCTGAAGGCCACCGCCATGAGCGAGAAGCCGATGAGCAGGTTGAGATATCCCGAGCTCACCGTGGTGGTGGCGATGACCAGCGAGGCGATGCTGACGCAGCCGCACCCGGCCGCGATCATCCAGCGCGCGCCGAATCGCTCGGTCAGCCACGGCGCCCGCGGCATGAGCAGGAAGTTGACGGTGGTGATCGGCCCCGAGGTGGCCAGTGCGGCGGTGAGTGGCGGGTACCCCTTGACGATCTGCAGGCTCTGCTGCACCAGGAACATGCCGCCGATCATGGCCATGAATGCGACGGTCGTCGCCACCGCGGCCGCGGTGAGCTGCGGCGAGCGGAGGATGGCCAGGTCGAGCATCGGCGCCGCGGTGCGCCGCTCGCGGCTCACGAAGCCGGCCAGCAGCAGCGCCGACGCGGCGAAGCCGCCGATGATCTGCGGCGACATCCACCCGTAGGCCGGGCCCTCGATGATCGCCCAGAGCAGCGCGCCGAGCATCAGCGTCGACAGCATGGCCCCTGGCAGGTCGAAGCGCGCCGCGTCGGGATCCCGCGACGTGGGCACGAAGCGGCGCTGCAGCGAGAGCGCCAGCACCACCACGGGCACGTTGATCAGGAAGCAGGCGCCCCAGGAGAAGTTGCGCAGCAGCAGCCCGCCCACCATCGGCCCGATGAAGGAGCCGGTGGCGTTCATCAGCGTCCAGTAGGCGATCGCCCGGCGGCGCTGGCGCGGCTCGGTGAAAACGTTGACCAGGATTGACAGCGTCGCGGGCATGACCAGCGCCGCGCCGACGCCGAGCAGCGCGCGCCAGGCGATCAGCTCGCCGGCGCTGCTCGACAGCGCCGCCAGCAGCGAGCCGACGCCGAAGATGACCAGGCCGGCGCTCATCACCCCGCGGCGGCCGAAGCGGTCGCCCAGCGCGCCGCCGGTGAAGAGCAGTCCGGCGAACACCAGGGTGTAGGCGTCGACGATCCACTGCAGCTGCGACGGCGTCGCTCCCAGGCTGCGCACCAGGCTGGGCAGGGCGACGTTGAGGACGCCGTTGTCGATCGAGACGATGAGCAGGCTGAGGCACAGCACGGCCAGGGCGGCCCATCGCGCGCGCGACGGGTGGACCACCCTGACGGCCGTGCCTCGCTGCTCGGTCAGCTAGTTCAGCCCGTAGGCGCGCACAGCGTTGCCGGCCAGGATGGCGTGGCGCGTGTCGGCGCTCATGCCGTCGGTCATCTTGGCGATGTACTCCTTGCTGCGCGGCCACAGCGTGGTGCTGTGCGGGTAGTCGCTGGAGAACATTGTGGCAGCGGCGAGCACCGGGTCGGTTTTGGCCATGTTGCAGCCGACGAAGTCGTCGAGGATGGTGACGAACACGTTCTTGCCCAGGTAGCTGCTCGGCTGCTTGGTGAAGGGCAGGTTCGACCAGTGGCGCATCCGCTCGAACTCCGAGTCCATCTGCTGGGCCAGCGCGGGTAGCCAGGCGCAGTTCACCTCCGCGGCGACGAAGACCAGGTCGGGGAAGCGCTCGAAGAGCCCGGTGAAGATGATGTTGCTGATCGGGTTGATCGCCGAGAAGAAGCGCTGCACGATGCCGACCACGTTGAGGCCGGGCGCCGCGTCGAGCACGGCCTCGACGTTCTGGCGCTTGTTGACCCCAACCCGGTGGATGGTCACCGGGATGCGCGCCTCGACGGCCACCTTCCAGAGCGGGGCGTACATGGCGTCGTGGTAGGCCACGTCGGGCAGCGGCAGGTAGAGGCCCGCGGCGCCCTTGGCGACCACCCGCTCGGCCTCGCGCACGATCGTCTCGATGCCGTCGTCCACGGGCATGAACGGCAGCGAGAGCAGCCGCTTGGGATCGGCGGAGCAGAAGTCCTCGATCAGCCAGTCGTTGTAGGCGCGCACGCAGGCCAGGGCCAGCTCGCGGTCCTGCAGACCGTAGGCCGCGCCCACCGCGGCGGGGTAGATGGTGGCCGCGTCGACGCCGTCGCGCTCGTTGTCCTTGATGTGGGCGGCGCCCTCGTAGTTGCCGGGGAGCAGCTCCTCGAACTTGATCCCGCCGGTGCGGTACTGCTTGTAGTTCTGCTCGCTGGTCGCCCCCACCGCGCCGAGCCCGAAGGTGGTCTTGGGCGGCTTGCCGTCGAAGCTCCAGCCGTCGCCGCCGTCGGGGCCGCGCATGATCCGCGGCGCCCGGTCGCGCAGCGCAGCGGGGACGCGGTCGACGTAGGTGCCGGGCGGCTCGTTGATGTGGTTGTCGGTGGAGATCACCTGGTATTGCATGGGCTCGCCTCCAGACCGTCTCGCCGCCGCTTTCCTGGCGATTATGAACATCAACAACCTTGATTGGAAGCCGGTGCTAGGATGCGCAGAGATCGGCAGCGGTGAGGAGAGCGACGATGGCCATTCGCAGCTCGGATCAGGCGGTCGGGTACGGCCTGGCGGTGGGCACCCCGAACATCAGGTCGGCGGGGCCGATCGCCTTCGGCCCGGAGAGCATCCTTCTCCTCGCCGACAGCGTGGGCGCGACCATCTTCGCCATCGCCGTCGAGGCCCTGCCCGCGACGCGCGCCACATCCCTCGACGTCGAGCGCCTCGACGAGCGGCTGGCCGCCTGGCTGGGCTGCCCGGTGGAGGACGTCGACATCCGCGACATGGCGGTCGACCCCGGCACCCAGGGCGTGTACCTGTCGGTGACGCGCGGCCGCGGCGACGGCGCCATCCCGCTGGTGGTCCGCGTCGACAGCGACGAGCTCACCGAGGTGCCGCTGCGCGACGTGCCCTTCGCCCAGGCGCCGATCGAGGACGCCCCCGCCGACGGCGACGAGCGCAAGGACATCCGCGTCCTCCGCGACGACGAGCCCGGCGGCCAGCCCTACGACGCGCGCGGCACCCTGCTGCAGCTCGTCCGCGAGCCGCTGCGCAGCATCACCGTCACCGACATCGGCTACCTCGACGGCACGGTGATCGTCGCCGGCGCCTCCAACGAGGAGTTCACCTCGACGCTACGGCAGATCCCCTTCCCCTTCCGCGGCGACGCGCGGTCGAGCACGCTGGAGATCTTCCACGTCTCCCACGGCAAATGGGAGACCCATTCCCCGATCAGGAACTTCGTGGCCTACGGCGACGACATGAGCGTGCTGGCCAGCTACACCTGCACGCCGATCGTCAGGTTCTCGCTGGACGACCTGCGCGGCACCCGCCAGGCGCGCGGCCACACCGTCGCCGAGCTGGGCGCGATGAACACGCCGCTGGGCATGGTCGCCTACCGCCGCGATGGCGAGGAGTACCTCCTGGTGTCGAACAGCCGCCACGAGCTGTACCGGCTGTCGCGGCGCGACCTCGACGGGCAGGAGGCGCTGACCACTCCCCACGAGCCGGTTGGCGCGCCGCGCCAGGCGCTGCCCCACGAGGGCGTGGGACGCATGGCGGTGCTCAACGACGAGCACGTGCTGATGCTGCAGCGCATCGACGGGCACGTCGACCTGCACTCGTACAGCACCGCCTCGCTCTGAGCACGCGGGTCCAGCTCGGTTGGGCGGGCGGCTGCCTGGTGGCGCGGGGGGTGCCGCCCGGGGCGCTCGGCGTTGTCCCCGCCCGTTTCGCCGCGGATGGGGTGCAGCCGATGGCGGGCTCCTTTGAGCCCGAGGGCGACGGGGTGCGGTTCGTGCCGCGGTTCCCCTTCGTCGACGGGGAGGTGTATGCGCTGCTGGTCGAAGGCGTGGTGGTGGGGACGATCGAGCGGCCGGGCGTGGTGGGCGAGGCGACCACCGAGGTAGTGGGCATTCATCCCAGCGGCGATGAGGTGCCGCTCAACCTGCTGCGGATCTATGTGCACTTTTCCGCGCCGATGAGCGAGGGGTGGGCGGCGCGGGCGGTGCAGATGCTGCGCGGCGACACGGGGGAGGTGCTGGTTCGGACGTTCCTGCACATGGAACCGGAGCTGTGGGATCGGGGGCACCGACGGCTCACGGTGTTTCTCGATCCGGGGAGGATCAAGCGGGGGTTGGTGCCGCATGAGGAGGGGGGGTATCCGCTGGTCGCGGGGGAGTCGGTGGTATTGCGCGTGGGGGTGGAGTTTCGCGATGCTGCGGGACGGGAGCTTCGGTCGGGCGCGGTGCATCGGTACCGCGTTGGGGATGCGGTGCGCGCGCGTGTGGAGCCGGGGGCGTGGGGGGTGCGGGCGCCCGCGGTGGGGTCGCGGGAGCCGCTCGTTGTGGAGTTGGAGCGGCCGCTGGACCATGCGCTGCTGGGGCGGTGCGTGTGGGTCGAGGACGGGGCGGGGGCGCGGGTGGCCGGGCGGGTCGTCGTGGGCGAGGGTGAGCGGTCGTGGGGGTTTGTGCCGGAGCGGCCTTGGGGGGATTCGGCGATGTGGGTCGTCGTGGATAGCGCGCTGGAGGATGTGGCGGGGAACTCGGTGGTGCGGGTGTTTGATCGGGACCTGCGCCGGAGGGGGGACGATCCCCGGAACGTTCGGCGGCTCCGCTTCGAGTTCGCCTGTACGGCGCGTAGGGATAAAAATTCCGAGGGATAAACGCTCCCAGGAATGACCCCCCTCCGGGAGGTTGGTGTTTTCCTACCTACTATGCACATAATAGATAGCGATGCAGAGCACTCCCCAAGCCCTTCAGGGCATACGCGTTCTCGACTTCACCCAGGGCATGGCCGGCCCGCTGGCGACCATGATCCTCGCCGACTTCGGCGCCGAGGTGATCCGGGTGGAGCCCGCGGGGGGTGACCCCAACTGGCTGCACCCCGCCTACCTGCTCTGGAACCGCGGCAAGAAGAGCATCGAGCTCGACGCCGCGTCCGAGGAGATGGCCCGGCTGATCGGCGGCGCGGACGTGCTCATCGAGAGCCTCCGCCCCGGCGAGGCGGACCGCATGGGCATCGGCTATACGCGTGCGTCGCAGCTCAATCCGCAGCTCGTCTACGTCTCCATCTCCGCGTTCGGACAGGACGGTCCATACCGCAACCTGCGCGCCTACGACGGCATCGTCAACGCCCGGTCGGGCCGCATGCGCGACCAGGGCGGCTGGCAGGACGGCCGTCCCAACTACCGCGCCGTCAACGACACCTCGTACCACACCGCGATGTTCACGGTGCAGGCGCTGCTGGCGGCGCTGCGCGTGGTGTCGCTCACGGGGCGCGGGCAGCGGCTCGACACCAGCCTGCTGCGCGGCGTCACCTCGCCGAACAACCCCTGGCGCCGCTTCGATGGTGAGGAGCTGCCGCCGGTCGCCTACCCGGTGCAGCGCCGCGAGAGCGACATCGCCGGTGGCAACCCCGCGCACCTCTGCACCGAGTGCAAGGACGGTCGCTGGATCATGCACTCGCACGTCCAGCTCAACCTCTTCAGGGCCTGGATGCACGCCATCGGCTTCGACTGGATCTTCGCCGACGAGCGCTTCAAGGCCGCGCCGTTCCGCTTCCCCGACGACGCCGACCGCGTCGCCCTCAACGAGCTGATCGTGGCGCGCATGAAGGAGAAGACGTCGGTGGAGTGGATGGAGGTCTACGTCGCCAACCCCGACGTCTGCGGCGAGGTGATGGAGTCGACGCAGGAGGCGATCCACCACCCGCAGTTCATCCACAACGGGCACATCGTCGAGGTCGACGACCCGCGCGTCGGGCGCATGAAGCAGGTCGGCGCCATCGTCAAGATGGACGGCACACCCGCACAGGTCGGCACGCCCGCACCGCAGCCGGGCCAGCACACTGCCGAGGTGCTGGCGAGCGCTTCGCGGCCGCGCAACGAGATCACCCCGAGCGCGAATCCGCGCCGCCCGCTCGAGGGCGTGACCACGTTGGAGCTCGCCGCGTACCTTGCCGCGCCGTTCTCCGGCGCGCTGCTCGCCGACCTCGGCGCCCGCGTCATCAAGGTGGAGCCGCTCACCGGTGACCCGTTCCGCTCCATGCCCACCAACGAGAACATGATCCGCTGCATGCAGGGCAAGCAGTCGATCGCCCTCGACCTCAAGGCGCCGAAGGGGCAGGAGATCCTGCACCGGCTGGTGGCCCGCGCCGACGCGCTGATGCACAACTTCCGCCCCGACGTGCCGCCGCGGCTCGGCCTCGACTACGCGACCTGCAGCGCCGTCAACCCGCAGCTCGTCTACCTGTACGCGGGGTCGTACGGCTCGACCGGCCCGCACTCGGCGCGCGCCGCGTTCAACCCCACCATGGGCGCGCTGACCGGCAACTCGGTGTTCCAGTCCGGCGAGGGCAACATCCCCATGGGCGACCAGTCGCCAGACCCCATCTCGGGAAGCGGCGTCGGCACCGCGCTGATGCTCGGCCTGGCCGCCAAGTGGCGCACCGGCAAGGGGCAGTACATGGAGACGACCATGATGAACTCAATCGTCTACTGCAACTCGGACGACGCCTTCGAGTACGACGGCAAGCCGCCGCGGCGCACCGCCGACCGGCGCCAGCTCGGGCTGCAGGCGACGTATCGACTCTACGAGTGCAGCGAGGGCTGGGTCTTCCTCGCCGCGCCGCACGACGACGAGTTCGCCGCCTTCTGCAACGCGGCGGGATGCGCGGCGCTGCTCGCCGACGAGCGCTTCGCCACCGAGCCCGCGCGCTACGACAACCGCAGCGCGCTCGGCGAGGCGCTGGAGCCGGTGTTCGCGCAGCGCAGCGCAGCCGAATGGGAGTCGCTGCTGACCGCCGCCGACGTGGGCTGCGTGGTCGCCGACGGCGCCAACCACAAGCGCTTCCTCCACGAGGACGCGCACACCACCGCGATCGGCTTCATGGTGCCGACGCAGCATCCCGCCTTCACCGAGCAGGCGCCGGAGGGACGCTACTGGCGCCACGGTCCGCAGGTGGAGTTCTCGGAAACGCCGTGCGAGCCGGGCCTGCCGTTCGTCGCCCTCGGCGAGCACACGCGGGAGATCCTCGCTGAGCTGGGCTACACCGAGCAGGAGATCGCCGAGCTCAAGGAGGCCGGTGTCATCGGCTGGGCCGCGGACAGCGAAACCCTCGTCGCGGCACCCGCCTGAGATGCGCACGCTGCCCGGCAGAATCGCCGACGAGCTTCGCCCGCTCCCCGTCGCCACCGACCTCACCCGCCCCTACTGGGACGCGGCCCGCGAGGGACGCCTGGCCATCCAGCGCTGCCAGACCTGCCACACCTACCTGCACCCGCCCCTCCCCTTCTGCGACATCTGCGACGGGCGCAACCTGCGCTACGAGACGGTGAGCGGCCGCGGCACGATCTACACCTTCACGCGCGTGCACGCCAACCGGGCGCCCGCCTTCGAGGGCGCGACGCCGTACGCGATCGTCGACGTGGAGCTGGACGAGCAGCCCGGTCTGCTGGTGACCTGCAACATGAACGGCACGCCGCCCGAGGACATCCGCATCGGCGCGCGCGTCGCGGTGACCTTCGTCGACATCGGCGACGGCATGGTGCTGCCCGACTTCACCCTCGCGGAGGGCGCGTGATGGCCGCAGCGAACATCAGGTTCGGCAAGCCCAAGGTGGCGGTGCTGGGCATCGGGTATTCGCGCATCAGCCGCGACCCGCTCCCCGAAGGCCGCATCGTCGGCGACGAGTGCATCGAGGCCTGCCGCACCGCCATCGCCGACGCCGGCCTGACCCCGCAGGACGTCGACGGCATCACCAGCTTCGTCGAGGACTCCAGCCCCGCCGTCGACGGGGTCACCGGAGTGACGCCGCAGTACGTGTGGCGCCGCCTCGGCCTTGACATCACCTGGGGCGAGGTCAACAACAAGTTCGTCGGCGGCTCGCTGATCGAGGCGCACAACGCCATCGCCGGCGGCGCCTGCCGCTTCGCCCTGGTGTGGCGCGCCGTCGACGACCCGCGCCTGCCCGCCCGCCGCGCCGCCCTCAACGGCGCCGCCGCGCAGCGCCCCAAGGTCAGCGGCGACATGGCGTTCTCCGCGCCCTATGGACCGGTCGGCGGTTTCATCCAGGGCGGTCACTCGCAGACCGCACAGCGCTACTACCACCGCTACGGCGCGACGCGCGAGCACATGGCCAATCACGTCGTGCGCAACCGCAGCAACGCGCTGAAGAACGAGAAGAGCTACTGGGCGATCAACAAGCCCGAGACGCTGAGCGTCGACGACTACATGGCGGCGCGCATGATCGCCGACCCGCTCTGCCTCTACGACTGCGACATCCCGGTGCGCGGCTGCATCGCCTACGTGCTCGGCCCCGCCGAGGCGGCCCAGGACCTCGACCACGGCGCCGCCTACGTCAAGGCGTTCGCCAAGGCCTGGATCGGTCCGCGCGGTCCGCAGGCCTTCTATCACGGCGGCGGCCGCCTGCTCAAGCCCGCGCTGGAGGACAACAACGACCTGCCGCCGCTGTTCCAGCGCCACCTGTGGGAGCCCGCGGGGCTGCAGCCGTCGGACATGTCGACGGCCAGCGTCTACGACGGCTTCAGCATCCTCACCTGGTTGTGGCTGGAGGCGCTGGGCTTCTGCGGTGAGGGCGAGGCCTTCGAATATGTCCAGGGTGGCCACAACGAGATCGGCGGCTCACTGCCGCTCAACACCTCGGGCGGCCACCTCGCCGAGGGTGCGCTCGCCGGTGCGCCGCACTACGCGGAGGCGGCGCTGCAGTGCATGGGCCGCGCGGGTGTGCGCCAGGTGCAGGACTGCCGCTACGCGCTGGCCGCCACCGACCGCCCCACCCGCGCTCAGGTGATCATCTTCAGCTCAGAGGCGAACTAGTAGGGGGCAAGGGTGGCGGCGGCGCCCGGCAGCGCCACCACCACCGGGCACGCAGCGCCTGCGGACCGGTCCGGACGCGGCTCCGATCCGCGGCTCATGCGGTTGCCTCCAGCAGGATCTCCGCCGGTGTCGACTGGTCGACCACGACCTGCCCCGGCTCGTGACGCGTGGTGCGCAGCGGCTGCTCACGCAGCAGCGAGATGAGCAGGACGCCGAGCAGGCAGAGCGGAACGATGGCCAGGAATACGGCGTCGAGCGACTGGGCCATGCCGTCGACCACCGCACCGCGCACGCCGGCGGGCAGGTGGGCCACCGCGGCGGGCGTGCCCAGCAGCTTGTCGAGCGGCACCGACGCGGCGCCGGAGAGGTGGCGCGCGCGCAGCAGCGCAGGCACGTTGGCGCTGAGCTGGGCGCTGAGGATCGCGCCGAGCACGGCCACGCCCATGGCGCCGCCGAGCGAGCGCAGGAACGACGTCGTCGACGAGACCACGCCGAGGTCCTCGCGACGCGCCTCGTTCTGGGAGGCGACGATGAGCACCTGGCCGATCATGCCGGAGCCCGAGCCGACCAGGACCATGGCGACGCCGAGGAGCAGGAACGAGCTGTCCGCACCGAGGCGCGAGAGCAGCAGCATGCCGGTTCCGGAAACGGCCATGCCGACCAGCGGATAGCGCTTGTAGCGTCCCCGCGCGGACATGCGCCGTCCCACGATGGCTCCGCTGCCGACCATGGTCACCACCATGGGCAGGGTCAGCAGTCCGGCGACGGTGGGCGCGCGGTCCTTGACGATCTGCAGGTACAGCGGCAGGTAGGTGAGCGCGCCGTAGAGCAGCACACCGGAGATGAGCAGCCCGCCGCCGGCGATGCGGAAGGTGCGCACCGCGAAAAGATGCGGTGGCAGAACGGGATCGGCGGCGCGGCGCTCGGCGCGCACGGCGCCGAACAGCAGCACCACGACGAGCGCACCGAGGCCCAGCGTCAGCGGCGAGAGCCAGGGAATGGTGTGGCCGCCGAGCGAGAGCACCAGCCCCGCGCAGATGATGCAGCCGCTGATCAGCAGCGCACCGGAGCGGTCGAGCGGCTGGCGGCGGCGCGGCGCCTGGTTCTCCAGCGTCGACTGCACCACCACCATGGCGGCGACCACCAGCGGCAGGCCGACGAGGAAACAGAGCCGCCAGCCGTACGAGCCGTCGACGACCAGGAAGCCGCCGAGCAGCGGACCGCACACGGTGGCCAGCGCGAACGACGCGCCCAGGTAGCCGCTGTAGCGACCGCGGTCGCGCGGGGCGAGCTGGTCGGCGAGGATGGCCTGGGTCAGGGCGACGCTGCCGCCGGTGCCGATGCCCTGCACCGCGCGGGCCATGACCAGCACACCGATGTTGGGTGCCGCGGCGGCGAGCAGTGAGCCGACCATGAAGATGCCAAGCGCGATCTGGAACAGCCGCTTGCGGCCGTGGATGTCGGACAGCTTGCCCCACAGCGGCGTCGACACCGTGGTGGCGAGGAGCTGGCCGCTGGCCAGCCAGGCGAGCTGGTCCTGGCCGCCGAGCTGGCCGACGATGGTGGGCAGCGCCGTGGTCAGGATGGTTTGTGACAGGGATGCCGCAAACAGGCCGAGGATGAGCCCGCTCATCAGCCGCAGGATGCGCCGGTGCTCCGCCGGGCTCAGCGCCCCCCGCCGCGTCAACGCGCGCCCCTGCGCCCGGGCAGGGCGACCAGCAGGGGGCGCTGCACCGCTTCGATCTCGCGGTTGAACCGCTCCAGCAGCGCGGCGAAGCGGGCGACGTCGTCGGCGCTCCACTCACTGAGTGTCTGGCGCAGCCCCTCGCGCCGGCCCTGGCGGACCCGGCTGAGCAGGTCGCGACCCTCGTCGGTGAGACCGACCAGCGCGGCCCGGCCGTCGCTGGGGTCGGGGACGCGGTGGGCCAGCCCGGCCGCCTCCAGGGTGGCGATCTGCCGCGTGACCGTCGACTTGTCGAGCCACAGCGCATCGGCGAGGTCGGTGAGGCGCGTCGGCCCGCGCTCCACCAGCAGTCCGCAGAGGGCGTCGATCGCCGCTTCGAGGTAGGGATGGTCGCCGGTGACCAGGGGCGGCTTGGAGCGCACCCGGCGCCCCAGGGTCAGCAGCTCGCGGCCGAGCTGCTCGTAGGACGCCTGCAGGGACGACGACGGGGCGCGGTTCTCCCTGGCCATGCGCGGATTCTACGATAAGTTGGTTGGTACATGCAACTAATATGGGCGTGCGTCAGAT
Organism: Candidatus Angelobacter sp.; assembly: GCA_035569495.1. Taxonomy (GTDB): domain Bacteria; phylum Chloroflexota; class Dormibacteria; order Aeolococcales; family Aeolococcaceae; genus DASRDZ01. Next base: position 49,487 of record DATMMX010000019.1, on the reverse strand, counting down.
GACCCCCTCGGCGCGCAGCGCCGCGATCTCCTCGTCGCTCATGCCCAGCAGCCCGCCGTAGATCTCCTTGGTGTGCGCGCCGACGCTCGGCCCGGTGTGGCGCACCTCCCCCGGCGTCGCCGAGAAGCGCGGCGTGACGTTGACCATCTGGAACGGCCCGAAGTCCTCGTCCTCGACGGTGAGGAACGCCTCGCGCGCTTTGAAGTGCGGGTCGTTGACGGCGTCCTCCATGTTGTAGACGGGCGCGATGGTCACCGCGTTGTCGGCGGCGACCTGGACGATCTCGTCGCGCGTGTGCGTGGCGAACCACTCGGTGACCGCGGCGTCGATCTCCTCGCGACGCTGCTGCCGCTGCGGCGAGCCGGGCGGGTACGCCGACTCGTCGAGCAGGTCCTCGCGGCCGATCGCCTTCATCAGGTTGGCCCAGATCGCCGTGCCCGCGGTGCCCGAGTGGAGCACGCACCAGCGCCCGTCCGAGGTGGCGAACATGCCGGCGACGCGCAGCGCGTCCTGCCCGATCGACATGTGCGGCCCGGTCGCCGAGCGCTTGGGCATCGGCGGCAGGCCGAGGCCCACGCCCGGGACGCGGTGCTCGCCCACGACACGCAGCATCCCCTCCGACGCGGCGTTGTCGATGAGCTGCCCGGGACCGCCGTGCACGTCGCGGTGGTACAGCGCGAACATGATCGCGTAGGCGATCACCAGCCCGGCCAGGTTGTCGCCCAGCCCGGACATCACCGGCGGCGTGTCGGCGAAGCCGAGCGCGTCGGGCAGGCCCGCGTAGGACTCCACGATCATGCCGTAGGCGGGACGCTGCGAATATGGCCCGAACTGGCCGAAACCCGTCTGCCGCACCATGATCAGCTTGGGGTTGATGGCGTGCAGCGTCTCCCAGCCGAGGTTCCAGCGCTCCATCACCCCGGGTCGGAAGTTCTCGATGACCACGTCGCTGACCGCGGCCAGGCGCTTGAAGATCTCCTGCCCCCTCTCGGTGCGCAGGTCGAGCGTCGCCGACTTCTTGTTGCGCGCCGTGGCCTTCCACCACAGCGACTTGCCCTGGTGCATCGGCGGGAGCTGGCGCATCGGGTCGCCGCCGCCGGGCATCTCCAGCTTGATCACCTCGGCGCCGAAGTCGGCCATCAGGCTGGACGCGAAGGGTGCGGCGAGGAGGACGGCGGGTTCCAGCACACGCACTCCCTGCAGGGGCAGGTCCCCCATCAGTGCTGCGCGGTGACGGTGCGGTCGCCGGCCAGCCAGTCGGCGAGCACGTCCGCCTGGTCCGCGCCGACCTTGGCCCGTCCGGTGTGGCGCACCTTGCCGGGCGTGCGCCCGAACCGGGGAACCACGTTCTGCATCCGCACCGGGCCCAGCTCGTCGTCGTCGACGGTGATGATCGACTCGCGAGCGGCGTACTGCTCGTTCTCGAAGATGTCGGCGATGCTCAGGTAGGGCGCGATGGCCACCCCGTACTTGTCGAAGGTGTCCAGAACCTCGGCGAGGGTGTGCTCGCGGATCCAGGTGCTGATGATGTCGTCGAGCGCACCGCGGTTGGCGACCCGCGCCGTGTTGACGGCGAAGCGCTCGTCGGTCTTGAGGTCGGGGCGGCCGATGGCGTCGTAGAGACGGACCACCATCTCCTGGGTGCTGCCCGTGAACGACGCGTACTTCTCATCCTTGGTCAGCCAGGTGCCCACCGGGGCAACGTAGCTGGTCTTCTCGCCGCCGCGCTCGGTGACCAGGCCGAGCTGGTCGTAGGCGATGGCCAGGAACTCCATGAGCCGGAAGGGCGTCTCGTACAGGGCCAGGTCGATGTGCTGGCCCTCGTGCTTGGGATTGGCGGCGCGCTCGAAGACCGCGGCGAGGATGGCCGCGCAGCCGAGCACTCCGCCGACGCAGTCGGCCACCGGCACACCGGCGTGCACCGGGGGACGGTCCGCGTAGCCGGTGATGTAGGCCATGCCGCTGAACGCCTCGGCGACCCGCCCGAAGGCACGCTTGTGGGCGTATGGACCGGTCTGTCCGAAGCCGCTGGTGCTGAGCATGATGATGCCGGGGTTGATCTGCTTCAGCGTCTGGTAGTCGACGCCCAGGTCGGCCACCGTGCCCACCGAGTAGTTCTCGATGCACACGTCGGCGACCTTGACCAGCTCGTAGAAGGTGTCGCGGTCGGCCTCGTCCTTGAGGTTGAGGCTGATCGCCCGCTTGTTGCGGCCGTTGACCTTCCACCACAGGGGCACGCCGTCCTTGTGAGGGGCGAGCCGCCGGAGGCTGTCCCCCTCCCCCGGCGGCTCCACCTTGACCACGTCGGCACCCCAGTCGGCGAGGAAGGTCGCCGACATGGGGCCGGCGATCAGCTGTCCGAAGTCGATGACGCGCAGTCCCACCAGGGGTCCCTGCGCGGTCTGTGCGGGCTTGCTGCCGTTGCTCGTGGCCATTAGTTGCTGAGCGCGAAGGCGCGCATGGCGTTGCCGGCGACCAGGCCGTGGCGACGCTTGTCGTCCATGCCGTCGGTGAGCTGCTCGATGTACTGCTTGCTCTTCGGCCACAGCGTGGTGCTGTGCGGGTAGTCCGACGACCACATCATCGCCCGGGCCAGCACGTCGTCCTTCTTGGCCAGCTCGAAGCCGACGAAGTCGTCGAGCGCGGTGACGAAGACGTTGGTGCCGACGAACTCCGACGGCGCCTTGGTGATCGGCGGGTGCGCCCAATGCCGCTGGCGCTCGTACTCCTGCTCCATCATCTGCACCCAGAAGGGCACCCAGCCACCGTTGACCTCGGCGTCGACGAAGCGCAGGTTGGGATGGCGTTCGAAGACGCCGGTGAAGATCATCCGGGTCAGCGGGGTGATGCCGGAGAAGAAGCGCTCGACGATGCCGGCGACGTTGAGCCCCGGCTTGTCCTTGGTCATGGCCGCGCCCATCGCCGACTTGACCTCGGGCGGCCGGCCGCCCATGGTGCGGTGGATCGCCGCCGCCACCTTCGCGTCGGCGAGCAGCTTCCAGAAGTTCTCGTAGTACTCGTCGTGGTACTCGTGCACCGCGTTGTAGGGCAGGAAGATGCCGCGCGTGCCCTTGGCGATCACCCGCTCGGTCTCGGCGAGCATGGCCTGCTCACCGTCGTCGACGGCGATGATCGGCAGCGCCAGCAGGCGGTCGGGGGCGACGCCGCAGAAGTCGTCGAGCAGCCAGTCGTTGTACGCCGTCACGCAGGCGAGGCCGAAGTCGCGGTCGGCCATGGTCAGCGCTTCCAGCGTGGCCATCGGGTAGATGGTGGCGGCGTCGACGCCGTCGACGTCCATGTCCTTGAGGTGCGCCTCGCCATCGTAGTTGCCGGGGAGGATCTGCTCCAGGGTGAGGCCGCTCTCCTTGTACTCCTCGTACGGCCGCCCGGCCACGGCGTTGAGGCCGAAGGTGCTCTTGGGCGGCTTGCCGTCGAAGCTCCAGCCGTCGCCACCGTCGGGACCGCGCAGGATGCGGGGCTGGCGGTCGCGGTACTTCGCGGGCAGCCGGTCGAAGGTGTCGGGCGCCTCGATGATGTGGTCGTCCGTGGAGATCACCCGGTAGTCCACGCTGTGCTCCTCCATGTCTGCGAGATGCGCGCAAGTATACCTACTATGATCAGGAACTACAAGGATTCTGGAACGGGGCGGTCCGAGCGCGTCACAGCCTCTACTCGACCGTATACTGGCAACGTGCAAAAGCGGCGGACGACGGATACCGCGCGGCGTGCGCCCGGCGCCGCGGCGAAGAGCGTCCCCAACGGCGCACCGCGGGCGGGCAGGCCGCCGCGTGCAGGCAACGGACGGGCCACCGTGCCCGAGATGGCGCCGGCGGCGGACGAGCCGAAGTACCGGCCCACCGTTTTCGTCAGCGGCCGCACCGAGAAGAAGGCCGAGACGCTGGCCCGCCAGATCCTCGACGACGTCATCGACAGCGGGCTCGAAGCCGGGGCCGTGCTGCCCCCCGAGGCGACCATGCTGGCCCAGTACCGCGTCGGCAGGACCACGCTGCGCGAGGCGCAGCGCATCCTCGAGGTGCACGGCCTGCTCGACATCCGCTCCGGCCCCGGCGGCGGCCCCGTGGTCACCGCGGCGAGCGGGCGCGACTACGGCCGCATGTCGTCGCTGTACTACCGCGCCGCGGGCGTCCGCCTGCACCACCTCATGGAGGCGCGCAACGTCATGGAGCCGGTGGCCGCGCGCCTCGCCGCCGAGCACCAGACCGAGGAGGGCATCGCCAAGCTGCGCCAGCTCATTGCCGAGCTGGAGCGCAAGCCCGAGACCGGCGACAACCGCGCCTTCCTGACTGCCAGCCGCGAGTTCCACGACGTGGTCACGGGAATCTCCGGCAACCCCATCCTCGACCTCTTCGACCAGGGGCTGGTCAGCATGTTCACCGACCGCATGGTCGGCTTCGTCTACCCGCCCAACCAGCGCGACGAGGTCAACCGCCAGCACATCGCCATCGGCAGGGCGATCCTCAAGGGCAACGGCACGCTCGCCGAGCGGCTGATGCGCGAGCACATGGACGAGTACAACCGCTACGCCTGGGAGGGCTGGAGCGGCAGCCTCAACGAGGTCATCGCCTGGCGCTGAGGGTGGCCACCGCGGCCGCCGGCTCGGCCCGGCGGCGCACCCGCACCGCAGTGAGCGGCACCGCCGCCGCCACCACCACGGCGCACATCAGGAAGGCTGCTATGTAGGCGCCCTGGGTCGGGAATCCGCCGGCTGCGCCTGGTCCGCCGGTGAGGATGCCGCCCAGCACCGCGCCGGCGACGGCGCCGCCGACCGTGCGCATGATGGTGTTGATGCCGGTGGCGACGCCGGTGTCCGACGGCGGCACGGCGTCGATGATGATGGCCGGAAGCGTGGCGAAGGCCAGGCTCCCGCCCAGGCCGAGCAGGGTGTTGCCCAGCAGCACCTCCCACAGCGCGCTGTGCAACAGGGCGAGCTCGAGCAGGCCGATCGCCAGGGTGACGGCGCCGGCCCGCACCATCAGCCGCGCCGGGTAGGTGGCGATGCCGGCGAGGCGCGACGCCACCAGCGAGCCGCCGCCCTGGGGCAGCATGACCAGGCCGGTGGCCAGCACCGACAGGCCGAGGCCATAGCCGGTTGTGGCCGGAGTCTGCACGAACTCGGTGATCAGGAAGAGCGGCCCGTAGATGCCGAAGCCGATCAGCAGGGCCATCAGGTTGGCCGAGAGCACCGCGGGCATGAAGAGCTGGCGCGGGTCGACCAGCGGCTGGCGGACGCGCCGCTCCACCGCGATCCAGAGCAGGAACAGCGCGGCGCCCCCGACCGTGAGCCCCAGCGCCTGCGCATCACCGACGCCGCGCTTGCCGAGCTGGGCGATCCCCAGCAGCAGCACGGTGAGCCACGCCGCCATGAGCAGCGCACCGGCGACGTCGATCCGGCCGCGCATGACGTTGCGCGAGGACGGCACGCTGAGCACCACGGCGATGCCCGAGGCCAGCGCGCACACCGTGCCGCCCCAGAAGATGACGTGGTAGTCGTGGACGAACTGGCTGACCGCACCGGCCAGCACCAGGCCCAGCGACGCGCCCAGTGCCAGCGTGGCGCTGAGCCAGCCGATGCCCGCGCGCAGACGGCGCTCGTCCCACTCGTCGGCGACGATGGTCATGGACAGCGGGAACACCGCCGAGGCGCTGCCCTGGAGGACGCGCGCCACCAGCAGCAGGGGGAACGACGTCGTCGTCGCCGCCACCAGCGAGCCGGCGCAGAGCAGGACCATCGCCGCGGCCAGGGCGCGGCGCTTGCCGAACATGTCGCCGAGCCGGCCCAGCAGCGGCGCGCACACCGCCGCCGCCATGAAGTTGGCGGTGAGCACCCAGCTCACCGCGGCGGTGGAGACGTGGAGCTGATCGCGCAGCCCAGGCAGCAGGGGCACCACCATGGTCTGGAAAACCGCGATGGTCAGCGCCGAGGACATCAGCGCCAGGAAGGCGCCGCGCCCCAGGCGATTGGTGTCAGGCGTCGCCGTCACGCGTGGTTGCGGGCATGCCTGGTCTCCATCTGGGTGGTCACGTACTCGATGATCTCGGCCAGCGGCGCGCCGGGGGTGAAGATGCGGGCGACGCCCTGGCGCTCCAGCTCGATGACGTCGTCGGGTGGCACGATACCGCCACCGAAGACGGTGATGTCGTTGGCGCCCAGCTCGCGCAGGTGGCGCAGCACCTCGGGGAACAGGGTCATGTGGGCGCCGCTGAGGATGCTGAGGCCGACGCCGTCGACGTCCTCCTGCACCGCGGCGTTGGCGATCATCTCCGGCGACTGGCGCAACCCGGCGTAGATCACCTCGACGCCCGCGTCGCGCAGGGCGCGGGAGATCACCTTGATGCCGCGGTCGTGGCCGTCGAGGCCCACCTTGGCGGTGAGCACGCGGATCGGTGGGCGCGATGCGGCCATCACCCCGGCTGGAGGCACACCTTCATTGCCCGGATCAGCCCGTCCTCCACCTGGAAGACGTCGACCACCTGGTTCACCGTGCCGTCCCCGGTCTCGACGCGCAGCAGTGCAGCCACCGTCGGCAGGTTGACGAACAGCGCCTCCACCTGAGGCTGCGGCCGGCGCACGAAGACGCCGCGGTAGAAGGCGTCGATCTGGTCGCGCCCGGAGTGCACGCCGTCGCCGTGGTCCAGCACCGCGTCGGGCGCATAGAGCTGGGCGACGGAGGGATCGGTCGCGCGCACCCGCGCGAACACTGCGTGGACGATCTCTTCAGGTGTCATCAGAACCACGATTTCTCCAGGTATGTCCCGAACACGCCGGCCAGGGTGGCCATGATCTCCCCCTCGGTGGCGCGGGCGCGGACGCAGTCGAGCAGGCGGGGCATCAGCGGCGCGGAGTCGTCGCCGGCGGCGGCGCGCAGCTCGTCGAGCCGGTTGGCCACGCCGATACCGTCACGGTTGGCACGAACCGCGGCCAGCCGCTCGCCCTGGGCGCGCTCCAGCGCGGGGTCGATGCGCAGGATGGAGACCGGCTCCTCGTCCTCACTGGTGAACGCGGTGGTGCCGACGATCACCCGCTCGCCGCTCTCCAGCAACTGCTGCTGGCGGAAGGCCGCCTCGGCGATCTCGCGCTGCGGGTACCCCTCCTCCACCGCCGCCACCATGCCGCCGCGACGCTCGATCTCCTCCAGGTAGGCGATGGCGTCGGCCTGGATGCGGTCGGTCAGCCACTCCACGTACCAGGAGCCGCCGAGCGGGTCGACCACCGCGGGCACGCCGGTCTCGTAGGCGATCACCTGCTGGGTGCGCAGGGCCACCTGGGCCGCCTTCTCGGTGGGCAGGGCGAGCGCCTCGTCGAAGGCATTGGTGTGCAGGGATTGGGTGCCGCCGAGCACCGCGGCGAGCGCCTCGACGGCGGTGCGCACGATGTTGTTCTCGACCTGCTGCGAGGTCAGCGACACCCCCGCCGTCTGGGTGTGGAAGCGCAGCTTCAGCGAGCGCTCGTCCTGGGCGCCGTAGCGCTCGCGCATCCAGCGCGCATAGATACGCCGCGCCGCGCGGAACTTGGCGATCTCTTCGAAGAAGTCGATGTGGGCGTCGAAGAAGAAGCTCAGCCGCGGCGCGAAGTCGTCCACCGCGAGCCCGGCCTCGATCGCCGACTCCACGTAGGCGAAGCCGTCGGCGAGGGTGAAGGCGAGCTCCTGCGCCGCGGTCGAGCCCGCCTCGCGGATGTGGTAGCCGCTCACCGACACCGGGTTGAAGCGCGGCACCTCCTTACTGCAGAAGGCGACCACGTCGGTGACCAGGCGCATCGACGGCCGCAGCGGGAAGATGTACTCCTTCTGGGCGATGAACTCCTTGAGGATGTCGTTCTGCAGCGTGCCGCCCAGCTTGTCGAAGCCCACGCCGCGCTCCTCGGCGACCACCAGGTACTGGGCGAAGACGATCGGCGCCGGTGAGTTGATGGTCATCGACGTGGTCACCTGGGCGAGGTCGATGCCGTCGAAGAGCGCGTGCATGTCCTCGACGGTGTCGACGGCGACGCCGCAGTGGCCCACCTCGCCGTGCGCCTCGGGGGCGTCGCTGTCGTAGCCCATCAGGGTGGGCATGTCGAAGGCCACGGAGAGCCCGGTCTGCCCCTGCGACAGCAGGAAGCGGTAGCGCGCGTTGGTCGATGCGGCGTCGCCGTAGCCGGCGAACTGGCGCATGGTCCACAGCTTGGTGCGGTAGAGGTCGGCGTGGATGCCGCGCGTGTAGGGGAAGGCGCCCGGCTCGGTGGCGTCGGGGGGGAGCACGTCGCCGGGACCGTAGACGGGCTCCAGCAGGATGCCGCCGAGCGTCTCGACGGGCACCGGCGGCCGGCTCGGGCGCCCCGAGGCCGGGGCGGGTCCGCCGCTAACCTTGAAGTTCCTCATCATAGTCATCATACTTCGCGCCGGAGGTAAGTCGATGGGCAAGCAGTACCAGGTCATCAACGCCGACGGGCACAACGAGGTCCCCGTCGACCGCTGGATCCATCGCGTGCCGGAGCAGCACCAGCACGCCATGCCCAAGCTGGTCAAGCACGAGGACGGCGCCGACAAGTGGCGCATCGAGATCGACGGGCAGCGCTGGGAACGCAGCGCCAGCGGCAACCTGGTCGCCGACTGGGACTACGACGAGTTCATCCCGGTCAAGCCGCGCTACTACCGCGAGGACGGCTCGCGCCGCCCGGGCAGCGGCGACGCCATCCAGCGCCTCCAGGAGCAGGACCTCGACGGCGTCGACGCCGAGGTGATGTTCCCGCCCGTCTACAGCCCGATCTTCTTCCGCAACGCGCTCAAGGACGTCGACGCCGAGGCGCACAAGGCGTTCATCCGCGGCTACAACGACTGGCTCGCCGACGAGTACTGCAGCGTCGCGCCCGACCGCCTGATCGGCGTGGCCATGCTCCCCGAGACCGGCGTCGACGACGCCATCAAGGAGATGCAGCACATCAAGGAGAAGGGCCTGCGCGGCGTCGCCCTGGCGGTGTGGCCCAACGGCAGCGCCTTCTACGAGCCGCAGGACGACCGCTTCTTCGCCGCCTCCCTGGAGATGGGCGTGAAGATCTCGCCGCACGGCAACTTCGGTGGCGTCCGCCCGGTGCAGCCCGGCGCGGCATCGCTGACCAAGGATTCCCTGGTGGCGGGCGGCTTCGGGCCTTCGTACACCATCGGCCAGCTCATCGTCTACGGCGTCTTCGACCGCTTCCCCGAGCTGCAGGTCTACTTCGCCGAGACCCAGGCGGGATGGCTGCCGCACGTGCTCAACTGGACCGACGAGTTCTACCGCCGCTGGAACACCTACGTGGGGCTGGACCTGCCGCGCATGCCCAGCGAGTACTACCGCGACCACGTCAAGTTCAGCTTCATCGTCGACCGCATGGCGATGACCCTGCGCCATTACATCGGCATCGAGATGCTGATGTTCGGCACCGACTTCCCGCACAGCGTGGGCACCTTCCCGCACACCCGCGACTGGATCGAGGACCTCTTCGAGGGCGTGCCCGAGGACGAGCGCCGCAAGGTGCTGGTCGACAACGTCGCCGACTTCTACGGCCTCGACAAGACCGCCGAGCTGACGCCCACGCCGCAGCGGGCGACTGCGGGAGCAGCGCAATGATCACCGTCAGGACCAGCCGGATGCCGCACGGCTCCGAGTTCAAGCGCATCCACAAAGCCGTTGAGCACCTCTACTACCTGACGCTGTTCACCGCGGTGCCCGAGTACGCGGGGCGCAGCGACACCTGGCAGTCGTGGCTGGACGTCGGCACCGACCTCGGCGTGCGCGAGGCGCCCAAGGTGGTCGCGCCCGCGGATCGCTACGTCGAGTCGATCTACTCGGGGACGCGCGAGGTGCGCATCGACCCGCGCGGCAACGCCCAGGCACTGGAACAGCTGGCGGAGCTGCTGCAGTCGGTGCCGGACATCGAGGCGCACTTCGCCGGCGCCGGGCTACCGCCTCGCTTCCAGGGCCTGCTGCGGCAGAGCGTCGCGTCGCTGAGCGTCGGCGACGTCGTCGCCATCGAGGCGCCGGCGATGGTGGCGGCCGGTGAGCACCAGCAGGCACGTCAGTGAGGTGACGCCGAGGACGGCCATCACGACTGCCATCGGCAGCGCGGTGCCCGTCCCGGCGATGCCGACCAGCGGGGCCACCGCCGCGCCGCTGCCCATCTGCATGGCACCGAGCAGCGCGGAGGCCGTCCCCGCGGCCTCGGGGTGGAGCGTCAGCGCCAGGGCCATGCCGTTGGGCAGCACGAAGCCCAGGGAAAACATGATCACGAATAGCGGCGCCAGCACGCCGGCCAGTCCGAAGGCGTGCGCGCCCACGGCGGCGAGCAGCGCCAGCGCCGCCACGGTGACCGAGGTCATCCCGTAGCGCAGCAGGCGGGCGATGGGCACGGCGCCGGCCAGGCGGCGGTTGATCTGCGTCCCCGCCACCAGGCCGAGCGCGTTGAGCCCGAAGACCAGCGCGTACGTCTGCGGCGACAGCCCGTAGATCCCCTGCAGCACGAACGACGAGCCGGAGATGTAGGTGAAGATGGCCGCGAAGGCGAGGCTTCCCGCCACCGCGTAGGCGACGAAGAGGCTGTCGCGGAACAGCGAGCGGAATGCCCTGCCGGTGTCGTGCAGGCTGCCGGCGCGACGCCGCTCCGGGGGCAGCGTCTCGCGCAGGCCGGCGGCGGCGGCGACGCCGACCAGCGCGCCGATCAGGGCGAGCACCAGGAAGACGCCGCGCCACGACGTCGCGCGCAGCAGCTGGCCGCCCAGTGACGGCGCCAGGATCGGCGCCAGGCCGGTGATCAGCATCAGCAGTGAGAAGTAGCGCGCCGCGGCGACGCCGGTGTGCTTGTCGCGGACGATGGCGCGCGCGATGACCACGCCCGCGGCGCCGGTGAGGCCCTGCACCAGGCGCAGCCCGGCGAGCGCGAAGACCGACGGCGCCACCGCGCAGAGCAGGGACGCGGCCACGTAGCCGATCACCCCGAAGAACAGCGGACGCCGCCGCCCCACCGCGTCGCTGATCGGTCCGGCGAGGAGCTGGCCGAGCGCGATGCCGGCCAGGAAGGTGGTCAGGGTGAGCTGCACCTGCGACGGCCCGGTGTGGAAGTCGCGTGCGATCGCCGGCAATGCCGGCAGGTACATGTCGATGGACAGCGGGGCGAACGCCGTCAGCGCGCCGACGATGAGGAAGAACCTCAGTCGCTGCCAGCCCGTCGTCGCCGCGGCGACCGTGGTCATCAATTGCGCCCCCGCGCCCGGCCGCGGTTCAGCGGCGGGGCGTCATGTCGAGATCAGGTGGAGGCGATTCTGGCACTTTCCAGCGCAGGTACCCCTTGTCGTACATCTCGTGGTACGCGTTGGCGGAATCGACCATGGATGTGAACGCGGTTTCGAAGGCGTCCCAGTCCTCGCCGTCGATGGCCCGCTTCACCGCGGCCACCTCCTCGGCGATGAACCTGTCGACGTTGTCGCTGTACTTGGGGCGCATGAACGCGCCCTTCTCCATCAGCCCGACCGCCTCCTTGAGCTGGAAGGCGGCGAGAGGTTTGTTGTGCGCCTTGCCCGCGTAGTAGCACTTCCACATCCGCGCGCCGATCAGCGGCATGATCTCGGCCATGCCGGGCAGCACCAGGCCCAGGTCGCTGAGGTCGAAGCTGCCCTTGCCGGTGTCGATGACGTGGTCGTGGACGCCGTCCTGCTCCGGGGTCATTTTGCGCGCTCCTCAGTCCGGCCAACCTGCCGACAGTTGCCACTGCGGATATTTCTGAATATAGTACACATGATCGTGAGCCCCCGACCCGGCAGGAGGGGGACTCACCGCACCGGCAAGCAGACAGAAAAGACGACGTGACGGCGGGTGCTCGTGAGCCCCGCTCCCGCGCGCCCGCTTCTCCAGACACGGCGGCCGATTTCATTGCGATCGAACGGTTGGATGGTAGGAGGAGCACAGTGACGAGACTTGCCAGGGGCCTGGCCACAACTTTGGCTGGGTCGACGATGCTGCTCGGGCTCGCCGCCTGCGGCTCATCATCCGACAACAACGGCACCGCCACGGGCGGCGGCGCCAACACCGCGGCCGCCGTCACCTGCAACTCGCCGGGTGTCACGGCCAGCAGCATCACCATCGGCGACCTGCTGCCGCTGAGCGGCGCGGGCGTCACCCAGCGCGCGGGCTGGGACGACGGCGCCAAGGCACGTTTCGCGGCGCAGAACGACGCGGGTGGTGTCAACAAGCGCACCATCACCCTGGTCACCGACGACGACAAGTCGACCGCCAGCGGCTCGCTCGACTCGGGCAAGGACCTGGTCGAGAACAAGGGCGTGTTCTCCATCCTCGAAGCCCCGCTGCAGGACGGCGCGCTCGACTACCTGCAGACCCAGGGCGTGCCTGACGTGGGCTGGTCGACCGCCGACGTCGGCGCCAAGCACAGCAACTTCTACAGCATCACCGGCGCGGTCATCCCCGGCGTGGGCACCACCACCATCGCCCAGTTCATCAAGGACCAGGGCGGCAGCCACGTCGCCAACTTCACCGTCGCCGACCCGCAGGCGACCACCGCGGGACAGATCTTCGCCAAGGCGGCGGTGCAGGTCGGCATCAGCGTCGACTACTCGCGCTTCAACGTCCCCTTCGTCCCCGGTGACTTCACCGCCGACGCCCAGACCATGCTCTCCAAGCACATCGACGCGGCGACGCTGGCGATCACCAACAACGTCGGCATCGCCCTCTACAAGGCGGCCAAGCAGGCCGGTGTCAACTTCAAGGCGTTCGTCTTCCCCAACTTCTACGACCCGACCGCGATCCAGCAGGTCGGCGCCGACGTCGCCGGCACCTTCACCGGCCTCAACACCGCACCCTTCGAGCTGAAGCTGCCCGAGAGCGTGAAGTTCCAGGCGGCGATGAGCAAGTACGTGCCCTCGGGCAAGGTCAACCTGCTGGCCATGACCGGCTGGCTGGCCGCCGACTTCACCATCGAGGTGCTGCAGCAGCTCGGTTCCTGCCCGACCCGTGACGCCTTCATCAGCGCCATGTCGAGCAAGACGTACGACGGCCACGGCACGCTGGGCACCACCATCAAGTACCACCAGCCCAACTACTGCAGCTGGTTCGCCAAGCTGACCGCCAACGGCTACGAGCCCGTCGGCACCAAGCCGACCTGCGGCCAGCCGGTGCAGTAAGCCAACAGCACCACACCCCAACCCGGGAGCCGTCGTCACCCAGTGCGGGTGGCGGCGGCTCCGCTCTTTAAGCCGGAACGGCGGCGCTGCTCCCGAGGTAGGCGCGGCGCACCTCGGCGGTGTCCAGCACCTCGCGCGGTGCTCCCACACCGATGACGTGCCCGAAGTCGAGCACGTAGAGCAGCGTGGACACGGAGAGCACGAAGTCCAGGTCGTGCTCCACCAGCAGCACCGAGAAGCCGTAGCGATCGCGCGCCTGGGCCAGCACCTTGCCGAACGCCTGCGTCTCGCCGGTGTCGAGCCCTGCGGACGGCTCGTCCAGCAGCAGCAGCTTGGGTTCGAAGAGCAGCGCCTGGGCCACCTCGACCAGGCGGCGCGTGCCCAGCGGGATCTCGCTGGGCAGGCGGCGCGCACAGGCGTCGAGGCCGAGCATGTGCATGACCTCGTCGACCACCTGGTTCTCGTCGGCCGACTGCGGCCCGAAGCCGAGGCCGAGGATGTCGGTGAGCACGTGATGGTGGCGGTGCACGATGCGCCGCGCCAGCACCAGGTGGTCGCGCACCGTCACCTCGGCGAAGAGGCCGGCGTGCTGGAAGGTGCGCGACACGCCGCGACGAGCGAAGTCCTGCGGGATCCTGCCGGTGACGTCGACGCCGCCGACGCACACCGTGCCTGTGGACGGACGGGTCAGTCCGCTGAGCACGCCGAGCAGGGTGGTCTTGCCGGCGCCGTTGGGGCCGACCAGGCCGACCACGGAGTGCGACGGGATGCTGAGGTCGACGTCGATCAGCGCCTTGACGCCGCCGAAGGAGACGCTGATGCCGCGCGCCTCGGCGACCGGGGTTGCGGTGGTGGTGCTGTCGCTCATGCCGCGGGCACCTCCGTCACCGACTCGGCCACGGGCGGCGCGTGGTGCAGCAGGTGCACGACCTTGCGGCGCAACCAGCGGAACTGCGCGGCGTGCATCGCCACCACTCCGTCAGGATGGCGCGCGACCGCGATGGCGCCCAGGCCGAACAGTGCCGTCGGCAACGTCTGCCAGCTCTGGCTGAGGTGGTCGGAGATGATCTGCGGGAAGATCGAGAAGGTGATGCCCGCGATCAGTGCGGCGGGGATGGAGCGCAGCCCCAACGTCGCCACCACGGCGAACCACACCAGGCCGGTGATGGTGGCGTAGTTGGAGGGCAGGGCGCGGAACTGGTACATGGCCAGCATGCTGCCGCCGACGCCGGCAATGAACGCGGCGATGGCGAACGCCGACACCTTGAGCCGCCACGGCCGGATGCCCAGCGTGGTGGCGCGCACCGCGTCGCTGCGCACCGCGGCTAGCTCCAATCCCGTGCTGGAACGCTTGAGGTTCCACACCACCAGCGCGCACGCCGAGAAGACGAACAACGCCAGCAGGTAGAAGGCGATCTTGCCGCTGAAGTCGATGGGCCCGAGCTTGGGCGGGGTCACCGCCACGCCGATGGAGAAGTTGTCGAAGCGGCCGACGGTGTAGATCATGTTCTCCAGCAGCAGCCCCATGCCCAGCGTTGTCAGGGCGACGTAGAGGTCGCCGAGGCGCACCGAGATCAGCGCCACCATGACGCCCAGCGTCGCCGCGGTCGCGCCGGCGAGCAGCACGGCGAGCAGCATCGGCCAGTGGAACTCGGTGGCGAACTGTCCCACCGCGATGGCGCCGACACCGGCGAGCGTCGACTGGCCGAGCGAGATGATGCCGGCCTGCCCGGTGATCACCGTGAAGGACAGGAAGATGGTGCCGATGACCAGGCCCTCCGAGGCCAGGCCGAGCCAGAAGTTGCTGAGCAGCAAAGGAAAGGCGCCGCCGAGCAGCACCGCCCAGACGGCCAGCGGCATCAGCGAGCGCACCCGCGAGCGCTGCCGCCGCCGTGCACCGGCGGCGACGTCGTCGTGCTCCGCCTCGGGATTGACGCCCATCGCCTGGGCGCGGCTGCCCACCGTCTCCCGAGCCGAGCCCCAGAAGAGCAGGAAGATGACCAGCAGGATGAAGGGCATGCTGGGCACGATGCCCTTGAGCACCACGCTGTCGGAGGGGATGAACTTGGTGACGATCTGCTGCGCCAGGCCCACCACCAGGCCGCCGACGAAGGCGAGCAGCAGGTTGTCCATGCGGGCCAGCACCACCGCGGCGAACGACGCCACCACCAGGATGTTGAAGGAGTCGACGTCGAGGGTGACCAGCGGGACCAGCAGCACACCGGCCAGTCCGGCGAGCATCGCGCCCAGCGCCCACGTGCCCATCGAGACGCGCTGCGGGTCGGTGCCGACCAGGCGGCTCACCGTCGCGGAGTCGACCACCGCGCGGATCAGCAGACCGAACGTGGTGAAGCGCATCACCGCGAACATGCCGACGGCGACGGCCACGGCGAAGCCGAGCACCAGCACCTGGTCGAGGTTCAGGGTGACCCCGAAGACGTGGTACAGCGCGGGATTGGCGCCGGCGAGGCCGACGGTGTTGAGCGTGGCGTCGTAGCCGAAGATGAGCTGGGCGACGGCGGGGATGGCGACGAAGAGGCCGATGGTCGCCACCAGGCGCACCACCTGCGAGGAGTTGGTGAGGTGGCGGAAGAGGAATCCCCAGAGGAAGACGCCGAACAGCGGCGCGAACACCAGGATCGACAGCGCGGCGCTGACCCAGCTGTTCCAGTGCCACACCTGGGCCATCTGGTAGTACATGCGCGCGATCAGGAAGGCGATGGCGCCGTGCCCGAAGTTGAAGATGCGCGACGACTTGTAGGTGAGCACCAGGCCCGTGGCGGCGATCGCGTAGATCGAGCCGAGCACCAGTCCGGAGATGATGTAGGCGGACACTTCTGCTCCTCAGGCGGTCTGCAGATATGACTTCAGGATCTCGTCGCGCACTTCCCGCGGCGGGCCGTGTAGCTCGACGCGTCCGTGGCTGAGCATGCAGGCGTCGTCGGCGAAGTCCAGGGCGCGCTCGACGAATTGCTCGATGAGCACCAGCGAGATGCCCGCCTCGCGCACGGTGCGCAGCACATCGTAGACGCGGTCGACGATCTGCGGCGCAAGTCCCAGCGAGGGCTCGTCCACGACGAGCACACGCGCTTCGCCGGCGAGCACGCGCGCCAGCGCCAGCATCTGCTGCTCGCCGCCCGACAGCGTTCCGGCGATCTGCCGCCGCCGCGAGCCGAGCACCGGGAACAGCGTCAGCACCCGGTCGAGCGACGCGTCACGCCGTTCGCGCGGCACGCCGTTGCGCAGTGCCATGCGCAGGTTGTCCATCACCGAGAGGCCGCGGAAGATGCCGCGGTCCTCGGGCACCAGGGCGATGCCGCGCCGGGCCAGCCGGTGCGCCGCCATCCCGGTGACGTCGACGCCGTCGAAGTGCACGGTGCCCTCGGTGGGCCGGACCAGACCGGTGATGGCCCGCGCCAGGCTGCTCTTGCCGGCGCCGTTGGGCCCCAGGACCACCACCGCCGTCCCGGTGTGCAGCTCGAACGACACGCGCGTCACCGCCGGGGCCGCCCCATAGGCGACCGAGAGGCCACGGACCTCCAGCAGCGCCCTGACCTCTGCGCTCACTTGCTCGACCTCTCCAACACGTTGTCCATGCGATTCTCGCCACGTCCCGCGTCCGCGGCGTTGCTCTTTACCCGAACCGTCGCAACAGGATCGCCTGACCCACGTTGCCGCCACCTCCGCCCACAACTCCCACGTCCGCCCTGCCGACCTGGCGCTCGCCCGCCTGGCCGCGAAGCTGCAGGCAGGCCTCGTAGAGCAGCCCCCAGCCGATGAAGCGCCCCTCGGAGAGCTGCCCTCCCGAGGTGTTCACCGGCAGCTCGCCCTGCAGCGAGATGCGCGAGCCGTCACCGATGAAGTCCTTGCTCTCGCCCTCACCGCAGAGGCCCAGCGCCTCCAGCCAGGCGGGGGTGAAGATGCTGAAGCCGTCGTAGACCTCGGCGAAGTCGACGTCGGCGGGGGTCATGGTGGTGCGTGACCACATCTGCGCGGCGGCGTCGTACGCCTTCATCGTCGCCATGTCGGCGCGCTGCTCCCAGTAGGCGCGACCCCGCCGCGCCGCACCCAGCGCCTCGACGGCGATCGCCGGCGACGGCGTGTCGCCCGCGTGATCGACGGTGGACATCACCACCGCGATCGAGCCGTCGGCGGGGACGTCGCAGTCGAAAAGGCACAGCGGCGTGGAGATCATCCGCGCCTCCATGTAGTCGTCCATAGTCAGCGGGGTGCGGAAGACGGCGCCCTCGTTGAGCGCGGCGTTGCGGCGCTGGTTGACCGCAACTGCGCCCAGCGTCTCGCGGCCCATGCCGTAGCGGTCGAAGTGGATCTGCGCCTGCCACGCCGCCCAGCTCGCCGCCGACATCGAGCCGTAGGGCAGGTGCCACTGCGTCGTGCCGCCACTGCGGCCGGGCCTGCTGCCCATTGCCGCCTGGCGCCCGCCGCCCGCCTGCGCGGTCGCCTCGGTGACGGTGCGCACCAGCAGGACGTGGCGGCACATGCCCGAGGCCACCGCCATCGCCGCGGCGACCACGCCGCCGAGCACGTTGAGCCCCTCCATGCCCGAGCAGTACCACTCCAGGCTGAGGCGCAGGGTCTCCTGGATGGTCGCGCAGCCGGGACCGCCGAAACCGGCCATGGGGCTGACGTTCTCGCCCGGCCAGGTGATCAGGCCGTCGACGTCCGACGGACGCAACCCCGCGTCGGCGATGGCGGCGAGGCAGGAGTCGACGGTCAGCTCCAGCGAGTCGCGGTTGATGCGCCGCCCGGTCTGGGAGCGGCCGATGCCGCTGATGACCACGCGCTGCTCCAGCTCCGCGGCGCTGCTCTTCATGCCGGCTCACCGACCGGCCGGAACAGTGGGATGAAGACATCCTCGACCTGCTCGAAGCAGACCTCGACGGGCATGCCGATGCGCAGCTGCGCGGGGTCGCAGTCGACTAGGTTGGTGACCAGGCGAAGCTGCGGCTGCTCGTCCAGCTCGACCAGCGCGATCACATACGGAGTCGCGAAGGCGGGATGCCACGGCTGGTGGTTGACGGTGAAGGTGTTCACCGTGCCGCGGCCGCTGACCTCCTGCGCGCCCACCTCGCGCGACAGGCACTCCGGACACACCGGACCGGGCGGGTGGAGCCAGTACCCGCAGGACGCGCAGCGGGCGATCATCAGGCGGCCCTCGGCGCCGCCGGTCCAGAAGGCGCGGTTCCACAGGTCGAGCTCGGGCAGTGGCCGCGGGGGCCTGGCCGCGCCGTCCTGCGCGTCACCGCCCTGAGGGCGGCTGACATCAGCGGCGATGCGCTGCAATGCGTTCTCCTGAGCGCGGCGTCCTGGTGCGACTCCTCGGGCGGCGCATGCCGGGCTGCCGGTCCGGGAGGGTATGCAGATTCTGCTTACTATGATCAGCGAATGCAACCCCCTTGGCGAAGCTCGGCCGGCCACTGGACTTCCGGCAGATGATGGTTATGATGATCAGCGTTGGAGGAGAGTCATGACCGAGCTTCGCCGCCCTCTGCGGGTGCAGCGTCCCGAGCCCCAGGTCACCCCGCTGACGGCGCCGTTCTGGGAGGCGACGCGCGCCGGGCTGCTCGCCCTGCAGCGCTGCACGGCCTGCGGCCGCTTCCACCACCCGCCCGTGCCACTCTGCCCGGAGTGCCACTCCAGCTCGTTCGAGGCCACCCCGGTGAGCGGCCGCGGCACGGTCTACGAGTACACGGTGATGCGCCAGGCCCGGGTCATGGGCTTCGAGGACCTGGTCCCCTACGCCTGCCTGGTGGTGGAGATCGACGAGCAGCCCGGCGTCTTCGTCGTCGGCAACCTGGTCGACGCGCCGGCCGCTGACGCCCGCGTCGGCATGCGGGTCGCGGTGCGCTTCGAGCCCTACGGCGACGAGGGCTTGCAGCTTCCCCAGTTCGCGCCCGCGGGCGCGGAGGAATCCTGACCATGGTCATGCCGATCAGCAACCGGGTGGCCGTCGTCGGCACCGGCTTCTCGCGCATCGGCCGCCACCTCGACGCCAGTTGCGGTGAGCTCGCCATCGAGGCCAGCCGCCGCGCCGTGGAGGACGCCGGGCTCAGCTTCGACGACATCGACGGCATCAGCAACTATCCCAATCCCTCGCGCCTGGGCGCGGGCAACGTCGACGGCGTCGACCTGGTGACCGTCAACTACATGACCCGCACCGCTCCGCTGCGCAACCTGCGCTGGAGCTGCTCGATCACCCAGGGCACGGTGAGCGGCTCGCTGGTCGAAGCGGTCCACGCCGTGGCCGCGGGCGCCTGCAACTACGCGCTCGTCTACCGCGCCATGTACAGCCCGCCGGGCGCCTTCGGCATCGCCGACGTGCGCCTGGCCACCGGCGACGCCCAGTTCACCGCGCCCTACGGCTTCAGCAACACGGTGATGATGTGGGCGGTGCCGTACTCGCGCTACATGGCCAGGTACGGCGCGACGCGCGAGGAGCTGAGCACCTTCATCGTCGGCAACCGCCACAACACCACGCTCAACCCCGACGCGGTGTTCCACGACCAGCCGATCGGCCGCGACGACTACATGCGCTCGACCATGGTCGCCGACCCGCTGAGCATGCTCGACTGCGACATGGCCGTCGACGGCTGCGGCGCGCTGATCGTCACCACCGCCGAGCGCGCCCGCGATCTGCCGGTCACGCCCGCGTACGTCACCGGGTGCGCGTCGCTCGGCGTCGGCTACGACAACGCCCCGGTGCTCACCCTCGACAGCTTCATGAACAGCGCGCGCCGGCTCGCCGGCACCGTCTGGGAGAACAGCGGCCTCGGCCCCACCGACGTCGACAGCCTCAACCTCTACGACGGCTTCAGCTTCTTCCCGATGCTGTGGCTGGAGGCGTTCGGCTTCTGCGGCGAGGGCGAGGGGCACGAGTTCATCCAGGACGGTCGCGTCGCCCTCGGCGGCACCCATCCGCTCAACACGTCGGGCGGCGCCCTGGGCATGGGGCGGCTGCACGGCACGCCGCAGCTCATCGAGGGCGTGCGCCAGGTGCAGGGCCGCTGCGGTCCGCGCCAGGTCGAGGGCTGCGAGATCGCCCTGGTGCAGGCCGGTTCGCCGCTGCACGGGTCGGGCGCGCTCGTCCTCTCGAAGCACGCGTAGCCGCGCGGGATGGCGCTGATCGAGAGCGCGGCACCGCCGCTGGACACACCGCGCGCACGGCCCTGGGGCCCGCAGCTCGGCGTGCTCTGGAGCGGCCAGTGCCTGACCGTCCTCGGCTCGGCGTTCGTCATGCCGTTCCTGCCGTTCATGGTGGAGAGCACCGGTGTGCACGGCGGCGCCATCGCGCTGTGGAGCGGCGCGCTGATGACCTGCACGCAGGGTGGCATGGCGCTGTTCTCACCGATCTGGGGCCGCGTCGCCGACCGCACCGGGCGCAAGCCGATGCTGGTGCGAGCGATGCTCGGCGCCGGTGTCACCAGCATCGCCATCGGCATCGCGCCCAACGTCGAGGTGATGGCGGTGCTCTTCTTCGTGCGCGGGTCGCTGGCGGGGATCAACGCCGCGGGCTCGGCGCTGGTGACCACCATGGCGCCGCCCGACCGCGTCGCCCACAGCCTGGGCGTGCTGCAGTCGTCGCTGTACATCGGCAGCACCATGGGGCCGGCCATCGGCGCCGTGCTGGTGCCCGCGGCGGGTGTGCGGCTGTCGTTCGTGATCGCGGGCGGCGTGCAGTTCGTCGCCGGGTTCGCGGTGGCGCGCTTCGTCGAGGAGCGCTTCGTGCGCGAGACCTCGGTGCAGAGGCAGGCGCGCTCGCACGGCCGGGCCGGATTGCGCGACGCCGGAGTGCTGGGCACCGTCGGCGTGCTGCTGATGATGGGCCTGCTCGCCCAGGCGGTCGCCTCGGGGATGGGCGCGTCGATGCCGCTGCGGGTGCGCGCGCTGGCCTCGCCGGGGCACGTCGCTCTCGCGGTGGGTGTGGTCGCCGCCATGCAGGCGTCGGCGAGCGCGGTGTCGGCGCTGATGATTGGCCGGGTGGGACGGCGCATCGGCTACCGCCGCATGCTGGTCGCCACCAGTGTCTGGGCGGTGGGCGTCTTCACCGCGCTGGTCTTCGTGCCGTCGCTGATCGGCGTGGCCCTGCTCGCCTCTGCGGCGGGATTCGCCCTGGGCGCATTCGTGCCCGCGGTCAACACGCTGCTCGGCCTGGTGACGCCCGCGCCGATGCGCGCCGAGGTGTTCGGCTACGGCGGCACCGCGTACGCCATCGGCGGCCTGGTGGCGCCGATCACGGCGAGCTCGTTGATCGCGGGCTTCGGGACCAGGGCGCCCTTCATCCTGCTGGCGGGACTGGAGCTGCTGGTGGCGGTGTGGGCGGCGCGATCGCTGCATCGCGTCGCCGGAGTGCGCGGGTGACTGGCCCGGGAGTTCCTGCCTGGAGTGGCCCGAAGTCACCACGCGTCGAGGCGGCACCGCGGCTCCCTGGCCAGGTGCGCCGCACCACCAGCGTCGACATGGAGTGGCCGGACGGCGCTGAGGGCGCCCTCACCCTGACCGGGCGAGGGCGCGACATCGTCACGCTGGAGGACGGGGCGGCGCTGGTGCTGGCCACCGCGACCCTGCGCGTCACAGCCACGCCGGATCGGGTGGTGTGGCGGGTCACCTCGCAGCCGCGGGCGCCCGGCGTCGCCGACCTCGTCGGCCTGCGCCTCGGCCCGGGTTTTCGCGCCGCCGCGAGCGCCGCGCTCGGCGAGTCGCTGGACGGCTCACTGCTGGCGCTGCTGGTCGACGACCTGCCCGTCACCGCGCTGATCTCCGGCTTCGGGCTGATGCGCAGCCAGGTGCTCGCGGGCGGCCTGAAGCGGGTCGCCTCGGTGCGGCGCATCGGCACCTGCACCGGCTGGCGTGACGGTGGCGCCGCGGCGGTGCGCGCCGTCGCGGGAGAACCTGCATACCATCCCGACGTGGTGGCCGCCGAGCCGCCCGAGCAGGGCCGCGATCCCGACGCGTGGCACGCCATCCCCGCGCTGCCGCCACAGGCGATGCGCCGCCGCCGCCGTCTCGACGTCATGCCCGGCGCGGACGTGGCGGCGGTCGAGGCGTGGTTTCGCGACACCGTCGCCGAAGCGGACGGCAGCGAGTGCGCGCTGCACGAATACACGGTGCGCGGCGAGGTGGCGGTGGGCGAGGGCGCGGTGGGGTGGCTCGAGTCCATCCCACACGTGCTGCCCTACGTCGACTGCTCCGGCGCCGCCCCGTCGTCACGCCTGCTCGACGGCACACCCCTGCGCGAGCTGCGGGCGGTGGTGCGCGAACGCCTCACCGGCGTCGTCGGCTGCACCCACCTCAACGACGCGCTGCGCTCGGTCGCCGACGTCGACCACCTGCTCCGCCTGCCCGTGGCGTGACATGATCGCGGCCATGCTCACCGACGCCGACCAGATCCGCAACCTGCTCTTCGCCTACGCCGAGGCCATCGACGCCGGCGACATCACCGCGCTGCGCAACCTCTTCGAGCACGCCGCGATCACCCTCGAGGGTGGGGCGACCTGGCGCGGCCGCCACGCGGGCGGCGACGACTCGCAGCCCGGGCCGTGGCGCGCCACCGCCAGCGGCGGCGGTCCCAAGGGCACCAAGCACGTGGTCAGCAACGTCATCGTCGAGTTCGGCGCGGACGGCGCCACGGCGCAGACGCGCGCGACCTTCGTGGTGTTCCAGGCCACCGACGCCATCGCGCTGCAGCCGATCATCTCCGGCCGCTACCACGACGGCTTCCGCCGCATCGAGGGCGCCTGGCGCTTCGTCTCGCGGCGCTACATCGTCGACCTGGTCGGCAACGCCGCGCCCCTGCTGGGCATGCCCGACGAGGACCTGGTGGCCATGCAGCAGCGCGCCACCGGCTGGTCGAGCTGAGGCGGACACCCGCCGGACCACCGGCGCGGGCGTCACACTTGCCGCCCAACCCAGTGGAGGCGTGACCATGACCATCGACACCGAGGGCTACGGAGTCCGGCCCGGCCAGAGCGACGTCGACCGCCTGCTCGAGGACGCGCGCACCCTGTCGCCGTTCGGCGTCGAGCGCGCCGCCCAGGGCTGGACCAAGCACGCGGGCACCGGCGCGCATCCGCAGTGGATCGCCGCCGAGCGCGCCGCGCTGCACGCGCTGGAGACCTCGAAGCACGCGCCCGAGTGGGACGAGCTGCGCGACCGCATCCTCGGCCTGACCGAGCAGCGCGGTGCCATGGTCGCCTGGCGCCAGGAGCACGGCGAGGTCGGCCACCACGCCGAGAGCGCGCTGCTCGGCGCCGCCCTCGCCCTGATGGCGCGCCCGCGTGGACTCGACGAGCCGCATGTGCGCACCCTGCTGCTGCCGATGGCCGAGGCGCTGCCCTGGCTGACGCAGTAGGCGCCGGTCAGCGCGCAGCGCGCCCGCTGATGGGCAGGCGGACGGTGAACCGCGTGTCGCCCGGTCGCGACTCCGCCTGCAGGGTGCCGCCGTGGCCCTGGGCGACGATGCGGTGGGCGATGTCGAGGCCGAGCCCGGTGCCCTGGCCGACGCCCTTGGTGGTGTAGAAGGGCTCGAAGATGCGCGGCAGCACGGCGGCGGGAATTCCGGGACCGTCGTCGGCGATGACCACGGCGACGCTGTCGCCGTCGCGACAGGTGCGCACCGTCAATGTGCCGCGGCCCTGCATGGCGTCGGCGGCGTTGTCGATGAGGTTGGTCCACACCTGGTTCAGCTCGGCGATGTGCAGGGGCAGCGGGGGCAGGGTGCGGTCGTAGTCGCGCACCACAGTGATGCCGCGCAGGCGGTACTTGAGCATCGCCAGGGTGCTGTCCAGGCCCTCGTGGACGTCGGCCTCCTGCACCGCGGCGCGGTCCATGTGCGTGTACTTCTTGATGGCGAGGACCAGGTCACCGACCCGGCCGGTGGAGTCCTCCACGTCGCGGGCGATCTCGGAGACCTCGATCTGGGCCACCAGCCAGCGCAGCGCGGGGGCCGCGGCAGTTTGGGCAAATCGCGACAGGAACCGGTCCAGCCACTCCATGTCGATGCCGCTGTCGACCATCGGCGCCGCGTCGACCCCGGCGACGCGGCGGCCGCGCAGCGCGGTGTCGAGGGCGTCCTCGCGGTCGCTGCGCTCCAACCCCGACACCGGCTCCGACGAGGCCCGCACCACCGAGAGGTCGCGCTCGGCGGCGACCAGGTCGTGGGCGAGCTGTGGCCGCGGATCGGCGAGGGCCAGCTCGACCGCCGTGCTGCGCAGCCGCGCCGCCGCCTCGGGCAGCGACACCGCGGCGCGCCGCGCCGCCGCCGCCGGGTTGTTCAGCTCGTGGGCCAGCCCGGCGCTGAGCCGGCCCAGCGCCGCCAGCCGCTCCTGCTGGTCGACCTGCTCCTGCCAGCGCTGGGCGCCCTCGCGCAGGCCGCGGACGATGTGCCCGGCGATGGGGAAGTCGCGGACCAGCCGCAGCGAGGTGTCCTGGTCGAGGCGGAGCACCCGGCTGGGCACCGGAGTTCTGGCCCCGGCCGGCAGGATCTCGTCGACCGCGGGGACGCCCCCCGCCCATGAGCCCGCCTCGGTGGAGCTGACCAGGGTGCGCAGGCCGCCCTCGGCCTCGTTGACGATGTCGATGCGTCCCTCGATGAGGAAGGACATGCCGCTGAAGGTCGCGCCCTGGCGGTAGAGCATCTCGCCCGCCCCGGTCTGGACCAGGTCGGCGTGGTCGACCACCCAGCGGAGCTGCTCGTCGTCGAAGCGCTCGAACACGGTGCCGCCGCGCAGCCGGGCCACCAGCGCGCCGGGGTCGGTCTTGTCGAGCGTCTGCGCCATCTGCGGTGTGCGCTCGCCGCTCAGCGGTCGAGGTACTGGTGGATGAACGACACCGCGGTGGACCCCTCCCCCACCGCCGAGGCCACGCGCTTCATGGAGCGGTGGCGCACGTCACCCACGGCGAAGACGCCGGGGACGCTGGTCTCCAGCAGGTAGGGGTCGCGCGCCTGGCCGGAGTCGGTGCGGACCGACCGGCCGGTCAGGTCGCTGCCGGTGAGCACGAAGCCACCCTCGTCGAGCTCCATGGCGCCGGCCAGCCACGAGGTGCAGGCGATGCCACCGATGAAGACGAACAGCGAGCTGACCTCCAGCCGCTCGATCGCGCCGGTGGTGGCGTCGCGCACGTGCACCGCGGTCAAGCGCTCGGTGCCCTCGCACTCGTGCACCTCGGCACAGGTGCGCACGGTGATCGCCGGGTGCTGCTCGATGCGCTCGACCAGGTACGACGACATGGTGGCGCCGAGGTGCGGGCCGCGCACCAGCATGGTCACCCGGCTGGCGTAGCGGGCGAAGCTGAGCGCCGCCTGGCCCGCCGAGTTGGCGCCACCGACGACCGCAACCTGCTCGCCCGCGGTGCCGCGCGCCTCGGCGGGGCTGGTGCCGTAGTACACCCCGGCGTTGGTCAGCGCCTCGACGCCGGGAGCCTCGAGCCTGCGGTAGCTGACCCCGCTGGCGATGACCACCGCCTGCGCGGTGAGCGCCTGCCCGTCGTCGAGGTGGACGATGCGATACGGGTCGCACACCTCCAATGAGGCGACCTCCGCGGGAGCGATCAGCTCGGCGCCGAAACGGCGCGCCTGCACCAGCGCGCGGCGCGTCAGGTCGGCGCCGGAGAGGCCGCTGGGGAAGCCGAGGTAGTTCTCGATGCGCGACGACTGTCCCGCCTGCCCGCCCGGCGCCTCGCGCTCCACCAGTGCGGTGCGCAGACCCTCGCTGGCGGCGTACACCGCGGCGGCGAGACCCGCGGGACCGGCGCCGACGATGACCACGTCGTAGCTCGGCGTCTCGGCGCGCGTGGTCAGGCCCAGCGCGTTGGCCAGCTCGGACAGCGAGGGGTTGCGCAGCGCGCGCCCGTCGGGGAGGACGACCAGCGGCAGCGCGCCCGCCTGATCGGTCTGTGGCGGCGCCTGCTCCGCCGCGGCGTCGAGGACCGCCTGCGCCTGCGGGTCGTCCTCGACGTCGAGCCACTGGTAGGGCACCAGGTAGCGAGCCAGAAAGTCGCGGGCGACGTGCGAGTCCGGTGACCAGCGGTGGCCGACCACGCGCACCCCGGTGAACGGCGCCACGTAGCCCGCGGCCCAGTCCTCGAGCAGGTCGTCGAGGATCGGGTACATCCGTTCCTCGGGCGGGTCCCAGGGCTTGAGGATGTAGTAGTCGAGGCGCACCTGGTTGATGGCGGCGATGGCCGCGTCGGTGTCGGCGTAGGCGGTGAGCAGCACCACCTTGGCGTCGGGATGCAGGTCGCGGGCCTCGCGCAGCATGGCCACGCCGTCCATCCCGGGCATGCGCTGATCGCTGACGATCAGGGCGACGGGCAGGTTGCGCGTGCGCGCCTCGCGCAGCGTGTCCAGGCCCTCCTGCCCGCTGCCGGCGCGGAGCACGCGGTAGCGATCCGCGTAGCGGCGGCGCAGGTCGCGGTCGACGGCGCGCAGCACGTCGGGGTCGTCGTCAACCGCGAGCAGCACCGGACGGACCTGCTCCTGTGGCACCTCGCTCACCCCGGGTTCTCCGCCCTTCTCAGTGGTGCAGACCGGCGAAGGGATCGTCGTCGACTTCGAAGACCACGTCGTCCGTGTAGCAGTACCACCAGTCCTCGCCGGGCTCGTAGGAGCGGATCAGCGGGTGGCTGGTGGCGTGCGCGTGCTTGGTGGCGTGATGCCCGGGCGACGAGTCGCAGCAGCCGACGTGGCCGCAGTTCAGGCACAGCCGCAGGTGCACCCAGTGGCCCCCCGATGCCAGGCATTCGACGCAGCCGTTGGCGGCGGGCTTCAGGTCGGGGTCGACGGCGTCGATGTGGGCACAGACGGCCTCGGCGGATCCGCTGCTCATGTCGTCTGTCACCTCCTGCTCAGCTTGGGTTTCCCTGCCGGCCACCATACCGCCTCCACGCGCGCGAGGCGGCTAGCATGGCGCCCATGACCGACACCACGCCACCCGTCACCGTCGAGGACGACCGCGCCGCCAACCGCCTGCTGGTCGAGCGCGACGGCACCATCGCCTACCTGTCGTACCGGCGCGAGCCGGGACGCATCATCCTGATCCACACCGAGGTGCCGCCGCAGTTCGAGGGCCAGGGCGTCGGCTCCGCCCTGGTACGCGCCGCCGTGGACCTGGCGCGCACCGAGGGGCTGACCATCGTGCCGTGGTGCCCGTTCGCGCGGCACTGGCTGCGCACCCATCTCGACGTGACGGCAACTGTGTCTATGGATTGGGCGACGCCGCCGCCTTCCTGAGGCGGGCGAGGTCGACGCGCTCCCCGCGCATCGGCACACCTTCTCTGCGCAGCTTCTCGGCCTGCCGCGACCCCTTGGCGAGGCTGCCGTCGGCGCGGACGACGCGGTGCCACGGCACGTCCTCAGTTGTCGTCGCCAGGACGCGCCCGACCAGCCGCGGCGCGGTGGGCTCGATGTCGCCGTAGGTCTCGACGGTGCCGCGCGGGATGGCGCGGATGCGGTCGAGGATCTGCCGCGTCCGGTCGTCGAACCCGGTCATCGCAGGCTGGGGTCGGTGCCCCCGCGGAAGAGCGCCATCGCCTCCCAGCAATACCTGGCCACGATTGACCGGTACGGCCGGAAGCGGTCGCCCAGCGGCGCCAGCTCCCTGGCGGTGGGCGGCGGTGTCAGGCCCCACGCCACGCCGTAACCCTGGCGCACGCCGAGGTCGTCCACCGGCCACACGTCGAGGCGGCGCAGCTCGAACATCAGGAACATCTCCGCCGTCCACCTGCCGATGCCGCGCACCGTGACCAGGCGGGCGACGATCTCGTCGTCGCTGACCCTGGCCGTCGCGTCGAGCGCCACGGTGCCCTCGATCACCTTGGCCGACAGGTCGCGCAGCGAGAGCAGCTTGTTGCCTGACAGTCCCGCCTTGCGCAGCGCGTCGTCCGGCACCGCGGCCAGCGCCTCGGGGGTGAGCTGCCCACCGACCGCGGCCATCACCCGACCGTGGATCGCCTGCGCCGCCCGGCCGGCGAGCTGCTGGAACACGATCGCCCGCACCAGGGCGCCGAACGGACCGTCGTCGCTGCGTGGCCGGTGCTGGATGGGGCCGACCAGCTTCACCAGGTTGGCCAGCACCGGGTCCCGGGCGGCGACCTCCTTCGTCGCGGCGGCGAGCGACGTTGCGGGCATGAGGCGCCGATGCTACCAGCCCACCGTGACGTGAATCTCATGCGCTTCTTATGCCGCGGTCATACAGTCGGCGGCCATGCCACCAGGGCCCGCCCCCGCAGGGGCACCACGCGTCCTCGTCGTCGAGGACGACCCGGCCGTCGCCGAGTCGCTGCGCCGCGCCCTGCACTACGACGGCTACCACGTCACCGCCGCGGGCGACGGCCACGCCGCGCTGCGCCTGCTGGAGCCGCGCGACCACGACGCGGTGGTGCTCGACCTCGGCCTGCCCCTGGTCGACGGGCTGGAGGTGTGCCGCCGGCTGCGCTCCTCCGGCGACCGCACCCCGGTGCTGGTGGTGACCGCCCGCGACGCCGTCGCCGACCGGGTCGCCGGGCTCGACGCGGGGGCCGACGACTACCTGGTCAAGCCCTTCGCCCTCGACGAATTGCTGGCCAGGGTCCGCGCCCTGCTGCGCCGCGCCCGCAGCGACGACGGCGAGGTGCTGCGCTGCGGCGACGTGGTCCTCGACACCGCCGCCATGGAGGCGCGCCGCGGCGGCCGGGCCATGGAGCTGACCCGCACCGAGTGGCTGCTCCTGGAGCTGTTCATGCGCAACCCGCGCCGCGTGCTCACCCGCTCGGTGGTCTTCGAGCGCGTCTGGGGCTACGACTTCGGCGGCAACAGCAACGCCCTCGACGTCTACGTCGGCTACCTGCGCCGCAAGCTGGAGGCGGCCGGCGAGCCGCGCCTGCTGCACACCGTGCGCGGCTTCGGCTACGTGCTGCGCGCCGCCGCTCCGGAGACGCCGTGAACCTGCGCCGCCGCCTCGTGGCCGTCAGCGCCGCGGCCGTGGCGGGGACGGTTGTGGTCAGCTCTGTCGTGATCAGCGTGCTGGTCGGCAACGCGCTGCACAACGACGTCGACAGCTCGCTGCGCGCGCGCGTCGCCAGTGTCGCGGGGGTGCGCGTCGTCGTCTGCGCGGGAGGGACGGGCGGCGCGGTGACCACCTTCGGCGGTGGCCAGATGGCCTTCGAGTACGGCACGGGACCGGACGGTTCGGGGGGCATCGGCCTCCAGCCCCAGCCCTGCGGACCGCCCCCGGACGGGACCGTTGTTGGTGGGCAGCTCTCGCTGTCCCCCAAGTCGTCCGCCGGCACCGCGACCGCCCTCAACGTGCCACCGACCGAGTTCGGCGCCGCCGGCGGCTACACCCAGTTCGTCGACGCCAAGGGCAACGTGGTGCTGACCCCGGGCGAGCGGGTCAAGCTGCCCGTCGACGCCGTCGACCTCGCCGTCGCCCGCGGCACCACCGGCCTCACCCTGCGCGACGCCACCGTCAACGGCGTGCACATGCGCATCGCCACCGCCCCGGAGTCGAACGGCATCGCCCTGCAGGTGGCACGTCCGCTCGACGAGACCGACTCGCTGCTCAGCACACTGCGCTGGGTGCTGCTGGGCATCGACGTCGCCGGGGTCGCGCTGGCCGTGACGCTGACCTGGCTGGCCGCGCGCCCCGCGCTGCGTCCCGTCGACCGGCTGATCGCCGCCACCGAGCACGTCGCCTCGACCCACGACCTGGGCCGGCGCATCGACGTGCAGGGCGACGGCGAGCTGGCCCGGCTGGCGCGGTCCTTCAACGAGATGATGCGCGCGCTGGACGACTCCGAGCGCACCCAGCGCCAGCTCGTCGCCGACGCCTCGCACGAGCTGCGCACACCGATCGCCAGCCTGCGAACCAACCTGGAGGTGCTGGGGCGCGACCGGCGCATGGACGCGGCCGAGCGCGACCGCCTGCTGAGCGACGTCAACGGACAGCTCGCCCGCCTCTCGCGGCTGGTCGCCGACCTGGTCGACCTGGCCCGCGGCGACGCCCCCGGCGGGGTCATCGAGCCGGTGCAGCTCGGCGCGTTGGCCGAAGAGCAGGTGGGGATCGCCCGCTCGCACTACCCCGCGGTGCGCTTCACCCTGCGCGCCGACGGCTCCACCGTCCCCGGCGACGCGGCGCGCATCGGCCGCGCCGTGGGCAACCTGCTCGACAACGCGGGCAAGTGGAGCCCACCGGGCGGCGAGGTCGCTGTTGTGGTCGAGCGTGGCCAGATCTCGGTTCGCGACCACGGGCCGGGCGTGGCGCCGGCCGACGCGCCGCGCGTCTTCGACCGCTTCTGGCGCGCGCCCGCGGCGCGGCGGCTGCCGGGGTCGGGGCTGGGGCTGGCCATCGTGCGCCAGGTGGCGCAGACCCACGGCGGCAGCGCCTCGGTCTCGGCCGCGCCCGACGGTGGCGCCGTGTTCGTGCTGCGGCTCGCCACTCACACCTGATCCTTAGGCGGCACCGAAGCGGCTGTCATGCCGGTGCGGTGAACTCCTCTCCATTGTTTCGGCGGGCAATCGACGAGGAGTCCTTGAGATGACAGCAGCAGTGCGTGTGCGGTGGCGAGCCGTCGTGGTGGCGGCCGTGGCCGTCACCGTGGCGGTGGCGCTGGCCGGTTGCGGCAAGGCGGGAACCGGAGGGGCGGCAGCCTCGCCGGCGAGCAAGCAGAACGACAGCCAGGCGATGCTGCAGTTCACCCGCTGCATGCGTGAGCACGGCGCCACCGTCGGCGACGCCAAGCCGAAGACCGACGGCACCGGCGCCGCCGGCGCCGCCGGCGCCGGGACGTTCATGCAGATCAACGGCGGCAGCGGTTTCTCCGGTCCGCAGGGCACCATCGACGCGGCCATGCAGGCCTGCCAGAAGTACCTGCCCACGCGGAGCGGGCCACCGCCGGACCCGGCCGAGGAGAAGGCGGCCTTCGACCGCGCGCTGAAGTTCGCGCAGTGCATGCGCCAGCACGGCGTCGACATGCCCGACCCCAAGCAGCAGGGCAGCGGCGGGATCATGCAGGCCGCACCGAGCGGTGTCGACCCCTCCAGCAAGACCTTCCAGGATGCGCAGAACGCCTGCCAGCAGTACTTCGGGCCTCCTGGCGGCAAGGGCGGTCCGGGGCCGTCGACGCAGATCCAGGGCGGCCCGGGCGGCGGGGCGGTGATCGGCAATGGATGACGCCATCGACATCCAGCGACCGCGGACGCGCCGTCGTGTCGCCTGGCGCGCCGCGGCCGGCATCGTGGTGATCGCGGGCGGCAGCGTGCTCGCCGTGATTGCACTGCAACGCAATGGTGCGGCGCCGGCGGCCGCCGCACCGGCCGTGGCCACCGGCACGGCCACGGTGGCGCGCACCAGCCTGAGCACCGTCGACCAGGTGAGCGGGACGCTGAAGTACACCGGCACCTACACACTGACCGGCGGGCTCACCGGGACGCTGACGCGGATCGCCGCCGAGGGCGCGACGCTGAAGCGCGGCGACGTGATCGCCGAGGTGGACGGCCGTCCCGTGTACCTGATGTACGGCGACCGCCCCGCGTGGCGCGGCTTCCAGTCGGGGATGAGCGACGGGCCCGACGTGGCCCAGCTCGACCGCAACCTGATCGCCCTCGGCTACGCCACCGCCGCGCAGCTCACCCCGTCCAACCACTACAGCGCCTACGACATCGCCGCCGTGGAGCGCTGGCAGACGGCGATGGGGCTCACCGCCGACGGCACCATCCCCGCCGGGCAGATCCAGTTCCTCACCGACGCGGTGCGCGTCGGCAAGCACCACGCCGAGCCCGGCGCCATGGTGCAGGGCGCGGCGCCCGTGGCCGACGCCACGTCGGTGACGCGCGGCGTGGTGGTGGCGCTCGACACCGCCAAGGAGGGCGAGGTCAAGCTCGGGCAGCCGGTCACCGTGACCCTGCCCGACGGCAGCACCGCCAAGGGCAAGGTGGACAGCATCGGCACCGTCGCCACCAGCAGCGGCGGCGGCAACGGCGGCAGCTCGACCACCTCCGTCGAGGTCGACGTGTCACTGACCGACCAGTCGGCACTGGGCACCCTCGACGGCGCGCCGGTCAGCGTGGACATCACCACCGCCACGGCCCGCGACGTGCTCGCCGTGCCCATCATCGCCCTGACCGTCACCGCCGACGGGCACAGCGCCGTCGACGTGGTCGGCAGCGGCGGTGCGGTGCGCCGAGTTCCGGTCACCACCGGCATGTACTCGGACACCATGGTGGAGATCCGCGACGGCGCCGTCCACGAAGGCGACACCGTCGTGGTGCCGCAGACGTGAGCGAGGTGCTGGTGGCCTGGGGGGAGCCCGCGGTCCTCGAGCTGCAGGGCGTCTCCAAGGTGTACCCGGGGTCGCCGCCGGTGCAGGCGCTGCGCGACGTGTCGATGCGTCTCGACAGCGGCGAGCTGCTGGCCATCGTCGGTCCCTCGGGGTCGGGCAAGTCGACGCTCCTCCACGTCATGGGGACGCTCGACCAGCCCAGCTCGGGCACCGTGCGCGTCGGCGGCGTCGACCTCGGCTCGCTGCGCGACACCGCAGTCGCGGGGCTGCGGGCGCGCACCATCGGCTTCGTCTTCCAGCAGTTCTTCCTGCTCGACGGGCTGACCGTGGTGGAGAACGTCGCCGACGGGCTGCTCTACCGCGGTGTGCCGGCGGCCGAGCGGCGGCGCCACGCGGTGCGCACGCTGCGGCGCGTCGGCCTCGGTGACCGGCTGTGGCACCGGCCCGAACAGCTCAGCGGCGGCGAGCGCCAGCGCGTCGCCATCGCGCGTGCGGTGGTGGGACGGCCGGCGATCGTCCTCGCCGACGAGCCCACCGGCAACCTCGACACGGCCGCGGGGGCATCGGTGCTGGCGTTGCTGCGTGAGCTCCACGCCGAGGGCACCACCATCGCCGTGATCACCCACAACACCGAGCTGGCGGAGTCCCTGCCGCGGCGCATCGAGATGCGCGACGGGCGCATCGTGTCCGACAGCGGCGCGGCGGTGCTGCGATGAACGCGGCGACACCGCGCAGCCGCATGCGGCCCGGCGACATGGTGCGCAGCGGCTCGGTGGGGCTGCGCTCGCGCCGCGTGCGTGCAGCGCTGAGCGCGCTGGGCGTGGCCATCGGCATCGCGGCCATGGTCGCGGTGCTCGGCGTCAGCGCCTCACAGGAGTCGTCGCTGCTCCAGCAATTGGACACACTTGGCACCAACCTGCTCGCCCTGGCGCCGGGGCACACCATCTTCGGCCACAACGCCGAGCTGCCCGTCAACTCCGCGGCGGTGGTGGGACGCCTCGACGGCGTGCTCGCCGTCTCCGCCACCGGCAGCGTCTCCGCGGATGTCTACCGCAGCAACCGCGTGCCGGCCGGGGAGACCAACGGCATCAGCACCATGGCGGCGCGCCTCGACCTGCTCTCGACGGTGCAGGGACACGTCGCCGTGGGGACGTGGCTCAACGCCGCCATGCAGCGCTATCCCGCGGTGGTGCTCGGCGCGGTGACGGCGCAGCGCCTTGGGATCGGCGCGGTGAACCCGGCCACCCAGGTGTGGCTGGGCGGCCGTTGGTTCACCGTGGTCGGGATCCTCGCCCCGCTGCCGCTGGAGCCGGAGCTGGACACCAGCGCCCTGGTCGGCGACGACGTCGCCGCCTCGCTGCTCGGCTGGGACCGTGCGCCGACGCGCGTCTACGTGCGCGCCGTGCCGGAGCAGACCTCCGCGGTGCAGGCGCTGCTCGGCGTCGCCGCCAATCCCCAGCACCCCGAGACGGTTGCGGTGACCCGGCCCTCCGACGCTCTGGCGGCGCGCGCGGCGACGCAGGGTGCGTTCACCTCGTTGTTCCTAGGGCTCGGCGCCGTGGCATTGCTGGTCGGCGGGATCGGCATCGGCAACGTCATGGTCATCTCGGTGCTGGAGCGGCGCAGCGAAGTCGGTCTGCGCCGTGCTCTGGGCGCGGCGCGGCGCCATGTCGCGGCGCAGTTCCTCACCGAAGCGGTGCTGCTGTCGGCGATCGGCGGCGTCGGTGGCGCGGTGCTCGGCGCGGCGGCGACGGCGGCTTATGCTCTGCAGGCGGGGACGAGCACGGTGATCCCGCCGCTCGCCCTCGTCGGCGGCGTGGCCTCTGCGGTGCTGATCGGCGCCGTCGCGGGGCTGTACCCGGCGCTGCGCGCGGCGTCGTTGAGTCCTACGGAGGCGCTGCGGGGCGCGTGAACCCTTTTAGTCCCTCCCGCCCTTGCCGACGAAGGCCAGCGCCTCCTCGGCGAGCGCCACCGCCTGCTTGGTTGTGCAGCGCTCCAGCATCACCCACTCCTTCATCGGCCTGCCCTTCCCCGCATCGAACGGTGCGCCCTTGCCCCCGTCGATCAACGCGGCCACCCGCTCCGCCGGCAGCTTGAGCACCAGGTGTCCGCGGCTGACCATGGCGAAGATCCTCCCGTCCACCTGCAGCGCATCCGCCCCGAACCCACGCCGCCCCGCACCCAGCGTGACACGCGCCTCGCGCTCCAGCGCCTTCACCATCGCGGTGAACTGCGCTTCGGCGGTGTTCTGATCAGGCATCAGGCGTTACACCGCCGCACGGAATCCCTCGTACCGCTCTTCGAGGTTCACGGCCGCCGGTCTCCGGTCGGTTAGACGCGGCACCCAGATGCGTGTTCCATGCGTTCCCTGAAGCCCGTGCTGCAGCATCGGTCCGTCGATCTCGTTCAGGATATCGCGGCGGACCTCCACCACCAGGTCAGGCCTGATGCCGATGATGTTGGAGTCGAACGCCGCGTGATGGAGCTTGCACAGAGTGAGGCCATTGGGCACGATCGCCAGCCCGCGCGGGTGCCCATCGGGGAGAATGTGGGCGGCATCCAAGAGTTGCTCATGCCGAAGCCTGCAGACGGCGCACGTCGCGTGATAGGCGCGCAGGACTCGCTGTCGAAAGCCTTCCTGGTGCAGGCGTCTCTTGAGAAGACGCAGGCCGTATTCCCGCCGATCCATGTCGCCCTCCGCCACGTACGCCGCCGCCGCGGCGACCTCCATCGGCGGCACGATCGCGATGTTGAACGAGAGCGTCTGCGGGCTGTCACCCACCACGTACACCGGCCAGAAGGCGACGTAGCGTCCGGGAACCAACCCACGGAGGTAGATCAGCGGCGATCCCGTGGCCATCAACCTCTGCAGACCCACGTTGTCCGGATGCCGGGGATCCGTCCCTCGGTACCGATACGCCACACCGCCATAGCCTGCGTCGTCGTCGTAGGGTGGGACCTTCCCCTCGACCGGCGGGGCCGTGGTGATTGTCAAAGGGAAATCAAGAACCGCTGGCTTGAAAATACCTTGCGGACCGACCAGAGGAACCCGCCGACCCCGGAATTCGAAGCCTGCGCTCAGGGCGTCGCGGGCGACGACCGGCCAGTCCTCACCCTGCGACCTGGCAAGGCCCGCCAGGAACTCGAACGCGGCCGCCCGGATCGCCGCATCCTCCGCCTCCGTCGTCATGTCGAGGGATGGTACTGCCGAGGTGCGTACCGTGACCGGAGCCTGGGCGTTCAGGCAGCGCCAGGAGTTACGACCCCGCCGCGGCGGGAGCCTCCGCAGGCACTACGCACGGGCCTCCAGGTCACCGGCCTCGGCGGCGGCAACGCGGGCGATGTTCCTAGCTCGCTCAGCCCCCTTGCCACACATGGATGACGGTCAGGGGATTGCGGTCCGGTTCGGGAGGTAGCTGGTCCCCGAATACCTCGGTGAGGAGTCCATGCACCACGGGGTGAAGGCGATCCTCGGCAAACCGGTCCCAGTCGTCCTCCGACTCCCATACGTCGATGTAGCGGAGGCCGCCCTCGGGGCGCTCGACAGCGAGATGAGCGATGAGGCCCTTCGGCGGCTCAGCTCCGAGCCCGTCAGCGACGCGCTTGTAGAAGGCCGCATCGATCGGCACGTCCTGGGTGAATGCGTAGGTCATCGGGGGACTCCACTAACTACTTGATCCGAATATGATTCGGGTGAATAATGCACCAGATGGACGCAAAGGTCAAGAGACGCAGCTACGACGCCACCTCTCGTCAGTCGCGTTCGGCCGAGACCAGGCAACGCATCCTCGACTCGGCCCGCAGCCTCATCCTCGCCAAGGGGTACCGGGCGGCAACCATCGGAGCGGTCGCGGCCGGCGCCGGAGTGAACGTGGACACAGTCTACGAACTGGTCGGGCGCAAGCCGGTGCTCCTTCGCGAGTTGATCGAGCAGGCGATCTCGGGAACCGACCATCCGGTCACAGCGGAGGAGCGTGAGTACGTGAAGGCGATCACGGCCGAACCCGATCCGGCCAAGAAGATCGCCATCTACGCGCGGGCGGTGCGCAGGATCCAGGAACGCATGGCACCGCTCTTTCTCGCTCTTCGTGACGCGTCCTCGACCGAGCCGGAGGCCCACGAGGTGTGGAAGCAGATCGGTGAGCGCCGGGCCGCCAACATGCGGCGTTTCGTCCGAGACATCCGCGGCGCCGGTGGGTTGCGCGCAAACCTCTCAGTTGACGCGGCCGCCGATATGGTGTGGGCCCTCAACAGCTCCGAGCTCTTCGTCCTGCTCACCGCGGAGCGGGGGTGGTCGCCGCGACGCTACGAGCGTTGGCTCGCGGATACCTGGTGCCGTCTGCTTCTTCCATGAGGCGCGGGGGGACGCGACCCCAGGTGAACAACCCGGCTACCGTCGCGGCACATACCGCATCGCCACCGCCCCCGAGCCGAACTCCAGCCGGCTCACGAGCGTCAAGTCGAGAGGCTTCGACAGGCCGGCGAACAACGTCGGTCCAACAACGTCGGCAACCCCATCAACACGTCGACGTTCCGCACCCGCGTCTTCCAGAAGCTGCTCGGCCATGCCGCTGTGCAGACGACCCGGCGACGCTACATCCACCTGCAGGACGATCCGAAGGTTCGCGAGGCGCTGGAGCGGCTGCAGGGGACACTCGCGGCGCCGCAGACACCGGCCCGCGCAGCCGCGGCGGGAGGCGGCTGACGCGCGGGGCCTCGACCTGTTTGGCGCGGACCCGGTTGTCGTCCCCTCACCGGCACATCAGCGAACCGGCGTTTACGGCACACCGCCCTCGGCCAGTGTTCTCGGGACGGGCTCCACGCGACTGTGTGCCGGCACCCGTACCTTTCCGTACGGAGCATTTGCTTGGCGTCGTGGTCAACTGGCCCTCGGTGGGCCTGACCGATGATTTTTGCGCGCCGTGCTGGTCTGGACGGCGAAGGCAGACTCGCGGGAGACTGACGCCATGCGGAAACTGACCTTCGGCATGAACCTGACCCTGGACGGCTACATTGCCGCGCCCGGCGACGATCTCGGTTGGAGCGTGCCGAGCGACGAACTGTTCCAGTGGTGGTCCGACCGGGTGGCGGCGACAGGCCTGGCGCTGTATGGGCGCAAACTGTGGGAGACGATGAGTTCCCACTGGCCGACCGCCGACCAGAAGCCCGACGCCACATCGGCGGAGATCGAGTTCGCCCGCCGCTGGCGCGAAATGCCGAAGGTGGTGTTTTCCTCGACGACCAGCTCGGTCGACTGGAACACCCGTCTGGTCACCGGCGACGCGGTCACCGAGATCGCCAGGCTCAAGGCCGACGACGGCGGCCGCATGGACATCGGCGGTGCCACACTCGCCGCGGCGGCGATGCGGGCCGGGCTGATCGACGAGTACGCGATCGTCACCCATCCGGTCCTGGTGGGCGGCGGCACGCCGTTCTTCACGGCCCTGGACAACTGGGTGAACCTGAGCCTGGTGGAGACCCGGACGTTTCCCGACGGCGTGGTGCTGACCAGGTACGAGACCAGGCGCTGAGTGCCCGACGTCGAATCAGCGCGGGCTTGGGGCCCACCCACGGATCTCGTGGCGCTGTGTTCGGAGGCGATCGCGACGTCCCTGCCGGATCCTGTCCTGTCCGACTGCATCCAGCGCCCTGTGACCGCGGCTTTGTGCAATTGATGTAGTGATGCGGCGACCAAGTTGCCGGTCGAGCGCGGTCGGACCGCCCCTATCGATGATCAGGTGGGCCGCCTTCGGCATAGGCCGACAAGGTCGCAGGAGCCGCAGGCGTGCTCGTTCCACTCGGGAAGTTTGGTGAGCGTATTTGTGCGGATGGCGTCGCCCGCCTCTCGAATCTTGTCGCGCGCGGCGCTGAGGAGCGGCCCATTGACGGGCTCTCGAGTGGTTGTTCCCTTGTCATCGAGGTTGAGCACTTCGATCAGGTCGGCAGAGGCGCCGGTGAGTTCCTGGTAGCCGAGGGCGTAGACGTGGAGCTGGTCACGGGTGACGTCCTCGGCTTGAGCGCGTTCGCTGGACTTGAAGTCGACGACGGCGACCTCACCCGTGTCAAGGCGACGTATCAGGTCGATGCGGCCGTCGACGGTAATGCCCGGCGCGACATGGACTTGGATTTGTTTTTCGGAGAATTCCGTGTTCGCGATGTCGCGACCGTGCGTATCGAAGTAGCGTTCGATGGCAGCGATGGCGGCTGTGCGAAGCTGTTCGCGCAACGCGGGGTACGCGAATGGAGCGTTGAGGTGTCGGTTCACGAGGGCTGTGGCTGCGTCCTTGGTCATGATGTCGCCGTCGATGGCACGCTTGTGGATTTCGGCGAGCGCGTCATGGAGCGACTTGCCGTAGCCGAGTGCTTCGTGGATCGGCGCATTGAATCCGTAGAGGAAGCGAAGCTTGAACTGGTAGGGGCACGTAAAGAGATACTTGAGCTCCGAAAAGGAGAGCGTGACCTGGGGCGTCTCCTGGTAAGGCTGCGGCGCAAGGCGCTGACCGGGGATCGGCGTCGCTGTGGTTGAGACCCAGGTCTGTGCGGCGAGATGTTGGAAGAACTCGGAACGGGCGCGTTGCTGCTGGTTGTCCGCCACGGGCGCGAACGAGGCGTACAGGTACTTCTGCGACCGCGTGACGGCGACGTAGAGAAGACGGGTTTCGTCTTCGACGGTTCCGCGGTAACGAGCGGGATCGTCGAGGGCCTCATCAGGGATGACGTGCCGGAGCGTAAGGCCTCCCATGACTCGCGACGGGAAGCGATTGCGGCGCAGCGCCGGAATGAACACCGCGGGCCATTGGAGGCCCTTCGCCTGGTGCACGGTGGCGATGGTGACCGCGTCGGGTGTGGCATAGCCGACGTCAGCGTCCGCGTCGGCGTAGTATGACGGCGCCTGGAGCGTCAGCCAGTTGACGAACGCGTCGTACTTGCGCGCCGGCTCACTCGTGAAGTGGATTTGCTCGAAATCGGAGACGACTTGGCTGAACTTGCCCAGCTGATAGAAGACGAGCTCGCCGCGCGTGGGGTCGCCGGCTAGGTTGCCCTCGCGGAGCCCGAGTTTCTCGAGGAAGGCGAGGTAGAGACGCTGGATGTTGTAGACCGAGTGGCGGCGGTCGGCGCCAAAGTCGCGGCCGGCTTCGAGGACGTCGAGAGCGGCGGCCCAGTCCGCCTCGGGCGGCATCATCTGGGCGTTCACCCAGAGCTCACGCAGAGCGGCCCCGTCGAGTTGCGACGTGACGAACCGGAAAAGCCCGACGACGGCTTGGATTTCGGGGCTCTCGAAGAGGCGGTTGAGGCCCTTAACGATGAACGGGATGCCACGGCGCCGAAGCTCTTCGACGAGCGGACCGGAGTCTTTGGCGACAGACCTGAACAGGACGGCGCAGTCGGACCAGGAGAGGCCACGCTCGGGTGAGTCGGGACGGTCGAGGAACGGTACCCCGCGAAGGTGCTCGATGCGGTCGGCGATCCACGTTGCCTCGGCATTCGGTTCGTCGAAGGCGAGCGCGAGGAGGTCCCCGCGTTCCCACCTTTGGTGACCGCATGCGACCATCGCTTTCGGGAGGCGGTTGCCGACGGGGATCAGCTCGGCGACGGAGCGGCCGAGTTCGACGATGCCGCGGCTCGAGCGGAAGTTGTCGTCGAGGGTGACCTGGCGTACGCCCGGGCGCCGGTTGGCGAACTCGAGGATGTTCGTCACCTGGCTCCCGCGGAACTGAAAGATGGTCTGATCGTCATCGCCGACTACGCAGAGGTTGGCGCCGAAGCGCGCGATGCTGTGGATGAGGCGCTCCTGCAGCGGGTTGACGTCTTGATATTCGTCAACCACGAGGTACTTGATGTCCCGTTGGATGTGCGCTTGGACGTGTGCGCAGTCCGCGTCCTCATACGGGTCGCCTTCGAGGTAGGCCACAGCGCTGTCGAGAATCTGGGTGTAGTCGAAGAGAGCGTGTCGGCGGATGAGCGTCATGTACTTCTCGAAGGAGTCGAGAACGCCCGCGGGAACGAGATTCGCGTTGACGTTGTCTTCGCGGAGGACGCTGAGGACTTGGAGGTACAGCTTGGAGTTCTGGTAGCGCCGAAGGGTGCCCTGCCGCGCTGTCGTCGGGCAGGTGGTGAGGCCGGACTGCGTGCTGTAGCGGTCGGCGAAGAGCTGCGCCGTGATGTCGGTGAGAACCGAGAACTTGAACATGTCGGGGACCATGCGTTGCAGGAGATCGAGGCAGTAGCCGTGCATGGTTCCGACGTACATTTCGGCTAGGCCGGTGACCTCGCCAACTTCCTCATGGAGGATTGAGAGGATCCGAGCTTTCAGTTCGGCGGCCGCCTTCTCGGTGAACGTGAACGCGATGATGTTGCGGGGCTGGACGCCGGGCTGGCCGAGGAGGGTCGCGATGCGCTTGGAAATGACCTGGGTCTTGCCGGATCCGGCGCAGGCGATGATCTGCAGGGGCTGGTCAAGGCAGCCGATCGCTTCCGTTTGGGCTGGGGTGTAGGCCGGCACGGGGTGAGTCTCCCACGGATTGGCGGCGTATGGGCATCAGGCGAATGCATCAAGCCGGCCTGACAAGCCACGCCAGGACCGGCTACCATCCGTGCGCGCAGGCTCGCTAGGAGGCCAACCATCCTTGTCTCGGCTCAGTGACCTTCTTTACCAGCTAAGGGCCAAGGATCCAACGCTGGCGAAGGAGCTGGAGCGAGAGGTGGCCGCGCTGGCGGACAGGCGGGCGTTCGGTCTGAACTTCGAGAGGCACGTGCCTGAAGCGGTGGAGTTGCCGGGCCGCCGGGTGCGTAAGGGGGACAAGGTGCGGATCCTGCCGCCGCGGGGGTCGACGGCCAAGGGCGACGACCGGCTGTGGCGGGTGGTGGGGCTCAACCGCTCCGATGGCGTCGCCTCGCTTCACCTCCACAGAGATGCCGTGGGCGATGAAGACGCTCATGAGGCGACCCGCACGCAGACCCCGGTCGAGAACTTGGTGGTCGTCGCGGAGTTCAGGGACCCGATCTATCCCGGCCTGGTATCGACAGGGCGTGTCGAGCGCGGCGGAGACAATCCGTATCACGTGGTCATCAACGCAGAAAATTACCTGGCACTGGAGACGCTACTATTCACTCACCGCGGCACGATCGATGCGATCTACATCGACCCGCCCTACAATAGCGGCTCGACGGACTGGAAATACAACAACAAGTACGTCGCCGCGGACGACCAGTACGTCCATTCGAAATGGCTTGCCTTCATCGAGCGCCGACTGCTACTAGCCCGCCAGCTACTCAACCCTGCCAGATCCGTCCTGATCGTGACCATTGACCACAACGAGATGGGTCACCTGAGCCTTCTGCTCGAGCAGCTTTTTCCGCAACCCAGCGCTCGTATCCATATGGTTACCTCGGTCATTAATCCCCGGGGCAAGTACAAGCCTAATGACTTCGCGCGCTGTGAGGAGTACATCTTCTTTGTGGCGCTCGGGGATGCCACGGTCGTAGGTGAGCCGGACGACGACTTCGGCGAGGGAGCCCGCGTCCCATGGCGTACATTTCGGCGGAGCGACATCGCCTCTCGACGCGGCACTTCGAAGGGCGGGCCGGCACAATTCTTTCCAATCTACGTCGATGCCCGCGAGCGAATCGCCCAGATCGGGCCCGCGCTCGCGCATGGCACTCCGAGGCAGAACGTGCCTGCCAAATCCGGTTGCGTGCCAGTCTTCCCCATTCGCGAGGACGGAACGGAGATGAACTGGGGGCTTACCGTCCCAGCTGCGCAACGACTCTGGGAGAAGGGGTACCTGCGTGTTGGCAGACATACCCCGGAGAGACCCCAGACGTGGGAGATCTCGTATCTGACGGCCGGACGGATAGCGGACATCGAAGAGGGCCGTGCAGTCGTCCATGGTCGCAATCCCGATGGCAGTGTCAACGCTTCATACCTGGTAAGCAAGATCAAGATGCCCGTCACGACTTGGAATAGGCCGAGCCACAACGCCGAGACGTGTGGCACGGAACTCCTCAAGCGACTGCTGGGCCGAAAGCTCTTCGACTTCCCCAAGTCACTCTACGCGGTTGAGGACGCGCTGCGGCTGTTTCTCGCGAACAAACCTGATGCAGTAGTCGTTGACTTCTTCTGCGGGTCCGGCACCACCACTCATGCCGTGATGCGCTTGAACCGCCAGGATGGCGGGCAGAGGCGATCCATCTGCATCACGAACAACGAGGTGTCCGTCGACGAGGCGGCGTCACTCCGCGCGCGCGGCCTCAGGCCAGGAGATGAGGAATGGGAACAGTGGGGCATCTTCGAGTACGTCACCAAACGTCGCGTTACGGCAGCCGTCACTGGGCTGACACCCGACGGCGCTCCGATTGAAGATGACTACGCATTCAGCGATGTCTTTCCGATTGCTGAGGGCCTAGCTGAGAACGTTGAGTTCTTCGTCCTCACCTATGAGGCGCCCCTTCGCGTGGCAAGTAACCGCGAGTTCAAGAAGATTGCCCCGCTTCTGTGGCTTCGGGCGGGCTCTCAAGGCCGAAGAATTGACGACATCAGAGCCGGCTGGGATGTGGCAGACACGTACGGCGTACTGACAAATCTCGACTGCGCGGACGAATTCCTAAGGGCGGTGGCCGACCGCCGCGGCGCCCTGCGAATCGCGTACATCGTCACCGACGAGGAGCGGCTGTTCGAGACCGTTGCCCAGGAACTGCCGGACGGCGTTGAAGTGGTCCGTCTATACGAGGCGTACCTGCGCAACTTCGAGATCGATTCCGGACGGGGCCTGCTGTGAAGTTCACACTCCTCCCTTACCAGGCACAGGCGGTTGACGACGTTCTCTCGAACCTGAAGCGTGCGCGGGCGAACTACCACAGGGACCCGGCCGACCGCGAGATTTCGTCGTTCTCGCTGACGGCGACGACAGGCGCGGGCAAGACGGTCATGGCGGCGGCGGCGATCGAGGCTCTGTTCTGGGGGGACGAGCGCTTCGATTTCGAACCGGACCCCGGGGCTGTCGTTCTGTGGTTCTCCGACGATCCGAGTTTGAATCTACAGACGCTGAACCGGCTGATGCAGGCAAGCGAGAAATTCAACCTGAGCAATCTGGTGCTGATTGAGCCACCGTTCGCCAAGCCGCGACTGGATCCGGGAAAGGTGTACTTCCTGAATACGCAGAAGCTCAGTGAGAACTCACGGCTGGTGCGTGGGCACGTGGAGGCTCCTGCCGCACCGGGTGGGCACAGTCAAGGGGTGATGCTCACCCCGCCGGACGACCAGGCGTGGACGCTTTGGCAGACGCTGGCGAACACGATCAAATCCGAGGAATTGACGCTGTACCTGGTCCTTGATGAGGCCCACCGTGGGTTCAACACGAGGACGTCGGCCGAGAAGCCGACGATCGTGCGTAAGCTGGTGAACGGTACGCCAGTCAGACCGCCGATTCCCATCGTGTGGGGAATTTCGGCGACGATCCAGAACTTCGAGGCTGCGATGCGGGAGGCGGAGGCGACGAGAAACCGGCGCCCGCTTCAGCCTGTCCTCGTCGACCCTGGGCTTGTACAAGAGTCTGGCTTGGTGAAGGACACGTTGGTTCTTGACATTCCGAATGAGGCCGGGAAGTTCGATTCGGTGCTCGTGCGCCGCGCAGCGCGCAAACTCCGCGACTCGACGGAGAGGTGGGCTGTGTACACGGCGTCCGAAGGGATCGCGCAGACGGTTGAGCCTCTCTTGGTACTGCAGACGCCGAACACCCCTAATCCAGACGATGTGGGGGTCGCGCTGGACACGATATTCGACGAGTACCC
Source organism: Candidatus Angelobacter sp. (assembly GCA_035569495.1). Taxonomy (GTDB): domain Bacteria; phylum Chloroflexota; class Dormibacteria; order Aeolococcales; family Aeolococcaceae; genus DASRDZ01. Next base: position 5,253 of record DATMMX010000019.1, on the reverse strand, counting down.
TGACTTGCGCGCTGACCAGGTGAGGCATGTGCTGGGCGACCACGCGACGCAGCGGTTCGGGGCGTGGGAAGTGGACTGGATCGAACCGCAGCGGGTTGAGGAGCAGAAGCGCGTCCGGGTGCTCGTGGCGAAGGATGCGATTTCGACAGGGTGGGACTGTCCGCGCGCTGAGGTGCTCGTGTCGTTCCGGCGGGCGAGGGACAACACCCATATCACGCAGCTGCTTGGCCGGATGGTGCGGAGTCCGTTGGCAAGGCGGGTGCCGGGCGACGAGCGTCTGAACGCGGTGGACTGCATCCTGCCGTTCTTCGACCGGACGACAGCCGTGAAAGTTGTGCGCTTCCTCACGGGCGAACTCGACGAGATGCCGGGGGCCACGAAGAAGGTGGTCCTGGACGGCAAAGAGCTGGTGCCGAACCCAATCGTCCCTGCGGCGGCGTGGGAACTGTGGGAGTCGCTGCCGACGGAGACGTTGCCCCAGCGCGGAGCGCGACCGGTGAAGCGCCTGGTCGCGCTGGCTTTGGCGCTGGCGTCGGACGGGCTCAGACCAGGAGCGCTGAAGGAGGTTGAGCAGGCGATACACCGGCGGCTCGATGGGTCGGCAGCGACGTACGCGCCGGACATCGAGAAGGCCGTTAGGGATGTGTGGGAGGTGCACCTTCAGGAGATCGCCGGACGCTACGGGCTGGGGCCCCTGACGTACCGCCAGTTCGTGGAGCGGGCGGACGACCGGGCGATACGTGCAGGATTTGAGACGGCGAAGAGGGCGTTTGGAGCGGACGTGGCACTGTCGTACGTGGATCACGTGGCAGGGATGGACGGCGACGACGCCGATGACGACGGGCTGCGGGAGGCGTACGTCAAGGCTACCGCTCTGGCGGCGCTGAAGGAGGTGCGCGAGGAGGTCGACCGGGACGCTCTCGAGATGACGCGCAGGCTGTACGCGGAGCACAGGGTGGCGCTCAAAGGGCTGCCGGATGCCCGCCAGCAGGAGTACGAGGACATTCGGGCGATGGCGACCCAGCCACAGAGAGGTGTCCTGGGCAAGCTGCGCAATCGTGTGGAGGGCTTCTCCGTCGAAATTGGCGATCAGATTATGCCGGCGGAACTGGCGGAGTTGCATCTGATGGCGGACGAGGACGGCAAGTTCCCACTGTCGTCACTAAACGGGTGGGAGCGGGCGGTTGTGAAGGCGGAACTCCGCCGCCCGAATGTGCGGGCGTGGTACAGGAATCCATCACGGGCCGCGCGCGATTCGCTGGGCATTTCCTATCGGGACGCCTCCGGCAATTGGCATTCGATGCATCCGGATCTCCTGTTCTTTAACGAGGTGGATGGGAGGATTCGGGCGTCCATCCTGGACCCGCACGGGCACCATTTGGAGGACTCGGACGCGAAGGTGCGGGCGCTGGCGAAGTTCGCGGAGACGTACGGTGAGGAGTTCCACCGGATCGAGGCGCTTGCTGAGGTTGACGGGCGGATGCGCGTGATCGACATGCAGGTGCCCGATACGTGCGAGGCGGTACTGTCGAGTACGGCGACGGCGCTCGAGATGTATCGATCGGACTTGGCCGTCGATTACGCACCCGGGGGTGGGGAGGCGCTCAATCTCCCGCTATGAGGGAGACGGTGTCTCGGTCGCCAGTGGCAAGCAGCTGGATATCGATGTAGCTGTGAACCAGTTCCGCATCATCGAGGACTCGCGTAAAGCCGCCAAGATCACCTCGTTTCCTCAGACGCCGATCAATTGATGAACGTGCGCAAACCCAATCGGGCGTCGAGAACCAAGCGCCTTACCCCGTTAATCCGCCGAAGGTCGCAGCGTCGGCACCCATCCCATCAAGGGGACCACTCTCTCAGCGGGTGCTGACCGGGCACACAGAGCCGGATCACGCGGCCTGTCTCCCGGCCGATGATGGCGATCCCGCGCGGCGGGAGCTGCCGGATGCGTGCGGCGGTTCCCCTTGTCCCGTGGGCCATTGAGGCCTTACGGCGACAGCAAACGCGGCAGGCGGACGAGCGTGCCGCCGCCGGAGCGGACTGGCACGACCTCGACCTGGTCTTCCCCAACAACGTCGGGAACCCCATCAACACCTCGACGTTCCGCACGCGCGTGTTCCATCCACTCATGAAGGCCGCGAAGGTTCCGGCGATCCGGTTCCAGGACATCCGCGGCACCACTGCAACACTGCTCGCCTTCCTGAGCGTGGACGAGGCGATCATTCAGAAGCGGCTGGGCCACGCGGCGGTGCAGACGACGCGCCGGCACTACATCCACCTGATGGACGACCCGCGCGTGCGAGAGGCGCTGGAGCGCCTGCAGCACGCCCTTGCGGCGCCGGTGCCACCGCCCACTCCCACGGAGAGCGGCGGCGCATGACGATGGTGATGCGCGCCGCGCAACGCCGCATCGAGCTAGCGGTCGATGCGGTTCCCCATGCGTCGAGTCGCGCGTCACGCGCAGACGGCTTCGCCGTCCACGCGCGTCCCAGGAAGTCCGACGGGATGTATCGCGGTTGGTGCCCGGGTTGGTGCCCAATACACCTCCGAGCCACCGAAAACGCGCGACGCCTAGCGGTTTTGAGCTCAAAAAGGTGGCGCGCCCAGGAGGATTTGAACCCCCGCACGCGGATCCGTAGTCCGCTGCTCTATCCGGGCTGAGCTATGGGCGCGCGGCCCCCCGCGGGAGGGCGGCCAGCAGTCTACCACCGCGCCCCCGCAACCCAAGCCCCCCGCCCGCACGGGCACAATGCCCCACCGTGACCGAACCCTGGCTGAGCGGCCTCCTCGCCTGCTCCCTCACCGCCGACGCCGAGCAGCTCCGCGCCGTCCTCCACGGCCGGGGCCTCAAGACGCGCAGCGTCCCCGCCGGCCGCGCCAAGGCCGCCTGGACCTGCGTGACCGACCGCGGCACCCTCGCGGTCGTCGTCAGCGGCCGTGGCCAGGAGGCCGCCCGCCAGGCCGCCTCCTTCTGGATGCCCCGCGCCCGCTGGCTGGCCGTCGCCGAAGCCGGCCCCGCCACAACCAGCACAGAACCCAACACCGTCATCCTCGACGGCGACCGCGAGCTCACCATCCTCGCCCGCCGCGGCGCCCCGCAGGACACCAGCATCGAGGAGGCCAAGGTCGCCGCCGTCCGCGACGCGTCGCTCGGCCCCGCGGCGCGGCAGACCCTGAGCGAAGCCGGCTACGCCGCCTGGGACCCCAACGTCGACACCTGGCGCCAGGCCGCCCAGGCGATCGGCGGCGTCGTCCTGGTCTGCCACGCGGTCACGCCAGACCACACGCCAACCCTGCAACAAGACATCCCCGAGGGCGCCACCGCCCGCCCCTGGTGGCGCACCGCCCTGGCCGCCGTCAGCCCGAGCCGCAAAGCCCAGCAGCGCGAGGCCGACCAGGCCCACCAGCAGGCCATCCAGCGCGCCGCCCGCTGCGCCGTCGCCGCCCTCCTCGGCACCCCCTAGCCGGCGCGACCACCGGACCCACTGGCCCTCCCCGCCCCCCGATCGCCATCATGGAGGGTGCCCATCCGCACCCCGGCCACCAACGGAGGAGGCGCCCCAGTGACCGAACCCATCGAGCAGCGCAGCATCGACACCATCCGGGCCCTGGCGATGGACGTCGTCGAGAAGGCCAAGTCCGGGCATCCCGGGCTGCCGATGGGGGCGTCGGTCATCGCCTACTCGCTGTGGACGCGCCACCTGCGCTACAACCCGCGCGACCCGCACTGGCCCAATCGCGACCGCTTCATCCTCAGCGCCGGCCACGGCTCCGCGCTCCTCTACATCATGCTGCACCTCACCGGCTACGACCTGCCGATGAGCGAGCTGCAGCGCTTCCGCCAGCTCCACTCCATGACGCCCGGCCACCCCGAGTACCGCGACACGCCCGGCGTCGAGGTCACCACCGGCCCGCTCGGCCAGGGCTTCGCCAACGCGGTGGGCATGGCCATGGCCAAGCGCTTCCGCGCCGCGCGCTACAACACGCCGCAGCATCAACTGCTCGACCACCGCATCTACGTGCTCTGCAGCGACGGCGACATGATGGAGGGCGTCGCCTCCGAGGCCGCCAGCCTGGCCGGACACCTGCAGCTCGGCGAGCTCATCTACCTGTACGACGACAACCATATCTCGCTCGACGGTCCCACCGAGGACACCTTCACCGAGGACGTCACCAAGCGCTTCGACGCCTACGGCTGGCATACGCAGCGCATCGACGGCACCGACCTCGAGCAGATCGACAAGGCCATCGAATCCGCGCAACGCGACCCGCGCCCGAGCCTGATCGCCTGCCGCACCCACATCGGCTGGGGCAGCCCCAACAAGCAGGACACCGCCAAGGCGCACGGCAGCCCGCTCGGCCCCGACGAGGTCAGGCTCACCAAGGAGCGCATCGGCTGGCCCGTCGAGCCGCCGTTCTACGTTCCCGACGACGCGCTCGACTTCTACCGCAATGCGGGCGCGCGCGGCATCGACTTGGAGCGGCAGTGGGAGGTGACCCTGCAGGAATGGAGGGAGCGCAACCCCGACAGGTCTACGTTGTGGGACGCCGACCAGCGCAAGGAGCTGCCCGCCGGCTGGGTGGACGCGCTGCCGAAGTTCGAGGCGGGCACTGAGGAATCGACGCGCATCGCCTCGGGAAAGACGATCAACGCCCTGGCGCCGGTGATCACCAACCTGGTGGGCGGTTCGGCCGACCTGCGCTCCTCGAACGAGACCTGGATCACCTCCGATCCCGCCTACTTCAGCGCCACCGAGGTGCACCGCAACATCGCCTTCGGCGTGCGCGAGCACGCCATGTGCGGCGCGCTCAACGGCATGTCGATCTATGGCGGCCTGCACGTATTCGGCGGCACCTTCCTCTGCTTCAGTGACTACGGACGCCCCTCCATCCGCCTGGCGGCGCTGATGCAGATCCCGGTGACCTACGTATTCACCCACGACTCCATCGGCCTAGGCGAGGACGGCCCGACGCACCAGCCGATCGAGCACCTCATGGCCCTGCGCGCCATGCCCCACCTGTGGGTGGTGCGCCCCGCCGACGCCAACGAGGCGGTGCACGCCTGGCGCATCGCCCTCGAGCGCCGCGACGGCCCCACGCTGTTCGCGCTCAGCCGCCAGAAATTGCCGATCTATGCCGAAACCGCCGGCTACGGCGCGCTGCGCGGCGGCTACGTGCTGCGCGACTGCGACACCGGTGAGCCCGACGTCATCCTCATCGCCACCGGCAGCGAGGTGCAGCTGGCCGTGGGCG
>DATMMX010000018.1:0-10810 GCA_035569495.1 Candidatus Angelobacter sp. | reverse complement strand
CTGGGCTGGCCGGCGTTGGCGACGATCGCCGCCTCGCGCTCGTGCTGCTTGGCGTTGAGCACGTCGTGGTCGACGCCCTGCTTCTCCAGCAGGCGCGAGAGGCGCTCGCTCTTCTCGATCGAGGTGGTGCCGACCAGGATGGGCTGGCCCTTCTCGTGCCGCTCGAGGATCTCCTTGACCACGGCCTTGAACTTGGCGTCCTCGGTCTTGTAGATGAGGTCCGACTCGTCCGTGCGCGCGTTGGGGCGGTTGGGCGGGACGGGGACGACCTCGAGCTTGTAGATCTTGTGGAACTCCTCGGCCTCGGTGAGGGCGGTTCCGGTCATTCCTGCCAGTTTCCGGTAGAGGCGGAAGAAGTTCTGGAAGGTGATGGTGGCGAGGGTGACGTTCTCCTGCTGGACCTTGACGCCCTCCTTGGCCTCGATGGCCTGGTGCAGGCCGTCCGACCAGCGGCGTCCCGGCATGGTCCGGCCGGTGAACTCGTCGACGATGACCACCTCGTTGTCGCGCACGATGTAGTCCTGGTCGCGCAGGTAGAGGGCGTGGGCCTTGAGCGCCTGGTTGATGTGGTGGGCCTCGGTGACGTGCTCCATGTCGTACACGTTCTTGATGCCGGTCCACTTCTCGACCTTGGCGATGCCGTCCTCGGTGAGCGCCGCCGACTTGGTCTTCTCGTCGATGGTGTAGTCGTCCTCGGCGACCAGGCGGGGGATCAGCGAGGCGTAGGTGTAGTACTTCTCGGTGGGCTCGTCGGCCTGGCCGCTGATGATCAGCGGGGTGCGCGCCTCGTCGACGAGGATGGAGTCGACCTCGTCGACGATGGCGAACCACAGCCGCCGCTGCACGCACTGCTCCAGCGACACCGCCATGTTGTCGCGCAGGTAGTCGAAGCCGAGCTCGTTGTTGGTGGCGTAGACGATGTCGCAGGCGTAGGCCTCGCGCCGCGACGACGGGCGCAGGTGGCGCAGGCGATCGTCGGGGTGGGTCTCGTCGAGGAAGTCGGGGTCGTAGACGAAGGACTGGTCCTGCCCGCTGATCACCCCGACCGACATGCCCAGCAGCCGGTACATCGGCGCGTTCCAGCCGGCGTCGCGGCGGACCAGGTAGTCGTTGACGGTGACCAGGTGGGCGCCGCGGCCGAGCAGCGCGTTGAGGTACAGCGGCAGGGTGGCCACCAGCGTCTTGCCCTCGCCGGTGCCCATCTCGGCGATCTTGCCGTCGTGCAGCACGATGCCGCCGATGAGCTGCACGTCGTAGTGGCGCATGCCCAGGGTGCGCCGCGAGGCCTCGCGGACCGCCGCGTAGGCCTCGGGGAGGATGTCGTCGAGGGCGTCGAGCAGCTCCTTGTCGCGCTCCTCGGCCTCGCGGTGGGCGAGATGGGCGTCGTCGTTCTCGTCCTCGTCGTCCTCCTGGACCAGGGCGCTGGTCACCGGCTGGCCGAGGCTGAGGTCGGGCCCCTCGATGCCCAGGCGATCACGGAACTCCTGGGTTTTGGCGCCCAGCTCCGCGTCGCTGAGGTCCTTGAGCTGCTCCTCGAAGGCGTTGATCTTTTCCAGGGTGCGCTCGTGGCGCCGGATCTCGCGCTTGTTGGGGTCGCCGAGGACTTTGAAGATGCTCATCCCGCTGTCAATGATCCCAGGAACAGGGCTACTCGGTGTCGCGCGGCCCGGGGGCGAGCGGATCGGACCCCGCCGCGGCCCTGCCCTTGTGCTCCTTGAGCCGCTCCTTGCGGCGGACGATCTGCCGGTCGATCTTGTCGAGCACCCGGTCGACGGCCTCCTGCACGGTGGTCCCGTCGCAGCGGGCGACCAGCTGCTGGTGGTGGAGGTGGACGAAGACCTCGGCGCTGGCCCGGGGCACGTGGCGGAAGTCGTCCTCCAGGACGGCGCGGGCCTCCTGGATGGCGGGGTCGTGGCGCTCCAGCCTGGCCAGCTTCTCGACGGCGTAGCTGCGCAGCGCGGGGTCGAGGTCGGTGCGGGCGGTGACGGAAAGGCGCATGGCTCCGAGGCCTCCGAGTATAGGACCGCTGTCTAGGCGTGACGGATGCCGGCGACGATGCTCTGCCCGGCCACCGCGCGGGCGGGAATCAGCACGGCGAGCACCGCCCCGGCGACCACCGCGAACAGGCTGGCCAGCACCGCGCCGAGCGGGAAGACGAAGCCGGGCGCGAACCCGGGGCCATTGCTGGCGTGGAGCAGCGGCACGGCGAGGATGCAGCCCACCCCGACGCCCGCCAGCGTGCCCATCAGCGCCAGCAGCGCCGCCTCGGCGAGCACCATGCGGTGGGCGCTGCGCCGGCTCAGCCCGACGGCGCGCAGCAGCCCCACCTCGCGCGCGCCCTGGCGGACGTTGACCACCAGGGTGTTGACCACCGCCAGCATGGCCACCACCACCGCCAGCCAGGCGAAGACGCCGAGCAGGGCGACGGAGTGGTCGACCGCCGACCGGGCGGCGTCGTCGACCACGCTCACCGGGGTGGCCTGCATGCCGTAGCTGGCGGCGACGTCGCGCACCGTGGCCGCCGAGGCGCCGCCGCTGGTGACGTCGAGCACGTCGAAGCCGGTGGCCACCGTGCCCAGGGTGCGCTCGGCGGTGGCCCGGCCGATCACCACCGACTCGCGGCCGTCGCCGCCCGGGAAGGTGTGCTGGGCGACGGCTGCCACGGTGTAGGCGGTGGCGCCGTGGTCGCCGCCGACGCTGAGCTGCATGCCGGTGCGCCAGCCGTAGAGGTCGACGAGCTGCCGGGGCACCACCATCGCCGGGTGCGAGGTGTCGCTGAGGGCGCGGATCGCGGCGGAGTGGTCGCCGTCGACGTCGAGCGCCGAGGTGCCCGCGTAGGCGCCCGGGTCGATCACGGCGATGCCCAGGGTGTCGCCCCCGACCGGCGCGGCGACGAAGCGCAGGGGGATCGCCGACCTGACGCCCGAGGCGTGGGTGACCGCGTCGGCAACGGCGTCGGGCTGGGCGGCGGCGCTGCGGATCAGGGTGTCGCCGACGAAGAGGTGGTCGACCCAGCCCTGCCCGGCGGCGAGCGCGCCGGAGGTGAGGGCGCTGACGGCCACGGCGACGCTCACCGACACCGCCAGCCCGGCGACGGTCAGCGAGGTGCGGTTGCGCCGCCGGGCGAGGTTGGCGGCGGCCAGGCCGGTGGTGCCCGCGGCGGTGCGGGCGGCGCTGCCCAGGGCGCGCAGCAGCGGCGGCACCAGGAAGGGCAGCACCAGCACGGCGCCGAGCAGCAGGCCGACGATGCCCGCGCCCGCCGCGCCGGCCAATCCTGTGGCCAGGAGGATGGTGCTCGCGCCGAGCAGCAGCAGCCCGGCCACCGTCACGCCCCGCGGCGTGTGCTCGGGGGCGCCCGCGGCCCCGGCGCGCAGTGCCGCCAGTGGGTTCATGCGCGCGGCGGAGCGGGCGGGGACGAAGGCGCCGAGCAGGGCCATGACCACGCCCAGCAGCATCGAGCCGAGCACCGCCAGCACGCTGATGCTGACCGCGGGCACGGCGAGGTCGGCGGGGGCGAGCTGGCGGACCAGCAGTCCGGCGACGAGGATCCCCAGCCCCACGCCGATCAGCGCCCCGGCGACGGCGAGCACAGCCGCCTCGGCGAGGAAGAGGTCGAAGACCTGGCGGCTGCTCGCCCCCGCGGCGCGCAGCAGGCCGATCTCGCGGCGGCGCTCGACCACGCTGAGGCCGAGCGTGTTGGCCACCACCCCGGCGCCGATGGCGACGCTGAGCACGGTGACCAGGGCGAGCAGCGGCCGGAGCTGGTCGAGCGGCTGGACGCCGGTGGCGCGCGGGTCGACGGTGGCCACGCCGGGTCCGAGGGCGGCGAGGACGCGGCCGGCGACGGTCGCCGCGCTGGTGCCTCCGCTGAGCTGCAGCGCCACCAGCGGGGTGCGCAGGCCCTGGCCGAACACGGTCTGCGCGGCGTGGGCGCTGACGAACGCCGCCGAGCGGGTGAACGCCGGGCCCGCCGAGGTGCCCGAGGCGATGCCGACGACGTGGAAGACGTCGTTGCCGGTGCCGGTGAGCAGGCGCACGTCGTCGCCGGTGGTGAGCGGGCGGGAGACGCCGGTGGCCTCCAGGGCGGCGGCCAGGCCCTGGTCGAGGGTGACCTCGTCGGTGCTGCTGGCGGTGGGCAGGCGGCCGGAGGTGAGCAGGACGGGGCGCAGGCCCGCCTGGCCGTCGCGGACGCCGACCACCGTGACGGTGAGCCCGGTGATCTCCCGGGGGTCGGCGCGGCCGATGACGCGCTTCTCCAGCAGCGGCGCGTACCTGGCCACGCCCGGCACGGCCGCGATGGCGCTGAGCTGGGCGTCGTCGAGGCCCGGCTGCTGGGCGGCACGGACGTCGAGCTGGGAGCCGCCGGCGCGCTGCTGCTGCGACCGCTGGGCCTGGGCGTCGAGGGCGGGCAGGGCGAGCTGCAGCCCGGTGACGGCAGCGACGCCGAGGGCGACCGCCACCGCGGTGAGCAGGGCGCGCAGCGGCCGGGCGCGCAGGCTGCGCAGCACGATCGGCCACAGGCCCGACATGCGCACGTCCGCCGCCCCGCCGCGGGCTAGAGCCCGAGCTCGGTGAGCCGGGCGATCAGGGGTGCGGCGTCGCGCGGGGCGGTGGGGTCGTCGCCGGCGGGCTGCATGCGCTGCTCGGCGATGACGTCGCCGTCGCGCATCACCAGGACGCGGTCGGCGTAGGCGGCAGTTCTGGCGTCATGTGTCACCAACACGGTGGTCTGCTGCTCCTCGCGGCAGAGCCTTGCCAGCAACCCCATCACCTCGCGCGAGGTGTGCCAGTCGAGGTTACCCGTCGGCTCGTCGGCGCAGAGCAGCGCGGGCTGCGCGGCCAGGGCGCGGGCGATGGCGACGCGCTGCTGCTCACCGCCGGAGATCTCCTCGGGGCCGTGGCCCTGCAGGTCGTGCAGGTCGAGCGCGCTCATCAGCGCGGTGACGCGGTCGTTGATGGCCTGGCGTTTTGGCGCAGGCCGTCGCAAACGCAGGGGCAGGGCCACGTTCTGCGCGGCGGTCAGCGTGGGGAGCAGGTTGAAGAGCTGGAAGACGAAGCCCATGTGGTCGCGGCGGTAGGCGGTCAGCGCCTCGTCGTCGCGCGCGTAGAGGTCCTGGCCCTCGACCCACACCGTGCCGCTGTCGGGCGGTTCGAGGCCGCCGATGGTGTGCAGCAGCGTCGACTTGCCGCAGCCGCTCGGGCCCATGATGGCGACGAACTCGCCGCGCGCCACGGTGAGGCTGACACCGTGCAGCACCTCGCGCGGCGGCCGGCTGATGTGGAACGTCTTGCGCAGGTCGCGGGCGACGACGATGTCGCTCGCGGGTTGGGGCGGCTGGGGCGGCGGCGCGGTGGCGAGGTCAGTCAAAGAGGAAGGCCTCCAGGACCGCTTGGATGCTGTCGGCGATCAGGCCGCCGCCGCTGTATGCCAGCGGGGGCACGGGGGCGCCGAGCTCGGGTGCGGGGACGGGCGTGGGCTGCGGCGTTGGCGTGGGTGCGGGCGTCGGGGTCGGCTCGGGCGTGGGGGCGGCGGTCTGCGCGGGGGTGGGCTCGGGCGTCGCCGGTGTGGTGCTCGCCTGCGTGCCGCCGCTCGGCGCCGGGGGCGCGGGGGGCTTGGGCGCCGGGGCGGGCGGCGGCGGCGCGCTGCTCAGGCCGGCGAACTCCTCGGAGAACATCCACACGTTCTGCTGGCTGGAGCCGCCGCCGGTCCACGTGTAGCCGGAGGGGCTGAGGATCGAGCCGACGCCGATGTGGGTGTAGGAGCTGCCGAGGATGTTGGAGCGGTGCTCGGGGCTGTTCATGAACTGCTGGTTGATGTAGCTCGCCGAGGACGCGGCGCTGCCCGCGCCGGCGGCCCAGCCGATGTTCTCGCCGGCGATGCGGTAGGCGATGCCGGAGGCCGACATCATGTTGAAGACCAGCTGGCCGCCGCAGTTGAGGATGGGGTGGGCGAAGTAGTTGCGCGAGATCATGTCCTGGCTGCGGCCGTAGACCGTGAAGCCGCAGCCGGAGTAGGGCTTGTTCTCGCCGATGGCGCCCAGGGTGGAGTGGTACTGCAGGGCGGGGAGGCCGTTGCTGGCCCGGTCCTGGTTGGTCAGCGAGAAGAGGTCCTGGTCGGCGGTGGCGTCGGCGGCGGCCGGCGTCGCGGCCCCGCGCGTGAAGGCCGTCAGGCCGGTCAGTCCCAGCGCGCACACCAGGAGCGTGGCACGGCGGCGCCATGGCCGCGCGGAGATGTTGTGGTCAGAAAGGGGATTTTCGGCGCGCACCGATGCGGCCGTGCGCTGCAGCTCTTCCCAGGACGCCCTTCCCCCGTCCCCTGCGCCCCCGCTCAGGTGGGGGCGGAAGGTCACTGGCGGCGGCGGTCCTGGAAGGTGGTCGGAACGGCCTGCTGCCTCCGCTCGGGGAACAGGCGGGCCAGACCCTCAGGAAGCGGGATCCCCATCTCGAACAGCCTGTTGATGATCTGCGGGCGGATGCCCGTCGGCTTGAACTGCCCGATGATACGCCCTGTTTCGGGGTCTGCACCCTGTGCTTCGAAGACGAAGATCTCCTGCATGGTGATGGTGTCGCCCTCCATGCCGATGATCTCGGAGATGGAGGTGACCTTGCGGGAGCCGTCCTTGAGACGGTTGAGCTGCACTATCAGGTTGAGCGCCGAGGCGACCTGCTGGCGGATCGCCTTGAGCGGCAGGTCCATGCCGGCCATCAGCACCAGCGTCTCCAGGCGGGCCATGCAGTCGCGCGGGTTGTTGGCGTGGATGGTGGTCAGCGAGCCGTCGTGGCCGGTGTTCATGGCCTGGAGCATGTCCAGCGCCTCGCCGCCGCGGCACTCGCCGACGACGATGCGGTCGGGGCGCATGCGCAGCGAGTTCATGACCAGGTCGCGGATGGCGATGCGGCCCTCGCCGTTGGCGTCCGGCGGGCGCGCCTCCATGCGGCAGACGTGCTCCTGGTGGAGCTGCAGCTCGGCGGCGTCCTCGATGGTGACGATGCGCTCGTCGGTGGGGATGAACGACGAGCAGACGTTGAGCATCGTCGTCTTGCCGGTGCCGGTGCCGCCGCTGATCACCATGTTGGCCCGGGCCAGGACGCAGGAGCGGATGAAGGCGGCCGCCTCCTCGCTGAGGGTGCCGAAGGCGACCAGGTCGTGGACCTGGTACGGGTCCTTGGCGAACTTGCGGATGGTGAGCAGCGGGCCGTCGACCGCGATCGGCGGGATGCACGCGTTGACGCGCGAGCCGTCGAGGAGGCGGGCGTCGCAGAGCGGCTGGCGGTAGTCGATGCGCCGGCCGACCGCGCTGACGATCAGGTCGATGACGCGGAGCAGGTGGTTCTCGTCGTCGAAGCGCACGTCGGTGAGCAGGATCTTGCCGCCGCGCTCGACGTAGACCATGTCGGCGCCGTTGACCATGATCTCGGTGAGGCTGTCGTCCTCGACCAGGGGGCGGAGCGGGCCCAGGGCGTCGAGGTATCTCGACATCTCCTCGGCGTTGCGCGATGGGGCCATTGTGGACACGGGCTCGATCCTCTCTTCCTGCCGGCGGGCATGGGACGGTCTTGGCGATGTGGGTGGGGTGTGACGATTCTCATGCGTGGCGAGGCTGGACCATCGCCGCCGCGACACCTTCGATACGTGACGCACCCGCCTGTTGCAGCGCCGTGGCGAGGGCGGCCAGGGTGGCGCCGGTGGTGACCACGTCGTCGACCAGCCAGACCGTGGCCGCGTGCAGCGGCGGGCCGCGCCAGGCGAAGGCGCCGCTGACGTTGGCGCGCCGCTCCTCCCCCCTGCGGCCGACCTGGGGCGCGGTGTCGCGCAGGCGCAGGGCGTGGCCGGGAGCGGCGACCGGCGCGCCCGCCTGGCGGGCCAGGGCGGCGGCGAGCAGGGCGGCCTGGTTGTAGCCGCGGGCGCGGCGGCGGCGGGGGCCCAGGGGCACGGGGACGACCACCACGCCGGGCGGCGCCTGGTGCGACGGGCCGCGGGTGAGCGCCGGCCAGAGGCGCTCGACGACCAGGGCGCCGAGCACGGCGGCGGCGCCGCGGCGCCCGCGGTACTTGGCGTGGTGGACGATCGAGCGCACCGGGGGCTCGAAGGGCAGGGCGGCGTGGCAGGCGCCGAAGGCCAGGGCGCGGCTGGGCGGCGGGGCCAGGGTGAGGCTCAGCTCGACGCACGCCTCGCACACATCGCCCGCCGCGGGCAGCCCGCAGCCCGCGCAGCGCCGCGGCGCCAGGGCCTCCAGCACGGCCGCCGCCACATCGACTATTCTGTGTATCGACATGGTTGTAGTATGGCACGAGCGAACCCGGGCGGCAATTTTGGCTCTTGACCTTTCGGTCAACTGCGCCACAATGCAACCAAGCGCGTCGATGTGCGCTCCCCCATCGCCTGCCCCGCACCGGGCGTGTGCCCCACCGCACCGCTCGGTGCTTTTTTATGCGAGGCGGAGGACGGCGCCCTTCTCGACGCCCGCCTCGCGCAGCGTCCCCGCGGGCAGCTCCACCGCCGTGCGCGCGCCGCGGACCACGCGGCTCACCCGCCAGGGCCGGATGCCGTGGTAGACGCGCAGCACCCGGCCCTCGCGGTCGAGGAAGGCCACGTCGAGGGGGATGCGCATGAAGAACATGTGGATCGAGCTGCACGGCGTCAGCGCCAGGCCGTGCCCGGCGGGCAGCTCGCTGCGGAACATCAGGCCCATGAAGCGGCGCCAGGCGGTGCCGGCCACCTCGACGTGGGGCGCGACCACGCCGCCGTCGACGGTCTCCAGGCGGCGCTCGTCCATGTCCGGCGAATGGTACGCACAGGCGAGCGGGCCCGGCCGCGTATCGTCCGAGGCATGAGCACTCCCACCACCACCGTGTCCCTCCACGTCGACCCGGCGTGCCCCTGGGCCTGGCTCACCTCGCGCTGGCTGGCCGAGGTGGAGAAGGTCCGCCCCGTGCGGGTCGTCACCCACCTGCTCGACCTCGCCGAGATCAACCGCGGCAAGGAGGCCGAGGATCGCCTGGAGCGCTCCCACAGCGCCGGCGAGCGCGCCCTCCGCGTCCTCGTGCTGGTGCAGCGCGAGCTCGGCGCGGACACCATGGCGCGGGTCTACACGGAGATCGGCGAGGCATACCACGAGCGGAGCGAGCCGCTCGGTGAGCTGTCCACCCTGCGCAGCGCGGTGCAGGCGGCCGGGCTCGACCCGTCTTTGGCGGATCGCGCCCTCGACGACGAGTCCACGTACGAGGAGCTGCTCGCCCTGCACCGCAAGGCCTGCGAGGTGGACTGCTTCGGGGTGCCGACCCTGCAGATCGAGGACTCGGCGCCGATCTTCGGGCCGGTGGTCGACCGCCGGGTCACCGGCGAGGAGGCGGGCGAGCTCTGGGACCACACCGCCTGGCTGATCGAGCACGGGTTCTTCTTCGAGCTCAAGAGGACCCGCACCCACAAGGCGCAGATCGGCCGCTACCGGGTCACCACCGCCGCGTAGCCGTCCCCGCCCGCCGCCTGATCCGCTACGGCAGCAGGTCCGGCCTCCAGCCGGGCCCGGGCTGCGCGGGGACCGAGGCCACGCCCAGCCCGTCCTCGGGGTCGAGCTCGAGCAGGAAGTCGCGGCAGCGGGCGGCCTCGTCGGTCTCGCCGATCGCCGCCGCGGCCACCATCAGCATGTGCAGCGCGCGCAGGAAGCCGCGGTTTCCCGGCTCGGCCCAGCGCACCTCGCCGGTGCCACCCCAGCCGTGGCGGCGCAGCTTGTCGAGGCCGCGGTGGTAGCCGACCCGGGCATAGGCGTACACGGACGCGGGGTGATCGCCGTCGCGCCAGGCCTGCTGGCCGAGCCGCGCCCAGCCGTCGAGGTACGCGGGCCAGTGGGCCACCACGTCGCGCAGCGCGGCGGCGACGTCGGGGGACGCCAGGGCGGCGTCGAGCGCCGCCACCGCGTCGGACGGCTCGTCGGGAAGCACGGTCCGGTGCCGCGGCGCGGGCGCGGGCTGCGAGCCCGGCGCCACCTGCAGCGGCCGCAGACCCTGGGGAGGCTGCTCGCTCATCGCGGCGCCGATTATGCGCGCCGCGGACGCCGTGCCAGAATCCACCGGGCATGACCGAGATCGCGCCGCAGCGGCGCGCCCGCCGCATCGCCATGAGCGACCAGGAGCGCGACGCCTTCCTCCGCGCCCAGCGGGTCTGCCGGGTGGCCAGCGTCGACGCGGCCGGCGAGCCCCACGTCACCCCGCTGTGGTTCGTCTGGGACGGCGCCCACCTCTGGCTCAGCTCGATCGTGCGCAGCCAGCGCCACGCCAACCTGCTGCGCCACCCCCGCGTCGCCGTGGTTGTGGACGCTGGTGTCCAATACTCGGAGCTGCACGGCGTCGAGCTGCACGGCACCGTGCATGCGGTCGGCGATCAGCCGCGCACGGGCTCGCCCGACGCAGTGCTCGGACCCGTCGAAGCGGACTTCGCGGCCAAGTACCTCGACGGCGGGCCGTTCGTCCACGACGGCAAGCACGGCTGGCTGCGCGTCGACCCCGACCGCCAGTACACCTGGGACTTCCGCAAGCTGTAGCGGCTCAGTGGCCGCCGCCGCTGAACTGGTCGAAGACCTTGATCACCGCGGGGCCGAGCAGGACGATGAACAGCGTCGGGAAGATGCAGCCCACCATGGGGAAGAGCATCTTCAGCGGCGCCTTCTGCCCCTGCTCCTCGGCGCGCTGCCGGCGGCGGCGGCGCATCTCCTCGGACTGGATGCGCAGCACGTTGGCGATGCCGACGCCGAGCTGCTCGGACTGGATGATCGCCTGCACGAAGTTGTTGAGGTCGTCGACCTTGTTGCGC
>DATMMX010000017.1:0-112765 GCA_035569495.1 Candidatus Angelobacter sp. | reverse complement strand
TGGTCAACGCGCTCGCCGAGCGGCTCGAGGTCGAGGTCTACAAGGAGCACACGCTCTACCGGCAGAGCTACGCGCGCGGCGTGCCCCAGGCGCCCATCGAGACGGTGGGCCGGACCGACAAGCAGGGCACCCTGGTGCGCTTCTGGCCGGACCCGCTGGTCTTCCCCGACCGTGACTTCTCCTGGGAGGTCGTGGCCAACCGCCTGCGCGAGCTGGCCTTCCTCAACAAGGCGATCACCATCGTGCTGCGCGACGAGAAGCTCGGCTACGACTACACGTTCTACTTCGAGGGCGGCATCCAGGCGTTCGTGCGCCACCTCAACGCCAGCCGCAACGTGGTCAACACGCGGCCGATGTACGTGGAGCGGGAGATCGACGGCAACGTCGTCGAGATCGCCGTGCAGTACCAGAACACCACCTTCACCGAGCACGTCCTCACCTACGCCAACAACATCAACACCGAGGAGGGCGGCGCTCACCTCACCGGGTTCCGGACGGCTCTGACCGCAACGCTGAACAAATACGCGCGCAAGGCGGGCATCCTCAAGGAGCAGGACCCCAACCTCACCGGCGACGACGTCCGCGACGGGCTCACCGCGGTGGTGTCGGTGAAGTTGCAGGAGCCGCAGTTCGAGGGCCAGACCAAGACCAAGCTGGGCAACAGCGAGGTCGTCGGGCAGGTGTCGGCGGTGCTCTCCGACGCGCTGATGCAGTACCTGGACGAGAACCCGGGCGACGGGCGGCGCATCATCGAGCAGTCGCTGACGGCTGCCCGGGCGCGGCAGGCGGCGGCGCGGGCCCGCGACCTGGTGCAGCGCAAGTCCCTGCTGGAGTCGGCAACGCTGCCGGGCAAGCTCGCCGACTGCAGTGAGCGCGACCCCTCGCAGTGCGAGATCTTCATCGTCGAGGGTGACTCCGCAGGCGGCTCGGCCAAGCAGGGCCGGGAGCGGCGCAACCAGGCGATCCTGCCCCTGCGCGGCAAGATCCTCAACGTCGAGAAGGCGCGCGCCGACAAGATCCTGGCCAACGAGGAGATCAAGAACCTGATCACCGCGCTGGGCGTCGGCTTCGGCGAGAACTTCTCGCTGGAGAAGCTTCGCTACCACCGCGTGGTGCTGATGGTCGACGCCGACGTCGACGGCTCGCACATCCGCACCCTGCTGCTCACCTTCTTCTGGCGGCACCTGCAGGACCTGATCAAGGGCGGTCACCTCTACCTCGCCCAGCCGCCGCTCTACAAGCTGGCCAAGGGCAAGACCATCGAGTACGCGTACAGCGACACCGAGCGCGACGTCAAGCTCAAGGAGATCGGCGGCAAGATCGAGGTCAGCCGCTACAAGGGTCTCGGCGAGATGAACCCTGAGCAACTCTGGGAGACCACCATGGATCCCGAGAAGCGGGTGCTGCTCCAGGTCGCCGTCGACGACGCGCTCAAGGCCGACGACATCTTCGACCGCCTCATGGGCTCGGACGTCGAGCCCCGCAAGCGTTTCATCCAGACGCACGCCAAGTCCGTGCGCAACCTGGACATCTAGCCGTCGATGGCCCCCGCTGACACCCTGCCCATCGCGCTCGACGCGATGGGCGGCGACAACGCTCCGGGCGAGATCGTGCGCGGCGCCCTGCTCGGTGCCGCGCGCCTGGGTGTGGACGTCGTGCTGGTCGGGCGGAGCGCCGACATCGAGCGCGAGCTGGCCGCGGCGGACCCCTCGCTCGCCGCCGCGCGAGGGCGGATCACGGTGGTCGACGCCGCCGAGGTGATCGGCATGGACGAGCACCCCGCCGCCGCGGTGCGCGCCAAGAAGGGCGCCTCGGTGGTGGTGGCGTGCGAGCTGGTCGCCTCCGGGCGCGCGCGGGCGGCGGTCAGCGCGGGCAACAGCGGGGCGGTGCTCGCCGCCGCGCTGTTCCACGTCAAGCGGCTGCGCGGCGTGGCCCGGCCGGCGATCGGCACCTCGCTGCCGCGCTCGGACGGAGCGTCCACCTTCCTGCTCGACGTCGGCGCCAACGCCGACTGCCGCGCGGAGTGGCTGGCCCAGTTCGGGGTCATGGGCTCGGTGTACGCCAGGGCGATGATGGGTGTGGCCCAGCCGCGTGTGGGCCTGCTCAGCAACGGCGAGGAGCCGGGCAAGGGCTCGGCGCTGGTGCAGGCGGCCTCGCCGCTGCTGGCCGCGGCGCCGATCGACTTCGTCGGCAACGTCGAGGGCAAGGACCTGTTCCGCGACGCCTGCGACGTGGCGGTGACCGACGGGTTCACCGGCAACATCGCCCTCAAGACCGCCGAGGGCATCGGCGAGTTCCTCTTCTCGGCGATCTCGGCGGAGGCGCGCAAGTCGTTGCAGGGCAAGGTCGGCGGTGCGCTGCTCAAGCCCAAGCTGCGGCCCCTCCGCGACCGCGCCGACTACCGCTCGACCGGCGGCGCGCTGCTGCTCGGCGTCGACGGCGAGGTGGTCATCGCCCACGGCCGGTCCGACGCCGAGGCGATCGTCAGCGCGCTGCGCGTCGCGCACACCGCGGCGGAGCGCGGCATCCACAGCGTCATCGGGCGGGAGATCGCCGCGGTCAGCGGCGGGTCGGCGGACGACGGCGCCGTCGTGGCGGCCGACGCCGGTCATCAGCACACACATGAGGCAGAGGCCCGTTCATGAGCATCTTCAACCCCGGCACCATCCGGCCCGTCGAACTCGAAGCGGAGATGCGCTCGTCCTACATGGACTACGCGATGAGCGTGATCATCTCGCGCGCGCTCCCCGACGTTCGCGACGGGCTCAAGCCGGTGCAGCGCCGCATCCTCTACGCCATGCTCGAACAGGGCATGACCGCAGGGGCGCGCTACCAGAAGTCGGCGGCGATCGTCGGCGAGGTGCTCAAGAACTACCACCCGCACGGCGACGCGTCGGTGTACGACACCATGGTGCGCCTCGCCCAACCCTGGGTGATGCGCTACCCGCTGATCGACGGCCAGGGCAACTTCGGCTCGGTCGACGGCGACCCCGCGGCCGCATACCGGTACACCGAGGCGCGCATGTCGGCGGTGGCGATGCAGCTCACCGAGGACATCGACAAGGATACGGTCGACTTTGTCGACAACTTCTCGTCGACCACCAAGGAGCCGGCGGTGCTGCCGGCGCTGCTGCCCAACCTGCTGGTCAACGGCGCCAGCGGCATCGCGGTGGGCATGGCCACCAACATCCCCCCGCACAACCTGCGCGAGGTGTGCAGCGGGCTGATCGCCCTGATCGACGACCCGGAGATGACCACCGAGGACCTCTCCAAGCACGTCAAGGGTCCTGACTTCCCCACCGGCGGCATCATCTACGGACGCGACATCACCACGGTGTACGGCACCGGGCACGGGCGCATCGTGATGCGCGCCCAGGTGGAGTTCGAGGAGTCCAAGCAGGGACGCGAGCAGATCATCGTTCGCGAGCTGCCCTACCAGGTGAACAAGGCGCGACTGATGTCGACCATCGCCGAGCTGGTCAACGAGCGCAAGATCGAGGGCATCCACGACCTGCGCGACGAGTCCGGCCGCATCGAGGCGACGCGCATCGTCATCGAGCTGAAGTCGAACGCCCGGCCGCACACCGTGCTCAACAACCTCTACAAGCACACCCAGCTGCAGAACACCTTCGGCGCCATCATGCTGGCGCTGGTCGACGGGCGGCCGCAGGTGCTGGGGCTCAAGGTGCTGCTGCAGCACTACATCGACTACCGGCGCCAGGTGGTCACCCGGCGGACGCGCTACGACCTGGAGAAGGCCAAGGAGCGCGCCCACATCCTCGAGGGCCTGATGAAGGCGCTCGAAGGCCTCGACGAGGTGATCAGGATCATCCGCGCGGCCCCCGACGAGGCCACCGCGCAGCGCAACCTCGAAGCGCGCTTCGAGCTCACCGACCGCCAGTCGAAGGCCATCGTCGACCTCCGCCTGGGCCGGTTGACCCGGCTGGAGGCGGACAAGATCCGCGCCGAGTACGAGGAGCTGATCAAGACCATCGGGCGGCTGGAGGACATCCTCGCCGACGCGCGCAAGGTCGACGCCATCGTCAAGGACGAGCTGGCGGCGCTGGCCAAGAAGTACGGCGACGACCGGCGCACCGAGATCCGCTTCGGCGAGGTCGAGCTCAACGAGGAGGACCTGATCCCGCGTGAGCAGGTCTTCGTGACCCTGACCGCGCGCGGCTACATCAAGCGCATCCCGCTCGACGCGTACCGCATGCAGCATCGCGGCGGCAAGGGCGTGGTCGGCGCCAAGCGGTCGACGGACGAGGACTACGTGGTCCACTCGACCACCGCCGACACGCACACCGACATGCTCTTCTTCACCAACCGCGGGCGCGTGTTCCGGCTGCGCACGCACGAGATCCCCGACGTCAAGCGGCAGGCCAAGGGCATCCCGGTGCAGGCGCTGATCGACATCGACCACCCGGGCGAGAAGGTGACCTCGCTGATCTCGATCGCCGAGTTCTCCGAGGACAAGTACCTGGTGATGGTCACCAAGCTCGGCATGATCAAGAAGACGCCGGCCGCGGCCTACTCGTCGGTGCGTCGCAACGGGTTGATCGCCATCAACCTGCAGGACAAGGACGAGCTGAACTGGGTGCACGAGTCGTCGGGGCATGACGAGCTGCTGGTGGTCACCCGCGACGGCAAGGGCTCGCGCTTCTCCGAGAAGGAGGTGCGGCCGATGGGACGCGACACCATGGGTGTCGGCGCCATCCGGCTGCGCAAGGGCGACGAGGTGGCCGGCTTCGACATCGTCACGCCCACCGGCCACGTGCTGGTCGTCACCCAGCACGGCTACGGCAAGCTGACTCCAATGGGCGACTACCCGATCAAGAGCCGCAACATCCAGGGCGTGTACACCGTGGACCAGACGGCGATTCCCAAGATCGGCCAGATCGTGGGCATGCGCATCATCGAAGAGCTCAACGAGGAGCTGATGGTGATCAGCACCCAGGGCCAGGTGATCCGCATCCCGCTGGAGCAGGTGCGCATCAGCGGCCGGCAGACGCGCGGGGTGATCATCATGCGGCTGGCCGAGGGCGACCTGGTCGGCTCGATCGCGGGCGTCGGCGTCGCCGGGTCGCTGGAGGCGTAGCGCTCCCGACTGCTGCGCGGTGCGCGGCGGTGGTGTGGCAGCGGGTCGCATCATCGCCGCGCCCCCGGCAGGCCGTTGAGGATCCGGCGGACCACCGGTGACCGGGCGAAGCGCGTCCATGGCCGGCTCGGTTGGGTGTGGGTGGCGATGCCCATGACGGTGCGCGCTCCGCTGTGGAGGTGGGAGAGGCGGGCGGTGACCTGCAACTCGGGGACGGCGTGGGCCGAGACGTGGGCGGCGCCGTCGAGCAGCGGCCGGCGCAGGGCGGGGTCCATCGAAGTCAGCAGCGCGCGCAGCCGCGGCATCGAGGGCAGCCCGGTGCGCAGCTCGGTGTCGAGCAGGTGCAGCGCGTCGGCGGCGTGGCCGACCAGGTCGGAGCTGATCGACGACGGTCGCCAGGTCAGGCTGAGCAG
Source organism: Candidatus Angelobacter sp. (assembly GCA_035569495.1). GTDB lineage: Bacteria > Chloroflexota > Dormibacteria > Aeolococcales > Aeolococcaceae > DASRDZ01. Next base: position 107,254 of record DATMMX010000017.1, on the reverse strand, counting down.
GTCGATGCCGCGACCGCTGCCCGACATCAGCGCCTCGGCGGCGCTCATGGCCTGGTGCACCGGTGCGGCTTCCGCGAGGGCGCGGGATTCCAGCGGCACGCGGGCGCCGCGCAGCGCGGCGATGCCGTTCCCGATGTTGTGCGCCGTCTCCACGATTGCCTTGGGACGCAATGCCAGCGCGTCACCGGCGGTGCCGGCCACGTCGAGCGCGGAGCGGCCGTGGCCGACCATGGCGCGGATCACCGGCAGGCGCTCCACGGGCGCAAGCACGTGGGCGAGCGCGCCCAGCCTGCCGGCGCGCGCCGCCACGCCGACCACCGCCAGGGCGCGGGGCAGCATGAAGACGTCGGCGATCAGCGCGAAGGCGACGCTGCCGGCGGTGACGCGCGCGCTGCCGTCGACGCCGGTCAGCGTTCCGGCGAGGAAGGAGCCGACCGCCAGCGCAGCACCGACCAGCGCACCGCCGAGGGCGCCGAGCACCGGCACGCCTGCGCCGGATGCGGCCGCGCCGCCGAGGACGGCGCCGAGCAGCATCCAGCCGAAGGGCAGCACCCATCCGAGCCCGAGGGCGACCGCCAGGAGAGCGAGGACCAGGCCGGTGAGGATGGCGTGCAGGCGGCGGCCGTCGAAGCTGCGGCCGAGCAGACCGGCGAGGAACAGCAGCGGTGCGCCGAGCCCCCAGGGGGCGTGGTGGAGCAGCCAGCCCAGCGCGCTCACCAGCGAGTCGATCAGCGACGACACCGCGTCGCTCACCGCCATGGCGGCCGTGGCCAGGATGCGCTGGATGGGGTGCCAGAAGCCCGGATCGGCGTCGCGGGGATGCCGGGCGGCCCAGTCGAGCTGGGCCGAGACGTAGGCGGGATCGGCCAGGGCGACGCGCCCTGCGCCGACTGCCGTGTCGTCAACGCCGCCGGGCCAGTAGCTGGGGGCGAGGCGGCAGACACGCAGCCCGCCGCGCTGGGCGACCACGCGCTCCTGGGTCAGCTCGCCGATCTCGCCGTTCAGCTCGGGATTGGGAACCACCTTCACGGCGTCGCCGTCGACGATGGCGACGTCGAGCTGGGAGAGGAACATGCCCACGCGCTCGGCGCCGGCCGCGTCGCGGTACAGGGCGTAGTCACCGGGCGCCGGGCCGGACGGGCGCGGCGCGGTGGGATCGAGCACGGTGCAGGCGTGGAGCAGACCGGCCTGGCCGTCGAGGTCGCGCACGTTCACACCGGCGCGGGCCCAGGCACCGAGCACCAGGGCGCGGTCGACCGCCGACCCGTGCAGCCCGTGGTGGCCGGCCTCCTTGGACATCTCCACAGCCGCCGCGATGCGGGCCTTGCTGGTGGCGCTCGCGTGCAGAGGTGTTGCCAGGAGCAGAGCCGTGGCGGCCAGCGCCGCCGCGAGCAGGCGTCTCATCCCGCCCCCTGCGCAGCGGACCAGGCCTCTGCCCAGCAGAGGTCCGAGCCGGAGCCGGGCTGCGCCGGGCAGGTCCCGGGGTTGATCGGCATGCCGCGCGCCACGAAGACGTGCGCTTCGACCAGTACCCGACCGGCGCCGCGGCCCTCGCGCATGTCGCGCGGGTCGGGGCCGACCAGCAGGCGCCGCAGCACGGCGTGATTCGCCGCGGCGAGCGTCCGGGCGGCGGCGACGGCTCGTCGGCAGGCGGGTCCGGCGCCCGAGTCGTCCTGCTCGTCGGTGTCGCAGGGTGAGCCCGCCTGGACGGCGATGCTGAGGGTGTCCCGGTCGGCGTCGCCGAGCAGGAAGGCGGCGGTGCCGTGGGCGACCGCGTCGGCGGCGCTGTCCGCGTGCGCCTGGGCGCTCATCGCCGCGGCCACGTCGACCACACCGGCGCCACCGGTGAGCACCGCGCTCATCGCGCTGAGCAGCACCAGCGCCGCCGCGCCCCGGGCTCGCACACGCCTCGCCCTCAGCACGGCTCGCGCCTCATCACCACGACGGCGTGCGGGGCCAGCGGCCAGTCGGTCGGGAAGGTGACGTCGGGCAGCACGCTGGTCGGGGCCAGGCGCACCTCGACCCGCACCAGGTCGGCGTGGCCGGGTGGCGAGCCGCTGAGCACCGAGCCGGTCGCCCCGGCGTCGACGTCGGCCAGCCGGGGTTGAGGAGCGGCGCGGGCGCAGAGCACGGCCTGCCGCGCCAGCTCGCGCGCGTCCGCCTGCGCCTCGACCTGCTGGCGAGCGAGAACGATGCACTGCCAGGCGAGCAGCAGGATCAGGCCGACCAGGGGCAGCGCCGCCACCAGCTCGACCGACTGGGATCCGTGCTCGCCGGCGCGCCCGCGCCGGGCCCTCATTGCCCGAGCAGGGCGCGCAGGTGGCCGAAGAGCATCGCGCCGACCTCGGCACCGTGGTCGTGGGCGTAGATGCCGGCGCCACCCATCATGGTGGCCACCGCGCTGCCCAGCGCGATGTACTCCAGGGCCTGCGCGCCGCGCTCGCCGCGCCGCCGCCGCCTGCTCCAACGAGCCCTTCCTGTGAACCGTGCCATCGCCAGAAGTCCTCCATTGACGTGGTTTCGCGATGGCGAGATACTACACACATGTAGTTGCCCACGTCAACAGATTTGTGGTTGAATGCCGGAGCGCTCCTGAGACGGGGCGCCAGGTGACGCGGCCCCGGTTGTCAGCCCTGTTCGAGCGGCTCGCGGAAGACGAGCGTGCGGCAGGGCGCGAACTTGAGCACGTAGGGAGCGGTCTTGCCCATGTGGAACTCGCCGAATCGCTGCCGGAAGGGCATGCCGATGACCACCAGGTCGGCCTGCCACTCGCGGATCTCGTCGACGATCGCGGGCCCCGCCTCGCGCGCCTGGAGCAGCTCGGTGTCGACCTCGACGTCGAGCTCGGCGCCGATGGTCTCAGCGCGGTCGAGCAGCCGCTCGGCCTCCTCGACCTCGGCGTCCTGCACCGTGCCCAGGGCGAGGCTGCGCTTCACCTCGAGGATGGTGACCACGTACACCTTGGCCCGCTGGCGCCGGGCGAGACGGCAGGCCAGGCTCACCGCCTCGTCGTCGGTGGGGCTGCCGTTGATGGGCACGAGAATGCGCCGCGCGGTGAATCCCTGCTGCATGGCGGCCCCGCATGCTACTCGATGGGGACAGCCGGATCGCGGACCGCCGGCCACCGGACAGCCCCCGCACACGACCGCTCCGTAGAATTGCGCCGGTGAAGATCGTGATCGTGGGCTGTGGCCGCGTCGGCTCCACACTGGCACGCCGGATGGCCGAAGAGGGCAACGAGGTCAGCGTCGTCGACGAGAACATGTCGGCGTTCGCCCGCCTCGGTGAGGACTTCAGCGGTCAGATGGTGGTCGGCTCGGGCATCGACGAGGAGGTGCTGCGACGGGCCGGCATCGAGAATGCCGACTGCTTCGCCTCGGTCACCAACGGTGACAACCGCAACATCATGGCCGCGCAGATCGCCAAGGAGGTCTTCAAGGTGCAGCGCGTGATCACCCGAATCTACGACCCGATCCGGGCCGAGGTGTACCGCGAGCTGGGGCTGGAGACGGTCTGTCCCACCACCATCGGCGCGGCGCTGCTCGAAGAGTTCTTCCTGACCGGGCACAACTCCGCGCAGTCGGGCACCGTGGTGCCGCGACCCGCGGGTGCGTCCGGATGAAGGCGCGTCGCGCAGCGAGGAGCAGACCATGGCGGTGAAACGGCCGGAGCGGCCGTACGTGCTGATCATCGGCGGCGGCAAGGTCGGCTTCTACCTGGCCAAGCACCTCATCGAGCGCGGCTACGAGGTGACGCTGTGCGAGAAGGACCGCGCCCGCGCGGAGTGGATCACCCATCAGCTCGGCACCGTCAGCATCATGGTCGGCGACGGTGACGAGATGGCCTTCCTCGCCACCACCGGCATCGAGCGCGCCGGCGTGGTGGTCGCCTGCACCGGCGACGACGAGGACAACCTGATCGCCTGCCAGCTCGCCAAGCGCAAATTCGGCGTTCCTCGCACCATTGCGCGCGTCAACAATCCGGTCAACGTCAATGTGTTCAAGAAGCTGGGCATCGACGTGCCGGTCTCGGCGACCGAATTGCTGATGGGCCTGATCGAGGCGGAGCTCGGGCATTCCGAGCTGGTCCGCGGCGTCGCGGTCAAGGCGTCTGGCGCCAACCTGGTCGACGTGGCGCTGCCCGAGCTGTCGACGCTGGTGGGCAAGCGCATCGTCGAGCTGAGCCTGCCCGACGGAGAGCTGGTGGTCTGCATCGTGCGCGGCGGCAAGCCGGTGCTGCCCGGGCCCGAGGTGGTCGTGCAGCAGGGGGACGAGCTGATCATCTACTCGCAGACGCTCGACGTGGAGCGCGTCAGCGAGGCGCTCTCGCGCTGACGCTTCAAGGGACGAACGCCGCCGTGATCCGCGTCGCCTACCTCGGGCCCGAGGGCACCCATTCGCACGACGCTGCACTGGTGCACTTCGGAGAAAGTGCCACCCTTGTCCCATTCTCGGACATCCCGGCAACGGTCGCCGCGGTGGCGGCGGAGCTGGTCGACCAGGCCATCGTGCCCATCGAGAACAGCACCGAGGGCAGCGTCACGGTGACCACCGACCTGCTCATCGCCCGCGACGCGCCGGCGATCGTCGGCGAGATGGTGCTGCCGATCCGGCACTACCTGATCGCCCGCCCGGGCACCCGGCTCACCGATGTGGACCGGGTGATCAGCATCGGCCAGGCGTCGGCGCAGTGCCGCAACTTCCTGCGCGACCAGCTCCCCGGCGCGCCGGTGTTCCCCGCGGTGAGCACCGCGGCGGCGGTGGCGGCGTGCGTGCACTCGGATCGGCTGGCGGCGATCGGCACCGAGGCGGCGGCGCGGCTCTACGGCATGGCGGTGGTCGCCGGCGACATCCAGGACAACGCCGACAATGCCACCCGCTTCGTGGTGCTGGGACGCGAGCGACCGGCGGCGACGGGGCGCGACCGCACCTCCCTGGTGTTCTCGCTGGCCGCCGACCGGCCGGGCGGCCTGCTCGCCGCGCTGCAGCCGTTCGCCGAGCGGGGCATCAACCTCAGCCGCATCGAGTCGCGGCCGACCAAGGCGACGCTGGGCAATTACTGGTTCCTCATCGACTGCGAGGGCCACCTCGACGACGCGCCGGTGGCGGATGCGGTCGGCGAGGTGCGGAAGATCGCCGTGGAGCTGCGGGTGCTGGGGACCTACCCGCGGGCCTGAGCGCCGCGCCCGCGGGTGCACATGCCGCATCATCGGCGCCACCCATGGACGCGACACCGAGCACCAGCGCACCCGCAGTGAGCCCGGCAAAGCAGCCCGCGCTGCCGCCCGGCCCGCGCCTGCCCATGCCGGTGCAGACGCTGCTCTGGCTGCTCCGCCCCGTCGCCACCATGCACCGCTGGCGCAGGCGCTACGGCGACGTGTTCACCATCCGCCTGCCGATGACCGGCCACTCGGTGCAGGTGTGCGACCCGGCGCTGCTCAAGCCCATCTTCACCGCCAAGCCCGACGACGCCCGCGCCGGCGAGGCGAACCGGGTGCTCGAACCGGTGCTCGGCCGCAGCTCGACGCTGCTCCTCGACGGCCGCGAGCACCTGCGCCACCGCAAGCTGCTGCTGCCACCCTTCCACGGCGAGCGGATGCAGCGCTACGGCGAGATCATCGCCACCACCACCAGCGCGGAGATCGAGCGCTGGCCGGTGGGCACGCCCTTCCCGCTGCGGCCGGCGATGCAGCGCATCACCCTCGACGTCATCCTCCGCGCCGTGTTCGGTCTGCACGACGGCGACGAGCTCGACCAGCTCCGGCCGCTGCTGCGCGACCTGGTCGACACCACGCGTAACCGCGCCGCGATGATTCCCTTGCTGCGCAAGGAGATTGGCGGACGCAGCCCATGGGGACGCTTCGTCGCCGCGCGACGGCGCACCGACGCGCTGCTGCACGGCATCATCCGCCAGCGGCAGAACGACCCCGACGTCGCCCAACGCGACGACGTGCTCTCCATGCTGGTCCAGGCGCGCGACGAGAACGGCGAGGCGATGACCGTCGAGGAGCTGCGCGACGAGCTGATGACCCTGCTGCTCGCCGGCCACGAGACCACAGCGACGTCGCTGGCCTGGTGCTTCCAGCTCCTCCTGCTCAACCCACCCGAGCTCGACAAACTGCGGCAGGACATCGCGCAGGGCAGCACCACACGGCTCGACGCCGTCATCAAGGAGACGATGCGCATCCGCCCCGTCGTCCCTGTGGTGGCGCGCCGCCTGCACGCCCCGCTGCAGATCGGCGAGTGGACGCTGCCGAAAGGCGTGATGGTCGCGCCCAACATCGAGCTGATCCACCACCGCGACGACCTCTACCCGCAGCCCGATCAGTTCCGTCCTGACCGCTTCGTCAATACGCAGACCGAGACCTACGAGTGGCTCCCCTTCGGCGGCGGCATCCGCCGCTGTCTCGGCGCCAGCTTCGCCACCTTCGAGATGCGCACCGTCATCCCCATCGTGCTCCGCCGCGCCTCACTGACGCTGGCCGGCAGCACCATGGACCGGGTCCGCCGCGCCGCCGTGGTGATGGTGCCCGAGAAGGGCGTGCGCGTCATCCAGGACCGCCCGCTCAGCGCCTAGCGCGGCACCAGCTGGAGGCGGAAGAAGGCGAGCGTCCGGTCCCAGGAGAGCTGCGACTCCTCGGGGGCGTGCACCTCGGGACGCGAGTCGTTGAAGAAGGCGTGCTCGGCGTCGTACCAGTAGAACTCGACGTGGTGCCCCGCGTTGCTGATCTCCTGCTCCAGCTCCTCGACCTTGGCCGGGGCGTTGAAGGTGTCACGCGAGGCCCAGTGACCCAGCACCGGCCCGTTGAGCCTGGCGAAGTCGGGCTTGACGCTCTCCCACGGGATGACGCCGTAGTAGACGACGGTGGCGCGAACTTCGGGACGCAGCGTGGCCAGGTAGAGCGCGAGGCCTCCGCCCATGCAGTAGCCCACGACGCCGACGCCCTCGCCAACCGTGCGGTCGGAGGCGGCCAGCCACTGCACCGCGCCGCTCATGTCCCTGGCCGCGCGCGGCACGTCCATCTCCATCATGATCTTGGCCGCCTCGTCCGGCTCGGTGGTGGTCTCGCCGTGATAGAGGTCGACGGCCAGCGCGGTGAAGCCTTCGCGGGCAAAGCGGTCGCACACGTCCTTGATGTGCTGCACCAGGCCCCACCACTCCTGGATCACGACCACGCCCGGGCCCGAGCCCGACGACGGCGTGGCCAGGTAGCCCGTCGCGGTCTGCCCGTTGCTCGGGAACTCCACCGTCTCACCCATGCCGGACCTCCAAACGCGCGTGCGGACCTCGCCCACGAGTGTGGCCCTCCCCGGCCACCACCCGCAACCGCCCGGGCCGGATTGTTACGGGACCACGTACCGGGGCGCCGCGTCGTCACCGCCGGCGCGCCGAGCCCGCCCGTCGCGCACCAACTTGTCGAGGTGGGCCTGGACGCTGCGCGCGGCGTAGGCGTGGAGCGCCTGCGGATAGGCCGCGTAGATCTCAGGCACCACGTCGATCGGGGCGACGGGCTCACCGCGCCGCCGCACCGCGTCCTCGACCTGCGCCTCGCGCTCCAGGCGGTGGGCGATGTACCGCTCGATCACCTCGACGCCGTTCTCGATCGCCGGCCCGTGCCCGGGGTGGATGATCCGCGGCCGCAGCGCCAGCACCCGCTGCAGCGACGCCATGTAGTCGGTCATGTCGCCGTCGGGCGGGTTGATCACCGTGGTCATGCCGCTGAGGATGTGGTCGCCGGTGAACAGCTCGCCCGCCTCGGCGTCGTGAAAACAGAGGTGGTCGCTGGCGTGTCCCGGCGTGTGCACCGCGCGCAGGCCAACCTCGCCGACCTGCACCACCTCGCCGTCCTGCAGCCGCTGCGCGCCGTCGTCGCGGGGGTCGAAGGCGAGCAGCGACGCGCCGCTGCGCTCGGCGAGCCGCCGCGCCAGGGGACGGTGGTCGGGATGCGAATGGGTGAGCAGCACCACGGCGACGTGCCCGTGCACCGCCCGCACCGCGTCCTCGATGGCGGCCAGATGCCGGTCGTCCTCGGGCCCGGGGTCGACGCAGGCCAGCGCGTCGCCGTCGCCGACCAGCCAGGTGTTGGTGCCCGCCCCCGTCATCAGCGAGGGGTTTGGGGCAAGAACGACAGAAACGCGGCGGCTCACGAGGGTGGCGGCCACGCCGCCGGCAGCGACGTGGGCAGCCGCCCGCTGAGCACGTCACCGACGTTGAAGAGAATGGCGTCGACCGGCCGCGTGCCGAGGTCGCGCAGCACCGAATCCACGTCGGCGTGCGCGGAGACCTCGCGGCACATGATGCGAGTCGGCGGCAGCATCAGGGTGAACTCGCCGCCGGTCATGGCCAGCGCCTGCGCGGCGGTGTACCAGCCGCTCGCCGTCGCCTCGGCGGCGTGGTGCGCGGCCTCCTGCTCCAGCGGCGCCTCGACGGCGAAGAAGCGCGTGTCGTAGCGCCGCGGCTCGCCTTCGGGGGTGATGAAGTGGGCGACGTAGACGAGCCGCTGCGGCGCCATGCGCAAGCCGTGGTGGGACAGCACCTCCTCGAACCGCGCGCCGCCGAGCAGCAGCGCCCGCGCCGTGGCCAGCACGTCGACGTCGTCCGCGCCGAGCGGGGATCCGTCCGCGTGCACCCCGATCAGGATGCCGGTCTCCTCGAACACCTCGCGCACCGCGGCGACGTGCAGGGAACCGGCGATCCCCACGTCGTCAAGCCGCATCCGCGCCGCGGCGAGCGACCGGTCGAACCCGGGCGCCAGCGCCAGCAGCGCGTCGGAGCCATCGGCGTCATCGACCGCTCCGCCGGGAAACACGTACGCCGACGCCGCGAAGCTCGACCGCGCCGGCCGCCGCATGAAGTACACCTGCGGCCCGTCCGCGGAATCGCGCAGCACCAGCACCGTCGCCGCGAGCCGCGGCACCACCGGCGCGGCGTCGCTCACCGCGGCGCCACCTCGAGGGTGCGCACCACCGCAGGGCCGATCTCCTTGGTGCCCTTGCTCGCCACCAGCCGGACGTGCACAGTTCCGGCCTGCTGTGGCAGCAACGTCATGACCACGCTGATCGTCTCCTGGCCGCTCAGCGCACCACCGCAGGCGCGGCCGTCGACGAAGGGCACGGTGTCGAGGCCCTGGAAGGTGACCTTCTGCACCTGCACCGGCAGGTCGAACAGCGCGCCGACGCAGATCGGCCGGATCAGCGTGTCGCCGACGTTGTCGACGCCGAGGTCGATGCTGGTCGACTGCCCGACCACGCCCGTCGACGACTGCATCCCGGCGATCTCGGCGCGCTCGGTGCTGCTGAGCAGGAACAGCGGCAGCACCGTCGAGGAGAAGGCGAACACGAACAGCGTCAGCAACCCAAGGGGCAGCCGCCACGCCGGCGGGATGCGCTGGTACGCCGCCTTCAGCCGCGCGCCCCGCACCGGCGGCGGGGTCTCGAGTGCGGTGCCCACCGGGGTGCTCAGATCGTCGCCGGAGCGCGGTACTCGCCGAAGACCTCGCGCATCGCGCCGCAGATCTCGCCCAGCGTGGCGTAGGCGCGCACCGCATCGAGGATCGGCGGCATCAGGTCGGCGCCGTCGTCCGCGGCCGCACCGCGCAGCGCCGCCAGCGAGCGCGACACCGCGTCCGCGTCACGCGCCGTCCGGTGGTGCCGCAGCCGGGAGAGCTGCTCGTCGCGCGCCCGCTCGTCGGGGCGGAAGATGATCTGCTGCGGACCCTCCTCCGTCTCGGTGTACCGGTTGACGCCAACCACGACCTTTTCTCCGGACACCACCGCCCGCTCCGCCTTGTAGGCCTCGTCCTGGATCTGCTCCTGCATCCAGCCGGACTCGATGCACTGCACCGCGCCGCCGCGCCGCTCCACCTCGTCGAGGATGGCGCCCGCCCGCCGCTCCAGCTCGTCGGTGAGCCACTCGACGTAGTACGAGCCCGCCAGCGGGTCGACGGTGTTGGTGACGCCGATCTCCTCGGCGATGATCTGCTGGGTGCGCACGGCGATGCGCTGCGCCTTCTGGGTCGGCAGCGCCAGCGCCTCGTCGTAGCAGGACAGCGCCAGCGACTGCACACCGCCGAGCACCGCGGCCAATGCCTGGATGGCGGCCCGGACGATGTTGTTCTCCGGCTGCTGCGCGGTGAGCGTCGAGCCACCGGTCTGCGTATGTGTGCGCAGCATCAGCGACCCGGGCTTCTCCGCCCCGAAGCGATCGCGCATGATCCGCGCCCACATCCGCCGCAGGGCGCGGTACTTGGCGATCTCCTCGAAGAAGTCGGTGTGGGTGTTGAAGATCCACGACAGCCGGCCGGCGAACTCGTCGACGCCGACGCCGCGCTCGATGGCCGCCTGCACGTAGGTCATGGCGTTGGCGACGGCGAAGGCCATCTCCTGCGGCGCCGTCGAACCCGCCTCACGAATGTGGTAGCCGGACAGCGAGATCGGGTTGAACTTCACCGCCTGGCGCGCGCAGTAGCCGATCAGGTCGGCGGCGAGGCGGATCGACGGGCGCGGCGGGTAGATGTAGGTGCCGCGGGCGACGTATTCCTTGAGCACGTCGTTCTGCGCCGTGCCCATCACCCCGGCCACCGGCACGCCCTGCTTCTCGGCGGCGACCACGTACATCGCCACCAGCACCGGCGCGGGAGCGTTGATGGTCATCGAGGTGCTCACCTGGTCGAGGGGGATGGCCTCGAAGAGCGCCTCCATGTCGTACAGCGAGTCGATGGCGACGCCGACCTGGCCCACCTCGCCGGCGCTGCGCGGGTCGTCGCTGTCGAGGCCCATCTGGGTGGGCAGGTCGAAGGCGACACTCAGCCCGGGCTGGCCGTGGGCGAGCAGGAAGCGGAAGCGCTCGTTGGCGTCGGCGGCGGTGCCGTAGCCGGCGTACTGGCGGATCGACCAGGTGCGGCCGCGGTACATGGTCGGCTGGATGCCGCGGGTGAAGGGCCACTCGCCGGGGAAGCCCTCGGCGGTCTGGGGGTCGTGGGTGGCGAGGTCGAGCGGCGTGTAGAGGCGGTCGACCTCGATGCCGCTGCCGGTCTCGAAGACCTCGCGCCGCTCGCCGCCGCGGGAGAGGCCGCGGGCCAGGGTGGTGTCCTGCCAGTGCCGCAGGGCCGCCCGGTAACGCTCGGCGGCGCTGGAGGCCTCGGTTCGCGGCTCCTCGGAGATCACGGAATGGAGGATACGACGGCCGCTCCCGGGGGCGAAGTGACGCTCACGGGAGCTGCAACGGGAACGGAAGTTCTTTGCGGAGCGGAACCAGGAAGACTTTGGCTGTGCAAAACTCGGCGCCGTATGGCCAAGCCCGTCAACGAACGCCTGGTCGCCGACCAGGCCGCCCGGCTCGGTGTCGGCGGCCTGAGCTACACCCCCCGGCAGCTCTACTACGCCGTCTGCGCCGCCCTGGAGCGCCCGCACGTCACCGTGGGCACCAGCCAGGCGGCGCTCGGGGTGCTGCTCACCCTGGTGGGGGTCGTCTTCGGCGTCCTCGCCACGGTGTACCTGGTGCCGCTGGTGATCATCGGGGTGGTGGTCACGGGCATGGGGCTGCAGAACCGGCGCCGCGAGCACGCCCGGCCGACGACGCGGCCGCTGGCCATTGGGTACGACGACTTCGTCGCCGGGGTGATCGCGCCGCGCCAGGATGGCGGCGGTGGGAGCTTCACGGAGGCGCCTCTGCCCGGGCTGCTGCTCAACGCGGGCGACGGCAACGGGCACGCGGTGGACGGCAAACCGGAGTCGCTGCCCATCGTGGTCTGCGACCACGCGGAGACGGCCGCCCTGCTGGAGGCGATCAACGGCACCGCCGGGTTCGCGGTGCGGGCGCTCGCCGAGGCGGACGCGGCGCAGTTCGCCAAGGGGCGGCGGGTGTTCAGCCTGCACGACTGCGACCCGTCCGGCTGCGGGCTGCCGCTGCGGCTGCGCGACATGGGTGCGGCCGAGGTGGTCGACATCGGCATCCGGCCTGCGCAGATCGCGCGGCGGCATGCGCAGGTGATCGAGGGTGCACCCGCCATCGTGCCGCGCGAGACGGCGGGGGTGCTGACGCCGGACGAGATGGTGTGGTTGGCGGAGGGGCGGAGGGTGGAGCTGGCGATTCTCACGCCGCAGGAGCTGCTGGAGGGGGTGCGGCGGTCGATCGCGGGTGGGGCGGTGAAGCCGCCGGGGCCGGCGCCGCAGGGGGTGAGCTTGGCGGAGGTGCCTTTGCTGCTGCCGGAAGAGGTGGGGCCGGCGGCTCGCGCGTAGGGCAACTCGCCGCTTCGCGGAGAGCAGGCATCAGGGCGCGGGCACGCTCAGAAACGGTTTTTCAGGCGAGACTTCTACGCCATCAGGAAGTACGCGGCGCAGGCGGCGTCGATCAGGTCGTGGTCGAGCCGCGGCTGCCGCGAGCGGAACCGCGCGGCATGGACGACGTGCTTGAGGATGTCCCGCGGATGCACGCCGCGGTACGGCCGGGGCGGGTCGGACGACGCATACCACTGCGCCAGCAGGTAGTCGATGGCCGCGTCGTCGTACTCGATGTTCGCGGTGCGGCAGGCCGACGCCCAGATGGCGCGGAACTGCGGCTCCGACGGGTCGGGCACGGAAACCTTGAAGTGCAGCCGGCGCAGGAACGCCTCGTCGACGAGCTGCGACGGCTCCAGGTTCGAGGACAGCACCAGCATGGTGGTGAAGGGCACGGTGATCGAGGTGCCCGCGCGCGACAGGGTGGCGTGGTCGATGCCCCGCTCCAGCGGGACGATCAGCCGGTTGAGGAAGTTCTGCGGGGAGATCGCCGCCTGGCGGCCGAAGTCGTCGACCAGGAAGACGCCGCCGTTGGCCTTCATCTGCACCGACGCCTCGTAGTAGCCGAGGGTGCGGTCGAAGCCGAGCCCCAGCATCTCCGGGGTCAGCTCGCCCCCAACCGCGACGGCGGGACGCTCGACCAGCACCCAGCGGCGGTCATGGGCGGGCAGCTCGGTGCGGTGGGGCAGGTGGTGGATGGGGTCGAAGTAGCGGATCACCTGGCCCTGCACGAACAGCGCGTGAGGCACGAAAAGCGGCGGACCCATCAGCCGGCAGAGCGTCTCGGCGATCGAGGTCTTGCCGTTGCCAGGCGCGCCGTAGATGAACAGGGTGTGGCGCTCGTTGACCGCCGGTCCGAGGGTGAGCAGGGTGTCCTCGGTGAGGGTGAGGTGGCCGAGGGCGCGGCGCAGGTCGTCGAGGCTGATGTTGTTGGTGCGCTGGGCGTCGACCTGGGCCATGTGCACGTACACCTCGTAGGGCACGGGCACGGGACCGATGTACTGGTTGATGTCGCAGAGGTCGCGGGCGCGCTCGCGGCCCTGGGAGGTGATCATGTAGGCCATCGAGGCGCCGATGTCCTCGTCGGGGAGCAGGGTGCGCGAGGCGCCGCTGTCGCGGAAGCCGGCCGACTGCACCCAGCCCTGGTCGGACAGCGGCTTGAGCACCTGGGACACGAAGGGCCAGGCCACGCAGGCGCGGTGGGCGATGTCGCGGCCCATCATCGTGCCGTTGAAGTAGAGGAGCTTGAGGACGATGTCCGAGACCATCGTCTCCGGCACGCCGAGCTGCTCCCAGTTCTGCGGGGGCGGGGGATAGGAGCTGAGGGCGGCGGCGGCCAGGGGGGCGGGCTCGATCGTGGGGAGAGCAGTCACTCGGGCGATTCTCGCCGCAGCCGGGGGGCGATTCGGGGGGCGCGACGGCTCCGTTCCCGAAGTGGCGGAACAGTTGCGCCCCCGGGGGCCGATCGTGACAGTCACAGTCTTGTAAGGAACTGAGCGCATCATTGGGGCCATGACCACACAACTCGTCGAAGGCCGCTGAAATGCGGCCAGGCCCGTTCGGAGACGGCTACTACGGAGGCGGCGACGCCTGGCAGCGCTGGCTGTTCCTGCTGCTGATCGTGATCGCCCTGGTGGCGGGCACGGTGCTGCTGGCCCGGATGTTCCTCGCCAACCCACCGCGGTTGGGACGGCAGGCGCCGCCCCCACCACACAACCCCGCGCTCACCGAGCTCGACCTGCGCTACGCCCGCGGTGAGGTGAGCCGCGAGGAGTACCTGCAGCGGCGTGCCGACCTGCTCGGCCACGTCGGGCCTCCACCCACGACGCCCGGCACCTGACCGAGCCCGCCGCGGCCGCGGATTTCAGGGTTCCGCAAGCAAGGTCTGCGTAATCTCGCAACCCCGTGGCCAACACCGTCAGCACGCCGACCAGGCGACCCGCCCGTCCCACCGCGCCGCGCCGCACTCCCGCGGCGCCGCGCGCGTGGGGTGTGCGGCGGGGGGACGTTGTTGCCATCTTCGGCATCAACTTGCTGCTCGTGGTGGTCATGTGGCTGCGCCACGGCGGCCTCGACAACCTGGGCAGTCAGGGCGCGCTGCTCACCGCGGTCGGCCAGATCACCGCGCTGGTCGGCACCTACGCGGCGCTGGTGCAGATCACCCTGATGTCGCGCAGCCCCTGGCTGGAGCGGCTGTTCGGCATGCGCCCGCTGGCCCAGTGGCACCGCTGGCTGGGCTTCGCCACGGTGGTGCTGATCTGCGCCCACGTCGTCTTCACCACGGTGGGCTACGCGCTCGGCGACGGCAGCTCGGTGCCGCGCGAGGCCTGGACGCTGGTCAGCACCTACCCGTGGATGCTGATGGCCACCGCGGGCACCGCGCTGCTGGTGGCGATCGCGCTCACCTCGCTGCGCGCGGCGCGGCGGCGGCTGCGCCACGAGACCTGGCACTTCGTCCACCTCTACGCCTACCTGGCCATCGCGCTCGCCTTCGGCCACCAGATGGCGGTCGGCTCCGACCTCAGCAACGACCCGGTGGCGCGCGGCTACTGGGTGGCGCTGTACATCGCGGTGATCGTCTCGGTGCTCGCCTTCCGGGTGATCGCGCCGCTGCGCGTGTCGCTGCGCCACGACCTGCGCGTGGACCGAGTGGTCCAGGAGGCGCCGGGTGTGGTGTCGGTGTACGTCGGCGGACGCGACCTGCACGACCTCCCCGCGCGCGCCGGGCAGCACTTCCTGTGGCGCTTCATGACCGGTGACGGCTGGTGGCACGCGCATCCCTTCTCCCTGTCGGCGCCGCCGGACGGGAACCACCTGCGCATCACGGTGCGCGCCGTCGGCGAGCACACCCATTCGCTGCGGCGGCTGAAGGCGGGCACACGAGTGGTGGTCGAGGGTCCGTACGGCGTCTTCACCGCGCTGCGGCGCACCCGTCCGCGCGTGCTACTGGTCGCCGGGGGCATCGGCATCACCCCGCTGCGCGCCATGCTCGACGAGATGCCGCGCGGCAAGGGCGCGGTGACCCTGCTCTACCGGGCGCGCAGCTGGGACGACGTGATCTTCCGCGACGAGCTCGACGCGCTGGTCGGCGAGCACGGGGGAGTGGTGCACTACATCGTCGGCAGGCGAGGGGTCGACGTGCACGCCGAGCCGTTCGCGCCGCGCTTCCTCCGCCAGGCGGTGCCCGACGTGCAGCAGCGCGACGTCTTCCTCTGCGGCCCGGCGTCGCTGGAGGACGCCGTGCAGCGCAGCCTGGAGTCCCTCGGCGTGCCGCCGCGCCAGATCCATCGCGAGCACTTCGCCTACCTGTAGGAGTCACCGGTGCCTGTCCGCGGAACCCTCGCCATCCTCGCCACGGTCGTCGCCATCGCCCTGATGGCCAGCTTCAAGACGCCCGAGGTGGCCACCACCCATCCCTCCAAGCCGGCCGCCCTGGGGGCGCCGCCGCCAACCGACAGCGGTAGCGGCAATGGCAGCGGCGCCGCGCCGACGAGCACACCGTCCGCGTCGAGCAGCGGCTACAAGGACGGCTCCTACGACGGCGGCACCTTCACCAACCAGTACGGCGACGTGCAGGTTCGCGTCATCATCAGCGGCGGCCGGATCACCGACGTGCAGCCGCTCACCCTGCCCAGCGACCGGTCGCGCTCGGCGGAGATCAGCCAGGTGGCCGGACCCATGCTCCACGACGAGGTGCTCAAGGCGCAGAGCGCGCAGATCGACACCATCGGCGGTGCCACCTACACCAGCGACGGCTACGCCCGCTCGGTGCAGTCGGCGCTCGACAAGGCGCATGGATGACGCGGCCCGGCTGAGGCCCCGCGCTCCGCGCACCCTGCGCGTGGAGCACGTGATGGGCACGGTCGTCTCCATCGACGTCCGTGACGCCGAGGCGGACCCGCATGTCCTCGACACCGTGGTCGAGTGGCTGCACGAGGTGGACGCCCGCTTCAGCACCTACCGCGAGGACAGCGAGGTCAGCCGCCTGTCCCGCGGCGAGCTGTCCCTGGGCGACGCCCACGCCGACGTGCGCGAGGCGCTGGCGCTGTGCGACGAGGTGCACGCGCTGAGCCACGGCCTCTTCGACGTGTGGCGCGGCGGCCGGCTCGACCCCAGCGCACTGGTCAAGGGCTGGTCGGTGGAGCGGGCGGCGCTGATCCTCCAGCTCGCCGGCCTTGGGGACTTCTGCGTCAACGCCGGTGGCGACGTGCTGGTGCGCGGCGAGGCGGCGCCGGGCGAGCCGTGGCGGGTGGGCATCCGCCACCCGGAGGAGTCGGAGCGGGTCGCCGCGGTGCTGGCCATGAACCGCGGCGCGGCGGCGACCAGCGGGCTGTACGAGCGCGGCGGGCACATCGTCGACCCGCGCACCGGGCAGGTCGCCTCGCGGCTGCTCAGCGTCACCGTGGTGGGGCCGTCACTCACCTATGCGGACGCGTTCTCGACGGCCGCCTTCGCCATGGGCGCGGACGGAGTGCGCTGGGTCGCCGCCGAGCTGCCCGGCTACGACGCGTACGCCATCACCGCCGAGCACCGCGCCGTGTGGACAGCCGGTCTGGACGCGCTGCTGGCGCCCGCGGAGTCCTGACCCCTGGTCAGCGCGCCAGCCCCGTGCATAATGGTTTTCAGGATCGTCACCGCCACCGGTGCCCGATGCGTGCATCGGGGACCGCAAGATTCGGCACAGGATGGCCGCACCAGGATCGCCGGCTGACACCGGGCCGTACCCCCCGCTCGGCATCGCGCTCGGCCGCCGCTCCGAGGCGATCGCCGACCTGGTCGTGCAGCGGATGGACCGCTTCGAGTGGACCGGCCAGCCTCCCAGCCCCGGCTACCTGCACTCGCGGTACCAACACCTCTGGTTCGGCACCCTGCTGGTGGCGCGCTGGCTGGTGAGCGGCGTCGTCGCCCGGCCCGAGGAGCTGGCCTGGATCAGCCACAGCGGACGCTCGGCGGCGCTCGAGGGGCTCTCGGTGGTCAACATCGCCCGCGCCTACCTGGTCTGGCGAGACGTGGTCCTCGAGGTGATCCGCGAGGAGGCGCCGCAGGTGGGCGCGCCGCCCGAGGCGGTCGAGGTCGCCATCGCCGTGGTTCGCGCCACCTGTGACGGCAACCTGATGCGCATGACGCGCACCTTCGACGCCCACCTCAAGGAGCTCGCCGACGCCCTGGAGGACGAGCGCCGCAACCTCCGCGAGGCCACGCTGCACGACCAGCTCACCGGCCTGGCCAACCGCCTGCTGCTCTACGACCGGCTCAGCCACGCCATGGCCCAGTCCAGCCGCGACGGCACCCCGCTGTCGGTGCTGCTCATCGACCTCGACGGCTTCAAGGAGATCAACGACAGCCTGGGCCACCGCTACGGCGACGTGGTCCTGGTGGAGCTGGCCGGGCGGCTGAGCAGGGCGGTGCGCCAGTCGGACACGGTGGCCCGGCTGGGCGGCGACGAGTTCGTCGTGGTGCTGCCGCGCACCGAGCGGCTCAGCGCCGCGGCCATCGCCGAGAAGCTGCTGAACACGCTGTCGCTGCCGGTGCCGGTCGGCGACGGGATGCGCACGCTCTGGGCCAGCGTCGGCATCGCGGTGTTTCCCGAGCACGGTGGCGACGTGGACACGTTGCTGCTCGCCGCCGACGTCGCCATGTATGCGGCCAAGCGCAACGGCGGGGGGTTCCAGGCGTGCACGTCGCCGGGGCCTCCGCGACGCGCGCCGGAGCTGGTCAGCCGCGGGAGTCGAGCAGGGCGGCCAGCTCCGCGGCTGTGGTGACGGGGCGCTCGCAGGCGAAGTTGCGGCAGACGTAGGCGGCGGCGTGCCCGTTCTGCTGCGGGCGGTCCTGCATCAGCGGCACGGCGTCGGGGTCGCCCCAGGCGAGGACGCGCAGGGGGTCGAAGCGGTGGGCGGCAGTTTGGACCAGCGCTCGCGTGCCGGCTGCGTTTTTGTCACCCGCGACTGCAACTTCGCGAACGGGGTGGGTGAGCATCTGCAGCGCCCAGGCCAGGTTGCCGAGGCCGAGCGGGCTGCGGGCGACGGCGTCGGCGAGCGGGGCGACGGTGCTGAGCGCTGCCTGGTGCCAGCGCTCGTCACCGGTGTAGGCGTGGAGCCGCAACATGGCGTGGGCGGCGATCGACTGGCCGGCGGGAACGGCGTTGTCGTCGAGTGACCTGGGGCGGACCAGCAGCGGCTCGGCGTCGATGGCGGTGTCGTAGAAGCCGGCGACGCCGTCGTGAAAGCGGGTGAGCATGCCGGCGGCGATGTGCTGCGCCTCGGTGAACCAGCGCGGCTCGCCGGTGGCCTCGTAGAGGGTGAGCAGGGCGTCGCTGAGGAAGGCGCTGTCCTCGAGGAAGCCGGTGATCTTCGCCTTGCCGTCCTTCCAGGTGCGCAGCAGGGTGCCGTCGTTGGTGCGCAGGTTGTCGAGCAGGAAGGTGGCGCAGTCGTCGGCGACCTGCACGTAGTCGGCGCGGTCGAGGGCGGCGCCGGCCTGGGCGAAGGCGTCGAGCATCAGGGCGTTCCAGGCGATGATCACCTTGTCGTCGCGGCCGGGGTGGACGCGCTGCTCGCGCACCGCGTACAGGCGCTCGCGGATGCCGTCGACGTTCTGCTGCGGCTCCGCCAGCGCGAGCACCGTGGCGCCGCCTTCGAAGTTGCCGCCCGGCGTCACGCCGAAGACGCGCGCGGCCAACGCTGCATCCTCGTCGCCCAGCGCCTGGCGGAGCTGCTCGGGCGTCCAGACGAAGAACCTCCCCTCCTCGCCCTCGCTGTCGGCGTCCTGCGTCGACGCGAATCCCCCGCCGGGCAGGCGCATCTCCCGCACCACGTAGTCGAGCGTCTCCTCGACCACCCGGCGCCATCGCTCGTTGCCGGTGAGCTGGAACGCGTGCAGGTACACCGGCGCGAGCTGGGCGTTGTCGTAGAGCATCTTCTCGAAGTGCGGCACGGCCCACCGCGCGTCCACGCTGTAGCGGTGGAAGCCGCCGCCGACGTGGTCGTAGATGCCGCCGCGGGCCATCCGGTCCAGGCTGAACAGCGCCGCTTCGAGCGCCGCCGTGTCGCCGGTGACCGCGTGGTGGCGCAGCATCAGGTCGAGGCTCGCCGGGTGGGGGAACTTGGGCGCGCCGCCGAAGCCGCCGTCCTGCCGGTCGGTCATCTCGACCAGGGCGCGCACCGCCTGCTCGACCAGATCGGGCGACGGCTCGCCGCCCGGGCGCAGGCGCGGCGGGGTGAGCGCCTGGCGGAGCTGCTCGCCGACCCGGGCCACGTCGTCCTTCTGCGTGTGGTACGCGTCGGCGGCGGCTCGGAGGATGGTGGGGAAGCCGCGCATGCCGTGGCGGTCGGCGGGCGGGAAGTAGGTGCCGCCGTAGTACGGCACGGCGCCCGGGGTGAGGAACATGGTCATCGGCCAGCCACCCCGGCCGGTCATCGCCTGCACGGCCTGCATGTAGATGGCGTCGACGTCGGGCCGCTCCTCGCGGTCCACCTTGATGTTGACGAAGAGCTCGTTCATGACGGCCGCGATCTGCGGGTTCTCGAACGACTCGTGGGCCATGACGTGGCACCAGTGGCAGGCGCTGTAGCCGATGCTCAGCAGCACCGGGCGGTCGCTGCGCCGCGCCTCCTCGAACGCCGCGTCGCCCCAGGGCCACCAGTCGACCGGGTTCTCCGCGTGCTGCTGCAGGTAGGGGGAGGTCTCGGCGGCGAGGCGGTTGGACATGCGCCCCACGCTACCAGCGTGTAGGAAGAGGTGGGGGCCGCCGGGATGCGGTCACCGGCGGCCCTGTTGAGAAGGAAGGGATTGAGCTGGGGCTCGGCGCTGCCCGTTCACCTCAGTCCCGATGCAGATCCACCCGCTCGGATCTGTCCTCTCTTTCCTCCTCCGCCCCGACGGTCATGGTCCAGGAGCCCGCCGGGCGTATGGCTACGCTAGCCGCTCCCGCCCCGGTCGGGCTTGTCCAGCCCGCGCAAGATCTCTGGCCTGCCGGACAAGGAGTCTTGCCGCCTGGCCCGTCCAGAGCGGCCGCGCGCGGCCAGTGACTACACTGCACAGCCGTGCCCGAGCAGGAGATCGCGCCGCCTCAGCGACCTGTGTCAGATGTCATGACGCGTGACGTCAGGACGGTTCACGTCGAGGACCCGGTCGACGCCGTGGTCGACATCATCGTGGGCATGCGCATCACCGGCGTGCCGGTGGTCGACGACGCGGGGCACTGCATCGGCGTGGTCACCGAGTCCGACATCCTGGGCAAGCGCGGCAGCACCGTCGGGGCGATCATGACCGCCGACGCGGTGACCGTCGACGAGGACGTCTCGCTGGCCGAGGCCGCCGAGCTGATGCTCACCCGGCGCATCCGCCGCCTGCCCGTGGTGCGCGGCGACGGCACCCTGGCCGGGCTGCTCACCCGCATGGACCTGGTGCGCTGGTTCGGCCAGACCCGCTGGGCCTGCGAGTGGTGCGGCACCGCCGAGCGGGGGCTGCGCCCACCCAACGCGTGTCCCCAGTGCGGCGGCGAGAGCTGGCGCCTGACCATCGAGGAGAGATGAGCGCCGTGGTCACTGCAGCCAAGGGTGGACTCGAGGGGGTCGTCGCCGGCGCCAGCGCGCTGTGCGACATCGACGGGCGCACCGGGCGCCTGCTCTACTGCGGCTACGACATCGTCGACCTCGCCGAGCACTCGTCGTTCGAGGAGACGGCGTACCTGCTGTGGCACGGTGAGCTGCCCGACGCCGTGCAGCTCGCCGAGCTGACCGCCGCGCTGCGCGGGCAGATGGAGCCGCATCCCTCGGTGTGGGACGTGGCCCGCGCCGCCGGGCCCGACGCCGACCCCATGGCGGTGCTGCGCACCCAGGTGTCGCTGCTCGGCGCCCTCGACCCCGACGCCGCTGACAACTCGGAGGCCGCCAACCGCCGCAAGTCGCTGCGCCTGGTGGCCCAGGCGGGGACGCTGGTGGCCGGCACGGAGCGCATCAGCCGGGGCCTGCAGCCGGTCGCGCCGCGGCCCGATCTCGGGCTTGCGGCCAACTTCCTTTACATGCTGCGCGGCGCCCCGCCCGACGACGAGGAGGTGCGCGCCTTCGACGTCGCCCTGGTACTTCATGCCGAACATGGCATGAACGCGTCCACCTTCGCCGCGCGGGTCACGGCGGCGACGCTGTCCGACATGCACAGCGCGATCACCTCGGCGATCGGCGCGCTCAAGGGACAGCTCCACGGCGGCGCCAACGAGCGGGTCATGGAACTGCTCCGCGAGCTGCCCGACGTGGATTCGACGCCCGCCGCGGTGCGCGAGATGCTCGACCAGAAGCGGCGCATCATGGGCTTCGGCCACCGCGTGTACCGCACCGAGGACCCGCGCGCCACCATCCTGCGGCGCTGGTCGCGCCGCCTCGGCGAGCGCGCCGGCGAGACGCGCTGGTACGAGCTGACCCTGGCCGTCGACCAGGCGGTGCGCGAGGAGAAGGGCCTGTATCCCAACGTCGACCTCTACTCGGCGTCGGCGTACACCTCGCTCGGTCTCCCGCAGCGCGTCTTCACGCCGATCTTCGCGGTCAGCCGCATGGCGGGTTGGACGGCCAACGTCATCGAGCAGCACCGCGACAACCGGCTGATCCGTCCGGACTCCGACTACATCGGTCCTGAGCCGCGCGAGTACGTGGTGCTGGCGGAGCGCAGCGCGGCCTAGGCGGGGCGCAGCAGGCGGAGCATGCCGCCGAGGCCGAGCAGCACGGCGACGGCGGAGACGGCGGCGACGCCGAAGATGCGCAGGCGCAGGTCCTCGCCCTGGTAGACGGGCGGCGCGGGGGTGGCCTGGAGGTGGTGCAGCCAGAGGCCGTCACGGGTGGCCGCGTACACGGCGTGGTTCGGCGAGTCGGTGGTGATGGCGAGGACGCCGTCGGGCAGGCCGGGCCCGCCGCGGACCCAGTCGTCGCCGCCGTTGGTGCTCTCCAGCACGGAGTAGCCGTCGGTGGCCAGGTAGACGGCCGCGGTCAGCGGTTGGGTGAAGCTCGCGATGCCGGTGACCTGGGGGCGGCCGTGCACGGCGTCCTGGTTGAGCAGCAGCAGGGCGCGGGCCCAGTGGCCGTCACCGCCGCGGCGCCAGACCACGCCGTCGACGTCCACGGCGACGACCAGGCCGGTGTAGCCGGGCAGCGCGGCGACGGTGCCGCGTCCGGCGGTGGTCGACTGGGCGACGTGGGGGCTGCCGGGGTCGAGGTGCCAGGTGCCGGTGGCGTCGAGCTCGCCGGCGCGGCCGTCGCGGACCTGCCAAGCGCCCGGGGCGGCGGGCTGGGTGCCCTGCGGGTCGGCGCTCGCCTGCCAGGTGTGGCCGCCGTCGCTGGAGCGCTGCTGCCCGACGCCGTCGACGGCGGCCGTGATCTGGCCGGAGTCGGCACGAACCGCGGTGACGGCGTGGCCCTGGAAGGCGACGGGGACCCACCACGGCTCGGCGACCGGTTGCGGCGAGGCGGTGGCCGTTGGCGTGCTGGTCGGGGTGGACGCCTGTGCGCGGGCCACCACGCTCGGCGACGCCAGCAGTGCGGCGATGACGGCGAGCCCGGTGGCGGCGAGGCGGCGCGCCGTACGCTCAGTAGCCATACAGTCCCGGCATCACGCCGACCGCGACGGCGACGTCGCCCACCGCATGGATGACGATCGCCGGCCACAGCGACCCGGTGCGCTGGGTGATCCAGCCGAGCACGAAGCCCAGGGCGATGGTCACCGGCACGAAGGGACCCGCGGGTCCCTCGTACTGCACGGCGATGTGGGCGAGGCCGAAGAAGACCGCCTGGCCGAGGTTGGCCACCCACGGCTTGGTGACCCGCTCCAGGGCGCCGAGCAGCAGGCCGCGGAACTCCAGCTCCTGGGCGGCCGCCTGGAGCACGTTGCCGGGCGCCACCCAGGGCATGTCCCGCGCCAGGGCGACGGGCTGGATGCCGAGACGGCCGAGCAGGGTGGCGGGGACGGCCAGGGCAAGGGCGAGGAGCAGAACGCTGCCACCCAGGCTGACCAGCGCGGTGCTCGGGCGGAAGCTGCGGAGGCGCATGGCGGGGCGCCGGTCGGGCTGGAGCACCCGCCAGGCGAGGGCGATGAATGCCATGGTCAGCACGGTCTGGGCCACGCCCGCCCAGGCGAAGCGCTCGTCGCCGCCGAGGCCCGGCCAGAAGATGCCGAGCACCCGGGGCGTCGCCGCCCAGAGCGCGAACGGCGCGGTGATCGAGGCGACGGCGAGCAGCACGGCGCGGGCGTCCCTGAGCCGCGGCACCAGCAGCGCGGCGCCGAGCAGGGCCAGGCTGACCCCGGCCAGGCGCGCGTCGTAGGGGTCGACGGACACCGGGTCGCTGAACAGGCGGGGGACCAGCAGGCTGAGCCCGAGGGCGATGGCCGCCGCGCCGAGCCCGGTGACGGCGCCGCGCCAGGTGGCCGCTCGCGGCGTTGCGGGTGCGGGTGCGGGCGCCGGCGCGGCGGGAACGGCGGTGCTCACCCGGGCAGTATGTCGGCAGCCGGATAACCTCGCGCTCGCCTGCGCGACCGGTTCCGGTAGTCTTCACCGCCGCGATGTCCGTGACGATCCTGGTGGGCGGTCAGTGGGGCGACGAGGGCAAGGGCAAGGTGATCGACCTGCTCGCCGACCGCGTCGAGATGGTGGTGCGCTCACAGGGTGGCAACAACGCGGGACACACCGTGGTCACCGAGGGTGAGGAGTTCAAGTTCCACCTCATCCCCAGCGGCATCCTCTACCCGCAGACCACCTGCGTCATCGGCCACGGCGTGGTGGTCGACCCCCGCGCCTTCCTCGACGAGCTCGACCACGTGCGCGAACGCGGCGTCACCACCGACAACCTGGTGATCAGCGACCGCGCCCACATGGTGATGCCCTACCACCCGGTTCTCGACAAGCTCGGGGAGACCCAGCGCGGCGACGACCGCCTCGGCACCACCTGGCGCGGCATCGGTCCCACCTACGAGGACAAGGTGCGGCGCATCGGCTTTCGCGTCGGCGACCTGCAGAAGCCGAGGTTCCTGGAGAAGAAGCTTCGCTTCGTGCTGCGGCTGAAGAACGAGACGCTGACCAAGCTGTTCGACGCCGAGCCGTTCGACGAGCAGGCCATCCTCGACGAGTACATCGGCTATGCGGAACGGCTGGAGCCGTACATCCGCGACATCTACCCGGTGGTGCAGGGCGCCATCGCGCGCGGCGACCGCATCCTGCTGGAGGGCGCGCAGGGCGTGATGCTGGACCTGGACCTGGGCACGTATCCGTACGTGACCTCGTCGTCGCCCACCGCGGGCGGCGCGTGCACCGGCTCGGGGATCCCGCCGTCGCGCGTGTCCAAGACGGTGGGCGTGTTCAAGGCGTACACCACGCGCGTCGGCTACGGGCCGTTTCCGACAGAGCTGACCGATACGCTCGGCGACTACATCCGCGAGATCGGCGCCGAGTTCGGCACCACCACCGGGCGGGCGCGCCGCGTCGGCTGGTTCGACGGTGCGGTGGCGCGCTACTCGGTCAACACCAACGGCATCGACTCGATGGTGCTGACCAAGCTCGACGTGCTCGACACCCTGGACACCATCAAGATCTGCACCGGCTACGTGTGGCGCGGCGAGGAGTGGGACCATCCCATGGCCAACATCTCGCACATGAAGCACTGCGAGCCGCAGTACGTCGAGCTGCCCGGCTGGCAGGAGCCGCTGCGCGACCGGCGCCGCTTCGAGGACCTGCCCCGCGCCACCCAGGACTACGTCGCCGCGCTGGAGGACGTGTGCGGCGCGCCGGTCGACGTCATCTCGGTCGGGCCCGACCGGGAGCACACCATCGTCCGGCGGCCGCTGGTCTGAAAGATTGCCCCCGGTACATCCGGGGTAGGCTCACTGAGATGCTCGACGAGAAGGTGCGCCAGCTGGCGAGGGGACCCAACTTCGCAGCCGTGACCACGATGCTGCCCTCCGGACGCTTCCAGACGCAGCCCATCTGGGTCGACGCCGACGACGAGCACATCTACCTCAACACCGAGATCGACCGCGCCAAGTTCAAGAACGTGGAGCGAGACCCGCGCATCACCGTGATGATCTGGGACCGCGACGATCCCTACCGCTACGTCGAGGTGCGCGGCCGCGTCGTCGAGACCGTCCGCGGCGACCGCGCCCGCAGGATGATCGACGAGCTCTCCCAGAAGTACACCGGCCACCCCTACCCGCCCGACGCCATCAGCAGCGAGCGCGTCATCCTGAAGGTCGCCCCGGAGACCCAGCGGATCGCCGCCTGAAGTTCAGGGACGCCCTTCGGAGCTACGCGGCGGCGCGCAGGGCTTCGAGCACCTCGTCGGCGTGGCCGGTGGGTTTGACGTTCTCCCAGACGCGCTCGATGGAACCGCTGGCGGCGATCAGGAAGGTGGTGCGGAGGATGCCCATGTACTTGTTGCCGTTGTACTCGCGCTCGCCCCAGACGCCGTAGGCCTCGAGCGCGACGTGCTCGGGGTCGGCCACCAGTGTGAACGGGATGCCGAGCTTCTCGGCCCAGGCGTCGTGGGAGGCGACGTCGTCGCCGCTGACGCCGACCACGACGGCGTCGAGGTCTTCGATGGTCTTGACTTCGTCACGGAAGCCCTGTGCTTCGATGGTTCAACCAGGGGTGTCGTCCTTGGGATAGAACCAGAGCACCACGCGGCGGCCGCGGAGGTCGCTGAGGCGAAGGGTGCCACCGCCGTTGGTGGCCAGCTCGAAGTCGGGAGCCATGTCGCCGGCGCGGGGGATTGTGGCCATGTGTGGCGGGAACCTCCTGCGGAGCCTACGACGCCGCGGCGGCGTGCTCCTTGCTGTGCGCTTCGATCAGCGGCTGCGCGATCTGGGCGGGGACCTCTTGGTAGTGGGAGACGCTCATCGTATACCGGCCCCTGCCCTGGGTGGCGGCGCGCAGGTCGATGGGGAAGGTGTACATCTCGGCCAGGGGCACCTGGGCGGTGACCTCGGTGCGCCCGTCGCCGATCGGGTTCATGCCTCCGACATGCCCGCGCTTGGCGTTGATGATGCCGATGACGTCGCCCATCAGGCGCTCGGGGACGACGACGTGCACGTCCATCACCGGCTCCAGCAGCACCGGCTTGGCCTCCTGCACCGCGCGCCGCATGGCCATCGACCCGGCGATCTGGAAGGCGATGTCCTTGCCGTCGACGGGATGCGTCGAGCCGTCGACCAGGCGCACCTTGACGTCGACGATCGGGTAGCCGGCCACCGCGCCCTGCTCGATGGTCTGCTTCACGCCCTTCTCCACCGACGGGCGGAACTGCTGCGGGATCGAGCCGCCGAAGATCTTGTCCTCCCACTGGTAGCCCTCGCCGCGGGCCAGTGGCTCCAGCTCGATGGTGCAGTCGCCGTACAGCCCCGCCCCGCCCGACTGCTTCTTGTACTTGTGCTGCACGCGCGCCGACCCGGTGACCGTCTCGCGGTAGGCGACCTTGGGCTGCGACAACGACGCGTCGACGCCGAACTTGCGCTTGATCCGCTCCAGCGCCACGTCGAGGTGCACGTCGCCGAGGCCGTGCAGCACCTGCTCCTTGGTGACCTCGTCGCGCTCCATGGAGAACGTCGGGTCCTCCTCGGAATAGCGGGCCAGCGCGGAGTTGATCTTGTCCTCGTCGCCCTTGGTCCTGGCGTGCACCGCCATGGCGTAGGCCGGCACCGGGTAGTCGATCGGCGGCAGCGTGACCTGGTGCGCCTTGTCGCACAGCGTGTCGCCGGTCAGCGTCACGGCCAGCTTGGTGGCCACGCCGATGTCACCGGCGACGATCTCGCCCGCCGGCACGATCTGCTTGCCCATCGGCTGGCCGAGCTGGGCCAGGCGTTCCTCGGCGCCGCGGTTGCTGTTCCACGGATGGGTGTCGGGACGCATGGTGCCGCGCAGCACCCGGAAGTAGGTGATCTTGCCGAAGGGGTCGATGCTCGACTTGAAGACGTGCGCCACCAGTGGCGCCGCCGGGTCGCACTCGATCTCGATCTCGCCACCTTTGGCGTCAACTGCCTGGTGCACGCGCTCCTTGGGCGAGGGCAGGTAGCGGTTGATGCAGTCGAGGATGAACGAGGAGCCCTTCTCCTGCAACGCGGAGGCGGGCACGATCGGCACCAGCGAGCCGCGCAGCGCGGCGACGTGCAGAGCGCTGTGCACCTCGTCGTCGGTCAGCTCGGTGCCTTCCAGGTACTTCTCCAGCAGTGCGTCGTCAGTCTCCGCCGCCGCATCCACCAACGCGGAGTGGGCGCGCTCGATCTCCTCGCGGTGGTCCTCGGGAAACTCGCCGTCGACCAGGCGGCCGCCGTCGAAGGAGTAGGCGCGGTCGTTGACCAGGTCGACCAGCCCGCGAAACGACTCGTGCGACCCCTCCGGCACCGCCACCGCGATCGCCTTGCGCCCGAACGCCTCGCGGATGGCGTCCACGGTGGCCTCGTAGGAGACGTTCTCCTTGTCCATCTTGTTGACCACGATCAGCGCGGGCAGCCCGGCGGCGCTGATCCGCTCCCAGGCCAGCTCCGCGCCGACCGGCACCTCGGTCCCCGGCGAGCCCGCCGACACCACCAGCAGCGCCGCGTCCGCCGCCGCCAGGGCCTGCGACACCTCACCGCCGAAGTCCTGGAAGCCCGGGGTGTCGATGAGGTTGATGCGCACGTCGTTCCAGTCGCAGTGGGCGACCGCGGCGGCGATGGAGATGGAGCGCTTCTGCTCCTCGGGCTCGTGGTCGAGGATCGAGGTGCCCTGGTCGGTGGAGCCGAGCCGCTGGGTGGCCCCCGCGGTGTGGAGCAGCGCCTCGCACAGCGACGTCTTGCCGTCGTGACTGTGACCGAGGACGGCGACGCAGCGGATGCGATCTGGTGTGGGCATTGCGCTCTTCTCTCCAACTCCAGTCCGGCCAACCGGGCCACTCCGGGCAGCCAATGGTAGCGGCTATCTTGGCGACCTTCCCATGCCCCTTCGCCGCCCCCCACTCCTCGCCCTCGCGGGCGCCTGCGCCGTGCTCGTCGCGTGCGGCGACAGCACACCCGCGGCGCACTGCAGCGCGCTTCCCTCGGCGCCTCCCGCGAGCGCTGTCGCCGGGCCGTTGACAGGGCACGCCGACCCCGGCTCGTTCCCCGCCGGCGGCACGGTGCGGGTCAGCGTCGACGCCGCCGGGCCGGCCACCTTCGACGCGCCGTGCGACCAGCCGCTGCAGCTCATCGTCGTCGACAGCGCCGACCTCCACGTCGCCGCCCAGCCGTCGTCCGCCGCGCCGAAGGGCACGCCGTGTGGCGCCGTGACGCTCACCGCGGGGGAGACCGCCCACTACGAGCTGCTCTGGACTGCCGACCCCACCCTGCCGCCGGGTCGCTACAGCCTTGACGCCACGCTCGGCGACCAGCCGCCGCTGGTGCTCAGCGTCGACCTCGGGCTGGCCCGGATCGGCTGCGGCTGAGCCTGGGGACCGCCTCGGGCTTGTTGGCGACCACCAGCAGCGACTGGGACAGGCCGGTCGCCCGGTAGCGCGTCCAGCCGTCGTACACGGCCGTCACGTTCAACCCGGCGCGGCCGAACAGCGCCTCGACGTCCGCCAGCGGGGTGAAGGCGCCGGTGGTCTGCTGCACGCTGACGCCGTCGTCGAGCACGGCGATCTCGCGGAGCACGTAGGTCTGCGCCTCGTCGTCGTAGGTGGCGTCGGTGAGCAGCAGGTGGCGGCGGTCGGCGAGGATCGAGAAGGGGACGTACTCCCAGGCGCTCAGCCGTCCCGGCGGCTGGTCGGGGCGGACGCGCAGCTCGGCGATCAGGCGCCCGCCGGGGCGCAGCGCGGCGGCGAGGCGGCGCAGCACCTGGGGCTGCTGGGAGCGGCGGAAGGCTTCGAGGACGTAGTAGATGAGCAGCACGGCGTCGTAGCGCTCGCGGTCGTCCAGGGTGCGCAGGTCGGCCTTGCGGAAGGTCGCGGTGCGCTGCACACCGGCGTCGCGGGCCAGGCTGCGGGCGTGGCGGAGCACCGCGTCGCCGACGTCGGTGCCGCTGACCGTGTAGCCCCGGCGGGCCAGGCGCACCGAGTACAGGCCGGGGCCGCAGGCGGCGTCGAGGATGTCCGCGGGCGCGGCGGGGATCAGCTTGAGCAGGCGGCGAACGTGGCGCTCGACGACGTGGAGGCGGCGGCTGGCCCCGTCGTGCGACTGGTCGAGGTGTTCGCGCAGCACCCGGCGGGAGACCTCGGGGTCGCCCCAGTCGAGCTCGAAGCGGCGGTCGAAGGGGATCGGCCAGGCGGGCAGGGCGTTGGGGCGGAGCCTGGCGGCGGCGGGTTTGGGAGGCGGCGGCATGGGTGCGGGGCAGCGTACTGGGGGGCGGGACCGGGGTGTCGTTCGGGCACAATGTCGGCCCGTGACCAGCGCGCTCACCACCTTCGTCCAGAACCACGGCATCCTCGCCGTGCTGGTGCTGATGGCGGTGGAGAGCTGCGGCATCCCCTTCCCCTCCGAGGTGATCATGCCCTTCGCGGGCTTCATGGCCTCGCAGGGACACATCTCGCTGGGCGGCGCCATCGTCGCCGGCGCGGCGGGCAACCTGATCGGCTCGCTGGTCGCCTACGGGCTGGCCGCGCGCTGGGGGGAGCCGCTGCTGCTCGGACCGGGGCGCTGGATCGGCATCTCGCAACGCCACGTCGAGTCCGCCGACCGCTGGTTCCGGCGCTACGGGCTGTGGGCGGTGCTGATCGGCCGCGTCGTGCCGGTGGTGCGCACCTACGTGTCCTTCCCGGCCGGGCTGGCCCGCGTCGACCTGGTGCGCTTCGCGCTGCTCACCTTCCTCGGCGCGCTGCCGTGGTGCGCCGCGCTCGCCGCCGCGGGCTACGCGGTTGGTGCCAGCTACGACAAGATCTCGGGACCGATCACGGTGGTCGCCGTCGTCGTCGCGGTGCTGGTGGTGGGGGTGCTGGTCGCCTGGTTCGTGCGCGGGCGGCGTCGCGCCACGGCCTAGAGCGGGCGGACCAGGGGGAGGATGCGGGGGTCGGGCTGGCCGGTGTTGACCGCGGACCAGCCGGCCAGGTCGGGCTGGCGCCCGTAGAGGACGACGACCACGCCGTCGCGCCGCGGGCCGGGGTTGAGGCCGCCATCGACGCGCCACCCGCTGGCCCCGCCGGGCAGCAGCGCCGCCGACGTGGCCACCAGGCAGGTGAGCGTGGGCTTGCGCTTGCGCAGTTTGCGGGCGAGCGCCTGGCAGGCGAGGTAGGTGTCGAGGCCGCCGGTGGCGGTCCTGGCGGGGAGGATGGGGCGGGCCGCGCCGTCGATCTGCTCGTCGGGGATGTCGACGGCCCACATGGCGCGGCGGATGCCGTGCAGGTCGGTGGCCTCGGTGATCGCCTCGTGGCGGAGGAACTCGGCCCAGGCGCCGTGGGGCGTGTCGGCGAAGTAGCTTGCCGGGCCCTCGCCCTCGCCATGCCACCGCGCCGCGGGCTGTTCGGTGGATTCCCAGAGGAACGGGTAGCGGGGGTCGACGTGCCGGTAGCCGATCACGTCGCCGGGGAGCTGTTGAGCGCCTCGGCGAGGTGCAGCACCTGCTGCGGACCACCGGCGTCGGGGTTCCAGTCGCCGTGGAGCAGCTCGGCGGGCGCCTTGCCGCTGAGCTGCGGGCGGGGCCGGGCGAACCAGCGGCGGATGCCGAAGTCGTTGTACCCGGCGCTGAGGTGGGACACGATCACGGCCAGGTGGTGCAGGCGCGCGGCCACCGCGTCGGGGGTGGCCCGCTCGCCGGCGATGTAGCGGCGCAGGCTGATCGAGGAGATGCCGGCGAGCTGGGCGGCGAGGTCGAGGCCCAGCGCCTCACCCAGCGTGCCCGCCTCGGTCTCCGGCGTCGGCGAGGCGAGCAGCTCGGCGTACAGCCTGTCGAGGAGTGCGGCGAGGCGCTCCGGGTCGCTGGTGCTGCCCAGCTCCAGGGCGGCGTTGCGACCGATGCCGTGACGCTGCAGGTGGCGGACCGGGGCGAGGATGGTCTCGCTGTCGAGCCGGGCGATGGGCTCGGTGCTGGGCAGCAGGCCCATCGCCTCGGCCAGGCCGAGCAGGCGGGCGGCGCGCATGCCCACCGCTGGTCGATCGTATGGAGCAGAAGCGGAGATGATCTGGAGCAACGTCATTGATCCGAATAGTACCCGAACGGGATCCTGTGTCAAGGGCGTCATGCCAGTGGGAGGATCTCCACCACAGTGCCGGCGGCGACGCCGGTGCCCTCGGCGGGGAGGGCGATGAGGCAGTCGGCGAGCACCAGGGAGCGCATGATCCCCGAGCCCTGGGGGCCGGTGAGCCTCACGCCGGGCAGCTCGTCGCCGCGGCCTGCGGGTTGGAGGATGCCACGGTGGAACGTCTCCAGGCCCTCGGGCTTGTCCATCGCCTCGAGCGCGCGGGCGGCGGTGCGGCGGCGGTGCACCTCGGTGGCGCCCTGGAGCCGGAGGACGGCGGGACGGGCGAAGAGCTCGAAGGTGACCTGCGAGCTGACCGGGTTGCCGGGCAGGCCGATGAAGGGCACGTCGCCGATGCTGCCGACCGCGAGCGGCTTGCCCGGCCGCATGGCGACGCGCCAGAAGTCCATGCGGCCCATGGAGTCGACGACGTCGCGAACGTGGTCGTGGTCGCCCATGCTCACCCCCGCGCTGCTGACGATGAGCTCGCAGCGCGACGCCTCGCTGAAGGCGCGGCGCAGGTCGGCGGGAGAGTCGCGGGCGATGCCGATGCGCACCGGCTCGCCGCCCGCCTCGCGGATGGCGGCGGCGATGGCCACCGCGTTGCTGTCGACGATCTGCCCGGGGCCCGGCTCGACGTCGGGCTCGACCAGCTCGTCGCCGGTCGACACCACCGCGACGCGGGGACGGCGGCGCACCTCCAGCCAGGCGTTGCCCAGCGCGGCGCAGGCGGCCAGGTCGGGCGGGCGGAGGCGGCGGCCGGGGTCGAGGATGGCGTCGCCGGGGTTCATGTCCTCGCCGGCGTGGCGGACGTTCGTGCCGTCTTTGACCTCAACGACGATGCGCACCCGCTCGCGGCCGGAATCGGTGTCCTCATAGCGGACCACGGCGTCGGCACCGTCGGGGACGGGGGCGCCGGTCATGATGCGCATCGCCGTCCGCGGCTCGAGGCGGCGGCCGGGCGGCATGCCGGCGCGCGACTCGCCGGTCACCGCGAGCACCACGGGCGACGCCTCGGAGGCGCCGCGGGTGTCGCCGTGGCGCACCGCGTAGCCGTCCATGCCGGAGTTGTCGAAGGGCGGCAGGGTGCGGCGGCTGACCACCGGCTCGGCGAGTACCCGGCCCAGCGCCGCGGACAGCGGCACGCGCTCGGTGCGCAGCGGCGTGATGGCGTCGAGGATGCGTTGCTGCGCCTGGATCACGGTCAGCATGCCGGCGCCGATGCTCACGTTGGCGGCCGTCCCTGCAGGCTTGCGGTGAGCACCGCGGTGGACTGCGGGTCGGCGGGGCGCGCACCGGGCAGGTCGACGCCGTAGCGCAGCCGCGTCGCCGCGTACACGGCGCGCATCGCGGGGACGGGCACGCCCGCCTGGTCGGCGCGGCGCACCACGTCGCCGAGCAGCACCTCCAGCTCGCTGTCGCGTCCGGCGGCGAGGTCGCGGAACATCGAGGAGCGGCCCTCGGGGTCGGTCCCGGCGATGCCCTGGGCGATGAATTCGACAACGTCGGCAGAAACGTCGACACCCTCGGCCACCGCGACCGAGCGCACCTCCTCGCACATGGTGCGGAAGGTGAGCATCATGTCGGGCAGCTCGCGGAACTCGCCGACGGTGCGCCCGGTCAGCGCGGTGATGCCGCTCAGCGGCGCCAGCAGGCAGAGCTTCTCCCAGCAGACGCGGGGGCCGTCGTCGTCGGCGGCCGCGAGCAGGCCCGCCCCCACCCACTCTTGGGCCAGCGTTTGCGCCCGCGCGGCCAGCTGGTCGCCGCGCTGCAGCGGTCCGAAGCGGTAGAGCCGCGGGCCGCCGAGCACCTGCACCACGCCCGGGGACTCGACGTGGCTGAAGATGTAGACGCTGCCGACCAGGACCCGGTCGGGCGCGACGCCCGCCAGCGGGCCGGACAGGTGGGAGACCCCGTTCTGCACGGCGAGGACCACGGTGCCGTCGCCGCTGCGCGCCAGGTAGGCCGGGAGCGAGGCCACCAGGTCGGGCAGGTCGCGGTGCTTGACCGCCAGCACCAGCGCGGCGGCGGCGGGTGCCTCGTCCAAAGATCCGTGCACCGACACGCGCGAGGGCGTCGCGTCGGCGCGCTGCGGGTCGATGAGGCGCACCCCGTCGCGGGCGATCGCCTCGCCGTGCGCGCCGCGGGCCACCACGGCGACGTCGAGGCCGCCCTGGGCGAGCACGGCGGCGAGGTACCCCCCGACCCCGCCGGGGCCGACCACGCAGCAGTCCGTCATGGCTGTGGAGCATAGTCAGTCGCCCACGGACAGGGGGCGACGGCGAGGGTCTCAGTGGCTCTGGCGAGCCGCTAGGACATGTCCACCCAGGGCGACTGCTCGCCCTCGGAGCCCTCTTCCTCGGAGCCGCGCTGGCGGTAGCGCTCGGCCACCATCTTGTAGGCGACGTTCTTGGGCAGGCCCAGCTTGACCAGGGACTTGACCTCGTCGGCCATCACCTTGTCACGCGCCGTCTCGATGGCGGCGATGACGTCGTCGATGTGGACCGGGGCTCGCTTTGCCATACAGGCGGTGATTCTACCACTGGGCTGTGGAATTGAATCCTCGCCGGGTGGGCTGACGCGCGGTCGTCGAGCCGGCGCGCGCGCGGGCCGCGGCCCCCGCCGGGCTGTCCCGCATACTTGGAACCCGATGGCCTACCTTCCCAATACGGACGCCGAAAGGCGTTCGATGCTCGATGCAGTCGGCGCCAGCCGCATCGAGGACCTCTTCTCCTCCG
Source organism: Candidatus Angelobacter sp. (assembly GCA_035569495.1). Classification (GTDB taxonomy): domain Bacteria; phylum Chloroflexota; class Dormibacteria; order Aeolococcales; family Aeolococcaceae; genus DASRDZ01. Next base: position 73,090 of record DATMMX010000017.1, on the reverse strand, counting down.
TCCCGGCACAGCTCCTCGGCCCGCAGCTCGACCTGCCCCCGGCCCTCTCCGAGCAGGAGCTGGTCGCCGACCTGGAGCGGCTCGCCGCCCGCAACCGTCCGCTGAGCGCCTGGGAGTCGTTCCTCGGCGCCGGTGTGTACCGCCGCTTCATCCCCGCAATCGTCAGGGCGACCATCTCGCGCCCCGAGTTCTACACGGCCTACACGCCGTACCAGGCCGAGGCGTCGCAGGGCACGCTGCAGACCATCTTCGAATTTCAGTCGATGATCTGCGCGCTGACCGGCATGGACGTGTCCAACGCCTCGCTGTACGACGGTGCAACGGCGGCCGCCGAGGCGCTGATGCTGGCGGTGACGCAGACCGGACGCCATCGCGTCGCCGTGTCGGCGGCGATCCACCCCGAGGCGCTGGGCGTGATCCGGACGTATGCGGGCGGACGCAATGTTCAGGTGGACGTCATCGCTCATCGCGACGGGGTCACGCCGCTCGACGCGGTGCGCGCCGCGCTGACCGAGGAGCACGCTGGGTTGATCGTTGCCCAGCCGACGTTCTTCGGCGCACTGGAAGACCTCGCGCCACTTGCCGAGGCCGCGCATGCAGTGGGCGCTCTGGCGGTCGCGTCGGTCGACCCCATCGCCTGCAGCGTGCTGGTGCCGCCGGGCGACGCGGGCTTCGACGTCGCCGTCGGTGACGGGCAGCCGCTGGGCATCCCCGCGTCGTACGGCGGACCGCACGTCGGCTTCATCGCCTCCAGCGACGCGCTGGTGCGGCGGCTGCCGGGACGGCTGGTCGGCATGACCCTCGACCACCACGGGCGGCGCGCCTACACGCTGACGTTGCAGGCGCGCGAGCAGCACATCCGCCGCGAGAAGGCGACCAGCAACATCTGCACCAACCACGCGCTGATGGCGCTGGCCGCGACCATCTACATGGCCAAGATGGGCGCCGGCGGGATGCGCGCCGTCGCCGAGGTGAGCGCGCAGCGGGCGCACGTTCTCGCCGAACGGCTGGCGGCGCTGCCGGGCTTCTCGGTGGCGTTCGACGCGCCGTTCCTGTGGGAGTTCACCCTGCGCGTACCGGGTGATGCGGCGGCGCTGGCGACGGCGATGCGCGAGCGCGGCATCGTCGCGGGGCTGCCGCTCGGCGGCGTCGACGCCTCGCTGAGCAACGCACTGCTGGTGTGCTGCACCGAGATGACCTCGCCCGCGTCGATCGACCACTACGTCGAGGCGGCGCGCGAACTGGCGGCGCGTCCACAGGAGGCCCGGGCATGAGCGAGGCCAACGGCAGCGCGCCGCGCGCCACGCAGCCCGAGCCCGCCTGGGCCGGCGAGGAGCCGCTGGTGTTCGAGCTCAGCACCGACTACAGCGACGGTCCGCGCACGGTGGCGGCGGGGGTCGCGGATGCCAAGCCCCTCGACGCGTTGCTGCCCAAATCGGCGCTGCGCACCAGCACCACCTACGTGCCCGCCGTGCCCGAGCCCGTGCTGGCCCGACACGTCGGACGCATGGCGCGCCGCAACCACCACCTGCACCACGGCATCTACCCGCTCGGCTCCTGCACCATGAAGTACAACCCCGCCGTGGACGAGCAGCTCGCCGGCCTCGACGGTTTCGCCTCGCTGCATCCCTACCAGCCCGACGAGGACGCCCAGGGCGCGCTGGAGGTGATGTGGGAGCTGGAGCGGATGCTGTGCAGCCTCACCGGTATGGCGCGCATGTCGCTGCAGCCCGCCGCGGGTGCCCACGGCGAATGGACCGGCCTGCGCATGATCCAGGCCTACCACGCCGCCCACGGCGACACGCAGCGCACCCGCGTGCTCATCCCCGACAGTGCCCACGGCACCAACCCCGCGTCCGCGGCGCTCACCGGCATGGACGTGGTCACGGTGAAGAGCAACCACGACGGCACCGTCGACGTCGAGGACTTCAAGGCGCACCTCGATTCGTCGGTCGCGGCGATCATGCTCACCAATCCCAACACGCTGGGCGTGTTCGAGAAGGACATCCTGGAGATCGCCCGCGCAGCGCACGACGCCGGCGCGCTGCTCTACTACGACGGCGCCAACCTCAACGCGCTGGTCGGCGTGGCACGGCCGGGCGACATGGGCTTCGACGTCGTCCACCTCAACCTGCACAAGACGTTCTCGACGCCGCACGGTGGCGGCGGACCGGGCAGCGGTCCTGTCGGCGTCGCGCCCTCGCTGGTGGAGTTCTTGCCGGTGCCGACCGTCGAGAAGCGCGACGGTCGCTTCGTGCTCGACCACGAGCACCCGCGGTCGATCGGCAAAGTTCGTTCCTACTACGGCAACTTCGGCATGCTGGTGCGGGCCTACGCGTACATCCGCGCCTACGGCGACACGCTGCCGCAGGTGGCCCACGACGCGGTGCTGAATGCGCGCTACCTGCAGGCGCGGCTGGCGCCGCTGTTCCCGATGGCGGTCGACATGCCGTGCCTGCACGAGTTCGTCGCCACCACGCGCGGCTCGCGGGTCGCGGGGCTGCGCGCCACCGACGTCGCCAAGCGGCTCATCGACTATGGCGTGTATCCGCCGACGGTGTACTTCCCGACCACCGTGCCCGAGGCGATGATGTTCGAGCCGACCGAGACGGAGTCGAAGCAGTCGCTCGACGACCTGGCGGACATCTGCGCCGCCATCGTCGGCGAGGCCGAGCGCGACCTGCACTTCGTGCGCTCCGCCCCGCACAACGCGCCGGTGGAGCGCGTGGACGAGGTGCGGGCGGCGCGGCATCCGCACCTGCGGTGGAGGCCTGACGACTGATGCGCGTCGACGATCCCGCCGCGTTGCGCACCGAATTGCACGCAATGCTCTACGAACGCAGCTTCAAATTCGGCGACTTCATACTCCGCAGCGGCCGCCGCAGCGACTTCTACTTCGACGGCAAACAGGTCACCCTCGACGGCCGCGGCCTCTACCTGGTCTCGCGCCTCATCCTGCAGCGCGTCCGCGAGCTGCCCGGCGTCACCGCGGTCGGCGGCATGACGCTGGGCGCCGACCCCATCGCCTCCGGCGTCGCCGCCCTGAGCGGCATGGAGGACGCCGCTCCCCTGCGCGCCTTCATCGTCCGCAAGGAGGTCAAGGACCACGGCACCGGCAAGCCCATCGAGGGACCGGCGCTGCAGCACGGGGAGAAAGTGGTGCTGGTCGAGGACACCATCACCACCGGGGGCGCGCTGCTCCAGGCCTACGACCGCGTGCTGGAGACCGGCGCCGTGCCCGTCGAGGGCATCGTCATCGTCGACCGCGAGGAGGGCGGCGGGGAGGCCTGCGCCGAACGCGGCCTCCCGCTGTATCCCCTGTTCCGCCGCAGCGAGTTTCCCACGCGCCTCCAGCCCGCCTGAGCCGGGCCCCCAGGGCGGAACGTCGCCTAGAAGCAGCTCGCCGGCGGCACACTGACCACGTTGCCGCCGGCGTCCGTGGCGCTGCCGGCAAGGCACACCTGCAGCGTCCCGACCACGGCGGTCAGTGAAATCGGAAACTGGCTCACGCTGGCGGCGGCATCGCCCGGAGCGCTCGCGCTCGACGCGCCGTAGATCGCGCCATTGCCGCTGTCGCGGATGTAGCAACTCTCCTGCGTGCTGACCGACGCGGGGCCGCTCTGCGCTGCGCATGCCAGCACGGCCTGCCCCGAGTTGCCGTTGAAGACGCCCGTGAAGGCAGCGCAGACCTGGATGGTCTGGCCGGTCGCCGGGTTGCTCCCGGTGGCACACTGCGGATTGGTCGCCGCCGCGGCCGGGCTCGCCGCCAGCGTCGCGGCAACGGTCACTCCCGCAGCCAGGATGCCCACGCGGCACGCCGCCGCGGTCGCCAAGCGCTTGATCGCCGTCATCGTCCTTCCTTCCTGTCCCGCCGGTCCTCTCTGGGACCGAACGCCGGTCCTGCTGAGGTTGACGGGCGCCGCGCGGCAACCTTGCACGGGCCACGAGCGCGTGTTCGATGGGGGATATACTGCCAGCCGGTCGTCAGAGCGGGAGACAATCGTGGAGAAGGGAATCCCCAGCCAAGTGGGCAGCGCGGAACGATCCGATTCCGATGCTCTGCACGTCCTCCTGTCCGGCGAGGAACGTTGGGGCTGGGTCGCAACCGATCCGCGGCCGCTCGTGCGGGCCTTCGACATGCCACGGCCCAGCGCATCCATCCCGCCGCCGCCAGACCCAGGGACGACTTCCCCAGACGCCGGGATGCCGAAGCGGCGCAGGACACGGCTGCTCGGAGCACCGGTCGGATGCATGGCGATTCTGGCCGTGGTCCCGGCCTTCGTCATCTACGAGGTCGAGGCGAGCCACGGTCCCTCGAAGGCGACGTGGCTGGACGGCCTGGCCAGCTTCCTCTGCTATGGGATCTGGCTGGCATGCATCGTAGCCGTGGTGCGCAATCGGCTGCATCCGGCACGCCGGCGGCGTCAAATGAAGGCTGCTCAAAGAGAGTTTGAGCGAGCGTTCGCGGCGGCGACCGCAGCGTACGAACGAGCCTGCGCGGAATGGGAGCTTGCCAGGCAGGAGTACGATGCTGCCGAGGCCGCACGAATCCACGAGTTGCCGCTGTACAGCTCGGTGAGCTTCATCTCACGGCCGCGCCGCATTGACGTGTTCGGCGACGCGGGCTGCTGGCGTGACTTCCTGGCGACCGTGTGCGGTTCGCTGGTCGGCGCCGGCTCGACCGTTACCTTATTGGACTTCTCTGAGGCCGGCGCTGCGACGCGACTCATGGACCTGTGCATCGTCGCAGGGATCCCCAATCGCGTCCTCACCCTGCCGGACGAGATCGCACGGTGCGACGTGATGGCGGGACTGAACCCCGCCGAGATCGCGGACGTCATCGTCGAGTCGCTCTACAGTGGTGTGGATCACAGCACCCGCGAAGAACGATCTCTCGCGACGCGTCTGCTCAGCGACGTCACAACGATCCTTCAAGCCGACTTCACCATGACGCGCCTGTGGAGCGGGGCGGCTCTGGCATTGGGTCATCAGCAGGCCCCGGGCATGACGAACGCCTTGTCGACCGCCGAGGTTCAGCGGCTTCGGCATCTGTACCCGCATGCCTTCCGGTCCACGATGGGCAGCCGCCTGATCCAGCTTGAGAATCAGCTTCATGCCCTGCGAGCCTTGGGACAGAATCCCCCCGCCCAGACGACACCGGCGCCACGCGTCGACATCCTGGTGATCGGCCGGGGCGGGCGCACCATCGAGAACGAGCTGCTGCGTGACCTGATCGTCGAGGGAACGGTCCGCCACCTACGCCGAGACGACGCTGGTGCAGCCCCCCCGATGATCATCGTCGCGGGCGCCGACCAACTGTCCGAGCGCCAGCTTCGGCGGCTGGACCAGCAGGCCGCGGCGAGCGGCAGCCGGCTCATCCTGCTCTTCCGCGAGCTTGCGGGCAACGCCCTGGACTTCCTGGGAGCGGGGGGTGCAGTCGCCTTCTTCCGGCTCACCAACGCGACCCAGGCGGAGCGCGCGGCAAATTGGATCGGTCGAGACTACAGGTTCGTGCTCGGCGAGCTTACCGAGGAGCGCGCCTCAGCGCAGGCCAGCCGGATGGAGTCCGAGCGCATCGTCGTCACCGGGCGGCACCACTCCACAAAGGGCGCCATCGGTGCATCCGTCACACCCGGCCAGCCGATCGGGTTCTTCATCAAGGGCGGCAGCGAGCACGACCATATGGAGGCCACCAGGCAGAGAACCGCGTCGAGCGCGGTCGAGATGGTGGCCCATCGGCTCGGTGCCACGATGCAGCGTGTCCACGAGCATGTGGTCGATCCGCAGACTCTGCGCACTCTGCCGCCGAACACGCTGCTTCTCGCCGAGTTCGACCCGAGATCGGGGCGACGCGTCGTCGCGGCAGATTGCAGCCCAGAGCTTGCCCTGGACCCCCGAGTGAGCCCGGAGGCGAGGTGACACCAGTCTCCTGAGTCAGCGAGGCGGAGGTTCACCGGCACGGTCGTCCGGCGGAGCCGCAGCGGGGGAAAGGGCAACGGATGGTAGGGGCCGCCATCGAGCGCCGTCCCACCAGTAGTGCCCATCCGGTGACCGGGGGGACCCCGGCGGGACGGCCGTCTCAGCGTCCTGCCATCGCGAGCCGTCCCACCACCACCGTGCGTCGGGTGACATCTGTATTCCCGCGAGCTGTGGCAGAGCGTTGACAACGCGGATCTCCACCATCATGTCCGACTGGGTTGCGTACACGATCGAATAGATCAACAACGGAAGCAGGCATAGGAAGAAGCCGACAATGGCCCAGACGACGTTGAATTCCTTCCGTTTGATCATCGTCACGGACTGCAGCGTCCGATTCGCGACGGCGTATCCCTGGGCGATGTAGCTGTTGACCGTACTCTCCATCTGCGCCTCGTTGAAGACGCTCACCTGGTTCACCAGAGCTGCCATGCTTCCCTCCTCGTGGTGCGACCGATCCGCGCGCTGACGCCGGTCGATCGGCATGCCGCCCACCCGGCGGCGCCGCCGATCAGAACGGGAAAGGCGAGCGGCTGGGCTCGCAAGGCGCCGGACAGGTCACCCCGGAGGGCTCGGCCGATCGCGGTGGAGAGGCCGCAGAGAGGACAGCAGTGTCCGGTGACGATGCGGAACGGACACATCGTCGGCAGCCGGCGGTCAGCGGTCAGCACAGCGTAGCCCACATACGCCACGGACAGCGTGGCAAGGACTGCGGCCCGTCGCCGGGTATCCGCAGAAGTCGCGCCTGCACGCGTTGCCGCCATCGTCCGGGAGACTCTCTACGCTGACACGCGGCGACGGCGACGCCGGATCAGGGCGGGCACCACCGGCAGAGCGACTACCGAGGCGGCGATCGATCCCGACGCGGACACCGACGCACCGGTCGGACCCGCGGTGGCCGAGGCGGTGACGCCGTTGCCGAACGGCGCGACCGCGGTCTGCAGCGGGGCGATCACGTTCTGGCCATACAGGACAGAAACGTTGGTGGCCGACGACATGGGCACGGTGTAGCGCCACTGCTGGGCGTCGATCTCGTCCACGGTGGCGGGCGAGAAGGCGTTGTCGCTGTCGGAGGTGATGAAGAAGTGGAGGCCGCTCTGGCCGATGGCGCCGGCGAACGGCGTCTTCTTCCAGGCGGGGTCGGCGGGGTTGGTGTCACTCGGGTTGCAGACCAGGTCGCTGTACTGCAACGTGGACGGCGCGCCGTGCGCCTTCCAGTAGTCGACGTAGCCCTGCTGCACGCGCGGGTCGGTGGACGCCTCCTTGGGCCACGGGCGCGCGGGCGGCCCGTCGCCGGTGCCGTCGTCGAAGCAGGCGTCGTCGCGGTAGTAGGGCACCACGGCCGGCTGCAGGGCTGAGGTCGCGCCCTTCAGCTCGGCGATGTAGACCAGCCCGCCGTTGGGCCCGGCGATCTCCTCGGGGTTGTCGATCGCCGAGCAGATGTCGAAGGTCGGGTCGCAGGTGTTGAAGTACGCCTTCTGCCCGGTCACCGGCACCTGGTCGACCTCGCCCACGGTGGAGTCGGGCACGCCGTCGACGCGCACGCCCTGCGGGTTCTTCTGGTTGTAATAGGTGTCCACGGCGCCGAGGCGGTAGTCCCACGACGTGTACAGGCCGTCCGGTGGGATGGGGTGGACGCGGACGTGGTAGTGGTAGACGTCGGCGTCGCGGTAGTAGATCTCGGTCTTGGTGACGTTGGTGCCGGAGTCGGCGCCCCACACCTCGCGAATGGCGCGCACGGGCCCGACCTTCCAGCCCAGCAGCGCCGCGTTGGCCTCCCAGTTGACCTGCTCGTCCTCGAAGCCGACCAGCGACACCGAGGAGTCCGGCGACTGCTGGAAGGCGCGTCCCTTCCAGCGGGAGATGAGGTTCGGTCCGTACTGACCGGTCGTTCCGGGCGCGGTGACGTTGAACTGGCGCACCATCCAGCGGCCGCTGGCGTAGACGCGATAGGTGGGCGTTGAGATGGTCACGCCGTCGCGCGGGACGCGGTCGACCGAGGAGCGCGCGGTGCCGTCGGGTGTGGTGATGCCACCGTCGTTGTTCGGCGAGGTGCGGCACACCGTGCCCGGGATGTTGGGGCCGTAGCCGGTGTTCGAGGTGCCGATCTTCTCGGTGTCGCCAGGGGCGAAGGTGTAGCGGTCGATCCACTCGTCGGCGTTGGCGTCGCGGGTCATCTGCACGTAGCCGTTGCTCGCGTTGAACGACGAGCCGCCGGGGCGGAGGAACAGGTAGATGTAGCCCTGCGTCGCCGGGCTGGTCGGGTCGACCACGGTGACGGTCTGGCCGCTGCCCGGCGTGGTGCCGGACGGTGGCGCGGTGCCGCTGGGCGCGGCCACGCCCGCGTCGCCCGCCATCATGGCGATCTCCGTGGTGTCGTTGACGGTGCGCACCGGGTCGGGCATCGCCTGGGTGTAGTCGTCAGGGGCGACGCCGGGCGCGGCCACCGGGGTCACGGCGCCGCTGGCGATGGCGTTGGACAGGTCGGCCGCCGACTGCTGGTAGGTCGCCGAGCACTGTCCGAAGACCTTCTTCCACGCCTCCTCGCCGGTCGAGTGCGTGGTGGGGTTCCAGGCGTAGGTGAGCTCCTGGTCGGTGCCCGAGTAGACCGAGAACGACGAGTGCCCGTTGGCCAGGAAGTACGGATAGCGCTGGTCGACCTGCACAGGGACCTCGACCCACCCCGTCGCCCCGTCCCAGCGGAAGGCAGTGACCTGGTCGGGGTCGGCGCCGGTGCGGCTGTCGGCGGGCACGGTGAGCACTCCGTTGTGGGCGCTGCGCACGCCGTCGCCTCCGGTCGACTTGCTCGCCCCGCTGGGGTAGGCGGCGGCCGCGCCGGTGGCCGAGGACCGGCTCCACTGCGGCACCTGGGCGCCGGTGATCACCACCGGCTCGGAGGCCCGGGCGCTGACGATCGGCCCCGAGGAGTTGTAGCGCAGCGTCGGCATGGGGCTGCCCGCGAGCGCCGCCAGGGGCGCGGCGTTGAGCAGCGTGGCGGCGGCGGCGGCGAGGAGCAGCTTGCGCATCGAGTGTTCAACGCGACGGCGCCCATTCTCCTTGCACGCCAACGGCTGTCTGGCGCGTCTGTGGCGATTGCATGGCGGACAGGGCGCGCCTTGTTTGGTGTGGCCAAAGGTTGTGAAGGTCGATCAGTTCTGGGCGAAGTTGTCACTTTCAGGTGGCCTCCGTGGCTGACAATCGGCCCCTGGGCAGTGTTTTCGGCGGGCTGAGGGCGAGAGAGAGATGACGGGGACTGCGCGCGGCATGAGCCGCGGGATCGGGCTGCTGGCGGCGACCGCGGGCCTCGGCGCGGCGGTGGTCGCGGCGGCGCTGGGCACCGTGGGTGGCGCCGCGGCGAGCGTGTCGCTGAGCGGGGCGATGCAGGGCCGCATGGAGATGTCCGCCGACCAGACGCTCTACGCCGGGTACGACCTGGCCATGGCGCCCGGGCACGCGGCGGCGACGCTGACCGTGACCGGGGCGGTGGTCTCGCTCAGCGTGACCTGCAAGAGCGGCAGCCAGACGGTGACCGTGGCCATGCCGGGCGCGTCGTACAGCATCGGCGCCGGTGACTTCTCCTGGCATCCGGCGGACGGCGCGTCGTGGCAGGGCAGCACGCGGCTGACCGGGCTGTGCGGCGGGCGGGGCGGGGTGTCGCTGTCGGGGGCGGCGTTCTCCGCCGCGGTGACCTCGACCGACCCGTCGCAGCCGGTGGGGATGCGCTTCCACTACTCGATGAACACGTGGGGCGGCTGGAGCTCGCCGGCGGTGATCACCTCGGGGCTGGCGGCGACACCGGTGGCGACCCCCCGGCCGACGCCGGTGCCCACGCCCGTGCCGACCCCGGTGCCCACGCCCGCGCCGACCCCGGTGCCCACCGCGGCACCGACGCCCGTGCCCACACCGGCGCCGACCTCCGCGCCCGCCGCGGGTGGGGGCGGCGCGTCCGGAAAGCCCGGCGGCTCGGGCGCACCCGGCGGTGGCTCGGGCTCACCGGCAGGCGGTTCGGGCACCGCGAGCACACCCGGCAACCCCGCCGCGTCGGGCGGCACGGGGTCGCCCACCAGCTCCGGCAGCACCGGCGCGGGGAGCCCAGGCGGCAGCTTCCACTTCGCTCCACCAGCCGCGGGCTCGGCGACCAGCGGGCAGCAGCCCCTCGCCCTGCTCCCCGCCGCCGCGGGCGGTGCCACTCCCGCCGGCCCGACCCCGTCGCCCCACGGCGCCGTGCTTGGCACCACCACCGGCCCCGAGCAGCTCAGCACCGCCGTCACCGAGCTCCGCGACCCGCTCACCGGCGTGCTCGACAGCGCGTCGCCCGTCGGCCGCATCGCCACCCCCGCCGCCATCGGCGTCCTCGCCGCCCTGCTGTTCCTCAGCCGGGCCCGGCGCCGCCGCGACCCGCAGCCCTAAAGGAAGCCGCCACACCGCCCGAGTGGCACACTGAGTGCCGCGATGGGCGACGACCCCAGGCCCCGGCGCACTCCGGGCGGCGCGCTGCCGCCGCGGCTGGCACGCCCACGCCACCCCGAGAGCAACGGGCACACCCCCCACGAGCTCCCGGGCCTGATGCCCCAATCCTGGGAGCAGCTCGACCAGGAGGACGAGGAGCGGCTCCAGGCCGAGCGCACCGCCTTCCGCCGCGTCGCCGAGGTGGTCCCCGGGGTCGAGGTGCACGCCTCGGGGCGGCCGTCGCGGGCAGCCGTGATCGGGGTGCTGCTGGTCGCCGCCGTGGTGGTGCTGGCGATCGTGCTGTACCGGATGGCCCCGCCGTAGCGAGACCATCCGGCGCCCCCAGCCCCGACCGGCGGCGCTGCCTGCCCGCTGCCGGCCTGCCGGTCCCTGCCCCTGTCTCTCGGGTGTCGGTCCCGCCGTCCACCACGATGACGGCTGGAGGATTGCACAGACAAGCAACCGTTGCAAAAGCCCGTGTGCCCTTTGCACCTCTGTACAGAGCAACGCTTCCCGCGGTAAAGGACCCCGGGGGGAACCGCCACAAAAACGTCATCCGCGGGGCGGCGGTCGTGTAGCCTCCGCGCATGCCACTGTTCCGCCGCGGGCCGAGGCAGCCGGCGCCGACCCTGCAGGTCACCGTCGGCATGTCGGGACACCGGGTGCTCGCCGGAGTGGCCGACCCGGGCATCGCCCAGCTCGGCGAGCTGCGCGACTACGTCGGCGCCGTCACCGGTCACGCCGGGCCCAACCAGCAGGGCCGCGACCCCGTCGCCGTGCTCAACGCCAAGATGGACTACGCCGAGCTGGTCGACGACGCCGCCGTGGTCGTGGTGCTGGCCTTCGAGGAGCTGGTCGCCCAGGGCGTGGTCGCTGCGGACGAGGTCCCCGCCGCGCCGGAGCTGCCGCCGGTGCCCCAGCATGCCGACACCTACGACTTCATCCAGGCCTCGCACGCGCGCGCCCAGCGCCGCATGGAGTTCCTGGAGGCCTGCGACGAGGTGCTGGTCCGCCACGGCGTCGCGATTGTGGCCCCGCTGCCGCCCGAGGACCGCTGACTCAGGTGGAGCGGCGGCCGCCTGAGGGCTGGTCGATGAAGGCCACTCGATGCGTCGGCGAGGGGCTGGGCGAGGGCTGCGTCTGCGGGGCCTGCTGGGTGGCGAAGTTGTGGAGCAGCTGCTGGACGGCGCCGCCGGGCGTCCCGGTGAGCGCCTTGTAGGCGAAGGCGGCGAGGCTGTCGGCGCCGTCGACGTGCAGGCGTGGCCAGGCGGCGCGGCTGCCGATCTGCAGCCAGGTGCCGCCCTGGGTGGTCACCGCCTCGCGGAAGCCGTCGGCCAGCACCATCTGCTCCACCTGTCCGTTGAAGCCGCCGTAGGGGTAGGCGAAGTCGAGCACCGGGTGGCCGAGGAGCTGTTCGAGCTGCTGGTGGCTGACCTTGATCTGCATCTGCGCCACTTGCGCGGGGATGCGGGCCAGGTCGAGGTGGTTGACGGTGTGGCAGCCGATCACCATGCCCGCCTGCTCGACCTCGTGGATCTGGTCGGCGTTCATGTAGGCGGTGTGGCCGATGAAGCCGCTGACCACGTAGTCGGTGCCGACGAAGCCGAGGCGCTTGAGCACCGGCGTGGCGTGGGTGGCGAAGTCGCCATAGCCGTCGTCGAAGGTGAGGATGACCGGCCGCGAGGGCAGCGGCTTGCCGGTCTGCAGCGCGCCCATGGCCTCGGCCAGGGTGATCGGGTGGGCGCCCGCGTAGTGGAGGAACTCCATCTGCTGGGCGAAGTTGTCCGGGGTCACCGAGAGGTGGAAGCCGAGCTGGTCGGCGGGGACCGGGTTGATGCGGATCCAGTGGTAGGTCAGGATCGGCACCGAGAGGCCGCTGCTCGGCTTGGCTACCGCCACGGCGGGCTCGGCGGCGGGCGCGGGCAGGTCGTTGGGCGGCGTGATGTCGTCCGGCGTCAGCCCGCCGGCGTCGGGCATCTGCTGCGCCACCGCGGGCATGGTCACGTTGACCGGCGGTCGGGCAGCCAGGCGCCCGGTACCCGAGAGCGGGCTCAGCTCGACCAGGCCGGCAGCCACGGGCAGGGCGAGGACGAGCAGCAGTGCAGTTGCAGAGACAGCCCGGCGCCACAGGGGAGGGAGGCCGGGGCGCCGGCTGCGCCGGAAGGCCATACGCGGGACATTCTATGGGGCGATCGGGTCGCCGCGGAACCCGTTGTGCCCGAAACGGGTACGACTGCTACAGTTGCTATTCATTAGTGGATGCGTCTAGCGAAACTCCGCCAGGCGCCCGGCGCGGCTACAGCTCGCCCCGTCGCGACGCCCAGGCGCGGGCCACGCGGCGCGCCGTGCTCGACGCCGCTCGGGTGCTGTTCGCCACGCACGGCTACGCGGCCACCTCCCGCGAGCAGGTCGCCCGCGCGGCAGGCGTGGCGGTGCAGACCGTCGCCGCGGTGGCGGGGACCAAGCGCGCACTGCTGGAGGCGGTGGTCGATGACGCGGGGCGCGGCGACGGCCAGCCGCTGCCGGTGGCGCTGCGGAGCTGGCTGCAGGAGCTGCGCGAGCAGCCCTCGGGCGACGCACTGCTGCGCGCCCACGCCCGCAGCTCGGCGGCGGTCAGCGAGCGCACCGCGGCGGTCACCGAGACCCTGCGCCGCGCCGCCGCGGCCGACGCGGCGCTCGCCGAGCTGTGGAGCGACCTGCAGCGGCAGCGGCGGCGCGGCCAGGCGACCGTTGTGGAGCTGCTGGCCTCGCGCACGCCGCCACTGCGGGCGGACCTGACTTCCGCCGAGGCGGCCGACGTGCTCTGGGCGCTCAGCGACGACTCGCTGCACAGCGCCCTGGTCGGCGAGGCGGGCTGGACGGCCGAGCGCTTCGCGGGGTGGCTCGGCGACACCATGTGCGCCCTGCTGCTGCGCCTCGATCAGCCCGTGGTGGGCATGACGGGGGTCTAGGGCCGACCTCCGCAGCCGCAGCCCCGAGCGACGCGATCGATCAGTTGCGAAATGTGGTACGGGGTGTGGTAGGGTGCCCCGGTCGCGGTCCGGACCCTGCAATCCGATCCAGCCTCGACGCCCGAGTGGCCGCAGCCCGGCCCAGGGCACCGCGACCCGCCGCCCCAACAGCGCGGCGGAACAGCCGAGCGCAGAGTGTCCTGGTGCTAACCGCAGCACCGAGCGGCGAAGGCGCCGGGACGGCGATTGATTCGCCGACTCACCAGTGAGGAGATCTATTTGCGGTTGCCGACAAGACTGCGAGGGGTGGCGATTGGCCTTGCCGTCCTCATCATCAGCCCGATCGTGATCGCGGCCGGCAGGCACGCCCCGGTGGCGGTCGCCTCGCGGCCCACGGTCGCGGTGGCCACGTCGACCCCGGGTGACGCTTCGAAGGTGTCCAAGGTGGTCAGCATCAACGACCCCGAGATCCGCTTCAGCGACGCGACGCCGGTGCCGACCCCCGAGCCGACGCCCGTCCCCACCCCCAAGCCCACCCCGCGCCCGACCGCGGCGCCCGTGGTGCCCAGCGCACCGCCGCCCGCCCCCGGGACCATCGAGGCGATCATCCAGGCGGCCGCCAACGCCAATGGCGTCTCCTACCCGTGGATGCTGAAGATCGCCCAGTGCGAATCCGGCCTCAACCCGCACGCCTACAACCCCGCGGGTCCGTACTACGGGCTCTACCAGTTCCTGCAGTCGACGTTCCGCGCCAACGGCGGGACCGACATCTGGGACCCCGTCCAGCAGGCGAACATCACCGCCCGCATGCTGGCCCACGGCCAGGCCCACCAGTGGGGCTGCGCCTAGCCTCCTCCCCTTGACTCTGTGAGGGCGAGGGCCTCCGGGCTCTCGCCCTTTTTTCTTGCCCGCGCGGGGTGGGGGAATCGCTACGATGGCCGCCACCCTCGCCGTCCGGGCAAGCCGGTCGAAGTCCGGCGCAGTCGCGCTACTGTAGCCGCCCCCAACTGGGCGCGGAAGCCAGAAAACCGGTGGTGCAGGGCCAGCTCGCGTACCTTCGCGCAAGAGGGAGAGTTGGGCATGGGGCCCTTCAGCTGGCAGGTGCTCACCGTGGCCGGGTCCGGCTTCCTGTTGGGGTGCCGCCACGGTCTCGACTGGGACCACATCTCAGCCATCACCGACCTCACCACGCAGTCGTCCGTGGGCGGCCGCCGCGACCTGCGCCTCGCCTTCTGGTACTGCGTCGGGCACGGCCTGGTGATCGCACTGCTGGGTGCGCTGGTCGGCGTGCTCGGGCTGCACCTCCCGGGCGGGATCGACCGCATCTTTGAATCCGTCGTCGGCGGAACGCTGGTGGCGCTCGGGGTGGTGGTGCTCTGGCAGCTCGGCCGGGACCGCTCCGACTACCGCTTCACCGGACGGTGGCGAATGCTCATCGCGGTGGTGCGGCGGGCGTGGGCGCGGGCGCGCCGGCGCGGCGCCGGTCCTTCGGGCCCGCTCGACGACCTCGGGCCGCGCTCGGCGTTCGCCGTCGGCGTGCTGCACGGCACCGGGGCGGAGACGCCGACCCAGGTGGTCCTCTTCGCCTCGGCGGGCGCGGCCGGTGCGGGGGGCGCGGCGGCGCTGATCCTGCTGGCCTTCGTCGCCGGGCTGATCGTGTCCGACCTGGGCATCGCGGCGGTATGGCTGGCCGGGCGGCTGGGCTCGCGCTCGCTGCCACGGCTGCAGATGGGGTTGGGGCTGCTCACCGGGGCCTCGTCGCTGGCGGTGGGAACGCTGTTCATCTTCGGGCGCTCGGCGGTGCTGCCCGCATTGTTCGGGGGCTGAGTCACACATGGATCCGGAGCTGAAGAAGAATCGCCGCGGCATCACCCTGGTGTTCACCGGCAACGGCAAGGGCAAGACCACCGCGGCGATGGGCCTGGCCCTGCGCGCGGCGGGAAATCACATGCCCGTGCGGGTGATCCAGTTCATCAAGGGCTCGTGGAAGACCGGCGAGAGGACCGCCTTCCTGGAGTCCCTGCCGGTGGTGGAGATCGCCGCCGAAGGGCGCGGCTTCACCATCGACTCCTTGCGCGACCACGCAATCCCCATGGAGGAGCACGTCGCCGCCGGGCAGAACGCGTGGGAGAGCGCGGTCGACGCGGTGCAGTGCGGGAAGTACAAGGTGGTGGTGCTCGACGAGGTGCTGGGCTCGATCACCGCCGGGCTGGTCTCCGAGGACGACGTGGTCTCGCTGATCCGCTCCAAGCCGCTGGAGCTGCACCTGGTGCTGACCGGTCGCGGCGCGCCGCAGTCGGTGATCAACGCCGCCGACTGCGTCACCGAGATGCGCGAGGTCAAGCACCACTATCGCGGTGCGGGCATCCCGGCGCAGCGGGGCATCGAGTTTTGAAACCGCACGTTCACGCGCACCCCAGCGAGCGCCATGGCGACTTCGACTCGTGGGCGCCGAGCTACGACAAAAGCCTGCTGCAGCGCGTGTTCTTCGACCGGACACACGCGCGCGTGGTGCGTGCGCTGCGGCCGTTGCTGCGCGGTGCGGCCGCGCCCGTCGTGGTCGACGTGGGCTGCGGCACGGGGCGGCTGCTGTCGCGACTGCGCTCGGCGTTTCCCTCCGCGTCCCTCATCGGCGTGGACGCGGCGGCGGGGATGATCGAGGTGGCGTCGCGCAAGCCGGAGCTGGCGGGGGTGCACCTGGTCGTCGCATCGGCCGACGCGCTGCCGTTCGAGGACGCGTCGTGCGACGTGGTGGTCAGCACGATCAGCTTTCACCACTGGTCGGACCAGGCTGCCGGACTGCGTGACGTGGCGCGCGTGCTGCGGCCGGGCGGGAATCTGGTGCTCGTCGACTTCATGACGCGCGGCGCTCTGGCGCCCCTGATGCGGCGGTTCGGCGTCGGGCACGGCGTCGGCATGCGCACCGACGGCGAGCTGATCGGCCTGCTGCACGGCGCCTCGCTGCGCGCGGCGGAGCAGGTGCGCGTCGGACCGCCGGGGTCGCCGCTGGGGATCATGGTGGCGACGCGGCCGTGATCGTCCTGCTCACCACCGCGGACACCGAGCTGCTGGCGCTGCGTGCCGCGCGCGCGTCGCTGCCGGACGATTTCGTCGCGGTGCATGGGTTCAACCCGGCGTCGTGGGATGCCGCGGCCGTCGACGCCCACCTGCTGCCGCTGCTCGACGCGGGAGCGCGCTGCGTGGCGATGCGCCTGCTCGGTGGGCGGCGGGCGATTCCCGAGGCGTTCGACCGGGTGCTCGCGCTCTGCCGCGCGCGCGGCGTGGCGGTGGTGGCCTGGCCGGGCGACCGGCAACCGGACGCGGAGCTGTCGGCGGTGGGCACGGTGGATGCCGAGGTCGTGGGCAGCGGATTCGCCTACCTGCTGCACGGCGGCGCCGCCAACATGACGCAGCTCTTGCGGCTGTTGAGTGACGCAACGTGTGGCACGTCGTACAGCTGCGAGGCGCCGCGCGCGCTGCCGTGGGATGGGCGGTATCACCCTGCGGCGCCCTTGGATGACGATGCGGCGTGGTGGGCCGCGTACCTGTCCGCTGACGATCCCCGGCCGGTGATCGGCGTGCTGCTGTATCGCGCCCACTGGATGACGGGCAACCTGGCGGTCATCGACGCCCTGGTGGGGGCGCTGGAGAGCGCGGGCGCGCGGGCGCTGCCGGTGTATTGCTATTCGCTGCGGAGTGATTCAGGCGACCCCGCGGCGTTCGCGTGGTTGCGCGATGCGGACGGCACGACGCTGTGCGACGCGGTGATCTCGACGCTGTCGTTCGCCATGGGCGAGCTGCCCACCGAAGGGCCGCAGGTGGCCGCGGAGTGGTCGGTGACCGCGCTGGAACGGCTCGGCGTCCCGGTCTTGCAGGCGATCGCGGTGACCGGTTCACGCCGCCGTTGGGAGCAGAGCGTGCAGGGCCTGGCGCCGGTCGACGTGGTGATGAACGTCGCCCTCCCCGAGTTCGACGGGCGGCTGGTCACCGTGCCGGTGTCCTTCAAGGAGACGGACACCGACGGCACGGCGCGCTACGTCCCCGACCTCGAACGCGTGGCGCGCTGCGCGTCGCTGGCGGTGCGCTTCGCCGTCTTGCGCCGCAAACCCAACGGAGACAAGCGCATCGCCGTGGTGCTGAGCAGCTACCCCACCAAGAACGCGCGCGTCGGCAACGCCGTGGGGCTGGACACGCCCGCGTCGGCGGTGCGCGTCCTGCAGGCGCTGCGCGACGACGGCTACGACCTCGGCGCCGAGCCGCTGCCCAGCGACGGCGACGTGCTCATGCACACCCTGCTCGCCCGCGGCGGCTACGACCGCGAGTACCTCACCTCCGAGCAGCTCGACCAGGCCGCCGGCTGGATGTCCGCCGCCGATTACGCGTCATGGTTCGGGACGATCGCGACCGAAACCCAGGAAGAGATGCGCCGCTCCTGGGGTGAGCCACCCGGCACCCTCTACCACCACCGCGGTGGACTAGCCTTCGCCGGCCTGCACTTCGGCAACGTGCTGGTCTGCATCCAGCCCCCGCGCGGCTTCGGCGAGGACCCCGCCGCCATCTACCACTCGCCCGACCTGGCGCCCCCGCACCACTACCTCGCCTTCTACCACCACCTCCGCGACGGGCTGGGCGTCGACGCCGTGGTGCACCTGGGCAAGCACGGCACCATGGAATGGCTGCCGGGCAAGGCACTGGGCCTGTCGGCGGCGTGCTTCCCCGACCTGTGCATCGCCGACCTGCCCTTCTTCTACCCCTTCGTGGTCAACGACCCCGGCGAGGGCACCCAGGCCAAGCGCCGCGCCCACGCCTGCATCATCGACCACCTCATCCCGCCGGTGAGCAGCGCCGACGCCTACGGGCCGATCATCGCCGTCGAGCAGCTCATGGACGAGTACTACAACGCGCAGGCGCTCGATCCCGAGAAGCTGCCGGTGATCCAGGAGCGCATCTGGGAGGCGGTGCGCTCGGCGAATCTCGACAGTGACCTCGGGGAGGAGCAGCGACCGCACGACTTCGACGGGTTCCTGCTGCGCATGGACGGGTATCTGTGCGAGATCAAGGATGCGCAGATTCGCAGTGGGTTGCATGTGCTGGGGGAGGCGCCGGCGGGCGAGGCGCTGATCGACATGATGCTGGCGTTTGCGCGGCCGACTGATGGGGGGGTGCCGGGGCTGGCGGAGTCGCTGGCGGTGGCTTGTGGGGTGGATTACGATTTGCTGCTCAGCGATCGCGGGGTTCCTCTTGCGCCGCATGCACCTTCCGCAGCGCCGCTCACACAACCTGTGTTGCAAACACATTTATCGCCGCAGGCCGAAGGCCGCCCCGGCGACCGCGTTCCGGCGCCGCTGCTTCCCTGGTGCAGCGCACAACCCCGCGTCGCCGGCGACCTCATCGAAGCCCTGCACGCGATGGCCCGCGACCTCATCTCCCAGCTCGCCGCCGCCGACTTCGACCCCGACGCGCCGCCCCGCCTGGTTTCCGCCGTGTTCGGCACAAACGTACCCGACGCCGAACGCTCCCTGCACAACCTCTGCACCGTCCTCTGGCCCGCCATCCGCCGCACCTCCGACGAGCTCACCAACCTGCTCCTCGGCCTGCGCGGCGGCTACGTCCCCGCCGGCCCCTCCGGCGCACCGACCCGCGGCATGACCCACGTCCTCCCCACCGGTCGCAACTTCTACAGCG
This sequence comes from Candidatus Angelobacter sp., assembly GCA_035569495.1. Taxonomy (GTDB): domain Bacteria; phylum Chloroflexota; class Dormibacteria; order Aeolococcales; family Aeolococcaceae; genus DASRDZ01. The sequence continues at coordinate 54,029 of DATMMX010000017.1, read as the reverse complement.
TCGACCCCAAATCGCTGCCCACGGAAACCTCCTGGCGCGTCGGCCAGCAGCTCGCCACCGCGGTCGTCGACAAGCACGTCGTCGAAACCGGCGCCCCACCCCGCACCGTGGGCATCGTCGTCTGGGGAACGTCCGCGATGCGCACCGGCGGCGACGACATCGCCCAGGCGCTCGCCCTGCTCGGCGTCCGGCCGACGTGGACGCGCGAGAACCGCCGGGTCTCGGGCATCGTCGCCATCCCGCTGCATGAATTGGGCCGCGCCCGCGTCGATGTGGTCCTGCGTGTCAGCGGCTTCTTCCGCGACGCCTTCCCCAACCTCATCCACCTCTTCGACGAGGCCGTCCGCCTGGTCGCCGCCCTGGACGAGCCCGACGACCTCAACCCCGTCGCCGCCCGCGTTCGCGACGAGGCAGGACGGCTGGTCGCCCAGGGCGTCGACGCCGCGAGCGCCATGGACCGCGCCGCATATCGCGTCTTCGGCAGCCGCCCCGGCGCGTACGGCGCCGGCGTGCTCCCGCTGCTCGACTCGGGCGCCTGGCGCGACGAGGCCGACATCGCCGCTGTCTACACCGCCTGGGGCTCGTACGCGTACACGCGGCAGCAGTACGGTGTCGCCGCCGAGGAGGAGTTCCGCGACAACTTCGCGCAGATCGCCGTCGCCATCAAGAACCAGGACAACCGCGAGCACGACATCTTCGACAGCGACGACTACCTGCAGTACCACGGCGGCATGATCGCCTGCGTCCGAGCGCTGACCGGCACGGCGCCACGCGCCTACTTCGGCGACTCCGCCGACCCGTCGCGCGCCCGCGTGCGCCTGCTGGACGAGGAGGCGCGCCGCGTGTTCCGGGCGCGGGTCGTCAATCCCAAGTGGCTGGAGGCGATGCGCCGCCACGGCTACAAGGGCGCCTTCGAGATGGCGGCGACCGTCGACTACCTCTACGGCTACGACGCCACCGCCGGGGTGGTGGACGACTGGATGTACGCGCAGGTCGCCGACGACTACCTGTTCGACCAGGTCTCGCAGGACTTCCTGCGCAAGTCCAACCCGTGGGCCCTGAAGTCGATGGCCGAGCGGCTGCTCGAAGCCGCCGCGCGCAAGCTGTGGGGCGACGCCGACGAGGACCGCCTGCGCCGCCTGCGCCTGCTCGCCGCGGAGATCGACGCCGAGCTGGAGGGGCGCATGTCGGCGCACAGCGAGGCGGTGGTGCCATGAGCAGCGCCACACCCGTCGTGCTGATCGCGCACGGCACGCGCGACGAGCGCGGTCGCGACGAGCTGTGCGCGCTGCGCGAGGCGGTCAACCGCGGTTACGGCGCACGCGTGCGCGTCGGCGTCATCGAGTATCCGGCCAGCGGCTTGCAGGCCGTGTTCGCCGCGCTCGCGGACGCCGCCGAGGAGGCACGCGCGACCGGCGTGGACGAGGTTCGCCTTGTCCCGCTGCTTCTGTTCCCCGCCGGACACGCGCGCGACGACCTCGCCGTGATCCTTCGCGGCGCCGCGCGGCTGCATCCCGAGGTGCGCTGGCGGTGCATGCCACTGCTGCGTCCCTCCGCGCCGCTGCTCGCCGCCCTGGGCGCGCGCATCGGCGAGGCCGAGCGCCGCAGTGGAATGCGCGCCGAGGCAATCGTGCTGGCCGGACGCGGCTCGTCGTCGGCGCACGCCAACCGCCGCCTGCCGGGCATCGTCTGCGCGCGGCTGCACCAGGTCGACGGCCGCCCCGTGGTGCACGCCTTCGCCTCGCTGGCCGAACCCGCGACCGACGTGGCCCTGGAAGCGCTGTACGAGCGGGGGATTCGCAGCGCGGTGGTGGCGCCGTACCTGCTCAACGCCGGACGCATCGCCGACCGCATCGGCGAGCAGGCCTGCGAGTTCGCAGCGCGCCATCCCGGCTTCCGCCTGGTGCTCGCCGACCACCTCGGCCTCCATCCCGCCGTCACCGCCTACGTCGCCGCGCGCGTGCGCGGTGAGCGCGGCACCGCGCTGCGCCCCACCGCCGGCGCGGCGCCAAAGCCGCGCCACCCCCGCCCCATCGTCGTCGCCGGAACCGCCAGCGGCACCGGCAAGACCACGCTCGCGCTCGGCCTCATGGCTGCACTGCGCCGTCGCGGGCTGCGCGTGCAGCCCTTCAAGGTCGGTCCCGACTTCATCGACCCGCTGCACCACAACGCCGTCGCCGGCCGCACCTCGCGCAACCTCGACACCGTGCTGTGCAGCGCGCGCACCGTTCCCGCCCTGGCCGCGCGCGCCATGCGCGACGCGGACGTCGCCGTGGTCGAGGGTGTGCTCGGCCTCTACGACGGCCGTCTCGGTGGCGGAGATCACGGCAGCACCGCGGAAATGGCGCGCCTGCTCGACGCCGACGTGGTGCTGGTGGTCGACGCCGCGCGCGCCGCGCGTTCCACGGCGGCGGTCGCGCTCGGCTTCACCCGCTTCGACCCGCGCGTGCCCATCGCCGGCGTGGTGCTCAACCGTGTCGGCTCGGCACGGCACGAACAGGCGGCGCGCGAGGCGATCGAGGGCGTCGGGCTGCGCGTCCTCGGCGCCATTCCCCGCGACCCGTCGCTGACCCTGCCCGAGCGCTACCTCGGCCTGGTGCCGCCGCAGGAACGCGCCCATCCGCCGCGCTGGGCGGAGGCGTTGGGCACCGCGGTCGAGCAACACGTCGACGTGGACGCACTGCTGCGCATCGCGGCGCAACCCGGCGGCCCGGTCGCCACTCCCGGCGACGACCTCTTCGCGCTTCCCGCCGCAGCGACGCGCGCCCGCATCGCGGTGGCACGCGACGCGGCGTTCACCTTCCACTACCAGGACGCGCTCGACCTGCTCGCCCTCCGCGGCGCCGAGCTGGTCCCCTTCAGTCCACTGGTCGACGCGGCACTGCCCGACTGCGAAGCCGTCATCCTCCCCGGCGGCTTCCCCGAGCGCTTCGCCGCGGTGCTGCGCGACAACGCGGCGATGCGCGCGTCGGTCGCCGCCGAGGCGATGCGGGGCCTGCCGATCGTCGCCGAGTGCGGCGGCGCCATGTACCTGGGCACCCACATCGCCCAGGAGGACGGCGAGTCCTTCGCCATGTGCGGCGTGCTCCCCTACGGCACGCGCATGGCGCGCAGCCGTCGCGCCCTCGGCTACCGCACCGCGCGCGCACTGCGCGACTCGCCGATGCTGCGCGCCGGCGAGGTGGCGCACGGGCACGAGTTCCACTGGTCGCACGCCGATCCGCACGTCGACGTGGAGAGCGCCGCCTACCACCTCGCTGAAACCGACGCCCGGGAGGGCTTTGCGCAGGGCAGCGTGCTGGCCAGCTACGTCCACCTGCACCTCTGCGGCGTCCCCGGCGCCGCGGCGCGCCTGGTGGCGGCGGCCGAACGGCACCGCAGCGCGGCGCTGGAGACGGCGCGATGATGGTCCGCGCCACCGGTGAGGGCCTCGCCCTGCGCGCCCACGGCCTGCCGCCCGACGAGATCATGCCGCTCAGCCTGGAGCGGCTGCGCCGGCGCTCGCCCGTCGAGTTGCCACCAGAACCGGCCGCAACTGTGGCGCTGCGCATGGCCTACGCCGCCGGCGATCCCGACCTGCTGCGCGACATCGTCATCCACGACGGCGCCGTGCGCGCCGCGCAGGCGGCTTTGCAACGCGGTGCGGCGCTGGTGTGCGACGTCGCCATGGTCGCCGCCGGCGTGCGCGGCGCGGTGGAGCGCGGTGGCTCGCGGGTGTTCTGCGCGCAGGACGTCGCCGAGGTGCCACTGTCGGGACACCACGTCAGTCCGGCGACGCGCGCGGCCGCCGACGCCTCGACGCGCACCGCGCGCGGCCTGCTCAACCTGGCGGCGCACTGGGAGGGCGCAGTGGTGGCGATCGGCAACGCGCCCACCGCGCTGCTGGCGCTGCTCGACGCCCTCGCCGACGGCGCCCCGCTGCCCGCCGCGCTGATCGCCACGCCGTGCGGGCTGGTCGCCGCCGAGGAGGCCAAGCAGCTCCTCCTCGACACCGCGCCGCTGCCGTTCATCACCGTGCGCGGAACGCGCGGTGGCTCAGCCGTCGCCGCCGCCGCGGTCAACGCGTGCGCGCTGCTGTGACCACACCGCAGGGACTTCCCGAAACCGTCCGTGGTGCGACGCGTGCCGACGAAGAGGGCTACACGCCTGCACCGCGACGCAAGCGTGGCCTGCGCACGGGCTTCACCACCGGCGCCTGCGGCGCCGCGGCAACCCACGCGGCGAGCCTGCACCTGGTCGACGGCACGCCGCGCGAGAGCGCCACCATCCCCCTGCCCGCCGGCTTCGAGCACACCTTCGCGGTGGCCGAAACGGCGAGCGGTGACGGCTGGGCGCGCGCCGTGGTGGTCAAGGATGCGGGTGACGACCCCGACGTCACCCACGGTGCGCGGCTGACCTCGACGGTCGCCTGGCGCGCCCAGCCGGGATTGGAGCTGCGCGGCGGTGAGGGCGTCGGCACGGTGACCCTGCCCGGGCTCGGCCTGGAGGTCGGCGGCCCGGCGATCAACGCGGTGCCGCGGCGGATGATCGGCGATGCGGCGCGTCCGGCGCTGGAGGTCGCGGAGCGGCGCGGCTGCGGGGTCAGCGTCACCATCGCGGTGCCCGGCGGCGAGGAGATGGCCCGCAGGACGCTCAACGCGCGGCTCGGCATCCTCGGCGGCATCAGCATCCTCGGCACCACCGGCATCGTCGAGGCGTTCTCGACGGCGTCGTGGCGCGCGAGTGTGGTGCAGGCGGTGGACGTGGCCGCGGCCAACGGGGTCACCCACCTGGTGCTGAGCACCGGCGGACGCAGTGAGGCGTACGCACGCGCGCGGCTGCCCGAGCTGCCCGAGGCGGCGTTCGTGGAGATGGGCGAGTTCGCTGGACACGCTTTGGACAAGGCGCGCGAGCATGGCATCGGCACGGTGACGTTGGCGGGCATGGTCGGCAAGCTGACCAAGCTGGCCCAGGGACAGTTTCAGCTCCACGTAGCGGGCGGCGGCGTCGATCCCGAGATGCTGGCGCTGGTGGCGCAGCGCGCGGGTGCGGACGCCGCGCTGGTCGAGCGCATGCGCCATGCCAACACCGCGCGGCATGCGCAGGAGATGGCGCTGGAGTTCGGGCTGCGCGGCTTCTTCGACGAGCTGTGTCGCGCGGCCGCGCAGCGTTGCAGTGAGCGCACGGGCGGCGCGGTGCAGGTGGAGGCGTGGTGTTTCGACCCGGATTCGGGTGAGCTGCTGGGGAGTGCCGCATCGTGAGCGCGCCCGTCGTGGTCGTCGTCGGCGTGCCGCCGTCGGGCATCGACGCGATCGACCCGCGCGGACGCGCCGCCATCGACACCGCGACGCTGCTCTGCGGCGCCCAGCGCCACCTGGACGAGGTGCCGCCGCACGGCGAGGAGCGCGTGGTCGTGGGCGACGTCGAGGCGTGCGTCGAACGGTTGCGCAACCGCGGGCCGCGGGAGCAGGCGGTGGTGCTGGGCACCGGCGACCCGCTCTGCTTCGGCATCGGCGCAACCCTGATCCGCGCCCTGGGACGTGAGCAGGTGACGGTGGTTCCGGCGACCTCGTCGGTGCAGGTCGCCTTCGCGCGCGCCGGTGTGCCGTGGGACGACGCGCGCATTCTCAGCGCGCACGGCCGCCCGCTGGCACCGGTGGTGCCGCATGCGCTCGACGCGCGCGTCAGCGCCATCCTCTGCGGTCCCGACAACCCGCCGCAGCGCGTCGCCCGGGCGCTGCTCGACGGTGGCATGGAGGACTGCCGCTGCGTGGTCGCCGAGCAGCTCGGCGGTCCGGTGGAGCGCGTTGTCGACGCGTCGCTGTCGCACATCGCGCAGGGACACTTCGACCCGCTCAGTGTGGTGGTGCTCGACCGCGACGCGGCCGCCGCCGGCGCAGCGCAGCCCGGCGACTTCGGCCGCGCCGAGACCAACTATTCGCACGCGCGCGGCATGATCACGCGGGCCGAGGTGCGCGCGGTGGGGCTGTCGCTGCTGCGTCCCTCGGGCGCGGCGGTGATCTGGGACGTCGGCGCGGGCTCCGGGTCGATCGGCATCGAGGCGGCGGGACTTGCGCCGGGCGCGCGCGTCTACGCGGTGGAGCGCGACGGCGAGCAGGTGGCTCATCTGCGCGACAACGCGGCGCGATATGGGCGCGGCGCCGTCGAGGTGGTCGAAGGTGAGGCGCCGGAGGCGCTGGCGACGCTGCCCGATCCCGACCGCGTCGTCGTCGGTGGGCATGGTGGGCGGCTTGGCGAGATCCTCGGCGTGGTGCGGCAGCGGCTGCGTCCCGGCGGTCGGGTGGTGGCGCACTTCGCGACGCTCGACGGCGTGCTCATCGCGCGCGCCACCTTGGGCGGGTGGGCGCCGCAGGTCACCGCGCTCAACGTGGCGCGTGGCGTCGACGCGGGCAAGTCGGTGCGGCTGCAGGCGGAGGACCCGGTGTTCATCGTCAGCGCGGAGGCGCCGCGATGACGATGTCGCTCGATTCGCTCGCCGCGCAATGGTTGGGCGAGCACCCGCTGCCCGGAGCGCTGTACGGCATCGGCGTGGGGCCTGGCGATCCCGGGCTGCTGACGCTGCGCGGCGCGGCGCTGCTGCAGCGGCTCGACGTCGTCGCCGCGCCGCGCAGCGAACGTGGGCGCGGCATTGCGCGCACCGTGGTCGAGAGCCTGGTCGAGCCGGAGCGGCTGCTGGAGCTGCCCAGCGCCATGCCGGTCGACGGCGAGGCGATCCTCGACGGCTGGCGCGTGCGCATCGCCCCGCTGCTCGCCGCGTTGCACGAGGGCGCATCGGTCGGTTTCGCCACCGACGGCGACCCGTCCCTGTACAGCACCTTTGCCTATGCAGCGGCGGCGTTGCGCGAGCTGCGTCGCGACACGCCGGTGTTCGTCGTGCCCGGCATCAGCGCGATGAGTGCGGCGGCGGCGATCGAGGGGCGGCCGCTGGCATTGGGGGCAGAGCGACTCGTGGTGCTGCCCACGGCGCGCCTCGACTCCGATGCATTGCGCGACGCGTGCACGCATGCCGACACCGTGGTGCTGCTCAAGGCGGGCGGTGAGCTGTCGCGCGTGCAGGCGCTGCTCGACTCGGTCGCGCAGGGATGGACGGCGCGCTACGCCCGGCGCATCGGGCTCGACGGCGAGGAGCATCGCGATGGCGTTCTTGGCGTCAGCGACGCGGACGACTACATGAGCCTGGTCATCCTGCGCCGCCCCGGAACGCTGACCGCCAGGGTGGGCGCGGCATGAGCGCGTGGACACCGCGGCCTGGAACCGTGTACATCGTCGGCGCCGGCCCCGGCGACCCCGACCTGATGACCGTGCGCGCGCGGCGCGTGCTGGAGGCCGCGGGACTGGTGCTCTACGCCGACTCGCTGGTCGACCCACGCATGTTCGACATGGTGTCGGAGAGCGCGCAGGTGCGCGGCACCAGCGGCATGACCCTCGATCCCATCGTGGAGCGGATGGTCACGGCGGCGCGGTCCGGTCTGGTGGTGGCGCGCGTGCACAGCGGCGATCCGGGCGTGTACGGCGCCGTCGCCGAGCAGCTCGCCCGGCTGGAGGACGCGGGTGTGGCGTGGGAGATCGTCCCCGGCGTGCCCTCGCCGATGGCGGCCGCGGCGGCGCTGGGCTGCGAGATGACGGTGCCGGGCGTGACCCAGTCGATCGTGTTCTGCCGCGTCGCCGGGCGCACCCCGATGCCGGACGGGCAGGACTTGCGCGCGCACGCGCGGCCGGGTGTGTCGCTATGTGTATTCCTCAGCGCGGGGTATGGCGCGGAGCTGGTGGCGGCCCTGCGCGACGGTGGCGTGGCTGACGACACGCCCGCGGTGATCGCCGAGAAGGTGTCGTGGCCGGACGAGCGGGTGAGCTGGGGCCTGGTCGGGGACGTCGAGCAGCGGCTCCGCGACATGGGGGTGCGGCGGCACGCGCTGGTGCTGGTCGGGCCGGCGTTTGCGCGGGCGTCGACGCGGCTGCGGTCGTCGCTGTACAGCCCGGACCATGCACATGTTTTTCGGCCGCGGGGTGAGGCGGCGCGGGGGGTGCAGAGAGATCGGGACAGGGTTGTCATCTACGCGATCACCGCGGGTGGTGCCGAGATCGCGCGGCGCATCCGCGGGGCGCTGCCGGAGGCGCGCGTGCATCTGCCTGCGCGACTCGCCGGTGCGGACGCGGATGCCGTCGCCGAGGAGGGCTCGGCGCGCGCGGTGGTGGCCCGGCTGATGGGCGAGGCGGGCGGCGTGGTGCTGGTGATGGCCACGGGCGCCGCGGTGCGCCTGGCGGCGCCGCACCTGGAGGACAAGCTGCGCGACCCCAGTGTCGTCGCGGTGGACGACCGCGGGCGCTTCGCCGTCCCGCTCGCCGGCGCGCACGCGGGCGGCGGCAACGAGCTGGCTCGGCGCGTCGCCGTCGCCATCGGAGCCACGGCCGTTGTCACGACGGCGAGCGACGGGCGCGCCTGGCCTGCGCTCGACGACCTCGCCGCGCATCGCGGCTGGCGCGTCGAGGATCCCCGGCAGCTCGCCCACGCCGGCGCGGCACTGCTCGACGGCGATCCGGTTGCGCTGCTGCAGGATTGCGGCGAGCCGCTGGAGAGCGCGGGCTTGTGGCCGGCGTCGTTGCGGCGCGTCGCCGACTTGGGTGGGCTGCAAGACGCTGCCTGGCGCGCGGCCATCGTGGTCACCGATCGCGTCGTGGCGGCGCGTGAGGGGTGGGTGGTGCTGCGTCCGCCGTCGCTGGTGCTCGGCGTGGGCTGCGAGGCGGGCGTGTCGCGCGAGGAGCTGGTCGAGGCTGTCGACGCGTCGCTGCTCGATGCGCAGCTCTCGCCGCTGAGTGTCGGAGTTGTGGCCACGCTTGACCGGAAGACCGAGGAGCCGGCGCTTCGGCTGCTCTGCGAGGAGCGTGGCTGGGCGCTGCGGGGCTACGAAGCCAGGGCGCTGCGCGATGTCGTGGTTCCGACGCCGAGCGCGGTGGTCGAGGAGGCGGTGGGCACCCCGTCGGTGAGCGAGGCGGCGGCGCTGCTCGAAGCGGGCACCGGCGAGCTGCTCGCCGCCAAGCGCGTCCACCACCGCGTCACCGTCGCCATCGCCCGTCGCGGCAGCGGAGCGGCCGCAGTTCCCCGGCGCAGCCGGGATTCGGTCGCCCATGGCTGAGCAGGAACGCGGCGGCGGGACCGTCGACACGGGCCACCTCTCTATCGTCGGCCTCGGCCCCGGCGACCCCTCCTACATGTGCGAGCGCGCCCACCAGGAGCTGCGCGCCGCCGAGACCATCATCGGCTACCGCGCCTACTGCGACCAGGTCACCGCCTTCTGGCCCGACGCCCCCGTCGAGCCCTGGCCGATCGGCGCCGAGGTCGAGCGCGCCACCGAGGCGGTGCGCCGCTCCCGCGCCGGCGAGCGCATCGCCGTGGTCAGCAGCGGCGACGCCGGCGTCTACGGCATGGCCGGCCTTGTCCTCGACGTTCTCTATGACCTCGGCTGGGACGGCGAGCGCAACCCCGAGGTGACCGTCGTCCCCGGCATCACCGCCGCCCTCGCCGCCGCCGCCCGCCTCGGCGCCCCGCTCGGCGTCGACTTCGCCGCCATCTCGCTCTCCGACCTGCTCGTCCCCTGGGAGACGATCGAGCGCCGCCTCACCGCCGTGGCCACCGGCGACCTCGCCCTCGCCCTCTACAACCCGCGCAGCGCCGGACGCCCCGAGGCCCTCGACCGCGCCCTGCGCATTCTTCGCGCCGACCGCCCCGCCAGCACGCCCGCCGCCCTGGTCCACGACGCCTGCCGTCCCGACGAGCGCGTCGACCTGACCACCCTCGGCGACCTCGACCCGACCACTGCAACCATGACCACCCTGGTGGTCGTGGGCTGCTCGACCACCCGGCGGCGGGGACGGCACCTCGTCACCAGCCGCCCCTACCTGCGGAGGACCTCCCCGTGACCGACATTTTTCAGGGGGAGACTCAACCGACCCCCCTTCTCGACCAGGCGATCGCCGCAATCGAGCCGCTCGACAGCGCCGCCCAGGCGGCCGCCCGCCTCCACCAGGACGACCTCACCAAACCGCCCGGCAGCCTCGGCCGCCTCGAAGAGATCGGGGTGCAGCTCGCCGGCATCCGGCGCCGCGATGGCGAGCTGCTCGGGCCGGCCGCGGTGCTGGTCTGCGCCGCCGACCACGGGGTCGCCGCCGAGGGCGTCAGCGCCTACCCGGCCGAGGTGACGCCGCAGATGGTGCTCAACTTCCTCGGGGGCGGCGCGGCGATCAACGTGCTCGCCCGCCAGGTCGGGGCGCGCGTGGTGGTGCTCGACGTCGGCGTCGCAGCCGACCTGCCGCCGCATCCCTCATTGCTGGCGCGCAAGGTGCGTCCGGGCACGGCGAGCATCGTGAGCGGGCCGGCGATGACCCGCGAGGAGGCGCGCGCGGCGGTCGAGGCGGGCATCGAGGCGGTGTGGGCGCTGCACGACGAGGGGGTGGAGGCGCTGGCCGTGGGCGACATGGGCATCGGCAACACCACGGCGGCGAGCGCGGTGGTGGCGGCGGTGACCGGGGCGGCGGCGAGCGAGGTGGTGGGCCGCGGCACGGGGGTCGATGACGCGGGACTGACGCGCAAGGTGGGCGCCGTCGATGCGGCAGTGCGCCGCGCCATGGCGCATCTCGACATCACGGATGGGCTTGCCGTGGTGGCGGAGCTCGGCGGCCTGGAGATCGCGGCGATCGCGGGGGCGGTGCTCGGCGCGGCGTCGCGACGAATGGTCGTGGTGATCGACGGGCACCCGTCGACAGCCGGGGCGCTGGTGGCCTCGCTGCTCTGCCCGGCGGCCACGGCGTACGTGATCGGTGGGCACCGCTCGGTGGAGCGCGGGCACCGGCTGGCCCTGGCGCGGCTGGGCGTGGTGCCGCTGCTCGACCTCGACCTGCGGCTCGGCGAGGGCACCGGCGCCTGCCTGGCGCTGGGGCTGGTCCAGGCGGCGGCGCGGCTCAGCGCCGAGATGGCGACGTTCTCCTCGGCGGGGGTGAGCGGCCCCACCGGCGAGGTCGACGACGGGCGCGGGACGGTCGCGCTGCCCGGCTGATGCGGAACATGGCTGCCGCCGCCCCGAGCTGGCGCGCCCCTGACCCGAGCGTGGTCGCCGCCGCGGCGAGCCATCGCGCCCGCAGGGTGGCTGACCCGACCCGGGCCACCGCGGCGGCGAGACATCGCGCGCGCAAGCCAACTGACCCGACCGTGCCTGCAGCCGCGCCGAGCCGCCGCGCCCCGGCCCCGATGGTGGTTGCCGCCGCGGCGACTCGTCGCGCCCACCGGTCGGCTGACCCGATCCCGGCTGGCGCGGCCGCTCGAGCCCGCGCGTGACCGTGTCCGTCCCCGCCACCGCCCCACCCCGGCGCGGCGTCGCCTGGCGTGCGCTGGGCGCGCTCGGCTTTCTCACCGTCCTCCCCCTGCCGGCGCGGGCGCACGGCATGCCGACCGGAGTCACCCTCGCCTGCTTCGGCCCCGCGGGCCTGCTGCTCGGCGGCGTCATGGCGGCGCTGGAGATCGCGCTCGCCCCGGTGCTGCCCCTCGCAGCGCGATCCGCGGTGCTCCTCGCCGTCCTCGCCGCAGCCTGCGGCGCCATGCACCTCGACGGCCTCATGGACAGCGCCGACGGCCTCTTCGGCGCCCGCACCCGGGAGCGGCGGCTGGAGATCATGCGCGACAGCCGCGTCGGCGGCTACGGCACCGCCGCCGCCGTGCTGGTGGTGCTCATCCAGTACGCCGCGCTGTCATCCGTGGTCGAGCGTCGCCCGCTGGCCGTGCTGGCCGCGGTTGGGCTCTCCCGCGGCGCCGCGGCGCTGGCGCTCGGCCTGGCCCGACCCGCGCGCGACGAGGGGCTGGCGTCGGTGTACTCGGTGTCGGGGCGAACGCTCGCCGGGGTGGTCGCCTTCGCCGCGACGGCCGCGGTGGCGATCCCCCTGTGCGGCTGGCGCGGGGCCGCGGCGTGCGGGGCGGCGCTGCTGGTGGTCGCCGCGGTCATCGCCGTGTTCACCCGGCGCGTCGGCGGCATGACCGGGGACGGGTTCGGCGCCGTGGTCGAGCTGACCCTCGCGGGAGCACTGCTGTGCCTGGCCGCGCAGCGCTGAGCCCGGGCAGCCCGCCCGCGGCGCTGGCCCTCGCGCTGCTCCTCGACGGTGCCCTCGGCGAGCCGCCCGAGCGGGTCCACCCGGTGGTCTGGATGGGCCGGGCGATGGGAGCGATGGTGCCTCCCGACCCGCCCCGCGGCGGCGCGCAAGCGCTGCTCCGCGGTGCGGCCGCGACGGTCGCGGGCGTGATGGTCAGCGCGGCCGCAGCAGGCCTGGTGGCAGCGGGCGCCGCGCGCACACCCAAACTCGTGCGCACGGCCGCTGAGGCGATCGAGCTCTGGCCGCTGCTCGCCCTGCGCACCCTGCTCCGCGCCGCCGACCACGTCGCCGGGGCGCTGGAGGACGGCGACCTGCCCCGCGCCCGCGAGGAGCTGCGCTGGCTGGTCGGCCGCGACCGCTCCGGCCTGGACGCGGCGCTGGTGGCCAGCGCCGCCATCGAGTCGGTGGCCGAAAATCTCGCCGACTCGGTGGTGGCGCCGCTGCTCTACGCCCGGGCCGCCGGGCCCGCCGGAGCGGCCGCGCACCGCTTCGCCAACACCGCGGACGCCATGGTCGGCTACCGCGACCGTCACCGCCTCGGCGGCCGCGTCGCGGCGCGACTCGACGACGTGCTCGGCCTGGTGCCGGCGCGTGCCTCGGCGCTGCTCATCGCCCTGGCGGCCCCGGCGGGGGGTGGCTCGGTGCGCGGCGCACTGCGGGTGTGGCGCCGGGACGGCGGCATGACCCCCAGCCCCAACGCGGGCCGCCCGATGGCCGCGATGGCAGGGGCGCTCGGGGTGCGGCTGGAGAAGCCGGGAGCGCACGTGCTCAACGCCGCGGCGCGTCCGCCCACCCCGGCCGACGTGGGACGGTCGGTGCGCATCGCCCGCGCCGCCACGCTGCTCGCCCTGGCCGGGACGGCGGTCGGTCCGGTCGCGCTCCGGCGAGCCGCCCGCGCGCTGCCCGGCCCGCGACGGAGGCTCGCCCGCAGTGCCGCGTGAGCCGCATCCCTGGCTGTACGAGGTGGGCGAGGCGCCCCACGGCGGCGCCGGTGGCGAGGGCCTGCTCGATCTGAGCGCTTCGATCGCCCCACTCGGGCCGTCGCCGCATGCTGTCGAGGCGGCGCGCGCCGCGCCGATCGACCGCTACCCGTCGCGGCGCGCGGGCGCCCTGGTCCGCGCCGTTGCCGCCGAGCTGGGCGTCGCGGAGGAGCGCGTGGTCGCCGGGCCAGGCGCGGCCGACCTGCTGCTCCGCGTCGCCCTCGCCCACCTGCGACCGGGCGACACCGCGGTGCTGGTGGCGCCCTGCTTCGGCGAATATGCCCGAGCGGCACTGGCCTGCGGGGCGCGGCTGGAGACGTGGTCGGCGGCGGCGCAGGACGGGTTCGCCCTCGACGTCGACGCGGTCGCGTCGCTCTGCCTGCGCACCGGCGCCGCGGTCGGCTTCCTCGCCCGGCCGGCGAACCCGACCGGGGTGCCGGTGCCGCGCGAGCAGGTCCTCGCCCTGCTCGCGGCGACGCCCGAGACCACCTGGGTGCTCGACGAGGCCTTCCTCGACTTCTGCGACGACCGCCGCTCGGCCGCGGGGAGCGACGCCTTGGTGCTGCGTTCGCTGACCAAGGACCTCGCGCTGCCCGGCCTGCGCGTGGCCGCCGTGGACGCCCCGCCGCGCGTCGCCGAGGCGCTGCGGGCGCTGACCCCGCCATGGTGCGTCTCGACCGCCGGGATCGCCGCGGCGGTGGCGGGCCTCGCCGACACGGCGCACCGCGAAGCGACGCGCGGGGCATCAACCCGTGGCCGCGAATCGCTGCATGTCGCACTGCGCGACCTGGGGCTGCGAACCACCCACGCCGCCGCCAACTACGTGTGCGCGGAGGTGGGTGACGACGAGGCGGCGTGTGCGGCAATCGCCGAGCGGGGCGTCCGGGTGCGGCCCTGCGCAGACCTCGGCCTGCCGGGTTGGATCCGCGTCGCAGTGCCGCATCCGGACGACCTCGACCACGCGGTCTCCGCCCTGCGCACCGCGCTGGAACGGGCGCGCGCATGAGGCTCCTCCTCCTCCGCCACGGCCGCACCACCGCCCCACCCGGAACCCTGGTCGGCTGCCGCATCGACCCCGGCCTGTCCGCCGAGGGGCGCGAACAGGCCGCCGCGGCCGCCGCGCTGTTCCGCGACCGGCCGCTCGCCGCAGCCATCTGCTCCCCGCTGCGGCGCGCCCGGGAGACCGCCGACCTCGCCGTCCCCAGCATCGACGTCCGCATCGACCCGCGCGTCCAGGAGCTCGACTGGGGCGAGATCACCGGCCTCACCTTCGCCCAGGTCGAGGAGCGCTTCCCCGACACCGCCGCCGCCTGGCTGCGCGACGGCTGGCCGCTCCCCCCAGGCGGCGAGCATCCGCACCACCTGTGGCGCCGCACCGCCGCCGCCGTTCTCGACCTGTACGACGCGGGCCTCGACGGCGACGTGCTGATCGTCTGCCACGGCGGCGTCATCCGTGCGCTGCTCGGTGCGGCGCGCGGGCTGCCGCTGGGCCAGGCGTGGCGCGTGCGCACGCCCCACGCCGCGCTGCGCATCCAGCCCGCCACCCCGCTCGCCGTGCGTCGCTGGCGCGACGTGGTCGCGGTGCCCTGAGCCATGGCGCGCGCCAGGACCCTGATGCTGCAGGGCACGTCGTCCGGCGTCGGCAAGTCGCTGCTCACCGCGGCGCTCTGCCGCGTATTCGCGCGCCAGGGCGTGGCGGTGCGTCCCTTCAAGGCGCAGAACATGGCCCTCAACGCCGCGGTCACCGACGACGGCGGCGAGATCGGCCGCGCCCAGGCCCTGCAGGCGCTGGCCTGCGGAGTTCCTGCCACGCGCGACATGAACCCGATCCTGCTCAAGCCGGAGACCGATTCGCGCGCCCAGGTGGTGCTCCGCGGCGACGCCGCCGAGCGCATGAGCGCCGTCGAGTACCACCGCGCCAAACCCACGTTGTGGCCACTGGTGGCTGAATCGCTCGACCGCCTGCGCGACGCCTGCGACCTGGTGATGATCGAGGGCGCGGGCAGCCCCGCCGAGGTCAACCTGCGCGACCGCGACCTGGTCAACATGCGCGTCGCCCGCCACGCCGGCGCCCCGGTGCTGCTGGTCGGCGACATCGACCGGGGCGGCGTGTTCGCCGCGCTGCTGGGCACCCTCAGCCTGCTCCGGCCCGCCGAGCGCCGCCACGTTCGAGCCATGATCGTCAACAACTTCAGGGGCGACGCGTCCCTGTTCGCCGATGGCGTCGCCTTCCTGGAGCGGCGCGCCCGGCTGCCGGTGCTCGGCGTGGTGCCGCGGGTCGAGGGCCTGCGCCTGCCCGAGGAGGACTCGCTGGGCCTGGAATCCTCCTTCGCCGGCAACGGGTCCGCGGCGGCCATCGACGTCGCCGTGATCCGCCTGCCGCGCATCAGCAACTTCGACGACTGCGACGCCCTGCTCGGCGAGCCCGGCGTGGGCGTCCGCCTGGTCGACCACGGCGACCGCCTCGGCGACCCCGACCTGGTGGTCCTCCCGGGCAGCAAGACGACGCGCGCCGACCTCGACGCCATGCGCGAGCGCGGCCTCGACCGCGCGGTGTGCGCCGCACGCGAGCGGGGCGCGGCGGTGCTCGGCATCTGCGGCGGCTTCCAGCTTCTCGGCGCGCTGGTCGAGGACGGCGGCGGCGCCGACCAGGGCACTCCGGGCTCCGCGCCCGGCCTCGGGCTGCTGCCCACGGTCACCCGCATGGCCGCGGCCAAAGTGGTGCGCCCAGTGACCGGCACCGTCCTGGCGTGCCCCGGCCTGCTGGCCCGCGCCGAGGGCGCCGCCCTGCGCGGCTACGAGATCCACACCGGGCGCACCGAGCCCTCCGCCCCGCCGCTCGCCCTGCAGAGTGAGGGCGACCGGTGGGAGGACGGCGCCACCAGCGAGGACGGCTGGGTGGTCGGCACCCACGTCCACGGCCTGCTCGACAGCGAGGCGGTGCGCCGCCCGCTGCTCGCCGCGGTGGCCGCCCGCCGCGGCCGCACCTGGATACCCGGCCCGCCCGTGCCCGGCGTCGAGGCCGAGCTCGACCGTCTCGCCGATGCAGTTTCTGCCGCACTCGACATGAACCTGCTGCGCCGCATCGTCGACGAGGGCGTGGCGTGAGCCGCCTTCTGCTCGTCCTCGGCGGCGCGCGCAGCGGCAAGAGCGCCTACGCGGAGCAGCGCGTGCAGCACTGCGAGGACGTCGCCTACGTCGCCACCCTGCTGCCCGGCGATCCCGACGTCGACGCGCGCATCGCGGCGCATCGCGTTCGCCGCCCGCCAACCTGGCGGACCGTCGAAGCCCGCGGCGACCTCGCGGCCGCAGTCCGCGCCGCCGCGGGCCACGACGCGCTGTTGCTCGACGGCTTCGAGCTGGCCCTGGCACTCGCCGATCCACCCGACGACGAAGCGGCGCAGCGACTCGCAACACACGTCGCAACGGCGGTGCACGACGCGGCGCAATCGCTCGGCGTGGTGGTCACCGCCGAAGCCGGGCTCGGCGTGGTGCCGTCGTCCGCGGCGGGGGTCAGGTTCCGCGACCGGCTCGGCGCCGCCAACCAGGTGCTCGCCGCGCAGGCCGACGAGGTGGTCCTCGTCGTCGCTGGACTCCCCTTGTGGCTCAAGGGGGTTCAGCCGTGACCGTGCTCGCTGAAGGCGTCGCCCTGGTGCCTGCGACCTGCGGTGAGCTGCTCCAGGGCGTCGACGGCGACGGCCCCATCCTGGTCTCGCTGCCCATCGACGTCGACGGCACCGTGCGGGTCACCCTGACCGACGAGCCCGAGGTCTCCGTCTCGCCCGCGTTGCCCAAGGCGACGCGCGCCCTGGAGCTGGCGCTGGAGCGCACGGGCTGGCGGCGTGGCGTGCGCGTCGAGCTCGGCGGCGAGCTGCCGCACGGGCGCGGCATGGGATCGAGCACCGCGGACGTCGCCGGCGTGATCGGCGGCGTGTGCGCGTGCGCCGGCGTGACCCTGACCCAGGCGGAGCTGCTGGCTCTCCTGGTCCAGGTCGAGCCGAGCGACTCCAGCCCCCTGCGCGGACTGTGGGCGATCGACCACGTCGGCGGCACACGCGCGTGCCACCTGGGGCCGCTCCCGCCAAACCTGTTTCTGGCCATGGTTGACAGCAACGAGCCACTTCCCACCCTGGACGTGCACCGCACGTACGGTGCGGGCCCACGCATCCCTGACGGCACGGTTGACGCCACGCAATGGCACGCCCCGCTCGCGCTCGGCCGCCTCGCGACCGAATCAGCGCTGCGCAATCAGCAGCGGCTCCCCAATCCCGCATTCGACGTCGCCCGCACCGTCGCCGAGCGCACCGGCGCGGCCGGCGTCTGCGTGGCCCACAGCGGCAGCGTCTGCGCCGTCATCTGTCCGGCCGGCATCGAGCAGGCGCGCAGCGCGCAGAGCGAATTCGCCAGGGCCGGACACGTCGCCACGGTGGTGCGCGCCCACGCCCCAGGCCTCCGTGTCCGCCGGGCGGACTCGTCCCTCAGCGACTCGTCTCGTACGAGATGCGCGGATCGGCCCAGGTGTAGGCGAGGTCGGCGATCAGGTTGCCGATGACCACGAAGACGCTGAGGATCAGCAGGATTCCCAGCAGGATCGAGTAGTCGTTGGAGCTCGCCGAGTCGACGAACAGCCGCCCCATCCCGGGCCAGTTGAACACGTACTCGGTGATCACGGCGCCGACGAAGAGCTGGGGAATGTCGAGGCCCATCAACGTGATCAGCGGCAGCAGCGAGTTGCGCAGGGCATGGCGAAGCACCACTCGCCCGCTGGCGAGCCCCTTGGCGCGGGCCGTTCGGATGTAGTCCTGGGAGAGGGTTTCCAGCATCGACGAGCGGATGAAGCGGGCGTACTGCGCGATGCCCTGCACCGCCAGGACGATCACGGGTAAGACGAGATGCCAGGCCAGGTCCAGGATGCCGGTGGCGTTGTTGCCGTGCATCCCGCCCTCGGGGAAGATGGTCGGGAAGCCGTGTTCGTGGGGGAACACCGCGAAGGCGAAGATGAGCATCGAGCCGAACCAGAAGTTGGGCAGCGAGATGCCGACGAAGGACAGCGAGGTGACGATGTTGTCCAGCTTGCTGTACTGCCGCACCGCGCTGAGGATGCCGATGGGGACGGCGATCAGCAGGGTGACGATGTACGAGCAGATCATCAGGATCGCCGTGTTGCCGATGCGCAGGCCGATGGCGTTGGCCACGCTGCTGTGCTGGGTGAGCGACTCGCCGAGGTCGAGGTGGACCAGGTTCCACAGGAATTTGCCGTACTGGACGATGAACGGCTTGTCCGCCCCGAACCGCTCGATGATCGCCTGCCGCTGCGCGAACGACTGGTTGGGCCGGTTGATCAGGAACGCGTACGGCTTCTCAGGCAGCGCCCACAGCAGCGCGTAGACGACGAACGTGATCACCAGGATGGTGACCACCCCGAGGAGCAGCCGCCGGACGATGTAGCGCCACATCTACGGGTGGGCCTCCGGGCGCGCGAGGACGGGCTGGGCTGGAGCCATCAGCGACGGGAGTATAGCGAGCCGTTCGTGCTGCCGAATCCCCCGCCGGGGTGACGAACGCCTGTGTCGCACGAATGGTGGTCAGCGGGGGACTCGAACCCTCGACCTCGCGGATGTGAACCGCGCGCTCTAACCAACTGAGCTAGCTGACCACGCCCTGAGCGGGGCGGAATTGTACCGCGGCATCCGGGCAGCGCAGCCACCCGGCCCTGGCCTACCCTTCCCGGGCCGTCACCCCCGCCGCAAGGAGCATCGAGCGTTGGATCCGCAGGGCGCCGTCGCCATCGTCACCGGAGGAGCGTCCGGCCTGGGCGCCGCCACCGCCGCGCGCCTCGCCGAGCGCGGCGCCACCGTCGTCATCCTCGACCTGCCCAGCAGCCCGGGCGAGCAGACCGCCGCGAGCCTGCCGGGCAACGCGCCGCACACCTTCGCCCCCGCCGACGTGCAGGACGCCGAGGCGGTCCAGCAGGCCGTCCAGGCCGCGACCAGCCGGGGCCCGCTGCGCATCCTGGTCAACTGCGCCGGCATCGGCACCCCCGGCAAGGTGGTCGCCCGCGACGGCAGCCCCATGCCCCTGGAGCAGTTCGCCCGGGTGGTCGGGGTCAACCTGATCGGCACCTTCAACGTCATCCGGATCGCGGCGGCGGCCATGGTGGCGCAGGAGCCGACTGCGGACGGCGAGCGCGGCGTCATCGTCAACACCGCCAGCGTCGCCGCCTTCGACGGCCAGATCGGCCAGGCGTCCTACTCGGCGAGCAAGGGCGGCATCGTCGGCATGACCCTGCCGCTGGCCCGCGACCTGGCCGCGAGTGGTGTGCGCGTCAACACCATCGCCCCCGGCATCTTCGACACCCCGCTGATGAACGCGGCGCCGCAGAACGTCAAGGACGCGCTGGCCGCCGGCGTGCCCAACCCCAGCCGCTTCGGACGTCCCGACGAGTACGCCGCGCTGGCCCTGCACGTGGTCGAGAACCAGTACCTCAACGGCGAGGTGATCCGCCTCGACGGCGCCCTGCGCATGCCGCCGCGCTGAACTCCGCTAGGCTGCACGACGAGATGCCCGAGACCCAAGACCAGCGCCCCGTCCTCCTCTTCGGCGAGACCTACCACCACCCCAACATCTTCTACCGCTCCGGCTTCCTCGCCCCCGACCCCGTGGTCCTGGTCGACCGCGGCGGCGACGACACCACCCTCTGGACCTCCCGCCTGGAGTACGGCCGCGCCCAGAAGGAGGCGCACGTCGGGCAGGTGCGCTGCAGCGAGGACCTGGGCCTCAGCGAGATGCTCAAATCCGCGGGCAGCGAGCAGGACGCCTGGTCGCTGCTGCTGCAGGCCGTCTGCCGCGAGCACGGCCTCCACGCGGTCGACGTCGAGGCCGACTTCCCCGCGCTCTACGCCGACCTGCTCCGCCAGGCGGACGTCGACATCAGCCCGCGCACCGACCTCTACCGCCGTGAGCGCCGCATCAAGACGCCCAGCGAGCTCGCTGCCATCGAGCAGACCGAGAACGCCGGCATGGACGCCCTGCAGCGCGCCATCGACGTCATCGCCGCCGCCGACATCCGCGACGGCCTGCTCCACCGCGACGGCCGGCCGCTCAGCGGCGAGGACCTCGTCTACACCGTCGAGTCGCGCCTGCTGGAGCTGGGCTGCACGACCACCGACTCGATCTGCACCGGCGGTCCCGACTCCGCCGACCCGCACCGCACCACCAGCGAGGTGCTGCGCGCCGGCCTGCCCATCGTCCTCGACATCTTCCCGTTCCACAAGACGACGCGCTACTGGGGCGACATGACCCGCACCGTTGTCCGCGGCACCCCGCCGCCCGAGGTGGAGCGGATGTGGGAGGCGGTCCGCGAGGCGCAGCAGCTCGGGCTCGACATGATCAGGCCCGGCGTCAACGGCCGCGACGTGCACTACGCCATCTGCGACGTGTTCAAGGCGCACGGCTACGGCAGCCTGCCCAAGCCCTACCGCGACATCCAGTCCGACGCGCGCTTCATCCACGGCACCGGCCACGGCCTGGGCCTGGAGATCCACGAGTTCCCCCGCGTCGGCGACGTCGACGTCATCCTCGAGGTCGGCGACGTGGTCACCATCGAGCCGGGGCTGTACGACCCGCGCCTCGGCGGCATCCGCATCGAGGACCTGGTCGTGGTCACCGAGGACGGCCACCGCAACCTCACCCCGCTGCCCAAGGTCTTCCGCCTGGACTGACCGGCCGCGGCGGCCTGGTACCATGCCCCGGCTTCCCTGCGCCCTGCACTCGCGGGCGCCTGACGTCCACAGGGAGGCGTGACACGAGGTGCCGCGCATGGTGCGCGATTACGAGTTGATGTACATCGTCCGCCCGGACGTCGATGAGGACGGCCTGCGCGCCGCGATCGACTCGGTGAAGGCGATCATCGAAGGTCAGGGTGGAGAGATCCACAAGACCACCAACTGGGGCAAGCGCCGCCTCGCCTACGAGGTCAAGCACCTCCGCGACGGGCACTACGTGATCGTCGAGATGAAGCTCGACGGCGCCAAGGTGGCCGAGGTGGAGCGGGCGCTGCGCATCCACGACCAGGTCTTCCGCCACCTGCTGGTCATCCTGGAGGAGCCCAGCGCCGACACCGGCGAGGGTGAGGACGGCGAGGCCGCGGCGGGCGTCCCGGCGCCGCCCGACGACGCCGAGACCGAGACCGAGACCACCGCGGCCGTCGCCGACGAGGAGATCGCCGAGGACGACGACGCGGGCGACGAGCCCGAGGCCGTCGCCGTGGGCGCGACCGACGACGAGGACGAGGAGGCATAGCGTCATGGCAGGCTCGCTCAACCGCGTCATGCTCATCGGGCGCCTGACCCGCGACCCCGAGATGCGCTTCCTGCCCAGCGGGCAGGGCGTGTGCCAGCTCGCCCTGGCCACCAACCGCTACGGGACCGACCCGCAGAGCGGTGAGCGCCGCGAGTTCACCGACTACCACGACGTGGTGGTCTGGAACCAGGGCAACCGCAAGCTCGCCGAGCTCTGCGGCCAGTACCTGCAGAAGGGCCGCCTGGTCTACGTCGAGGGCCGCATGCAGACCCGCTCCTGGGACGACCAGGCCACCGGCCAGAAGCGCTACCGCACCGAGGTCAACGCCAACGACGTGCAGTTCCTCGACAGCCGCCAGGACGGCGCGCCGATGGGCGGCGCGCCAGGCGAAGGCGCCGGCGCCGGTGCCGGTGCCCCCCGCGGCGGCGCCGCGCCCTTCGAGGGCGGCGGCGACGTCGACCCCGACGACATCCCCTTCTAGAGAGAACGCTGAAAGATGGCTGACTACGACCGCAGACGCCGCAAGGTCTGCTCCTTCTGCCTGGAGCACGTGGATCACATCGACTACAAGGAGGTCTCCCGCCTCCGTCGCTTCCTCAGCGACCGCGGCAAGATCCTCCCCCGGCGCATGACCGGCACCTGCGCCCTGCACCAGCGGGCGCTCACCGTGGCCCTCAAGCGCGCCCGGCACATCGCCCTGCTGCCCTTCGCGGCGGACGTGCGCTAGAACTCACGCTCCCAGGCCGCGCCGGTCCAGCGCCAGACCCCGTCGAGGGGATGGCGCGGGCCGGCGCCGGCCAGGCGGCCGGCCAGGACCACCGCGCCCGAGGCGTCGGTGGCCAGCGTCCCCACGTCCTGCAGGGCGGGCAGCGGGGCGCCGGCGAGTGGGGTCCAGTCGACTCCGTCCCAGCTCCACGTCTGCGGCGGACCGACGGTGCCACCGTCGAACCCCGCGCAGCAGGAGGCGACGAGCAGCACCCGGCCGTGGACCACGTCGGTGGCCACCGTGGCGTGCAGCGGCGCCGCATGGCGGGTCTGCAGGCGCTGCCAGGCGGCGCCGTCCCAGCGCCAGGTCTCCGACTGCTGCGTCGTCGAGCCCTGGCAGCAGGGCACCAGCAGGAGGACGCCGCCGGTGGCGGGGTCGAAGGCCATGCTCGACCCGGAGCGCTCCGGCGGTGACACCGCGGTGGCGTGCCGCGACCAGGCGGCGCCGTCCCACACCCAGGTGTCGAGCACGGGCAGCGGCCCGCCGGTCGCCGAGGGCACCACCAGCACCGCGTCGCCGTGGGCCCGGTCCCAGGCCATCGGCGCCAGGGTGGCCGGCGGCGGCAACCCGCCCGGCGGGTGGAGCTGCGTCCACGAATGCCCGCCCCACGCCCACATGTCGGCGGCCGGGGTGCCGTCGGCGAGCTCGCCGTCGACCATCAGCGCCTGGCGCCCCACCGGGTCGTAGGCCATCGAGGCGCCCATCCGCGGCAGTGGCGGCGGGCTGGTGAAGAACGCCTGGGTCCACGCCGAGCCGCTCCACACCCAGGTCTGATCGAGCGCCTGGTTGCCGCCGAAGAGGACCACGCCGCCGCTCCCCGGGTCGGTGGCCGCCGCCTCGGCGAAGACCGGCGCGGGCTGGGCCGCCACCGCCGGGGGCCGGATCGACTCCGCCCAGCCGGTGCCGGTCCAGTACCAGCGCTGGGTGAACTCGTCGGCGGTGGCGGTGCCGCCGTAGAGCACGGCGTGGCCGTCGACCGGCTCGGCGAGCACCATGCCGACCACCGGGGGACCGCCGCCCGCCTCCTTCTCGCTCCAGACGCTGCCATCCCACGCCCAGGTGGAGTGCTGGCCGTCGAACCCGGTGACCACGTCGAGCACGGTGCGCGAGCGCGGGTCGTAGGTGAGCTGCGGGTGCGTCCCCGGGGCGACCGGCGGCTGCATCACGCCCGTGGCCTGCCGCCACGCGGCGCCGTCCCAGACGAAGGTCGACCCCAGCCCGTCACCGCGCGCCGCGACCATGACCACGGTGCCGTCCCAGCCGTCGGCGACCAGCGAGCTGTTGGTCACCCAGCCGGGTGCGGCGCCGGCCGAGAGCCAGTCCGAGCCGTCCCACCGCCAGGTCTGCATGCGGTCGCCGGTGGGGACGGGGCCGAGGGCGCAGCAGGCGGTGACCAGCACGACGCGCCCGGTGCCGGGCTCGGTGGCGGCCAGTGCCGGGCCGGGAGGCGGCGCGTGCCTGGGCTGGAGCTGGGTCCAGGTGCCGCCGTAGGTCCAGGTGTCGCCGAGGCCGCCGTCGCCGGTGCCCTCGCCGCCGTAGAGGAGGACGTAGCCGTCGGCGGGGTCGGCGGCGACCGCCCCGGCCAGCCGCGGTGAGGGCGCCACCGCGGTGTCGACCTGCTGCCACGCCGCGCCGGGCTGGAGGGCGCCGCGCCAGGTGTCGGCGTAGGGGATGCCGTGGCCGGAGCCGGCCTCGGCGCCGCCGAAGAGGATGACCTCGCCGCTGCGGTCCCAGGTGGCGGCCATCGCCGCATCGCGTGGCGGCGGGGTGTTGGCGGGGACGGCCGCGGCGCCCGGGCCCGGCTCGGGCAGCACGCCCTGGGCGCGGTGGACCACCACCCAGCCGGCGCCGACGACGGCGACCACGGCGACCAGCACCGCGGCGAGCACGGCGCCGACACGCGTGGGGAGGCGCCGCCGCGCGCCAAGCGGGGCGTGTCCCGCGGCGGCGAGGAGCGTCGCGGGGACCCTGTCGCGCACCACGCCGAGCAGCCTGGCCGCGGGACGCGGCTCGGGGGCGGGCATCCCCGGCAGCCGCGCCGAAGGACCGGGCACGGCGACCCGCCAGAGCAGCGCGGCGGCGGCGGGCCGCAGACCGGCCACCGCCCAGCCGCACTCCGCCTGGCGCAGCACGGCGACGCGGGCCCTGCGCAGCGCGCCGCCGACGTCGCCGCCGGCCAGGGCCGAGCGCACCACCTCGCCGTCCGCCGCGTCGCACTGCGCCAGCACCACCCGGTGCCGCGCCCCCGAGCACCCGTCCACCACCGCCGCCATCGCCTGCGAGGACGACCGCAACACCATCGCCACCGACTCGCCGCCGGGTGACGCAACCCCGATCACCGACGCCGCGTAGGCCACCGACTCCGCAGGACCGGCCAGCCGCGCCACCCACACGCAGCCGCGCAACTCGGCGGCGCGGATGAGGTCCTCCAGCCCGCGTCCCAACCCCGCGTCGCCGCCGTCGCCGGAGCGCAGGACGTGGAAGTCCATCCCCGCCGCCGCGCAGGCACGCAGCCACGGCTCCTCCGCGGGTGCGGACACCGGGGCGGCCAGCAGTGCCATCGGTTTTTGTGCAGCTCCCGCCCGCCATTGTCGTCCCGTGTTGCGCGCAACACCATGATCGTGCGCGCGCAGGCAGGCGGCCGCCCTTATACTCGGCCTCGGCCATGCGCCACCGGGCGACACATCTCCTCCACGTCCTCGCCTGCGCCCCGGTCGCCGCGATGCTCGCGGCCTCCTCCGCGCTATCCGCGCATGCCCAGACCGCGGTGCCCGCGCCGGCCACGCAGCCGCAGCAGTACGTGGTCGCCATCGACCCCGGGCACGGCGGCACGGCGGACAACAACCACCCCGACCAGCCCTTCGACCCCGGGGTGATCGCCGCCAACGGCCTGGAGGAGAAGGACGTCACCCTCGACGTCGCCCGCCGCCTCGCCGTGCTGCTCCAGTCCGACCGGGTCAAGGTGGTGCTGACCCGCAGCGACGACCGCTACGTCGACATCGGCCCGCGCATGCAGACGGCGATCGACGCCGGCGCACAGCTCTTCGTCAGCGTCCACTTCAACTCGTTCACCGACCCCACCACCGGCGGTGCCCTGGTGCTCTACCCGGGCGACGACTCGCTGCCCTTCGCCCAGGCGATGAGCGACGCGCTGCGCGACGGGCTGCTGCAGCGCTACCAGATCGCCGACAACGGGGTGCAGAGCAAGCCCGACCTGTGGGTGCACGCGACCATGCCGGCGGTCACCGTCGAAGGCGCCTACCTGACCGATCCGCGCGAGGCGGAACTGTTGCAGCAGAACGGGTTTCGCGATGCGCTGGCGGCGGCGATCCGCAGCGGCGTGGAGGCGCAGGCGCCGCAGATCGCCACCCTCAAGCAGCAGATCCTCGCCTGGGAGGCGGCGCACCATTCGCTGACACTCCAGGTGCCCGCGGCGGCCCACGGCGCGGTGGCGGCGCCTTCGAGCGGTGGCAGCGTTGGTGGCACGCTGCTGCGCTGGACGATCCTGCTGGCGCTGCTCGCGGGGCTGGTGCGCTGGCGGCGCGGCGTCGGGCGCGGAGTGGGCTGGGCGTGGGCGGCGGCGATGGCGTACGCGCATCGTGGCGGCGCGCGCGGCCGCGAGCGCAACCCGCGCGGCACCCGGGTGCGCCGCCGCGGCGGACCCCAGCTAGGCACCCACGCGCTCACCCTGGCCACCTCGTGGCGTCCCGACTCGCCGCTGCTGCGCGCCAACCCCTCGCACCGGCGGCGGCGCAGTGCGCAGCGGCGCCAGGTGCTGCAGCGCGCCGCCCGTCCCGCGCCGACGCGGCGCTCGGTGTACGACGAGCTCTGGTTCTAGGCACGGCGCAGGAGGCCGCAAATGAGAGCGCAACCCGGCCCTTGGTAGACTGCCCCTGTCGCACGGACACCCTCCACCGCCTCGTGCACAGGAGCGCCCATGGCCTTCGAGCAGCAACTTCGCGTCCCCGGCCCGACCCCACTTCCCGAGCGCGTGGTGCGGTCGAGCAGCCGCCCGATGATCAACCATCGCGGCCCCGAGTTCGCGGCATTGCTCAGCGACTGCGTCGAGGGCCTGAAGTGGGCGATGCAGACCGACAACGACATCCTGCTCTACCCCGCCAGCGGCACCGGTGGCCTCGAGGCCGCGGCCACCAACCTGCTCAGCCCCGGCGAGAAGGCGCTGTTCTGCACCATCGGCTCGTTCGGTGAGCGCTGGGCCGACATCGCCGCCGGTTTCGGCGCCGACGTGGTGCGCCTGCAGGTGCCCTGGGGCGAGCCCGTCGACCCCGCCGACGTCGACCGCATCCTCGACGAGAACCCCGCCATCCGCAAGGTGTTCGTGACTCACAACGAGACCAGCACCGCGGTCACCAACGACATCAAGGCGATCGCCGCTGTGGTCAAGGGCCGCGGCCTGCTGCTCGCCGTCGACAGCGTCAGCGGTGTTGGCTCGCTGCCGCTGCCCACCGACGAGTGGAAGCTCGACGTGGTCGTCACCGGCTCGCAGAAGGGCTGGATGGCGCCGCCCGGACTGGCGATGATCGCCGTCAGCCCAGACGCCTATCGCGCCGCCGACGAGGCGAAGTGCACGCGCTGGTACTTCGACTTCGCCCGCGAGAAGAAGTTCCAGGACAAGCAGCAGACGTACACCACGCCGCCCATCGCCACCATGTACGCGGTGCAGGAAGGCCTGGCGATGATGCGCGAGGAGGGCCTGGAGAACGTGTGGGCGCGGCACGCGCGCGTCGCCGAGATGACCCGGCAGGGCCTCACCGCCATCGGCCTGGAGCTGTTCGCCCCCGAGGGCTACCGCAGCAACACGGTCACCGCGGTGCACGCACCGGTGTCCACGCCCGACGAGCTGAAGTCACTGCTCGGCCATCTGCGCACCACCTACGGCCTGGTCCTCGCCGGTGGTCAGGGACAGTTGCAGGGCAAGATCTTCCGCGTCGGCCACCTCGGCTACATCGACGAGGGCGACGTGTACTCGATCCTGGCCACCGTCGAGCAGGGCCTGCAGGACAAGGGCCTGCTCAGCCGCGCCGGTCTCGCCGTCGCCGCCGCGCAGGCCGCCGCCCGCGGTGCCGGGGCGGCGCCGCAACCCGCCGGCGTCGGGTGATCGACCAGAAGCAAGCCCCGGCGACTCAGCTTCCGCTGCAGTCCGGTCCAGCGCGCATCCTGGTCGCCGACCCGATCGCCGAGGACGGCGTGGCGCGGCTGCGCGCCGCGGGTCAGGTGGACGTCGCCACCGGGCTGGCCAAGGAGGAGCTGATCGCGCGCATCGGCGACTACGACGCCCTGGTGGTGCGCAGCGAGACCAAGGTCACCGCCGACGTGTTCGAAGCGGCCACGCGTCTGCGCGTCGTCGGGCGCGCCGGTGTGGGCGTCGACAACATCGACCTCGACGCCGCGACGCGCCACGGTGTGCTGGTGCTCAACGCACCCACCGGCAACACCCTCGCCGCCGCGGAGCACGCCATCGCCATGATGTGCGCGCTGGCGCGCAACGTCGCCGCCGCCGACGCGTCGATGCACGCCGGCAGGTGGGAACGCGGCAAGTTCATGGGCTTCGAGCTGCGCGAGAAGACCCTGGGGCTGCTGGGCCTCGGCAAGATCGGCTTCGAGGTCGCGCGCATCGCCGGACAGGGTTTGCAGATGCGCGTCATCGCGCACGACCCGCTGGTCACTCCCGAGCGCGCCGAGCAGGCGGGTGTGGAGCTGGTCGACCTCGACGCACTGGTGCGCCAGTCCGACGTTCTGTCCGTGCACGTCCCGCTCACCGACCAGACCCGCGGCGTCATCAACGCGCAGCGGCTCGGCGAGATGAAGCCCGGCGCGCGCGTCCTCAACGTGGCGCGCGGCGGCATCGTCGACGAGCAGGCGCTGGCCGACGCGCTCAGCGACGGGCACATCGCGGGCGCGGCCATCGACGTCTTCACCAAGGAGCCGCCGCCGCCCGACAACCCGCTGCTCTCGGCGCCCAACCTGGTGCTGACGCCGCACCTCGGCGCCTCGACCATCGAGGCCCAGGTCAACGTCGCCTTCGACGTCGCCGACCAGATCGCCTCGGTGCTCAACGGTGGCGCCGCGCGCTACGCGGTCAACGCGCCGGTGATCCTGCCCGAGGAGATGGCCGAGCTGGCGCCGTACCTCGACCTGGCCGGCAAGATGGGCCAGCTCGCCGCCCAGTTGGGACCCGCACAACTGCGCCGCGTGGTCTGCACCTACACCGGCGAGCTCGCCGACCGCGAGACCATCGTGCTCACCGCCGAGGCGCTGCGCGGCCTGCTGGCGCCGTTCACCGAGACGCGGGTCAACCCGATCAACGCCAAGATGGTCGCCCGCCAGCACGGCATCGACGTCGAGGAGCGCAAGTCGACGCGCTCCATCGACTACACCACCGCGATGTCGCTGGACGTCGAGGGCACCGGCCCGGTGTCGGTCACCGGCACCCTGCTCGGCGGCGAGCCGCGCATCACCCGCATCGACGACCTGCGCGTCGACATGCGCCCGCAGGGCATCTACCTGGTCGACTCGCACCACGACCATCCCGGCGTGGTCGCCGCGGTCGCCTCACTTCTGGCCAAGAATGACATCAACATCGCGGGCCTGGAGCTGGGGCGCAACGAGAAGCGCGGCAAGGCGGTGATGCTGATGCAGATCGACGAGCCCGCCAGCGACGCGCTGCTCGAAGAGATCCGCGTCGGCGCCGGGCTGGAGACGATCCGGCAAGTCCGCCTCTAGGATGGCGCGGCTCCGCCCCCTGCGCGGCGTTCGCTTCGACCCCTCGGTGGTCGACCTCGGCGGCGTGCTGGCCCCGCCCTACGACGTGATCAGCGCGACCCAGCAGCAGGAGCTGTACGCGCGCGACCTGCGCAACATCGTCCGCGTCGACTACGGGGCGGAGCTGCCCGGCGATGTTGCGGACAGGGACGACCGATACACGAGGGCTCGCGCCCACCTCAACTCCTGGCTGGGCCTGGGCATCCTGCGGCGCGACGAGGCGCCGGCGCTGTACGTCGTCGACCACGAGTTCCTCGGCGCCGACGGGCGGCGGCACGTACGGCGGGGAATCCTCGGCCGGGTTCCGGCGCGGCGGTGGGAGACCTCCGAGGTGCTGCCCCACGAGCGCACCCTGCGCGGACCCAAGGAGGACCGCCTGGCGCTGATGCGGACGACGCGGATGCAGACCAGCGCGGTGTGGGTGCTGTGGAACCGCGCGCCGGGGATCGCCGAGGCGCTGGCGGCGGCGACGGGGCGCACGCCCGACATGGAGGGCGAGACGCCGGGGGAGCTCGACGTGGAGCGGCTGCGGATGTGGGTGGTCAGCGACCCGCGGCACCTGGCGGCGATCGACGCCGCGCTCGACCCGGCGACGCTCTACATCGCCGATGGGCACCACCGGTTCGAGACCGCGGCCGCCTACGCCGAGGAGCGCCGGGCAGCGGAGCCCGACGCGCCCGAGGACGCCGACTTCGCGATGACCCTGGTGTACGCCAGCGCGGCCAACGACCCGGTGCTCGACATCTGGCCCACGCATCGGATGGTGCGGGCCGCCGACGGCATGCCGCGGGGCGTCACGGAGCTGGAGGCGCGGCTGGGTGGCGAGGGCTTCACGGTGGAGCCGCGGACCGACCTTTCGAGTGCCACCGAGGAGGCGCGCCGGTTGCGCACCTCGCACCACGCCTTCGGGGTGCAGACCCCGGACGGGGCGGCGCTGCTCACCGCGCCTCGCGCCGAGAGCACCTCGCCGCGCGAGGCGCTCGACGTCACCGTGCTCGCCGAGCGCGTGCTGGGGCAGGGCCTGGGCATCAGCGCGGAGGCGGTGGTCGGCGGCGCGCTCGCCTACACCCGCGAGGTCGCCGAGGCGGAGCGGGCGGTGCGCTCGGGAGAGGCGGCGCTGGCGTTCACCACCAACGCCAGCACGGCGGCGGAGATCATCGCCGTCTCGGACGCCGCCGAGGTCATGCCCCAGAAGTCCACCTACTTCTACCCCAAGGTCCCCACGGGGCTCCTTCTCTCACCGCTTTAGCCCCCAGGCGCCCCGCTCACTGCCGGGATTCCCAATCCGTGGCATACCATTCCAACAATGGGACGCCGCATCACCATCTACATCGACGACGACGTGCTCGAAGCCCTCAACGCCCACACTCAGGCCTCGCCGCTGAGCCGCAGTGAGCTGGTCGGGGTGGCGGTGCGCCGATTCCTGCGCGACGAGCGCCGCCGCGCCAGGGTCCCCAACCCCACCTCGCAGCTCGCCCGGCGCATCGCCCAGGGCGAGGTCCCCTCGCGCAAGCTCGACGGCCGGACCCGGGTCCGCGTCGGCGCGCCCTGGGACAACTAGGGCGAGGGACGACGTTTGAGCCCCGGGCCGACCGGGGTACGGTCGAGAAGCGGCGTCCGCCAAGCCTGGCGGCCCCGCGAAAGACGCTAGGAGATCGACGAACAGGTGCCCACCTACGGATATCGCTGCCAGGAGTGCGGCGAGGAGTTCGACGTCTGGCAGCGCATGAGCGACGAGGCCAAGGCCGACTGCCCCAAGTGCGGCGCGGCGGGCAAGCGTCTCTTCTTCCCGGCGGGGATCGTCTTCAAGGGCACCGGCTTCTACAAGACGGACAGCCGCAAGTCGTCGGACGGGGGCGCCAAGCCGGCCACGACGACCACCACGCCGAGCAAGCCGTCCACGTCGACCTCCACCGCTTCGGGCAGCACGCCCGCATCCACCCCCTCGACCTCCTCCGGATCCGACTCCGGCTCCACCTCGTCCTCCGCCGCGGCGGCCGCCGCCGACTAGACCCCGCCGGGCGCCAACAACCTCATTCGCTACGATGGGTGGCAGCTCGTCGCCGCCCCAGGAGAATCCCATGGCCAACGCCGTCACCGACACCAGCTTCAAGTCCGACGTCCTCGAGTCCGAGGTGCCCGTCCTCGTCGACTTCTGGGCCTCCTGGTGCGCGCCGTGCAAGATGATCGCCCCGATCGTCGAGGAGCTGGCCGGCGAGTACGAGGGCCGCGTCAAGGTCCTCAAGATGGACATCGACGCCAACCCGCTGACCCCCGGCTCGCTGGGCATCATGAGCATCCCCACCCTGATGCTCTTCGTCGGCGGCAAGCCCGAGCAGCGCATCGTCGGCTACCAGCCCAAGGCGTCGCTGAAGTCGAAGGTCGAGGCGGTCCTCGCCGCCTCCTGACCCGTTCGCGGCGCCGCTCTCCGGCCGCCGCGGGGGCGCATGGGTCCAGGTGGGCCCCACCGTCTTCAAAACGGCTGGGGGGCGCGCTCGCCGCGTCCCCGGAGGGATCGTTCCCCTCGCGCTCCCGCCATCGCGCGCCGCACTGATTGACGCCCCGATGGGCTCCCGTCCAGACGGCCGGAAGGCTGGTCGCGCTGCCTGAGAGTCGCAACGCGGGGTACGAACGCGTCACCATTTGCCCCGGAGCGTTTCGTGCGCTCGCCACCGCTCGGAAGGGGATCGACCGTGAAGCTCGAAAGAGGGGCCTCAGCGCCGCAAGGTCAGAGGGCCGTCGCGCGTTTCACATTCGAGCCCGGTCACGCGCGTCCGGCTCCTGAGCAGCCCGACCACCCCGCGGCGCCTTGGGGAGCAGGTTCCGCAGCGGGAGGGGAACCCAGATTGACGAGCCTTCACCACTCCTGGCAGCGGGACTCGGCGCATGGCTAGCGCCACCCTCGGCGTCGACGACACCCTGGTGCTGCGCGCCCAGTCGGGTGACCCGCAGGCGGTCGCCGACCTGGTCGCCGCCACCCGTCCCATGCTGCAGCGCTTCGCGCGCCGCTTCTTCCCCGATCCGGCCCGCGCCGAGGACATGGCCCAGACGGCGCTGATGAAGGCCTTCGCCCGCATGGGCGACCTGCGCTCCCCCGAGGCCTTCCAGACCTGGCTGCTACGCATCGCCCGCAACGAGTGCCTCAACGAGCTGACCCGCCAGCGCGTCGCCCAGATCCCCATGTCGACGCTGGAGGACCAGGGCACCGCACTGGAGGCTCCCGCGGGCGGCGCCGACGACCCCGAGGAGATGCTGGTCCGCACCCAGATGCAGGACCTGGTCCGCCGGGTCACCGCCACCCTCCCCGAGCACTACCGCCAGACGCTGACCATGCGCGCCCTCGAGGACCGCTCCTACGAGGAGATCAGCGAGGCGCTCGACATCCCCGTCACCGTGGCCCGGCTGTGGTACTGCCGAGCCCGCAAGCGCTTCCGCACCGCCTTCATCCAGACCCTGGTGGCCCGCCGCGACGTCAGCGACGAGTGCCAGGAGATGGGCTCGCTGATCGCCGAGATGATCGAGGGCACGCTGAACCGCCACCGACGCGACGTCGTCCATGCGCACCTCGCCGACTGCGCCGCCTGCCGCCAGACCGAGGACGAGCTGCGCAACACCGCCTTTCGCGCCCCGGCGCGCCTCACCCTGCTGGCCCTCGGCCTCGCCCGCCTGCCGATGCACTTGCGCCGCTCGCTGGCCGCGGCCGGCTCGCGCGGGCAGCAGCTCGCCGGCGAGATCGCCCTCGGCGCCGGCGCCACCGTGGTGCTGGTGACGGGCAGTGGGCTCGGCGGCTTCGGCGGCGCCTCGACCATCGCCCACGCGGCGACCGCTCCGGCGGCCCTGGCGCTGGTTGCGCCGGCGGCCGCGGCACCGTCCGCCCTGGTGGCCACGCCTCGGGTCGACGCGGTGCACGACTGGAGCCACGGCTCGCCCCAGGCTCCGCAGCCGTCCGTGGTCGCGATGCCGCCCGCGGCGACCACCGCCGTCGACCTGGTGCCGAGCGCGCCCGACCCGTCGCAGACGCAGCTCCCCTTCAACCCGCCGCCGCAGCCCTCGCTGCGCGACGCCGGGCACAAGGTGCAGAAGACGGTCCCGTCGCCCTCGACCGCCATGCTCAGCAACGTGCCGGGCATGGCCGCGGTTGGCGTCACCGTCCCGCAGATCCCCGCCGCACTGACGCTGCTCTCGCAGTAGCCCGGGGCTAGACCAGGTCGGGCGCCTGGCCGAGCAGGCGGAGCACGTCGCCGGCCAGGTACAGCGAGCCGCAGACGAAGACGGCGCCGTTGCGCCCGGCGAGCAGCTGCGCCGCCTGCAGCGCGTCGGGCAGCGAGCTGATTGCCCGTGAGCCGGGCCCCCAGCTTCGGGCCAGGTCCACCGCCGACATCGCCCGCGGCGTCCCCATCTGGGTGAACACCGGCGGCGCCCCGAGGGGGCGGAGCAGGTCGAGCATGGCGGGGACGTCCTTGTCGAGCATGGCGCCGAAGAGGATCGACAGCGGCCGCCCCTCGGTCAGCTCGCGCACGGCGGGGATCACCGCCTGGAGTGCGGCGGGGTTGTGGCCGCCGTCGAGGAGCAGGATCGGCGAGCCGGGGACCCACTGCAGCCGTGCGGGCCAGTGCACGCGGGC
This sequence comes from Candidatus Angelobacter sp., assembly GCA_035569495.1. Classification (GTDB taxonomy): domain Bacteria; phylum Chloroflexota; class Dormibacteria; order Aeolococcales; family Aeolococcaceae; genus DASRDZ01. The sequence continues at coordinate 20,440 of DATMMX010000017.1, read as the reverse complement.
CAGGCCATCGCGCAGCGCGTCGTCGCTCAGCGGCACGCCTCGCTCGCGCAGCGCCAGCACCACGCCCGCAGCCACGCCCGCGTTGGTCGCCTGGAAGAGGCCGGGCAGCGGCACCTGCAGGGTGGTCTGCAGCCCCTCGGCGGTGGCGAGGTCGACCTCGGTGCCGCCGCGGCCCAGGCTGCGGCCCTCGACGCGGATGTCCTCGCCGACCACCCGCAGGCTGCGCACCCCGACGGTGTGGGCCTGGCGGCGCACCACGTCGAGCGCCTCGCCGGTCGCGGCGGTGACCACGTCGTTGCCGGGCTTGAGGATGCCCGCCTTCTCGCCCGCGATCTGGGCGACGGTGTCGCCGAGGTACTGGGCGTGGTCCATGGCCACGTTGGTGACGGCGGCGACGCCGAGGTCGAGCACGTTGGTGCTGTCCAGCCGCCCGCCCAGGCCGACCTCGCAGATCAGCACGTCGGGACGGCGCTCGGCGGCGGCGAGGATGCCCAGCGCGGTGAGGATCTCGAACTGCGTCGGCGCACCCGCGACCTGCTCGACCGCGTCGACCGCCGGGCGGAGGCGCTCCACCAGTGCGGCGAAGAGCGCCTCGGGGATCTGCTCGCCGTCGATGACGATGCGCTCGCGGTAGGAGATCAGGTGCGGCTTGACCAGCATCACCGAGCCGAGCCCGGCCCGGCGGACCACCGCGTCGACCATGGCGCAGACCGAGCCCTTGCCGTTGGTGCCGGCGACCAGCACGCCGCGGAGGCCCTGCTCGGGGTGGCCGAGCTCGTCGAGCAGCGCGCCGATGCGGTCGAGTCCCGCCTTGATGCCGCGGTTGCCGGTGCCGATCAGCCAGTCCAGGGAATCGCGGTAGGTCAGCGGCATCAGGCGATTGTATGGAGCGGGGGGAACGCTGTCGTTCCGCCGCACTCCAGCGGCGAATGATGGCGTGGGGGGGCTCCCCCCACGGCGCGCGTCAGCGTGCGGACGACCATCTAGTCCGCGTTCTGGCCATCCTCGTCACGAACGACCATGACGCTGGTCGCCTTGACCAGCGCGCTGACCCGCATGCCCACCTGGAGCTGCAGGTCGGTCGCCGCCTCGGCGCTGATCAGCGCGACCACGTGGTTGTCGCCGACCTGGATGTCGACGCGGGCCATCAGTCCCTCGATGCGCACGTCGCGGACGACGCCGGGGAGGCGGTTGCGGGCGCTGGTCTGCATGTCTAGCGTTCCTCCGGGTTGCCGGTGTGGCGGTGCAGCCGGACCGCGATGGTGAGCAGAAGCCGCTGCCCGGGATCGTCGAGGCTGCGTCCGGTGATCTCCTCGATGCGGGCGCGGCGGTAGAGCACCGAGTTGCGCAGCAGGAACAGGCGCGGGGCGGCGCGCGAGGCGCTCCAGCCGCACTCAGCGAGCACCGCGACGGTGCGCACCAGGTCGCCGTGGTGGCGGGCGTCGTGGTCGAGCAGGGGGCCGAGCACGTCGCGGACCATGACCTCGGCGCCGGGCGACCCGGCCAGGCTGCCGTCGAGCCATTGCAGCCACTCCGTGCCCTTCATGCGAACGCCCTCGCCGCGGTGGCCTTGAAGCTGGCCCACACCGGTGCGCCGGTGGCGATGCCGAGCTGGGCGACGGCGCGGGCGGTGACCTCGACCACCAGCGCGGGCACCGAGTCGAGGGTGACGCGCAGCGGTCCGCCGACGTCGACGACGCCCGCGACGCGCGCCTGCACCACGTTCTGGGCGCTGCCCTCGGGGTGCTCGCGGTGCAGGGTCACGTCGCGCGGGTCGACCAGCACGTAGGCGGGCGCGCCGACGCTCGGCGGCTCCTGGGCGTCGGCGACCGCGCTGATGTGCAGAGTGCCGGCGTCGATCGTCCACACCTCACCGTCGCGGGCGGCGGCGGTGCCGGTCAGCCAGTTCTGGCCCATCAGGGCCGCAACCGGCGCGGAGCGGGGGCGCTGGGCCAGCTCCGCGGGCGCGCCCTCCTGGACCACGCGTCCGGCTTCGAGGACGACGGCGTGGGCGGCCAGCTCCAGGGCGTCGCGGGCGTCGTGGGTGACCAGCACGGTGCAGGCGCTGCGCTCGCGGAGCAGGTCGCGCAGCGAGCTGCGGACGGTGGCGCGCGAGGCGGCGTCGAGGGCGCTGAGCGGCTCGTCGAGGAGCAGCAGCGCCGGGTCGAGCACGGTGGCGCGGGCCAGGGCGACGCGCTGCCGTTCGCCGCCGCTCAGGGTGTCGGTGCGGCGCCTGGCGAGCGGGACCAGGCCGTACCGCTCCAGGGCGTCGCCGGTGCGGCGGTGCGCCTCGGCGCGGGGCACCCGAGCCGCGCGCAGGCCGTAGGCGACGTTCTGCTCCACGTCGAGGTGCGGGAAGAGCACGCCGTGCTGCGGCACCACGCCGACCGCGCGGCGGTGGGACGGGCGGTCGACGCGTTGGTCGCTGTCGTACCAGACCTCGCCGTCGACGCTGATGCGGCCGCGATCGGGGGTGTGCAGGCCGGCCAGGCAGCGGAGCAGGGTTGTCTTGCCGGCGGCGTTGGCGCCGATCAAGGCGACGGGTTTGCCCGGCTCGGCGCTCAGCGCAGCGTCGAGGTGCAGCGTGCCCGCGTGCGCGGCGAGGCTGGCGGCCAGGCCCACCGGCTCATACCGCGGCGCGGGCCAGTCGCAGCCCCCGGACGGCGAGCAGCAGCACGAAGCTCACGACGGCAAGTATGACCGCCAGGGCGACGGCCCCATCCGGGTCGCGCTCGAAGGCGACGTAGATGGCGGTGGGCATGGTCTGGGTGCGTCCCTGCAGGTTGCCGGCGACGGTGATGGTGGCGCCGAACTCGCCCAGGGCACGGGCGCCGCTGAGCACCATGCCGTAGACCAGGGCGGGGCGGATGAGCGGCAGGGTGACGGTGCGGAAGACGTGCCACGGCCCGGCGCGGAGCGTGCGGGCGACCTCCTCGACGCCGCGGTCGACGCTGCTCAGCCCGGCGGTGACGGCGTAGACGTAGAACGGACCGGCGACGAAGCACTGCGAGAGCACCACCGCCGATTCGGTGAGCGGCACCCGCACCCCGAGCGGCTGCAGCGCCTGGCCGAGCGGGCCGCTGGGGCTGAAGGCGAGCAGCAGCGCCAGGCCGGCGACCACCGGGGGGAGGACCAGCGGCAGGCCGACCAGGGCGTCGAGGGCGGCGCGGCCGGGAAACCGCCCGCGGGCCAGGGCGGCGGCCAGCGGGGTGCCGATGGCCACCACGATCACCAGGCTGATCACAGTGGTCACCAGGCTGACGCGCAGGGCGTCGAGGACGAGGGGGTCACTCAGCGCCTGGCGGAGCGCGCCCGGGCTGGTGTGGGTGGCCAGCACGATGAGCGGCAGGGCGACGAAGGCGGCGGCGATGGCGCAGGCGGCGGCGACCAGCAGCCGCACCGGGGTGATCCGGGGGATCCCGCGCGCCGCGATGCTCACGGGGTCGCGGGGGCGCCGTTCTGCAGCGGTTGCGCGGTGGGCCCGGGGCTGGCGAAACCCGCGTCGTGGAACAGCGCCTGACCCTGCGTGGAGAGCAGGAAGGCGAGGAACTGCTGGGCGGCGCCGGCGTGGCGGGACTCGGCGGTGGCGGCGGCGACGTAGACGGTGACCGGCTGGTCGCGCTGGGCGATCGGCAGGGCGCTGATGCCGCTGTTGGCCCTGGCGTCGGTGGCGTAGACGATGCCCGCGTCGACAACGCCGGCGGCGACGTTGCTGACCACCGTCTCCACGTCGGTCGGTCGGGTGGCGACGTTGGCGAGTGCCGCCTTGGCGAATCCGGCCGGGACGTCGCTGTTCGACTCGGCGATGGCGAAGGCCTGCTCGGCATAGTTGCCGGCGGGAACCGACTTGTCGGCGATGGAAAGCCTGACGCCGCTGCGAGCCAGGTCGGCGAGCCCGGTGATGTGCGCCGGGTTGCCGGGTGGGACGGCGATGACCAGGGTGTTGACAGCGAGGTCGCGCGGGGCCGTGACCAGGCCCTTGGTCTGCGCGGTGGTCATGTGGACGCGGTCGGCGGAGGCGAACACGTCGGCGAGGGTGCCGTCGGCCTCCAGCTTGGTGAGCAGGGCCTGCGTGCCCTCGTAGTCACCGGCGACGGTGATGCTCGGGTGCGCCTTCTGGAACGCGGCGATCTCCTGGGGCATCACCTTGGACAGGCTGGCCGCGGCGAAGACCACGATCGCGGTGGTGGGGGGCTGCGGCGTGCCGGTGCTGCCGGCGCTGCTGCCGCAGGCCGCGAGCAGCAGGCATGGCACGACGAGGACGAGAGCACGGCGGCTTGGCGACACAGCAGCGGACACTCTGGCATGGCGCCAGCGCCGCGCGCCATGGGCAAACTGCCAAGAGTTTTCTTGCGCTGAGTTCAGGCCAGGTTTGGCGTCAACGTCGGAGCCCGGCGGGCCCGGGCGAGGTCGACGGCGTTGCGCATCAGCATCGCCACGGTCATCGGGCCGACGCCCTTGGGCACGGGGGTCAGCCATCCCGCCACCGGCTCGACGGAGGCGCGGTCGACGTCGCCGGTGATCCTGCCGTCGACGCGGTTGATGCCCACGTCGATGACGCAGGCGCCGGGCTTGACGTACTCGGCGGTGACGAAGCCGGGACGGCCGATCGCGGCGACCAGGATGTCGGCCTCGCGGCACACCGCGGGCAGGTCGACGGTGCGCGAGTGGCAGACCGTGACGGTGGCGTCGGCGTTGGTGAGCAGCAGCGCGATGGGGCGGCCGACCAGGTTGCTGCGGCCGATGACCACGGCCCGGGCGCCCCGGATTGGCACGTCGTAGCGCCGCATCAGCTCCATGCAACCGTGCGGCGTGCAGGGCTGCACCTGGGGGCGACCCTGGGCGAGCAGGCCGAAGTTGTAGGGGTGCAGGCCGTCGGCGTCCTTCCGCGGGTCGATCACGTTGAGGACAGCTCCGGCATCAACGTGGTCGGGCAGGGGGAGCTGCACCAGGATGCCGTCCACGCTGTCGTCGGCGTTGAGCCGCTCGACCAGGGCGACCAGCTCGTCGGTGCTGCTGGTCAGCGGTGGAGTGTGCACCGTGCCGCGCATGCCCAGCCGACCCGCGGTGCGCTCCTTGCTGCGCACGTACGACGCGGAGCCGGCGTCGTCGTTGCAGAGCACCACGTCGAGGCCGGGCGGCTGCAGACCGGCGGTGACCATCGCCTCGACGTCGCGGCGGACCTCGTCCGACACCGCGGCCGCGACGGCCGTCCCGTCGATGATCGTGGCGCTCATGGCTGGTCCTCCGTGAAGCTGGCGCGGGCGGCCGCGGTGATGGTGTCGATGACCCGGTGCAGGGGTAGGCCGGTGCGCTCGGCGACGGCGCGGCAGTCGTCCGCTTCCGGACGCGCGTCCACGACGCGGCCCTGCAGGCGCTTGCGCTTGACCCGGACGCGGCCGAGCGGTGAGTCGAAGTCGACCACGTCGCGCTGCGCCACCATGCGCGGTGCGTCGCTGCGGCGCACGCCCAGGGTGGGGGCTATCTCCAGCAGCAGCGCGGCGAGGGCGGCGTCGGCGCCGGGCGGGGCGAGCACGTGGAGGATGCTGCCGGGGCGGCCCTTCTTCATGGTGGCCGGGACGACCCAGGCGTCGAGCGCGCCGGCGGCGAGGCAGCGCTGCATGGCGTCGGCGACGACCACGGGGGAGGCGTCGTCGAGGTTGGTGCGCAGCTCGGTGCAGGGGTCGTCGAACTCCTGCGGGGTTTCGGACTGCGGGGTTGCGGCGTCGCCGATCCAGACGCGGGCGAGGTTGGGGCGGTGGGGGTCGTCGCGCGTTCCCGCGCCGTGGCCGATGCTGCGCAGGCGCAGCGGAGCGAGGCCGGGTGTGCCGAGCGTGGTGAGCAGCGCTGCGGCGGTGGGGGTGACGTGCTCGACGCCGTTGGGCGCGGGAAGCAGTGTTGCGCCTGCGGCGGTGAGCAGTTGCAGGGTGCTGGGGGCGGGCAGCGGCAGTGCGCCGTGCTCGGTGTCGACGGTGCCGAATCCCGCAGGCAGCGGGCCGTAGTGGACGTGTTCGACCTCGAGGTGGTCGAGGGCGGCGCAGACGCCGACCACGTCGACCAGCGTGTCGGCGGCGCTCAGCTCGTGGAGGTGGACGGTTGGTGCCGCGACGCCGTGCAGTTTCGCTTCGGCGGCGCCGAGACTGCTCAGCGTGGCGATTGCGTTGGCACGCACTCGTTGTGGTAGCCCTGAGGCGTCGACAGCAGCGATGCACGCCTCCAGGTCGCGCGCCACCGCCGCGGCGGGGGGTACCGCCTCGATGCGCAGGTGAAGCCCGCGCAAGCCGGCGCGCAACACCTCCTCGACTCCAATGCTCACCTCGTCAACTCCGCAGGCGCGCACCGCATCGCGGATGACGTCGAGCGGGCAGCCCGCGTCGACCAGGGCGGCGAGCAGCATGTCGCCGGCGGCGCCGTTGACGCAGTCGAAGACGGCGACCGCCGCGGCTCAGCCCTCCCCGCGGCCGCGCTCGACCTCGACGGCGAAGCGCTGGAACGAGCCGCGCACCGGGGGCTGCTTGGCGACGCGGACGCGCACCGTTTCGGCGCGCGAGTGTTCCTGCAGGAGCGCCTGCGCGATCGCCTCGGCGAGGGCTTCGAGGAGGCGGTACTGGCGGTTCTCGACCAGGTCGCGGACCACCTGGAAGCAGCGCACGTAGTCGATGGTGTCGTCGATGGAGTCGCTGCGGCCCGCGGGGCGCAGGTCGGCGAGCAGCTCGACATCGACGCTGTAGCGCCCGCCCAGGGAACGCTCCGCCTCGATGTCGCCGTGGTAGCCGAAGAACTCCATCCCTTCGAGGAGGAGCCGGTCCTGGCGGGGCGATGCGGGGGCGGTCATCGGTCCCGCGATTGTAGGCGGCGCGGTGCGGTGGCCCGGCGGCCGCCGCCTCCGGCTACATTGCCTTGACGTCACCTTCCGGCTTGAGTATCACCTCGCGGTTGTTGGTCGGGTTGACCATGACAACCTGGAAGAGATCCTCGAAGTCGCACTGGAACAGCTCCATCAGCGACTGGCGCAGGCGCGGCCCGGGGTTGCGGGTGCCCGCCTCCAGCGCTGGGATGTAGTTCTGGGTGACTCCGAGGCGGCGGGCCAGCTCCCGCTGCGTGAGCTTGTGCTTTTCGCGCATGGCCCGCAGGCCCACGGCACGAACTTCGACATTCATGTCGTACAACTTACGACGCGGGAGTTGTTTTGTCAAGGCAGTCCTACAGGGAGGGCGCCCGCCCCCATGGGCAGCGGCTCGCGGCCTGCGCGCTATCCTCAGCGGCCATGTGTCGCGTCTGCCTCAAGCGTCCTGAGATTCCCGACGAGCGCTACGGGCGCTGCGAGGCCTGCGCCAAGGCGGGGCGGGTGCCGGTTCGCTTCCGGCTGGCGCCGGCGCGGGGCGGTGCCGGGCTGGCGGTGCGAGCCGGTGAGCTCTCGCCGCGGGCACTGCGCAGCAAGGTGCACGAGCAGCTCGCCAAGTACGGGGGGCAGCCTTCCGTCAAGGCGCACCTCGGGTTGCACGAGGTGGAGTTGATCCTGGCCAAGGATCGGCTGGAGACGGTGCGGGTGGCTCCAGACCTCAAGGATCGGACGGCGGACGCCATGGATGCGCTGCGGGCTGCGGCGGAGAGGACTGAGGCGGCCTGGTAGGGGAGTTGCGGCCATCGGTGGCTGCAACGGGAACCCGTCTCTAAAAGCGGGTTTCTAGCCGTGCGTGAGGCGCCACCAGAACGACGGCCCCGGCAGGTCGTTGTCGAGCAACACCACCCACTGCAGGCGCTCGCCGGTCTGCACCACCAGCCCATCGACCACCGCGACACGCGCACCGGCAACCGCGCCCGGCTCGACCGCGAACCGTCGCGTGGTCAGCACGATCTGCGCCCCCATCCGCACCGCGATCGACTTCGAGTTGCGCGGCTCCGCACGCACATACGACTGCGCGTCCCACTGCGTGGTCACCTGCCCGTTGACGTCGATCGGCTGCGCCGCCGGCACCACGCCGTAGCCGGAATACCCTGACTCCACCGCGGACTTCGCCGCATCCATCGCCGCAGCGAGGTCGGTCTGGTCGAGCACCGCGCCGACCATGGTCACCATCACCCCGCTGCCCACGTCGCGCCGCGCGGCGAACAGCAGGCAGCCGCCCGCCTGCGGTGTCGAACCGGTCTTGATGCCCAGCCAGCCCGGCACGGTTCCCAGGAGCGCATCCAGGTTTTCCAAGGGCGTCCCGTCCGGCAGCTTCGCCGACTGCGTCGCCACCAGCGCCGCCAGCGCGGGCACCTGCAGCACCGCGCCACCGAGCAGCACCAGGTCGGACGCGCTCGACACGGTGTCCGGGCTGAAGCCGCTGGGATCGGCGAAATGGGTGTGCGACATGCCCATCCGCGCCGCGGTGGCGTTGAGCTGGGCCACGAAACCATCGACGCTGCCCGAGGTCCACCGCCCCAGCGTGTCGGCAAAGTTGTTCGCTGAGGGCAGCAGCAATCCGAGCAGAAGCTGGCGCTCGGTGAGCCGCTGCCCCAACGTCACCGGCAGTGACGACCCGTCGCGCGCCACCGTGTCCTTCCAGTCCTGCACGTCGACGTCGCTCATGGTCAGCAGCGGACCCTCGTCGAACTGGTCGCGCAGCGGATGTGCCTGCAGCACCACGTAGGCGGTCATCGCCTTGGCCACCGAGGCGATCGGCCGGGCGCGGTCGGCGTCGAGCAGCGCCAGGTCGCGGCCGTTGCCCTGCAGGGCGAGCGAGCCCTGGGGCGGTTGCTGCACCGGAATCAGCGGTCCGGGGACGGGCGTGATCTGCGCCGGCACGTTGACGCTGACCTGCGGCGCGGGCGGCGCGGCGCTGACGCGCAGAGTTCCCACCGTCCCCGCGGCGACCACAACGAGGCCCGCCAGCGTCGCCGCCACGACCCTCCCTCGTCGCCTCATCCGCTCCGGCCGCGACAGGCGGCGCACTGGCCGCGGATCATGAGGTCGACGGTGCCGATGTGGAACTGGTGGCGCTCGGCCAGCCGCACGCTGATCTCGCCGAGCACCTCGGCGGGCACGTTCTGCACCTTGCCGCAGGTGACGCAGACCAGGTGGTGATGGCGGTCGGGATGGTCGACCACCTCGAAGTGGGCGACGCCGTCGCCGAGCCGCGTCTGCTGCACCAGGCCGATGGCGCTGAGCATCTCCAGGACGCGATAGGTGGTGGAACGGTTGAACGAGGGATAGCGGTCCTGCACGGCGCGGCAGACGTCGTCGGCGGTGAGATGGCGGCCGTTGGCCTCGCGGAGGACCTGCAGCACCATCTGGCGCTGGGGCGTGGCCCGGAATCCCGCCGCGCGCAGCAGATCGGTGGTGGTTTCGCTCACGGCGCGGTCATGATGCCATTCCAGGCCCGGAATCGCCTCCCCGGGGCGACGTAGCATGAGCCGCCAATGGACGCGCACGGCCACGACCACCCGGCGCACGACCACGACGCCAAGGGCCACAGGGCGCACGGCCACACCCATGGCACCATCGCCGCCGAGCCCAACGCGCTGCGGGTCACCCTGCTGAGCTCGGCGGTGCTCGGCGCCGTCGCGGCGGCGGAGCTGGCGGTGGCGATCACCTCGCGCAGCGCGGGAGTTCTGGCCGACGGTCTCCACAACCTCGGCGACCTGTCCACCACCATCGCCCTGGCCGCCGCCTTCCTGTTCTCGCGGCGCGCGCCGACGCGGCGATTTCCCTATGGCTACCACCGCGGTGAGGACCTCGCCGGACTGTTCGTGCTGCTGCTCATCGCGGCCAGCGCGGTGGCGTCGGGGGTCACCAGCGTCGAGCACCTGATCCATCGCCAGCCGATCACCCAGTTCGGCGCGGCGCTGGCGGTGGCGCTGATCGGCTTCGCCGGCAACGAGGCGGTGGCCCACTACAAGACGGCGGCGGGGCGAAAGCTGGGCAGCGTCAGCCTGATCGCCGACGGACAGCATTCGCGCGTCGACGGCTTCGCCTCGCTGGCCGCGGCCGCGGGAGTCGCCGGCGCCTGGCTGGGCGCGCCACTGCTCGACCCGATTGCCGGGCTGGTGCTCACCGTGGTCATCGGCTATGTCGCCGTCGACACCGCGCGGCACGTCACGGGGCGGCTGCTCGACGAGGCCGACGCGTCGCTGGTGGCGCTGATCACCGAGGCGGCGTCGGAGGTTCCCGGCGTGGTTCGGGTGGCGCAGGTCAACGCGCGCTGGACGGGACGGAAGGTGCGCGCCGAGCTGACCCTCGAGGTCCCGCCTGACGAGAGCGTGGCCCGCGCGCACGCGCTCGGCGAGGAGGTGCGACACCGGCTGTTCCACCGGGTCGAGTCGCTGGCCGGCGTGGTGGTGCACCTCGACCCGGCCGGCGACGCGGCGGCTCATCGCGCGACGAGCCACCACGGGTGACCAAAAAGGCAGGGCTCCGCGCCGCCGTGAACGCCACGAACGGCGCGCGGCGCGGAGCCCCGTCGCGACCGCCTTACTTCTTGGCGGTGCTCTTCTTGCGTGCCGGGCCGCCGCGCTGCGCCTTGAGGGTCGCGCTCAGCGTGGTGCTGGGCGAGAAGCGGACCACGCGACGCGCGGGCACCTGCACCGACTCACCGGTGCGCGGGTTGCGGCCGGTGCGGGCGGCGCGCTGCGCCGTCTTGAAGGTGCCGAAACCGTGGATGCGCACCTCGTCGCCGCCGGTGAGGGCGCCGGAGATGGTCTCGAAGAACCACTTCACCTCGTCGCGTGCGGCGGACATCGTGATCTCAGCCCGCTCGGCCAGCTGCTCGGCCAGCACGTCTCGCGTCAATACAGCCATGCGAAGTCTCCGTGAGGGGATATTGGAGGAACGCGCGGAATTGTAGGCGGCGCAAGGAACTTTTCGCAATGCGAAAAGCGCCGCATCGGCGTCACGTTTTGGGGCGCAGCCCCAAAGACGCTATCGCCAGACCCGCTTCATGATCACCCGGGCCAGCTTGTCGGGGTCGTGGTGGGTGGACACCCGGGGGCTGACCACGTCGGCGAGGATGTAGTGCACCGGGCGCTGCGCCGCGCGATCGCGGTCGAAGACCACGCGCGAGATGCCCGCCTCGACCGCCGAGGGCGGCATGGGCAGCTGGTAGTTGCTGTTGACCACGACGTAGTCGAAGAGGTTGCCACCGACGTGCGCCTCGATGGCGTCGAGGTGCTGCGACACCGTGAATCCGCTGGTTTCACCGGGTTGAGTGGCCACATTGCACACGTAAACCTTGACCGCGGGCGTCGCCCGCAGCGCCTCGACCATGCCGTCCACCAGCAGGTTGGGCAGGATCGACGTGTACAGCGAGCCCGGGCCGACGATGATCAGCTCGGCGTCGAGGATGGCCTGCTCCGCCTCGGGGTTGACCGGCGGGTTGGGCGGGTCGAGGAAGACGTGCTCGATGAAGCCACCGCCCTCGGGGATGCGCGACTCGCCGACCACCAGGGCGCCCTCGACGTGGGCGCAGAGGGTCACGTCCTGCAGCGTCGACGGGATGATCTGGCCACGAACGGCGAGAACCCGGCCGGATTCGCGCAGCGCGTGCTCGAAGTTCCCGGTGATCTCGACCATGGCCATGATGAAGAGGTTGCCGAAGCTGTGGCCGCCCAGCTCGCCCTCGCCGCTGAAGCGGTGGTTGAACAGCGAGGTCATCAGCGGCTCGGTCTCGGCCAGCGCGGTGAGGCACTGGCGGAAGTCACCAGGGGGCAGCACCCGGTACTCGCCGCGCAGCCGCCCGCTGGACCCGCCGTCGTCGGCGACGGTGACGATCGCCGAGATGTTGCCGGTGTAGCGCTTGATGCCGCGCAGCATCGCGCTCATCCCGGTGCCGCCGCCGATGGTCACCAGGCGTGGCCCCTTGGTCAGCAGGCGGTGGGCGTAGAGCTGTTCGATGAGGCCGCGGTCACCGTTGTTGCGGGCCAGCACGAACGGGCCGAGCAGCGACTGTCCCAGCTTGTAGAAGGCGAGCACCAGCACGCCGATGCCGATCACCGCGAAGAGCAGCGCGCGCACCGATCGGGGCAGGAACTGCAGGGTCAGCGGACCGAAGAAGGACGGGAAGGTGAAGGTCTGGTAGGCGTCCTTGAGGGCGTAGCCGACCGCCAGGCTGATCATCACGATGCTGGCGAAGAGCAGGAGCAGCCATCGCTTGATGTTCAGCCCCGGGGTGAACCAGCGCACCAGTTGGGGGCTGGGCCGCGGAAGTGGGGGCATGTCTGGCGGCGATTGTCCCATGGGATACCGGCAGGAGCGGTCCCGTCCCCTTGTGCGCTGCGCACATGGGTGCGGGCGGGAGCGGCTAGACCGGTGCCCCGATGGCCGGACGGAGGCGCAGCCGCTCGATGTCGTGCTGCGACTCGACCCACCGGGTGGTGCCCGAGTAGGAGCGCATCACCAGGCTGTGGGTCTCGGCGTAGCGGCCCCGGAAGCGCACCCCCTGGAGCAGCTCGCCGTCGGTGATCCCGGTGGCGGCGAAGAAGACGTTGGCGCCGCTGCAGAGGTCGTCGAGGTGGAGCACCCGCTCGGTGTCCTTGCCCTCGGCGAGGACCACGGCGCGCTCGGCGTCGTCGCGGGGCCAGAGCCGCGCCTGCATGCCGCCGCCCACGCACTTCACCGCGCACGCCGCCAGCACTGCCTCGGGCGCACCGCCGATGCCCATCAGCACGTCGATGCCGGTGCGGTGCTCCATGGCGGCCATCAGGCCGGCGGCGACGTCGCCGTCCATGATGAGCTTGACCCGGGCGCCGGCGGCGCGGATGTCGCCGAGCAGCTTCTCGTGGCGCGCGCGGTCGAGCACCACCACGGTGAGGTCCTCGACGCGACGGCCCTCGGCGCGGGCGATGCGGCGCAGGTTGTTGGCCACGCTGTCGGTGATGTCGATGGCGTTGGCGGCGTTGGGGCCGACGATCAGCTTCTCCATGTAGAAGCAGTGGGTCTCGAACATGGTGTCGCGCTCGGCCAGGGCAACCGTGGCGATGCCGCCGGGCAGGCCGCGGGCCACCAGCCGGGTGCCGTCGATGGGATCGACAGCCACGTCAACCTGGGGCTGGCTGCCGTTGCCGACCCGCTCGCCGATGTAGAGCATCGGCGCCTCGTCCTTCTCGCCCTCGCCGATGACCACCACCCCGTCCATGTCGACGAAGCCCAGGCTGCGGCGCATCGAGTCGACGGCGGCGCGGTCGGCCTCCTCCTTGTTGTTGCGGCCCATGTAGCGGGCCGCGGCCATCGCCGCGCCCTCGGTGACGCGCACCAGCTCGAGGGCCAGGTTGCGGTCGATCGGGGTCCCCAGGTCGCGAGGACGGCGGGACTTGGGACGCTGTGGCACGGCGTCGGGATGATACACGCGCCCTTCAGGGCGCGGAGAAGCCTCAACCGGCCGCAAAAGCGGCCTCCGCGTTTCGGCAAACATGCGCTTCCATGGCGGACTCGTTGCGAGCATGTCAAGACCTGCTTGGATCCGCGCCGCAGCGCCGTGTCAGCGCTAGCGTTGGTTGCTGCCATGGACGGCATGAAGTGCTACGCCCACTACCGCGCCGCGGTGTCCAGCTGCCCCACCTGCGGCCGGGGCTTGTGCGCCGAGTGCACGCCGGGCCGCGGTGAGGTGCGCTGCGCCGACTGCGTCGACCGCGAGCACGGTGCCGCCGAGCAGCTCGCCCTGCAGCGCGACGCCCGCCTCGCCCTGCGCCGCGCCGGGGTGGCGATGCCGCGGCGGCACGGCGATCCCGTCTTCCTCCGCGCCGGCGGACACCCGCTGGTGGCGGGGTTCTCACTTGCCCTGTGCATCGCCATCGCCCTCGCCCTGGGCGCCACATCGGCGATGGCAGAGCAGCGTTGGGGCGTGCCGCGCGCGGCCATCGCGCCCGCGCTGGGCATCGTGCTCGGCACCTGCGTCACCGCGGTGCTCGGCGGCACCTCGCGCATCGCCGGTCTGGCGGCTGGGCTGCTGGCGGCGCTGGCGATCGTCGCCGGACCCGACGCGCTTCGTCTGGTGGCCGCCGTGTCGCTGCCCGGGCCTGGCGACACGGTGGCCTGGATGGAGGCCAACCACGCCGTCGCCCTCGGCCTCGACGCGCTGGCCCTGCCCCTCGCCTACCTGGCGGCGGCTGGAAGGCGCGTCTGACCGTGACCTTCGGGTGTTAGCATCCGGGGTCCCGATGCGCCGCGAGGCGAAGCCTGACCGGAACCCTCCGAGGGGGATGCAGAGCATGGGCGACGAGATCCTCGATCGAGTTCTTGAATTCGCCAACCGGCAGCCCAGCGACGCGGCCGATACATCCGCCCACAGCCCAGTCCACATGGAAGGAGCCGACGAGATGGCCAAGAGCGAGTCCGAGCAGGTCACGGTCGACGAGGCGGCGAACGACGGTGCCGCAGCGGCTGTGGAGTCGGCGGTGGCAGCCAACGGGAGTGGTGCAGCGGCGACAGGCGGCGGACTCGGTGCAGCCGGCGGCATTCGCGGCGTGCCCATCCCCGCGGGCGCGGTGATCTTCGGTGAGCTCACCTCCGCATTCGTCGACGGGCCGCGGCTGCTGCGCTTCCTCGGCGATCGCAAGCACACCGGCGCCCTGGTCGACGCCGGTGGCGGCTCCACCCAGGTGGCCATCCTCCACGAGGGCAGCGTGGTCGCCCTGGTCGGCGCCGGCAGCGGCGGCAGCGACACCCGCCGCCTCGACAAGCTCTCTCTGCCCGGCCCCGGCGCCGGCGACGAGCACGAGCTGACCGTGCTCACCTACCGCCCCGAGGTCTCCCTCGCCCTGGGCCAGCTCGTCAACACGACGGAGCGCTTCGAGCGCATGCACGGCTCCTTCGTCGACCTGCCCGCGCTGCTCGCCTACCTGCGCCGCGAGAAGGCCAACGGCGCGGTGCGCGTCAGCAGCGCCCGCGACACCGGCATCGTGCTGATCCGCGGCGGCGAGGTGCTCGGCGCCTACACCCGGCAGAGGCCGGAGCTGGAGGATGCCGAGGTCGTCTACCCGCTGGCGCGCGAGGCTGACGCCGAGATCGACGTCCACGTCGGCGCCCTCACCCTGCCGCCCGCGTCGGTGAGCGCCGACAGCGTCGTCGGCTAGCCTGCCCGCCGGCTCACCGCCACTGCTCCGGCGTCTCCGCGAGGCGCACCAGGAGCGGTTACCATTGCCTCCCGTACCGCCGCTTGCGGCCACGGGGGACGGGTCGCCGTGCCACGGAGGCCCGCGTGGCCGTGGATCCCAGGCACACGTGAGCCGGCATGATCTTCCTCAGCGACTTCCTGCGCGCCGACGTGGTCGACGTCCACCAGAAGACGGTGGGCTCGGTCCGCGACCTGATCGTGCGCGTGCAGGAGCCCTACCCGGTGGTCACCGCGGTGGCGCTGCGTCCCCGCGGTGGCGCGCCGGAAACCGTCGCCTGGCAGAACGTCCGCGCCTGGGACGACCGTGAGCTGAGCCTCAACGTCCCCGCCGCCCAGCTCACGCCGTATGCCAACGCCGGCAGCGAGCTGTGGCTGGCCCGCGACGTGCTCGACAAGCAGATCGTCGACACCGACGGCCGCCGCGTGGTGCGTGTCAACGACCTGCAGATCCAGGAGAGCGAGTCGCAGCTCCTGCTGGTCGGCGTCGACATCGGCGCGCGCGGCCTGATGCGGCGGATTGGCGTTGAGAAATGGGGGCGGCGCATCCGGCGCCTGACCGGCGCTGACTTCCCGCAGCGCATCGTGTCGTGGGATGCGGTTGATCCCGTGGAGTCCGACGAGCGCTCGGTGCGCCTGCGCATCTCCCACCAGAAGCTGGCCAAGCTGCACCCCGCCGACATCGCCGAGATCGTCGGCCAGCTCGGTGGCCGCGACCGCGAAGCCATCTTCGCCAGCCTCGACGACGAGACCGCCGCCGACACCCTGGAGGAATCGTCCGAGGAGGTGCAGGCGCAGATCCTGGCCCGGCTCACCGACGAGCGCGCCGCCGACATCCTCGAAGCCATGTCGCCCGACGAGGCCGCCGACCTGCTCGCCGACCTCCCCGAGGAGCGCCGCGAACAGCTCATCGCCAAGATGGAGGCCGACGAGGCCGAGGACGTCGAGGAGCTGCTCACCTACGAGGAGGACACCGCCGGCGGCATGATGACCACCGAGTTCGTGGCCATCCCGGTGTCGCTCACCGCCGCGCAGACCATCGACCGCCTCCGCGAGCTGGAGCCCGACGCCGAGTCGATCTACTACGTCTACGTGGTCGACGACGACGAGAAGCTGCTCGGCGTGCTCTCGTTGCGCGACCTCATCGTTGCCAAGGCCAACACCAAGATCGCCGACATCATGATCAAGCGGGTGATCGCCGTGCCCCTCGACGCCCGTCCCGAGGACGTCGCCGCGGTGATCGCCAAGTACAACCTGCTGGCCGTCCCGGTTGTGGACGATGATGACCGAATCCAGGGCATCGTCACCATCGACGACGCCATGGACGAGGTGATGCCCGCCGGATTGAAGCGAAGGGCCAGGGCGCTGTGAAACGGAGGAAGAGTCGAAGTGCCGATCGGCCGGCCGAGCTCGACCCTCCGCCAGCTGCGCCGCCGTTCCGCAGCGGAGCTTACGCGGGGAGCTGAGGTTCGGGCCGCGCCGCGTCCGCGCCGTCTGGCGCCGATGTGGCGCTACCTGGCCGTGGTCGGCCCGGGACTGATCGTCGCCAACGCGGGCAACGACGCCGGCGGCATCTTCACCTACTCCAACGTCGGCGCCAAGTACGGCACCGGGCTGCTGTGGGCGTTCATCCCCATCTGCATCTGCCTGATCGTGGTGCAGGAGATGGTCGCCCGGCTGGGCACGGTGACCGGCAAGGGCCTGATGGACCTGATCCGCGAACGCTTCGGGGTGCGCTGGACGCTGTTCGCCTCGCTGGTGGTGATCGTCGCCAACGGCGGCACCCTTTTGGCGGAGTTCGCCGGTGTGGCGGGCGCGTTGGGCCTGCTCGGCGTGCCGCGCTGGATCGCGGTGCTCGGCGCGGCGGCGATGCTCGGCGTCCTGGTGCTGCGCGCCAACCGCCGCATCGTCGAGCGCGTCTTCCTGGCCCTGGGCCTGGCGTTCTTCTCGTACATCATCACCGCGTTTTTAGTGCCGGTCGACTGGAAGCAGGTGGGACACGACTTCGTCGTGCCGTCGCTGTCGCATGCCGGTGTCGACACGGGCACCTACGTCGCCGACCTGATCGCCCTGGTGGGCACCTCGATCACGCCGTACATGCAGCTCTTCCTGCAATCCTCGATCGTCGACAAGGGCACCGTCGAGGCCGACTACAAGTACGTCCGTGCCGACGTGATCACCGGCTCGCTGTTCGCGGTGATGGTGGCGGCGTTCATCGTCATCACCACGGCATTCACCCTGTTCCTGCACGGCTTCGCGGGCCACGGGCTGTCCAGCACCAGCGGCGCCCAGGATGCCGCCAGTGCGCTGGCGCCACTGGCCGGCTCGCACGCCGAGCAGCTCTTTGCGGTGGGACTGCTCGGCGCATCGCTGCTCGCCGCCGCGGTGCTGCCGCTGTCGACTGCGTTCGTGGTGTGCGAAGCCTTCGGCGCCGAGCGCTCAGTGCAGGCGGGCTTCAACGAGGCGCGGCTGTTCTTCACGCTGTTCATCGGCCTGCTCGCCGTGGGCGCGGGCATCCTGCTGTTCCCCGGCGTGCCCATCAGCGGCGTGGCCATCGGCACCCAGGTGCTCGACGGCATCCTGCTGCCGGTGCTGCTGGTCTTCATCATCCTGCTGGCCAACGACCGCCGGCTGCTCGGGCGACGGCGCAACGGGCCGATCTACAACGTGGTGGCGGTGTCGCTCGCCGCGGTGCTCAGCGTGCTCACCCTCTTCCTGGTGATCACCGCGTTTTTGCCGTCGTCGTCCTGAACTCGGCGCGGCGCGTCAGTCGGGGATGAGATGGGCGGTGGTGGTGCGGCGGCGCAGCGCGGTGGTGCCGAAGGCGACGATGGTGTCGGCGGCGCAGCGCAGGCCCTCTTCGAGGGCGGTGGCGAAGAAGGCGTCGTCGTCGCGCTCGGCGCGGGCGCAGGCGCCGAGGAAGCCACCGGCCAGGGAGTCGCCGGCGCCGGTGGGGTCGATCACCGCCTCGACGGGATGGGCGGCGCGCGGGATCACCTGGGAGGCGGTGACCACGGCGGCGCCGAGCGGACCGGCCTTGACCACCACGGCGCGGAGCCGTCCCCGGCCGCAGAGGGCGCGCGCCGCCTCCAACCAGTCGTCAGCGGGGAAACCGGTGAGCCAGGAGAGCTCGGAGCGGTTGAGGAAGAGCAGGTCGGACGCCTCCGCCACGGCGCGCACGTCGTCGGTGCGGCTGCCGATGTAGACGCCCATGCTGTCGCTGCCGACCAGACGGGCGCGCGACTGGCGCAGGGTCTCGACCTGCTGGTCGGGGCGCATCGAGCCGGCGAAGAGCACCTGCGCCGCGGCGGCCGCAGCGGGCAGACGCGGGCGCCACAGGGCGTAGGCGCCGTCCTCGGTGCGCTCTTCGGCGGTGATCCAGCTCTCGTAGTCGTGGCGTGCCCACCAGTGCATGGTAGGCAGCGACGACCGCTCGATCCCCTCGTCCGACACGTCGCAGCCCGCCAGCGTCTCGCCCAGCGGCGTGATGCCGTCAGGACCGACGGTGCCCACAGCGTGGACGCGGGCGTACCGCGAGGCGGCGAGGGCGAAGTAGACGGCGGAGCCGCCCTGCTGGTCGGAGGCGCTCCCCTTCGGGGTGACGACGTCGTCGAGGGTGACAGTCCCCGCGACGGCAACTTCCCAGGCCACGAGGCCGGGTCAGCCGGCGGCGGCCGAGGGGCGCGGCGCGAAAAGCGGGATGATCGGGGCCTGCTTCGGCCGGCGCTCCTCGATGGCCTCCCGCAGCAGCTCCTCCTGGGCGGCGAAGAGGATCTCGCTGACGTGGTCGGGGTGGCGGTTGATGCCCAGGTCGTCGCGCAGGCCGCTGTCGACGGTGCCCACGAAGCGCACGATGTGGGTCCACAGCTGGGCGGGCAGCAGCCGGTAGCCGCGCAGGCGGGACTGCTCGATGAGGTCGAGCAGCAGGTCCGACTCGCGCAGGCGGCGTCGTGAGCGCAGCTCCCGCTCGCGGCGGAAGGCGGCGGCGCGGCGGAGCAGCTCCAGCTCTGCGCAGGTGCGCTCGAGGGGTCCCCCGGTCTGCTCCGCGGCGGTCACTTGCATCGGGGCATTGTAGCCACGGCGCACCGCGAATCCCGCCGGGCATGGCTCGGACCGTGACTCGGCGCCCGGCGGCTCACGACTCGGGCACCTGGGCCGGCCGGGGCGGGTAGCAGAGCGAGCGCCACCGGCCCTCGACCAGCACGCAGTGGACGACCCGCTCGATCAGCACCTCGCGCCCGCCCACGTCGATCAGGTACTCGACGGTGAGCTCGGCCACCTCGCGGTTGACCCGCCCGCTGTCGGGGTCGGGCCAGACCTCCAGCAGCTCGACGTGCTTGACCTCGGCGCCGCGCACCTGATCGTGCCCGCTGCCGTGCTGGGCCAGGGCGAAGTCGGCCTCGCTGCCCCAGCGCGCCTGGCACTCGGGGGCGAGCAGCCGGTAGGCACGCTCGAAGTTGGCGGCGCGCATCATCTCGACGAAGAGCAGCTCGGCCTGGGCGGGATCGTGCCTGGGGACGACCGGGGCGGCGCCCTGCCGGGTGCGGTCGCGCGCCTCCAGCATGGCGGCGACGCGCTGCGAGACCGAGGCGGTGCGTTCTGCGGGATGCCCGGTGGTCTCGACCAGCGTCTCGGCGGCGGTGGCGCCGCGGGACCAGAAGGTCCAGGTGCTGGCGTCGACCAGCAGCGGGGAGCGGGGGATGGTGGCGACGCCGGCCGCGGGCTGGGGTGGTGGTGGTTCGACGGCGGCGGCGTCCGTTGCGGGGGAGCGGCCGAGGCGGCGCAGCAGTCCTTTCAGCACTGCGCGTCCCGATCGAGCATGTTGCGTCGGAGCATAGTCGAGGATCGGCGCGCGCAGACGGACCGGGCTCAGATCTCGACGGTGCCGAGCAGGCGGCGCACGGCCTGCTCGTCGACCTCCTCGGCGGCGAGCAGCTCCTCGAGGCCGTCGCGCAGGTCGATGAGGGAGTCGACGGGGAGCTCGCCGAGGCGGGCCTCGATGGCTTCGAGTCGGGCGACGGCGGTGAGCTGCCTCTTTGCGTGCGTCGCGGTCTTGGGCTTGTGCGGCGCGGCGGAGTGCTTCTTGGCGGTCTTCGGCTTGTGCGCCGTGGGCTGTTTGTTGGCGTGCGCCGCGGTTTTGGGCTTGTTCGTGGTGGGCTGTTTCTTGGCGTGCGCCGCGGATTTCGGCTTGTGGGCTGTCGGCGGTTTCTCTGCGCGGGCTGCGGTTTTCGGCTCGGGCGCGGTGGACGGCTTCTTCGCGCGGGCAGCAGTCTTCGGCTTGCCAGCGCTCGGCTGCTTCTTCGCGCCGCCCGCCGTCTCTCCCGCACCGCCCGGCTGGTCACCGAACAGAA